>CAWGDF010000011.1:0-644120 GCA_963821275.1 uncultured Thermoleophilaceae bacterium
GACCACCACGCGATCGACTACATCGAGATCGCCGTGACTGACCTCGACGCCGCCAAGGCCTTCTACACATCCGCGTTCGGGTGGTCGTTGGTCGACTACGGTCCCGACTACGCCGGCATCCAAGGCGACGGCAAGGAAGTAGGCGGATTGCGACGCGAGCCCGAGGCCCGCACCGGTGGCCCGCTGGTGATCCTCTACTCCGAATACCTCGAGCGCAGCGTCGAGGCCGTCACTGCGGCCGGCGGAACAATCTGGCGCCGATATACGCGTTTCCTGGCGGACGGCGGTTCCACTTCGCGGATCCGGCCGGCAACGAGCTCGCGGTCTGGTCCGACCGCACCACCAGCGACGCGTAGTCCGCGCACCGGAAGTATCGCGACCAAGCTCGACCAGGCCGGCTCTATGAGTCTCGGTGGTCGCGCCAACCAGGAGCGCCGGGGTCCGTCGCGGGTCGTAGCTTGCGGTGGATGCCGAAGAATCCTGTCGGAAATCGCGCAATGCGGGAGAGCTGGTGCCTCCGCATTGACTCTCGCTCCTCGTCCGCAGCAGCAGCGAGGTCCGTCTCGGCGCGGACTCCTGCTCGCGCGGGGAAGCATGCGCCACGTCGTGCTGCTCGGCCTCGCGCAGGAGTCGGAGCAGCGGCGCGCCGCCGGACGCCCAGGCGCGCAGATCGAGGGCTGCGCGCGGGGCGCCGCACGCGCTCAGGCGGCGCGCGCGAGTTTCTCGAGCCGCGCGTCCGCTTCGCTTGCGGCGATCTCGCGGAGCTCGACGAGGAGGATCGCGTGTCCTTGGTGCAGCTCGCCCACCGCGCGGTCGACGGCGTCGTCGTCGAGTGCGGCCCGGCGCAGGAGCCGCCGGGCTCCGCGAAGGCCGGTGATCCGCGCGCGTTCGGCGTCGCCCTTGTAGGTGACGATGACGACGCGGTCGGTGTCCGCGAACGAGCCTTGTCGCTGGTGGTCGGGATCGCCGGCGAAGCTGCCGGCGCCCCGGCGACGCTGGACCACTCGGCCGCCGTAGGTGCCGATCGGGGCATCGGGCGCGACCGGCCCGGCGAACCCACCGACCGGTTCCCGGCGGATGTCGCGTGGTGCGCTGCCCACCAGCAGACGGATGTCGCGTTCCGGCCAGGCCCGTGGCGCGCAGTGCCTCAACCGCGCGGCGCGCCGCGACCTCGGTGGCATATGTCCTGGTGAGCGTGGTCATGGAGATCTCCTTCGTCGTGAGCCCTGTCGCCGTGTTGGCTGCGCGGATCATGCGCCCGGGCGGTTGCGGCGCATTTGCGGCGCGGTGACGGCAGTTGCAGCGCACGTCTGACGGCGGGAAGCTTGGGCGGTGGATTTCAGGGTCCTGGGACCGGTCGAGGCGCGCGCCGAGGGTCGGCCGCTCGCGGTCGCGGGCGCGCGGCAGCGGGCGCTGCTCGCGGTGCTGCTGCTGCGCGCGGGGGAGCCGGTCTCGCGTGAACGCGTGATCGCGGACCTGTGGGGCGAGCGGCCGCCGGACGGCGCGGTCAAGACGGTGCAGGCGGTGGTCTCGCGGCTGCGACGCGCGCTCGGCGGCGAGGCGGCGCGGTTGGTCAGCAGCGCGGCCGGCTACAGGTTGCGCGTCGAGCCGGACGAGCTCGACCTCAGCCGGTTCGAGCGGCTGTGCGCGGACGGGCGGCGCGCGCTGGCGGCCGGCCACCACGAGCGCGCGGCGGCGCGGTTACGTGCGGCGCTCGCGGAGTGGCGCGGGCCGCCGCTGGCCGACGTGTCGTTCGAGCCGTTCGCGCCGCCCGAGGTCGCGCGCCTGGAGGACCTGCGCGCGGCCGCGGTCGAGGATCGCGTCGAGGCCGATCTCGCGATGGGCCGCGGTGCCGAGCTCGTGGGCGAGCTGGAAGGGCTCGTGGCGGCGGAGCCGTTGCGCGAGCGCCTGCGCGGGCAGCTCATGCTCGCGCTGTATCGGGCCGGGCGTCAAGGCGAGGCGCTGGATGCCTACCGCGACGCGGTCCGGACGCTCGACAGCGAGCTCGGTCTGCGTCCCGGACCGGAGCTCGAGCGCCTGCAGCAGGCGATCCTCGCCCACGATCCCGCGTTGCTCCGTGCACCTGCCGGCGGGGAGCCGCGCGAGCTGGAGCGTCGCCGCGCGACGGCCACGATCCTGGTCGCCGAGGTCGCGGGCTGGGCGCGCGTGGGCGACGCGGACGCCGACGGCGTGCGCGCCGCGCACGACCGCCGGCTGCGCGACGTGCTGGCGGCGCACGGCGCGACCGCGGTCAACGCCGTCGGGGACCGGGCCGTGGCCGCGTTCGCCTCGGCCGGCGCCGCGATCGCCTGCGGCGTGGAGATGCAGCGGGCGATCGACCGCGAGGCTCGTCGCGGCGCGGTGGCGCTGGAGCTGCGCGTCGGGGTCGCCGCGGGCGACGTCGCCTGGGCGGGCGAGGACTACTCCGGCACGCCCGTGATCGAGGCGCAGAGGCTGTGCGCCGCCGCGTCGGCGGGCAGCATCCTCGTCGCCGACGCCGTGCGCCTGCTCGCCGGGTCGGGAACCGAGGCGGAGCTCGAGGACGCCGGCGAGCTGGAGCTGAGCGATCTCGCGCGTCCGGTGCACGCGTGGTCGGTCGGCTGGACCGCTCGGCGCGCCGTGACGGTCCCGTTCCCCCCATCGCTCGTGTTCGAAGGCGGCACCGCGTTCGCGGGCCGCGAGGAGGAGCTCGCCGAGCTGCGGGCGGCGTGGGCGGACGCGGTCTCGGGGAGCCGCCGCGGCGTCTTGGTCAGCGGCGAGCCGGGCATCGGCAAGACGCGGCTGGCGGCCGAGATCGCCGGGCACGCCCGCGCGCGGGAGGGCGTGGTGCTGTACGGCCGCTGCGACGACGGCCTGTCCGCGCCCGCCCAGCCGTTCGCCCAGGCGCTTGGCGCCTACGTCGCGGCCTGCCCGGTCGACGAGCTGCGCGTCGAGCTGGGCGCACGCGCAAGCGACCTGGCTCAGCTGCTGCCCGAGCTCGCGGCCCGCCTGCCCGGCGGCGTCGCCGAGCCGGCTCCCGCAGAGCCGGAGATCCAGCGGCTGCGCACGCTCGAGGCCGCCACCGCGCTGCTGAACGCCGCCGGCGAGGCCGCGCCCGTGTTGCTCGTGCTCGACGACCTGCACTGGGCCGACGACCTGTCGCTGCTGCTGCTGCGCCACCTGCTGCGCGCCGATGCCGCCGCGCGCGCTGCTCGTGGTGGCCACCTATCGCGACACCGAGCCCGGTCGCTCGCCCCTGCTCGCCGATGTCGTGACCGGCCTGGCGCGGCGCCCGGACGTCGCCCGCCTCGAGCTCGGCCCGCTGCGCGAGCGCGACATCGCGGCGATCCTCGCCGACGCAGGGCGCGAGTCGTCACAGGCCGGCCGCGTGCGGCGGGCCACCGCGGGCAACCCGTTCTTCGTCGGCGAGATGGTCCGCGCGCTCGACCACGGTCACGATCCCGGTGCAGCGCTCACTCCGCGGGTGCGCGACGTCGTGCGCTGGCGGCTTGCCCGGCTGCCCGAGCGGACCGCCGACGCGCTGGCGGTCGCGGCCGTCGCCGGCGCGGAGTTCGACGCCGACGTCCTTGCCGGCGCGATCGGCGTCGAACTCGACCAGGCGCTGGACGCGTTGGAGGCCGCCGAATCGGCGCGGCTCGTGCGGCCCGCCGGAACCCCGGATCGGTTCACGTTCGCGCACGCGGTCGTGCGCGAGACGATCGTCGCCGAGCAGCCGGGCGGACGGCGCGTGCGCCTTCACGCGCGAATCGCCCGCGCGCTCGAGCGCATCGCCGCCACGCGCCCGGTGCCGACCGGCGACCTGGCGGCGCACTTCGACGCCGCCGGAACGCTCGTCGACGCCGCGCAGACCCTCCATTATTTACGCCGGGCGGGCGACGAGGCGGCGGCGCAGCTGGCATGGGACGTCGCCGCCGAGCAGTACGAGCGCGCGGTGCGCGCGCACCGGCGACTGCCGAGCGCGACCGAGAACGAGCGGCTCGACCTCGAGCTCGCGCGCGGACGCGCCCTGTCGCTCGCCGGCGACAATCGCGCGCACGCCGTCCTGCGCGACGTCGCGGCCGCCGCCGACGCCGCCGGCGACGGCGGGCGCATGGCCGAGGCGCTGCTGACGATCCGGCTCGAATACGCCGACTTCCTCGAGGAGGACGCCGAGATGGTCGCCCTGCTGCGCCGCGCGCTGGCGCTGCTGCCGCCCGGCGACAGCCCGATCAGGGCATCCCTCGAGGGGTCTCTCGCGAACGAGGCGTTCTCCAGCATGCCCGATCGCGAGCGCCGGGCAATGGTCGCCCGCGCGCTGACGATGGCGCGTCGTGTCCGCGACCCCGCGGCGCTCGCCTCCGTGCTCACCTCGCACTCGTGGATCGTGGCCGGCCCCGAGAGCGTCAACGAGCGCCTCGCGGTGGCGGACGAGCTCGTGACGGTGGGCCGCGACGCCGACCTGCCGTACGCCGAGTGCAACGGGCAGCGGGGGCGTTTCCACGCGCTCGTCGAGCTAGGCGACATCGAGGCAGCCGACGCCGCGCTGGCCGCCGCGCACGCGGCGGTGCGGACCATATGGTCGCAGTGGACCGTCGGTTTCATGGACGCGGCCAGGGCGCTGCTCGGCGGGCGATTGACCGACGCGGAGTCCGCCGCAGCACGAATGCGCGAGGCGGCGCGCGAGACGGGAGCCCCGCCGGCACTCGCCGAGTCCGCGTTCGTCCGGATGGTGTCGTGCATCCGCCTGATCCAGGGCCGCTTGCGCGAGCACGAGCCGGCGCGCAGCGCCATGGCACGGGACGTGACCAACCTGCCACCGACGTTCTTCGTCGCGCGAGCGCACGCGGCACGCGAGCGGGACGACCGCGAGGCAGCCCGCGAGGCCTTCGAGCGCGCGCTGGCGCTGGGCCTGCTCGAGATGCCGCGCGGTCCGACATGGACGACGACCATGACCTGGGCCGCCGACATCTCCGCCTGGCTCGACGATCGCTCGACCGCGATACGCCTGCTCGAGCTGCTGACCCCCCTCGCGGGCGTGATGACCTGGGCGTACGGCCCGATCGGGCGGGGCGTCGGCCTGCTCGAGCTGACTCTCGGACGCCGCAGCCAGGCCGAACGACGGCTGCGCGACGCCATCGCGCTGTGCGAGCGCATGGACGCGCGCGCCTTCCTCGCGATGGCCCGCCTCGACCTCGGCGCGCTGCTGCACCAGTCGATCGAGGGCCGCCGGCTGCTCGACCAGGCCCTCACCGCCGCCGACGAGCTCGGCATGACGAGCCTCGCCAAGCGGGCGCCCACCGCCCACACATAGCGACCCCGCCTCGACCACCGAAGCCCCGCGACCGCCTCCCGTCCAGATCGACATGCTCGGCGGCGCGGTCGAAGGCCCTTCGCGGAGTGCTTATCGCCGATCGGAAAGACGAAGCACGAATGCTTGCCGGGGTCGCGCGGCTTGCCCGGCTCCAGGCTCTTGACGACCTCGATGTCGAAGCCGGCCTTCACCGCCGCCGCCGTGCTCGCCCGGTGACCATCCTACGGCGCGGCAAGTTAGGTCCTCGGCAGCACCGCCGATGCGGCGTCGGCTCGCGACGACGACTGCTGTTTGCGGCCGGTTTGCAGCGGCCTCGGCGCGCGCCGCGTTCACGGTCGCTGCGGACGACCAGCGAGCGTGGCTCCCCCACGTCGGCTCACTAGCACAATGCGCGACGAGGAGCGGTCTGAACGGGGCAACTCCAGGCCGCCGGAGCCGGCGAGTTGGACGAGCAGCGAGAGCCCATGGCGCGCATCGCCGGTCTCCTCCTCCCGCGTGAACCCGGGCAGGCTCCTGGTGGTCGCGCAAAGGAGGAGCGGCCCACGGAACCTTCGATCGCAACAATGCCTCCGGTGCCCGACCAGTCCCGGCCCAGGGCGATCCCGCCCGACTACGATCGCGATCCTGACCGCTTCCGGCTCGCGCGCGAGGTGCATCGAGTGCACGCGCTGGCGCCCGACGTGCACGAACAAGTCGCACGGCGATTTGTGGACGAGGAGCTGACGCCCGTCCTCGATGTTGGCTGCGGCGAGGGCGAGCTAGCAAGGCACCTGCCCGCAGGCGGCTGGGTGGGGGTTGACGCGTCGGCCGAGATGCTCGCACGGGCGCCCGAGCCGCACCGCCAGGCGGACGCAACCGCGCTTCCGTTCCCGGACGGGTCGTTCCGCTCGGTCGCCCTGCTCTACGTCCTCTACCACCTGCCCGACCCCGCCCTGGCGCTCGGCGAGGCGCGCAGGGCGTTGCGGTCCGGCGGGCTGGTCGCGGTCGCGGCGCCGAGCCGCCACGACTCGCCCGAGCTCGCGAACGCATTTCCGCGCGGGCCGCTCACATTCGACGCCGAGCTTGCCCCTGAGCTCCTTGCCGAGCAGTTCGTCGAGGTCGAGGTCGAGCGCTGGGACGCGGTGCTGCTCGCGCTGCCGACCCGGGCCGCTGTCCGCGACTATCTGATCGGCAAGGGGGTCGATCCACGGGAGGCGGGGTCGAAGGCCGAGACCCTTCCCGCTCCGCTGTCGGTCACCAAGCGGGGCGCTCTCGCTTTCGCGCGCAAGGCCTGATCGGCGGGCCGGCGGTAGTCAGCCCCGGCCGGGCAGTTGACACGCTCGGACTCATCGTGAGCGATAGCGATATGCGTCGCCGTGGAGACGCCGCGTTTCATGGGATTCCGACACTTTGAGGCCAGCGGTGCCCGATGCCGCTGCCGCGTCTCGCCCACGAGCAGCAGCATGCTCGTCTCGCCCGTCAGCGAGCGCTCCGCTCACGAATCAGCCCACCACGGCTCGGCGCTCCGCGGCACACCGGCGCGTTCGTGGACCACTCGCCGCTTGTCCTCGGCCCTGCCCGCCCAGGTTTCGACCATCCGGTCAAGCAGGGTCGTGAGCACCAGCAGGTCCTCCTCGCTCCATTCCTCGACGACCGCGGCGAACACCTCAAGACCTACTGCGTCGAACGTACGCAGCTCTGTCCGGCCGCGATTTGTCGCT
Source organism: uncultured Thermoleophilaceae bacterium (assembly GCA_963821275.1). Classification (GTDB taxonomy): domain Bacteria; phylum Actinomycetota; class Thermoleophilia; order Solirubrobacterales; family Thermoleophilaceae; genus JACVRW01. Next base: position 6,991 of record CAWGDF010000011.1, read on the forward strand.
TCGACCAGGAATGCCCGGCCGTCGTTGGGATCGGCCGAGACCGTGACGTGACCGAGCGCGTGCAGCGCCTGCACGTGCCGGGTTATCGACGACGGATTCACACCCAGCTCCCTCGCGATCACGGTGGGCCGGATCGGGCCACGTTCGATGGCGAGCCGCAGCACCCCCACCCGCGTGGGGTCGAAGACCTGCTCCATACCGCGGCGGGTCGCCTCGACAAACCGCGTGCAGGCCGCTGAGGCAGCTTGCAGAACGTCGATATTTGTTTTCACAAAACAAATGATATAGTCCGTCCGTGATGGAAAGCTCTGAAGCCCCGAAGCGCGGCCTGATCATCGGCTGCGGCATCGCCGGCTCAGTGGTGGCGATGTTCCTGCGCAGGATCGGGATCGAGCCGGCGATCTTCGAGGGACGCGAGGGCGGGCGCGATGAAGCCGGCTCGTTCCTCGGCCTCGCCCCCAACGGTCGCGACGTGCTGGCCACACTCGGAATCCGCGATCAGATCGCGGCGCTCGGCATAGCGACCCCGAAGATCGCGTTCCACAACCACAATGGCAAGCAGCTTGGGCTAAACCCTCAGCCAATCGTCACGATCAAGCGCGGCCCGCTCGGCAAGGGGCTTCGCGAAGCCGCGCTCGCCCAGGGCGTCGCGGTCGAGTTCGGCAAGCGCCTCGTGGCTGTTGAGCAGGACGCCGGCTCCGTCGTCGCGCGCTTCGCCGACGGCAGCGAGATCGAGGGTGACTTCCTCGTGGGCTGCGACGGCATCCGCTCGGCGGTGCGGCGTTCGATCGCGCCCGCCGCGCCGCCGCCCGAGTACAGCGAGCTGATCACTAACGGCTCCTACGCCAAGGTGGACGGACTCGAGTCGACCGGTGGCACGATGCACATGACGTTCTGCAAGAACGGCTTCTTCGGCTACCAGGTGGCAGACGACGGCGAGGTCTGGTGGTTCGAGAACTTCCACCAGCCCAGCGAGCCGAGCCAGGACGAGCTCGACGCGATCTCCGATGCGGACTGGAAGCGTCGCCTGCTCGACTTCCACGGCCCGGATCACGCCCCGATCGGCGCGATCATCGCCGCAACCGAGGACCGGATCGCCCGCTTCCCGATCCACGAGATGCCGATCCTCGAGCGCTGGTACCGGGACCGCGTGTGCCTGGCAGGCGACGCCGCGCACGCGGTCGGCCCACACTCCGGACAGGGCGGCTCGCTCGCGCTGGAGGACGCGATCGTGCTCGCCAAGTGCCTTCGCGACGCTCCCAAGGTGGAGGCGGCCTTCGCCGCGTACCAGCGAATCCGCAAGGAACGCGCTGAGTACGTGGCGCACCAGACCCGCCGGATCGGCAACCGCAAGGCTCCGCCGGGACCAATCGGACGGGCCTTCCGCGACCTCATGCTGCCGGTCTTCCTCCGCCAGGGCGTAAAGACGTTCGAGCCGATCTACGCGCATCACATCGAGTGGCAATCGTGATCGAGGCGGAAGTTGACCGGAAATCGATGGCCGAGCGATGGATTCCGGCCGCTACCGGAGTGCTATTGACAAAGCGGCGATTCAGCCGCCGAACGAACAGAAGGCGAGGAGCCAGATGAACTCGAGATCCACTCAGACAAGAGCCGCTAATGACATCCAGCTGCTCCCTCCGCTTCACCCTGCAGCTCCGGGCAACCGGTGCTGCGGAATCAGTTCTGACGACCAGGAGGAAAAAAGCGATGACTGACCCCGCGATGGACACACCCCCGACCGTGTCGCCCCACGAGTGGGAGACCGCCCGCCAGGAGCTGCTGGTGGAGGAGAAGAAGCTCACCCGCGCGAACGATGCGCTGGCGGCCAAGCGTCGTCGGATGCCGAGAATGGCCGTGGAGAAGGAGTATTCCTTCGAGGGCCCGGACGGGCCGGCGACCCTGCTCGATCTCTTCGAAGGGCGCCGGCAGCTGATCATCTACCGCTTCTTCTACGAGCCCGGGGTGATCAACTGGCCCGAAGGTGGCTGCCCCGGCTGTTCGTTGGTCGCGGACCAGGTGGCCCACCCCGCCCATCTGAACGCCCGAAACACCACCCTTGCCTTCGTGTCGCGCGCGCCGCAGTCCGACATCGAGCGCTGGAAGGGGCGGATGGGCTGGGAGCAGATCCCCTGGTACACGATCACGGATGACTTCGACACCGACTTCGGCGTCGACGAGTGGCACGGCACCAACGCCTTTCTTCGCGAAGGCGACCGGGTGGTCCGCACCTACTTCGTCAGCAGCCGCGGCGACGAGGCGATGGGCAGCACTTGGAGCTACCTCGACCTCACCGCGCTCGGACGGCAGGAAGAGTGGGAGGACTCGCCGGAGGGCTACCCGCAGACCCCGCCGTACCAGTGGTGGAGGCTGCACGACGAGTACGGGTCGGACGACAGCGCGTGGGAGCGGAAATCCGAGGAGGCGCTGGCCCTGCGCGAGCAGGCGCGCGGCGCGACCGGGGGGGCGCCGTGATCGCGCATGTCGGAGGCGTGCCGGTCGAGGAGCTGATCCCAACGGCGGTCGGCGCCAGCGCGACACTGCTGCTGGCGCGCGCGTGGGTTGCATCGCGGGTGCGGCGAGGGCGCTCACGGTCCGCGGATTTTTCGCGGGTCCAGGGGAGTTGACGATGGATCGGTCCGAGGAGATCGTCGACAACCCCGACCGCGGGGTCGCGGAGCACATCCGCGACTACGTCACGACCGGCGGCCGGCGGGGCCACCGGCTCAGCGGCTGGAAGGCGAGCACACTCCTGCTCGTGACGCGAGGCCAAAGGCTTCGCCCCCGCCATCGCCGTCGTCGCGGCGCTCGCGTTCGCTGGCGCGCTGGTCGCTCTGGGCCTGCCGGGTCGCCGGCAGGCCGAGGATATTCGGCTTCCGCACTCGGCTTCGAGGGCGGGAACGGCGTCCACCGCAATCGACTATTCGGTTATTCGTCCAGGAAGGAGCGCTGCACATGAATCGTCATCAGCCCCTCGCCGGAAGAACCGCCCTCGTCGCCGGTGCGACTCGCGGTGCGGGTCGTGCCTTCGCGATCGAGTTGGCTGCCGCCGGGGCGATCGTCTACGCCACCGGACGTAGCAGCAAAGACCGCCGATCCGAGATCGATCGGCCGGAGACGATTGAGGAGACGGCCGCTCTCGCCGCAGAGAGCGGAGGGGATGGCGTCGCGGTCGTCTGCGACCACCTCGAGCCGCCGCAGGTGCGAGACCTGATCTCTCGCATCGAATCCGAGCGCGGCCGTCTCGACATCCTCGTCAACAACATCTGGGGCGGCGACCACCTCACCGGTTGGAACGACAAGATGTGGGACCACGATCTCGACGCGGGCCTGCGCATCCTGCGACTTGCGATCGACACGCACATCATCACGAGCCATGCTGCGATCCCTCTGCTGATCCGAAACCCGGGCGGTCTCGTAATCGAGGTCACCGACGGCGACGCCGAGTTCAACGCCGATTACCGTGGCACCTTCTTCTACGACCTGGCGAAGGTGACGCCGCACCGGATCGCGTTGGCGCTGGCCGCAGAACTCGGCGACCGGGCGACCGCGGTGTCGCTGAGCCCAGGGTGGATCCGCTCGGAGGCGATGCTCGACAACTTCGGCGTCACCGAGGAGAGCTGGCGCGAGGGCACGGCCAAGGATCCCCACTTCTGCATCAGCGAGACACCGCACTACGTTGCCCGTTGCGCCGTCGCGCTCGCCGCCGACCCCGATAGGGCTCGCTTCACCGGGCAATCATTTGCGAGCTGGGACCTGGGACCGATCTACGGCGTCACCGATCTCGACGGCACTCAACCGCACTTTCCCAAGTACCGCCGCGAGGTAATGGAAGCTGGCAAGCCCGCCGACGACTCCGGATACCGGTGACGCGGTCCCGGTTACGAGCCGGAGGCCGGCCCTGCGGTACTCGGGGTGCGCTTGTGGCGCTCCTCGATGATCTCCTTGTTCAGGATTCACACCTGGCCGACCATCAGCAGTTGAAGATCGGCGACGAGGGCCTCCGCAAGGGAGCCGCGCGTCGTGCGTGCGCGAGTTCGAGCATCTTCTGAACGCGTTTGTCGGCGATGCGGTAGTAGACGGTCCGGAAGTCGCGGCGCGTCTCCACGAAGCCGCACCAGCGCAGACAGGCTAGATGCGAAGAGACCTTCGGCTGCGGGGCGTCGGTCAGCTCCACAAGTTAGCCGACGGAGCGCTCACCGTCGGTCAGCGCCTCGAGGATGCGGAGGCGGGTCGGGTCGCCGAAGCCGCGGAAGCGTCAGCGGGAATGCTGCGGTTCGTCCGTGGCAGGAGGCACCGGGGCAGGTCCAGCTGGAGGCGCTCGCTCCTAGTTTCGAGCGATAGGTCGCGATCGCGAGCACCGTGTGCTCGCCGTGGGCAGATTCCAGCTCCTATCGGATGTCGCGCAAAGCGCAAGCCCGGTTCCTCGTGCTCCCCAGCCGGTCGGTGAGGCGCGTGCCTATGCAGAGCGCGCGCTGACGCCGCGCGCGTGGTGCTTCTGGGTTTCGGCGCATGAAAATCCGGGCCCTGGAGGCTCTGTCCGGCCCCGTGCGTACGGTCGGGTGATCCGGGACAGGGGCCTTCTGGGAGAACGCAGTGGGCAGGCCGTTTTGGACGATGGGCTGCGAGCCCGTGCTTTTCGGTGGCCGCCCCTGCGACTTGCCCGGATTGTGCTGTGAGCACGTATCGGTCTGTGTCGTTCGCCCGCTGTGTCTCCCGTCTTTGTCGAATGCTGAGGGAGGTGATTGGTCGTGCCGGAGGTGCAGCCTTTGCACAGGTGGACCTTGCCGCGATTTCTGCGAGGTCGCGATCTGCGAGGAGGGGGTGGTGCGCTCGGCGGGCCGGGTGATGATGGCGCCGGAGGCGCTTGAGGTGCTGGCCGCTAGCTTGGCGCCCAGCGACCGGGTGGCGATGGAGGTCTCGGGCGGGGCGTGGGAGGTGGCGCGCATTCTCGAGCCTCACGTCGAGCGGGTGGTGGTGGTCTCGCCGGACGACACCGGGATCGCGCAGGCGCGCACCAAGACCGACCGGCTCGACGCCCGCACGCTGGCGAGCCTTCTGTGGAGGGGCGCGCTTGAGGCGGTGTGGATGCCCGACGAGCGCGCCCGCGTGCTGAGGCGGCGGCTGGCGCGCCGCGAGCAGCTGGTCCGCACCCGCACGCGGGTCAAGAACGAGGTGCACGCGGTGTTGATGCGCCGGCTTAAGGGCAAGCCGCCGTGCTCCGATCTGTTCGGGGTCAAGGGCCGCAGGTGGCTGCGCCGGCTGAGCTTGCCGCCCGAGGAGGCAGAGACGGTCCAGGCCGCGCTGCGCCACATCGCGTTCCTGGACCGCGAGATCGAGCAGGTCGAGCGGCTGGTCGCCAAGCAGATGCTGAGCTGGCCGGAGGCCAAGCGGCTGATGACCGTCCCGGGCGTGAACCTGATCGGCGCCGCCAGCTTCCTGGCCGCGGTCGGCGACATCGCCCGCTTTCGCAGCTCGAGCAAGCTGGTCGCCTACCTCGGTCTCGATCCGCGGGTCAGGCAGTCCGGCGAGCAGCCCGCCCGTTCGGGAGGCATCTCCAAGCGCGGCTCGGTGTCGGCGCGCTGGGCGCTGGTCGAGGCCGCCTGGAGCGCGGTCAATCAGCCCGGGCCGCTGCGCGCGTTCTACCTGCGGATCAGGGCACGCCGTGGGCATGGCAAGGCGATCGTCGCCGCCGCGCGCAAGCTTGCGGTGCTGTTCTGGTGCATGCTCACCCGCGGCCAGGACTACGCCCACCAGCAGCCGTCGCTGACCGCCCAGAAGCTGCGGCGGCTCGAGCTCGCCGCCGGCGCCCCCGTCCGCAAGGGCAAACCCTCAGGCGTGTGGGTCACCCACCAAAAGATGCGCCAAGCCGAGAAGCAGCTCGCCGCCCAGGCCCAAGCCTCCTACGAGCGCACCACCCGCGACTGGCAGGCGTCGGGACCAAGAACAAGGAAACGGGCGCGAGCGTGACACTGGAGCGCGCTTAGTTAAGTCACTCAAACGAGGACAAGCCGCGCGGCAGACCACAAGCTCCTGACGTCTGCGCTTCGCTTCGTCAGTCACTCGCGCCCGATCACAAGCTAACGCCGCTCACCGACGTCGACCACCCCCGGCGGCGACACCGCCAGCGCAAATACCGACCAAGATCGGCCCGATCGAGACCAGCGCCGACCGAAGTGGCCTCACAGGACCGATCTAAGGCCCATAGCGACACCTCCGCGACAGATACATCGTCCGGAATCGCCGCAAATTCCTACAGGACCGTCGCCCGCCCACCTTGATTTTCATCGGTCGTCCAAAGGGTCGGTCATCTGGCGGGAGCCGAGACGCCCCCTTGCACGGGGTTGGAGCACCATGCGAACGACGCGCCTCCGCAACGTTCCCATCGTCGGGCGCTAGAGACTTGCCGACCCACTTGCCCCATCCGACGGCCTCGAGGCCTCGCCTCTAGCCCGATTAGGAACCGCGGCCGTCCTCGGGGACGGGCTCTCGTCTGAGCAGGCCGGCGGCGTCGATGCCGTCAACGAGCCGGACCCGCCCGGCGCCGCTCAGCACGACCTCGTAAGCGAGCTCGTTCATCCGCAGCCGCCCGCCGTGGCCCCGGCGCAGGAGGCCGCAGCATGTCGTACCGGCTTGGGGCGGCGGAACCGCCTGCGCCGGGCGGCAGGCCCTCGGTGTCAGCCGGAGCCGTTCGAGGGAAATGCATTGACCGCCGCCCGCAGGCCCTCGTAGTCAAGGCGGCAGGCCGGGCAGCTGCGTAGATGCGCGGCGGCACCCGGAAAGCGCGTCGCGGGATCAATGCCGGAGAGGTCCGTCTCGACGTAGAGCTCGAACACATCCAGGGTCGCCTGGCAACCCGGATCTTCAGAGTAGACCGGCAGCAGCTCGTCGAGGTTCGCTGTCTCGTCGCTCATTGCGGCTCCGGGGTGGCACTCACGACGTAACCGGCGTTCGCGAGGCTCGTGCGGAGCTTTCGCCGGGCGTCGAAGAGGGCCTTGTAGACGGCGTTGCGGGTGCTGCCGAGCTCGGCCGCGAGCGCATCGACCGGCACATCGTCGAGAGCAATCGCCACGAACACCTTGCGCTGGTGCTCCGTCAGGTCCTGCTCGACCGCGTGCGCCAGGGCCCCGAGCAGCTCGCGCTGCTCGGCGCGCCGGTCCGGCGCCGTGGCCAGGCGATCGGCGATTCGCTCCGGGTCGACCGGCTCGTCGACGGTGGCCGAGCCGGTGCGCCAGAAGTGGCGGCCGATCTTTGTCGAGACCTGGAACATCACGAACTTGTAGGCCCAGGTCGTGAAGTGGCTCTCCCCCCTGAACTCGTCGAGCTTGGCCATGATCGATACCAAGGCGTCGTTGGCCGCCTGCTGCGCGATGTCCTCGAGCTCCGGCCCGCTCACACGAAGCAACCCGCGACGTCGCTGGCACTCGAACCGCGCCACGCGCAAGAGCAGGTCGCGCAACTCGGCGACCGTGGTGTCCCGCTGCACACCCGAGGCCCGTAGGCCGGCCATCCACTCGACGACGGTCCTGTCGGCGGCGTCTGGGGACACCAGATGCAGATCCTAGACCCCGGGGTAAGACCGGCGGCTCCCCTGTGACTAACCGATTGTCCGACAAACCGCGACCAGGAGCCCCAATGACGACCCATCACATAGTGGAAGTCGACGGTCTGAACGTCTTCTACCGGCAGGCCGGTGACCCGAGGAGCCCGAAGCTGCTGCTGCTCGGTGGCTTCCCGGCCTCGTCGCATCAGTTCCGCAACCTGATCCCCGCTCTCGCCGAGCGCTTCCACGTCGTGTCACCCGACTACCCCGGGTTCGGCAACAGCGACATGCCGGATCCGGCCGACTGGGACTACACCTTCGACCATCTCGCCGAGGTCGTCGAGGGTCTGCTCCAGCGGATCGGCTTCACCGGCCCGATGGGCATCTACATGCAGGACTACGGCGGCCCGATCGGCAACCGCATCATTGCCCGCCACCCGGATTGGCTCGCGTGGCAGGTGATTCAGAACGCCAACAGCTACGAGGAGGGCTTCACCGAAGCGTGGGACGGAATCCGTCACGCGCTGTGGGTGGACCGCTCCCCTGAGACCGAGGCGCCGCTCGAGGCCTTCCTGCAGCCCGAGACCGTCGAGACGATCTACACCACCGGCCACCGGGACCCCGCGCGGATCAGCCCCGACAACTGGAGCATGGACCTGTTCTTCCTCGCGCGCCCGAACGCGCACCGCGTCCAGCTCGACCTGTTCTACGACTACCGCACGAACGTCGAGCTCTACCCCGCCTGGCAGGCGTTCCTGCGGGAGAAGCGGCCTCGGACGCTGATCTTCTGGGGCCAAGGAGACATCTTCTTCACCCCCGAGGGCGGCGAGGCGTACCTGCGCGACCTGCCAGAAGCCGAGCTCGTCCGGCTGGACTCCGGCCACTTCGCAGTCGAGGACTGCCTGCCCCAGATCAGCGAGGGGATCACGCGGTTCTACGAGACGAAAGTGCTTCGGGCGGCCGCCGCTTGAAGCCGACCGCGGCGCTCGAATGCGAACGACCGGGGGTAAGCCCGCCGCGAGGGAGGTCCGCGCGGCGGTCCACGCCGCCGACCTGAACCCGCGCGACGTCCTCAGGGAGGTGTTGCGCCGAAGGCACCCGAACGCAAGGAGCACGATCCCGATGAGAAAGAGTCAGCAGGAACCGCCCGGCGCGACCCGCCTCGCCTATATCGTCGGTGTGCCGCTCGCCGAGAACGTGGTGCGCCAATGGCCGCAGATGCGCGAGATCGTGCGCACCAGCCCGCTCATCGCCGAGATCGAAGGTAACTTCCCGGAACTCAGGCTCGAGGTCGGCAGGCGTCTGCATCTAGACAACGTCGTCGTGGTCGAATGGACCAGCGATTACGGCGACGGACGCCTTTACCGGAACGTGACGATCGGCGAGCTAGAACATGGACGGGTGGTGCGCGTCACGGACTACTGGGGTGAACCCACGTCGACACCGGAATGGCGCAGGTCGCTGACCGACCGGCTTGACATGCCCGGCGACGGTACATGGCCTGACGCAGACCACCTCGCCCACCACTAGTTGGGCACCGAGCTCGATTCCGCGCTACCGGGCGCTGGGCCCTCCATGACAAATGATCGCTCGCCGCACGACCAACCGTGCGCCGCACGGATCTCACTTCGGCGCCGGGACTCGGCTTGAAGTTCATCGCAACCGGATCCCGGCTAGCGCGCGAATGAACGGACGCATGCGATCGTCGTGGACTACCCGGTGAGGGAATCGGTGAGGCTACTCCTCTTCGACGAAAGCAGCGCTCTCGCTCTTCTCGCAAGAACCCGGGGCTCTCCCGCCTCCCGCGGTGCAAGGCGGAGGGCTCCCGGTCGTCGCGCATTGCAGGAGCCCGGGTACGCCCTTCTTGGCTGCCGCAACTCGTTCAAGGCAGTGACGTCCGCGGTGGACGGCTGCGTGATCGCTTGCGCCGATAGGAGAGGTGTGCGCCGGACGTATCGAGGCGGTCCCATTGCGCGTCCTGGGCGGCAGGCGGCGTTGTCAGTCGAGCGTGGTGACGACCTTGCCGTTGGCGTGGCCCTGCTCGACGTATACCAGCGCCTCGAGGGTCTGGTCGAACGGGAACGTCTTGTCGATGTCGCCGAAGCGCTCGGATGCAGCGGGCCCGTGCCCGGTCACGCCGATCGCGTCGATCACGGCAGAAACGAGGGCACGGATCGTTTCTGGAGCGGCAAGTGCGGCAAAGTCGCATCCGTGGAGGTCGATCGCCGCGAGCATCCCCCACGGTGACGGGACGCGTCACGGTTCGAGGATCGGATCGGGCGGGCGGCCTGCGCGCTCGTCACGGGCTGGGCGCAGGCGCAGGGTCGGCGAGAGGAAACGTCGAGCCGAAGAGCCCCGCCGATTGGAGCGGCGGGGGTGGGCTCGGCTCGCGGTCGAACACCGCCACCGCGTCGCTGGCTTCGGACGCGACATAGACGCTCAGCCCGTCGGGGCTGACCGCCACCGACTCGGGGTCGGCGAGCGCCGTCCCGTCGACGCACTGGAGGCCGGTAGTGGTGATGTCACGGATGCAGCCGGCCGTGCCGGGTTTTTGGGCCAACGTGCCGTTGGGGGCGCGGTCGAACACCGCCAGCGCATTGCTTTGTTCGGACGCGACATAGGCGCTCAGCCCGTCGGGGCTGACCGCCACCGATTGGGCGTTCTCGAGGGCCTTCCCGTCGATACACGGCCCCCGCCCGCTTACTGAGATGCACCCGACCGGGTCGGGCTTCTGGATCAGCCGGCCGTTGCGGGTGCGGTCGAACATCGCCACCGCCCCGTTCGAGACTTCTCCGAACCCGCCATTGTTGTCGGGGGCGGCCACGTAGGCGCTCAGCCCGTCGGGGCTGACCGCCACCGAGTCGGCGCGGCCGAGGGCCGTCCCCTCGACGCAATCGTCGTTCGGAAAGGCGTCGTCCACCGAGATGCAGCCGGCCAGACCCGGTTTTTGGGTCAGCGTTCCGTCCTCGGCACGGTCGAAGATCTCCACCCCGCTCCCTCCGGTGTCGCTCGAGGCGACGTAGGCGCTCTCGCCGTCGGGGCTGACCGTGACCGCCTTGGGGTTGCCGAGGTTCCTCCCTTCGACGCACGACCCCCCAGAGTTCGAGATGCACCCCGCCGTGCCGGGTTTTTGGGTCAGTGTGCCGTCCTCGGCGCGGTCGAAGACCGCCACGCCTTCCGGCTCGCCCGATCCGCCCGCGACATAGGCGCTCAGGCCATCGGGGCTGACCGCCACCGATTCGGCACTGTTGAGCATCCTGCCCTTGATACACGGGCCCGCCCCGCCTTCTGAGATGCAGCCCCCGCGGCCCGGCTTCTGGACAAGCCGGCCGTTGCTGGTGCGGTCGAACACGGCCACCGCGCCGCTGAGGCTGGACGTGACATAGCCGCTCTTCCCGTCGGGGCTGATCGTCACCGAGCTGGCGCCGTCGAGCGCCGTGCCGTCGCGGCATCGGCCGGCGCCGGTGTCCGAGATGCAGCCCGCCTGGCCGGGCTTCTGGATCAGCGTCCCGTCGCCGTCGCGGTCGAACACCGCCACCGCGTCGCTGTCGGCAGCGGCGACGTAGGCGTTCTGCCCGTCGGGGCTGACCGCTATCGAGCGAGCGCCGTCGAGCGCCTCCCCTCGGTCGCAGAAGCCGATCACGCTCAAGCACCCCGCCGCGCCCGGCTTCTGGACCAGATCACCGGTCGCCGCCGCGGCATCGGCCACCCCGACACCGCCCAGCAGACACAGCGCCAGGGCCGCTGAAACGGATACGACGGCTCCTTTTCTCGGAGGACCCACATCGAGACGAGACGCCAGACGACCGCCCCCTATTCCCATAATCGGTGCGGGTTGACAACCATTCACAGTGATCGGGAGGGCCAGCCCTACCTGTCCTGGCACCAAAACCTTCGCTACACACCATGCGGAGTTTGCGGTCATCGCCAAGGAGCTCCTCATGGGCCGCCAGGCCGACGAGAAGCTGCCGGAGACCGAAGCCCGCGGCGTAGCTGCTCCTTGGCACCACCCTTCACCAGGGCCTCGGCGCACGCCGGGGCCGTCTTTTTCCCCCGAATCCCCGATAAGGGATTAATTCACGCGAGAGGGTAGGTCTCTACCTCCATGAGCGATAGAAAAGTGATTCTCAAAATGGTCATGTCCCTCGACGGTTTTGCCACCAGCCCCGACGGGACCCATGAATGGATGTTCGAGTGGTTCGGCGAGGACTCGAATGAGCGGAGCCTCCGCGCGCTCGAGGAGGCCGGCGTTCACGCGATGGGCCGCCGCAGCTACGAGATCATGGGCCCGCACTGGGCCGCGTCCGAGGGGCCGATCGCAACCGCGATGAACGAGAAGCCGAAGGCTGTCTTCTCCCACACCCTGGATAAGGCGGAATGGGGACCGGCCGAGATCTTCGGCGGGGACCTGAGCGCGGAGATCGCGGACCTGAAGGCCCGGGACGACGAAGGCACGGTCCTGGTCCACGGCGGTCCCGACTTCGCCAAGTCGCTGACCCGCCTAGGCCTCGTCGACGAATACCAGCTGTCGACGGTCCCGATTGCGATCGGCGCGGGCCACAGCCCGTTCGCCGAGCTGGATGAGCACCTGAAGCTCGACGTCGTCGACGAGGAGCGCTTCCGAAGCGGAGCCCTCGCGCAGGTCCTCGTGCCGAAGCGATGAGCGACCGCCCAGAGCAGAACAGTTCGGGCCGATCATGGGCCGCTGGAGGGTCGAAGCGGATTTCGACTTCGATCCGCCGATGCACATAGCGGGAGAGTCGGTCCACGAGTGGCTCGGTGAGCTCCCCTCGTGATCCGCTCCCACGCCGAGGATCCCGTGCCGTCGTCGATCTCCGTCGTCGCCGGCAGGGAGGACGAGCAAGGCACCGACCAGCCGTCCGGGCGCGGAAGGCGCTTTCCATGCGGAGTAGTCGCCGGCCCCGTCCGATCGCTCACTCCCCCTCTCGCGCGAACCGGGGGAGGCTCCTGGTCGTTCGCGCAATGCAGGAGCGCGGGTATTACTCCCGCTTTTCCACGTGGCTGTTGCACAAAGGGGGGGTGTCGTCCGGAGCGGTTAGGACGATCCGGGTTATGGCCCAGAACTTTCTTGCGTGTGACCGTGAGCAGGAGTTGTTGTTGCCGCCGAGTCTGCGGGAGTGGCTGCCGGACGATCACCTGGCGTGGTTCGTTCTAGCGGCGGTTGAGGAGATGGACCCGGGTTCTATGCCGCCTATCGCCAGGACGGGCACAGCCGCGCGGCGCACGACCCGGCGATGATGGTGGCGCTGCTGCTCTATGCGTAGGCGACCCGGCGGCGCTCGTCGCGGGCAGTCGAGCGGGCGTGCGTGGACGATGTCGCGGTCCGGGTGGTGGCGGCGAACCAGCGGCCCGATCACTGCACGATCGCGCGCTTTCGCCAACGCCACGAGGCAGCGCTCGCCGGCCTGTTCGGCGAGGTGCTAGCGCTCTGCGCGGATGCCGGCCTCGTTGGTGTGGCGGTGCTGGCGGTGGACGGCACGAAGGTGCACGCAAACGCATCGCAGCACCAGAACCTCGACTACGACCAGATCGCCAGGGAGGTCCTGGCGGATGGCGCGCGAGGGTGTCCCGCTGATCGTCATCCAACGCCAGCTCGGGCACACCAACCTCGGCATCACCTCGATCTATCTCCAAGGCATCGACAGCGCCGAGATCATCGACACTGTCCACGCCCGCCGCGCGCCAGTGGTGCCGGTAAGCAGCACGCTGAGGCCGTGACCGCAGCTAGCGGTCGTCGTCCAACTCGATACTCGGTGGTGGTGCGGTCGTCGCTACCCGGTGCATCAGTCATTGCATTCCTTCCGTCTCCGAGAGGCGACGATCGCGGCGTCCACCGTCAATTCGGGTCCCGGACGAAACTCCGTCTCGTCACGACCGCGATCAGTTTGCGGTCGCGTCAATCGCTTGTTCGATCAGCTTCACGAACCGCGCCTTGTAGTGGGTGAGGCCGCCCACGTGGCTCGCGGCGGCGAACCGGACCGTCGTCGATCCGGCGCGCTGGGCCATGAACCGCTGCAGGGCAGGGTCGATCGCGCGGTCGTGGGCCGAGACTGCGTACCACGACGGGAGCGCGTGCCAGGCAGCGGGGCCGGATGGAGTGCCGAAGAGACCCAGGCTCGTGGGGCGCTGCTGGGCTGCGATCTCGGCGCCCAGCTTCGGATTCAAGTCCTGGGCGAAGTCCTCGGGGAAGAACTGCGGGTCGACGATCACGAAGGGAAGCGACGGGGCGAACACCAGATGTGCCTGAAACGCCCCCGGCGCGAAGCCGACGCTCAGGCTGTTGATCGTCTCACCGCTCTCTGGGACGTACGCCGCCGTGTAGACCAGTCCGCGGACATCGCTGCGCCCGCTGGCGGCGTTGGTGATCACGAACCCGCCGTAGGAGTGTCCCACCAGGATCTTGTCTCCCGGGATCGAATCCAGCGTCGACCGCACGATCGCCACGTCGTCCGACACAGAAGCCAGGCCGAGCGCCGGCGTCGCCGTCTGGTAGCCGTCCTTGTGCAGCGCGGCGGCCACCCCGTCCCATCCGGCAGGCGATGCGAAGGCGCCGTGCACGAGCACGATCGTCGGGTCCGACTCCGCCGCTCGGGCGCTGGTGGAGAAGAACACGAGCGAGAGCATCAAGGCGGCCGCGATCAGGAGGCCGACTCGGATTAGATGGCGTTCGCCGCGTCGATCCGCAGCGAGGCTTTGTGTGTGATCGGTCATGGCGCTCCTCCTTGGACGGATTGCGGCACGGCGAACCTTCGGCGCCGGCATGGCGCAGTAAACCCGAGTCGTTCAGCTGCGAACGCTCGGATGGGGAGAAACAGCACGGCGGCTGACTGACCCGCAGCTCGTTGTTTCCCAGGCATGCGCGATCTGCCAGAGCACGCGCAGCGCGGGAGTAGGCGATCGATACGGACACGCTCGACCAAGTCTTGGCGCCTATGCCGCGGGGGCGAAGAAGTCGATGAGCAGTTGGTTGACGCGTTCGGGCTCGTCGTGATGCACCCAGTGCGACGCGTCAGGTAGGCGCTCCACGCGGTCGAGGTTGGGCACGTCGTCGCGGTCGGGCTCGGCGAGGTCCGAGCCGAGGTAGGAATCGCGCTCCCCCCAGATGACCAGTGTCGGCGCCGAGATCGGGCGAAGCTTTGCTGCGGCTTCCTTCTGGGACTGTCGTACCGAGGCGCGGTAGTAGTTGATCATCCCGGCCGCTGCGCCTGGCTGCGACCACGCCTCGACGTAGCGTTCGATCTCCTGATCGGTGTAAGGGGGGCGTGCGTCTTCCAGGAAGTGCCGGAAGAAGTGCCAGTCTCTGGCGTGTACCACTTCCTCGGGCAGTCCTGGGACTGCAAAGAAGAAGAAGTACCACGACTTCCGAAGCTGGCTCGGGTGGCGCAGTCCCTCTTGGAGCCGCCGCGGATGGGCCGCGTTGAGGATGGCGAGTCGGTCGACCACCTCGGGGTGGTTCATCGCGGTGATCCAGGCGATCGATCCGCCCCAGTCATGACCGACCAACGACGCGGACTCTTCACCCAGTTCTCCGATGAGGCCGCGGATATCGGCGGCGAGCAGGTCGACCCCGTAGGCCTCGAAGCCCTCAGGCTTCGACGACAGGTTGTAGCCGCGCGTGTCGGGGGCGACCACCCGAAAACCGGCCGCCGCGAGCGGCTCGATCTGTAGCCGCCAACCGAACCAGAACTCCGGGAAGCCGTGCAGTAGAACGATCAGCGGGCCCTCACCGGCCTCGACGTAATGCAAGTTCACATCGCCGACTTCGGCGTAAGCCTCCCGAAGCTCGATCCCGACGTCAGGCAGCATGCTGGTGGTAGTCATGAGGACCTCCGTAGGTAGGGGGACTTGGGCACTCAGCGAACCGACGCGAACGCGGCGCGTAGTTCCTCGGAGAAGAGCTCCGGCTCCTCCCAGGCGGCGAAGTGGCCGCCCCTGTCGACCTCGTTGAAGTAGGTGAGGTTGGGATAGGCCTTCTCGGCCCAGCTGCGCGGAGTCCGCCAGATCTCGCCGGGGAAGGTGGTGAACCCGACCGGAATCGAGGACGGCGGCAGAGGCTCGCGGCCCGCGGCCGGTGCGTCAGGCCCGTAGGCCTCCCAGTACGACCGGGCCGCGGAGGCGCCGGTGCCGGTCAGCCAATACGTCGTGATGTTGTCGAGGATGTGGTCCCGCGTGAGGTTGCCCGAGGGCTGCCCGTCGACGAAGGCGTGGGAGATCTTGTAGTAACTGTCCGTGTCGTGATCGACCATCCAGGCCGCCAGGGCGACGGGTGAATCCAGCAGGGCGTAGCCGATCGTTTGCGGCCGGGTGGCCATCTCGACGAAGTAGCCGTTTCCGGACTGCTGGAAGGTGTCGATCTGCGCGGCCGCGGCGCGTTCCTCGGCGGTGTCCGTCGGCATGGTGCCGCCAAGCGCCGGCACGAGCAGGTTCGTGTGGATGCCGATCAGGCCTTCGGGTTCCTGGCGGCCCATCGCGTCGGTGACGCCGGCGCCCACGTCGCCGCCCTGGGCCACGTAGCGGGTGTAGCCGAGGCGGTCCATAAGCTCGGCCCAGGCTCGTGCCGTCCGGCCCAGATCCCAGCCGACCTCGACCGGCTCGCCCGAGAAGCCGTACCCGGGCAGGGAGGGCAGCACCAGATGGAAGGCATCCTCGGCGCTGCCGCCGTGCGCGGTCGGGTCCGTCAGCGGGCCGACGGAGTCGATCATCTCCATGACGGAGCCCGGCCAGCCGTGCGTCATGATCAGCGGCAGCGCGTTCTCGTGCGGCGAGCGCACGTGGATGAAGTGGATGTTCACGCCGTCGATCTCCGTCGTGAACTGAGGCAAGGCGTTCAACCTCGCCTCGGCCTTGCGCCAGTCGTACTCAGTCGCCCAGTAGGTCGCGAGCTCGTGAATCGTCGCCAGCTGCACGCCCTGAGACCGATCTTCGACGAGCTCTTTGGAGGGCAAGCGCGTCGCCTCTATGCGGCGGCGCAAGTCTTCCAGCGCGTCTTTCGGAATGTCCAACTGGAACGGACGGATCTCGGTTGCGGTTTCGACGTTTGCCATGCCCACCTCCGGTCGTTGGGTCGACCATCAATCGTTGAGGGCCGTCGCATTACGGCGACGAGCGGCGAACTTCGTCGAGGGCCGTCGCACTACGGCGACGCGGCGAACGATCCAATGACGACACTCTCAGAGCCCCGGCCACGAGTCAATGCTGTTCACCACATGCGTACAAAACCGGTTAACTCGGGCGGCACCTCCCTAGCCCGCCGCCGCCTTCCGCGAGCGTCCCGGCTCCTGGTTTTGGCCTCCGGACGGACCTTCAGCCTCGGTGATTCGATGGCGCCGCCAGACCTGTCCAGGACCTCGTGCTCCGCAAGACGCGGTGATGCGGAGCTGTTGCGGCACTCCAGGCGCTCGCCCATAAGCACTGCAACCAACCATTTTCGACGTGAGAGGACGGCTGGATCGCACCCAGGAGATCGCCGCTTCGAGTCCGGCTAGCCCCACTCGCAGAACCCTGCAATGGCGCGAGTTCTTCGCGTTGCGCAAGCGGTTGCGAGAGCCGACCGGCGCCGCCCGGTCTTTGGCCCGATCTGCGCGCAGCGCAGCGCCCCCGCTGCGTGAGAAAGCCTCATTTTCAAGCCGTTTCGACCGTATGAGCGGCTCAGGCCAAGGGACGAAATAGAACTTCATCTAGGAGCGCCCGCGTTCGAGTTCGCGAGTGGCTCGACGGCCGCGGCGGCGCAACCGTTCTCGCCCGAGAAGTACGCGCGCGAGGAGAATGCGCCGCTTCTGCTTCTCGCGGAGGGTGTCGCGTAAACCGCCTGTTGGGCCTCTATGGCTCGGGGGCTGAGGCTGTGGGGCCGGGCGGGTCGGGCTCGGAGGCGGTGGCGAAGCGTGCGCGTGCTCGCTCGAACTGTTTGATGAGGGCGTGGAATTCGCGGAGGTCGTGGGCGGAAGGGTCTTCGGCGATGGCCCGGAGACGCCAGATCATGGGGCCGTTACAGCCGATGGTCGAGTCTGCCCGCCGCGAGCTCCAAACGGCCGGCGTGGAAGAGTGGCCGGGGATGGTGGTGGCCGACGCTGGCTATTGGAAGAACGAGGCCATCGAGGCGCTGGTTGGCCAAGGCATCCAGACGCTGGTCGCTCCCGACGCCGATAAGCGCAAACAGCCCCGCCCGGGCCGTCGCGGTGGCCTCTATGACTTCACCCGCCGGGTACTGGCCACCGACTGGGGCGCAGAGCTCTACCTCAAACGCCAAGGCTCGGTCGAGTCGGTGTTCGGTCAGATCAAGGCCAACCGCGGCGCCAACCGCTTCTTAAGTCGCGGCCGCGCCGCCGTCCGCTCCGAATGCGAAGGCGACAGCCAGCCGTCCCAGCCCGTCCCCTGCGAAAGGCACGTCCCATGGAAAGCGGCGCGCTAGCGATTGACGGCGGTTCGCCGAAATGGGATGCTGATCGCCAGGGCCAGGGAACAGACGAGGGTGTTTACGGGCGCGGCCGAATGCCCGTCGCAGCAACCTGAACTGCCTGCTCTTCGACCGTTCGGAGGCACCGATGGAAAGCCACCCGACCCCAGACCACCAATCTCTTCCTCCTTGAGGATCTCGAGGACGTCGGAAGGACGAGTGAGCTTGCGGAAAGCGATCTAGATGCGCTTCATGCCGTCGCAGACTGGATCAAGACTTTCGTGGTCAGGCCTCACGAGGATCTCGGCCGCTCTGGGCCCGTCTGTCCCTTCGTGCCTGGGGGCTTGGAACATAAGACGCTTTGGCTCGCTCCTGAGCAGATCGCCGACCGGGGCGTGCCCCATGCTGTCGAGCTTATGAACGGCTACAAGAGCCTGTTCCTGGACGCGGAACCTACCGGCGGCGACGACGCGAACTACAAGGTGATCGTCGTCGTTTTCACCGACTTGTCGGCTGATGGTGCGCAGGGCGTCTTTGACGAGGCCCTACAGCAGCTTGCAGTTCCTTGGTATGCGAAAGATGGAATCGTGTTCGGGCCGTTCTACGAGGGCAACGAGGGGACTGCGATATACAACTCGAGCTTTCACCCGTTCCAATCACCCGTGCCGTTTCTGTTCGTGAGGCAAGGGGTGGTCAGCGACTGGAAGTTCTTCTTGGACGACGAGGACTGGCTCAACCGGTGGGCGGGTCGCTATGGAGAGTCGGGAGCCCAGGCTCTTGCGGAGGAACTACGCCAGTTGCCGTGGCGGGCGAGCAAGGCCTAATTTGGAAGACGAGTACCGAGGGTCGTCCGGAAAGCTTCCACCAACTCCGCAGTCGGAGATGGCCGTCGCTCTCTTTCGCCGGTGGTGGGCTGACTGTCCGCTTTCCGCGAAACGCGGCGGCGCTAAGTGCTTGGACGTTTGAGAGGTAGCAACCCGTGGCCTAGACGGGAACTGCCGCTGCGCGGCCGTCCGGCAGTGCCGAGCGGAGCTGTCTGCGGGAGCTGATGCCGAGCTTTAGGAACACCTTGCGCAGGTGCCATTCGACCGTGCGCGGGCTGAGGAACAGCTGGGCGGCGATCTCCGCGTTCGTGAGCCTCTCGGCCGCCAGGCGGGCGATCTGGGCCTCCTGTGGGGTCAGTTCGTCCCGCGTCTCGACGCTGCGTTTGCGCACCGTCTCTCCGGTGGCCTTCAGCTCGCGCTCGGCCCGCTCGGCGAACGGCTCCGCTCCCATTCCCGCGAAGGCCTCGTGCGCTGCTCGCAGCTGCTCGCGGGCATCGACGCGGCGGTTCTGGCGGCGTAGCCACTCGCCGTAGAGCAGCTGGGCGCGCGCGGACTCGACCTCGAAGCGGGTCTCGCCCAGCAGAGAGATCGCCTCCCGGTGGAGCGCGTCGGCGTCGTCCCCGTCGCTGACGAGGGCGCGCGAGCGCGCCTCGACGCCGCGCGCCCAGGCCGTGCCGCTCGCCTGCGTCTTCTCGCAGAGCGCGTCGACCGCGCGGCGGGCCTCGTCGGGTTCGTCGCAGCGAACCGCGGCCTCGACCAGCTCCGGCAACGCGGTCATGTAGAAGGCGTGGGGGTTGTGCTCGACCTCTTGCTGCGCCCAGGTCAGCGCGTCGTCGTAGCGGCCCAGGCCGGCGTACAGCGTGGCCGCCGCGTCCTCGGCGTGCCGGACCAGCACGCCCTCGCCCCGCTCGGTCCCGTCCTGAATGCTCGCGGTGATCAGCGCTTGGGCGTCGCCGCCCTGGAGCGCGGCCAGACGGAGGCGGGCGTGGCTCATCGGGGCGTCGCCTGTCGCCGCCATGATCGAGTCGGCTTCGGCGAGCAGCGTGTCGGCGACGGCGAGGTCGCCGGCGAGCACGTGCCAGGCAGCGATCGTGTGGAGCGCGAGCGGAAGCACGGTGAGCGCGCCGGCGTCGCGGGCGGCCTGCAGCTGCCGCGTGCCGAGTTCGAACCAGGCGTCGGCGTCGCACAGCTCGACCGCGAGCCAGACCCACGCCATCGCCATATCAGCGAGACCCTCCGTCTCGGTGCGGCTGAACTCGCTCAGCGCGCGCTGCAGCGTCGGCGCGCCGGCGGGGAAACCGTCGACGAAGCGGGTGGCCAGCCCGTCGAGCATCAGGTCGTAGGGGCTCGGAGTCCCGGGCGCCGGGGGCGCGGCGCGTGCCGCCTTGGATACCTCGAGCGGCCCGCTCGGGCTGGCGAGATGCATGCCAAAACACGCGGCCCAGATCGCCTCGAGATGGGCGGCACGGGACATTGCGGCGTCGAGCGGCGCAAGACGCCCCGCCGCGGCGGCGAGCAGTGAGGTCGCGTCGCCGCCCCGCTGGGAGCTGAAGGCGATCTGCGCCTCGAGCAGTTGACCCCTGGGCGTCCTCGAGCTCGTCCAGCGCTCCGCCTCGTGCAGCCGTCACAAGCGCGGATGCGGCATCCGCTGCTCCGGCAGCGTGAGCGGCCCGTGCCGCCGCGAGCGCACGCTGTGCCCGCCGCTCGGGATCCGGCGTCAGCGCCACGGCGCGCTCGAGAAACGCCGCTGCCGCGGCAAGGCCGCCGCGAGCCTGCGCGCGGCCAGCCGAGGCTTCCAGCTCCGCCGCGACGGTCTCGTCGGGTCCTGCCGCGGCGTGGGCGCGATGCCATGCCCGCCGATCATCGTCGTCGCCGGGCGAGATGGACTCGGCGACCGCCGCATGCGCCCTCCGGCGCTCGGCCGCCGAGGCGAGCCGGTAGACGGTGGAGCGGACGAGCGGGTGGCGGAAGTGCACGCGGTCGTCGACCGTGATCAAGTCCTCGGCGTCGGCCAACGCCTCATGACCGTTCAGGTCCATGCGCTCGGCGGCCTCGAACAGCAGCGCGGGATCGCCGATCGGGTCGGCCGCCGCGATCAGCAGGACTTTCTGCGTCGCCGCGGGCATCCGCTCCACCCGGCGAGCGAAGGTCTCCTCGATGCGGGCAGACAGGGGAGGGGGGTCGGAGAGCCCAAAGCCGCCTGCCAGCTCCGTTGGGTTGCGCCCGCGCGGCAGCTCGAGCAGCGCCAGTGGGTTGCCGGCCGTCTCGGCGATGATGCGGTCCCGGATACGGTCGTCCAGCGGGCCGGCGATCACCGACTCGAGCAACGCTCGCGCGTCCTCGTAATCGAGGCCTTCAACCACCAGCTCCGGCAGACCGCTCAGGACGTTGTCCCGGCCGGTCTGCCTTGACCCGAAGACCAGCGCGACCGATTCGGCGAGCAGCCTGCGTGCGACAAATGCGAGTACCTGCGCCGAGGCCCGGTCGAGCCACTGCGCATCGTCCACCACGCAGATCAGCGGCTGATCCTCGGCGGCTTCGCCCAAGAGACTCAGCACCGCCAGGCTGACCAGGAAGCGATCCGGTGCCTCGCCGGCCTGCAGGCCGAACGCCGCGGTCAGGGCGTCACGTTGCGGCGCGGGCAGCGGCTCGAGCCGGTCGAACAGCGGAGCACACAGCTGGTGCAATCCCGCGTACGCAAGCTCCATCTCGGCCTCGACGCCGACGGCGCGGAGTATCCGGCAGTCCGCGGCCCGCTCGACCAAGTAGTCCAGCAGCGCTGACTTGCCGGCGCCGGCGTCGCCTCGCAACACGAGCGTCTGGCTCTCGCCTGCGCGGACGGCGCTCACCAGCAGATCGAGCGCCGAACGCTCGCTCTGCCGGCCGAGGAGCCCGGGATCGGGAGTCGCCATGGCCGCTTCCCACCCTAACTGCACCCCGGGCCGGGGCCAAAGACAGACCAGTGTTTTCCACGGGCGCGACGCGCGCGCGAGGAGCGCATGCTTGACGGCGCAATCACCAAAGCTCGCCAGTCTGAAAGGAGATCCACATGTCCGACACGCAAGGAGCCGCGCAAGGCAACGGCGATCGCGGACGGCGCCTCAACACCTTTTGGATGGTGGTGCTGTGGGTCGTCGTGGTCGTCCTGGCTCTCGCTCCATACCCCTGGGTCTGACGCGAAACGACAGTTGGGAGTCACACCATGAGCACATACGAGACCACCTACAACGACCCGGCCCTCGCCGGCGGAGCGATCGAGCGCGAAGCTCCGGAGCTGCTCGGCCAGGTGATGGGCTACGTCGCCATAACGGTCGGGTTCGCCGCGCTTGGCGCCTACCTCGGCCGCGACCTGAGCGGCGGGACCGGGCTGCTGCTGTTCATCCCTGCCTTCGCAGCGATCATCGGGCTGAACATCGCCTCGGCGAGAGGCCGTGAGCAACTCGCCATCGGCCTGCTGTTCGGGATGGGCCTGCTGCTCGGGCTCGCGGTCGCCCCGGTCATCGCCGACTATGCCAACGCGGATCCGTCCGCTCTGTGGCAGGCGGCCGGTGCCACCGCGGCCTTCGTCGCCGCACTTGGCGCGTACGGCTACGCCACCCGCCGAGACCTCTCTTCGTGGGGGCGCACGCTCTTCCGGTCGCTGCTGGGCCTGATCGCGTTCGGGATCGTCGGGATCTTCGTCTCGATCCCCGCCGGCAACGTCATCCACGCCGTCGCCGGGCTCGGGATCTTCGGCGCCTTCACGATCTACGACTTCAACCGGCTCCGCCAAGGCGCCGACAGCGCAGTCGTGATCGCGGCCAGCATCTTCCTCGACATCTTCAACGTCTTCCTGCTGCTGCTCGACCTGTTCGGCAGCCAGCGCGACTGAGAAGGCGACCTTCCCACACCCAACCCAACCACCCCAAAGGAGACACCATGAGCACCACACAGCTGGACACCACCACCGCGACGCAGCAGGACCAACCACTGAAGGGAACTTCGATGACGACGCTCCACAACGCACATTCCTCCGAGGCGGCCGCTCGCCGGGCGATCGAGTCGCTTCGCGCCGGCGGTGTCGCGGCCGACGGGTTCCGGTTGCTGGTCGGCAGCACGCTGCGCGACGTCCGCCGAGAACCGGTAGGCGGGTTCGCCGGACCGGTCGGCCCGGACGACCCCGTCGGGACCTTCGCGGGCCGTGTGCTGCTGCGCCGTCAGGGCGCCGGCAGCTTCGCCGGCGATCCCGACCGACAGCGCCAGGGCTCCTTCGCCGACAGCGACCGGGTGGTGATCGTCGGTTAGCGCGACGACGCCGAGCGCACCCGGGTCACGGGCCTTCGCGGCGCCCGCCGGATCTTGCAGCGGGCCGCGCTCGCCCGCGACGCCGTCGAGGCGGCCGTCGCCGAGCTCGAAAACGGGCACGCGATCGTGCTCGTCGACGGGGCGGAGGTCGCCCGTGGGGGCACCGAGCTCGAGCGACCGGTGCGGGCAGCCTGATCGGGGCGTCGGCCGCTTCGCGCGAGCTCGCCTCGAGCCGTGTCCGCCGGCCGCGGTCGACCCTCGTTGCGAGCGCCGACCCGGCGCGTCGGCGACCGCTGCCATCAGTCGCTCAGCCTGCGCGCCCGACCGGGCCTACAGAAGCCGCTGAAGCCCACTTGTCGCTATGCGCGAGTAGCGGGAGGTCGTGTGGATGCGGCGGGTCCAGTGGTTAGGCGACGAATTGCTGGCCTCCGTCGATGTCGTATGTCGCGCCGGTGAGGGCGGTGTTGGTCATGATGTGGACGGCGAGCGCGGCGACGTCGGCCGGTCCGACCACGCGCCCGATCGGGAGCGTGGTGCGCAGCTCGTCCCGCCTGGCCTCGAGTCCGTCGCCCAGGAGCGATGCCGACAGCGGGGTGTCGACGAAGCCGGCGGCGATGAGGTTGACGCGAATCGGGGCAAGCGCGAGCGCGAGGGCCGCCGTGAACGGAGGCAGCACGGCGGTCGCCGCGGAGACGATCCCGAGGTCGCGACTGATCTTCCGGCCGCCGGTGCCGCCCATCAGCAGCAGCGTGCCGCCGGGCCTCATCTTGCCGCGGGCGTTGCGCGCGACGTCGAGCCCCAGCACCGCGTGGTCGCTGAGCGCCTCGCGCACCTGATCTGAGTCCATCTCGAGCAGAGGTGCGTAATGGGGGCCGCCGGCCGTGACCAGCACGTGGTCGATTGGGTCGGGCAGGCCGTCGAAGAACTGCTTCAGCGCTGCCTGGTCGTTGGCGTCGAAGGCGGCGGTGCTCCGCGCGTCGACGTCGAGCGCTGCCTGCTTGAGCCGCTCGGGCTTCCGGCCGGTGAGGATGACGTCGGCGCCCTCAGTGCGGGCGCGTCGGGCGGTTTCGAGCCCGATCCCGGCGCTGCCGCCGATGAGGACGACGGTCTGGCCGAGCAGTTCCGGCTCGCGGGCACTGGAACCAGCGGTGGCTTCGGTGGTCATGGTTTCTCCCATCGTTGGTGTCGGCGATCGATCGCCAGGTCGCCGGCTGTCCTTCGCACGCCGACAGGCTGGCCATGGGCACCCTCCGACGAGAACTGCCCGGGCCTTGAGTTCAGGCGTCGGGAGTCGACTCGACTACCCGTCGCCCGAGGGACCGTTCGAGGTCGGCACCCGGAGCGAGGGGTCAAGGGGTCGAGACAACAATCTGCTTGGCCTCAGCCATGTAGCGCCCGGCGGCCGCGGAGGCCTCATCCGGCGTGGATCCCGCCTGGCGGGCGTCCATGTACGCCGCGTACCAGTCCCACCAGTCGTGCGGTGGGGCGACCGCCTCGAACGAGCCGTGGCGTAGGGCCGTCTCGTGCAACAGATCTGCCAGCGAGGCGACGTCCATCTCAGTCCTCCCACTCCCGGCCCGGAAGCCGCTCCTTGACCTCCTGGAGCAGCCAGCCGTTGCCATCCGGATCGCTGAACGAAGCGTAAGTCAGGTAGGAGCGACGCTCGGGGTCCGGGCCCGGCCGAAGCTCCCCGCCGTCGCGGTGGAACAGCTCGCTGACCTCGACGCCGCGGCTGACCAGGTCCTCACGCGCCGCCTCGATGTCGGCGACGACCAGCTCCAAACGCTGAGCGGAGCCAGGCTCGGCTGTGGTGAGGCCCTTCCCGAACGAGATCGAGCACCCCGAGCGGGGCGGCGTCAGCTGGACCCCCCGGATGTCGTCGCCGAAGACGAGGTCTGCGTCCAGCCGCCATCCGAGGCTCTGGTAGAAGCTCTTCGCCCGATCGACATCGGAGACGGGCAAGGTCACAACCTCGAGCTTCATGTCGATGGTTCCCACTTCCGGGACCTCCGTCGAGGTCTCGGTGCTCGCGTCAGTGCTGCTCATGATGACCTCCATCGGTCGGGCGCGCCAGAACAGGGCGACGCCGGGCTCGGCCGACCCGAACAGCGGGCGCCAACGACGGCCAGAACGTCGACGCTGCGGAGCCTCAGCTGCGGGAGTGAGTACAAGCCCGCCTTCCTTGTCGCCCCCTCGACCGATCCTCGACCGAGGACGCTCCCCACGGGGTGGGACCAACCTTCCCCTCATCCGGGGACCAAAGTCAAGTGTGCTCACCGCCCTTTCGGCCGTGAGACAGAGGACCGACGGATCCCGCGCAGTGGCATGACCGGCCAGCTGCGTGTAGATCGCGTGCTAGCGGAGACGTTGATGCCGGAGCGGATGGCGGAAGCGCACCCGGTCGTCCACCGTGATCAGATCCTCGGAGTCCGCCAGCGCCTCGTGACCGTTCAGGCCCATGCGAGCGGCGGCCCCGAACAGGAGCGCGGGATCGCCGATCGGCTCGGCGGCCGCGATCAGCAGGAGCCGCTGCGTGCCCGCGGGCATCCGCTCCACCCGGCGCGCGCGTAGGTCTGCTCGATCCGGGCTGACAACGGAGCGGGGTCGTACAGCCCGAAGCCGCCCGCCAATTCCGCTGGTTTGCGGCCGCGCGGCAGCTCCAGCAGCGCCAGCGAGTTGCCGGCCGGCTCGGCGATGATGCGGTCCTGGATGCGATCGTCCAACGGGCCTGCGATCACCGACTCGAGCAACGCTCGCGATTCGTCGTAACCGACGCCTTCGACCGCGAGCTCCGGCAGCCCCTTCAGCACATCCTTCCGGCTGGGCGGCCGGGACCCGAAGACCAGCGCGACCGACTCGGCGACCAACCTGCGTGCGACGAATGCCAGTACCTGCGCCGAGGCCCGGTCGAGCCACTGCCCATCGTCCACCAGGCAGATGAGCGGCTGCTCCCCGGCGGCTTCGCCCAAGAGGCTCAGCACGGCCAGGCTGACCAGGAAACGATCCGGCGCGTCGCCGCCCTCTAGGCCGAATGCCGTGGCCAGCGCGTCCCGTTGCGGCGCGGGCAGCCGCTCGAGCCGGTCGAACAGCGGCCCACACAGCTGATGCAGCCCCGCAAACGCAAACTCCATCTCGGCGTCGACGCCGACCGCGCGGAGTATCCGGCAGTCCGCCGCCCGTTCAACCAGGTAGTCCAGTAACGCCGACTTGCCCACGCCGGCCTCGCCCCGCAGCACAAGCGTTCGGCTCTCGCCCGCGCGGACGGCGCTCACCAGCAGATCGAGCGCCGAACGCTCGCGACGCCGGCCGAGAAGCCCCCGCCCCGGATCAGGAGTCGACATGGGCGCTTCCCACCCTAACTGCCTGCACCCCTGGCCGGGGCCAAAGACAGACCAGTGTTTTCCACGGGCGCGACCCGCACGCGAGGAGCGCATGCTTGACGACGCAATCACCAAAAACTCGCCAGGTCTGAAAGGAGATCTCCATGTTCGACACGCAAGAAGCCGCGCAAGGCGGCCCAGGCAACGCCACCGACGACCGCGGCCGGCGCTGGTACCACACGGCGGCAACCACTGTCGGCGGGCCGCAAGAGCCGAGCTCATCCTCGATACACCAATTCCAAAGGAGCGAGTCCATGGCCACATCGAGCAAGACATATCCGAACGAGGACGCCGCCCGCCGGGCGGTCGAGACGCTGCGGGTGGCGAGCGTGCCGCCGCGCGAAATTCGGCTGCTGTCGAGCCGTCCGCTGCCGACATCCGCCGCGAACCGGTCGGCGGCTTCGCCGGACCGGTCGGCCCGGACGCTCCCGTCGCCACCTTCGCGGGCGGCACGCACCGGCGCAGCGACGACGCCGGCAGCTTCGCCGGCGATGCCCACCAACAGCGACAGGGCTCCTTCGGCGACGTGGAACGCGTCATGATCGTGACGTACAAGCCGATGCCGAACGCTCCCGGGTGACCGGGTATCGCGGGACCCGGCTGCTGCTCCGCAGAGCTGCGCTCGCCGCCGACGCCGTCGAACACGCGGTCGAGGAGCTCCATAAGGGCCGCACGGTCGTACTCGTAGACGTCCCGGAGTTCGCGTCGGTCGAGACCGAGCCGCAGCTCGAGCAAATGGCGAAGGCCGCCTGAGTCCTGCTTGAAGTCCTGCTCCCGCCCCCGCCTTCAGACGAGGGCGGGAGCGCCCTGCCGGAGTCTGACGGCTTCCAGGGCTTCGTCATCATCGGCGAACATCCGCCAGCGAACAAGCCTGCCGGCCTTCAGCGTGAACACCAACGTGAACAGGCCTTCACCTCGACACCGCTGCGCTTTCCGCGAGCGCGCTGACGCATGGTGGTGAGCACGCGGTCCCCGACGTCCCGCGTACACAGTCGCTCGACACAAAACTCGTGCCACGCCTCCTGCCCGCCGGCCGGAGCCTCGCCGTCACACCGACCACCCGCGAGTCAACGCCGCGTGGAAGGCGCTGCTGCGGCTCGTCGTGATCGTCCTGGCAGTCGCTCCCGATCCCCTGGTCGCGGTGAGGGAGCCCCGCATCACCACAACGTCAACACACGACAGTTAAGGGGTCACACCATGAGCACGTTCAACACCACCTATGACGACCCGGCTCTCGGCGGCGAAGCGATCGCGCAAGCCCGCGCTCGGCCCAAGATCCCGAGGCCTGCGACGGCGTAGATGATGTTGCTGTTGGGGATCGAGACGAAGATCGCGACGATCCCGAACGCAATCAGGCCCAGCAGCGCCCAGAACAGCGTGCGGCCCCACGAGCTGAGGTCTCTGCGCGTGGCGTAGCCGTACGCGCCCGCTGCCGCTTTCCATGGTGGCTGTTGCATAAAGCCGTCTCGGAAGAACTGGTGCGCGATCGCGGAGATGGGCGTCAGAGCCGCTGGGTGTGCGGACCTCGGGACGGACGCACCTCGCGTGACGGGTGGGATGGCCGATTTTGGAACCCACCCTTAGAAGTGATCTAGCGGTCTGCGACGTCGATGGCGGTGTATTGCCAGAGGGTGCCTTGGTGCCGGCCAGCAGGCCGACATAGAAGCAGTCGAACTGGACCTTCTCGCCGGGCTCAGAGGCGTCGATGTGGCGCTCTGGTGGCGCCAGCTCGGGCTTGCGCTCGTAGCGGTCGTGGTGGCGGGCGATCAGCGCCAGGCGCTTGGAGCGCGTGTTGAGCCCGACCCGGCGCAGCACGCGCCAGACGCCGTGCTCTGAGAGCCGGATACCGCCCCACTTGTCCCGGGCCGAGCTCGGCCGAGATGCGCCTGGGCCCATAACCGGGGTGGCCGAGCGAAAAGGCGATCACCCGCTGCTCGAGGTGCGGGCCGATCTCGTTCGGCATCCGCGGCCGGCGACGCTCACGCACCCGCAACGCCTCCAGCCCCCAACGGTCGACCTTCTGCTTGAGCCGATAGTAGGTCGAGCGGTCCACCCCCATCGCCCGGCAGGCAGCGGACACATTCCCCAACTCCTCGGCCAGCGTGCTCGCCGGGGGTTTGTGCAACAGCCACCATGCAGACCGGGCATGTGCCGGGCCCGTCGTAGGGCTCCTGCCTCGGACGAGAGGCAGCAGCGCCAAACATCACTCGCCGCTCTCCTCCTCCCGCGTGAACCGGGGGAGGCTCCTGGTCGTCGCGCAGAGCAGGAGCCCGAGTACGGCCGTTGGCTGTCGCACCTCGTCCGCGGCGAAAACCGTACCCGCTTTTTACAGCACCTTTGAGACGCGACCCCGAAGACAGCTCGGTTGCGCGCATAGGAGCAGTCTTGCCGCGACCCAGACAGACACGCGAGGCGCGACCGCTCAAGCCGCCGCTGCGGCTTCGAGCTGTGCAACCACGTCGGTTCCGGTGAGGGGCCCGAGATGCCCGGGGCAGGCGATGGCGGGACGCAGCTCGGCGAGCTTCCGGACCGAGCGCCTGGCCTGGACGGTGTCGAGGTTGTACGCGTCGAGCGGGACGCTCGGCGGGTGCGGCCTGCCGTGCATGTCGGCCATGTAGAAGCAGTCCGAGACGAGCGCTACGCGGTCGCGCTCGCGCCAGAGACCGATCAGCCCGGGTGCGTGGCCGGATAGGTCGACGACCTCGAAGCCGGCCAGCCGGTCGCCCTCGCGCACGGTGCCGTCGATGTGCACCGGCCCGCAGTCCCACACGAAGCGATGGGCGAAGCCGTGGAGCAGGCGCACGTCGAGCGGCAAGGCCTCAGCGCGCCAGTAGTCCCGGCCACCGGAGCCCTGCGCCTGCTCGACCGCGTCCGGGTGGCAGACGACGTCGGCATAGGCGCGCAGCGCCGGCGCGGCGCCACGGTGGTCGGTGTCGCCATGGCCGAGCACGACCCGCGAGATCCCGCCGTGCGGGATGGCGGCCGCCACGATCGACGCGGCCATGCCCTTCTCACCGGCGTCGAAGACAAGCACGCCGCCGCGCTCGTCGTCGCGGACGAGATAGACGTTCATCGTCCTCAGCAGGCCGCCGCGCAACAGCCAGACGCCGTCGGCGACCTCCTCAGGCGGGGCGGCGGCCAACGCACGCAGGCGCGGACGCGAGCGAAGCTTCGGCGGACGAGCGTCGGTCATGGCTGCCATCGGCGCATCTTCGCCGATGACCCGCCCGGGCCACCCGGAGCGCTCGACTCACGTCGGCCATCGACTTCCGGATGGAACGCACCGGCCACCCGTCCCAGACGCAGCCAAGCTCGCGCTGAGACGCTGCGTTGGATGACGAGCAGCCGCGGAGGTGGCAGTAAGTCGCTGTCGGAAATCGCGGATTGCACGAGCGCCGATGGTCCTCTGTCGGCCGTCACGCTTCGACCGGTGCGCCTTGGTATCTGCGTGGCCCGGACGCGACCTCTTATCTGTCCCCAAGCCCTACGGCTTCCAAGGCCTCGGCCTTCTTCAAGTAGGTGTGGACGTGGACGACTGAGCATGGATGATCGGATTCAAGCCATCATCGACGCCGAGGCGCGAGGCTCGCGCTGATCCACGCCGATATCGATGCTGCGGTCAAGGACGGCCGCATCAGTACGCACGACGGCGACCAGCGCAAGGCGCGCGAACAGGAGCGGATGGCCGAGCGGGTCGCCTCCACCGCCTTGCGGTCGGGGCTGTCCGACGATCCTGGTCCGGGCTGACGCCACCCGGACGATCCCGGCGGGTGGGGGTGGCCCCCTCCTCCGTCGGCGCGAACACCCCCGGCCAGGCCACCACGCACGGTCGCGTTGGACACAGATTTTTTCCGGGGGCCGCGAACGGGATGGTCGCCGGGCCCAGACGGCGCCCCCTCTCGCATCTCATTGGGCGAATCGGCATAGCCGAGACAGCCGCGCGGCCTACTCCCGCAGCCCCGCGGCGTCGAGGGCTTCGGCGTGCGTGGGGTACGCGTCGATCCGAACGATCTTTCCCGCCTCCACGGTGAAGACGATGGCGGAGTTCTCCTCCACCTGCAGGCCGCTCTCCCGACCGACCGCGTACAGGTGACACAGCGCGGCCACCTGAGGGCCCGCGGGGACCAGGCGCAGTACTCGCATCTCGTACCGAAACCACACCTCCTCCAGCTCGGCGAAGTAGCGGCGCAGGTCGTCGTGGCCGTGATAGACGCGACCCATCGCGCTGAACCGCGACTGGAATCTCACCGACTCCGAGAGCATGTCGAAATAGGCGGGCAGGTCACGCGTGTTGTACGCGTCCATGGTCCGACGAACGACCTCCAGGTTCTCCTGCGACATCGCCCGCCCAGTATCCGCCGCTCGCAGGGCCGCGTCCAGCATCGCCTGGAGCCCAACGAATCCGATGAACGGCGGGCCCCCGAGCGCCGACAGAATGGCGCTTGGTGACGCAGTCCGACGCTAGGAGGCCCAGATGCATTATGTCGGGATCGATTGGGCGTATGGGCGCGCCGCTTGGTGCGCCAAGGAGAGCGGCGGCGCGATCGCGGAGGAGGGTTTTGTGCCCGCGGACGAGGAAGGCCTCGGCCGACTGGTGTTGAAGCTGGGGCCGGACGCGCGCGCCTGTCTAGAGATGATGAGCGGTGCGGCGTGGGTGCAGGACCGGCTGGCGGCGGCGGGCTGGGAGGTCGAGGTCGCCGACGCGCGGCGGGTGAAGAACATTGCACCGCTGGCGTGCAAGACCGACAAGGTCGACGCGCGGGTGCTGGCCGAGCTCTGTCGGCGGGATCTGGTGCCGGCGCTCTGGGTGCCCGCGGTCGAGGAGCGGGCGCTGCGCGAGCGGCTGAGGCGACGCCTGCAGCTGGTGCGGCTGCGCAGCTCGGCCAAGAACCGGATCTTTGGGCTGCTAACCCAGTGGGGCCTGCGCCTCTCGGTCGCTCGCCTGCGCAAGCCGGACGGGCTGGCGCTGCTCGAGGACCGCGGGGTGCCCGCGGTCTGGCGGCGCTCGCTGGCCGAGGCGCTCGCCGTGATCGACCTGCTCGACGAACGGATCGCGCCGCTCGACCGCGAGCTGCTGCCGCTCGCACGGGCCGACCGGCGCGTGCAGTTGCTGGACACCATCCCCGGCATCGGTCCGCTGCTGGGCCTGACGATTGCAAGCGAGATCGGCCCGGTCGCGCGTTTCGCCGGCCCGCGCAAGCTGATCGGCTACGCCGGCCTCGCGCCCAAGGTGCACCAGTCCGGGCAGAGCTCGCGCAGCGGCGAGCTCTCAAAGGCCGGCTCGCGGACGTTGCGCTGGGCCGCGATCGAGGCCGCCCAGGGCGCCTGGCGCGAAACAAACCCCTGGCACCGCCTCTACCGCGACGTCAAGCGCCGCAACGCCGGCAAACCGAACCCCGCCAAGGCCGCCGTCGCGCGCAAGCTACTGATCGCCTGCTGGCACGTACTCAGCCGCAACGAACCCTTCAAACCAAGCCGCCCCCGCGGCACCGACCCTGTCCCGGCAAGCTCCTCAGCTTCTCTGGCCGCCTGACGGCCCCGAAACGAATTGAGAAGCCGGGACAGCTCGCATCACAGATCGTGCGACACCAAGCGCCGAAACAGAAATGAGCAACCCTCGCCACAGCGAGCCCAGCCACAGCGAGCCCAGAAAGGAGCCTTGATGCCATGAAGGAGCGGGCCTCCTAGCGAACCGGTGCCCGAGGCGCTATGCCGTCGGGCGCACACTGTTTCCCGGATCGGAGGAGGCCCACAGATGAATTCTGTCGGCATCGACCTGCACCGCAAGCGCTCCCACGTCGCTGTGCTCGACGCGGACGGCACTCAGCTGCTGTCGCGGCGGATTGTCAACGACCCGCAGATGTTCCTGGAGCTGCTGGAGGGGATCGACGGCGAGTCCAAGATCGCGCTGGAGGCGACCTACGGCTGGGAGTGGCTGGCCGACGTGTTGGAGGAGGCTGGCTACGAGCTGCACCTTGCGCACCCGCTCGAACTAAGGCGATCGCCGCCGCGAGGGTGAAGACCGACGCCGTCGACGCGCGCACGCTGGCGCACCTGTTGCGCGCCGACCTGCTCCCTGAGGCCTATGTCGCCCCGCGCGAGCTGCGCGATCTGCGCGACCTGCTGCGCCACCGGGTGGCGCTCACGCGCATCCGCTCGGCGCTCAAGCAGCGGGTCGGGGCAATTCTCGCCAAGCACGGCATCCAGCGCCCCTACAGCAATCTGTTCGGCCCCGGCGGGATGCGCTTCCTCGAGGAACTGGAGTTGCGCCAGGGTCCCCGCCAGCGGCTCGACAGCCTGCTATCGCTGATCGCCGGCTTCGACCGCGAGATCGATCAGACCAGCGCCGAGATCGACCGGCGCGCCAAGGCCGACCCCTACGTCGAGGTGCTCTGCCAGATCCGCGGCATCGGGCGTTACATCGCCATGCTGGTGATCGCCGAGGTCGGCGACATCACGCGCTTTCCCTCCGCCCGTCACCTCTGCGCCTGGGCCGGGCTCACCCCGACCGTCCGCAGCTCCGACGGCAAGGCCCGGCTCGGCCACATCACCGGCCAGGGCTCGCCGGCGCTGCGCTGGGCCTTGGTCGAGGCCGCCCAGCACTCCGCCCGCGGCAGCGGCCCACTGCGCCAAGCCTACGAGCGGATCACAAGCGGCGCGGCAAATCGGTCGCCAAGGTCGCCGTCGCCCGCAAGATCCTCACCCTCTGCTTCTACGGCCTGCGCGACGGAGAAATCCGTTGCCTGACGCCACGGGCCAAGGCGCGCACGATCAGAACAGTGGCGGTCACACCATGACCCGCCGCGCAACTGCCGCTGCCCCCAACCCCGAGGCGACCAGCGGACGCTCGAGCGAGCTCGCGTGTTGTCAATGGCCTCCACGCGCCCACCAGCGCCACCGACGGCCGCGAACTTGATTGAGCCCTCGAGCACCGCACGACACTCCGGCCCGCCCAGCGCGGCCGAATGGATGACTGGACCGCTTCCGCCCGCCTCCCGGCCGTCGCCCTACCCGGGACGCCCAACCAGCCGAGGCCCATGACCGCCCCTTGACACGGCCCGCTCCTTCATGGATGACAACCGGCCCACGTTCAAAGAGAGAAGCGAGAGGAGGGACCGGGCTAACCCCTCGGCTAGCGGGGCACGTTCGCGAAAAAGACGATTGTGGCCCGGCCTCCCAGGCGTGCGCAATGCACGACGAGACCCTCGATCGCGTCGTTTCGGCCGCGGCAGCGGAAGCCGAACACGCGCCGGTTGACCCGGTGGTCGCGGCGGTAGCGGCGCGCCCAGTTCCGCACGACGTGGCGGGCCCAGGCGCAGCCCACGATGCGCGCCCGGATCAGGTCGCCGCCGAAGGTGTTGGCGCAGAGCTTGGCCCGCGGGATCCTGATCTCAAACCGCATGTTGGCGCCGCCGGCGGTAGAGCAGGCCACCTGCTGCTCGCGCCCCATGAACGGGGCCGACCCGCAGCGCAACGTGTAACGGCGGCCAGTGGCGGGGCTGCGCACTTTCCGGCCACTAGCGCGAGCGAGCCGCTTCCAAGGCGCGCCTGCTGCAGCGCCTCCTCGAGCCGGCTCAGCTCGTCGCTACGCCCGACGAGGACGCTGCGGGTGGCCATGCGCCTAGCTTAGGACCGCCGGCGGCCTCGAGGCCCGCCGGCGGGTCCATGCTCAAGCCGCGACCGTCGCCGGGTCCGGCCGCACGATCACGGTGTCCGCCACCGGCACGATCTCGTCAGCCGGCATCCCCGAGGCCTCTGCATGAGCCCTGATCGCCTCAGGGCTCTCGGCCTAGTAGATGCAGACCGAACCCAGCCGGCCGCTCTCTTCCGCGACCACGTAACTGCGGATCCAGCGCACCCCGGAATCGGCCTTGTCCCCTTCGGCGGCCGAACGCCCGCCGGCTGCTTCGAGCTCCTGCGGCGAGGCCCAGGCGTCGCGTCGGCGAATCACGTACAGGTTCATGGGATCATCTCCTTGAATCGGGTGTCGGGAGACCGTACGGCTGGCTTAGTAGTCCCCGCATCCGCCGAATTGCCGTATTTCGTGGCGTGGATGCCGTTGCCGGCGATAGCCCCGAGACGACGCACGTGGCCACGCGGGGATCGAGGGACAGGCTGGGTAGGGCAGCGCGGTGCGCGACACAGCGCCTCCCGCCGGAGGTCGCGGCGCTTACAGTCCCGTGGACGCGGGCTGCAGCGGCTCCGGCTCCACCATCAGCGGCGGCTCCATCGCCGGCGGCGGCGCGTAGCGGCTCCGGCTGAGCAGATCGACAAGCCTCGTAGTAACCCTCGCGCGGATTGCCGTCCGCGGCCAGCAGGCCGAGTCCCAGCGCCGGTTGCGCGGGTTGTGGCGCCAGTTGTTAGAGGTAGATCTGCTTGATCCGCCAGGACAGCCGAGTCAGGCGGAAGGCGTGGCGCACCGCACGGGCGGTATGAACACGGGACCCCTAAGCGTGCGTCCGCATCCCCGATGCATTGACTGGCATGCCCATACGTCCTAGGCACGGCGAGCTCCGCTGGGCTGCGCGGACCGGCGCCGGCCATCGCCTTGTGGACGCCGAGCCGGTCGCCGATCCAAATGAGCGCCGTGTTCAGGGTCGCACCGAGGTCGCCGACCATCGCGCCGACGAACTGCTCGAGCTTTTCCTGGTCGATCGTCGTCTCGGCCGCGGTCACGACAGCACCTCCCTCTCGGTCGTCTGCACCGGTTTAGGGCTCCTCCGGTCGAGCGCGGCGCCGAGCCGGGCGCGGAGCGGGCTGCGGGTCGTGCGATTGCGGTGTACCGCCAAACGCCTCTTCTCTTCACATAGGACGTCGCCGAGCATGACGGCGGTGATTGGGTGGATCATGGCCTACCTTTCGGGGTTGCGGTGTGCGAGAGTGAGCCTGCGCTTGGACGCCCACGCTCGCGTGAGGCGGATGCCTGGACCGCAACCGCCCGGATCCCGGTCGCGTAGGGGAACTCCCTAGCGCCGGCGAGCCTCGGCTAACCGGGCATCAGGCGCGCCAGCTCGGTGCGGGAGCGGATCCCGAGCTTGCGGTAAACCCGACTGAGGTGGAGCTCGACGGTCTTCGGGCTCAGGAACAGCCGGGCGGCGACCTCCTTGTTGGTGCCGCCGTCGGCCACCTGCAGCGCGATTTCGAGCTCCCGCGGGGTCAGCCCGTCGACGAGCGCCGGGTCGCGCTTGCGCGCGGTCTCGCCGCTGGCGCGCAGCTCCTCGCGCGCGCGCTCTGCCCACGAGGAGGCGCCGAGGCGCTCGAACTCGTCGAGCGCCGCGCGCAGCTGCTCGCGGGAGTCGAGGCGCCGTCCCGCGCGACGCAGGCGCTCGCCGTAGACCAGCTCGGTGCGGGCGCGCTCGAACGGCGAGACCGAGTCGGTGCAGAGCCTCAGCGCCTCGGCGAAGCCATCGTCGAGGACGCCCTCGTCGGCGAGCAGGGCGCGGGACCTGGCCAGCGTCGCAGTCGCCCAGGGACCGAGGCCGGTGTCCTCGAACTTCTCGAACGCCGCGAGCTCGGCCGCCGCCTCCGGTAGTCGCTTGGTGCGAACGTAGGCCTCGATCAGGTCCGGACGCCAGCGCAGGAGCGGGGTCCCGCCTGCGCGGCTTCCCGCGAGCTCGCGGACTCGTTCGAAAGAGGGAATCGACTCCTGAGCGCGCCCTGCGCCGAGCTCCAACCGGCCCAGGGCGTCGAGTGCGTGCGCTTTGATCAACTCGTCGTCTGGCGCTCGCTTCGCAACCGCCTCGGCGACGTGCGCCCGGCAGGCATCGACACGCCCAAGCACAGCCTCGATCGCCGCCGAGCAAATGAGCGCCCACGCAACGTGACGGCTGAGATCGAGCTCCTTGGCCCGCTCGAGGGCCTCTGTGGCGGCGGCGCTTGCGCGCTCCAGGCGGCCTCTGTTGAGCTCGAGATCTGCAAGCACGGGCAGGGCGGCGATCAGCGGCACCATCTGCCCCGTGTCGCGGTAGATGGGAAGCGCTTGCTCGAGCAGTCGGCCCGCCATCCCGTTCTGCTCCAGCGCGGTCAGGCACTCGGCGAAGTCGATCACCAAGCCCCCTACCGTCAGCTCTTCGCGCGCGTCGACGATGGCCGCACCGCGTCGGGCCAGATCGATCCCCTGCGACAGATCACCGTCAAGAACGGCCTGCCAGGCCCGGGCGGTCAGACCAAAGGAGATCTGCCCTTCGTCGCCACCGGCGACCAGCGACCAGGTCCACTCGACGAGCTGGCGGTGGCGCTCGATTTCGAACCGCAGGTTGAGCTCGCCCGACGCGTGCCAGAGAAGCCGGGCGGCGCGAAGCGGGTCCACTTCTTGCACGCGCTCGGCCTCGGCGATGAAGGTCTCGTAATGCTCGCCGTACGACGCCTTCGACCAGGACAGGAACCCGAGCGCGTCGTACAGATCCGCCCTGATCAGCGGATCCTGGGCGAGCTCGAGACCCTGCTCGACCAGCGCCAGCGACTCGTCGCTCCAGCCCGCGGAGAAGGCCGCCCAGCCCGCCCGGGCGAGGCGAGCGGCGCGCAGGCTGGCGTCGCGCGTCAAGGCGGCCGAGCGCTCCAGCAGGCGTGCCTCCGCACCAGCGCCGCCGCGGTCGCGTGCGCGATCGGCCGCGTCCTCGAGCGCCGCCGCAATCTCATCGTCGGGACCGACCGCGGCCGCCCCCAGATGCCAGGCGCGACGATCCGCGTCCTCTGCTCCGAACGCCTCGGCGAGGGCGAGGTGCGCCTCGCGCCGAGCGCCCGCGGCGGCCGCCGAGTAGACCGCCGAGCGAACCAGCGGGTGGCGGAAGGACAGCTCGCCGCCACGGACATGGACGAGGCCCACCACCTCAGCCTCGTCCAGCGACGCCGCGCTTCCGCCGCAGGCACTGGCGATCGCCGCCAAATCGCCGGTGTCGCTTGCCGCGGCGATCAGCAGCGCGTCCCCGGCCTCCGCCGAGAGCGATCTCGCTCGCGAGAGAAAGGCCCGTTCCACGCTCTCCCCCACAGCAAGTGGATCGTCGAGCGGTTCGATGCCGGCGCGCTGGGCCTCGCTCAGCATCGGGGGAATCTCGACCAGGGCAAGCGGGTTGCCCGCGGTGGCGGCGACCAGCCGTCCCATCACCCCGGCCGCGATCGAACCGCCGTCCGCGCCGCTGAGCAGCTCGTGCGCCGCCTCGGCACTCAGCCCCTCGACCCGCAGGTCGGCGATGGCGTGCGTGTCGAGGCGGGTCGCCTCTCCCTCGCGCTCCGCGAACAGGAGGGCAACCGACTCAGCTTCCAAGCGGCGCGCGACGAAGGTGATCGCCTCGGCTGACGCCGGGTCGAGCCAGTGCGCATCGTCGAGGACCGCGAGGATCGGCTCACCCTCGGCCGCCGCGGCGAGCAGCTGCAGTGCGCCGGCGTAGGCGAGGAAGGGGTTCACCTCCCCCGGCTCTGCCAGCGCCAGGCACCGGCTCAGCGCATCGGCCGCCGCCTCGGACACCTGGTCGAGTGCCCCGATCACCGGGACCAGCAGCTGGTGTAGACCCGAGAAAGCGAGCTTCGACTCCGACTCGATCCCGACCGCGCGCAAGACACGAAACCCATCGGCGCTCTCGATCGCGTACTCGAGCAGGGCCGTCTTACCGATCCCCGGGTCGCCCCGCAGGACCAGCGCCCGGCTGTGGCCGCGACGGGCTTCGTCGAGCAACTCAGCGAGCCGGGCACACTCACGCTCCCGGCCAAACAACATGGTTTCCCGAGTCTATGGTCCGGGCCCCGGGAGCGCGGATCTCGGATACGCCCTTGAACCCGTCGCGATCTGTGAATGCCCCGGGCACACTTAGGCCATGGCGCCCTCTGTGATCGTCACCACTGGTCGATATAGGGCTAATGGCAACCCCTAGTGCCAGGGTTCCCAGCTGTACCTCTGTCTGAAGCCGAACTGGGTGGCGTTGGCGGCCAGCCATCCGTAGGCGGCTGGTGGGCCGAGGTCGAGTTCGGTGGCGTAGCGGTGCAGGCTCTCGCCGGGTGGCGCCACCCATTTGGGGTCGGGGTGGGCGGCGAACAGCTTGGCCTGCTCGGCGTCGGAGCGAAAGCCGCTGCTGACAAACAGGCTCAGACCGGCTTCGCGGCGGGCGGCGGCGGCCATCCGGTCGAACGCCAGCGCCACGTCGGGGCGCATCGGCTTGCCGGTGCGGTAGGCCAGCGGGCCGCTGTAGCCGCCGCCGCTGGCATAGGCCGCCCGTTCGAAGCCGGCGGCGTCCAGGGCCAGCTCGGCCGTCGCCCGCCCCCGCACGGGTATTGGCGCCGGCCGCCGGCGGCCCGGCACCCGCAGCTCCGGCCGCCCGCGCACCGTCACCCTCACCCGCGTGGGGCCGAAACCGGCGCCCGGGAAGCTCACCCCGATCCGGTCGGCCGGCACCCCGTTGCGGCGCGCGCCCCGGCCGGCCGCCCCGCGCCAACGCCAGAAACGCAGCCTGCGAAAGATGCCGAGGGTTGGGCGTCCCGTCCCACAGGACCGGCGGCTCGAACAGCCGCGGATAGTGGTCGCGCATCACCTGCGCCGCCGACACCGCCGCCAAATCCGCCGCCCGCTGATGACGCCCCTTCGCCCCCAACGCCTGACCGAACGCAAACAACACCAACAGACCGCACAACAACGCCGCCACCAGCCCCAACAACAGAAGCGACGCCTGGCCACACTCGGCCTGCGCCCCGGCAGACCACACGAGACGATCCTTCGACCGGAACCCAAGCCCGCTCGAGGCGCAACAGCTCATGCCCTCCCACGCTGCCTTGAGACCGGTGACTACTCAACACCCGCAAGTAACAACTCAACCGCCCAACAGCCACAATCCGCAACACCCTCGTCACCTGCTGGGCGAAACAGCAACCCCCAGCGGTACGCGGCGGATTGACTGGACGAATGGCTGTCGTCCCGCAAGACGCACCGATCGCTCCCGGAAATCGCGCAGAGCAGGAGCGCGGGCATCAGTCCCGCCTTTCCACAGTTCCGGCACTGGCGGGGTGCCGAGCGCATGCCAGCGAAGGCCTGCTGCGCGTCGCCGGCGGGCACGGGCGCGTCTCTGTGGAGACGCTCCCTTTGACCCGGTTTGCGCTCTCGCGCGGCGGCGGGCTGCTTGTGGCCGAAGCGGCCGGGTTCAGGCCCAAGGGCCGCGCCGAGGCGTCTCTGCCGGATCGGATGGCCGCGACTCGCAGACCGCCTGCCAGAGCCGTGCCGAGCCACCTAAGTCCCGGGCCACCGCCGCCGCCCCCGCCGCCTGGAGGGGAAGTTTCATCTGGCTCGAAACCGATCGAGGGGGTGGGGACCTCGATCGCAGCGTTCGTTGGGTTGGCTCCTGGCGGACCGGTGAACACCCCGCTCCGGGTCTCGCGTTGGGGGCGGTTCGCGAGGGTCTAGGAAGAAGCCGTGGACGGCGTGGGCAAGGAATGCGCCGTCCATGAACGGGCCGTTGTCCGGCTCGTTCGGATCGCCGTACCGTCTCGGCGGCTGTGCGGTAGGTGTCGGTTGGTGGTATCACCCTGTATCGGGCGAGTCGGAGGTGAGGCCATGGAGCTGAAGGTTGGGAGTCGCGTCGAGGTCGAGGCGGAGTCGACCGGGCGGCGGCCTCGGATGGGGGTCATCGAGGAGGTGGTGCGAGAAGCGCCTTCTCCTCGCTATCGCATTCGCTGGGACGACGGGCACGAGAGCGTCTACACCCCGGCGGCGGGGGCGCTGCGTCGCGCCGGCGTG
The DNA here is from genome assembly GCA_963821275.1 of uncultured Thermoleophilaceae bacterium. GTDB lineage: Bacteria > Actinomycetota > Thermoleophilia > Solirubrobacterales > Thermoleophilaceae > JACVRW01. The sequence goes on from CAWGDF010000011.1 coordinate 47,153, forward strand.
CGGATCGTGGGCCGCCCGCGGGCGCGGAGCTCTTGAGCTCGTTTGCCGTGCGGCTCGAGGCCGCGCGGCCCTGGGCAGAGCGGCGCGCGCTCGCCGCCGCCTTAGCGGCCGCCGCCGCTCGTCAGGCGGCGAAGACGGCCAGCGTGGCGGTGAAGCCGTGCACGAAGTTGCGGTCGCCCACCGGGCCGATCTCGCCCGCACAGAAGAAGCCGGCTGCAGGGGCACCCGAGAATGCGCGCTCGATCTCGGACGCGTCGTGATCCGCCGTCTCGAACATGTGCGAGCCGCGCCCGTTGCAGGTGAAGACGAGGGCGCCCGCCGGCGGCCCGCCTAGGGAGCGCAGCTCGCGATCGAGCGCCTGGCGCAGGTCCTCGTGCGCCGACGCGCCATCGCGGACCTGCATGCGCACCGTCTGGCCGACGCGCACCTGCTCCCCCACGCTCAGCGAGCCGCTCTCCTCGTCCACGCCGATCAGCGCCCGGATCAGGAAGTCGCCGCGGTCGTACTCGGGCCGATTCGGGTCGATCACGATCCCGAGCAGCAGGCCCTGCGAGGCGAGCGCGCGCTCGCCCGGATCGAGCTCGGCGATCGCCGTCCGCAGCCGCTCGAGCGCCTGCTGGCTGGCGAGCTCGTGGATCACGTTCCCCTCGGCCGCCGTGATCGCCATCTCGGGTCCGATCGGTCGCGCGCCCTGCGAGACGCACACCCGTACGTCCACGCTCGAGAGCGCGACCCCAACGGCGCCCCGCCTCACCACCTCGTCGTCGTGCATGAGCACGGCCATCCCCGGGCCGCCGCCCGCGCTCGCAAGCCCTCCGACGACGGGCAGCCCGGGCCGCTCGTCCGCGAGCTGGGCCAGCACCGGGACGATCGGGAACGTGTACGGATCCACGAGGACGATCGCGGCGTCGGCGCCGTCGAGCTCGGGCATGCCCGCCACCGCAACGCCGGTCTCGCTCGTGGGAACAGTCTCGAGGCGGAAGGTCTCTATCTCCGCGCCCGGCAACGACGCCGCCCAGACCACGACACCGCCCTCCTCGAGCTCGCGGCCTTCGCCCACCACGCCCTGCGCGCCGCAGCCGAGCAGCGCGCGGGCGTGGAGCCGGCCCTGCACGGCCGCGAGCCCCTCCTCGGCGTGCCCGAGGTTGGCCGCGCCCGCGAACACCACCGCCAGATCCGCCGGCGCGCCTCCGAGCTGGAGCGCGGCGCGCGACGCCGCCTCGGCGAACGAGTCCACCCCGGCGTCGGTACGGGCGAGGCCCGTCGCAATCCGCGCGTCCATCCCGCCTATCTTCGCGCGGGCCGGCCGCGCGCGTCGAGCCGATCCCGGCCGCGGGACGAATCGGGGCTGACGATCGTCGTCAAGTAGCGATCGCTCCTGGCAACCACGGCCGAGCCGCCCTGCGGCTGACCGGCCTGCCTACGGCCGACCCCCCCGGAACTGGACCGACGAGCAACCTCCCTGCGCGGCTACTTTCCGGTGCATCGGGAGTTAGCTCCTCGTCGTCCAGGAAGCTCGAGGGAACGCGCCAGACGAAGCCGCCGTCGGGCTCGCGGCGCCTGACCACGAAATCGCGGATCAGCGCCGCCTCGCTCCCGTTGACCGCCAGGACCAGCACGTGCCGCACCTGGATCTCGTCGATGCTGGCCTCGGGGCTGAGCCCCACGCCCAAGTCGAACGAGTCCAGCGCCGCGGCTCTCGTCACCGCCGCCTGGACACACTCGCGCAGTGGCCGCGGGCGTTGAGTGGCGCCCGCGCGCCGCAGATGGCTGCAGCGCTTCCTTGCGCCGGACTGGCCAGGCGTTGGACGTCGACCTCGGCTTGCTCGGCTCGGGGACGGACGGAGGCCGCCGAGCTGGCCCTGGTCGCAAGAGCTGGGTGCGCGCGGCTACGCCGTCGAGCGGCTGGCGCCGGAGGACCTCTGAGCCCGCCGCTTCGGGTATACGTTGCTTGCGGCGGGCGCTGGGAGCGGCTCGCTCCCCGCGGCCTGCCGGAGGCGCGTCGCGGCCTCCCGCTGCCGCGACGCGCTTATCCGAGCTGTCAGGCCTTGATCAAGCCGTGCGGGTTGAAGACGAACTTCTTTGCCGCGCCTTGGTCGAAGTCCTTGTAGCCGTTCGACGCCTCTTCCAGCGTGATCACCGTGGCGTTGACCGCCTTCGCGATCTGCGCGCGGTCGTTGAGGATCATCTGCATCAGGCCGTGGTGGTACTTCATGACCGGGCACTGTCCGGTGGTGAAGCCGTGCGACTTCGCCCAGCCGAGCCCGATCCGAATCGACAGCGAGCCCACCTTGGCCGCGTCGTCGACGGCGCCCGGATCGCCGGTCACGTACAGGCCCGGGATGCCGAGCTTGCCGGCCACCCTGGTCACGTCCATGATCGAGTTCAGCACCGTGGCCGGGGCCTCGTGGTCCGCGTCCGAGCCGTGGCCGCGGGCCTCGAAGCCCACCGCGTCGACGGCCGCGTCCACCTCCGGCACCCCGAGGATCTGCTCGATCTGGTCCTTGGGGTCGCCCTTTGAGACGTCGATCGTCTCGCAGCCGAAGCTGCGCGCCTGCTCAAGCCGCTCCGGGATCAGGTCCCCCACGATCACCACCGCCGCCCCCAGCAGCTGGGCCGAGTGGGCCGCGGCCAGGCCGACCGGGCCGCCGCCGGCAACGTAGACCGTCGACCCCGACGTCACCCCGGCCGTGTAGCAGCCGTGATAGCCAGTCGGGAAGATGTCCGACAGCATCGTCAGGTCGAGGATCTTCTCGAGCGCCTGTTCCTTGTCCTCGAACTTCAGGAGGTTCCAGTCGGCGTAGGGGACGGCGACGTACTCCGCCTGGCCGCCGACCCAGCCGCCCATGTCGACATAGCCGTACGCCGAGCCCGGCCGGTCGGGATTGACGTTCAGGCACACGCCCGTGTTGCCCGTCTTGCACATGCGGCAGCGGCCGCAGGCGATGTTGAACGGCACCGAGCAGAGATCGCCCTTCTTGATGAACTCCACCCCCGGTCCCGTCTCGATCACCTCGCCGGTGATCTCGTGGCCCAGGATCAGACCCTCGGGAGCGGTGGTCCGGCCGCGCACCATGTGCTGGTCGGAGCCGCAGATGTTCGTCGCGACGATCCTGAGGATGGCCGCGTGCGGGAGCTGGCGTCCCACGTTGGCCGGGTTGACCCCCGGGCCGTCCTGCAGCTCGAAGGTCGGGAAGTCGATGTCGTGCAGCTCGACCTTCCCCGGCCCCATGTAGGCCACGCCCCTGTTCTCAGCCATGTCTCACTCCTCTCGTACCTCTGTCTGGCGGTTGCGCACACCTATGCCTCCCGGCGTGGCCGGCCAGTCCCGTTCGAGGACGCGCTCACGGCAACCGCCGGCCGCGACTCTCGACCTGGCCCGGTCTTCCGCGCCGCACGGATCGCGTTCTCGACCGCCTCCGCCGGCAGCGGGCGGGGCTCGATCCGCGCTGCTGGGAGGGCTCATGGCTTGCTCCTCCCTTCCGCACCCGGCGGTCGGCGTGCCCGGGCGCGCCACCAGGCGCTCTCATCGAGACTGTCTTCCGGGACCCCGAGCCTATACCTCCGCGCGCACCGCTGCAGCGCGGCCAACCGGCCTAGCGCGGCGCGGTCAGAGCTCGTGCTCGGCCAGTCGGGCGCGGAGCTCGCGGCAGCGGGCCGTGAGCCCCTCGGTGCGGGCGTGAGTGGCCCAGTGGACGGGATGGTGGCGGCCGCCGTGGCAGCCGCCCGCCATCGCAAAGGCGTACTCCCAGGTGGCCATGTGGGCCCTCAGCTCGGCCGTGGCCTGAGCAAGCTCGGCCTTGAGTCTCTCTTGCATCTGTGATTCCGGATGGGCGATTTGATTAGTCGGACAGGGCCCGTAAGCAGCCACGGTCAAGGATGGGACACCGATGCGCCGCCTGCCTTGGACACGGGTCCAAAATGCGGATGTACTAGTTGTACGGCTGTCGAGATGCCGGGACATCCGCGCGACGGCCATGCGGCCGAGCGCATCCCGCCCGCCGACAGCTGAGCCTGCGGCCAGCGCCCGCGCCGGGGCGCGGGCCGGCTCAGAGCTCGTACTCGGCGAGCCGGGCACGAAGCTCGCGGCAGCGGACGGTGAGCCGCTCGGTACGGGCGTGGGTCTCCCAGTGGACCGGATGGTTGCGCCCACCTTGGCTGCCCGCCGCCATCGCGAACGCGTACTCCCACGTCGCCATGTGGGCCTTCAGCTCTGCGCTGGCCTGGGCGAACTCGGCCTTGAGACTCTCTCGCATGGATGATCCCGGGTGCGTGGTCTTCCATCTAGATTAGTCGGGCAGGTCCGAGAAGAAGCCTGAGTCAGGGATGGGGATCGACGCCCCGTCCGCATTGGACACGTGTCCAACGCAGCCGCGGCAGTTGTACGGTGTCGCGGTGCTGAGACATCCGCGCAACGACGACGCGGTCGAGCGCCTCCCGCCCGCCGACAGCTGGACCTGCCGGGGAGCACCCACGCCGGAGGCGCGGGGTCGGCTTAGCGCTCGTACTCGGCGAGCTCGCGCAGGTCGGCGGGCCCACGCGTGTAGAACTTGTTGCGGCGACCCTGGTGCGCTCGTGCTCGAGGTGCTCGAGCGCCGCGAGCAGGGTCCTCGCCGTGTCTTTTGCAGGCACGACATCTTGGGCTGGGGCAAGGCCGCCCGGACGGTGTTCGTGATCGTGGTGCCGTTCCTCGGCTTGTTGATCTACCTGATCGCCCACACTCAGGAACTCGGCCACCGCGACGAAGAGGCGGCCCGGGCCAGCCAGGCGTAGTTCGACGACTACGTCCACTCGGTGGCGGGGTCGTGCGGCGCGGCCGCCGAGATCGAGAAGGCCAAGCAGCTGCTCGACAGCGGTGCCATCACCCAGGCCGAGTTCGACGCGATCAAGGCGAAGGCGGTCAGCTTAAGCGGGGACGAGCACTGTACCCGCTGCCGCGAGCTGCGCGCCGAGCTCCTACGACGCCCGCGCGAGCGCAGGCTGCACCGCAGCATCGCGATCCCGCACGACGATCAGCTCGCGGCGATGCTGACACCGGCACCTACGAGCTCGACGCGCTCGCCCGGACCACTCGCATGGCGATCAAGCGGCTCGGGCTCGCGGTCGCGCCCGAGAGACACGATTGCGTGTCGTCCCGAGCGAGCGCTGTCGGCGCCTCCGCGCAGACGCCTCCTTTCATGGTGTTGGGGCACTCTGGTGGGCAAAGCGGGGCATACGGTGTGCCCGGAAGCTATGGCAGCTGGCGGTACGCGATCTCGCTCCTGGAGATCGATGAAACGAGCGAAAGGAAGCAGCGATGATGGACGCGTTTGCGGTACGGAGTGGAGAGGGGGAGGCACGCTGGTGGCTCGGTGCCTTAGCCGTGATCAAGGCCACGGCGGCAGACACCGGCGGACACCTGACGGTCGTGGAGGTGACGGACCCCCCTGGTGTCGAAGCGCCACTCCATGTTCATCACAAGGAAGACGAGGCCTTCTGGGTCCTCGAGGGTGAGGTGACATTCGAGGTCGGGGGGAAAACGATCCAGGCGGGTGCCGGCGACTTTGTCTTCGGCCCGCGCGATGTCCCCCACCGCTACAAGGTTGGCGACGCAGGCTCCCGGATGCTCTTCATGCTTACCCCGGGCGGCTTCGAGGATCTGGTCAGGGCGACAAGTGACCCGGCCCGCAGCCGCACGGTCCCCCCGGCCGACCATCCGATGCCCGACGAGGTACAGATGATCGCCGCACAAGCCGCCGCGGGCTGCGCGCCGGTCGGCTGAAGCCAGCCAGACCCGACCAAGAGTGGTCCATTCCCATGAAGGCGGCCGTGTCGAAACACGTTCCACGCGCCGCTGCCACGGACGAGCAGCACGAGCTGGATGCCCAAGGGCCGCTCTCCCCCTCCCGCGTGAAAGGAGGAGCCCCGCCGGAAGGTACCCGGACGACCGACTTGAACGAGACCCAAGCGCAGGACTCGAGCCAACCGGCTTGCGTCTCCCATTTGCGTGCTAATCGCAACCCGTAGTGGTAAGGGCACTTATGCGGTAACGGCTGATGTGACCATTGCCGCCCCAGCGTGCCCTAGCTCTCAATGGGCGGTGCGAGAGCATGCTGGGAGCCGGCGAGGCCCCGCGAGGTCGCGTCCCGTAGCGTGGTGTAGGACGGCGCCGGACGGAACGTAGGTTCCGGCCACCGCGGCGCCCAAGATCGTCGGACTGTCCAAGGTTCGACGAAGGGAGAGCACCACGATGGCCGAGAGGAAGAGGATGACGGCCGACGAGGTCGTCAGCTACCTGCTCGAGGAGGACGGCGCCGACTTCTTGCGCGAGTCGCTCAAGTGGGTAGTGCAGCAGTTGATGGAGGCCGAGGTTTCGGAGCTGATCGGCGCCGAGCTCGGCGAGCGGACTCCCGACCGCGCCACCCACCGCAATGGCTATCGCGACCGGCGCTGGGATACCCGTGCCGGCGAGATCGAGCTCGCGATCCCGAAGCTGCGACGAGGCAGTTACTTCCCGACTTTCCTGGAGCCTCGCAAGCGCAGTGAGCGGGCGCTGGTGGCCGTCGTTCAGGAGGCCTATGTGGCTGGCGTGTCGACCAGGAAGGTCGACCAGGTGGTCGAGTCGCTCGGCCTGCGGGTGTCGCGCTCGGAGGTCTCGCGCGTCTGTCAGGGCCTCGACGAGCAGGTCGAGGCGTTCAGAAACAGACCGCTCGAGGGCCGCTACCCCTATCTCTGGCTCGACGCCAAGGTCGAGAAGGTCCGCGACGGCGGTCGGGTCGTCAGGAAGTGCCTCGTGATCGCCCACGGCGTCCACGAGACGGGCCGCCGCGAGGTGATTGGGATGGAGGTCGGCGAGTGCGAGACGGAGGCGTTCTGGACCGAGTTCCTGCGCGGGCTCTTGGCCCGCGGCCTCGTGGGAGTGCAGCTCGCAATCTCGGACGCCCACCAGGGCCTGAAGGCGGCGATCGCGAAGGTGCTCTCGGTGCCCTGGCAGCGCTGCACCGTCCACTTCCTCAGGGACTGCCTCGGCCATGCCCGCCAGGATCAACATGGCCTGCTCGGCGCTTTGATCCGGCCGATCTTCAACCAAGACGAGCGCGAGCAGGCCCGCGACCGGCTTTCGGAGGCGGTCGCCCACCTGGAGGGCAAGATACCCAAGGTCGCCGCGCTGCTCGAGGAGGCCGAAGAAGACGTGCTCGCCTTCTACTCGTTCCCGGCCGACCACCGACGCAAGATCAGGAGCACCAACCCGCTCGAGCGCGTCAACCGCGAGATCGGCCGGCGCACCGACGTCGTCGGGATCTTCCCCAACGACCGGGCCCTGCTGCGCTTAGCCGCCAGTCTCGTGATCGAGCAGAACGATGAGTGGTTGGTCGGCCGGCGCTACCTGTCCGCCCGCGCGATGGAGCCGCTCCTCGAGGAGCGGCTCCATCGCCCAGACGACGAGGAGGTGCCAGCGCTCGAAGCGGCCTGAGCAGCCGAGCCCCTACCGACGATCTCCTACACCACGTCCTGGGACTTGACTCCCCGCGAACGGGGGCGCGCTGGCACGCGCATGTACCACTCCAGCGTCCGGACTTGCGGCGCCTCTCGACGGGCTCCTGGCCGCCCTCTCGGATCACTTCCCGCACAGCCCGGGCCTCGGCGGCGTAGCTGGCCGTGGATGATGAGGTGCGGGCCCTGAATTGGGCTAGTGTCGAGCCACGATGCAAGGTGAGCCTCCCGCCGCCGTGGAACTCCGGCGGCGTCGGCCGGACCTCGCCGATGTGCCCATCGAAGAGTTCGCCTTTCCGGGCCCTCTCCGGGATGAACTGGTCGCGGCTGTCCTAGCGGGCGAGAAGACGGCCACCACTTGTCTGCTGGTGGAGTACGAACTGGAAAGCTCACCGCTGCCTCGGTCCGGCGAACGAGGAATCGTCGTGGACTCCGATCTTCGGCCCGTCGCGGTGATCGAGAACACCCGCTTCGCGCAAATGCGCTTCGCCGAGGTGGACCTGCCCATAGCCATTGGCGAAGGCGAGGGATTCGCCTCCGTCGATGACTGGCGTGCGGCCCATATCAAGTTCTGGACCAGTCGCGAATTTCGCGATGCCATCGGTGCCTCGACGTTCACCCCGGTCGACCACACCGCCGTGGTGGTGATCTGGTTCAAGGTAATCGAACGGCTCTGACGGAGGGTCGGCCACCGCCGTCGGGCCTGCCGTCGTCGCCGACGCCGGAGGCGGGCCGTGCTGCAGCCGAACTCTGGTCTTGCTCCGATCCGTCGTGGGTGAGCGCCAGCGTGAGGGCCACGCTGGCGGCCCGGATTGCTGCGGTGAGCCACGGGGCTGCCTTGCGCTGCCGGGGAGGCAGTGGGCGCGGCCTGCGTGCGATTGTCGACATGCCTTTCCTCCTGTGCTGACTCTGGTTGCGGCAGGCTGAGGCTTACCGGTTTCGTCGCGGCTTCCGGTGGGTGTTCGCGCGGTTGCGCCCACCGTGGGGCGGGTGTACGTTGCGGCTCGGGTGCGGCTCGATGAACTTCGGGATCCTCGGACCGCTGGAGGTGGTTGCGGCCGGGCGGCCGCTTGAGGTCAGCAGTGCCAAGCAGCGCGCGCTGCTGGCGATCTTGCTGCTGCATCCCAACGAGTCGGTCTCGACCGACAGGCTGATCGAGGACGTGTGGGGCGAGGGGTCGGGGCAGGACCCAAGGAAGGGCCTGCAGGTGCTGGTTTCGCGGCTGAGGACAGCACTCGGCGAGGCCGGTGAGCGGGTGGTCACGCAACCGAACGGCTACCTGGTGCGCGTGGAGCCGGGCGAGCTGGATCTTCAGCACTTCGAGCGGCTCACCGAAGACGGCCGTCATGCGCTGGCGGCTGGCGATCCGGAGCATGCGGCCGAGCGGCTCCGCGCCGCACTCGCGGTGTGGCGCGGCCCGGCGTTGGCCGATTTCGCCTTCGAGTCGTTCGCACAGCCGGAGATCGGCCGGCTGGACGAGTTGCGCCTCGCTGGGCTCGAGGACCGCATCGATGCCGACCTCGCTTGCGGGCGGCACGCGGAACTGATCGGTGAGCTGGAATCACTTGTCCCGGAGCACCCGCTGCGGGAGCGGCTGCGCCCCCAGCTTGTGGTTGCCCTGTATCGGGCCGGCCGCCAGGCCGACGCCCTCGAGGCCTACCGGGCGGCGCGCACCAAGCTGATCGACGAGCTCGGGCTCGAGCCCACCCCCGGGCTGAGCCAGCTGGAGCAGGTCATTCTCACCCACGACCGGGCGCTGCAGGGCGCCGTGGTCGCGCGCCCAAGTCGGCTGCCGGCTCCGCCGACCGGCCTGCTCGGGCGAGACGAGGACCTGGACGCGGTTTCCACGCAACTGCGCGACCCCGGCGTTCGCCTGGTCACGCTCACCGGCCCGGGCGGGGTGGGTAAGACGCGCCTGGCGTTGGAGGTGGCGTCGCAAATCGAGCCCGAATTGCCGGACGGTGCTTGGTTCGTTTCGCTCGCCTCAACTGCCCGGGCCGAGCACGTGCCGACCGCGATCGCACAGGCAATCGGTGCCGCGCCGCGGCGGGGCGAGAGCCCTGAGGCGGCCATCACGCGCTACCTCGCGCCAAGGCGCGGGCTGCTGGTACTCGACAACTTTGAGCACGTCCTGTCGGCGGCGCCCTTAATTAGTGACCTCCTGGCCGTGTGTCGCGCGACTATGGTGCTGGCTACCAGCCGCGAGGCGCTGCGGCTGCAAGGCGAGCAGCGCTACGAGGTGACGCCACTCCCCGTTCCCACCGACGGCCATCTCGCCGCGGTCAAGCAGTCGCCCGCGGCGGAATTATTCGTCGAGCGTGCCCGCAGCCATGATCGGGCCTTCGAGCTGACCCCGAGCAATGGGAGCGCGGTCGCCGAGCTCTGCCGCCGGCTGGACGGGCTGCCACTCGCCATCGAGCTGGCCGCCGCCCGCACTCCAATGCTCGGACCCGACGAGCTCAACGCCCGTCTCGGCGAGACCCTCGACGTGCTCGGCAGCGGTGCGCGCGACCTGCCGGACCGCCAGCGGACACTCCGAGCGACAATCGAGTGGAGCCATCGCCTGCTCAGCCCGGCGGAAGCCGAGGCGTTCGCCCGCTTCTCCGTCTTCGCCGGCGGGGCCACCATCGAGGCCGCCGAGGAGGTCACCTGCGCCCACCTGGACACGCTGTCAGGGCTGGTGAACAAGCACCTGCTGCTTCGCCGCTCCGGGCCCGGGGGAGAGTCCCGCCTGGTAATGCTCGAAACGGTGCGCGAGTACGCATCCGAGCGCCTCGCCGCCGGCCAGCACGCGACCGAGACACGCAGCCGCCATATCCGGTCATGCATAGCGCTCGCCGAACGCGCCCAGCCGCGGCTGTTCACCCGGGAAGAGGCGAAATGGCTCCCCGAGCTCGACGCTGAGGTCGACAACTTTCGCGCGGCGCTCGACTGGGGCCTCCACGAAACCCCGGTCGACGCCCTGCGTCTCGCCGGCTGGCTCGGCCCGTACTGGACCAATCGCAACCGATCCGACGAGGGGGTTGGGCGAGTCGAGGCGGCGCTAGACGCGGCCGGCGACGATGCGCCGGTCGAATACCGGGCCCGCGCGCGCCTAGAACAGGCATTCCTAGTCGCGAACCTAGGCTACGGGCAGCCCGAATCGGTCATGCGGGCGCGGGCCCACGCAGGCGAAGCACTCGCCCTCTCTCGCGAAACGGAGGACCCGGCCGGTGCCGGATATGCCCTGATCGCACTGGCCTGGTTCGAGCAGGCCGGACCCTTGCCTCAACGGCGACGGTTCGAGCTGGCACAGGAAGCCCTCAACTGTGGACACCACGCCGGCGACCAACGCCTCGTGGGCCTGGCCCTAGCAGAGCGGGCGCTGGCTTTTCCGCCGGACCAGGCCGAGGCGGACCTCGAACGGGCCGCTGTAGCGCTGCGCAAAATCGGAGACTCGATCAGCTTGGTGGAGCTGTACTGGAACGCCGCCTACAACGCGATCAAGGCGGGGAGCCCGGAGCGTGCCGGCCCGTGGCTCGACAAGGCGCGCCCGCTCGCCCGAAAGCTGGACGACCCGCTCGAGGACATACTCGTCCTCGGAACCGTGGGCCTGCACGCCCTGTTCATCGACGAACTCGAACACGCGCAGGTCGCCTTCGAGGAACAGCTCCGGCTCTGCCAGCAGCACGCCTTTCGCCCTCCGGCATCCCGAGGCCTCGCCGGCCTCGCCGCGATAGCCGTTCGCCGGGAAGACGACGAGCGCGGGGCATACCTCCTCGGTGCAGCAACCGCCATCGGCCCCACTGACGATCCCGAAGTGCTGACGCAGCTAGATGACCGCTTCTTCAACCCCGCTCGCGCGCGATACGGCGAACACCGCTGGGACCAGGCATACGCCCACGGCGCCCAGCTGAGCTCCGAGCAAGCGATCAACCGCGCGCTCAGCCACGAGTCGGTCGCGACCTGACGCCCAACCGGGGGGTGGCGTCGACCCGCCTAGAGCGAATTCGCCGCCGGCCAGCTCCTATTTGTCGGCTATTGACACCTCCTAGTGCCAAAGGTTCCCAGGAATACCTCTGAAGGAAGCGTCCCCGTTTCAAGCAAGCGTTGGGGACCCAGGGGGCGAACCTCAGCGGCTCGTTACTTCTGTCGACAGCGGCTCATCCTCGGGTCGATGACGACAACGCCAGCGGGAGTCCCCCAACGATGGTGAAGAGCGTCTTCACTCTCGCTCTTCCCGACCGATAGCGTACGAGGAGGTGCGAGCTCCTCGAGTAGCGGCAGTGGGATTGCTCTCGAGCACGCTGCGCAGCGCTTCCAGGAACGCTTCCGGCTGCTCGATGGCAGGGTCGTCGCGAGCGTCCTCGATCACGTACAGCGGCCAGCCGTAGCGGGCGCTGGCAGCCTCGGCGACGTTCAGCCGCACCCCGAGATCATGTCGGCCCCAGATCAGAGTCGTCGGAGCGGCGATCCGGTCCAGGTCCCCCGACGGGATCGCCGACCCGAGCTGCCTCATGAGGCTGCGCATCGCAGCCTTGACACTCGGTGTGCGAAAACGGTCCAGGGCGTACGCCGCCATCCATTCGTAGCGCTCACCCATCTCGGCGCGCACCCCATCCAAATCGACGAAGCAGTAGCGCCGGAATCCGCGTTCGAGCCCGCGTTCGGTCGGTCGCAACAGCACGCCGATAAAGGAGAGCGCCATCGCGGGCGCTGGTCGGAACCGATCCAGCCCGTGCGTGTCCACCAGCACCAGTCGATCGATACGGTCGCTGTGGTCGATCGCGAAACGAGCGGCGAGCGCGCCGCCAGGGCCCTTCCCGACTAGCACGGGCGGGATCGCACAGGTCTGCTCGATGAGTTCGTCAAGCCACGTCAGGACGGTATCGGCATCGGGAGGACCGTCGGACACCTCCGAAGCGCCGAGACCGGGCAGGTCAGGCGCGATGACACGGTGGGTCGTCACCAGCTCCGGGATCACGCGCATCCACACGGCCGCGAACTCCCCTTGCAGGAAAACGATCGGTGGGCCGTCTCCGCCTTCCAGTACGGCAGTGGACACCCCGGCCAATTGCAACCGTCGCTCGGTGATGGGCAGGCCGGACAGCAGTCGCTCACGGGCGTCCTCACCGGCGGGACGCCGTCCACGTTCGTCAACTTCGTGCTGCCTGTTCATCGTCGGCTCCCGCTGCCGACGACGTCGATCTCGGACGCGGTCATGCGGTCGCGTTCGCCTTCGCAGTCGGCGATGTCGGGCGGTGGCGGGGACTGCGCTGCTGCCTCCGCTCCTCGCCGTGGCTCCACAGCAGAGCGTTCATTCGAAGTGCCTCCTTCGCCGTCTCGCTCGTGGACTGATCGTTTGTCCAGCGTGGCGAAGGTACGAACGATCGCCTGTGGGGGCAATCGGGAGTTCTCCCCATGCCGCGAGCCCATGCTCCATCGCGAACGGCGCCGCCGCCGCCCGGGTCGAGACGAGCAGGAGCTCCACAGAAGGTGAGAGGGGCGAATCCCCACCCACGCCCCGGAGCGCTCAGGGATCGCTACAGCGCGCGTAACGGGGATCGTGGCTGGGCCACGGTGCTGCGCGAGGCCTCGCTGGAGCAGGTGGAGGCCTATGCCCGAGGAGTGCGCAAGCAGACACGTCGCTAGTCCGGCTGCGGAGCCGCGCTACGGGCCTGTGCAGGCGATCGCTCTAGTCCTGGTAGGCGAGCAGCCGGACCAGCTCGCAGGGAGGGACGTCGTAGCTCGCCGGTGCGTCCTTGGTCTCGCGAGGGAGGGCGACCACGTGGACGGTTACCTGGTCGCCGGTTGTGCGCTTAAACGCGTCGGTCACGGTGACGGTCCGGGTAAATCTGGTCAGCGGGTGCGGGGGGCGCACGTCGAACTCGTCCGAGAACCGATCCTCCGGAGCGCAGTGCCCCTCGTCGCCGTAGCAGCCACCGTGGCCGAAGACCGCGAAGCTGCCGGCGTAGCCACGCTCGACGTCACGAGGAGTGTCGGCGTCGGCGCGTGGGTTGTTCAGGAATATGCGGGCCTCGTAGGAGGGCCCGGAGTGATCCACGCCGTAGAAGACGAGGTCGGCGCGGGTTATGTCCTCGCGGTCGGCGGGCAGGTCGAGCGGTTTGGAGCGGAAGCGCGTCACCGTCTCGTCTCCAGTTCCGCCGAGGCGCTGGCCACCGCGTAGTCGTAGCCCAAGGCGGTCACGTCGAGCGTCTGACGCACAGTCATGCGAAACGGCGGAAGCGCCTCGTCGAGAATCGCCCGCGGCGGCCTGGCCCCGGGGTGACGCAACTGCCAGAGGCGCCACAGCCGGTCAACCATCGTGTGGTGAGCCCAAAAGATCGGATCAAAGGCAGCGAACGGGATCAGCCCCATGTGCCCCCCCGTCCAGACGTGGACGCGATCGTGCAGCCCCTCCAGAGCAAACGAGAAGTCCAGAAAGTCCCGCAACTCCAGCACCTGCCGCACCTCAGCCGCCCGCGGTAAAAGCGCGGCATCGCCCGGCTCACGCCGGGTACGGGCCCCCACCACCAGCCCCGCCCGCCGGCCCTGTTCGAGCGCCAGCCGAGACACCCTGGCCGAATGAAGCGCATTCGTTTGCCCACCGACAGTGCGGGAGCGAAACGCCTGCGGCACCTGAGCCGGCCGCTGCGGACCCGTGCGCCAATCCCACCAAGTGAGCATCGCACGCGGCACACGATCGCGAAGAGCGCGCTCGAAGAAATACAGGTACGCCCGATGCCAAGGCAGAAAGTAAGGCGTGCCGTGCGCGTTATCGCACCCAATAGGCAGCGGGAGGCCGTGTATTCCCGCATGGTGCGCGTACCCGCGATCGTCGGTCACCGCGTACACCGCCTCGAAGGCGGACCGCAGGTTGCCCAGCTGGCCCGCCGTCAGCCGATCAACGTTGCGCCGGAAGCGCACCGGAGACGCAGGCGCCTGAGCACGCGGCGTGCCGGTACTCACACAAGCCAGCCTAGCCCGAACCAATCACCACGGTCAACCAGCAACACTGGTACTTGCCGAGCACGCGGCGACAACGGGCACTCAACACCGCGGCCCCGCCGAACGGGGAGGTGCTCGAGCTGCGCGACACCCCCAGGCGGGGAATCGCGCTCCCCCTCCCCCGTGGAGCAGGCGCGCATCGAAAGGCGCCCGGGGTGCCCGCCTGGAACAAGAAGCAAGCGCGGAAGTTGAGGCGAACGGCCTCCGCCTTGAGGCTGTCAGCGGCGCTGTCCTGGCACGAATTGGTCCTCGGCCTCGGACCGCATCTATTTGCGTGCTATTGGCAACCCGTAGTGCCAGGGTTCCCAGCTGTATCTCTGTCGGAAGCCGAACTGGGTGGCGTTGGCGGCCAGCCAGCCGTAGGCGGCTGGTGGGCCGAGGTCGAGTTCGGTGGCGTAGCGGTGCAGGCTCTCCCCGGGTGGGGCCACCCATTTGGGGTCGGGGTGGGCGGCGAACAGCTTGGCCTGCTCGGCGTCGGAGCGAAAGCCGCTGCTGACAAACAACGCCAGACCGGCTTCGCGGCGGGCGGCGGCGGCCATCCGGTCGAACGCCAGGGCCACGTCGGGGCGCATCGGCTTGCCGGTGCGGTAGGCCAGCGGGCCGCTGTAGCCGCCGCCGCTGGCATAGGCGGCCCGTTCGAAGCCGGCGGCGTCCAGGGCCAGCTCGGCCGTGGCCCGCGCCCGCACCGGTACCGCGGCGGGCCGCCGGCGGCCCGGCACCCGCAGCTCCGGCCGCCCGCGCACCGTCACCCTCACCCGCGTGGGGCCGAAACCGGCGCCCGGGAAGCTCACCCCGATCCGGTCGGCCGGCACCCCGTTGCGGGCCGCGCCCCGGCCGGCCGCCGCCCGCGCCAGCGCCAGAAACGCGGCCTTCGACAGATGCCGCGGGTTCGGCGCCCCGTCCCACAGGACCGGCGGCTCGAACAGCCGCGGATAGTGGTCGCGCATCACCTGCGCCGCCGACATCGCCGCCAAATCCGCCGCCCGCTGATGGCGCCCCTTGGCCCCCAACGCCTGACCGAACGCAAACAACACCAACAGACCGCACAACAGCGCCGCCACCAGCCCCAACAACAGAAGCGACGCCTGGCCACACTCGCCGTGGCGGTCGACGGTCGAGAACTCACGCGCCATGAACTCCACGCTGCCGCCACCCGCGTAACAGCTCAAGACCAGGCGTTACAAGACAAACACGGCGCCCACCAGGCCTCGTTGGGCACTCCGGCGCCGGACCTCACGAGCGGCCCCCGCTGGGGTGCCTGGGCCTCCATTTTGTTCCAGGCGGGCGGCGAGGCGGAGACGCAGACAGGCAGGCCCGCTCCAAGCGCGCAGAGCGTTCCCAGCCAGATGCTTGGGACTGAGTCCCCGTAGACCCGGTGGGGGTCAGCCGGCGCTAACGGCCGAGGCCGCGAAGGAAGTCGCGGGCCTTGCCGGGCAGGCCGCCGAGTGGCTCCCGAACGGCCTTAAGCCCGGCGCGCAGCTCTTCGTCGCCCACTTCGACCGGCAACATCGAATCCTGGAGGTCCGCGAGGGTGCGGTCGGCCACGCCCACCGCCTCAACCGCGCGCGCGATGAGGCTTGCCACGCCCTGCGAGGCCAGGCCCGGGGGTTGCGTCTCGAAAGCAGCCGCTTGGAGCCTGTGGCGGCGGGCGAACTCGGTGTGCGTGCGCTTGGCGCGACCGTATGCCATCTGCACCGGGCGGAAGCACTCGGCCTCGAGCCTGTCGCCGTTG
Organism: uncultured Thermoleophilaceae bacterium; assembly: GCA_963821275.1. Taxonomy (GTDB): domain Bacteria; phylum Actinomycetota; class Thermoleophilia; order Solirubrobacterales; family Thermoleophilaceae; genus JACVRW01. Next base: position 63,345 of record CAWGDF010000011.1, read on the forward strand.
TACTCGTCTAGCTCCTCGTAGGCCTCGGCGAGACAGCCAGCGGCGAACCCGAGGTCGTTTGCCGACTCCGCGACGGTGTCGAGCAGCTCCTGCCTCGCCTCCGAGGTGGTGTACGTCATCGAGCCGGTCAGACCACGCGGACAGCCCGCACGCCCACCGCCACTACGTCGCCGCGGTGCAGTGGGCGGCCGCGCCGCGCCTCGCGGTCGCCGTTGACGGTCCCCACGCTCGCGAGCAACAGATCCCTGGTATCGGCCCCCGACTCCACTGAGGCCGACAGGCTGAGCAACTGGCCGAGGCAGATCATCTCGGTGGGCGATCTCTCGCCATCGTGCCTGGATCCGATAGCCCGAAGATCGACCCCTTTGTGTGCAATCAACACGCTGACCGTCGCATTCCGCCTCAGGCAATATTCAGCTGTCGTCTCCGGTCGACATGTCGCCGGGCCGGCTTGGAGCATGCGCCGCCGCCCGCTTCCGCGCGTCCTTCTTGGCCTTCTTCTCCAGCCGCCGCTCCAAGAGCCTGCGCTCACGGTTGAGCTTTGCCATCGTGGTCTTTCTCTTGCCGGTTGAGGCCATGCGTGTCCTCCCAAGTTGTGGAGTCTCGAGCGCGTCGACGTCGCGCACGGGCGAAGACGGAAAGCCCGCGCACGAGCCCTCCGTCGATCACCGACGTCGGTGGGCTTAGACCACCTGGACGTTCGCGGCCGCCGGACCCTTGGTGCCCTGCTCGGCGTCGTAGCTCACTTTCGCGCCCTCGGTCAGCGACTTGAAGCCGCTGCCCTGAATCGCGTTGTGGTGCACGAACAGGTCCTTGCCGGCGTCATCCGGTGTGATGAATCCGTAGCCCTTGTCATCGCTGAACCACTTCACGGTTCCTGTGGCCATCTTTGTCCCCCTCCGGGATATGTGCACTGCGAGACGCGGAGGGTGCTCGAAGGCAACAACTGCGGAAACGCGGAGCACTGCTTCGGTCGAACGGATGCCCGACTCGTACAGCGAGGGTAGCGCCCCCGCCTCCGGCCGGTCTGGCCCACGCAGGCGAGCGTTGCTGCGAGTCCGCAGCCGGCGCAGGAACACTCCTCTGGATCGCAGTCGAGGGCCTGTCCGGTGTAGCAGCAATCACCGCCCCAGCGGGACGCGCCAGAGCCGGCGCCGCTGTTACTCGCGCTGTCGCTCACTCTGCCCCGGCCTCGTGAGGTGAGCGTGCGGGGTGCTACACCGGTAGTCACGGTTACCGGGCATCGGTCGGGGTGTACGGTTTGGCACCCCTTCATCGGGGATTTCATCGGGGGGTCGTGCGGGACATTCAAGTCGCGGTTGGACTGGAGGCTTCTGCGTAGAGGACACGCCGCATGGGGTTCCTCAGACGGAGCGGTCCAGACGTCTTCCGGCGGCAGCGAGTGCCGTTCGAGCGTCCTGGGCGAGCCGGGCAACGAGCTCAGCGGCGGGGACCGGTTCGGCGAGGTCGTGGGCTTGGCCGGCCCAGAGGTGGAAGCCGTCGGCGTCGCCGCGCTGGCGTGCCGCGGCGCGGAGTGGGGCGGTGAGGTGGTGGACCTCGGGGTAAGCGCTTGGGGCGTCTGCCGAGTGCTCGCGCTGAAAGCGGTTGAGGATCCCGCGCGCGGTTCGGCCAGTGAACGCCCGCGTCAGCGCCGTTTGCGCTCCGCTATGGGCGATCGCGTCGCGATGCGCGGGAGCCGTCGCCGCTTCGGGGCAGAGCATGAACGCCGTGCCGAGTTGCGCAGCTGTGGCGCCGGCGGCGAGGACTCCGGCGACAGCGCGACCGGTCGCGAGGCCACCGGTCGCCACAAGCGGCAGCGCGTCGCCAACACGTGAGCGTACGAGCTGCAGGAGCGCGAGCAGCCCCAACTGGCCAGGCGCCGAATCGTCGAAGCCACCGCGGTGGCCGCCAGCTTCGACGCCCTGGACGATCACCGCATCGGCGCCCGCTGCGCGCGCGGCGCGCGCCTCGTCTGGCGTTGTCGCTGTCACCCAAGCCGCCGTCCGCGCGGCGTGAAGGCGCTCGACATCCTCGCCAGAGGGGCACCCGAACGTAAACGAGACGACCGGAACCCGCTCTGCGCGGAGCAGCTCCAGCTTCTCGGCGTAGCTGTCGTCGTCCCAGCGCGGCTCGCCGAGCTCGCTGCCGCTGCGTTCGGTCTCGCCGCTCAGCCTCTCGGCATAGGCCACAACCTCCGCGGCGCCGGCGCCGTGCCCCGGCGGCGCGAAGACGTTCATCCCAAACGGAGCCTCATCCGACAGCAGCGACCGCAACTTCTTGATGTCCGCGCGCATCGCGGCCGGAGACCCGTAACCAGCGGCGAGGAAGCCAAGACCACCAGCACCGGAGACCGCCGCGGCGAGCGCCGGCGTCGAAGGACCCCCGCCCATTGGAGCCTGAACGATTGGATGGGCGAGCCGATCGAGCTGGAAAAGGTCCATCCACCTAGTCTGCCGATCCTTTCGCCTGAGCTGGCTACCCGACCGCCCTAACCGGGCTCCCCGTCCGGAAGCCGATCGGCCTACGCGACACCCACCGCTGCCGTCGTCAGGGCGATGGGGGCGTAGCCAACTACTCCTGGCAGACACTGCAGGTTGCCCACTCTCCGCTCTCCTCCTCGCGCACCTCATGTCTCGACCGGACGGACCGGACGAGCGTGAGAGCTCAAGCGGTCATCACCGGCGAGACAAGTGGTGCACTTTTCGCTGCCGAGTTCGGGCTCGTCGCGAAGCGGCTTCAGACCGACAACGCCTGGTGCTACACCCACAACCGCGCCTTGCTCAGACTGTTGGCCGAGCGCGGCATCGCCCCCCACCGCACGATCCCGCCGCGGACACCGAAGCGCAACGGCAAGGTGTGTGTGCCGGTTGTTCCTCGCGGCTCGGGCGGGGGGGGGGTGCGTTAGGGTGCGTCGACGACTTCTGCCGCGACCCTTGTCATGTGGTTTTCGCTGCGCTCGCCGGAGCTGGCAGAGGACTTTGAGCGCCTGATGGCGGGTGATCGGGACGTAGTCCGCGGGTCGCTGGACACGGTGTCGGAGTGGCGCCTGACGCGGCCGCTGGACTTGCCCGGACAGTCAATTGAAGCTGCCGATTACGTCCTGATCGCGGAAATCGTCGAAATCCAGCGCTGGCAGGAACAGGCGACCGAGCTGGTCCAGCAGCCTGGCGGACGACCTGGGGCATCTGGTCTCGAGACGGGGGATGCTCGTCGTGGAGCACGTCCTTTGATCGCCAAGGCCTCCAAGGGCCGCTAAGCGACCCCGGGAGCCGCGGGTCGGGCGGCCGTAGGGCGACTGGCAGCGATTCGCGCTGCACCGCCAGCCACGCCAGATCGCCGTCGAGCGCGTCGAGCACGGCCTGTAGCCGGAGCTGGGTCACGACACCACCGGGACGCGCAGCGGCGGCAGCGGCAGCGACGGGCGCACCATGGGCGGCACGACCTTGCGGCGCGGGTGCGCACGGTCGGTAGACGAAGGTCTGCTGATGGTTTTTGCGGGCTATTGGCCACACTTAGTGTGCGATCGCCCGAGCCGGGGGAGCCGTCGCTGTCGCTGGCTTCCCCCGGCCATGCGTCTCACCAGCCTCGCTTGAGACGGAGGGTTGTCGTTCAGAAGGATCTCCGGCGGCCCGGGCACTGTCGCGGCCGCGCCACGGCGAGGTCTGGAGCGCGCGAAGAGTTGGGCGAGGGTATAGGCGAGCCAGTACGCCGGCGAGCTTGGCCGTCGTCGCCGGCGGACCGGGGACCGGCAAGAAGACGACGGTCGGACGAATCGTGGCGTTGCTGACGAGCGCTCGGCGGCCCTCGGTCACGCAGCGATTGACCTTGGTTACGGGCGACGGGCGGCCGCGCAACCACCTCGCCTCGACGCCGCACGCGAGGGGCTGGGGAGCCCGCGTCCCTGCGAGCCTCAGCGCGGGCACACCCAGTCACCCTGCCGCGAGCGCGTTCCGGGAGAGCCAGGCGGCCGGGTCGGCCGCGGTACCTCTTGTGCCCCCGAAGGAGCCACACTGTCAACCCATCCCCCAATGACGTTTCTGTTCGAGCCGAGGCGCAGCGCGCCGCAGGTGCTGGCGTGACCGCCGCCCAGCCACCGCTCGTCTACCTCACCCGCGACGCGGTCAAGGCAGCGCTTCCCGCCGTCCTTGACCAGGTCGATCTGGTCGAGGACACCTACCGGGCCATGGCCCGAGGGCGTGTCGAGATGCCGCCCAAACCCGGTGTGCATCCGCGGCCCGACGCGTTCATCCACGCGATGCCCGCGTACCTGCGCGACCGCGACGTCGCCGCGCTCAAGTGGGTCTCCGGCTACCCGGAGAACTCTCGCCGCGGTCTGCCCTACATCTCCGGCCTGATCGTGGTCAACGAGGCTGAGACGGGACTGCCGCGCGCGATCATGGACGCCGGCGAGATCACCGCGGCTCGCACCGCGGCGGCCAGCGGCGTGTGCATCCGCGCGCTTGCGCCGGACGGTTGGAGCGACGCCGCCATCCTTGGCTTCGGCGAACAGGGCCGCTACCACGCCCGGGTCGTCGCCGCGCTCAACCCGCAGGCCCGGATCCACGTCTACGACCCGCGGCTGGCGCCCGACGCCGGGTCGCCTCCGGCGGTGGACGTGCACACGCACGGCGACGCCCGCTCGGCGGTCCGCGAGGCCCAGGTCGTGATCACCGCCGGCCCGATCATCGAGAGTCCACGGCCGGTTCTCGACGCTGGCTGGCTGGCCGGCGGCTGGCTGCTGCTGCCGGTCGACTTCGACTTCTACCTCAAGCCCGAGCTCGTCGCTGCCGCCGAGCTGTTCGTGGTCGACGACGTCGACCAGTACGAGTACTACCGAACACAGGGGCACTTCGCGGACTGGCCGCGCGCGCAGGCGACGGTTGGCGAGGCGCTGGAGCTCGCCGTCGGCGGCGAGCGCGTCGTCGCCTGCAACCTGGGCGTCGGAGCCCTCGACGCGGCCTTCGCCGACGCCGTGCTCGCCACGGCCGAGCGCGCCGGGAGCGGTGAGCGGCTGGCGCGCTAGGAGAGTCCGAGCTGCCAGCGACCCACGAAGGACGCAGTCGCAATCGCTGTCCTCGCAGGCGTCGGGCGGGGCGCCCCGTCCAGCAGCACTGGCGGCTCGAACAGCCGCGGATAGTGGTCGCGCATCACCTGCGCCGCCGAGATCGCCGCCAAGTCCGCCGCCCGCTGATGACGCCCCTTGGCCCCCAACGCCTGCCCAAAACGCGAACAACACCAACAGGCCAGCCAGCAGCGCCGCCACCAGCCCCAACAACAGCAACGACGCCTGGCGGCGCTCGCGGCGACCCGCCCGAAAGAGTTCCGGTCGACGGGACACCCCACCCACAACGCCTCCAACCCCCAAAGCCCACCGGCCGGACCACGAGATTCCGCCCGCCGGAACTACCCGGGCGCTTCCCAGGGCGCGGCTGCGAACCCGCCACCGTGGTGTCCCACCTCGACGTTGTGGTCGAGGTGTCGGCGGCCGCAGCCGGCGGTGCGCGGAGCGCTACAGGCGCTCGCTTGCTGAGCGGGTCTCCGGGGTCTGATCCGCTCGCCGACCCCGCCATGGGTTCGGCACCGCGTGGCGGCCGCCTACGTCGGCGACGGCCCCGAATATCGCCCACCGGCCCGCGCCGGCCGCCGCGAGACGAGCACCCCAACCGAGCCGCGTCCTGATGATGGCGGTAGCGCTGGGTCCGAGTCGATACCGGGAGATTGGGTGGGACGAGTTGCGTCCGGGCGCGTGGCCAGCCGCACTCGGGGCGAGCCGCGGACCGCGTTGGCAAGCTGGACGGAGCGAACGCGTGCTTGACGAGCGCCCTTCGTGGCTATCGCGGTAGCCGACCCATGATCTCCCGCATCTCGTCGGCGCTCCAGGCCCGCAACGTCGTGGTCCGGAGGTTGCCCAGCCGCACCACCGCCAGGGTGTAGGCCACCATCGCCTGCTCGTCCGGCGCACTGATGACGCTCACCATGTCGTGGCCTCCCTGCGTCCACCAGGCGTGCTCGATTGTGCATCCGAAGCGTTCGCCAAGCTTGGCTCCCTCTTCCAAGCGATCCACCGAGTGCTCGACCGCCTGGACACCCTCCTCGGTCCAGTCGACGAGAAGCACGTACCTCGGCATCACATCCTCCTCCGTTCGCGTCGCGGGCACCCTACTGGCCAGCGGCACATCGACCTTGGTCTGCGAACGAGGGTCCGCGACAAGCACGAATTCCAGTAGACGATCCCCCGAGGTACCGACTCCGCTCCCAGGGCTGATTATCGGGGTGGTTTGCCCGGTCTGGAAACCGTTGGGGGGCCATTCGCTCCCTTCCGGGTTCGAATCCCACCCCCTCCGCTCGAGCAGTCCAGCCCGTGTCCTAGACGGGAACTGCCGCCGCAGGGCCTTCCGGCAGAGCCGAGCGGAGCTGTCTGCGGGAGCTGATCCCGAGCTTTAGAAAGACCTTGCGCAGGTGCCACTCGACCGTGCGCGGGCTGAGGAACAGCTGGGCGGCGATCTCCGCGTTCGTGAGCCTCTCGGCCGCAAGGCGGGCGATCTGGGCCTCCTGTGGGGTCAGCTCATCCCGCGTTTCGACGCCGCGCTTCCGCACCGTCTCTCCGGTGGCCTTCAGCTCGCGCTCGGCACGCTCCGCGAATGGCTCCGCTCCCATCTCCGCGAAGGCGTCGTGCGCTGAGCGCAGCAGCTCGCGGGCATCGACGCGGCGATTCTGGCGGCGCAGCCACTCGCCGTAGAGCAGCGGGCGCGCGCGGACTCGACGCCCAAGCGGCTCTCGGCCAGGAGCGAGACGGCCTCACCGTAGAGCGCGTCGGCGTCGTCCCCTTCGCTGATGAGGGCGCGCGAGCGCGCCTCGACGCCGCGCGCCCAGGCCGTGGCGTTCGCCCCCGTCTTCTCGCAGAGCGCGTCGACCGCCCGGCGCGCCAGATCGGGCTCGTCGCAACGAACCGCGGCATCCACCAGCTCCGGCAACGCTGTCAGATAGGGTCGCCACCTGCATCGGCCACCCGTGCTGCAGCGCGATCCGGATGTGCGCCCGGAGGGTGTGGTGGCCGAGTGCCAGCGCGCGCTCGCGGCCGGCGACGTCGACGCCATCATGGCGACGTTCGAACCGGACGGCTATGCCCGCGAGCCCGCCGGTCGCGAGTTCGTCCACCGAGGCCGCGATGACCTGCATGCCTTGTACGAGTGGTTCTTCTCGAACGGCGGCGGTATCGAGCTGGAGCACTGCGCGCTCGTCCACGACGGCCGCGCGTGCGCGCTCGAGTACAACGTCGTCAGGTGGGGTCAAACGGAGCTGCCGCCGGAAGCGGGCGTGGCCGTCTACGTTCAGGGCGAGAGCAGCAAGATCGCCGCCGCGCGCATCTACGACGACGCCGACCCGCCGCTCAGCTGATCAACTGCTGACCGCCGTCGATGTCGTAGGTCCCACCGGTCAGCGCCGTGTTGGTCATGAGGTGGATGGCGAGCGCGGCCACATCCTCCGGTCCGACGACGCGTCGGATCGGCAGCGTTTCGCGGAGCTCGGCGCGCCGGGCGTCGAGCTGATCGCCGAGGAGTCTCGCCGACAGATCCGTGTCCACGAACCCGGCGGCGATCAGGTTGACGCGGATCGGCGCGATCTCGAGCGCAAGACCGGCCGTCAGTGCGCGCTCCGCCGCGGTCAGCGCGTTGTAGAGCGACAGGCCGGGAGCGAAGGCGCGACCGCCCGTGCCGCCCATGAACAGCAGCGAGCCTCCCGCGCGCACCTTGCCGGCGGCGATGCGGCAGAGCTGCATCGGCAGCCACAGGTGGTCCTCGGCTATCCCGCGCGCCTGAGCGAAATCCATCTCCGCAAGGGGCGCGTAGTAGGAGCCGCCGGCCGTGACGAGCATGTGGTCCACAGGCTTCGGCAGGCCGTCGACGAATCGCTCCAAGGTGTCGAAGTCGCGCGCGTCGAACGCTGCCGTGCTCAGTGCGCCCACCTGCTCCGCGGCGCGCTCCAAGCGCTCGGGGGTGCGGCCGGTCAGGATTACGTCCGCCCCGTTCGCGCGCGCCAGCCGCGCTGTCTCGAGGCCGATGCCGGCACTGCCGCCGATCAGGACGACCGTCTGCCCCTGAAGCCGCGCTTCACGCCGGGGTGGAGACGTGCTGACTGCTGTCCTCACGGTTCCTCCTGATCTCGCTCGGGAACGGCCTGATCGTGTCGCGCAGCACCTCGAGCGGCACCGCGGCACGGATGACGATGACGTCGTAGTCGGCGCTCACGTCGGCAGCTCCTCGCCGGTCTGCTCGGCCACCATGTACTGCGCGTACCAGACCGGCCATTTCTCGTCGTACTCGCCGGTTCGCTTCTCGTGCTCGCCGTGCGCGGTGGCCGCGCGTATCAGCGCCTCCTGCAGGTGGGGGGCGGAGTCGAACGTCGCTCCGGTCACCCGTCCCGGGAGCCGCGTGTTGATCTCCTGGAGCATCCAGCCGTTGCCGTCCGGATCGCTGAACGAGGCGAACGACCCGTAGTCCGCATGGTCCGGAGCCAGGCCCGCAACGCGAGCCTCGGTTCCGGCATGGTGGAAGACTCCGCCCACGTCGTGGAAAACCTCGCTCACGTCGGCGCCGCCAGCGACGAGCTCCGCCCGAGCCGCCTCGATGTCGGAGACGGTGAGCTGGAGAGCGTCGACCGAGCCCGGCTCGGCGGATGTGACGCCAGTGCCGAAGATGATGGACGCGTGCGACCCGGGCGGCGTGAGCTGGACGACACGGAAATCCTCGCCCGTCGCGAAGTCGGCGTCCAGCCGCCATCCCAGTCGCTCGTAGAAGCTCTTAGCACGATCGACATCGGAGACGGGTAGCACCACCACCTCGAGCTTCAGGCCCGACGTCGCGTCGCGCGGACTCTCGGTCGCGCCTTCACCGCTCACATCGACGCTGCTCATGTCGACTCCGATCGGTTGAGGATTGCCTCGGTGCGTTCCGCGCCCCACTTGTTCCAGCCATGGAACGGCGAGACGTCGCGCGCGTCCCACGCCTCGCGGAGCCCAGGGGCACTGAGGTCCCACTGCGCACCGACCGAAGCGCGGAACTCCTGAAGCGCGTGATGGTCGTCGGTCGCGATCGTCGCGATCTGGGTGTAGGCCACCGCGATCTTCGGATGGAACGCGGCGAGCTCGAGGTGCTGCTGGTGCTCCTTCGGGCAGTAGTGCCCGCGCGCGAGCGTGAGGATCAGGGGGTCGTCGCCCTGGAGCTCGCTCAGCTTTCGCGCCACCTTCGTGTGATCCGGCAGCTCGTAGTCCGGGAACGTACCGCCCGGGACGATGTCAGGGCGCATCGTGGCTACCTCCGCTCGTCGATGGGCTTGCTCAGGCTCGGCGTGCTGCCGATTCTCTCACCCTCGCGCAAGCCGACGTGAACTTCTTGGGCGGCGCCGGCGAGGCCGACTCAGGCGGGTGCCGAGTGCGAAGATCCAGATCCACTGATCCATCGTCACTCCAGTCCGTCGGGTGCGGGGCGGGGATTGGCCCGCTGTCCTCTGACCGACTAACCCCAGCAAGGAGCACAAGATGGCCACGATCCGCCTGCACGAGACGACCACTTCGACGCCCGAGCAGTTCCTCGCCGGGCTCACCGACTTCGGTCCGGGCCGGTCGAAGCTCTTTGGCCGGAGCGGCGACGACTACCTCAAGGTGCATGAGGAGGGACCGAACGAAGCTGACGTCACGGAGGGCTCGGGCGGCATCTGGGAGCGCCTGCACTACGACTGGTCCGATCCCAACCGCGTCGTCATGACGACCACCGACTCCAACACCTGGGGCGGTAACTCCGGCCACACCTACACCTTCACGCGGCGCCCCGACGGGACGACCGACGTGGACGTCGTCGTCGTGCGCGACGGCAAGAACATCAAGGGGCGCGCGGTCGGCCTCGTGCTCGGGATCGCCGGCAAGCGCGTACTGGGCAAGGAGCTGGCAAAAACCGCCAAGGCCATCGAGGCGCGGAACGAGGGGACGAGCGCAGCCGAGGTCACGTAGCCGTCTCGGCGGCCGCGACCGCCACCAGCACAGCCGTCGACGGCGATCCCGGCAAGCATCGTGCGCCCGACCCCCGCCCAGGAACAGGACCTGCGCGAGCTGGAATAGCGCCGGCCCGCCGAAGGTGAGTATCGGGAACGCCAGCGTCACATCGTCGCCGGGATGGACGTGACCCGCGGCCTAACGGGGATTAGCTGGCGCCCTGGGCCCAAAGCGGTCATCGCGCGGGGAGGTCGCGCGTGTCTTCGGCGAATGGCTATCACTACTCGGCCATGAGCCACCACGCAGGCGCGCTCGCCTCGGCTGAGGAGCAGGTCGCGGCCGTGCGCGACGATCCGGCGGCGCGTCTTGCATTGATGGCGCGCTTGTTCCACGGGCCGACGGGCCGAGCACCTCGACAGCTGCCGTTTCGACGGGCGGCATTGTCGTTCATGCGCTGGCAGGCGCGCCGCGGGGTGCTCAATCCGCTCGACGCGTCGCCGCCCGGCAGCGTGTGGTGGCGGGCGGTCAACGAGCGACTGCTGCGGGACGGATGCGAAACGGTCGCGCTCCTCGGTGGGTTGGCCGGCGATCCCTCATCACAGGCCGTGCGGCTCTGGCTGGCGTTCAGCGCGAGACCGACGAGGCGCTACTGGTACCGAGCGCACAATGCGAGCATCGTGGCCGGATACCTGGAGCACCGGAACCTCGCCGAAACAGAGGGCGCACCGGAGCGCTTTTTCATGAACGTCGCGCTCGCACGTGTGCTGTACGCGCACGCACTCGCCGCGGCGCCGCGCCTGGCGCTCGGACGGTTCGCTCCGCTCGGCCGCCTGCTCGGCGACCCCCGGCTCGGTATGACCGGCGTTTTCCTCTCACTCCGCCGCGTGCTGCCACACCGCTATCCGCTCGCGCTCGACGTTGAGCGCTATATCGCCAACGAGCAGCGTCTTGGCCGGATGCTCGACTACGCGGTGATCGTGCCGCGGCTGCAACGCCTGTACGAGTGGTCGGCCGAGGAGCTCGGCGAACCACGCCTGCTCGAGCTGGTTCGCGACGGCAACCCGATCTACGCCTGGCCCTTCGAGCAGCGACACGTATGGCGCACTCCGCACATGCCGTTCGCAGCCCGGCTACTTGAACGCGTCACACGCGACCGCTGAAGGTCGCCAACCGGATAAGCCCGGAGGTCGGGCAACGCCCGCTCATTGACAACCTGCATCGTCCCGGGGCGCGGCGGCGCCGACGACGACTTCGAGAATCTCGACCTCGATGAGACCAGCGCGCCGGCGCCGGCCGGGTCTCAGCCGTAGCCGGTGACAGCGACCGGCGGGTCCTATCCTGGTGCCGTGGCCCAAAGGGACACCCTCGATCCGGAGCCGTGGGGAGAGGACCCGAAGCTCGTCGAGCTCCTCGGTGCGCAGGGGGCGACGCAGTTTCAAGCCCTGTTCGACGGCTTCCCCGAGGCGGTGGGGGTCTTGTGGGCGGTGCGCGACGACGACGGGCGCATCGTCGATTTCACCTTCGGCTACGGCAATCCCTCGATGCTGCGCTCCTTCCGGGTGCCACCGACGACGCGTGGTCGCTACACGCTGCTGGAGGCACTGCCGTGGGTGCGCGGGGGTCGCACCTTCGACGCCTTCGTAAGGGTGTGCGACTCCGGTGAGTCGTGGGTCCAGGAGATCATCTACGACATGCCCTTCGGGGAGGGCTACGTGTTGGGGACCTTCGTTCACCGCACCGCGAAGCTCGGCGACGGGCTGGTCAACTTCCTCACAGACGTGACCGAGCAGCGGCGCACGGAGGCCGAGCTGCGCAGCTACGCCGACGTCGTCGCGCACGACCTGAGCGAGCCGATCGCGGGCATCGAGCTGTTGGTCAGGCTGCTCGAGCGGCGCGCCGAGGAGCCGCCGTCGGCCGATGTGCTGCGCCGGCTGCGGGCGAGCACCGAGCGGGCGCGGGACCTGATCGACGGTGTGCTCGTTACGCACGGGCCGGCGAGCTGAGCGTCGAGCGGGTCGCGCTGGGGCGGCTGGTTGCCGAAGTCGCTGGGGACCTGGGCCCTAGTCTGGAGGCGGCAGGCGCGACGCTCGAGATCGGCGAGCTGCCGGAGGTCGAGGGAGACCCCAGGCAGCTGCGCCGCGTGCTGCAAAACCTGCTCGGCAATGCGCTCAAGTTCCGCGGCGAGGCGCCGCCGCGGGTCGAGCTCTCGGCACTGCGCGACAGCCACGATTGGGTCGTGACCGTGCGTGACAACGGAGTCGGAGTCGACCCCGACCAGGCGAGCCGGATCTTCGGGATGTTCGCCCGTGCGAACAGCGAGGCAGACGGCGTCGGCATCGGCTTGGCGGTTTGCCGCCGCATTATCGAGGCTCACGGCGGGCGCATCTGGGTCGAGGCCGCCGACGGCGGCGGCAGCGCCTTTCGCTTCACGATGCCCTGTTGAGCTGCTCTCAGGCGTCGTCTCTCCTCGAGAGCGGCGCTCTCATCAAGCCGGGTGCGGCGCGGTTATGGCCGCGCGGACGGCCGCAATCAACGCAATTCGGTCGGTGGCCAGTTCGCCGGACGCGTGGGCGAGTGCGCGGGTTGGGTCGATCGCGTCGACGGGAGCCGGCCCCAGTCCCACATGTGGCGGATGCTCAGGGCATTCGCGAATGCACCTCTCAGGTCGGACGCGAGGGCGTGCGAGCTCCTACCAGGGTCGAAGGCGAGGTTCAGCCGCCGGGGCGATGACTGCGACGCCGTCGGGGTCGATCCTCTGGTCATGACGAACGAATCGACAGAGGCCGCGATCACGGTCGAGGGCCTGACGAAGCGATACGGCGAGCTGGTGGCGGTCGACGACCTGTCGTTCAGCGTGCGCTCGGGTTCGGTGACCGGCTTCCTGGGACCGAACGGAGCGGGCAAGACGACGGCGCTGAAGGCGATCGTCGGGATCGCCCGCCCGACTGCCGGTCGCGCGCTGATCAACGGCACGCCCGTCGAGGCCGCGCACCCCGACGCGCGCGTGCTCGGCGTCTACATCGAGCCGACCGGCGCCCATCCCGGCCGCTCGGCGCGCAACCACCTGCGCTCGCTCGCGGCGCTGGCCGGCCTGCCGGCCGGCCGCGTCGACGAGGTGCTCGGGACGTCGGGCTCGAGGAGGCGGCCGACCGCCGCGTGGGGACGTACTCGACGGGCATGCGCCAGCGGCTCGGGCTCGCGTCGGCCCTGCTCGGCGACCCGGACGATCCTGGTGCTCGACGAGCCGCTCAACGGCCTCGACCCGCAGGGCATCCGCTGGCTGCGCACCTTCCTTCGCGAGCGGGCCGCGGCCGGCGGCACGGTGCTGCTGTCGAGCCACGTCCTGACGGAGGCGGCCCAGACGGTCGACGACGTCGTCGTGATCCACAAGGGCCGGCTCGTGTATCGAAGGCGCGATCGGCGAGCTGACGCGGCTCGGCGTGGCCGCCGTGGTCGTGCGCACGCCGACGCCCGAGCGGCTCGCCGCCGCCGCGCGCCACGCCGGCGGGCGGGTGCAGCTTCAGAGCGGCGGCGACGGGTGCTGATCGAGGGGATGGACGCGGCGCAGGTGGGTGAGCTCGCGCACGGCGAGCGCGTCATCCTGCACGAGCTCGTCGTCCGAGGGCGCCTCGCTCGAGCAGGTGTTCTTCAGCCTGACCGAGGAAGTGGAGGCGGCATGACCACGCTGATCAGAGGTGAGCTCATCAAGGCCACCACGACGCGAACCATCTTCGCCTACGCCGCGATGGCGGTGGTGCTGGCGGTCGGGCAGGTGCTGGTGACGATCCTGCCGGCATCGAGCGACCTGATGTCGCTGGCCGACAAGAAGGAGGCGCTCGCCGGGCTGCCGCTCGCTGCTGCTGCTGCTCGGGATCGTCGGGGCCGCCGGCGAGTACCGGCACCGGACGGCCGCGCCGGCCGTCGCTCGTCGCCGGCCGCGACGGAGGGTTCATGCTCCTCGCGCGCGCGGGCGCCTACGCCATCGCGGGCGTGGCCGTCGCCGCGCTGGCAACGGTCGATCACGCTCGCGGTCGGCCTGCCGCTGCTGGCGGGCGAGTCCGGCACGGCGCTGGCCGCCGGCGACGTCGCGCTCGTCGCCGGCGGGAGCCTGCTGGCCGCGGCGCTGTCGGCGATCTTCGGCGTCGCGCTCGGCGCACTGGTTCGCAACCAGGTGGCCGCCGTAACGGGGACGCTGGTCGTGATCTTCGTCGTGCTGCCGCTCGTCCAGGCGCTCAGCCCGACGGCCCTCGACCTGACGCCGTTCGGCGCCGCGCAGGGCGTCGCCGGGAGCACGCTGGCGACGCTGTCGATGGGCCGCGGCGGGCGTGGTCGCTCGTCGGCTGGACGCTGCTGGCGCTGATCGCCGCGGTCGTCGCGGAGAGGCGGCGCGACATCGCATGACCCCGCGCGCGAGCCGCCGCACGACGCGCGCCGGCCGCTCGGCCGGCGCGCGTGGGCGTTCGACGGCGCGCTGGCGCTCGCCGCGGCGGCCGCCGAGGTGGGACAGGTGTTCGGCTTCGACCGTTCCCCACCCCCGGTGGCGGTCGGGCTGGCGTTCCTGGCCGGGGCCGTCCTCGTCTGGCGCCGCCGCGCAGCCGCTCGTGACCCTCGGCGTATCGCTCGCCGCCGTGCTCGGCGTGACGATCGCGGGCGCGTCCCCGCTCGGACTGGCGCCGCTGATCGCGCTGTACACCGTAGCCGCGAGTGTGCGAGCGGCGCGTTTCCCTCGCCGCCCTCGCGCTCACGGTCCCGATCGCGTTCGTCACGAGCGTGGCCAGTCCCGTCGGACGAGCAACTCATCGACCCGGTCCTCGCCGTGGTGTGCTCCGCCGCCGCCTGGGGGCTGGGCGTCTATGTCGAGACGCGGCGGGAGTATCGGCGCGAGCTGGAGCGGCGGGCGGCGCTGCTCGAGCGCGAGCGCGACCAGCTGGCCCGGATCGCCGCGCACGAGGAGCGCGCGTCGATCGCCCGCGAGCTGCACGACATCGTGGCGCACTCGGTCAGCGTGATGCTGGTCGGCGTGCGCGGCGCGCGCGACGTGCTGCGCAGCGATCCCGACGTCGCGGACGCGACGCTCGGGAAGGTCGAGACGAGCGCCGAGCAGAGCCTCGCCGAGCTGCAGACGGATCCTCGCGCTGCTGCGCGAGCCGGCGGACGGCGCGGAGTCGCGTCCGCAGCCGTCGCTCGCGCAGCTCGACCAGCTCGTCGCCGAGTATCGCGACGCGGGGCTCCCGGTGGCGCTGGAACGGATCGGCACGCAGCGACCGCTGCCGGGCGGCTTCGAGCTCTCGGTCTACCGCATCGTCCAGGAGGCGCTGACGAACGTGCTCAAGCACGCGCACCCCGAGCGGGTCGTCGTGACGCTGGCCTTCCGCGATTCGCGCCTCGACCTCGAGGTCGTCGACGACGGCTCGCCACAACGCCAGGATGCCGTCGTGCCCGGCCACGGGCTGGTCGGCATGCGCGAGCGGGTCGCGCTGCTCGGCGGCGAGCTCGAAGCAGGCCACCGGGCGGGCGGCGGCTTTCGCGTCGCGGCGCGGCTGCCGGTCGGAGGTGACGCGTGAGCATCCGCGTGCTGATCGTCGACGACCAGGAGCTCGTGCGCACCGGCTTCCGGCTGTTCCTCGAAACGCAGCCCGGACTCGAGGTCGTCGGCGAGGCCGCCGACGGCCGGGAGGCGATCGACCGCGTCCGCCAGCTGCGACCCGACGTCGTCCTGATGGACATCCGCATGCCGAACATGGACGGAGTCGAGGCGACGGCCAGGCTGACGAGCGGCGCAATCGAGCCGGCGCCGCGAGTGCTCGTGCTCACGACATTCGACCTCGACGAATACGTCTTCGGCGCGCTGCGAGCGGGCGCGGCGGGCTTCCTGCTCAAGGACGCCTCGCGCGAGCGGCTGGTGGAGGCGATCCGCGTCGTGCACGACGGCGAGGCGCTGCTGTCACCGTCGATCACCCGCCGGCTGATCGAGGACTTCGCCGCCCGCACCGACCCGATCGAGCCGCCCGCGGCAGTGCTCGCCGAGCTCACGCCGCGCGAGCGCGAGGTGCTCGTGCTCGTCGCCCACGGCCTCTCGAACACCGAGATCGCCGCCCGGCTCGTCATCACCGAGGCGACGGTCAAGAGCCACGTGGGCTCCATCCTCCTCAAGCTCGGACTGCGCGACCGCGTCCAAGCCGTCGTGTTCGCATACGAGCATGGCATCGTGGTCGCAGGCGAGACCGGCTAGCCAAGCG
This sequence comes from uncultured Thermoleophilaceae bacterium, assembly GCA_963821275.1. Classification (GTDB taxonomy): domain Bacteria; phylum Actinomycetota; class Thermoleophilia; order Solirubrobacterales; family Thermoleophilaceae; genus JACVRW01. The sequence continues at coordinate 79,572 of CAWGDF010000011.1, forward strand.
TCGGGCGTTGCCGCAGGCGTCGGCAAGCACCTCCCCGCCCGCGCCGCGAGCAGGTCGCCCGCAGAGTCGCCAACCGCAGCCGACCGGCACGTAGGTAGTCGAACAAACCCGTCCAGGCCGACCCGGACACCTCGACGCGGCTGACCGCCCCCCAAGGACATCCCCGGCTGGCCGGTCCGGAAGCGCTGAGAGCTGACGTCACGTTGGCTGCGTGCCGGCTACTTCACCTTCAGCCTCATCCTCATCGTCGGCGCATGGACGGTGCAGAGGATCCTGTAGGTCCCGCGCCGCCTCATCCGCTTCACGTATTTGCCCGAGGTCTTCGTCCGCGAGTGAAAGCGAACCGGGCCGCGCCTCACGGTCACGTTATGGGGGTTCATTCCCTCCCACTCCCACTCGACCTTGTCGCCGCGCTTGACGGTGACGGTCCTCGGGGCGCCTTGGCGCACGAAGTAGTTGTCGTCCACCTCGACGCTCTTGCGTTTGGACACCGCGGGGGCGGCGACGAAAAGCAGGAGGGACAGCGCAGCGAGCAGACCTAGGGCGAGCGGCTTGCGCATAGCGGCCTCCGATCGGGAATCCGGGTGGCTCCCCGCTATACGCACATGAGCCCGAACAGGTTCGGTGCCACGGCACCGGCTCAGTCGTTACACAACGCGTATGTAATACGCAGGATCATGAGGCCTAGACAACTCCTATGGCTGCATTCGATCCCGTCTTGGCCGCTGCGCGACGCGATGACCTCGGGCGGCCTTGAGAAGGCAGAGGTCTCTACCTGCGCTGCCACTGCTTGTCCCAGACGAGGGTGTCGCGACTGGTGCGCGACCAGCGCCAGAGCATCACCATGTGTGGGAGGGTAAGGCGGACTCGCACCCGACCCCAGAGGAGTGGCCATGAAGTACCTGGTCACAGTCAAGCCGGGTCCAATGCCGCCGCCGATCGAACTGGTCCGACAGGCGCAGGATTGGCTTCAGGCCAAGCTCGATGACGGCACCTTCGAGGCGTGTTACGCCTTTCCCGAGGGCGGTGGCTGCAGCATCGGCAACAACGACTCGGCCGAGCAGCTGATGGAGCAGCTGATGGAGTACCCGCTCTCGCCGTTTGTCGAATACGAGGTGCAGCCACTCGTGGACTTGGATGCGGCCTTCGACCGCTTCATCCCGTTCATCGAGAAGATGAGCGCCCAGCTCGCGGGCCAGGCCTCGGCCTAGGGGTAATGCCCGGTGTGCCGCGCCGTCGCGATTCGCGGCGGCGCGGCGGCCGGCGCCAGTCAGCGACACGCGGCTCACAGCTGTCGAGGGGCTTGTCGCATTGCGGAGATGCAAGCGTCCGCGGCAGCGTGCAGCAGAGACCCGGTGCGGACGGGCAGCGAGGGGGCGGTTCGCACCTCGGCGCGCGCTTCCATCCGATGGCCCGAACGCATGCCTGTGAGGATTCCCTCACCGTCGTCCCGCGCAGGAGTCTCGCCAGCTCGCTGGAGACGCCCACTGCCGAAGTGGATCAGCGCCGGGGCGCAGGGGAGGTTGGGGTGCAGCATTATTCCGTGACGATCGGCGGCGTGCCGGAGGGTGGGTCGTCGGACGCTGGGGTGTCGCACGACGAACTGGAGGCCGTGCTGATGTTGCGCCAGATGACGGATATGCCGGTTGGGACGATGGGGTTCGAGGCGGTCGGTGAGGTCGAAGACGATGACTGGGAGGACACGGTCGAACCGGTGCTTCGCCAGCAGATCGCCGAAGGGCACAAGCTGCGGCTGCTCTACCTGCTGGGCCCGGGGACGACCGAGGTCGAGGGCGATGCCGTGAAGGCCGACACGGGGTTCCGCGCTCGTCACGCGTCGTCGTTTGATCGCGTGGCCGTGGTCAGCGACGAGGACTGGATGCGCCCGGCGCTCAGCGCGCTGTCGTTCCTGCTGCCGGGCAAGGCCAGGGGCTTCCGGGTCGCCGATCTGGCAGAGGCGAAGGCCTGGCTGGCCGCCGACTCGGACTGAGCAGGGCCAGGGTGAGCCCGGGCGGGTCACCCGTCGACGAGGGTGACGGAATCGTCGGCCATGAGCCGCCAGCTCTGGTCCGATCTCGACAACGCGCAACAAGAAGCCGTGAACTGCAGTCGCAGCTCGATCAGGGCAAGGAGACCGGAAACGTCGAGTCCCATTTCCCGCCCGTCGACGCGTGCGTGAAGCCGCGTCTAATCCAGCGGCAGGGACGGCAACTTCCAGTGACCCGCTGTGCTGTGGGGCTGTACGGTTCCACGCATGCGGCATCGCCGTCGGTTCGCCTCTGCGGGGGCCGCGTGCATTGGGCTGGCGCTGGCTTGGCTTGGTGTCGCGCCGCCGTCCCCCGCGGACGCCGGCCGCGTCGTTACTTGGAAGACGCACAGCCGGCACGTCGATCCGCGCGAAGTGGAGTTTGGGCGACCGCCGCTCTGCGCGAAGTGCACGCCGCATCCGAGGGACGGGCTTTACGTCAACGTCTGGCTGCCTGACGGCTACGACGGGACGCGGCGCTTCCCGGTGCTGTATCTGCTCCATGGCGGGGATGGCCAGTACGACTCTTGGCTTCAGAGCCCCCGGGAGAACGACCCGCGCGGCACCATTGTGCCCGACCTCGTGCGCGACTTCGCGGGGATCGTCGTGATGCCGGATGCGGGCGCAGACGGCCATTACATGAACTGGTGGAACGGCGGCCGGCGCGGCGCACCAGGATGGGAGCGCTATCACCTCGACGAGCTGATACCGCTGGTCGAGCGGCGCCTGAAGGTACGGCGGGGCAGGCGCTTCCACGCCGTTGCCGGCTTCTCGTTGGGCGGCTACGGGGCGGCCTTTTACGCGAGCCAGCGGCCGGGCTACTTCGGTATAGCGGCGTCTCTGTCGGCGAGACTGTCGGTCCGCGATCCGTTTCTCTACGGGCAGCTGGATTACGCGTTGGGCGACCCCGTCCGGCAGGGCTTCTACTGGACCGGGCACGACCCGCTCGCGCTCGTGCGCAACCTGCGCTGGACCCGGATGTACGTAAGCGCCGGGGACGGCCAGGCCCTGCCGGGCGAGCCGTCTGGCCCGGCCAATGTGGTCGGCGAGCAGAATCTGCGCAGGCTGTCAGAGCGCTTCGTGAGGGCCGCCCGCCGCGTCGAGGTCCCCGTCACCTTCCGGATCAAGCGCGGCGCGCACAATTACGACCTCGGCTGGCGATCGTTCGAGGGTGCGTTTCGCTGGATCGAACGTTCGTTTGGGCGGCGGTTGCCTGACGAGCCGGCGCGGTGGCACTACAAGACTGTCGCCCGGCGAAGCGATGCATTCGGGTTTCGCTTCTCTTTTGCGAAGCCGCCGAGGCGGCTGGCCTCGTTCTCGCGTACGGCGTGCATGCTCCAAGGCCGGGGAGCGGGGCGAGTTGCAATCCGCTCCCCACTCAGCGTGCGGTCGCTGCGCGCCCAGCTTCCGTTCCGCCGCAGGATCTGCTGACTCGCAGCGACATGATCGTGGGCGTGCCTAGAGTGCCACGATCCAGCGAAAGCGGGAAGTCGCCGTCCTCGCCGTTCGGCCCGTTTCCGACTTGACACCCCGCCGGGCCGGGCATAGCGTCGGAGCGGCCATGCGCCACCTCGGCCACCTTGCCGCCCTCGTAAGCGCGGCCCTGTGCTTTGCGCTCGCCGCGCCTGCCGGCGCCCAGCCGTTCCCGGACTCGATCCCGCTGCCGGACGACTTCGCTCCCGAGGGCATCGCCACCGGCGCCGGCACGACGTTCTATGCCGGCTCGATTACGCTCGGCGACATCTACCGCGGCGATCTGCGCACGGGGGAGGGTGCGATCTTCATCGACGACGCCCGCGGGGCGCAGCGCCCTCGGGCTCAAGGCCGACCGGCGGCACGGCCTGCTGTTCGTCGCCGGCGGCTTCACCGGTGAGGCATACGTCTACGACCTGCGGACGGGCGCGCCGGTGGCGAGCTACCAGTTCGGCACCCCCGGCGCTTCGCTCGTCAACGACGTGATCGTCACCCGCGACGCCGCCTACTTCACCGACAGCTTCGCGCACCGTCCTCTACGTGGTCCCGATCGGGCCGGGCGGGGAGCTCGGATCCGGCGAGACGCTCGCCCTCAGCGGGCCGGCGACGGCCGTCGTCCCTGGCCAACCGGGCCTCAACGGCATCGAGGCGACGCGGGACGGCAAGACGCTGATCGTCAACCACGCCGCCCTTGGCGCGCTGTTCACCGTCGACCCCTCGACCGGGGAGAGCACCGCGATCGACGTCGACGGGCTCATCGCCGGCACGCTCGACGGCCTGCTCCTCCAAGGCCGCGACCTGTGGGTCGTCGAGAACTTCGCCAACACGCTCGCACGCGTCAGCCTCAGCCCCGACCTGTCCAGCGGCGTGATCACGGCGACGATCACGAGCCCGCTCTTCCGCGTGCCCACCACGATCGCCCGCCACGGGTCGCGCCTCGCTGCCGTCAACGGGCGCTTCGACCTCGGTTTACCGCCGCCATTCGGCCCCGGTGCGCCGCCCGGGACCGACTTCGACGTCGTGCTGGTCCGTGCGCGCTGACGCGGCTCGATCGACGAGGACGACCCGCGCGTGGCTCTCTTTCGCCATCGAGAGGTAGCCATGTGCGCTGCGCCCAAGTCGAGTCCGGGCTTCACGATGAGGACACAGAACCCGCGCGCTCACGCGGCGTTCTGAGCGGTACACCGTCCCCGCGCGTCGGCCGCCGCTGGATGCAGCCTGAGCCAGTCTTGCCAGGTCCGCTCGGCTCGAATGCCGGTGCTCGACGTGTTGCCCGCGTCGAGGGCGTGCTTGATGCGGCGGGGCATCGGCGCGCTTCGAATGCGCCGCTCGAGCCGGCGTTCTGCGAGGTACTGCTCGGCCAGCTCCCGCATCGTAAGCGTCTGCGGGCCGACAAAGTCAGGCTGTTCGCCACGCCCGGCGTCGTTTAGGACGTCCACGACGAACGCGGCGAATTCGTCGGAGTCGACCGCCTGCATGTGTACGTCGGCCGGCAGCCAGAGCGTTCGTCGCCGCGCCGTCTTCGCGAGCATCCGGTCGAGCAGCCAGTAGAAGCCGGTCGCACGAACGATCGACCACGGGATGGTCGATTCGCGTACCACGCGCTCCGCGGCGAGCTTGACTCGCGAGTACGGGTTGATCCGGGCCATGTGCTCGAGTCCGACGATCGAGACATGCACGAAGTGCTGCACGCCTTCGCGCTCCGCCGCAGCGAGTAGGGCCTTTGTCCCGTCGATGTCAACGTCCGTGGGCGAGCGGACGAAGTCGACGAGCTTGAACCCGCCGCGTTGCGCCGGCGGCGAGTTCGTGGCGGCGTGGACGATCGCGTCGACGCCGGCGACGGCGTTGGCGACGCCCTCGCCCGTGGCGAGATCCCCCCGCCGCCACTCGACGTCTCGATCGTTCCCTGGGCCCCGCGCAAGGACGCGCACCGCATCGCCGTCGCGCAGGAGCCGCGCGGCAACTTCAGAGCCGAGATGTCCGGTGCCGCCGGTTACGAGAATCTTCATCGCTGTCTCCTCTCGGGAAACGCGTCGTCGGATCTGCTGTTAGCTACGACGAGCGGGCATGCCCCTGTGTGACACGTCCGCGGCCGCCGGCCTGACTGCATGCGGCGACGCGGCAAGAGCGCCGGAGTTCATCTGGCCGAGCTCAGTAGAGCGCTCCCGGGCTGCCGTTGACCTCGACTCGGCGCAACGACACGCCCGGGACGCGGGCGGCCAGGCGGACCCAGTTGATGACCGCGCGGGCGACACGGCTTCGCCCGTGCAGCGGCCGCGCGAGTGCCGGAGCCTTGCCGCCGCCGTCGCCGGTCAGCTCCACGTCGTGAGCGAGCAGCGCCTCGAGCCCAGCGAGATCGCCTTGCTCGGCGGCCGCGAAGAACCGTCGTGCCAACTCGTCGCGCTCCTCGGGCGTCGTTTGGAAGCGAGGCCGGCGCTGCTCGACGTGGCGTCTGGCGCGGGCCGCGAGCTGGCGCACGTTGCCCTCGCGTCGTCCAGAGCGGCAGGCCGATCCGTGTCGACCGGGGCGCCTGCTTGTCCACCGAGGCGGAGTTGGGAGTCGCCGAGCTCGCCTTGTCAACCCCTCATCGTGGTCCTGGCCCCGCTCGGCGGCTCGCGAGGCTCGACTTACCGACACCGGACTTGTGTGCACTGGCGGGGGTCTCCGTTGTGGCGGGCGATGTTTCCGCCGGCGGCGAGCGGGCCGGGCACGGCCTCGATGCCGAGGTCGGCGTTGGGAAGCGCTCGGTTGCCAGTGAGCTTGGCGGAGCTGCTCTTGACGTCGAAGCCGTCGTCCGCCGCCGCTATCGCGGTGTTGCGCCTCAGTACGCTGTGGCGGTCGTTCTCGGCGACCAAGAAGCCGTTGCGGCCCCCCCTGAGAACACGTTCCCCTTGATCACGATGTCGCTGGAGTCCTCGACGTGCATGCCGAGCGCGTTGCGCCGGAACGAGCTCCCCACGATTCGGAGCCCGCGCGACCAGAAGATGCCAATGCCGTCCCCGTCGGGTCAGGGATTGTCGTTGCCCGCGCTGTTGCGGACCACGCTGCGGGAGGACTCAGCGATCACGAAGCCGAAGTACTGATTCCTCGTGGGGGAGATGCCAAGCACCCGGGTTGTGGCGTGCCCTCCCAATGAAGACCCCCCCGAAGAACTCGCGCACAGAGCCGTCCCGAACGGTCACGCCGTGGGCTCACAAGTACCACTCATGCTCCCGCGGCGAGAGGGCGTTGGCGAACTTCGCCAGCTCCGCCGCCTTGGCATCGGCGTAGAGCGCAAGGTAATCGGCGCCAAGATAGTCCGGCAGGATCTTCGCCTTGCGCAAGGTGGCGATCGCCTCGTGCCATTGAAACGGCATCCAGCGGTCGATCTTCCCGCTGACGTCGGTGGTGGCGGGCGCGCCGGGGTCGATCTTGTGCTCGATGCCATGCAGCATGCCGGCGAGGATGGCGGCGACCGCGAGATACGGGTTGGCGTCGGCGCCGGCGATGCGATGTTCGATGCGGCGCGCCTTGGGCGAGCCGGTCGGCACGCGGAAGGCGACCGAGCGGTTGTTGTAGCCCCAGGTCGTGCCCATCGGCACCAGCGAGCCGGGCCGATAGCGCCGGTACGAGTTGACGCTGGGCGCCAGCAGCGCCATCGCCTCCGCGGTGGTCGCGCCAAGGCCGCCGATGGCGTGGCGCAGCAGCGCCGTCCCCTTCTCGCCGCCACCGTCGAACGCGTTGCGGCCCTTGGCATCCACCAGGCTGCAATGCACATGCATGCCGCTGCCGGCGCGGTCGAGATAGGGCTTGGCCATGAAGCTGGCGGAGAAGCCGTGCTTGGGCGCGACCGACTTGATGATGCGGCGGAGCAGGACGGCGTGATCGCACGCGCGCACCGCATCCGCATCGTGATGCAGGTTGATCTCGAACTGGCCTGGCGAATTCTCCGCGATCGCGGTCGAAGCCGGCACATGCTGCAGCATGGCCGCCGCCGCGACGTCGCGCACGACGTCGGCATAGATGTCGAGCCCGCCGATGCTGTAGAGCTGGCGCGAGGAATCGGGCTCGCCGGTGGCGGGCGAGATCGGCGGCAGCGGTTCGCCCAGCGCGCCACGCTTGCGGTCCATCAGGTAGAACTCCAGTTCCACCGCGACCATCGGCGCGAGCCCGCGCTTGGCGAAGCGCGCCAGTAGCCGCGCCAGCAGCTGGCGCGGATCGACCAGGCAGGGCTCGTTCTTCTGCTCCGGCATGGTCAGCAGCACTTGCGCGGTCGGCTCGCTCGCCCACGGGACCGGCACCAGCGTCCCCGTCACCGGGAAGGCGTTGCCGTCGGGATCGCCGCGCGCTTCGGAGCGGCCGCCGGGATCGAGATCTTCGCCGGTCACGTCGAGGAAGTAGAGGCAGAACGGCAATTGCACGCCGCTGTCCCAGATCTTGCCGGCTTCATGCACCGGAAAGCGCTTGCCGCGCGGCACGCCGTTCATGTCGGCGAGGAAGGCGTCGACCTGCGTCACCTCGGGATGTGCTTTCAGAAGGCGTGCGAGCTCCCCGCCTGCTTCGCCCGCACTCGCTGCCGCCTTGGGCGTCTTCTGGCGCGCCATCTTGTCCCCTCACGCTCCTGACCGGCGGTCACGCTACTGAAGCGCACGCGGCGGCACAAGCGGCCCGGATTGGCTAAGCCCGCCGTCGTTGGCTGGCGAGGCGCCGCTCCAGGCGCCGTCGTGGCCGTCGTTCACCACCCCGGTGTCGCAGAACTCGCCTCGGGGACAGCGCCTGACCGGCTTTCCGTCGCCGGCGATCGTGTGGCCGTTCAGATCGAGGGTGATGTCGTCGGCGCCGATCACGATGCCGTTACTCGGGCAGCCCGTGAGGTCGCTGTCGAGCGTCGTGTCGGCGGTGATCGTGTCGCCGCAGGCCAGGTGGCTCGCCGACGAAGGCCCACAGTCTTGGGTCCGTGGTCGCACGGCTCGTGTCCGTGCGGAATTGCGGTTCGCCCCAATGCGGTCGCTCGCGACTCTGGCACGATCGGATGATGCGTCCGACGGTTCTGGTCGTCGAGGACCACGAGGCGTTCCGGGAGTCCGCGTCGGCGTTGCTCGAGGCGGAGGGCTTCGCCGTCGTCGGTCAGGCGGCCGACGGCATGGCTCGCGATCGCGGAGACCGCGCGTCTGCGACCCGAGGTAGGGCATGCTCGATATCCAGCGTCGCCCGAGCGGGGTTGCGGTCGCTGATGCGCGCCGAGCGGTAGGATGCGTGTGGCCCGACGACTCGCCGGACTCGTCGTGGTCGATCGCGGCCGTCACGCGCGTCGCCGCCGAGGGGACCCGCCGGCCAAGGTTCAGGCGACGACGATTGCGTGGTGCCAACGCGCCTCGGCGCCGCCCTTGACAGGAGGATCCTCATGTCTCCGAGACGCGTATTTCTCGCCGCCGGCATGGCTGCCGCGGTCGTGGCACTCGCAGCCACTGCGCCCGCCCACGCGGGCCAGTCCTGCTCCGGATCGCAGATCCGCACCGCCTCGGGCTGCACCGGTCTGCGCGAGGCGGGGAAGCAAGTCAAGCAGATCGTCCGCGAGACGATGGCGGCCGAGGACCTGCGCGCGGCGCTGGTGCGGGTGGACATCGGCAATCGCACGCTCGCGAAGACGTCGCCGGGCGTGTCGATCACCGGGGTGCCGGCGAACCTCCGGATGCAGACCCGGATCGGGTCGATCGCGATCCCGTACGTGATCGACATCCTGTTCCAGCTCCGGGACGCTGGGCGCCTGTCGCTCGACGACCCGCTCTCCAAGTATTTCCCCGATATCTCCGATGCCGGCAAGATCACCCTGCTGAACCTGGCGACAGCCACGTCCGGGTTGCCCGACTGGATCCAGGAGAACCCGTCCTTCGTCAACGACCTCTACGGCAATCCCTTCCAGCAGTTCACGACCAACGAGATCCTCAACATCGCCCTGCGCCGGCCGAGGATCTGCCAGCCGGGGGAGTGCTTCCACTATGCGCACACGAACTTCGTGATCCTCGGCAAGGTGATCAGCAAGGTCACCGGGAAGCCGCTCAGGACCCTGCTGCAGAAGAGGATCCTGCGCCCACTCGGCCTCCGCAAGACCTACATCTCGGCACTGCCGCGGATGCCGCGGCCATACCTGAACGCATACACCGCCGCCCGCGGCCCATACGAGGACTCCACCGCGTGGACCCCGTCCTGGGGAATCTCGTCCAGCATGACGATGTCGTCGACGATCGGCGACGTCGTCAAGTCGGCGAAGGCGATGGGCCGGGGAACGCTGCTCTCCCGGAGGTCTGCAAAGGAGCGCTTCGCGCCATACACCGCGGACCTGCCCGTGTCCCCCAGCCCTCCAGCCCGTTTCAATCAGAACCTGTACTACGGGCTCGGCGTGCTCATCTACAACACGTGGGCGATCCAGAATCCCGAGCTGAACGGGTACACGGCGATCCAGGGCTGGCTGCCGTCGAAGAGGATGGCGGTGGGGCTCGCGGTGACGAAGGGACCGCGCGCGGCGGCCCAGACCGACGAGAACTGGAGCGAGTTGATGTTCGCCGAGCTCACCGACTACCTCAGCCCCGACCACCCCTTCAAGTCGCCCGGCATCACCCCGCCGGAGCCGATCCTGCCGCCCCCGAGCGGTTAGCCGCTGAGCGGCTGGGCTCAGCTCCGCCCGCAGCTCGTCCGCGTATGAGGGGTGTCTAGTCAGGTGCGGTGAGGTGCGCGTGGACCAGCAGGACGTCGTGGTCGGTGTGGGTGGCCGGCACCACCTCCGCCGAGGGCGAGCGGAGCGCGCCGCTTCCGTAGACGTGCTGGAGTCCGGGGGCCTGGTCGGCGGACCTGTCGGTGCGGATCCAGGCGCCATCGGGGGCGCAGGAGCGGCGACGGTTGACGTCACCGCCGAAGGTGACGGTGCGTGCGGACGCGCGACGTGCAAGGAGCGCCGCGAGTTCGACGCACTGCGCGTCGTTCCCGGCGACCTCGATAGTCGAGCGTGTGTTCAGGTGGGCCGTGCACACGTCGACGTCGACACGGGTGGTGACGCACAGCCACCGGCGCCGCTCGATGCCGACTTGTGCCTTGAAGTCGCGGCTGTCGGTGCTCTCGATGGCTGCCTCGGTGAGTACCGCGTCACCGAAGAGTCCGCGGCCGCCCGGTCGGACGCACCGTAGGCGCCGGCCGTTGTAAATCACCCTCGAGAAGCGCCGGTGGTAACCCGTCCGCCGGGCAATCCGGGCGATGTCACCCCGGCAGGCCTCGTTGAAGGTGACCGCGTCCGGATGGGCTTCACGGATCCGGGCCACTGCTTCCGCCACCACAGCCGGGTATGCCGCCTTGCCGTAGCAGCCGGCCAGACCGGACAGGCACAGGTTCATCTGCATCAGCGTGTATGTGGAGCTCCCAGCCGCCGGCGCGGCCGCGGGCTTACCCATTGACGGCGATGGTTCCTGCGCCGGCGGACCGCTTGTCCCCGAGGATCGGCTGCAGCCGGACTGGGCGAGAACCAGCGCGCAACCCACCGCAAGGAGCCGGACCACAGACCTCCCGGGGCGGTCGGCGAAGGGGCGGACCGTGAGGTTCACGATCATCGACAGTACATCCCTCACACACTGTGGCGGGCAGCGGCAGATGAGTCGCCTCCGTCGCCCGCCCACGCAGGCGACCGTCCTCGAGAGTGCCACAATCCGCGGGAAGGAGTAGCGGGAGTGTCGTGGGTCTTGAGGGGTGCGGTTGCCTTAGTATCCCGGCGGCCTAGCACGATGAGAATGCCGCTCGCTGGCTGTCCACCGGCGCGTGCCGGCGTAGGTCAGAAAGGCGAGGCTGCCGATGCTCGCGATCAGCGGCCCAGTTTCCCCAGCGGGTGGGCGCTCGATTTCGAGCGCCGCATCGATGCCGCCCGGGCGGCGAACGGCCCGCGCGCCACCTGGGGCTGGGTGGCATCTCGGGACTCCATCAAAGCGGCCGCTCGGGGCTCGTCACCCTGCACTTAGGCCGCAGGAGCGGCTGGGACGCCGGCCCGGGGTCGCCGGGCGCACCACGGGTTCGATGGCTGCTCCGCTGGCCTCCGTGCTTGGACTGCCGCTACGGGGTGCGTCGCCTCAGCAGCTGGGCGTGCTGTTTGGCTGCCGCCTCACGACGGGCGACCTCGCGGCTCCGCTCGTAGGATTCACGCCGCTGCTTTCCCTGCTTGCGTGCTTCGGCGTTCCGTGACGCGACGCGGTCCCGCGCTTCCTTCCAAGCCGCTTCGCCTCGGCTCGAGGACTCCCAGCCGGCTCCGTCATCATGCTCGGCCATGCGTACCGTCCTGGCGGCTCCCCAGGGATTGACCACTTGGGGGGCGCAGGGAGCGCGACACCCGACGTGGCGACTGCTTGTTCCAGGTTACTCCGGACGCCGCCCATCTCGGAGCGCTCGCGGCCTGACGCTCGTGTTCGACTCCCCAAGCGCGGTCCCCGCACCGGTTCGTCAAGCGCCAGGCGGCGGACATCTAGTCGGGGGCCGCGGCTAACCTGACGTCCCGGACACCCGTCAGGCTCTTGCTCTGTCTGCCGCGGTGTTTCCTATGAGAGGTCAGGAGGGCAGATGCTGGGGCGTCTCCGTCGCCGACAACGGGCGCTCGAGGGGTCTCACGAAGCGCGGCTCGAGATGCTCGAGCGGCAGGTCGCCCACTTGGAGGAGCTCGTCGAGGGACTCCAAGACGCCCTTCATCGCGAATCGGTGCGCCGCGACCACGAGGCCTCAGAGGTACAGAGGAAAATGGCGCCGTCCGAGCTTGCGCGTGCCTTGAGCGAGGACGCCAGGAAACGGGGTTTGGATTGACGTGGATCCTGCTCTCCACCGGTGAGCAGATCGAGGTCGACGCCTCGATCGACGACGTCGTCAAGGAGCTCGAGAACGCCGCGCGCAGCAGCGCCGGCACGCTCGCTCGGCTGACGGAGTCCGGGACCGGGGAGCCCATCGCCCTCAACGCCGCGCATGTCGTGCTGATGCGGCCGAGCGACGCGTAAGGTCGAGGGCCCGGCCGGTTGCCGGGGCAGCCGCTAAGCTGTTTCTACGGGTCGAGCGCCTGTTCGACCGACAGCAGTGCTCCGCGTTTTCGCAGTCGTTGCCTCCGAGCACCCTCCGCGTTTCGCCGTGCACATATCCGGAGGGACACTGATGGCAACAGGAACCGTGAAGTGGTTCAGCGACGACAAGGGGTTCGGGTTCATCACACCTGACGAGCCCGGCAAGGACCTGTTCGTACACCACAACGCGATCCAGGCCAGCGGCTTCAGGTCGCTGACCGAGGGCGCGAAGGTGAGCTACGACGCAGAGCAGGGCACAAAGGGCCCGGCCGCCGCGAACGTGCAGGTGCTCTAGGCCCCGAAACGTCGGGGGCGCGACGGGGGGCTCGTCCGCGGGCCCCATCCGTCCGTCTCTGCTTGCGTGCGAAGTACACCTGGGTTCACGACTCGAAGGACTGACATGGCCTCAAGCGGCAAGCGGAAGACCACCATGGCGAAGCTCAACCGCGAGCGCCGGCTGCGCGAGCGTCGGGTGGAGAAGCAGGTGAAGAAGGACCTGAGAAAGCGCGCGGCGGCGGAGCAGGCCAGCCAGCGCGCCGACTCGCCGTCGGACGACGGAGGTCTTGGCGCCGGCAGCGCCGGGTAGCGTCCGAGGCGAGGGCCGCCGGCGCGGCCCGTGGGCGCATCGCGCGAAAGACCCTTACCTGAGACGCCCGCTGTCGCGCAAGCGATAGCCAGCCGACGCTCAAGCCCGGCCGGCAGGCACCGTCGCGTCCAGCCACTCCTCGAAGCTCGGGCCGGCGAGCTTGGCTTCCGGTCCGGGCAGGGCGGCCCCGTTCGCGTAGCGCTCGCTGTCGGGGTCGGAGGGGTCGCTCGTCTCCTCGACGCGCAGGCCCTCGCCGCGGCGCTCGGCCAACAGGCGCGCCGCTTCGACGAGACGGTACTCGCGCGGGCCGGCGATCTCGGTGGTCTCGGCCGCATCGAACTCGGGGTCTGGAGCGGTGGCAAGTTCGACCAGCGCCTCCGCGACCGTCCGCGCGGACACCAGCTGCGTGCGCATCTTCCAGACGTAGCTCACGTCGCCCTGGGTGCCCCACCGCATGAGCTCTTCCACGAACTCGTGGAACTGAGCCGCGCGCACGATGCGCGCCGGGATGGGTCCCGCCAGGGCGGCCTGCTCCTGGGCGACCTTGGCGGCGTTGTAGCCGCCGGCGAAGTCGTCGATCCCGATGATCGACACGACGACCAGTCGCCGCACGCCGGCCCGCTCACCCGCCTCCTGCAGGTTGCGGGTGGATGTCGTGAAGAACTCCGTAGCCGCCTGTTGATCGGGCGTCGGCCCGGTGGCGAGGTCGATGATCGTTTCGACGCCAGTCAGGGCCTGGTCGAGCCCCTCGCCGGTGATCACGTCGACGCCCTGCGAGCGCGAGATGGGTACGACGTCATACCCGCGTGACTCGAGGATGTCGACGACCGGCTGGCCGACTCGCCCGGTCGCCCCCGCCACTGCGATCTTGGTGCTCCGCTTCATCTCTGTCTCCTTGGAGTGGATTGCCCTCACTGTGGAGACACGCCGACCCGCGGAGATGTGACAGACGAACAGCTGACATTTTGGACGCCCTGCCGTCTGCGGATCGGCTTGCGCGACACCGGCGATGCACGTGCCCGTCGAGCGAGCAGGGCTTGTTGTCCTGCCAGCGGTGCGTAAGGTGGTCGCTATGCCCGTCACAAGGATCGTGCCTTACGCCGATGGAAGCGACATGACCGCGTCGCGGGACTTCTACGTCGAGGTGCTCGGACTCGAGGTCGGCATGGAAGACCCGGTGCTCGGACTCAGCTCACCGGCCAATCCGAAGGCGCAGGTCATCATCCCGCCGCCGGGAATGGAGGAGCCGCAGCCGCGCTTTGGAGTCGACGTCGGCGATCCCGCAGCGGTCGACGCCGCCCATGAAGAGGCGCTCAGGCACGGGCTGCGCGTCGTCTACCCGCTCACCGACGAGCCGTGGGGCGTTCGCCGCTTCTTCGTCGAGGACCCCGGCGGCACGATCGTCAACGTGCTCGCGCACACCGACTGACCGCGAGGGCCGTGCGTGGGCGAAGCGGCCCGGTCCACGCGTCGTACGTTGAGGTCCTATTGCACCCCTAACGTACGGAGCGCGGTCGGCAGTCACGGCCGCCCGGCCGCGTCCCCCATCAGGACACCGCTAACCCGCCCGCAGCTGTCGCAGGCACTCCGGGTTAGGCGACCTAGGGGGCGCGGCGACCGCCACTGGGGTGGGGCCACTTCCGCTCGCGGTACTCGCGTTGGAACGACTTCCTGCGGTTGCGCGCCGCGCGACCCGAACAAACCTCTTCCTCACCGACCACTGCCGCGACGGTTGGGGCTCGGGGTTGAGCCGGATCCCGGGCTGATGCCCGAGTGGGAAGCGTCAGGGTGCGCCCCGCCAATAGCGGCGTAGCAGGCCGAGGACGTTCCCGGAGCAGAACTTCTCCGCGAGAGCGTCGCCGTAGCGGTCGGCGAGCGCCTCGTTAAGCGCCTTCATTCGTCCCTCGTGGTCGAGACCCGGCAGCGCCGGCTTGATGTAGCCGTCGAGATCGGAGCCGATGGCCGCGTGGTCGTCGGATCCCGTCGCCGTGCGGATGCGCTCGATGTGCTCGCAGACGACCTTCACCGAATCGCCGAACGTTTTGGCCTTCGGGAGCCCATCGTTGGCCCAGTGCTCGCACGCGATTACGCCAATAACGCCGCCGCGCCTGCCGATCTCCGCGATCACCTCGTCGGAGAGGTTGTAGTCGGCGCCGCCGTTCAGCCGGCAGGCGATGTGCGACGCGATCAGCGGCGGGTTCTCGCTCATCCCGCCGAGCAGCCGCAGCGTGTCGTCGATCGCGCGCTGGTTCATGTGCGTGATGTCGACGAGGACGTGGTGCTCGGCCATCGCCCGGACGGCGGCCACCCCGAGCGGAGTGAGCCCGGCGCTGCCCCGCTGGGGGAAGACGAGCTTGTAGAGCGGGTCGGGCACGAACGGCAGGGCGGGGGCGTTCTGCGCGACACCGCGGTAGAACAGGTGGGCCAGCGTGATGTAGGCGACACCGCGGCGGGCGAACTCCTCGACTGTGGCAGCGATCTCAGCCTCGGTGGCACCCAGCGCAAAGCCGCCCTCGATGCAGTGAACAATCGCAACCCGGCCCGCCTGGATCGCAGCGTCGAGCGCGGCCGGGTTACCGGCCATCTCGGCGCGGCCGTGGGCCGCCTCACGCCCGATCTCCTCCTCGACGATCTGCATCTGCCTGCGCAGCGACTCCACGTATTTCGATCGCGGCGGCGCTCCGTAGGGCTCGTTCAGATCCAACTCGTCGAACGGCGCATAGAGCACAGACAGCGCGGCACCGACGTTGCCCTCGCGCATCAAATCGACGGTCACCCCCGGACCGCCGCCCGGCCCCTGGTAGTTGAACAGCCGCGAAAGCACCTCCAGCACGACGCTCCGCCACGCCGAGCCAGGCCACCGCTCGAGCACCCAAGCGTGAGTGTCCGCCTCGCGCGGAGGCAGCAGATGCATCGGGTAATGGGCGTGGAGATCGACGAGCACTGCCGATCGCGTCAAGCCTCCCCGAGCGCTACGGCGCAGTCAAGCCTCGGGGCGAACGGTCGCGGTGCGCCGCTCGGACAGCGGAGTTGATTACACCCGAGAATCCAGGCGAAACGACGCTCGCCGACCGCGTCGATCTCTCGATTTGATCGTTCGACCGGCATCGGACCCGCGGCTTAGGATGAGGTCTGGCGGCGAAAAGGGGGTTGGCCGTGACGGCCGAGGAATGGGCACTCGCAGCGTCTGCTTTCTTCTCGGGGCTCGCGTCTGGCCTCTTGGGGATGCTGACCACGATCATGCATCCGATGCTCAAAGCGATGGACGGCCGGGACTTCCGGAACTTCATGGAAGCGTTCCTTCGATTCGCGAGAAAGTCCTGGTTCAACTATGCCTGGTCGCTTGGGATGAGCATCGGGCCGATCGTCGCGCTCGTGTTCCTCTGGGACGATCCCGGCTCCACCTCGTTCGTGCTGACCGCGGTCGGCCTGGGTGTTGTGATCGTCGGTGTGTACATAGTCGCGAACGTGTGGAAGGAACCGCACTACGACGTGATCTTGGCCTGGAATCCCGAGGCTATGCCGACGGACTGGGAGGCGGGACGGCGGCGCTACTTCACGATCAACTGGATTCAGTTCGCGACGACCTGGGCGGCGTTCGCCCTCTTCCTGGTGGCTCTGGCCTCCCTCTAGGCGGCCCCGCACCAGTAGGGCGTAGAAAGACCGTTCCGGCCCGCTAGATGAGATCGGCGTAGAACGCCGCGACGGCCTGAGCGATCGCCACCCGTTGCTGGTCATCGGTGCGGACCCCGGCGGGCTGTTCGAGTTGGATGCCGTTCCCGCGGGCGGTGACGCGATTGACGATGTTGCGTTTCTGTGTGCCGGCCAGTGGTCCCGATCGGCACACCACGACCGCAGGCGGGCTGTCCATCACCGCGCGCAGGGCGTCATGCACGCGCGAGCGGAGGCCCATCTTGAGCGCGGTGTGCGCCGGGTCTCGCGGCAGCCCACCGCCGATCACGACGGACTCGGTGTCGTTCTGGCCATGAAACGCGACGGCATGGGCAAACGATCCGCGGGACGTTCCCTGATCAAACAGTGAACCCAGCCTGGGAAAGGACTGCTCTGAGATCTCCGACGATGTGATGTGCCAGCAACGGTGCGCGCCGATCGTGGGGTTGAAACCCCGTGCGATCCAAGCCCGAACCCGCGTGGCCTCCGGTGCGAGCAGGTCGTAGACCACCCTGGCCTGAGCATCGGTGCCGACCTCGATCAACCCCCCGTGCGGCGCGAGGACAGCCAAGCCCGACGCCGCGTCACCCAGTAGCTCCTCGGTCAGGCGCACCAACGCCCGCGGGTCTTCCCCAGTGAAATCGGTCTCGACCGTCGCCTCCAGCTCCCCGGGGAGAGGCTCGCCCGTGACGCCTTCAAGGCGCGCCAGCCCCGCCGTCCCCACATGCACCGCAGCGCCCGCAACGTCGAGGTGTTCGGCCACGGTATAGAGCGCCAGCCGCTTGGACGACCTCCGTATCAGCACCTGGCGCCCGACCGCCGTCGGCAGCACACAAAGCGACTCCCGATCAAGCGCGCAGTGCTCCAGCGCATGCGCCTTCGTATTCAGAGCCGCGCTCGTCGGGTCCTCAGAAAGGCGGGTCGCGATTCCTATCGTTTGTCCCGAGGGGCGTCTTCCGTATGAAGCGCAAGGCTATCGGTGCGGCTTGCCCTCAGCGTGCGACCCGGTAGCGGAGGTGCGTCACGCCGTCCCCGTCGGTGATCTCCGGGCCCTCGAGTTGGATCGGGGCGTTCTCGAGGCTCGGGAAGAACGGGACGCCCTGTCCGAGCAGGACGGGGACGAGCGAGACGCGGACCTCGTCCAGCAGTCCCAACGCGAGCAGCTGGCGAACCGTGTCGCCGCCGGCGACGCCGATCACCTTGTCGCCCGCGCTCTCCTTCGCGCGACGAACCGCCTCCTCGACGCTGTCCACGAAATGCACCGTGGATGTCTCGGGGTCGATGTTGTCGGGCGGCGGCCGGTGGGTGACCACGTACGTCGGGACGCCGACCGGGTGCTGTCCGCCCCACGCGCCCGCGAGATCGCTCGTGCGACGGCCCGAGATGACGGCGCCGACGCCGGAGATGGACTCCTTCAACGTCTTGGCGTTCCCCTCGGTCATCTGCATCTCCATCCCGTTGTCCATCTCGACGGTCTCAGGACCGGAGGAGTACCACGCGAACACCTCCTCGATGCCGTCGTTCTCGTCCGCGACGTAACCGTCGAGGGACATGGACATGTCTGCGATCACCTTCGCCATTTGTGGCTCCTTGGTCGTGGGCACCGCCCCTTCGGCGACGCTTCATCCGTTGGTCGGAGCCGATCCTCCGTTCTCTACGTCGCCGGCCGAATTCATCTCAGCAGCCTTCATCGTCAGGTAGTCGCGCTCCGGCAGGCTCGCGGTCGTGCGCGCCGCCCGGAGGTAGCACTCGCGCGCCGCCTTCCGCTCGCCGGCCTGCTCGAGCAGGTGGCCGCGAACCGCGTCCAGGCGATGCCCACGGGTCAGGCCCTCGTCGGACTCGACCGTCCCTAGCAGCGCGAGTCCCGCACGCGGGCCCTGCACACGGGAGAGAGCCACCGCGCGGTTGAGGGTTACCACGGGCGACGGCGAGACCTCCTCGAGGGCGCCGTAGAGCGCGAGGATCTGCGGCCAGTCAGTTTCCTCGTCGTTCGGCGCCTCGTCGTGGACCGCCGCGATCGCGGCCTGTAGCTGGTACGGGCCCGGGGCCGCGGTGCCAAGCGTCCGTGTGATCAGCGCGATGCCCTCGTCGATCATGTCGCGGTCCCACAGCCCGCGATCCTGCTCGGCCAGCGGCACGATCGAGCCGTCCTCGTGCGTTCTGGCCGGCCGGCGCGCGTCGGTGAGGAGCATGAGGGCGACGAGCCCCGCGACCTCGGCTTCGTCCGGCACCAGGCGCAGGAGGAGCCGGCCGAGCCGGATGGCCTCCGCGGTGAGGTCCGCACGCTGGAGCGACTCGCCCGAGCTCGCTACGTAGCCCTCGTTGAAGATCAGGTAGATCACCTGCTTGACGACGCCAAGCCGTGCCTCGCGCTCGGCGGCCGGCGGCGGCTCGAACCGGATCCCTGTCTTGCGGATCTGGCTCTTGGCGCGAGCGATGCGCTGCGCCATCGTCGCCTCGGGCACCAGGAACGCGCTGGCGATCTCTGCCGTCGAGAGGCCGCCGACCGCGCGCAGCGTGAGCGCGAGCTGGGACGGGACCGAGAGCGAAGGGTGGCAGCAGAGGAAGAGAAGGGTGAGGGAATCGTCGTGGTCAACCGGCGCGGCGGGGTCGGGCGGCTCCTCTGCCGCGGCGGCCTCCTCTCTCCGGCGGCGCGCCGACTCCGAGCGCCACTCGTCGATCAGCCTCCGCGAGGCCACCGCCTGGAGCCAGGCACGGGGATCGTCCGGCATGTCATCCGGCCACTGCCGCGACGCCGCCAGCAGTGCCTCCTGGACAGCGTCCTCACACGCATCGAACTGCCCGTAGCGGCGCACCAGCGACCCGAGGACCTGGGGCGTCAGCTCACGCAGCAGGCCCTCGGTGCGTGCCGGCAACGGTCAGACCTCGGGTGGCGCGTCCGCGATCCGGCGGACCTCGATCGGCTCCTCGACGAAGTCGACGATGCGCGAGGCGATCTCGAGGGCGCGATCCTCCGTCTCGACGTCGACGATCCAGAACCCGGCCAGCGACTCCTTCGCCTCGGCGAACGGACCGTCGGTCGGCACCGCCGCCCCGTCCTGATGGCGCACTGTCTTCGCCTGTGTTGGGTCGGTCAGACCCTCGGCGCCGACCAGCTCGCCGGAATCGGCGAGGTCTGCGTTCAGCTCACCCATGAACGAGATCATCTCCCGGATCCACTCGGGTGAGCGCTCCTGGCGCATTGTGGCCTCGTCGCCAAACGTGAGGATCATGTACTTCATACCACTGCTCCTTCCGGTCTTCTCGTGCCCCATGGACACCCTTTCACCTCCCGGTCGTAGCCGTCCCGCGGTTCTCGACATCGACCGGACATGAAACCCCCTCAGGAGAGCGACGAGAGCGAGCGCACTGGACGAGCCCCCACGGGCTCTCGATGGACTACCACGCTTCATCCTCCCCCGGGTGCGGGAGCTCTACGACCGCGGCATGACAACCGACGAGGCCGTCAAGCAGGGAATCTCCACCACTGCCGGGACGGTGACCAGCGCCGCCGTCGTCATGGTCGGCGTGTTCGCGGTCTTCATCACCCTGGCCTTCCTCGACTTCAAGGAACTCGGGCTCGGAATGGCCGCGGCGATCCTGATTGACGCCACGATCATCCGCGGCGTGCTGCCGCAGGTGGGCGAGCACTGCGCCGCCGGCCCGCCGGCCGAGCCCAGCGAGCTCCCGATCCGGGAAACGCCGGAGAGCGCCGAAGCGCGACAGCCCGTCTGATCCACTGCGCCGGCTGATGCTGGTTCTTCTGTGACTAGGGAGGCGCTTCGGGCTGCGTCGGGAGCAGGCGGTGGCCGTCGACGACGGCGGCGGCGATGTCGATCAGTTTCCGATTGCCGGCGCGCGCGTGGTCGCGCAGCATCTGGAAGGCGGCAGCTTCGTCTACCGAGTGCCGTTCCATCAGGATGCCCTTCGCCCTCTCGGTGACGGCCCGTCGTCCGAATGCGCCCTCGAGGTCGTGGTACTCGGCGAAGCGGCGCAGGACTATGTCGATTGAGCTCTGCCAGTCCTTGGCTTCGGCGTCGGTGATGTAGGCGAAGATGCCGCGCTTGGACGCCTCTTTGATGAAGTCGGGCTCGGGCGCGTGGATGATGACGATGACCGGGCAAGCGGCCTCTTGCACGATCTTTTCGATGAGCTGTAGCGCGTGGTTGGAGCTCTCGCCGAGGCCCACCAGCGCGACGTCGGGTCGCTCCCTGGCGGTCACGGCTCCCACTTCGCCGACCTCGATCTCGCGGGCGATCACCTCGTGCCCCAGCGCCGCGACTATCGGCGCCACGATGGCGAGCCGATCCCTGCGCTCGTTGGCGATCAGCACGCGCAAATGCTCAGTCTCGCGAGAGCTCATCGTGCTAGCGCCAGGAAGGTTAGCCGCTGAGCTCGCCGATGGTAGGATTGCCGCTCCGCTCGCCCCAGCCAAATGGCGGGCGTCCTCCCCGGCTCCAGCTCTTGGCCGGTCACGGTGTTGTGTGCACCAGACCAGGACCGCATCCAAGGGAGCGGAGCATGTCGAACTCGTCGTCGCAACAGTCAGCCCGTTTGGTGGTCGACGGAGCTCGACCTGGAGCCTACGGGCAGAACGGCTACCCCGCCGCGCCGGCGGACGCGACCAACCGGCGCGAGCCGGGCAAGTCCCTGGCTCGTGGGGCGAGACACCGCGAGCTCATCGACGCGAGCTTCGATCGAGCGGAGGCCTACGGGCGTCTCGGCGATGTCGAGCGGGCGCTCGAGTGGATGGATCGGGCGGCGGTTCTCTGTGGCGGCCTGCCGCCGGCGTACCGAGTCAAGCGCGCACGCTGGGCCCGGGCGGCCGCACGTCGTCCGCGGCCGGGTGCCGGCGACTGGAGGGACCGCGGCGGCGGGACCGGGCAAGGCGCGCTGGGGCTGTGACGGAAGAGCATCTTGCCTTCGAGCTGGCGGGGACGCCGGAAGCCAGCGCCGCAGCCAGGCGCCTGCTGGTCGCCAGCAACGGCGCGCTGCCGGCCAACGTCCGCGACGACGTCCTCCTGCTGCTGACAGAGCTGGTGACCAACGCCGTGCGCCACGCCAACGCGGGGCCCGACGCGACCGTGCGCGTCGAGTTCCGGCAGTGGTCGCGTACCGTCAGGGTGGCGGTCTACGACGAGGGGGCCGGTTTCGCCACGCCCCCCTCAGCCTTGGAGCGCGACAGGAAAGGCGGGTGGGGGCTGTCACTCGTCGATCGCATCGCAGATCGCTGGGCGGTCACGCCCACGGCGACCGGCACGTGTGTGTCGTTCGAGATCCGGTACCACGAGCCGCCGCCGGGTCACGCGGTCGCACCGTCGTAGGGCAGCTGATCGTCGAGTTCGAGGAGTCCAAAGATGCGCCGCACGGGCCGGGAGCCGTGCGTGACCGTGAACACCCAGCCGTCGCGTCGCGCGTCCTCGGCGGCGGCCAGGACCAAGCGGACCCCGCTCACGTCGATGAACGTCAGCTCGTCAAGATCCAGTAGTACGGTCTCGCGCCGCTCGCGCAACACCGCCAGGCGCTCCGCGACCGTATCGCACGTGGCCAAGTCAAGCTCCCCGCGAAGCCGGACACGTGTCCGCCCGTCTTCCAGAAACTCGACAACCTCAAAAGGTAATGCCTGCGCGTCCAACACCGCTCATCTCGCCGGGGGGCGGTTACGCGATCGGACGAGGCGGCGACCCGCACTTTGGCGGTCACGAGCCGAGGCGGCGACGAAAGCGCTCCACCAACGAGCCTACGCGCATGCGCAATAAAAACAAGTAGGGCAGCCACCGGGGACCTTAGGAAGGTTCTGGGAAGGAAGCCCCCGTAGCGTGGCGGGCCATGACCACGCCTCCCGCCACAACCGTTCGCCCGCGTGTCGGACCGCTCGGTCGCCTTGGTGTTTGGGCCGAGATCGTGGCCGAGCATCCCGCCGGCGACCACTGGATCGTCGTCGGGCGGGTTGACGACCTGCGCATCTCCCCCGTCGATGAGCCATTGGTCTTCTTCGCCGGCGGGTTCCGCACTTCCTCGCACATCCCCTGAGGGATGGGGGACATGGGGTGATGCCGACCTGTGGGACGATCGTCGCGGCAGCGCGAAGACCGCGCTGTTGTTGCGGAAGGAGGCGCCACGCCATCAGATCGCCCCGACTTCTCAAGCATGGCCGACGACTACGCGCGGCACGCGCGGTCGCAGCACGCAGCGTTCGAGGCGACCCACCCGGCCGTGCTGGCTGCCGCGCGCCAGTTTTCGGAGGAGCCGGTCCTTCGCGTGGCCGATCTCGGCGCCGCCGACGGTGTCAACTCTCACGGCCTCATCCGCGCGCTGGCCGAGGAACGCGCAGGCCGGCCGTTGATCTATGCGCTCGTCGATCTCCCCACCAACGCATGGGGCGTAGCTGCCGACCACCTGCGCCACGCCTTCGGTGAACGGGCGGAGGGATCCGAGGCCGTCGTCATCCCGGCGCCGGGCGATACAGGGCCGGGGATCGACGATGCCGGCACGGGGGCCCACTACGCCTCGCCGGAGGCCCACGGCGAGGCCTGCCGCCGCGCGGTCGAGCACGGCCCGCCCCCCGCCACGGTGATCAGCCTGGCGGGCATCCCGCTCCAGCAGGCGCCCTGCCTGCCGGCGGGCAGCGTGCACGTCGCGGCCACCGGAACTGCGATGCACTGGGTCGCCGATGCGGGCGGCCTGGCGTCGACCGGATCGGTCTTTCCTGGCTACCCCGACCACACAGACCAAGCCGAGCGGCGAGCCTGGGCGGTGGCCGCGGCGCGGCAGTGGGAGCGGCTGCTCGAGATGCGCGCCCTGGAGCTCGCGCCAGGCGGCCGGTTCATTGCCGCGCTCCCTGCGTCCCCCTCCCCGGGCTCGGAGAGGTCGGGGCTCTACGTGGAGATCATCAGCGACATGAACCAGGTGCTCGCCGACTGGTGCCGCGCGGGGCGCATCGGCGCCGCCACCGTCGCCGCGGTGGTCGTTCCGGTGTGGATGCGCACACTCGACGAGATCCGACGCCCCTTCGAGGCCGGCGGCGGGCGCGTCGCGGGCCTCGAGCTCGAGAGCGCCGAGCTCTTCCGTCTCGACAATCCCTACTGGCACGACGAGCCCGCCGTTTTCGCGCGGGCCTATGTGCAGAGCGTGACCGCGTGGGGCACGCCGCTCTTCCTCCGCGCCTTCGCGCGCGAGGGCGAGGACCGCGCACCCGGTCTGCTAGCCGACTTCCTAGGAGAACTCGAGAAGCGCGTCGCGGATGCCCCCGACCGCTACCGCTGGGACTACATCGAGGCCCTCGTCATCTGCCGCAAGGCGGACAGCAATGGGCGCGACCCGACGCGCTCATGAAATTGGCCAACGGCTTAGCCCTCCGCGGTCCCGCCGGTCTCCCCGCAGGCGTTCCTTCGCCGACGGCGAGAGCGGAGCGGCTTCCCGCCGCCCCGCCTCGCCCAACTGTCTCGGACCTCGCGCGCCTACTTGATGGCGCGTGACCCGCGAAAGGTCGGGTCGTAGGCCCTGGTCGCGTTGTCGCTTCCCTTGTCGGTGCCCGGCACCGCCGACGTGGTCATGGCAAACGTCAGGAGCGCGTGCGCGACCGCGTCGGACATCTCGTCCAATGCGACGTCGTTCACGTTCGCGAACGTGTCGCAGGCCTGGTGGTAACAGGGGTCGAACGCCACCCCCGCAGTGCCGCCCCACTTAGCGGCCTGCTCGGCGGTCTTGATGTCCTCGGCCCCTGTGAACAACCCGCCGGCCGGGATCCCGGCGGCCACGAACGCGTCGTAGTCCGAGCGTCCGTCGAAGGGTGTGGGCTCGGTTTCGCGGCCAATCGACTCGAAGAAGTCGACGAACCACGTCCTCCACGACCCCGGACCCGGTCGAACCGGTTGAGGCGGTGTCGGATGCGTCCCCGTCGTAGACGAACCAGCCCGGGTTCGGTGAGCCGACCATGTCGAAGTTGAGCATCACCGCGATGTCCTTCAGCTGGCGACTGGTGAGTTGGCTGACGTAGTACGCCGAGCCGACCAGACCCGCCTCTTCGGCACCGAACCAGATGAAGCGCACCTGATTCCTGGGCTCGAGACCGAGCTCGGCCAACTGCAACGCGGTCTCGAGCTGAGCGGCCGAGCCGGAACCGTTGTCGTTGATCCCGGGTCCCTCGGCCACCGAGTCGAGGTGCGCGCCCGACACGACCACGCGATCCGTGCGTCCGGTCGTCGTCTGAGCGATCACGTTCTCGGAAGTGCGTTCCTCGGAGATCGTGGTGGCACTGCCGGACAGCGTGACCTCCCGGCCGGCCACCCGTTCGCTCCGGATGTACCCGACCAAGTCTGCGCCAGCCTCAGCGCTCATCTCCAGCACCGGCACGTCCTGCGGGAAGCTGGCCTGCCCGAAGCCCACCACCGAACGTTCCGGAGTATTGCCCTCGTTGAAGATGATCACCGCCGACGCGCCGGCGGCCACGGCGTTCGCGATCTTCACCGAGAAGTCACAGGTGCCCCGCTGGATCAGCGCGATGTCGCCGCTGAAGCCGGCGAAGTCCTCCGGCTCGCAGCCCGAGTTCGAAGTACCGTCCGGCTGCCCGACCGGCAGCGGCACGACGACGTCTACCTCCTGCACAACACCGGAGAACGGTCCGCTGCCGGAGTAGCCCATCGTGGCGATGTCCTCGCCGTCGACGTAGGTGAAGGGGAAGCCCGGCGACGTGCCCGTCAGCGTTGCCGGCTCCAGTTCTTTGAAGAAGTTGTAGGTGAATGGCTGGCGGGTCACCTCATATCCTGCCGCGTCCATCAGGCCAGCGACGTAGTCGGCCGACAGGTCGTAGCCCAGCGTGCTCGCCTCGCGCGTTCCCTCGCTCAAATTCGCGAACCCCTGGAACTCTGCCTGGTGGCCGCGCACGGCCGCCAGCGTGACCGCCTCGCGCAATGCAGTCGTATCCGTGGGCGGGGCGGCGCTCGCCCCCACCGGCAACAACGCACAACCCGCGGCCGCCACCGCGAGCGCGCCGAACAAGCGTCCCCTCATCAAGCGATCCCCCCACTGGAAGCGCCGCGCCTCTGCTACGCGACAAGTGGCGGAGAGAAAATGCCAAGTCGCGGTTTGCTCGCACGCGCAGACGTCGATTGGTCGCCTCGACAAGCTGATCCACTCGGCGCGGCGGGGCAGGGTTCGCGGCCGCCGCGGGCAGTGTCCCGCTCGCGAGCGTCAGCTCTTCTTCTTGACCGTGATGGTGACCGGCACGCTGGTGGTCGTCGCTCCGGCGTTGTCGGCTGCGCGTGCGGTCAGCGTGTAGCTGCCGGCGGCTCCGACGTTCCAGCGGAGGGTGTAGGGCGCGCTCGTGTCCTCGCCCAGCTTGGCCGCGCCGTTGAAGAACTCGACCCTGGCCACGCTGCCGTCCGGGATCGGCCGCGCTCGCAGCAAGCGAGATCTTCGCCGGCGAGATGAAGCTTGCGCCGTGCGGCGGCGCCGTGAGCGACACGCTCGGCAGCTGATTCGCCGGAGGGGGTGGTGGTGGCGGCGGCGGTGGCGGTGGTGGTGGTGGTGGTGGCGGCGGCGGGGCCGCGGAGTCCAGGTTGACCATCTTCGCCACCGACGGAACGCCGGCGGAGTCGACGATGAAGAGCATGTAGACGCCGGGGACCGCCGTGTGCACGTTCGCGGGAACGGTCGCCGTCAGCGTGCCGGCGCCGGCGGTGAAGTCGAGCGGGAGAAAGCGCTGCTCCATCTCGACCGAGTGGGTCTGGGATCCCAGCCGCATCAGCCCGACCTTCTGGATGGAAGCGGCGTTTGGCGTGGTGATCTGGAAGGAGCTGCCGTGGCTGACCGTGCCGGGCGCGGCCGTGATCTCGGGACGCGGCGCGAGCTCGCCGGAGCCGTCCTTTTTGAATAGGTACGGCGGCGTGAATATCTCGGCGTTCTTGGCCAGATAGCCGACCTGGTCGCAGGTGCCGCAGATGCCGCCGCCCGAGGACAGCACGCGGCCGTCGGGAAGCAGCAGCGCGGTCGAGTGGTACTGGCGCGTCACCGCCTGCGCCGCGAGGGTCGTCCACTGACCGGTCGCGGGGTTCCAGCGCTCGGCGTTGTAGACACCGCCGTTCATGTCGATGAGCCCCGCTCCGGTCGAGTTGCCGCCCGTTGCCAGGACGCTGCCGTCGGCGAGCAGGGTGAGGTTGTGCTGGCGGCGGCCAAAGGCCATCGGCGCGGTGGGGGATACCTCGGGCGTGGTCCCGTTGGTGTCGATGATGCGCGCGTCGTTCGACGACGGGCCGCCGCCGGCCACGAGCGTCTTGCCGACGTTGTAGACGGCGCGGCTGCCGTAATCGCGGTTGATCCCGTCGCGCTGGCTGAAGGTCTCCCAAGCACCGTTGCCCGTGGGATCGAGCTTGAGCATCGTCTGGTCAGGGCCGGAGTAGAAGACTCGACCATCGGGCGCGACGTCCAGCCAGGGGTATAGCGGCAGCCCGCGCGAGGCCGAGCTCAGTGTCCGCAGGCTGCCATCGGTCTTGCGCACCTCCGGGAGGTTGACGCGGCCCGACGTGATCAGCATCTCGCCGTTGGTCAGCGGGGTGACCGACGGATACCAGCGGCCGGCGGCCATGTTGGGCCCGAGGCTCCAGTCGTTGTTCCCCGGGTTGAACAGGTGCGTCTGGACGATGCCGTTGAGCGCCGAATCCAGGTTGCCACCGGCGAGAAACAGCGAACCGTCGCTCAGGTGCGCGAAGCCCGCGCAGAAGATGTTGTGGCCCGTATCGACACGGACGTTCGTATGAGTGCCGGTGGCCGGGTCATAAACGGTGGCTCGTGTGAAGTCGTGCACCGGAAAGCTCTCGGTCCGGCGGTCCCCGACGGAGTCCCAGGCCAGCACCTTGCCGTTCGGGAGCAGCGCCACGTGGATTCCGACGAGCGGCCATTCGGCAACCGGACCCCACTGGCCCACCTGCCCGGGATCGTCCGCCACCGCGGCGGCGGTCGCCTGCGACTCGGCGGCGGAACGCAGCCGGGTTTCCTTGTTGAGCCGCGCCTCGGTCGCCGCGTCGTGGACGACCTCGTCCTCGGCCTGATGTCCCGCCGGGGTATTGACATTGTGCGCCAGAGCGACCCCCGGGGCAGCGAGCGCGAGCGCCAGCGACGCGACCAGCGCGGCGCGCAGCACGTCGTGTGACCTCCCGACCATGCGTCCCAAGAACGGCTCAGGCAGCGGCAAACTTGCGGCTCAGCGGCGCTCCTGGCGGCGTGAGGACGGGAGGCCCGCAACCGAGGTAGCGTCGACTGGCGATTGCGGCCAGGCCGGCGAGACCCTCTGCGCAGGCAGTGCAGGCCGTGCGCTCGAGACAGCTCAGGACCACGGGCCGATCCCGAGTGACCAGAATCACAGACAGGTCCTGAAAGGACGTGCACACTTGTGAAGTGTTCGCCAGGGTCCTGATCAAGGCGCTGCCCGAGGCCGGGAGCTTCGAGCTCGGTGGCGCGAACCGCTGGATCGATGGTGCACACGACGCGCGGTCGCACAAGCCGCACCGGCGCTGACCCAGCCAGATTCTCTCGCGATCCAAAGGAGCACGATGTACCCGATCATTCGACAGGCCACCGAGGACGATCAGCAGGCCCTGCAGCGGCTCGCGGACCTGGACAGCGCGCGCCCGCTGACTGCACCCGCGCTGATAGCAGAGATCCGCGGGGAGCCCGCCGCGGCGATCTCTCTCGCTGACGGGCGCATCATCGCCGACCCCTTCAGGAACACCGCCACGCTGCAGCAGATGCTGCACTATCACCACGGCGCGCAGCAGGCGTACTCACGCCAGCCGTCGCTTGCCAAGCGCATGCGCGAGAGGGTCTCCGCCTTCCCGGCCGCCCGGCCGAGCGAAGCCTGACCGCCAACCCGGACGCAGCGCCGGAGCCAACCGGAATAGCGCCTCGAGCGCCGGCGTCCTCCTTATAAGGTGACGTTCGGCGAGACTGAAGGTGCGGAGCTGGGTAGGGTCTTCCAGGGCGAGCTCCTTCGGCCGGATAGCGATCGGTACGACACGGCGCGGAGGGTCTGGAACGGGATGGTGGACCGCAGGCCGGCGATGATCGCTCGTTGCGCCGGGGTCGCTGACGTGAGAGCCGCGCTTGCGTTCGCGCGTGAGCACGGCGTCTCCCTTGCGGTTCGCGGCGGCGGCCACAACGTCGCCGGCAACGCGGTGTGCGACGACGGCCTCGTCGTCGACCTCTCGCGGCTGAAGGGAGTCCGGGTGAATCCCCACACGCTCACGGCGCGTGCCGAGCCGGGGGTTCTGCTTGCCGAGCTTGACCGCGGGACCCAGGCCTTCGGCCTCGCCACCCCGAGCGGCAACGTCTCGACGACCGGCATCGCCGGGCTGACCCTCGGGGGCGGGCTCGGATGGATCGCACGCAAGCACGGGGCGACTTGCGACAACCTCGTCTCCGCGGAGGTCGTGACGGCCGACGGCCACCTGATCAACGCGAGCGCGGACGAGAATCCCGAGCTTCTCTGGGGCCTGCGCGGAGGGGGCGGGAACTTCGGCGTCGTAACCTCGTTCGAGTACCGCCTCCACCCCCTGGGACCCGAGGTGCTCGCCGGCGCCGTCATTCACCCGTTCGAGCGCGCGCGGGAGGTACTTCACTTCTTTGCCGACGTCGTCGCCGCCGCACCGGACGAGCTGTCCGCCACGGCGTCGATCTTCAGGGCCGCGCCGGACTCACCGCTGCCCGCCGAAGTCCACGGCCAGACCGTGATCGCGCTGGCGGTCTGCTATGCCGGCGACCTGGACGAGGGTCAGCGTGCGCTGCGGCCGCTGCGCGCGTTCGGGCGCCCGCTCGCCGATTCCATCGCGCCGGTGCCCTATGCGGAGCTGCAGAGCGGCTCGGACGCTGCCTACCCCGCCGGGCTGCACTACTACTGGAAGTCCCACTACATCGGCGAGCTGACAGACGAGGCGATTGACGCGGTCATCGAACATGGGCCACGCATGCCCTCTCCTCTCTGCTCGTTCTACTTCCAGCACCTCGAGGGCGCGATCGGCCGTGTCGGCGAGAGCGAAGCCGCCTTCGGCCACCGACACGGCGCCTTCGACTTCGCGATTCTCACTGCTTGCAGCGATCCGGCTGAGACCGACGCCAACGTCGAGTGGGCCCAGGACCTGTGGACGGCGATGCAGCCGTTCGCCACCGGCGTCTACGTGAACAACCTCGGGGCGGAGGGCGATGACCGCGTCCGGGCCGCCTATGCGCCGGCGACCTACGCGCGGCTCGTCGCGCTGAAGGACGCGTACGACCCGACCAACCTCTTCCGACTGAATCAGAACATCAGGCCGAGCCCGTCGGCCTGACCCTGACGCGCGCGACGGGAACAGCGTCGCCGACCGCGTACGATCTGTCGCGATGGAGTGGACGATCTCCACGCCCTCCGGCCGGGACCTGCTAGAGCCCCTGATCGGCTACCGCGAGTGGGTGCTCATCGGCGAGGACCTCGTCTCGCCCCTGGCGCGGACGCCCTGGAGCGGCGAGACGATGCAGGCCGAGTGCCTGCCCACCTGCCGCGGGGCCCGCGGACTGTGGCGAGAGGCCTCCGAGCACCTCGGCCCGGCCCCGGATCCCAACTGCGTCTGCGGTCTCTACGCACTCTTCACGCCCCCGCGGCGCGGGGGCCGCGAGCGGCTCGCGGTCGTGCGCGGCGCGGTCGCCCTCTGGGGCCGCATCGAACTGCACGAGCGGGGCATGCGGGCGGAGTTCGCCCGGATCGTCACGCTCGCGCTCCCGCGCTCGCGCAGGTCCGTGGACGCCATCAGGCAGAGCGCCGAGCAGCTGGAGGTCGCCGCGGTCCCGGCCAAGGACCTTGAGGCCGCGGCGCTGCTGCACGGCCGGCCGCTGGAGCCCTCGCTGATTCCGACCTAGCCGTCGTTCCAGTGCCGGACGGCGCGGCGCTGCGAGCATCGCCCGGAACTGCTCGGTCGTTCGCTCCAGCAGCTCCCCTGTCCCCCAGTCCAGGATCACGCCGTGGCGGCGCAGGACGTCCATCACGTCGAGCTCGCCGGAGCGGTAGAGCTCGGCCACCTCGGCCGGGTCCTGCTCGAGCCAGCCCTTGCGGGCGCCGGCAATGTGCTTGCGCTCCTCCTTGGTCCGCTGCTCATCTACCTCGTACTCGGACAGCTCGGCGTCGACGACCTCTATCGCGACGCCGTAGTCCTTCAGCGCCCGCTCGACGCTCACGTAGCCATCGGCCACGTCGTCGCAGACGGCCTGCGGATCTCGCTCCAGCGGGTCCCCGAAGCCGCCGCCGCCTGCCGACGGCCGCGTGAAGGCGTCGCCGGGCTCGAGCGAGACGTTGGAGAACACGGCGCCGAGGAAGCGCTCCTTGTCGGTTCCCCGGTTGAGCCACACGCCGTGCGGGAAGGACGGCAGGCCCCCTTCGATCCCCCAGGTGACCGAGCGCGCCCGGTCGCAGCAGTAGGACATGACCGTGTTGGTCATGTCGGTGAGGCGCCCGCCCTTCTCGACGCCGCAGCCGCCTCGGAAGCGGCCGGGCCCGCCGGTGTCGGTGAGGATCTCGTGGCTGCTGGTGACCACCGGCGAGAGCCGCTCCTGGGCCTCGAGCGGCTGCACAGCCAGGCCGACGCCGAACACCGGTGAGGTGGCGTTCGAGCCGTCCTTGCCGTTGCGGCCGCCCCAGCCGCCGGCCATCCAGTCGTACCACATGAACACCGAGTCCCCGTCGTCGCGGGTGTCGGTGCCGCCCACCAGCAGGTACTCGAGGTTGAAGGCGGCGGCCATCGCACGCTCGGGCATCACCTCCGACCAGAGCTCGAAGGCCGCGTTCATGATCTTCTCGTAGGGACCGGAGCAGAAGCCGGTCACGGCCGTCGGCGAGGCCGCGTTGACGCAGCTTCCCTCCGGGCCCAGGTCGACGTCGAGCGCCCTGTAGAAGCCGGAGTTCAGGGGCACGTCGGGGAAGAACGTCTTGGTGCCGGCCACCACGCCGGAGAAGCTCGCCCCGTAGCCCGAGTTCAGGAAGCTGCCGACCGCCGGGTGCGAGCCCGAGAGGTCGTAGCGGACGACATCGCCGTCGATGGTCATCTTCACCTTGATCGGGACCAGGCCCTCGCCCTCGTTGGGATCGAAGTCGATGTAGTCCTCGGTCTCCCAGGTTCCGTCGGGGAGCTCGGAGAGCCGCTTGCGGGTGAGCTGCTCGACGTAGTCCTGCACCTCGCCCATCGCCGCGACGACGGTGTCCCGTCCGTACTTGTCGCAGAGCCGCAGGATCTCGCGCTCGGCCACGGCGGTGGCCTCGACCTGGGCGAGGCAGTCGCCCTCGGCGTCCTCGGGCGCCCGCGTGTTGGACACGATCAGGCCGACGATGTCGGCGCGGTACTCGCCCTCGTCGTAGATCCGGACCGGCGGCACGCGCACGCCCTCGCCGTAGTGGTCGCGCGCGCTCACGTCGAACGAGCCGGGCACGCTGCCCCCCATGTCGGCCCAGTGGCCGTTCGACTCGGCCAGGCAGATCAGCTCGTCCTCGTGGAACACCGGGCGCACGATCCGCACGTCGTTGAAATGCGTGCCACCGAGGTAGGGGTCGTTGATCGCGAAGACGTCGCCCGGGCGCATCTCTCCCTCGAACGCGTCGGCGACGGCCTTCGCCGTCAGGTGCAGGGTGCCCACGTGCACGGCAATGTCCTGGCTGCCCTGCATGATCGTGTTGCCCTCGGGGTCGCAGAGCGCGCTCGAGAAGTCGCGCGAATAGATGACGAACGAATGGCAGGTCCTGAGGATCTGCTCCGCCATCTCGTCGACGATCGTGATGAACGCGTTCTTCAGCACCTCGAAGGTGACCGGGTCGAGCTTGGTGTCGGTGGTGCTCATCGATCACTCCCCTCGATCGTCATGCGGATGTTGCGGTACTCGTCGACCTCCGCGGCCACCCCGGGCGGAACCACCGTCGTGGAGTCGAGCTGCTCGACGATCGCCGGTCCTTCGAACGAGGCGCCGGCGGGGAGCGAATCGCGCCGGTAGACCGGCGTCTCCATCGCCTCCCCCTCACCGTCGAAGCGCACGTCCCGGGTGCTGGCGGGCTCGGGCATCGTGCCGTCCTCGTCGTGGGTCGGCAGCTCGGCCTTCTGGGTCACGCCGACCGCCCGCAGGTTGAGCCGGTAGAGCTCGATGGGGCTGCCCTCGCGCCGGTAGCTGTGCTCGCGCTCGTGCTCGTCCTGGAAGGTCTCGACGAGGTCGTCGAGCGACTTGACCGGGCCCTCCACCGGCACCGCGATGGAGCGCCACTGGCCCGCGTAGCGCATGTCGATGGTGCGCTGGAGCTCGACCCGGTCCTCGGGCACTCCCTCCGCACGCATGCGCTCGCCGGCCTCGTCCTCGAGCTCGGCGAACGCCTTCTCGACCTCGTCCGGGTCGAGCTCGTCCACCGTCCCGAGCATCAGCGTGAACAGGTCGTGGCGCACGTCCACGAGCAGGCAGCCGAGAGCCGAGGTCGTGCCCGGGTTGGGGGGCACGAGCACGGTCGGGATCGACAGCTCGCGGGCGAGCGCGGCCCCGTGCAGGGGGCCGGCGCCGCCGAAGCAGACCAGGGCGAACTCGCGCGGGTCGTATCCGCGCCGCACCGAGATCAGCCGGATCGCGTCGGCCATGTTCGCGTTCGCGACCTCGAGCACGGCCTCGGCGGCGTCATCGACCGACAGTCCGAGCGGCTCGGCCACGCGCTCGCGCACGGCGGAGGCCGCGGCCTCCTCGTCGAGGGTCATCGCGCCCGCTATCAGCTCGTTCCCCAGGCGTCCCAGCACCACGTTCGCGTCGGTGTTTGTGGCCTCGTCGCCGCCCTGGCCGTAGCAGGCGGGCCCCGGATCCGCGCCCGCCGACTGCGGTCCGTTGCGCAGCGAGCCGGCGTCGTCGAGCCAGGCGAGCGACCCGCCTCCGGCGCCGATCGTGAGCACCTCGATGCTCGGGAACAGGATCGGGTAGCCGTACTGGACCGACCACTCGTTCGTCGTCCGCGCCTCGCCCTCGTAGACCAGCGAGATATCGGTGCTGGTCCCGCCCATGTCGAGCCCGATCGCGTTGTCGAAGCCGCACAACCCCGCGATGTGCCGGCTGGCGATCGCCCCGGCCGCGATCCCGGACGCCGCCAGGCGGACGGCCCAGCGATCGGCGGTCTCCGGGGTCATCACTCCCCCGCCGGAGTGGAGGATGAGCAGGTCGCCCTCGTAGCCGCCCTCCTTCAGCTCGTTGCCGAGCTCGGTCACGTAGCGGCCGACCAGCGGCTGCAGCACCGCGTTCGCGATGGTGGTCGAGAAGCGCTCGTGCTCGAAGATCTCGGGCAGGACCTCGCTCGAGGTCGAGACCCGCACGTCCGGCAGCTCCTCCTTCAGGATCTCCGCCATGCGCCGCTCGTTTGCCGGGTTCGCGAAGGAGTTGATGAAGCAGACCGCGACCGTCTCCACCTCATGGCGCTCCAGCAGCTTCGCCAGCTCGCGCGCCCCGTCCTCGTCGAGCTCCTCGAGGACGTTGCCCGCGTAGTCCGTCCGCTCGGCGACCTCGAAGCGCCGGCGCCTCGGTATCGGAGGCGGCGCGACATCCGAGTAGGCGTCCCAGAGGTCGTCGCGCGTGCCGCGACGGATCTCGATCACGTCGCGGAAGCCCTTGGTGGTGACCATGGCCGCGGGCGGGTAGCGCCGCGTGAGCAGCGCGTTCGTCGCGACGGTCGTTCCGTGCGAGAACAGCGCGACGCCGTCCAGGTCGACCTCCGCCTCGCGCACGCCGGCCAGTACGCCCTCGATCGGGTCGGAGGTCGACGGCACCTTGGCCACGCGCAGCTCGCCGCTGTCCCGGCTGAGCACGCAGATGTCCGTGAACGTCCCGCCGACGTCGACGGCGACGATGTTGTCAGCCATGGCTCACCCCGCCCGGTCGATGAGAAACAGCCTGGCCCCCGCGGCGCCGGAGCGGCCCCGGTGGCCGGCGCCGTCAGGCAGCAGCAGCCCCTCTCCCGCCGAGACGCGGAGGGGCTCGTCGCCGTTCTCGAACTCGTAGGTCACCTCGCCCTCCAGGACGTACCCGGAATGGCCTTCGACGCACCATTCCTCCCGCAGGACACCGGGCTCGTACTGGACCACCGCCCAGCGGACGCCGTTGACCCCGACCGCGTGCGACGCGATCCCGGGCGCCTCCGGCTCGAACGGCAGGGACGCGAACTCGATCCGCCTGTGCTCGCTCATGCGTCTCCTTTGCTCAGGATCAGGCGCTGCGCAAACGGGAAACGGTCACTTCCTGACCGTCAGGCGGTCGCCCTCGGCGCCGGTGATCTCCCACGCGTGGCCGGGCCGGTCCCCGTCGGCCCCCAGGATCAGCCGGTCGGAGTCGAGCGACCAGGACCCCGTGGTCTCCTCCGGGAGGTCGACCGGCCCGGGGGAGCTCTCGACGTAGCTGCCGTCGGGACGCAGCTCGAACGAGGTCCGCCCGCGCGACGGCGGAAAGTCGTGACCGGCGGGACGGAAGACCATCTCGTCGGCCGTGTCCTCCTCGTGAGAGTGGACCCAGCGGCCCCGAAGGAGCGCATCGCGGTACCCGGCCACGTCGGGGATGATCTCAGAGCCCGGCCAGCTTCTTCCTCGGCCCGCCCAGCGTTGCGTTCATCCGCGCCACTTGGCCCGACGTGAACATCACCATGGAGTCGTCGTCGACGTAGTCCATGTAGTTCATGAACATGTCGCCGCTCGGGCCGTTGTTGCAGGTGATCTGCGGGAACCGCGGCTTGCCGGTGTTGGCCCGCAGGGCGGGGGGCGTGTCGGCCACGAAGTCGTTGCCGCTGCAGTCGTTTCGGTCGCCCCAGATGTGACGCAGCCCGAGGAAGTGGCCGACCTCGTGCGTGGCGGTGCGGCCCTTGTTGAACGGCGCCCGGACCGCGCCGCGGCTGCCGAAGGCGCTGAAGAGGATCACGACGCCGTCTGTCTTGGCCGGTCCCCCCGGGAACTGGGCGTAGCCGAGCAGGCTGTTCGCGAGATTGCAGACCCAGACGTTGAGGTAGCGGTCGGTGGGCCATGGGTCCACGCCCGCCGTCCGTGCCGACTTCACCGCGTTGTCGACGCCGAAAGACTGCGCCGTGGTCGCCGTGCGCGTGATGCCCGAGGTCTGCTTTCCGTCGGGGTCCTTCTTGGCCAGGGCGAATTGGATGTTGGAGTCGATCAGGAGGCTCTTCCACACGGCCGGAACCTTGCGCTTGTCGGGGTTCTTCGCCCGGAAGTCGCGGTTGAGGACGTCGATCTGGCTCTTGACCTGGGCATCGGAGACGTTTTCTTCGTCGGTCTGGTAGACGACGTGGACGACGACCGGGAGCGTGATCAGCTTGGCCGTCACGCGCATGGCCTCGCCGCTGTCGATGATCCTGCGCGTCTGGTCCTCGGCCCGCAGGCGGCGTGCCCGGTACCCGGGCTGCGTCTCCGCGAGGAACTCGTGGACGACCATCTGACCGCACGAACGGGACCTCGTCTGCTCCGGGCTCATGTCCACCGCTCCTCTCGTCGGGGGTCGCTCTTCCTCGTGGCTACCCCGCCGGGGCGTCCACCTCGCGCAGCGCAGTGACCATGGCCGTCGGCCACCGTCCAGATCGCCATCACGGCCATCCGCTCGTCGGACCCGTCCTGGCGGTGCAGGTTCAGGGTGTAGGCGACCACCACGCGATCGCCGGCCGCGAGCAGCTCGTCGAACTCCGGCCGGTCGATGCTCGCGAACTGCTCGCGGTACTCGCGCCCGCGGGCGAGGTAGCCCGCCTTGTCCGACCGGACGCCGTTGGCGTGATGAACGAAGTCGTCCGTGAAGGTCGACTCGACCAGGTCCAGGTCGAAGTCCCGGTCGCACATCTTGAAGGTGATGTCCCTGACGAACTCCACTGCGTCCACGTCGGCCTCCTGTTGTTTGCCGTGGGCGAGCCTAACGCTCGCCCTCGGTCGCTGGAACTCGAATTCCGATGGCTTTCAGGCGCTCGGCCAGCCAGCCCGCGTCGGGCGGCTCGCAGCGGAGCCCGAGGTGGGCGTCGGGACGCACAACGTAGGCCGCGTTGGCCACTGCTCCGAGGCGACCGTGCACGTGCAGCTCCGGGTCCGCGAGCGCCTCCACCCCATCCGGAACGGCGGGCGGCTGGTCGGAGATCACGAACAGCCGGACGCCCAGCGAGGGAACGAAGCGCCGGCCCAGGGCGATCGCCTCGTCCGGGCGGCCGGCGCCGCAGCACAGCCAGAGCTGCGGCTGCGGATCGCGCAGCAGCTCGCGCAGGGAGGTTCTGGTCCCGTCGCGCGCCAGGAGCGGGCCGGCGTCCGGCACACGCTGGCCGGGAAGCACGCCCAGGACCCCCGGCGACATGCGACCGCCCACGAGCGGGCCCTCGGGATAGGCCACGCTCAGCTCGTGTCCGGCCTCGACCGCGGCCAGCACCTGCGCCGGCGTGGCCAGGGCCGCGGCGAGCGACCGGTCCCGCGTGGCGGCCGCCTCGCCGCTGAGCACGTTGGCCTCGTGCACCGCCCCCGACGCCTCCACCGCCGCGACGGCCACCGGCCGCCTCTCGGTGTCGTAGGAGTCGATCACGTCCGCCGGAGCCCCGTCCAGCGCCAGGCGCAGCTTCCAGGCCAGGTTGAACGTGTCCTGCACGCCGGTGTTCATTCCCTGGCCGCTGACCGGTGTCATCACGTGCGCGGCGTCGCCGGCCAGGAGGACCCGCCCGGTCCGGAAGCGGTGCGCGACGCGATGGTGGAGGGAAAAGCAGGCAGCGTTGCCGGCCTCGCGGATGGGCGGGGCGCCGGGCACGTGGCGGTCGATCACCGCCTGGGCGTCCGCGACCGAAGGCTTGTCCCCGGCGCCGTCGTCACGGAAGAACAGCCGCTGCCGCCCGTCCGGAAGAGGCATGGCCCAGAGCCCGTCGGCGTCGAGGAACACCGGAAGCTCGCCGGGGTCGTAGGGCCAGCCCTCGACGAGCGCGTCCATCACGGCCCAGCGCCCCGGGTAGTCGCCGCCCTCGAACGCGACACCCAGCGCCTCGCGCAGGCTGCTGTGGACGCCGTCACACGCCACCAGGAAGCCGGCCCGGACCGTCGCGTCACCCACCTCCGCCCTCACACCGTCCGCATCCTGGCCCGTGAGCCGGAGCGCCGTTCGTCGCTCCACCGGCGTCTCGAGCCTCTCCTCCAGGAGCGCCTCCAGATCGCGCTGGCGCAAGCTGACCGCCGCCGGGAAAGGGCTGTCGACGCCGCCGAAGTCAAGGCGGGCGACCTCCCGTCCCTCTGAGAAGAGCGGCACGCTGGCGATCGGCTGCGCCGCCTCGAGAATGGCGCCCGCGACACCTGTGTGGTCCCAGAGCTCGAGGCTGCGGGCGTGGAGGTCGGTGGCGCGCGACACAACCCCCCGCTCGGGCGCGGCGTCCACGATCCGGTGGCCGACCCCCTGGCGCTCGAGCTCACAGGCGAGGGTCAGCCCGACCGGCCCCGCGCCGGCGATGAGGACCGGTACGTCCACCGGCGTCTACCAGAAGCTCGACGCGACGAGCAGCGGGACAGGGCGACGGATCGTGCGCATGGGAGCGAGTCCTTTCCCTCCGGGGTGGAGAGCCTAACGCGCCAAAGTGACATGGATCACACAAGCGGTGCGCGGCTTGCCCGCGGCTGTGGGCAATGGGAGAGTGGCCGTTGAGGATCCAATGGACTGGATCGACGAGGCTGACGGCGTCTTCCGCGGCGGAGGCGTGAAGGGCATCGCCCTCGCGGGCGCCCTCGAGGGCTTCGCGAGCCATCCAACCAAGCCGGTGCGGCGCTGGGTGAACGTGGCCGGCGCGAGCGCCGGCGCGATCATCGCCTGCTACCTGGCCCTCGGGCGGACTGCCACGGAGATGTCGGCGCTGCTGCGTGACACCGACTTCTCGCGCTTCCAGGACTTCCCTCGCCGCAGTCCCGTCCTGGGCGTGGCCAACCTGGCCTACCGGCGCGGCCTCGCCCGCGGCCGCGCCTTCGAGCGCTGGTTCGACGACGTGCTCGAGGGAGCCACCTTCGCCCGGGTCCAGAAGAAGCCGGAGGGCGGCAAGGAGCGGGACTGGCGGCTCAAGCTGATCGCCGTCGACGTGACGCGCCGCGACCTGCTGGTGCTGCCGGACGACCTCGATCGCTACCTGGCGCCCGGGACGTCGAGCCCGATCGACCCCGACGGCTTCAGGATCGCCCGCGCCGCCCGGATGAGCATGTCGATCCCCTACTTCTTCGAGCCGGTCGAGCTCGAGCACCGCGACGGCGGCCGCTCGACCATCATCGACGGCGGGACGCTCTCCAACTTCCCCGTCTGGCTGTTCGACGTCGACCCGGCCAAGATCGGTCGGCCTCCCGCCCGCCCCACCTTCGGCTTCACCCTGACCGGCGGGCGTGGTTTCGGCGCGAACGCACGAGCCCTGCGCCGCTTCGCGCCCTGGTCGGTTCGCTTCGCGTTCGACATCTTCGCGACCGCTCAGGAGGCCTGGGACGAGCGCTTCGTGTCCCAATCGACCCGCGTGCGGACTCTGCCCGTTGAAGCGGCCGACGTCGCCACCACCGAGTTCCGGATCACGAGAGAACGGCAGGAGCTGCTCCTTGAGAACGGGCGCCGCGCCGCCCGCGCGTTCCTCGACAAGTTCGAGCTCGAGAGCTACATGAACACCTACCACGCCCGGCCGGCCGAGCTCCCCGCCGGCGCGGACGCCAACTGACCACGAATCGGAGGTACGACATGGACGCCAACACTCCCGAGCCCCTGGTCCCCGACGACGCCGGCTGCGGGGGCGGCGAGCTCGACCTCCATTTCGACGAGTACGGCGCCCCGGTGGTGCCGCTCGACCCCGGAAGCGAGGGGAGGCTGTCGTATGTGCCCTGCAGCCTCAATGCCCTCAACGGCAGCTGGCTGCTCGAACTGGTGCCCGAGCAGTTCGGCTTTCCCTTCCAGGTGATCCGGGGCCCGATGCGCATCGAGGCCAGCGCGGCTCGCTTCCGCGTCTCGGGGGACGTGTACGTGCTCAGGATCGGCGGGAACGCCCCTCCGAACAGCGCCGAGCTGGAAACCCCGATGCTCCCCGGGATGCTGATCGGCAAGAACTGGTATCCCGCCTACCCGCAGAGCCAGTACCGCTGGTACTTCCGCAGCCAGGGCGTCGGCTACACCGACGGCATCCTCAGCTTCCCGTTCGCCCGTCACCTCTGGGATCCGGCCCAGCAGGAGTTCACCGGCCAGGACACGGGACAGCTGCGCCTCACCTGCCGGCGCACGGTCCTGACCCCCAACTGGGCCCCGCAGCCGACGCTGCGGATGACCGGCAGCGCGACCATCGGCGGAAAGCCCTTCACGGTCACGGCCACGAAGACATCGCCCCATCACCGCGGCTGCCGTGTCGAGGTCGATGTCATGAGAAACCGCCAGTGGCCGGCCAGCGCGGCTCCCTGCGGCGGCCAGCAGACCCTGAGCTTCAGCAGCGTCTACCGCGGGGCGGGCATGGACTTCCTGGCCACGGTCAACGAGCTCGATGTGGCTGAGGACACCGAGCTCACCATGGCCGAGCTGCACAACCTGCTGGCCGGGCACCAGGCTCCGGCGCTGCCGGGCGACCAGTCCTGGCGGTTGTGGCTGATGGTGGGGTCCCGGCTGTCGGACAACACCTTCGGGATCATGTTCGACGACATCGCGCCGCACCGCCAGGGCGCGGTCGGGTTCTCCGACGCGACCCTTCCCGACAACCCGGTGATCGAGGCGGGCGCACGGGGCGAGCCCCTGGGCAACGTGCCGCTTGCGTTCCTGCGCACGCTGGTCCACGAGGCGGGCCACGCCTTCAACCTCTTCCACCCCAAGCACGACGTCCACACCGTCCCGGTGGGCACGACGATCATGAACCAGACCGGCGACGTGATCGGGTTCTCCACCGCCGCGAACCCCTATCCCTGCACGGCAACGATGGCCTTCGACGACCACAACCAGACCTCGCTCGTCCACTCGCCCGACCCCCAGGTCAAGCCAGGCTGGAAGGAGTTCGGCTGGGGGCACAGCTCGACCTTCGCGGGCGTCGGCGAGCCGACCGACGCGGCGGGCCTGCGGGGCGCCGAGATCGATGCGCCCGGGCTGCGATTGGATCTGGAGCTGCCCGAGCATGTCCAGCGGGGCGAGTTCGTGGCCGCCACGGTGACCCTGACCAACACGGGCGACGAGCCCCGGCGGGTGAGCGCCGCGCTCAACCTCGCGGAGGGGGACCTCTGGCTCTCGCTGCGGACGCCCGCCGGTGATCGGGTGGACGTCCGCGACGTGGTGATCGCCTGCGGGCCGCGCCGCTTCCTGGAGCTCGAGCCCGGCGGTTCGCTGACCGGACAGCTGGAGCTGCTTTACACCTCGAGCGGCGTGACCTTCGACCAGCCCGGCCGCTACGCGATCCACGCAGAGCTCGACGCGACCGACCTACCGGGCGAGGTCGTGCGAAGCGCGCCCGCGCAGGTTCTGGTCCGGCCGGCGGCGAGCGAGCCGGAGCGCGACCTCGAGCGACTCGCCACCGACAGCGACGTCGGGCTGGCCTTCGCCCTCGGGGACTACGGGGCTGCGCCAGAGGCCCGC
Source organism: uncultured Thermoleophilaceae bacterium (assembly GCA_963821275.1). Classification (GTDB taxonomy): domain Bacteria; phylum Actinomycetota; class Thermoleophilia; order Solirubrobacterales; family Thermoleophilaceae; genus JACVRW01. The sequence goes on from CAWGDF010000011.1 coordinate 120,973, forward strand.
GACAAGCTCGTGACGCTCATGGACGACTTCGGCGACACCGACACCGGCGCGGCCAGCGCTCTGGTCATCGCCAACTCCGCGGCGCGGCCGCTGCGCGACATCCGGGCGGCGACCGTGGCACGCGGTCCCGAGGACGATCTCGCCGCGCGGGCGCTCGAGGTGGCGCTGGGCGACCGCGACGCGGCCACGGTGGCCCGGCTGGCCGCAGCGGTGGTGTCACCCGTCGAGCCGGATCCGCCGCTGATCGAGCAGGTCCGCGAGCGAATCTCCAAGCCGCGCGCCTACAAGAAGGCCGACAGGCGCAGGGCCGACAAGATCCTCGACGACCATGTGACCTGAGGCCAGGGGCGTCAGCCGCGGTGGTCGGCGGCAAGCTGCGCTCGCAGCTCCCTGAGGGCATCGAGCAGCGGAGCCACCTCGGGCACGCTCGCCCCGCGGGGGAAATCCACCCGGGTGGTCGCCTCTTCCTCGGTCACCTCCAGGAACTCGCCCCCCGCGTCGGCCGCGTCGGGAAGCCCGATCGTCGCCGGAAGAGCGCGGAGGGCGGCCGGCTCGAAGGCTCGCTCGAGTGCCTCCCAGGCGCCGGGCGGAGACGGCGCCTCAGCGTGCACGTCGGGGTTGCGGGCGTCGGGAACCCTGCTGGTCAGCGCATAGGCCACGGTCTCCGGCCCCACGCTGATCTCCTCGTCGCAGTGGACCAGGCAGTCGCCCAGGTAGGTGCCGTTGCGGAAGGTCAGGCCCACTGTGCCCGAAGGAGTCAGCTCACGGCGAGCATGACGTCGGAGGCCTTGATGACGGCGGTGACGCTGCTCCCCTCGCCGAGGCCGAGCTCGTCGACAGCCTCGACGGTGATCGAGGCGACGAGCCGCTGTCCGGCGACCTCGAGCTCCACGTTGGCGATGGCCTCGCCGCGGCGGATGCCCCGGACGGTGCCCTCGAGCTGGTTGCGTGCACTGATCTTCACTCGCTGGTCCCTTCGGTCGCTGTTCTCACGAGCCTTGTGGCGGTCGCCTTCCAGGAGGCGGCGACGATGGCGCCGGCCCTGATTTCCAGTTGCTCGGCCGCGGCTGCGGTGATCTCGGCTGCCAGGGGTTGCGGGCCGGCCAGCCCGAGCCGCACGCGGTTGCCGATGGTAGTGACCGAGAGCACCTCGGCCGTCAGGCGGTTCTGGGCCGAGCCGTGCCGCTCCTCGCCCGCCGGCTCGATGGCGATCTCCCAGGGATAGATGCTCACCGCGACCTCGCCCTCGCCCGCGTCCGGGGTCACCACCTCGCCGCCGCCGTCGAGCCGGACGTGGGTGAGGCCGTCGCTCCCCGCGCGAGCGGCGCCAGTGAGCACCACGGCGCCGGTGAAGTCGGCGACGAACGCCGACCGGGGCGCGGCGGCGAGCTCGCTGGGCGTGCCCTCCTGCACCACGCGGCCGGAGTCGACGATCCCCACCCGGTCGCCGAGCTGGGCCGCCTCCGAGAAATCGTGGGTCACCAGCAGGGCGGGCGCCTCGCTATCGCGCAGGATCGCTTCCAGCTCGCGCGCGGCGCGCGCGCGGGTGCGGGAATCGAGCGCGGACAGCGGCTCGTCGAGCAGCAGCACCTCCGGCCGCCGGGCCAGCGCCCGGGCCAGGGCGACCCTCTGACGCTCCCCCCGCTGAGCCGGCTCGGGCGCGCATCGGCCCGGCCGGCCAGCCCGAAGCGCTCGAGCAGCTCCAGCGCCCGGGCGCGCCGCTCGCGCCGTCCCCCCTTCCGCATCGGGTAGGCCACGTTCTGCCACGCGCTCAGGTGAGGAAAGAGGGCGTAGTCCTGGAAGACATAGCCGCAGCGCCGGCGCTCCGCGGGCACGTCGACGCCCCGGTCGGTGTCGAGCCACGTCTCGCCGTTGGCCTGCACCAGCCCCTCGTCCGGGTGCAGCAGCCCCGCGGCCACCCGCAGCAGGCTCGTCTTCCCCGCCCCCGACGGGCCCGCCAGCGCGACGCACTCGCCCGGCGCGACGGCCACCTCCACGTCCAGCCGCAACGCCCCGAGCGTCGTGCGGGCGGCGACGCTCAGCACCGGAGCGCGTCACTCCGCCTGCCAGCCGCCAAGAGCGTCACCACCCTGGACGAGCTTGACCGCGAGCAGGATGGCGGCGGACACCGCCACCAGGACGGCTGACAGCGCAAGCGCCGAGTCGAAGTCGGTCGAGAAGCGGTCATAGATGGCAAGCGGAACGGTCTGGGTGATTCCCTGGAACGAGCCGGCGAACATCAGGGTGGCGCCGAATTCTCCCAGCGCGCGGCCGAGCGCCAGCGCGGTCCCGGCGGCCAGGCCGGGAAGCGCCACCGGGATCATCACCCGCACGAAGCCGCGAGCCTCCGACGCGCCGAGCGTCCGCGACGCGTCGAGCAGCGTGCGCTCGACCGCGGCGAACGCGGCCATCGCCTGGCGGACGTAGAAGGGCGAGGCCACGAACGTCAACGCCACCACCACCCCGGCAGTGGTCAGGGAGAGCTCGATCCCGGCCGCCTCGATCGTCCCACCCAGGATCCCCGCCGGACCGACCGCCGCCAGCAGGGCGATGCCGGCCACTGCCGGGGGCAGCACCAGGGGAAGCTCGATGAGCGTCACGAGCAGCGCCTTGCCCCGGAAAGAGCGCGTGGCCAGCAGGTAGGCCGCCGGCGTGCCCACCAGCAGGATGATCGTGATCGAGACGGCCGTGGTGCGCAGGCTCAGCCAGAGCGCGTCGAGCGCTCCAGGCTCGCCCAGGCTGGATATCAGGTCGGCCGGGCTGGAGTCGACGAAGATCGCGACGATCGGCAGCGTGAGGAACCCCAGCGCCGCGGCGAGACAGACGCCGAGAAGCAGCGCGAACCAGCCCGGCCGCCTCACGGCGCGGCGCCGAAGCCCGCGTCCTGCAGCGCGGTCGCGCAGTCGCCCTCGCTGAGGCCGTCGACGAACCGGCCGGCGAGGTCGGGCTCCTCCGCCTCGGTGACGACCCCCGCGCCGTAGGTCACGTCGGGCTCGAGCTTGGGCGGTAGCTTGATCGCTGTGAGCTGTCCGCCCGTGGCCTTGACGTCTGTGATGTAGACGAAGCCTGCGTCGGCGGCACCCTGCGTCAGCTTGCCGACGATGCCCTTCACGTCCGGCTCGTTGGAGCGGATGTTCGCCAGGATGGCCTTCTCCTGCGCGGGCGGCAGCTTGGCCAGGGTCTCGCGCGTGTAGGAGCCGATCGGCACCGATTCCGAGCCGACCACCAGCGTCGTGCCCTCCGCGGTCAGATCGTCCAGCGACCTGATCGGCGAGTCCTCGGGCACGGCCAGCACGAACTCGTTGGTGGCGAACTCGACCGGCTTGCCGAGCAGGTCGTCCGCGTAGAGCTCCTCGGGCAGCTTGGTGTTCGCGGCCGCATAGACGTCCACCTTCGCCCCCTGGCGGATCTGGGCGGCCAGCTCGTCGGATCCGGCGAGCGACAGCTTCACGTCGGCGTTCTCCGCCTCCCCGAACTTGGGCGCACACGCCTCGAGCGCCTCGGTCATCGAGGCCGCCGCGGACACCACGACGCGTGTGGGCTCGCTGGAGCCGCCGCTGCCGCCGCCTCCGTCATCGCCCTCGTCGTCGCCGCACCCGGCGGCCAGCGCGAGGCAGGTCGCAAGCAGCACCACCGTCTTATTCACCCCTCGCTCCGCTCGACCATCACCGAAGTCGCCTTTACCGCGGCCGTGGCCGACACTCCCGGGGCCAGCCCCAGCTCCTCCACGGCGTCACGCGTGACCGCGGCCGTGACCAGATGCGGACCGGCCTCGATCTCCACGATCGCCATCACCCCGTCAACCTCGACCGAGCGCACCTTGCCCGCGAAGCGGTTGCGCGCCGACAGGGTGTCGCCGGCCCGGTGGCGGCTGGGGCGACCGGAGACCCGCTCGATCTCGGCCTTGGAGACGCGACGGCGGTTGGCCCGGTCCCGCGACGTGCGCAGCTTTCCCGAGCGCTCCCAGCGACGCAGGGTGTCGGCGCTCACGCCAATCGCGCGAGCGGCGTCGCCCAGCAGGAGGCCTTCCTCGGTCGCCATGGTTGCCTAAGCATTGCATAGGTGACTGGGAGCTCCCGAACGGCGCTTGGCACGGAGCTAACGGCCTGTGGCGGTGGGCCGTTCTAGCCTCGTGGCGGTGAGCACGTCCACCGGAGCCGAGCACCGATCCGCCGTGAGCCGCGCGGCGACCGAAAACGGCGGCCACGCCTTCACCCCCAGCGACTGGGGGCTCGTCGGCGTCGTGGCCCTGCTCTGGGGAGCGTCGTTCCTGTTCATCGAGCTCGGTCTGGAGCACCTCGCACCGCCACTGGTTGCCTTTCTGCGGGTGCTCTTCGGAGCGGCGACGCTGGTCCTGCTGCCCGCGGCCCGGCGGGCCGTCCCGCGCTCCGAGTGGGCGCCGATCGCGCTGCTCGGAGTCGTCTGGATCACGGTCCCCTTCCTGCTGTTCGCCGTCGCTCAGCAGTGGATCGACTCGTCGCTCGCCGCGATGATCAACGCCGGAGCGCCGCTGTTCACGGCGCTGGTGGCCGCCGTGGTCGTGCGCCAGCTGCCGGGACGGATCCAGGTCGGGGGCCTGCTCATCGGCTTCCTGGGCGTCGTGGCCATCACGTCGCCCTCGCTCGGCGAAGGCGAGTCCACCGGCCTGGGTATAGCGCTCGTCCTGATCGCCACCTTCCTTTACGGCTGCGCCTTCAACCTGCTCGGCCCGCTACAGCGGCGCAACGGCGCCCTCCCGGTGATTCTCCGCGCGCAGGCGGTGGCCCTCGTCCTGCTCGCCCCGGCCGCGGCGATCGGCGCCGGCGAGTCCGAGTTCGCGTGGTCCAGCCTCGCGGCGATGGTGGGGCTCGGCGCGCTGGGCACCGGGGTGGCGTTCGTGGCCTTCACGACGCTGGTGGGCCGGGTCGGCGCCACGCGCGGCTCGGTGACCATCTACTTCGTCCCGGTGGTGGCCATCGTGCTCGGCGCACTGCTCCTGGACGAGTCGATCGCTGCCACCGCGGTGCTGGGCACCGCGTTGGTGCTGGCCGGCGCCTTCCTGACGAGCCGAAAGGTGCGCCCGCGCGATACTGGTGACGATGGCGCTGGAGATGCGAACCAAGTGCGAGCGCTGCGGCAACGAGCTCGAGCCTGAGGGGAAGGCCGCGATCTGCAGCTACGAGTGCACCTTCTGCCTCGGCTGCGCCGACGCGATGGACAGGGTGTGCCCGAACTGCGCCGGGGAGCTGGTGCCCCGGCCGCGACGTACCAGCTGACGCCAACGCCGCGAGAGGCTCGCCTAGGCATCCTCCTCGCAGCGGTCGGCCAGCACCGCGATCGCTCGACCCAGGTCCCCGCGTGCCTCGCGGCCGCCCAGGGCGAGTTGGGCGCCCACACGAGCTTCGGGCAGGTACAGCGGCCCTGAAGCATGCTCGGGCGCATCCCGAGGTTTCCCGGCGGGCTCGCTCCCCTCCCCCGCCTCGATCCGAGGGACGCGATTGACCGTCACGAGCGGCTCGACACCCATGCGCGACAGGCATTCGGCCGCCACCTGCGTGAGCGCCGGCTCGACAGCGGGCGTGGCCACCAGGACCGTGCGGTCCGCCAGCGACGCCGGGGCTCCCCCGAGCGAGCTCGAGCCGGCGTCCAGCACGAGCGGAGCCAGGAGGCGGGAGGTGTCGGCGAGTGCGAGCTGGTCCGGGCTCTCGACCAGGCACAGCCTTCCCACCGCCCGGGTGGCCACGCCGGGCGCCGCGGCGAGGGCGCGGGCCAGCCGCGACGCCGCGCGGGTGGCCAGAGGGAGCGCGGCCGCCTTCGCCTCGCAGGCCACCGCAGCCGTCCCGCCCGGATCACGCGCCGCCAGCTCGGCAGCGAGCGCCCGCGCTACCACCGTGGCGCCGCACCCTCGCGCCAGCCCGAAGACGGCGACCACGGGCCGCGGCGTGGCCAGCCCGGGCGCGAGCTCCTCGAGCGCCGGGTCCGCCGGCTCCAGAAGCCAGGACCCTGCTGCCGAGACCGCGCGGGCCAGCACCCCGTCGCGCCGCCGGCCGAGCGCAGCCGCGTCTGCGCAACTCGGGCGCGTCAAGGCGCCTCCACCTCCGCGCGAGCGGTGACCTCCAGCCGCTCGGCGAGCGCGCGCAGCGGCGACGGAGGACGAAGGCGGATCGTGACGCGCCCGCCACGGACCAGCGCGTGCGCCCGCGCACGAGACCAACCCGGAAGAGCCTCACGGGCCGCGGCCTCGGGATCGGCGCCGGCAGCGATCGCGAGAGCGCCCGCCTCCGCCGCCGCGCCGGCCAGGACGCTCGAGTACCCGACGGCCAGCAGCTGCAGGCCGGCGAGGCCCACCACCAGCAGCAGGGGAACCAGGGCGAGCAGCTCGACGCTCGCCTGACCGGCCTGCCCGCGATCCAACCGTGAGCGCACCGCTCTCCCTCAGCCCGACCCGCCCAGCGACGACGTGGCCGACACCCGCACCGGCGTGCTCCACCGCTGCAGCACCAGCGGAACCTGCACCGAGACCTCCACACCGCCCCCCGGGCGGCGCGCGACCCTCAGGTGACGCTCGAGCGCCTCGGGCAGCGCGCTGCGGGCGGCCCGCTCGGTGCGGCCCCCGACCGCTTCCGCCCGCGCGGCGATGCGCGCCGCCGCCGCACAGAGCCACAGCGTGTGCCCGGCGAGCAGCAGCTGCCAGGCCACGAGCCCGGCCAGGAGAACGAACGGGAGCGTGGCGACGAGCTCGACAGAAGCCTGTCCGCCCTGGGCTGCAAGCGCTCGCGCGACCCTGGTTCGGGGGCTGGTGAAGGTCATGCCCACACGGTGCCGCGTTGCCCGTGACGGGACAACGCGCTGAGGGCTACAACTTGGTTACGGGTGCGTGAAAAGTCGGCGGGTCGGCGCGGCTGCCGTGATCGGCGCGGTCACTCGTAGCGGCGGTAGCGGTTCCAGGCCCAGAACACCCCGTACGAAGCAAGCGCAAGCAGGCCGAACCAGACCAGGATGCCGGCGCCGCCGGCCTCGAACAGGCGGTCGGTCGCGGTGAACGTCAGCAGGGCCAGCCCCAGCGAGCCGTAGAACCCGAAGCGGGTGGAGGGCTCGAGTGTCTGCAGGTCGATCCTGTACTGGTGGTACAGCCGGTATCCGAGCGCCGCGATGACCGCGAAGAACGCGACGGTCAGCAGGGTGAACACCACGTCGACGGCGCCGCCGCCACCGGGCAGCACCACGAACCCCAGCGCTATGAGAGCGATGACCCCGAACTTCCAGGCGAACTGCATCTGCTGAAAGGCTAGATCACGGAGTCGGTGCCGGGAAGAGGGGGCCGCCCGGGGGTGGGGCGCTTTGTGTAGTCAGCTCGCGACATAAAGCGCCCCACCCCGGAACGAGGACGCGCGGCGCCCGGCGCCCCGCCCCAGGCCGGCCGCGCCCCGCCCTACCCGCCGTCGTACTTGCTTACGGTGAAAGCCGCGCCCTGCGGGTCCCTCAGGATCGCCACCCGCGTGGGACCGGCGTCGAAGGGCGGCAGCACGACCTCGCCGCCGAGCTCCGCCGCCCGCGCGGCGACGGCGTCGGTGTCGTCCACCGAGAAGGTCACGTGCCAGTGCGGGGCGGCATCGTCCGGGAACTGGTCGCCCGACATGAGCATCATCCAGCCGATGGCGTCGGTGAAGCCGGGGGGCGCGCCCGCCTCCTCGTGCCGGCTCCGCACGCCCGGGTCGTTCTGCTCGAGCACGTCGCCGTAGCCGGGGCGGCGCCACATCGTCGCGGACATCCCGCCGAGGTCGACGCTGTCGGCCTCCCAGTCGAACACGTCTCCGTAGAAGGCTCGCGAGCCCTCCTGGTCACGGGTGTTGAGATCGCTCCAGTTCCAGGTGCCGGGCTCGTTCACCGCCTGCGCTCCGCGGTGCCGGTTCGCTTGCCAGACGCAAAAGCTCGCGCCGGAGGGATCGGCGAGCACGGCCATCCGCCCGGCCTCGCCCACGTCGAACGGCGCCTCGAGCACGGTCCCGCCGGCCCGTTCCACGCGGGCGGCGGCCTCGTCCGCGCTGTCGACCCAGATGTAGGTGTTCCACACGGGCGCCGACGAGGGGTCGGCCTGCGAGCCGATGCCCGCGACATCGCGGCCTCCGACCTGAGCGACCAGGTAGCGGTCCGGCGAGTCCGGCGGCATCCGGTTCTCGAACTCCCATCCGAACAGCTCGCCGTAAAAGCTCGCCGCCGCCTCCGGATCCGCACGTCCGGTGTCGATCCAGCATGGGACCCCCGTCGGGTAGCCATCTCGTTCGAGCATCGCCGTTTCCTTTCGTCGGATGCACCCACCGTAGGGACGGTTGAGGCCGGGATCTGTCCTAGATTCTCAGCGGGCGACACCCCGCGGCTAGGTCGGCTCGACGCCCACGGTGATCGTGCCGATCAGCCCCCTGCGGATCGTGCTCGCCCTGACCCGCCGCAGGCGAAGGAGCGCGCCGCTGCCCGCTTCCCCGTAGATGCCGTCCTCGCGATTGCGGACCCGGATGCCGCCCCGTCCGCCGTAGGCCGGAAGCCGGTTCACCCTGTCGCTGACGCTGTCGTTGAAGAACAGCTGCCCGGTGTGGGCCGTTCGCCCGCCCCTGAAGGCCCGTCCGGCCGCGCGGCCGCCGATGTGGACCTTGGTGTGGATGTGGATCGCCCGGCCCGGGTACCAGCCGGGGTAGACCGTGATGAACCTGGCCACGCCGCGATCGTTGGTCAGCTGAATGCCGCGGAGATACGTCTCACCATCCGTGCCCTCCTGGCTGAAGCCGGAGTAGCTGCCGCCGGCGTCGGCGTGCCAGATCTCCACCGCGGCGTCCTTCATCGGCCTGCAGGTGCTTGCGTTCACGACCGTCATGCGCAGGTCGAGCCGCAGCCCACGCCGGTCCTCGGTGATCTCCCGGCGCAGCTTGTCGAGATCGAGGTGGAAGGGGCCCTCTGTCAGCTCGGCCGCGAGCTTGCACGACGGCCTCGCGGCGCTCGACGCGCCGGTGCCGCTCGTTTCACAGCCCGCAAGGCCCAGACCGGTGAGCGTCACGCCGGCGCCCGTGACATCGCGCAGCAGCCGCCGCCGGGTCGGTTGGTAGGGCGGCGGCTCAGCCATCGCCGGACACGGTAGCCGGGCTATTCGATCACGCCGGCGCTCACCAGCACGAGCACGAGCGTCCCGAGCACCACGCGATAGGCGACGAAGATGCGGGTCGAGTGGTTCGCGAGGTAACGCAACAGGAAGGCGATTGAGGCGTAGCCGGTCACGAAGGCCAGGACGGTGGCCACCAGCAGGGTGACCAGCGAAGTGGTTTCCCCCTCCTCTCCGCTGAGGATCGAGCCCAGCTCCAGAACCCCGCTGAGCACGACGGCGGGGACCGACAACAGGAACGAGAAGCGCGCCGCGGCCGGGCGTTTCAAGCCCAGGAACAGACCGGCGGTGATGGTCGCCCCGGAGCGCGATACGCCAGGGATCAGTGCAAGCGCCTGCGCCAGGCCGATGGCGATGCCGTCGCGCCTCCCGATCTGCTCGATCCCGCGCGTGCGGGTACCCACCGTCTCGGCCAGGAGCAGCAGGAGGCCGAGCAGGATCAGCATGGTGCCGATGAGGTAGAGGTCGCGCGCGCCGGTCTCGATCTGGTCCTTGAAGACCAGGCCGAAGATGCCGATCGGAATGGTGCCCAGCAGGATGTACCAGCCCAGCCGGGCGTCCTGCTCGCCGCGCAGCTCCGGCGCCCGCAGCGAGCGCAGCCAGGCGAGCGAGATCCGGCGCAGGTCGTCGCGGAAGTACAGGAGGACCGCGGCCATCGTGCCCAGCTGGGTGACGGCGGTGAAGGCCGCGCCCGGGTCCTCCCAGCCGGCGAACGCCGGGATGATGCGCAGGTGCGCGGTACTCGAGATCGGCAGGAACTCGGTGAGACCCTGGGCGATCCCGAGGACGATGGCCTCGAGGAGGGACACGACGGCGGGAGACTAGAAGACGAACGCCGAGCAGCGGGTATCGTTCAGCCCAATGCGACTCCTCGCTCCCGCGCTCGTGCTCGGCAGCTGGCTCGTACTCGCTGCGCCCGCGCTGGCCAACGACAACGGCGAGGGAATCGTCGGCGAGACCGACGACCGGATTATCACCTTCTACTCGCTCGGCGTCGTGGTGTTCTTCGTGCTCGTGATTATCACGGGATCGGCCATCCAGTCCCGGCTGGAGAAGCGCAAGGAGCAACGGAAGGCGGCGGAGCTGCGTCGCCGCGTCGGCTGGTAGGCGCCCGGGCCCAGAAAGGCACATGGCCCCGGGGGACCGGGGCCATGCGCGCGGGGAGGGATCTGCGCCGAGAATGCTGGCGGCTCGGCCGGGCTTCGGTGTGAACAGTCTGAGAACTGGCAGAGTTCCTGCGGATGGAGCCCGTGACCTACGAGCGCCGCGGCCCTGTGGCGATCGTCACCATCGACCGCCCGGAGCGCCGTAACGCCATCGACGGCCCCACCGCAGAGCTCCTGGCGGCAGCCTACGACCGCTTCGAGTCCGAGGACGACGCCCGCGTCCTGGTCCTCACCGGCGCGGGCGGCGTGGCGTTCTCGGCGGGGGCCGACCTGAAGGCGATCGAGACCTTCGCGACCCGCCTGGACGATCCGCGCGGCCCGCTCGGGATGAGCCGGGTGGTCCCGTCCAAGCCCTCGATCGCCGCAATATCCGGCTGGTGTCTCGCCGGCGGCCTCGAGCTGGCGCTGTGGTGCGACCTGCGCGTCGTCGCCGAGGACTCTCGCCTGGGCTTCCCCGAGCGTCGCTGGGGCGTGCCCCTGATCGACGGCGGAACGCAGAGGCTGCCGCGGATCGTCGGGCTGGGACGGGCGCTCGACCTGATCCTCACTGGGCGCATCGTCGACGCCGAGGAGGCACTCCGCCTGGGCCTTGTCACCGAGATCGTGCCCGCCGGCGAGCACCTCGAGCGGGCCGTCGAGATCGGCGAGGGCCTGGCGGGCTTTCCCCAGGACACGATGCTCGCCGATCGCAGGGCCGCCCTCGAGGGGCTGTCGCTCTCGCTGGAGGAGGGCTTCGCGCTGGAGGCGAAGAACGGACGGCCCACTCTGGAGACCGCCTGGCGTGGGGCCGCCCGCTTCGCCGGGGGTGAGGGACGCGGCGGCGCGGGTGCGGGCGTCTGAGTTGGCATAGTCAGCTGCCGTGAGCGCACTCGCTATCGAGGTCTCCGACCTGCGCAAGACCTACGGCCGGGTGGAGGCCGTAAGTGGCCTGTCCTTCGAAGTGCGCCGGGGAGAAGTGTTCGGGCTGTTGGGCCCCAACGGCGCCGGCAAGACCACGACGGTCGAGATCCTGGAGGGCTACCGGCGGCGCTCGGGCGGCCAGGTCTCGGTGCTCGGCGTGGACCCGGAACGCCGCGACCGCCGGCTTCAGGAGCGCGTGGGAATCGTCCTACAGAGCTGCGGCTTCTACCCGCGCGTGACCGTCCGCGAGGCGGTGGAGCACTTCGCCAAGTCGTACGCGCGCCCGCGCGACCCGGCCGAGACCATCACGCTCGTCGGCCTCGACGACAAGGCACAATCGCTGACGAAGGACCTGTCGGGCGGTCAGCGACGCCGGCTGGACCTCGCCCTCGCCCTCGTCGGCGACCCGGAGCTCGTGTTCCTCGACGAGCCCACCACGGGCTTCGATCCGGCCGCGCGGCGCACCGCTTGGGGTGTCGTCCGCCGTCTCAAGGAGCTCGACAAGACCGTCGTGCTCACCACCCACTACCTCGACGAGGCCCAGGCGCTGGCCGACCGCGTGGCGATCGTCAAGAACGGCCGGATGGTGGCCGAGGGGCCGCCCGACCGGCTCGGGCCGGGCAGCAAGAGCCACCGCGTCTCCTATCTGTCCCAGGACCGGCGTGTCGAGCACCAGACCGACGATCCCACCGAGCTGCTGCACCGGCTGACCCGCGACGCCCTCGCCCGCGGCGAGCGCCTCGAGGGACTCGAGGTCACCCGCCCGACGCTCGAGGAGGTCTACCTCGAGCTGACCAAGGAGGCCGCCGCCGAATGAGCGCGACGGCCCTCGCCTGGCATCAGTTTCGCTTCGAGCGCAAGCTCTTCTGGCGCAACCCGAGCGCGGCGTTCTTCAACTTCCTGCTCCCGCTGCTGCTGCTGGTGCTGACCGCGAGCGCGTTCGGCGGCAACGAGGACCTGCTGGAGATCCTCGTCCCGGGCATCGCCGGGCTGGGGGTCGTGGCCACGACCTTCACGGCGCTCGCGTTCAGCCTCACCTACCGGCGCGAGGAGGGAATCCTCAAGCGCGTCCGTGGCACGCCCATGCCGACCGCGGCCTTTCTCTCCGGGTACATCGGGTCGGCGACGGTCAACGCCTTCCTCCAGGTCGCGCTGGTGGTGGTGATCGGCCACGCGGTATACGGCGTCGACTGGCCCGAGGACCCGGCCCTGCTGGCCGGCTTCACCGTGCTCGGCGTGGTCTGCTTCGCCGCGCTGGGCGTGGCCTTCTCGCTCGTCATCCCCAACGAGGACTCCGCCCCCGCCTACACCAACGCGGTCTTCCTGCCGCTGATGTTCATCTCGGGTGTCTTCTACTCGTCCGAGGACCTGCCGACCGTGCTCAAGGTGATCGCCGAGGCGCTGCCGCTCACGCACCTGATCGACGGGATGTCGCTGGCGATCGTCGGCGGCTCCGGCGACGCCGCCGCCGCGGCGGCCGTCGTGGGCGCCTGGGCGCTCGCGGGCGTGTTCCTGGCGGTGCGCTTCTTCCGCTGGGAATAGCCGCTCGCGCGGCGTAGGGTTCGGGCATGGACGACCGTGCTCAGCGGATCAGCGACCTGCTCAATGAGGCCGGGGAGGTCCACCACGTGGTGTACCGCATCAGCGACGGTGCGGACGACGACTGGGCCTCCTTCTACGCGGACTGGCTGATCGATCACTCCGAGCTTCCGGAGGCGCTCGGCGGCGCGCCGACCCGCAGCCACCTCGTGCACGAGCTGGTGGAGGCCGAACGGGCGCTGGCCGACGCGGCGCCGGACGCGCGCTGGCAGGACGTCTACGCCGAACGGATCATCGCCCGCTTCGGCTGACTCCTCAACAGGTCAGGTGCAGTGCCGCGGCCGCGTGCCGCTCGTCAAGCTCCCCGTAGCGGCGGACCGCTTCGTCGGTGGGCAGCGCCTCGACCCGGATGCCGCGCCGCTCGAGCTCCTCGATCACAGCGCGCGGAGGACGGAGGCGGCCGTGCGCGCCCGTACCGAGGATGAGTGTCTCCGGAAGCTCGTTCTCGACCTGCTCGAGGTCCTCGATAACGAGCGAGTGACCCTCCCGCCGCCACCAGTCGGTCACGACGCGGTCGGGCAGCACGATCAGGTCACGGGTCTGCTCGTGGCCGTCGGCCACGATGCGGCCGAAGCTGTAGTCCTCCAATCGGGCCACGCCGGGACGAGCCTACTCCCTGTGCGGCGCGGTACATTCCAGGAGCGATCCGGATGGAACAGCTCGAGCCGTCGTGTCTCGCTCTAGAGCGCTCGGGGGCGCTGGCGGACCGCGCTCGCGAAGCCCTCGAGCTGCTGGCTGCGCCCTGCCGCGTCTGCCCGCGCTTGTGCTCGGTCGACCGCCTGGCGGATGAGCGCGGCCTGTGCCGGATCGGCCGGCGGGCCATGGTGGCCTCCCATTTCCCGCATTTCGGGGAGGAGGACTGCCTGCGCGGCTGGAACGGCTCGGGCACGATCTTCTTCAGCGGCTGCAACCTTCGCTGTGTGTTCTGCCAGAACTTCGACGTCAGCTGGGAGGTGCAGGGCGAGGAGGTGTCCCGCGAGCGGCTGGCGAGCATGATGCTCGAGCTGCAGGCGCTGGGGTGTCACAACATCAACTGGGTCACCCCCGAGCATGTGGTGCCGCAGATCCTCGAGGCCCTGCCGATCGCGGTGGCCGGCGGGCTGCGTCTGCCGATCGTCTACAACACCAGCTCCTACGACAGCCCGGACAGCCTGCGGCTGATGGAGGGCGTCGTCGACATCTACATGCCGGACGTGAAGCTGTGGAGCAGGGAGCGCGCCCGCCGCTACCTCGGCAAGCGTGAGTACGCCGAGGTGATGTCCGCGAACGTCAAGGAGATGCACCGCCAGGTCGGTGACGTCGTGCTCGACGAGCGCGGGCTGGCCCGTCGCGGGCTGATCGTCCGCCACCTGGTGATGCCGGGCCTGCTCGACGAGACCGAGGCGATCCTGCGCTTCGTCGCCGACGAGCTGGGCCTCGACACCTACGTCAACCTTATGGGCCAGTACTACCCAGCCGGGCGCAGCGACAGGTACGAGGAGATCGACCGCCGGCCCCACCGGGAGGAGCTCGAGCGGGCGTTCGAGATCGCCGACGACCTCGGGCTCACGCGGCTCGACCCGCGCAGCCGCCGCCAGGCGCTCACCGCGGCCTGACGTCGCGGGCGACCTCGACCGCGAGCCGCCATTGCGTTAGCTTCGCGGCAACTCGGCGGAGGAGGAGGGCTTACGCATGTCGATCGATGTGCAGCAACCACGGGCCTACGACCTGGTGACCAATGCGATTCAGATCGCGGGCGTGGCGGGCGGGGCGTTCGAAGCCACCTTCAACTACCGCGTGCACGAAGGTCACGACGAGGTGACGGGCTCGTTCATGGCCGGCGACGGGATCGGCGGCCACGGGCAGTTCCAGCTGATCGTCGACGCGTCGGGCGCGGCGTTTCAGCTCGACCGGCTCTTCGTCGAGGTGTTCCACACCTCGCCCAAGGACGGGTCGGAGCTCGACAAGGTAATCGTGCCGGTCGTGCTGGGGCCGAAGATCGTGCCCGGCTACACCAACTACCTGGAGCACATCGTGCAGTCGGGGGAGACGCTGTGGAGCATCGCGACCCTCCACTACGGGTCCGGGAACCTCTACTTCCGCCTCGTGGCGGCGAACCCGCACACGATCCCGAATCCCAACCTGATCCACCCCGGCGACGTGGTCCGCGTTCCACGCGCCTAGCGGCCGGCCTTGTTGGGATCGTGCTCGCCGGGGTCGAGGCGGCCCTTGTGGTTCTCGATCTCTAGGCCGTCCGGAACGCCCCCCCGTCGGAGAGCCGGTCGCGGTCGGTGTCGAAGCGGTCGGGGTCGGTTTCCCGCTTGCCCCTGCGGCCGTTGCGGTTGCGGTCCTCGCGACCGTCGCGGAGGCCGTCGTCATCCGAGTCGAGATCGGAGGACGAGGTTCCGAGCCGCCGCTCGGCCCTGTCGGTGAGCCGGTCGTTGTCGTCGTCACGGTCGCAGGCGTTGGCGGTGCCGTCACGGTCGCGGTCGCCGGCGCGTTGTTGGCGGACACGAGCGTGCGGCTCCCGTTGCACCGCAAACGCGAGGAGGAGGGATCGGCACCAGCGCCAGTTAGGCCTTCTCCACTGAGCGCAGAAACTCGCGGACCTCGCGGTTGAAGGTGTCCGGAGCCTCCAGGTTGGTCATGTGGCCGACGCCTGGGATGACCACCAGCTTCGCCCCTCCCAGTCCGGCCTGGAGGCCTCTTGCCACCGATAGCGGCGAGCGCTTGTCGGCGTCGGCGTGGAGGAGCAGCGTCGGGACGTCGACGCGTGGCAACAAGTCGCGCAGGTCGGATTCGGCCAGACCGCGCGACACTGTCCGCCAGCCCACCGGATGGAACTCGGTCATGATCCCGACGACTTCCTCGACGAGCTCGGGGGGCGTGTTGTCGTCGAACAGGGTGGTGGCGAACTCGCGTGCGACCGGCTCCGGATCGCGCTCGGAGTCGCGCAGGACCCGCTGGAGCCGCTCCTCCACGACGTCGGCGGGTAACGAGCCGGCCCAGCCAGCGTAGGCGGAGGCCAGCACCAGCGAGGCCGGCAGCCGTGGATGCCGCCCGAACAGCTCGAGCGCGAGCGCACCGCCGAAGGACAGCCCGAGCACATGCGGGCGCTCCAGGCCGAGCGCCTCGACCATGCCCGCGAGACAGTCGGCGTAGTCGGGCAAGCGCCAGCTCTCCGGGGGGTCGGACGACCCGCCGTGGCCGGGGGCGTCCCAGGCGATGACGGTGAACTCGTCGGCGAGGCCGTCGAGCTGCGGATGCCAAACGCGGCTGTCGCCGGGGGCGCCGTGGAGGAGGACCAGGGGCGGTCCCGCGCCCGTGCGCCGGAAGGCCACGTGCAGAGCTCCGACCTCGACGCCGTCGAGTTCGGCGGCCATGGATCGGAAGCCTATCCCTCGTTCACAGCCGCAGCGACTGCCCGTGCCGGCGCAGCCACGCCTCGTGCGCGCGCCACTTCGGCGAGCGCGACTCCAGCAGCGCCCAGAAGCGAGGCGAGTGGTCGGGCACCTCGAGGTGGGCCACCTCGTGCTCGACGACGTAGTCGAGGATCTCGGGCGGGGCGAGCAGCAGGCTGTAGTTGAAGCTCATCGCCCCGTTCGAGGAGCAAGAGGCCCAGCGCGTGCGCTGGCCGCGGATGGACAGCCGTGTGTAGGTGACGCCCGCGCGCGCCGCGGCCGCGTCGAGGCGCCTTCCCACCTCGGCGCGAGCCTGCCGCCGGTACCAGGCCTCGATCGCCTCGCGCAGCGGTTGGCGGCCCAGGGCCACGTGCAGTGTCCCGTTGCGGCGGGCCACGTGCGAGCGCTGCCGGTCGTGCTCGGCCCGAACGTGCAGGTCCAGCCGCTCTCCCAGATAGGGCACCGAGCCGCCGTGGGCGAGTTGCGGGGGCGGGAACTCGGCGCGGGCAGTCTCCATTCGGTCGAGCGTCCGCTCGATCCAGGCCTGCTTCTCCTGCACGAGCGGCTCGACCCGGTGCCGGGGAAAGCCGCGGGGCACGACGACCTCGACCCCTTGCCCGTCGATCTGAATGCGCGCGTGGCGGGCCCGGGCGGAGCGGCGGATGCGGTACGGGATCGCGGTCACTGGGACTCGATCAGGGTGCCGGCGCCCGCGGACGGAGCCGTTCCCGCAACGACTTCGTCGTAGACGTGACCGAGGCCGGTGGCGAGCGCGGGCCAGGCGTAGCGGGCGCGCGCGACCTCGTAGGCCCTCTCGCCCCGCCGGCGCCGCTCGCGGTTGTCGTTCACGGCCTCGACGAGCGCGTCGGCGAGGGCGGCCTCGTCGTCGGGCGGCACCAGCCAGCCGGTGTCGCCGGCATCGATGATCTCCGCCGGGCCGAAGGCGTTGACCGCCAGCGCCGGAAGCCCGCAGGCCATCGCCTCCACGATCACCGCGCCGAACTGCTCGCGCACCGACGGGCAGCACGAGCAGGTCGGCCGCGTTCAACCCGTCGGGCAGGTCCTCGTGACCCCGCCAGCCGGCCAGGAAGACGTCCGGGTTGCCGGTCTCGCGCACCACCTCGAGCGGGTGCTCGCCCTCCCACTCTCCCGGGAAGCCGCCGAGCAGCACGAGCGGCGCGGGGAGCGCGAACCGCTCTCGCGCGCGCGCATGCGCGCGTATGAGCAGCGGAATCCGCTTCACCTCGGTGTAGCGGCCCACGTAGACCAGCACCGGTCCGTCGGCCCGGAACGGCTCGAGCTGGGCCTCGCTGTAGGACACGCTTCCCTCCACGCCCGACTCGTCCCAGCCGCGCGGCTCCTCCACGAGCCAGCGGCGCCAGTGCGCCAGCCGCTCGGCGGGGCTCGCCGGCCGGCGGTCGAAGCCCGCGGGGTCGAAACCGTTGGGGGCCCAGACCACGCGCTCCGGCTCCACTCCCAGCCGTTCCGGCACCCGGCGCACGGCGTCCGGGGAGAGCACCAGCACCCGCTCGCATGACTGCGCCCAGCGGCGCAGGCGCTCGGCCCAGGCCTCCGCGTAGTCCCAGCCGGGCGGCGGCCCCTCGTCGATCTCGCGCAGCATCAGCACCTCGGTGCCGTGAACGTGCCCCACTCTCGGCACGGCGGGGAACGCGCGCTCGGCCGCCTCGTTGAGCGGGGTCAGGTGGTGCAGGTGAAGCACGTCCGCCTCCCCCGCCCCGGCGCCCTGCAGGTGCTCGGTCCAGGCGGCCACCAGCCGCTCGTAGGCCGCGTCGTCGACCTTGGCGAAGACGCGGTCGGGCGCACCGGGCCGGTCCTCGTAGGAGGGGTGAAGCGGCGGGCTGGCCGCCAGCGGATCGGGCGCCTCCATGGCCGCGCTGTAGTCGAGCGCCCGCACATCGAGCCCGGCGAAGAACGTGTCGGCGTTGGACTGCTCGCCGGGCGGTCCCAGCGATCCGCAGGCGATCGTCGGCTCCCAGCCCGCATCCGGCAGCGAGCCCGCCAGGTAACGCACCACCTGCGCCGATCCCCCCCGGGGGAAGAACATCAGGCCCATCACCACGCGTCTCACGGCGAGAGACGCTAGCGGCGGAGGAGGACGCGCGGACGGCGGCGGGCGAGGGTGGGCCCTTCTGATGCCGCTATGCGGCATTGAAAGGGCCCACCCCCGGCGGGGAGCCCGGAGGCGCGGGCTCCGCTCAGACGATGGTCCCGACGGCGCCGCCGTCGACCGACCAGGCGGCGCCGGCCACATCCGACGCGGCCGTCGAGCATAGGAAGGCGATCACCGCCGCAATCTCATCGGCTGATCCCATCCGGCCGAGCGGCGGCCGGGCGCGGGTGGCCTCCAGCACCTCGTCGCGGCTCTTGCCGCTGCGCTGCGCGACCTGGTCGGCCAGGCCGCCGTCAGCGGTCCAGAGCTCGTCCTCCACCGCTCCGGGAGCCACGGAGTTGACGAGGACCCCGCGGCCCGCCCAGGCGTCGGCGAACACGCGGCTGAGCGAGAGCTGGGCCGCCTTGGTCACCGAATAGCAGGCGTCCAGCGTGCCGGACGGGCGTTTCCCCGACGAGGAGCTGACGTTCACGATCCGCCCGCCCCCGGCCTCGGCCATGACCGGTGCCATCGCGGTCATCAGGTGCATGGGCCCCATCACGTGAAGCTCCCATTGCTGCTGCCAGTCGGCGTCGGTAAGCTCCTCGGGCGGGCGCGCCTGGCTCATGCCCGCGTTGTTGACCAGCGCCCAGGGGGGGCCGTCGCAGGCGGCCAGCACCCGCTCGCCGGCATCGGGGTCGGTCACGTCGAGCTTCAGGTCGCCGTCGCTGCGCGCCACGGACAGCACGCGCGCCCCCTCCTGCGCGAGCATGCCGGCCGTGGCGGCGCCGATGCCGCGCGAGGCGCCGGTCACGACGCACAGCTTTCCCTGCAGACCGAGATCCACGAGGAGATGATCGCGAAATGAAGTCGCACACGGTCTACCGCACCTTCGAGACTCCGCAGCGCCGCGAGTTCATCCGCATCACCGACGACGTTCAGGCGGCGGTGGATGATGCGGGCATCGCCGAGGGGCTGGCCCTCGTGGCGGCGATGCACATCACGGCGGCTGTGTGGATCAACGACGACGAGCCCGGCCTGCACGAGGACACGCTCGAGTGGCTCGACAAGGTGGCCCCGCCCAGCTGGAAGGAGCCGGCCGGCGACGTGGCGCGCGAGCTGCTGCCCGACCCGGGCGACTACCGCCACCATCGCGGCGGCGAGGACAACGGCGACGCCCACCTCAAGAACCTGCTCGTGCACCATCAGGTGATCGTGCCGGTCACCGACGGGCGGCTGGACCTCGGCCCCTGGCAGCAGGTCTTCTACACCGAGTTCGACGGCCGGCGGCCGAAGCGGATGATCATCAAGGTGCTCGGGGAGTAGCCGCGCCCTCCCGCTCGTACACCTCGGGGTTGGCGCAGTTGGGCATCGGCTCGCCCGCGAGCCCGGCCAGCAGGTTGTCGACGGCCATGTCCGCCATCCGCTCGCGCGTGGCCCGGGCGGCCGAGCCGATGTGCGGCACCACCAGCAGGTTCGGCGCCGACAGCAGCGGGTGGTCGCTGGGCAGCGGCTCCGGGTCGGTCACGTCCAGGGCTGCGCCGGCAATCTCGCCCTCGCGCAGGGCGTCGGCCAATGCACCGCTGTCGATCAGAGGTCCGCGCGCGGTGTTTACGAGGTACGCGTCCGGCTTCATCGCGGCCAGCTCCGCGGCTGCGATCAGGCCGTGGGTGGAGGGCTTGAGGGGCGCGTGAAGGGTCACGAAGTCCGCCCGCCGCAGCAGCTCCTCCAGCTCGACCCCATCTTCGCCGCCGCTGTGCAGCACCTCGCAGCCGAAGCCCTCGCAGCGGCGCTTGACCGCCTGCCCGATGCGTCCGAGCCCGACGATGCCCACCGTCGCGCCGTGCAGGTCGCGCCCCAGCAGCAGCCCGGGATCCCAGGTGTCCCAGTCGCCGCGGCGGACGTACGCGTCGCCCTCCGCGATCCGCCGGCCGATGCCGAGCATCAGCGCCAGCGTCAGGTCCGCCGTCGACTCGGTGAGCACGCCCGGCGTGTTGCCCACGGGGATCCCGCGTTCGCTGGCGGCCTGCACGTCCACGTTGTCGACGCCAACCGCGTAGTTGGAGATCGCTCTCAGCCGAGGGGCCGCCTCGATCAGCTCCGCGTCCACCCGGTCGGTCAGGAGCGAGAGCAGTCCCTCGACGGACGGCACCCGAGCGCGCAGCTCCTCCGCCGGCGGCGGTAGCCGTTCCTCCCAGACCTCGACCTCGTGCTCGGCCGCCAGGCGCTCCAAGCCCTCGCCGGGGAGGCGACGGGCTACGAAAACCCTCACCGCGGGTACGTTGCGGGCCAGGGAGGCATGGGCGAGGAGCATGGCATGGGCGGAGAGAACGGTGCGGGCTGACGGGCGGTCGGCGTCCACACTGGCGCTGATCGCCAACCCGGCTTCGGGCACCTGCGATCCGGACGAGATCGCGGCGCGGCTACGCTCCTTCGGCGCCGAGCTGGAGTGCTTCGGGATCGAGGAGATCCAGGGCGCGGTGGACTCGGGCGCCGACCGGGTGGTGATCGCCGGTGGCGACGGCAGCATCGCGCCGGTGGCCGCGGCCGCCGGGAAGGCGGACCTGGCGCTCGCGCTGGTGCCGGCGGGTACCGCCAACGACTTCGCCCGCCGCCTGGGGCTGCCGCTCCAGGTGCCCGACGCCTGCCGGCTGGCGGTCCAGGGAATGCGTTTGAAGGCCCTCGAGCTCGGCTGGATGGAGCCGCTCGCCGGGGGGCGGCGACCGTTCGTGAACGTGGCCAGCGCCGGGCTGCCGGCCCCGGCGGCGCGCCAGGCGAGGGCGTGGAAGCGGGCCCTGGGCCCGGTCGGCTATGCGGCGGGCGCGCTGGTGGCCGGCTTCACCGCCCGGGCCGTGCCCTGTCAGGTGGACTGCGGTGAGCAGCCGCTGTTCGCCGGCGACGCCTGGCAGGTCACGCTCGCGGCGTCGGGCGCGTTCGGCGCCGGGTCCGGCATCCAGGAGGCCGATCCGCTCGATGGCGAGCTGGAGGTGGTGGCGGTGGCCCGCGGGCCTCGCCCCGGGCTGGTGGCGCTGGCCTACCGCTTACGCAGCGGGCGCCTAACGCGGCATCGCCGGGCCCGCCACGCCCGCTGCGCGTCCGCGGAGGTGCGCGCGCCGGAGGGCACCGAGTTCAACGTGGACGGTGAGGTGGTCGAGGTCGGCTCGGCCCGCTTCGAGGCAGAGGGCGGCGCGTTCCGCCTGGTGACGGGATGAGGCGCATTGCGTTAGCTCTCGCGCTGGCGCTGCCCTGCCTGCTCGTGGTGCCCAGCGCTGCCGCTGCGCAGGGCGGCGCGGCCGCCCCCGACCTGAGCGATCCCTGCCCGGCGGCCTACCCGGGCGACGGCGCGGCGAAGCGCCGGATCGCCCGCTGGATGGCCCGCGGAGCCGCCGGGCGCGGCATGCCCCGCGAGCTGCCGGTGATGGCGGGAATCGGCGAAAGCGGGCTGCGCAACCTGAGCGGTGGCGAGCTACGCCGGCTTCTTCGGCATGCACCTGAGCATCGGCGAGGGCGGGTACGAGGGCTTCCCGGACGATCCGGCACTCCAGCTGCGCTGGTTCCTCGACACCGCCGCTGAGGTCCGGCAGCGGCGGCTGGCGGGCGGCCTGCCCGACCCCGCCCTCGACGAGGGGGAGTTCGGGATCTGGATCGCCGACGTGGAGCGCCCCGCGCCGGAGAACCGCTCGCGCTACCAGCAGTACCTGGATAACGCTCGGGCGCTGATCGGGCAGGCCTGCCCGCCACCGCTGGTCAGCGACAGCCAGCCGCCCGTCCTGGCGGCCCGGGTCGGGCGCCGGCAGCGACCCCTGCGCGCCGCCGGCACAGTGTGGGCGCGGATCCGCTGTCCGGCCGAGCCCTGCCTGGCCGGGCTTGTCGGGACGGTCCGCGTGGACGGCCGCCTGCGCAGCTTCCGGGCCCGCCCGGCAGAGCCGCCCGAGGGGGGCGCGGCCGCGCTCAAAGCGCGCCTGCCGCGCGTCGCGCGCCGCATGCTCGCCCGCGGTCGGGCCCTGCGCGTGCGCGTCCGGGCCCTCGCGGTGGACGCAGCCGCGAACGTGGCCGGAATCGACAAAAGGTTGCGGGCCCTCCCTTAGTACCCTCGCCTGTAGTGGCTCGCGACACCGGTCTTCCCTCCGCCGACGCACAGTTCGACTTCGGGCGCGCCCGCCGGGCCCGGGCGTTCTCGCGCCTGGCGACCCGCCTGCGCGGCGATCCTGGTGACGTCAACGTGATCCTCCCCTTCGAGGAGGTCGTGGCCGCCCTGGGCAGACGGGGCGAGCGCCGCCTCGGTCAGCAGGCGATCGACCTCAACTCCATCGTGGGCACGGTCGACCGCCAGCGGGAGTTCGACCGCCGCTTCCGTCCCACATCCACCCGGGTGCGCACCCGCTGGGAGCGGATCGCCGCGGCGCAGCGGCGCGGCGAGGCCATGCCCCCGATCGACGTCTACCGCATCGGCGATGTGCACTTCGTCAAGGACGGGCACCACCGCGTCTCGGTGGCGCGGGCGCTCGGCCACCCCGACATCAACGCCTATGTGACCGAGATCGTGACCGAGGTGGGCGCCGAGCGGGCGATCACGTTGCGCGACCTGCCGCTGAAGAGCCACCAGCGCCTTTTCCACGAGCGCGTGCCGCTGCACGCCCAGGCCCGCGCGCGCATCCAGCTGTCGGACGAGTGGCGCTACGCGGCGCTCGCGGAGGCCGTGGAGGCCTGGGGCTTCCGCGCCATCCAGAACCGGGGCGAGCTCATGAGCCGCGCCGAGGTGGCCGAGGCCTGGTTCACCGAGGAGTACGAGCCGGTGGTGCAGATGCTGGAGGAGGCGGAGCTGATCCGCCACGGCACCGATACCGAGGCCTACATGCGCGTGTCCCATCTGCGCTACCTGCTCCTACGCACCCACGACTGGACCGACGACGTGATCGAGGCCGTGCGCCACGACCTGGAGGAGCCCAGCGGCGACCAGGACACGATGGTGCGCCGCCTGCGCAAAGAGCTGCGTTAGTGGCCAACGGGGAGCGGGTCCAGCCCGAGACCGCCGAGGCCTGGGGTCGGTGGCTCGAGCAGAATCATGAGCGCGAGGGCGGGGTCTGGCTCGTCTCCTGGAAAAAGCACACCGGGAAGACCGACCTCTCCTACGACGACGCAGTGACCGAGGCGCTCCGTTTCGGCTGGATCGACAGCAAGGGGTCGGCGCTGGACGACAACCGCTCGATGCTGTGGTTCTCACCGCGGCGCAAGGGCAGCGCCTGGTCGGGCCCCAACAAGAGCCGGATCGCGCGGCTCGTGCGCGAGGACCGGATGGCGCCGGCCGGCATCCGCAGCATCGAGACGGCGAAGGCCGATGGCAGCTGGAGCCGCCTGGACGAGGTCGAGAAGCTCATCGTGCCCGACGACCTGGCCGCCGCCTTCGCCGAGCATGCCGATTCCCGGGAGCAGTGGGACGGCTTCCCGCCCTCGGCCCGGCGCGCCATCCTGGAGTGGATCGCCCAGGCCAAGCGCGAGCAAACCCGAGCCAAGCGGGTTCAGGAGACTGCGCGGCTCGCAGCCAAGGGCGAGCGGGCGAATCAGTGGCGGCCCAGGAAGTGAGGCAGCCCTAGCCCGGCCGGTCGCCCTCCTGGGCGGCCTGACCCTCCGGACGCTCCTCGACCGCGGGCTCCGGGTCGCGCGCGGCGGGGCTCTGCCCGTCGCCGCCGACGGCTGCCGGGCCGTGCTTGGAGGTCGTGAGATTGCGGCCGTCCGATGGGTCGAACAGCTGCAGCCGGGTGGCGTCCACCCACAGCTCGGCCTCCTCGCCCACGCGGACCTGGCTTTGCGGGTCGAGCCGGGCCACGATCTGGCCCTCTTCGCCCTCCTTGGGGATCTCGCCGCTGCCGGCGTCCTCGGCCAGCTCGCGCAGCTCCTGAGACTCGATCTGCTCGTCGTGGGCCACCGAGAAGTGGGCGTACAGCTCGGAGCCCATCGACTCGAGCACCTCGATCTTCGCTGTGAAGGTCGAGCCCTTGTCGCGGGCCTCGCCCACCAGCGTGGCGTCCTCGAAGTGCTCGGGGCGGATCCCGGCGATGAGGGTCTTGGACTCCGACCCCGAGACGGCTTCACGCGTGTCGTCGGGCAGCTTCACGTCGCCTATCGGCAGCTTCAGCGTGTCACCCTCGACGGTCGCGGGCATGAAGTTCATCGCCGGTGAGCCGATGAAGCCGGCCACGAACAGGTTGACGGGCTCGTTGTAGAGCTCCATCGGGCTGCCCACCTGCTGCAACTCGCCGGCGCGCATCACCGCCACGCGATCGCCCAGCGTCATGGCCTCGGTCTGGTCGTGCGTCACGTACACGGTGGTGGTGCCGAGGTCCTTCTGCAGCCGCGCGACCTCGGTGCGCATGGCCACGCGCAGCTTGGCGTCCAGGTTCGACAGCGGCTCGTCCATCAGGAAGGCCGCCGGATCGCGCACGATCGCCCGGCCCATCGCGACACGCTGTCGCTGGCCGCCGGAGAGCTGCGAGGGCTTGCGGTCGAGATGCTGCTCGAGATCGAGCACTCGCGCGGCCTCGCCCACCTTCTCGTCGATCTCCGCCTTGTCGGTGCCGCGCAGCTTGAGCGCGAACCCCATGTTGTCGCGCACGCTCATGTGCGGGTAGAGGGCGTAGTTCTGGAACACCATTGCGATGTCGCGGTCCTTCGGGGCACGGTCGTTCACCACGTCGTCACCGATCTTGAGCTCGCCCTCGGTGATGTCCTCGAGCCCGGCGATCATGCGCAGCGCGGTGGACTTGCCGCATCCAGAGGGGCCGACGAGGATCACGAACTCGCCGTCCTCGATCTGCAGGTCCATGTCCCGGACGGCCTCGTAGCCGTCGGGGTAACGCTTCGTCAGTCCGTTGAGGGTTATGCCGGCCATCGGGTACTCCTCCTTATCCCTTCACCGCGCCGGCGGTGAGGCCCGCAACGATACGGCGCTGGAAGATCAGGACCATGATGATGATCGGGACGGTTACGACGACCGAGGCCGCGGAGATCGCCCCGATCGGCTGCTCGAACTGCGACGCGCCGGTGAAGAACGCAAGCGCCGCGGGCACCGTCCGCGCCGCGTCGGTCGAGGTGAGCGTGTTCGCGAAGATGAAGTCGTTCCAGGCGAAGATGAAGACCAGGATCGCAGCCGTGAACACCCCGGGCGCCGCGAGCGGCACGATGATCTTGCGGAACGCCTGGAAGGGCGTAGCGCCGTCGACCTGGGCGGCCTGCTCGAGCTCCCAGGGGATCTCGCGGAAGAACGCTGACAGCGTGTAGATCGCGAGCGGCAGCGTGAAGGTCATGTAGGGGATGATCAGCCCGATCCAGGTGTCGTAGATGCCGAGCGACCGCCACATCTCGAACAGCGAGCCGACGATCGAGATCGGCGGGAACATGGCCACCGCCAGAGCTCCCGAGAGGATCAGCGTCTTGCCCGTGAAGTCGAGCCGGGACGTCGCGTAGGCGGCCATCGCCGCGAGCACGATCGAGATAAGAGTGGCGATGGAGGCGATGCCGATCGAGTTGATCAGCGCGGCGATGAAGGTGTCGTCGGAGAAGACGACGTCGTAGTTCTCGGTCGAGAAGCCCGACCAGAACTTCTTGTCGCTGACCTCCTCGGGTGTCTTGAACGACAGCGAAACGATCCACGCCACCGGAATCAGGGCGTAGAGCAGGACCACCAGGATCCCGATCGCCCACTGCAGCTTCTCCCGGCCCGTGTGCTGCATGTCAGCTCTCCCCTCGCGCTTGCGCCGTGCTCGTGCCGAGCCCCTTCACGAAGAGGACGGCGATCAGGATCACGCAGATGAAGATCAGGATCGAGATCGCCGAGCCGAGCCCCAGGTTCACCCGGTTGATCAGGACGTTGTAGCCCAGGATCGAGACGCTCTCGGTGCCCAGGGCGCCTCCCGGCTGGATGATGAAGATGTTGTCGAATATTCGGAACGCGTCGAGCGTCCGGAACAGCAGCGCCACCAGGATGGCCGGCCTCATCAGCGGGATGGTGATTCGGAAGAAGCGCTGCAGGGTGCTCGCGCCGTCGACCTTCGCCGCCTCGTTCAGCTCGTCCGGGACGAGCGCGAGGCCCGCCAGGAGCAGCAGCGCCATGAAGGGCGTCGTCTTCCAGACCTCCGCCAGGATGATTACGAAGAGCGATCCTTCCCGCGTGGTCAGCGGCAGCCAGTCGTCCGGTACAAGCGGCAAGCCGAACACAAAGCCGCTGGTCGGGTCGAAGGCGTACCTCCACGCGAAGGCCGCAACCACCGTGACCATGCCATACGGGATCAGGATCGACGCGCGGACCGGGCCGCGCCCGAAGATGGCGCGGTGCATGACCAGGGCGATCAGCATGCCCAGTACGAGCTCGATGGCTACTGATACGACCGTGATGAGCAGCGTCGTGGCGACGTCCGACCACCACGTGGTCGACGTGAGGACGTCGCCGTAGTTCGCCAGGCCGACGAACTCTTTGTCGTCCGGGAAGCGCAGGTCGAACTTCTGCAGCGACAGGTAGAAGGCGTACACGATCGGATAGCCGGTCACGATCAACATCGCGATCACGGCGGGCGCGCACAGCAGCCAGGCGAGCTTGCGCTCCGCTTTGTACCGTTCGGTGGGCCCTTTCTTCTTGGGCGGTGCGGCGGCGGGGGCTGAGGTCGTGGCGGCCTCCATCAGAAGATCTTCCCGTCGACGGCCTTCTCGATCCGGTCACGCAGCTGTTCCACGATCGTGTCCGGGTCCACAGATTCCGGCGGGTGATAGGTCTTTTGGATCGCCAGCGAGATGTCGCTGTAGGCGGGCGTTACCGGCCGCGGCCCGGCGTTGTCGATCGACTCACGCAGCTCATCGGCGAAGGGGGCCGCCCCCTGCACCTTCGGATCGTCGTAGACCGACTCGCTGGTCGGCGGCAGGCCGCCCAGCTCGGCGCTGAGCGCCTGGTTCTCCGGGCTGGCGAGGCACTCGGCCGCATCAAAGGCGAGGCCCGGGTTCTTCGAGTACGCGGATACGGCGATGTTGAAGCCTCCGAGCGGCGGTGCGCTCGGCTTGTCCTTGTCGCTGCGGGGGTAGCGTGCCCAGCCGATGTTCTTCTGGAGCTCCTCGCTCACCTCGGCCGCGCCCGGGTAGATGTACGTGTAGTTGACCATGTAGTCCGAGCGGCCGTCATAGAAGCCGAAGCGAGCCGCGTCCTCGTTGTTGGTGGACATGCCCGGCGGCGCTGCGGCCGAAGTGGCGAGCTTCTTCTCGATCTCCGCCGCCGTCTTGGCCGTGTCGTTCACGAGCACCTCGCCCTCCTCGTTGACGATCTGCCCCCCGGCGCTGGCGATCATCGCGTTGATCCAGACGACCAGCCCTTCGTACTGGGCGCTCTGCACCTCGACCGCGGTGCCCTTGTCGACCGCGTCGTCGATCATCTCGTCCCAGGTGAAGTCGTCGGGCGGCGCGTCCACGCGGTCCTTGCGGTACCAGAGCAGCTGGGTGTTGCTCGTGTGCGGGATCGCCCAGATCTTGCCCTGGTAGTCGACGGTCTCGACCGGACCATCGAGCTTGCCTTCGGTGGCGGCCGCCCGGCGCTCGCCCTCCCAGGGCAGGATCCACTCGGCCTCGGCGAACTCGGCGGTCCAGATCACGTCGAGCGACGCCAGGTCGATGCTGTCGTCCTCGGCGGCCAGGCGGCGGACGAGCAGCTCACGCTGCTGGTCGGCGATGTTCGGCAGCTTCTCGTAGTTGATCGTGTACTTGCCGTTCGCCTGCTTGTTGCAGTTGGCGACCGCCTGGTCATACGAACCACCGGGCTCGTTGAACGCGTACCAGTTGATGGTGCGGGCGCCGCTGCCACCCTCGTCACCGGTTACTCCGCAGGCGGTGGCCAGGCCGCAGGCCAGGACGGCCGCCAGTCCCGCGGCCGCTCGCATCCTGCGCCTGTTCACTCCCCTCTCCGCCTTCACCTGAGCGTGGGATACCCATTCGGAGGCGCGTTCAACCGCCCCTCCAGACCGGCCGCCGCGGCGGCCGACGATGCATGACGTGGCCGCGCTGGCCGGGGTCAGCCTCAGCACGGTT
The DNA here is from genome assembly GCA_963821275.1 of uncultured Thermoleophilaceae bacterium. Lineage (GTDB taxonomy): Bacteria > Actinomycetota > Thermoleophilia > Solirubrobacterales > Thermoleophilaceae > JACVRW01. The sequence goes on from CAWGDF010000011.1 coordinate 149,320, forward strand.
TCCCGGGTAGTGAACGGCGAGGGCGCGGTACGGGCCGATCTCGCCGAGCGGGTTCGCGACGCGATCGACATGCTGGGCTACCGCCGGGACCTCACCGCCAGCAATCTGCGCCGCGCCGACCGGGCCTCGGCCAGCGTCGGCCTGCTGGTGGAGGACGTGTCCAACCCGTTCTTCTCCCAGCTGCACCGAGGGGTGGAGGAGGTGGCCCGCACCCGCGGGGTGCTCACGTTCGTCGGGAGCTCGGACGAGGACCCCGAGCGCGAGCGGGAGCTTGTGCAGGGCTTCTGCGCCCGCCGCGTGGATGGCCTCGTGATTGCCCCGGTGGCCCGCGACCAGTCCTATCTCGCCCGCGACCTCCAGGCCGGCACGCCCGTGGTGTTCGTCGACCGCCCGCCCGAGGCGCTCGACGCGGACGCGTGATCATCGACAACGCGGCCGCGGCGAGCGAGGCCGTCGACCACCTCGCGGCGGCCGGACACCGGCGCATCGGCTTCCTGGGAGATCGCCTGCAGGTGTACACCGCCCGGGAGCGGCTGGTCGGATACCGCCAGGCCTGCTATCGCCACCGCCTGCCCTCCGAGGACACGCTGGTGCGGACGGAGCTGGCCACCAGCGAGCTCAGCTACCGGGCCACGACCGAGCTGCTGCACGGCCCGGAACCGCCCACCGCGCTGTTGACCGCCCAGAACCTCATCACGGTGGGGGCGGTCCGGGCGCTGCGGGCGCTCGGCCTCCAGCGCCGGGTCGCGATGGTCGGCATCGACGACGTGGTGATGGCCGACGCGCTGGAGCCGGGCGTGACCGTCGTGGCGCAGGACCCGGTGGGAATCGGCCGCGCCGCGGCCGAGCGGCTGTTTGCCCGGCTCGACGGGGACGCGGGTCCCGCTCAGCGCACCCTGGCCCGCACCGAGCTCATCATGCGCGGCTCGGGCGAGATCGCCGCGCCCTGAGCCGCCGCCTCAGTGGTCCCGGGTCAGCACGCCCGCGTGGGGCGCCAGCGTCCCGTCGCGGAGGCAGCCGGCACGCGTCTCCAGGACGACCTCATCGGCACCCGGCGCCGGGCGGGGCTCCGGTGTGGTGTTGAGAGCCACCGTGTGCCGCCCGCGTGCGAACGCCACGACACCGGGCGCGGACTCGAGCAGGGAGAGGCCCGGCTCCAGCTCGCGGCGCACCGCGATCAGGCGCCGGACCAGCGTGAGCATCGAGTTCGGGTCGTCGCGCTCAGCCTCGACGTTGTGACGCTCCGGCTCGACCAGCGGCAGCCACGGGTCGCCGTCGGTGAAGCCCGCCTTCGGGCTCGGGTCCCACTGCATCGGGTGGCGGAAGCCGTCGCGGCCGGCCCGGTCGAAGCGCGCGCTCGCCGCCGGGCCCGTCCGCCTGGCCGATCTCGTCGCCCTGGTACAGGAAGGCTGTCCCGGGCAGCGTGAGCAGGAGCATCGCCGCCGCGCGCGCGTTGTCGCGGCCGAAGCGCGTGGGCAGCCGGCCGAAGTCGTGGTTGGACATAGCCCAGGCCGCGCCCGGTTGCCGGGTCGTGGCCTCGATGGCCCGGCGCAGCTGCGCGGCGTCCCAGGACGCGTGCAGCAGCTCGAAGGCGAACACGGCGTCGAAGTAATCGCTGTAGGGCTGCCACCTCGCGCTGGGCAGGTAGACCTCGCCCACGAGAAAGGCGTCGCCCGCCGCCTCGCGGATCTTCCTCAGCGCAGCGCCAGTATCGGGGGCGTTGCGTGAGTGGGCGAGCGACAGCTTCGCCTCGTCGGCGCGCAGCGGGAGGCCGAAGGGCTCGGTCGCGGGAGGATCGTCGCGCAGCTGCGGGTCCTTCAGCAGCCGGTCGATGGCGTCCACCCGGTAGCCGGCCGCACCGCGCTCGAGCCAGAAGCGCACGACGTCCTGCATGGCGGCGATCACCTCGGGGTTGCGCCAGTCGAGGTCGGGCTGCTCGGGATAGAACGAGTGCAGGTAGTAACGCCCGTTCAGGGCGCTCCAGGCCGAGCCGCCGAAGGCCGACGACCAGTTGTTGGGGGCGTCGGCCCAGATGTACCACTCCGGGTGCTCGGAGAACCACGGGTGCTCGATCGAGGTGTGGCAGGGCACGATGTCCATCAGGACGGCGAGGCCCCGCTCGCGCGCCGCGGCCACGAGGGCGTCGAAGTCGTCGAAGCCGCCGAACACCGGATCGATGCCGGTGTAGTCGGACACGTCGTAGCCGAAGTCGGCCATCGGCGACGGGTAGATCGGCGACATCCACAGCGCGTCGACCCCGAGCCACTCCAAATGGCCCAGGCGCGAGCGTATCCCGGCGAGGTCGCCGATCCCGTCGCCGTCGGCGTCCTGGAACGAGCGCGGGTAGATCTGGTAGACGACGCCGTTCTCGAGTGGCATGCGGCGCCGAGGCTAGTGGACACCGGCCGGCTCCCCGCCTGCCCGCAGCGGCCTCGGGCTACACAACGACGCCGGGGCGCCCACAGGCGCCCCGGCGCGGGTTGGGGGATGCGGGGCGGGCGCTCTAGTCGGAAGCGCCGGCGCCCGCGGTCTGCAGGGCCTGCTCTTCGTGCCGGCCCTCGCAGATCTCCTCGGCGAGCTTGTCGTTGAAGGCCGGGAGGTCGTCGGGCTTGCGGCTGGTGACCAGCCCGCTGTCCACGTGCACCTCCTCGTCCACCCACGTGCCGCCGGCGTTCTCGATGTCGGTCTTGATGCTTGGGAACGAGGTGAGCGTGCGTCCCTGTACGACGCCGGCCTCCACGAGCGTCCACGGCGCGTGGCAGATCGCGGCCACCGGCTTGCCCGCCTCGAAGAACGAACGCACGAAACGCACCGCGTCCTCGTCGGCGCGGAGGAAGTCCGGGTTGGCCACGCCGCCCGGAAGGACGAGGCCGTCGTAGTCGCCCGCGTCGGCGTCGGCAACCGCCTTGTCGACCGGGAAGGTGTCGCGCTTGTCGAGGTGGTCGAAGCCCTGGATCTCGCCGCTCTCCAGCGAGATCAACTCGGGCTGACCGCCTTCGTCCTTGACCGTCTTCCAGGGCTCGGTGAGCTCGACCTGCTCGACACCGTCGGTCGCGAGAAAGGCGACCTTCTTGCCCTCGAGCCTGCTTGCCATGAGTCCCTCTCTCCTTCGTATTCGAACTACTTTCGGAATACCGGGAGCGTTGGTGCCTAAACGGCAGCTTCCTGGGTATGCGCGCCGAATGGCGACCACCGCCCAACCGGGCCTCCTTGCGAAGAAGCCCACCAATCAGCTGCTCGAGGCGGCGGAGGGCACGCAGCTGCGCCGGGCAGTCGGGGCTCTCGACCTGACCGCCTTCGGCATCGGGGCGATCATCGGCACCGGGATCTTCGTGATCATCGGCGAGGCGATCGGCGACTCCGGTCCGGCGATCGTCCTGTCCTTCGTCTTCGCCGGCGTGACCTGCATCTTCTCCGCGCTCGCCTACGCGGAGCTGGCCTCGGCCATCCCGGTGTCGGGAAGCGCCTACACCTACGCGTACGCCACGATGGGCGAGCTCGTCGCCTGGATCATCGGCTGGGACCTCGTGCTGGAGTACGGAGTCTCGGTGGCCGCCGTGGCGGTCGGCTGGGGGGCGTACTTCACCGAGCTGCTCGACAGCCTCTTCGGGATCACTCTCCCTGACGCCATCGCCCTGCCACCGGGCGAGGGCGGAGAGGTGAACGTGCCGGCGGCCGCCCTCGTGCTGGCCGTGACCGCGCTGCTGATCTTCGGCGTGCGGGAGAGCGCCCGCAGCAACACCGTCATGGTGATCGTAAAGCTGGCCGTGCTGGCCTTCTTCATCGTCGTCGGGGTCACGGCGTTCAACGGCGACCACTTCAGCGACTTCGCCCCCAACGGCTTCACCGGGGTGATAGACGGCGCGGCGCTCATCTTCTTCGCCTACATCGGCTTCGACGCTGTCTCCACCGCCAGCGAGGAGTCCGAGCGGCCCAGTCGGGACCTCCCCATCGCCATCGTGGGCTCGCTGGTGATCTGCACCGTGATCTACATCGCCGTCTCGGCCGTCGCGGTGGGAGCGCTGCCCGCCGATCAGCTTGCCGGGGACGACGCCCCACTCGCCACCGCGCTCTCCGAGGGCGCCGGCATCAGCTGGGCAGCGGACATCGTCACCTTCGGCGCACTGGTCGCGATCACGAGCGTGGTGCTCACGATCTTGTTCGGGCAGACGCGCGTCTCCTTCTCGATGGCGCGGGACGGCCTGCTTCCCGCCGCGCTCTGCAGGGTGAACGACCGCACGCACACGCCGGTGTTGCTGACCGGGCTGTTCGGAGTCTTGATCGCCACGCTTGCCGCGTTCGTGCCCCTGGCCGAGATCGCCAAGCTGGTCAACATCGGCACCCTGTTCGCCTTCCTGCTGGTGAACATCGGGGTGATCGTCCTGCGGCGCACGAACCCCGACCTCGAGCGCGGCTTCCGGGTTCCGTTCGTGCCGGTCTTCCCGCTGATCGGAGCCGGCCTGTGCATCTTCTTGATGACCTACCTCGACACGGCCACCTGGCTGCGCTTCGTCGCGTGGATGGTGCTCGGGATGGTCGTCTACGTGATCTACGGCTACCGCCACTCGCGGCTACGGCGAGGCGAGGCACCGGCCGAGCCCTCCTAGAGCCGCTGGAGCACGGCCCGGGCGGTTTCCTCGCCCGACCGGACCGCGCCCTCCATGTAGCCGTTCCAAACGGTGGCGTACTCGGCCCCGGCCCAGTGCAGCGGTCCGATCGGCTCGCGCAGGGCGCGTCCGTAGCTGGTCCAGGCGCCGGTGGGCATGTGGCAGCCGTAGCAGCCGCGCGACCATTCCTCCTCGGCCCAGTGGCGCTCTACGTAGGCGACCGGCCTGGCGGCGCGCGGACCGTACAGGCGGGCGAAGCAGTCGACCACCGCGCTGCGCCGCTCCGCCTCCGGGAGGCGGCCGAGCTCGCGCGCCTGCCGTCCCTCGAGGAAGCCCAGCAGCACGCCCGGTGAGCCGCCGGGCGGAGAGTTGTCGTAGGTGAGCTTCACCGGTCCGGTGTCGCTCGTTCCCTGGCCCGAGAGGCCCTCGGCACGCCAGAACGGCTCCTCGTAGACCGCCATGCATTTGGCCACCGTTCCCAGCGGCATGCGCTGGGTGAGCTGGTCGCGGAAGCCGGGCAGCGGAGGGTCGTAGCCCAGCCGACCCGCGAGCGTGGGCGCGAGAGCGAGGATTGCGCGGCGGCCGCGGGCGCGGACGCCGTCGGCGTGCACGGTCACGCCATCGCCGCCGTGCTCGACCCGCCGCACCGGGGCGCCGAGCATCACGCGCTCGGCTCCGAGCTCCCCGGCCATGCGGATCGGCACCAGCTGGGAGCCGCCCACGAAGCGGTCCTGCTGCGCCCCGCCCTCGGTGTCGAACAGCATCTGCAGGCTGCCCGCGGAGTGGATGTAGAAGAGCACGTGCAGCAGCGACATGTCCTCGGGCTGCGCCGCCCACACGGCCTCCACGCCCAGCTCCAGCAGCATCCGTCCCGACCGCGTGGCCAGGTTCCGGCGCATCCATGACGCCATCGTCTGGCCGTCCAGCCGGGCGGCCTCCGGGGCCTCCCAGGGCGCCGCGAGCGGGACCCGCCTGGCGAGGGCGTTCAGCCGCCGCTGGGCCCGCTCCACATCGAGCAGCACGACGGGGTTGAGGCGCGGGATGGTCCCGCGGTAGCGGCGCAGGCGGCCGGCGTGCTCGATCACGTTTTCGCCCTCGCCGTACGTGGGAAAGGTCTCGACACCCAAAGCGGCGGCCTGCGCCGCCAGCCGGTTCTGGGTGGGGCCTATCCACTGGGCCCCGACCTCGACCACCTGGCCGGCGCCGATTTTCTCGTTGAGCACCCTGCCGCCGACCCGTGAGCGTGCCTCCAGCACGACCACCGAGGCACCCTCGACGGCCAGCGCCCGCGCCGCGGCCAGGCCCGCCAGTCCGGCGCCCACGACGACCACGTCGGCCTCCCGGGTGCGCAGGTCCGCCATCGGCCGCACCCTATCCGTACCCTGGCCGGCGCCGATGTGGGACGGGCCGGCCCTGGGGGCCTGGAGCCCGCCGTGCCGCACACGCGTCGTACGTTGTCGTCGATGCTCGCGGTGACTGCCTGAGGCTCGCTATGGTGACGCCGAGTGGCTTCGTCCCCGCGCACTGTCGAGCGCGAGGAGGAGCGCGGCCTTGACGTAAGCACGCTCGTGATCGCGAGCGTCGCCTCGGCTTCGGCGGCCGCCATCACCTCGCAGCTCTGGATCCGCGGCACCTGGATCGCCGCGGCGGCCACCCCTGTGATCGTGACGATCTTGAGCGAGCTGCTTCACCGCCCAACCGACCGGATCGCACGGTCCTTGACCAGCGACAGCCCGGCGCTGGCCCCGGTGCCGGGCGCCCCGGAGCCCGACGAGCGCGAGGCGGCAGAGCCTCCGCCTTCCGAGCCGGAGGAGCGGCGACCGTCCGGCCCGGGGTCCCTCCCGGCGGGCCCGACCGGCCCGGTGCGGGTCTACCGCCAGCCGCCGCGCCGGCCGTCCCGGCGGCACATTGCCTGGGGGCTCGCGCTGACGACGGCGGCCCTCGCCTTCGTGATCGGAGTGGTGGTGCTGACGGCCACCGAGCTGATCGCCGGCGAGTCCATCGGCAAGAGCGACAGCCGCACGACGCTGGTGGGCGGCAAGTCCAACAAGGACCGCGACGATGAGCGCCAGGAGACGACGCCGACGGACACAAGCGAGCGGACGACGCCGGAGCGGGACTCCGAGGAGCAGCAGACCCAGCCCACCACTCCCGAGCGGACGACGACTCAGCAGACCACCCCCGAGGAGACCACCACCCAGCCCACCACTCCCGAGCAGCCGGCGCCGCGCAGCCAGCCGCCCGCCGCCGAGCCGCAGGCGGCGCCCTGACGATGATCAACGGGGCGCACGCGATCGTCTTCAGCGAGGACGCCGAGGCGGACCGCGCCTTTCTGCGCGACGTGCTCGGGTTCTCCTGGGTGGACGCGGGCGACGGGTGGCTGATCTTCGCTCTGCCGCCCGCCGAGCTGGCGGTGCACCCGACGGTCGCGCGCGACCACCACGAGCTCTACCTGATGTGCGACGACGTCAAGGCCACCGTGGCCGAGCTCGAGGCCAAGGGCGCCGAGCTCAGCGGCCCGGTCAGCGACGAGGGGTTCGGGCTGGTGACCGGCATTCGCCTTCCGGGCGGTGGCAGGCTCGGCCTCTACGAGCCGCGCCACCCGAGCCCGCTCTACTAGCGGCGCCCGAGCAGTTCAGCCGGTCCGCGCCCCCACGCCGCTGGCGAACTCGCGCAGCCGCCCGGGGCCGGCGCCTCCGGGCGCCAGCGGCGGCGTGTCGATTCCCGCCCCCTCGCGCATGCCGGCGAGCAGCTCGAGCAGCGCTTCGTCGGCGCCGTGGTGGGGCGTCCACCCGAGCTCCTCGCGCGCCCGGGTGGTGTCCATGAGCGGCACCCCGAGCCCCATGTCGAGCCAGCCGGGCTCGGTGGGCTGCAGCCGCATCCGGTAGCTCAAAGCCGCCCCCGCGCGCAGCAGGCGCGGCGGCACCGGCAGCGGACGCGCCTCCAGCAGGCGGCCGAGCTCAGCGGGGTCGAGCACCGGCTCGGCTGCGATGTTGAACGCCCCCCGGGCGTCGCCCGTCACCGCGAGCCGGTACGCCTCTCCGGCGTCGTGCGAGTGCACCGCCTGGAACGCGAGCCGCGCGGGGGCCGGCACGAGCGGGATCAGCTCGGGCCGGACCAGGAAGCCGGGCAGAAGCGGCCCGGCGAACAGCCGGCGGATGCCCGAGGCGGCCTCCCGCTTGAAGATCAGACCGGGTCGCAGCCGGGCCACGCGCACCTCGGGGCGGTCGCGCTCGAAGTGGTCCAGCAGCCGCTCCACCTCGGCCTTGTCGCGTGAGTAGAAGGAGGTGGGAACGCCGGTCGTCGGCCAGCTCTCGTCCACGCGCCGGTCCTTGGGGCCGCGGGCGTACGCTCCCACCGACGAGGCGTAGACCAGGGCGGGCACGCCGGCTTCCGCCGTCGCCCGGAACACCCGCTCGCTGCCCTCGACGTTGACCGCCCGGGTGAGCCGCCGGTCGCGCGCCGGCTGTATCAGCCAGGCCAGGTGGACCACGGCGTCGGCGTCCTTGAAGTGAGGAGCGAGCGGATCGCGAGTCACGTCAGCCGAACGCCACTGCGTCTTGGGGAAGCCGGCACGCGGCAGGCGCCGGGCCAGGGCAAGCACGGAGTCAACGTTCGGGTCGGCCGCCAGCGAGCGCAGCACGCTGGTGCCGACGTTGCCGCTGGCTCCCACGACCACCACTCGCATGAACCGGGGTTACCCGACCCGGGGCGACCGGAAAACCGGGCGTGCGACCATCTGGCGTGGATGGCTCACGCCCATCATCACCGCGCGGCGGGCGCCGCCGGCGACGCCCGCCGGCTGTTGCTGGCGCTGGTTCTGATCCTCGGTTTCATGGCCGTGGAGGTCGTGGTGGGCCTGCTCGCGTCCTCCCTCGCGCTGCTCTCGGACGCGGCCCACATGCTCACCGACGCCGGCGCCATCGCACTGGCGCTGCTGGCGGCCCGGCTCGCTCGCCGGCCCGCGGGCGGAGGCTTCACCTTCGGCCTGCGCCGGGCCGAGATCCTCTCCGCTCAGGTCAACGGGGCCACGCTCGTGGCGCTCGCGGTCGTGGTGGTGTACGAGGGAATCCGCCGCCTGGTGGAGCCGCCGGCGGTGGAGGGGGTGCCGGTGCTGGTCGTCGCCCTGGCCGGCGTGGCGGTGAACCTGGCGGCCACGGCGATCCTCTCGGGCACCGAGCGGCGCAGCCTGAACCTGGAGGGCGCCTTCCAGCACGTGCTCACCGACCTGTTCGCCTTCATCGCGACGGCGATCGCCGCGCTGGTCGTCATCACCACCGGCTTCTCCCGCGCCGACGGGATCGCGGCGCTGTTCGTGGCCGCGCTGATGCTGCGTTCGGGCTACGGCCTGCTGCGGGACTCGGGACGGGTGCTGCTCGAGGCCGCCCCGCGCGACCTCGATCCCAACGAGATCGGCAACACGCTCGCTGCCCAGGACCACGTCGTCGAGGTTCACGACCTGCACGTCTGGGAGGTCACCTCGGGCTTTCCCGCGCTGTCCGCGCATGTGACGGTGCGCTCGGGCTGCGATACCCAGTCCCACCGCCGCAGCCTGGCCGCGCTGCTGGCCGAGCGCTTCGGGATCGAGCACAGCACGCTGCAGGTGGAGGAGCGCCACGAGGGCCCGCTGACCATCGAGCCGCTGCGCAGGTAGTGCCCCGCTTCGTCATCCAGCAGCACGCCGCCACGAGCCTGCATTTCGACTTCCGGCTCGAGGTGGAGGGAACGTTCAAGTCGTGGGCGGTGCCAAAGGGGCCGTCGACCGACCCGCGCGAGAAGCGCTTGGCCATGGCGGTGGACGATCACGAGCTGTCCTGGGGCGACTTCGAGGGCGTGATCGGCGAGGGCTACGGAGCGGGGCAGGTGATCGTCTGGGACCGAGGCTCCTACCGCAACCTTCGCGACGAGCCGCTGCAGGAGGGCCTGGACCAGGGCCACATCTCGTTCTGGCTCGAGGGGGAGAAGCTGCGCGGCGGATGGTCGCTGCGCCGCACCGGTGACCGGCGCTGGCTGCTGGTCAAGCGGCGCGACGAGCAAGCGGACGCCCGCCGCAACCCCGTGAGCACGCAGCGCGAGTCGGTGCTGAGCGGACGCACCATCGAGGACTTGAGGCGCGACGGATAGATGGCGCCCCTGCAGCCGTTTGCGGGCTGGCCGGCCGGCGTGACTTTCTGCGCGCCGCTGAATGTTCCGATACAAGAAGGGGGTGGCCGCCTACGAGCCGATGAAGGCCGTCCTCAGCGACGAGCCCTTCTCCGACCCCGGCTGGATCTTCGAGCGCAAGCTCGACGGGGTCCGCTGCCTGGCCCACAAGGAGGACGGCGAGGTGCGCCTGGTCTCCCGCACGGGGCGCCTTATGAACAACTCATACCCGGAGCTGGTCGAGGCGCTGGAACGCGAGCGCCGCGAGGACTTCGTCGCCGACGGGGAGATCGTCGCGTTCAAGGGAGCCGTGACCAGCTTCGCCCGCCTGCAGGGCCGCATCCAGGTGAGCAGCGCCGACGCCGCCCGGCGGAGCCGCATCGCCGTGTTCCTCTACCTCTTCGACCTGCTGCGCCTCGACGGCGAGAACCTGCGGGAACTGCCGCTCCGAGAGCGCAAGGCCCGTCTGCGGCGAGCCCTCTCGTTTCACGGCCCCGTGCGCTTCGCGCCCCACCGCAACGAGAAGGGTGAGGAGCTCTTCCGCGAGGCGTGCGCCAAGGGCCTGGAGGGTGTGATCGCCAAGCGTGCGGACAGCCCCTACAAGAGCGGCGGCCGCTCGCGGGACTGGCTCAAGCTCAAGTGCCACGCCGAGCAGGAGCTCGTGATCGGCGGCTTCACCGCTCCGAAGGGGTCGCGCACCGAGTTCGGCGCGCTGTTGGTGGGCCACTACGAGGACGGCGACCTGCGATACGCGGGCAAGGTCGGCACCGGGTTCGGTCGCGCCACCCTCGCGGACCTCGGCCGGCGGATGCGGGCGCTCGAGCAGGACGTGCCGCCCTTCGTCGACGTGCATCCCGTGCCCCGGGGCACGCGCTGGGTGCGCCCCGAGCTGGTGGCCCAGGTGGCCTTCGGCGAGTGGACCCGCGACGGCCGCCTGCGCCACCCGCGCTTTCTCGGCCTGCGCGACGACAAGCCCGCCCGCGAGGTCGTGCGCGAGCGCCCGGCATGAGCGTCGAGATCACCCACCCCGACAAGCTCCTGTTCCCGGCCGCCGGGGTGAGCAAGGCCGATCTCGCCTCCTACTACGAGCGCGTGTCGGAGTGGATGCTGCCCCACATCAAGAACCGGCCTCTGAGCTTGCAGCGGTTTCCCGACGGGATCGAAGGCAAGGGCTTCTTCCACAAGGACGTGCCCGCCTACTTCCCTGCGTTCGTCCGGCGCATCGAGCTGCCCAAGAGGGAGGGCGGCACGATCACCCACGCCCTGGCCAACGATTCCCGGACCCTGGTCTACCTCGTGGGCCAGAACACGATCACCCCCCACGTGTGGCTGTCGCGCGCCGACCGCCCTGCCCAGCCCGACCGGCTCGTGTTCGACCTCGACCCCCCGGCCGGCGACTTTGCCGCCGTTCGCCGTGCCGCCCGCCGGACCGGCGACCTGCTGCGGGAGATCGGCCTCGACCCGTTCGCACAGGTGACCGGGTCGAAGGGCATCCACGTGTGGACGCCGCTGCGGCGTCGCGCCGACTTCGACGAGGTCAAGGACTTCGCGCGCGAGGCGGCCGCGGTGCTCGCAGCCCGCCACCCCGACGAGCTCACCACCGAGTTCCGCAAGGCCAAGCGCGAGGGACGCATCCTGATCGACGTGTTCCGCAACGGCTACGCGCAGACGGCCGTTCCGCCCTACGCGGCACGCCCGCGACCCGGCGCGCCCGTGGCCACGCCGGTCGACTGGGACGAGCTCTCCGACTCGCGGCTGAAGCCGGACCGCTGGACCGTCAAGACCGTGCTGCGCCGCTTGGCCGCGAAGGGCGATCCCTGGGCCGACATCAATTCGCACGCCCGCGGGCTGTCCGGCCCGCGGCGACGGCTCAAGGCGCTGTCCTAGCCGCCCGGTGGCCGGTTGCCGTCCAGCGACATCAGCACGAGCGCGCCGCTAGATCCGCGCGCTCGGCGGGACCAGCGCCGCCCACAAGGCCGGCGCCGTCCAGGGCGGGGCGGGGCGCCGGCATCACGCCGGCGCCCCTGGGTCCTGCCTCCGCAGCGCCGGGTCCCCCCGGCTCGAGGAGGAAGATCTCGGCCATCACGTCGGGAGTGAACCGGGCGCAGTTCAGCACGGCCTGGACCGAACGCCCCGTGACCCGCTCGACCTCGGCCTTGAAGTCGTTCTCGAGCGCCTCTTGCATCGCCGTCCGGTATCGCAGCGCGACCTCGTGCTCCCCATGGCGCGTAAGCGTCTCCTCGACCTTCGTCGTCGCATCGGCGAACAGCGCGAGCAGGGTGTCGGGCCCCGCCCAGTGACAGTGGGCGACCGCCGGGCCCCGTCCGGCACTCCGGCGCAGCAGCCGCACGAGGCGCCGAGTGAGCTCAGCGAGCTCGCTCGACTCGGTCGGATGCGCTGCTCGGACTGGACTGAGGGTCTGCATGCGGCACAGAGTTCGGATCCGCTACCGCAACTATACACAGCGATATCGTTTGCGATATCTCCATCTTCCGCGTAGCCTGTCGCAGTCAGTGCCCGCTCGGAAGATGCACCAGACCACCGTCCGTTTCGGCGAGGACCTCTGGGAGGCGCTCGAGCGAGAGTGCGATCGACAGGGGCTGAGCGTGGCCCAGTTCGTGCGCGAAGCTGCTCTGACCCGGCTTGCCTACGCTGCCGCGAAGCGCGGCGATCCCGAGTTCGAGATGGCTCTGGAGTTTGCGACCTCCGGCCGTGAGCCGGCCAGATCGGTCCCGACCGAGCGCAGCGACGTCTCAGGCTCGGGGACGGCCGTCGCGCGGGCGCAGGCGGGGGCGGAGGAAACCTCCGCGCTGTGGGCGCAGGGCCGCCAGGCGCGGCGGCGCGCGGAGGAAGTGCGGACAGAGAGCGCGCGCGTGCGCGGCTCCGGCTGACTCAGCCACTCGCCTAAGGCCGGAGCGGCGCGCCGGCCACCCTTGGCGTCCAGCTGAGCTGTTCCGGCGAGTATCGCGCGCCCGCACGGGTATCCCGTCATCCATGGAAAGCACGACGCGCAATCGGCCCACCGGCGACGACCGCTCGGTGGGCGAGCTGGTCCAGCAGCTCTCGAGCCAGACGTCGACGCTGATCCGCCAGGAGATGCGCCTCGCTCAGGCCGAGCTGCAGGAAAAAGGAAAGCGCGCCGGCCTCGGCGCCGGGATGTTCGGCGGGGCGGGGTTGGTCGCGCTCTACGGAGTCGGGGCGCTCATCGCGGCGGCGATCATGGTCCTGGGCACTGCGCTCGATCCGTGGCTGGCAGCCGTGATCGTCGGGGTGGTCCTTCTGGCCGTGGGCGGCCTACTGGCGCTCATTGGCAAGCGCCAGGTGAGGCAGGCCACGCCCGCCAAGCCGGAGCAGGCCCTGGAGAGCGTGCAGCGTGACATCGACGAGGTGAAGGCGAGGGCCCGTAATGACCGACGGTGAAGTGACCCGACAGGCTGCGGAGTCCGTCTCGCCGCCCGCGGACCCGGAGACGCTGCGCCGCGAGATCGAGCGGACCCGCTCGGAGCTGGGCGCGACCGTGGAGGCGCTGTCGCAGAAGGCCGACGTCAAGAGCCAGGTCAAGGAGAAGGTGGACGAGGGCAAGGTGCAGCTCCGCGAGCGCCAAGAGGCGCTGCGCCGGGACGTGGCCGAGCGGCCCGCCCCGTTTGCGGCCGGCGCGGCCGTTGCCGTGGGCGTGATCGTCCTGTGGATCGTCCGGAGAAGGCGGCGGCGGTGAGCGCGACCGACGAGCGGGCGCCCGACGCGCCCACCAAGCTGGGCGCGCGCTCCTGGTGGGGCGTGCTGAAGCGCACGGTCAGCGAGTTCCAGGACGACAACCTCACCGACTGGGCCGCCGCTCTCACCTACTACGCGATCCTGTCCATCTTCCCCGCGCTGCTCGTGCTCGTCTCGGTGCTCGGCCTGGTGGGGCAATCGGCGACGCAGCCGTTGATCGACAACGTGGCCACGGTCGCGCCGGGCGCGGCGAAGGACATCTTCACCGACGCCATACGCAATCTCCAGCGCTCCCAGGGCTCGGCGGGCATCCTGTTCGTCGTCGGCCTGGCTGCCGCGCTCTGGTCGGCATCAGGGTATGTGGCCGCGTTCATGCGGGCCTCAAACTCAATCTACGACGTCGAGGAGGGGCGCCCGGTCTACAAGACGCTGCCCGTGAGGGTCGGCCTGACCCTCGCCCTGCTCGTCCTCCTCGCGATCAGCGCCATCGCTGTGGTCCTGACCGGCGGGTTGGCGCAGAAGGTGGGCGACGTAGTGGGTGTGGGCAGCACCGCCGTGGACGCGTGGGGCTACGCAAAGTGGCCCGTGCTCTTGCTGATCATGAGCTTCCTGTTCGCCCTGCTCTACTGGGCGGCGCCCAACGTGAAGCAGTCGGGCTTCCGCTGGATCAGCCCCGGCGGGCTGCTGGCGGTGATCGGCTGGATCATCGGCTCGCTGATCTTCGCCTTCTACGTGGCGAACTTCGGGTCCTACAACAAGACCTACGGCGCGCTGGGCGGCGTGATCATCTTCCTGCTGTGGCTGTGGATCTCCAACATCATGGTGCTGCTCGGCGCCGAGTTCAACGCGGAGCTGGAGCGCGGACGGGCGATCGCGGGCGGCATGCGGCCCGAGGACAAGGAGCCGTTCGTGGAGCCCCGCGACACCAAGAAGATGGAGGATGACGACGACGCCTAGGGACGGGGGGCAGGGCCCGCCCCTCGCCTCCTACGCCGCCTTCGCCGCCACCTTCAACGCCGCGCTGGCCGGCGCCGTCGTGGTGGCCCGGCGCTCGGGCCGCGAGCTGCCCGAGCGGGTGGACGCCGGGGATCTGGTGCTGATCGGCGCAGCCAGCCACAAGCTCAGCCGACTGGTGGCCAAGGACAGGGTCACGGCCTTCGTCCGGGCTCCCTTCACCGAGCCCCAGGGCAAGGGCGCACCCGCCGAGGTCGAGGAGCGGCCGCGCGGCCGCGGCCTGCGTCGCGCGGTGGGCGAGCTGTTGGTCTGCCCCTATTGCCTCGGCCTCTGGGTGTCGGGGGGCTTCCATGCGGGGCTGCTGTTCGCCCCGCGGAGCACCCGTTTCGCCGCCTCGGTCCTGTCGGCGCTCACGATCTCGGACTTCCTGCAGGCCACCTACCGGGCGCTGACGCGCTGAGCCAGGCGAACCTCCGCCGCCCGCCGGCGCACGGGCTGCTGCGCCGTCGCTACTGATCCTCGAGAGCGAAGAACTCGAAGCCTATGTCCGGGTCGAAGCTGGCCTGGCTGTGGTAGCTCTTCACCTGTCGGCCGAGCCCCTCCTCTACCACGGCGAAGAACGACTCCTGCATCGCCTCCTGGAACCTCAGTCGCACCCGGCGAACCATGTCGGTGTGCCCGTTGTTGACGAGCGTCTCCTCGACCGGCGTCATCGTGCCCTTGAGGACGCAGACGAGATAGCGGTCTCCGAGGAGGTAGCTCTTCGCGCTCCTGGGACCGCGGCCGTAGTACTTGCGAAACAGGCCCACGATCCCGTTGGTGACACGGGCGAGGTCCTCGCCTTCCCCTGCGCCTGGGGTGGCCTCCACGTCTCCATTTTGTCAGCGCATCGTTTTCCGTGCCAGCGGCCTGACGGCGCTCAGGACCGGGCCCGGCTGAGCTCCTTCTCGAGCCGGCGCACCTCATCCGACGCCTCCTCCAGGGCTGCCTCGGCCTCCCGCTGGTCGTCCTCGGCGCTCTTGAGCCGCTCGGCGGCCGCCTCCGCCCGCTCGAGTGCGGTCGCCGCTGCCCGCTTGGCGCTTCGCAGGCCGCGCTGGGCCTTCTTTTCGGCGCTGGTCGCCGCCTTCAGCTCGCGCTCGAGCTCTCGCACCCGCTGCTGCTGCGCCTTGGCGTCCGCGTCCTCCTTCTTCTCTCTCCTTCTTCGTCGCCTTCGGCTTGACCGTCGTGCTCGGCGGCGCCTCGGCCAGGCCGAACAGCCCCACCGCCTCGCGCTCGCGCGTCAGCCGACCGGCCGCCAGCTCGCGGGCGGTGTCCTCGTCGGTGGCCGCGGCGTGCAGGGTGGCGCGCAGCTTCTCGTCCAGCGAGGCGCCCGTGGCGATTCCGGCCTCGCCCGCTATCGCCGCGGCCGCCGCGGCCAGGTCGCCCACAAGCTCCCGCTCCTCCGCGACCGCGTCGGTCAGCTCATCACGGTCGCCGCCCTGCAGCAGGCTTTCCTGAGCCGCGCGGAGGCGCTCTCCGGCCGCCACGAGGCGGTCGACGTCCTTGCCCCGCCGCCGAGCGATCTGGTTGAGCGCCCACGCCGGCGCGGTGGGCTTGCGCAGCGCCTTGACCGCCTTGGCCTGCTCGCGCTCACCGTCGCCGCGCAGCTTCTTCTCGAGCTCGTTGCGCGCGGCGGTGAACTCGTCGAGAGCCAGGGCGTAGAGGTCGTCTTCGGAGCTGGGTGCCGCGATCGCGCCGTAGTTTGCCGGAGTCGGTGCCAGGCGCGCGGATCGGGTGCAGCGCCACCGTGGTGTGCATCCGGGAATAGCTCCGGCGCGGACCCCGCCGGCGCGCTGCGCATGTACGGAGAGCGGGTGCTGCCCGCACTGCGCAGCGCGCGCCTCTGACCTCGGCTCAGGCGGATCCCTCGGCGGCCCCCGAATACATCAGCGAACCGGGCGTCGTGAGCGTCTCACCGGTCTCGAGCAGCGTCTTGAGGCCGGACAGGATCTGCGGCCAGCCGCCGTAGAGCTCGTCGTGGGCGCCGTCGCGCAGCTCGTCGTGCGTCACGGTCAGCCGGCACGAATCCCCGACGGGCTCGATCTCCCACGTGACCCTCGAGGTGCCCTCGTTGCGCACCTCGTCGCTCCATAGCGCGGTGAAGCTCTGCACGAGCCGGCGTGGCGGATCGACCTCCAGGTTCTCGCCGGCGGCGATGTCGACGACGCCGGGTACCCCGGCCTCGTAGCTCGAGCCGGCGGTCCAGTCGGAATGCGTCTCGACTCCAAAGCTGTACTTCGCCCTCATCTCGGGATCGGTGATCGCCTCCCAGAGCCGCTCCGGGGTCGTCTTGATGTAGATCTCAAAGACCTTCTCCATCGTCTTCCTCCTCGAGTGTGTGCTTGAGCCCGGTCAAGGCTGCCGTCCAGGGCTCCGCGTACTTGCTCACCCAGCGGTCGTGGATGAGCCGGATCGGGACGGGGTTCAGGAAGTGCAACTTCTCGCGGCCGCGCCGCCTGGTCGTCACCAGCCCGGCCCGCTCGAGCACCTTGAGGTGCTTCATCACGCCGTAACGCGTCATGGGCAGGCGTCGTTCGAGCGCGCTGAGCGTCTGCCCGTCCCGGTCGAACAGCTCGTCGAGCAGGCTGCGGCGTGTCGGGTCGGCCAGGGCCTTGAACACCTCGTCCACCGCCTGAGTATATGTGACCTTTTGGTCACATGTCAAGCTGGGTCAGTCCAGCCAGCGGCTGCACTTGAAGCGCAAGGCCCGCTCGAGCGCGGCGGCTAGCGCGAGCACCCCGAGCGCTCCGCCGGCGAGGGGCGGAAGCTGCAGCGGCGGGCTGAACTCGAACCCCAGGGCCTGCCCGATGAGCCGCAGGATCTCCGGGATCTCCAGCAGGAGGGCGACTACCAGCACGAGCCAGGCCAGGACCCCGACCACCCGGCTCGCACGCGGGTGCCGGCGCTCGAAGTCGGCGCGGCGGGCCTCGGCGACCCCCTCGGCAGGGCGCAGCAGCGTTTCCTGGCGGCCGTCCACGAGCCTGAGCGTCCTCATGCCCAGCACGCCCATCGCCGCCTCGATCACCGCGCCGCCGTCGACCGCGAAGCGGGCCGGGGACTTCATCGTCGCGACCCGCGTGCCATCGCGGTAGAGGCGCAGCTTCTCGCCAAGATCAAAGTAGTCGGCCTCGACGGCGTAGCGGTGCCCGGCGTGGTCGACCTCGTACACGCCGCGCCAGACGACCTCCAAGCCGCGTACAGGCTCGAGTCGCTCCGCCACGTGGTCGCGGCGCGGGCCCGGTGCTAGTCGTCCAGTCGGTCCCGCTTCGGCGCCTCCCAGGGCTCGGCCTCCGGGTCCTGGGAGGGGTGCGGCTGACTCGTGCTCGCGCTACCGGTCGGCGGATGACCCGACTCGCGCGGATCCTCACGCTTCTCGTACGGGTCGGGCCATTCCGTTTCGTCCGGCTTGTCGATGGGGTTGTTCAGTGGGTGATGTGGATCGCGCTCCATCGCGAGGGTTGTACCCCGTAGGTTGAGCGGCAAAGCGCCCCGATGGGGGCGGCGCACCCGCGCGATGGTTTAATACTCCGTGCCGGAGGGCATCACCCTTTAGGTAGTCGGAGGGGTTCTATCGGCTCCGCCGACGCCTGGACTCTAGCTGGGGGACGACGCGCAACCGCCTCGAGCGGTTTCACAGCGGACCTCGCGTCATCACACGACGGAGGTCAACGCAAATGTCCGCTGCGAGTGCGGCAGCACCCCCAACACCCCTGCCTCGCGGGCGTCCCCCGCATGACCGGGAGGAGCGAGACCGGACCGAGCGCGCGCTGCTCGTTCGCTACCACCGTGATGGCGATCTGAGCGCTCGCGAGGAGCTGGTCGAGCGCTTCCTCCCGCTCGCGCGCGACCTGGCTCTGCGCTACGTCTACACCGACGAGTCCTTCGACGACCTCATGCAGGTCGCGAGTCTGGGCCTCATCAAGGCGATCGACCGCTTCGAGCCCGACCGCGGCACGCGCTTCACGAGCTACGCGGCTCCGACGATCCTGGGCGAGCTGAAGCGCCATTTCCGCGACAAGGGCTGGGCGCTGCGCGTGCCGCGCGACCTGCAGGAGCGCGCGCTGGCGGTCAGCCGCACGACGGAGACACTCGCCAAGAAGCTCGGCCGTTCGCCCAACGTCCGCGAGGTCGCGTGGGCGCTGGGCTGCTCGGTGGAGTCCGTGCTCGAGGCCACCGAAGCGGCCGCCAGCTACGAGGCCTCCTCGCTCGACGCGCCCGCTTCGCGGGGCGACGGCGAGTCGGCCTCGCTCGTCGAGCTGCTGGGCGACGAGGACCCGTCGTACGGGCTCGTCGAGAGCCGCGACGCCATCGCGAGCACGTGGAAGGCACTGCCCGACATCGAGCGCCAGGTGCTTGCGCTCCGTTTCCTCGACGACCTCACCCAGCGCGAGATCGGCGAGCGGATCGGCTACTCGCAGATGCACGTCTCGCGGCTGCTGCGGCGAGCGCTGGCGAGCCTGGAGGTCGCGGCGGCCTAACGGGCCGCCGCGGCGCCCAGGCGTCGCTGCAGCGAGCGCGCGTTCGCGACAGCGAAGCCCTCCCAGTCGTTGTTGAAGTACACGAACACCTCGGCCCGCCGGCGCCACTGGCCGATGCGGCGGGCCCATTCCTCCAGCTCCCGCTCCGAGTAGTTGCCCCGGCGTCCGCGCCGGCCGTGGTGCAGGCGCACCAGCGTCCAGTCGCTGGTGAGCTCCCGGGCCTGGAAGGGCCAGCGCGGATGGTCGCCGATGACCAGTGCGGCGCCGTGCTCTTCCAGCAACCGGTACACCGGCGCGGTGAACCAGCTCTCGTGACGGAACTCGAAGCAGTGGCGGCCGGCAGGCAGGCCGGACAGGGCGCCCGCGAGAACCTCGTCGTCGCGCCTGAAGTTGGCCGGAAGCTGCCACACGACCGGGCCCAGCTTGCCGGCGCGGACGAGCGGCTCGATGCGCTCGTAGTAGCGCTCCACACCCTCGCCGATCTCCTTCAGGCGCCGGATGTGGGTGAGATAACGGCTCGCCTTGGCGGCGAAGACGAAGCCCGAGGGCGTCTGCTGGACCCAGCGGGCCACGGCGTCGCGCGAGGCGAGCCGGTAGAAGGTCGAGTTGACCTCGACGGTGTCGAAGACCTCCGCGTAACGCCCGAGCCAGCGCTGCTTGCCAAGGCCCTCCGGGTAGAGCCGCCCTCGCCAGTCGTCGTAGTTCCAGCCCGAGCAGCCGATGCGCACCGGCCGCATCTCGCGTCGAGTACCCGCGCGTCCCGGCACCAAACGAGGCGCAACCGGCTTGCTCAGCCGCCCGGCGGGCCTCCTGACCCGAAGCGGCTCGTTTCGTCCTCCGGCAGCCGGCCGTCGCGACCCACGTAGCCGCCCCTGCCGCCCACCACCACGAGCACGGCCGGCTCGTCACCCACGTTCTTCATCCGGCGCACCGTGGCCGCGTCGACCCGCGCCAGGCCCCCGGGACCGAGCTCGTGCACGCCGTCGTCCCCCAGCGTGACCTGCACGTGCCCCTGGTGCACGAAGTAGAGCTCTTCCTGCTCGTCGTGGTAGTGGCGCCCGGTCTCGTATCCCGGAGGGAGGACGATCGCGTTGGCGCCGAAAGCCGTGACCCCGAGCTCGCGCCGGATCTTGCGGAAGCCGAAGCCCTCGCCCAGCCCGTCCAGGTTGGCGACGGCGTAACCCTCGCCCTGCTCGACTTGGTGTGCCTCCTGGGCCATGGCCGCAATGTACCGCGGGGACTCAGGCGGCGCGCTCGGCGCTGCGCAGGCCTCCGCGGGCCCAGAGCGCCATGACCGCCACCAGCGCGAGCGCCACCGCGAAGGCGAGCAATACCTTCTCCGGGGCACCGGCGATCAGGCCGCGGCCGGCCTCGAGAAAGAGCGTGACGGGGTTCACCGCGGCGGCCGCCTGCACCCAGCCCACCAGCAGGTCGTAGGGCACCCAGACGGGTGCCAGGAACATGATCAGGAAGACCGGCACCTGCATCGCCGGGCCGGCCTGCATCGTCCGCAGCCGCATGGCCACGCCGCAGGCGAACAGCAGCGAGGCCGTGTTGACCAGCAGGGCGAGCGTGTAGAGGCCGAGCAGGTCCAGCCCGCCGCCGGCGATCTCCAGGCCCGCGGCAAGGGCCACAACCGTGATCACCAGGACGGTGAACGCCGCCCGCACCAGCGCCCCGAGCCAGTAGCCGGCGATGATCCCGCCCCGCCGCGGCGCCGCCAGGAGCACCCGGCGGGCGAAGCCCGACTCGAAGTCACGGGCGATCGAGAAGCCGGTGAACATGCCGCCGAAGGCCGACGCCTGCAGCAACACGAAGCCGTAGACGAAGGCGGTATAGCCGGCGTCGTAGTCGAAGCCGGGGATCGAGTCCACCCGCGACAGGCCGCCGGCGAAGGCGACGAAGAAGAACATCGGGAACAGAAGCCCGGGCACGATCATCGCCGGGTTGGTGAAGTAGTTGTGGGCCTGGCGCCAGCCCACAGCCAGCGCCACCGAGCGAAAGCCGCCGCGGGTCATGTGCGCGCCATCCGTGTGCGGAGCGCCGACGAGGTGGCCAGGAGCGCCACCAGCGCCACCCCGCCGGCGCAGGCGAAGCCGAGGAGAAGCGCCTCGCCGTCCCAGCCCGTGAACACCAGCGAGCGAATGGCCTCGAGCATGTAGGAGACGGGGTTCCAGTCCGCGATGGTGCGGAACCAGTCGGTCTCGATCAGGCTGCGGGGAAGGGCCATCGAGGACAGGAACAGCGCGGCGAAGAACAGTGGGAACACGCCCTGGACCGCCTCGCCGGACCCGGTGCGCAGCGCGACGAAGGCGCCGATGCAGCCGAAGCCGAGCGAGATCAGCAGCGAGAGGGCGACGATCACCAGCGCGCCGGCGAAGCCCGCGTCGATCCCGGCCCCGAACAGCAGGCCCACGCCGAGGAAGGTCACGGCCTGGATCAGGCCCAGCGCGAGGATGCCCGCCAGCTGGCCCATGAGCAGCGCCACCCGCTTCAACGGGGTGAGCGAAAGCCGGTTGAGGAAGCCGGTCTCCACGTCGTTGGAGACGTTCGTGCCCGCGCTGTTCGCCGAGAACAGCGCGCCCTGCACGAAGGTGATCGCGAGGGCGAACTCGAAGTAGGAGTCGGTCGGGAACCCGGGCAGCTCCGTGGCGGAGTCGAGCCCGCTGCTGTTGATCGCCAGCAGCATCAGCGGGAAGAGCAGGCTCGGGACCACCATGGCCGGTTGGCGCAGCGTGCGGACGATCGAGCGGCGGGCCAGCATGCCCACCTGCAGCGGCAGGCTGGAGCGGCTCACGCGACGAGCGCCTCCCGAGGCTGCTCCTCGTTCTCGTGGCTGTCGTCTCCGGCGCCCTCGAGCGAGCGACCGGTCTTCGCCAGGAAGACGTCGTCGAGCGTCGGCGCGTGCAGCTGGAGATGCTCCACCGCCATCTGCTCGGCGTCCAGGGCCCGGACCACCTCGGCCAGCTGGGCGTCACCGCCCGACAGGCGCACGGCGGCGCCCTCGGACGAGGAGGCGACCGCCTCGCCGAAGCGGCCAGCACATCCTTGGTGCGGGCAGGTCGGCGTCCTCGACGGGGACCATCTCGACGCTCGGGCGCCCGATCTCGGCCTTCAGCGCCTCGGGTGTGCCCTCGGCAACGATCCGGCCGTGGTCGATGATGCCCACCCGATCGGCGAGCACGTCCGCCTCCTCCAGGTACTGCGTGGTGAGGAAGAC
Source organism: uncultured Thermoleophilaceae bacterium (assembly GCA_963821275.1). GTDB lineage: Bacteria > Actinomycetota > Thermoleophilia > Solirubrobacterales > Thermoleophilaceae > JACVRW01. The sequence continues at coordinate 171,474 of CAWGDF010000011.1, forward strand.
CGTGACGCCGCGGTCCGCGGCCAGGCGCCGCACCTCGTCCCAGAGCGCGCTGCGACTCTGCGGGTCGAGCCCGGTGGTGGGCTCGTCGAGGAACAGGATCCGCGGCCGGTGCACGAGCGCGAGCGCCAGGTCCAGACGGCGCTTCATGCCTCCGGAGTAGCCGCGCACCTTGCGGTCCGCCGCCTCGGTCAGGCCGACGCGCTCCAGAAGCGCGGTGCCGCGCTCGGCGCGCTCGCGCCCACGCATGCCCCTGGAGGGCGGTCTGAAGCTTCATGTGCTCGCGGCCCGTGAGGAAGGGATCGAGGGCGGCCTCCTGCAGCGCCGCCCCGATCACCGCCCGCACCTGGGCGCCTTCCTTGACCACGTCGTGGCCTCCGACGCGCGCGCTGCCCGGCGCTCGGCGGGAGCAGCGTGGTGAGCATGTGCACGGTGGTGGACTTGCCGGCGCCGTTGGGGCCCAGGAACCCGTAGACCTCGCCGGCCTCCACCCGCAGGTCGATCCCGTCGACGGCGCGCGGGCCCTTCTTGAAGTCCCGGACCAGCTCGCTGGCCTGGATTGCGCGGTTCGCTCATGTCGCCGCACACTAGCAAAGACAGTTGAGGTTGCTAACTATCGAGAGCTTCGACTATGATGGACTTCGATCATGGCGCGAAATGACAATCCGGCTCAGGAGGCCTGGGGCCTCTTGTGGCGGATCATGCAGGCCAACAAGCCCCGCTTCATGGCCCTCGCCCAGGAGCTCGGCCTGGCTCCGATGCAGCTCCACGCCCTGCGCCTGATCGAGCCCGGCGCCGAGCTGCCGATGAGCTCCCTGGCCGGACTCCTCTTCTGCGACGCCTCCAACGTCACCGGGATCGTCGACCGGCTGGAGGCGCGCGGCCTCATCGAGCGGCGCCCCGCCCCCGAGGACCGGCGCGTGAAGCTCCTGGCCCTCACCGACGAGGGAGTACGCGTGCGCGAGGCGGCCACGCGGCAGATGTCGCAGCCGCCAGCGGCGATCGCCGCGTTGCCGATCGAGCATCAGCGCGCGTTGCGCGACGCCCTGCGGGCGGCGCTCGAGCAGACGGAGCCCGTGGCGCCCGGGGCGGGCGGCTAGCGCGTGCGGGTGCGCTGAGTCAGGCCTTCGAGGCGCCAGCCCCCTGCTCGTCCTTGGCCGGAGCCGGCTCGCCCGGCTCGTGGAGCAGGCTCTGGACGTCGCGCACGCCCTCGACCTGCCGCACGGCCTCGACCAGCCGGTCGATGGCCGAGCGGTCCTCGAGCTCCCCGCGCAGGTAGGCGACGCCGTCCTCGACGTTGACGGACACGCGGTCGGTCGGAACCTCGGCCTCGCGGAAGGCCTCGCTCTCGACCTTGGCCTGCAGCGCCGGATCGTTGAGGCGCTCCTCCGCAGGCTCGGGACCGCCCACTGGGCTGGCCTTCACGGCGGCGCCCTTCACCTGCTCGGCGGCGCGAGTGGCCTGGGCCGCAGCGGCGTCCTTCTGGCCGCGGGCGTAGCTCAGGGCCTGGTCGCGGACCTGGTTGCGGCGCCGGGCTCCCTGCCCGGGGTCCAGAAACCATGCGGCCGCGAAGCCGGCGGCGGCACCGAAAATCAGCTTGAACATCGAGTTGCTCCTATGGGTCGCTTGTGCGTCTCCTTCGTTCCTTCCCGGAACGAGGACTCAAAACCGCAATAGGGCACCAATCCCACCCGCGTTGGCGAGGGCCGCCTGATCCTGCTGTACGGCCAGGACCTCCGCGGACTGCTGCAGGGCCAGCTCGATGGCGGGGTCGATGAGGTCGTCGTGCTGGAGCAGCTCGGTGCCGTCGGCGGGACAGCGGCTCTCGCCGGGCGGGCCGAGCCACCCGCACTCGGGGCACTGGACCCCGGCACTCGAGAACCCGACGTCGAGCAGCAGGGTCTCCACGCGGCGCTCGTTCAGCGCGCGCAGGACCGGCTCCAGCCCCCGCGCCCCACGCTCGCCGAGGCGCTCGAGGGCCGCCGCCTCGCGCTTGCGCTCGAGCTCGGTGAACAGAGGCTGGGCAGCGGCCAAGACCTGATCGGGGTTGGCCCGCTCCACATCGACCTCGATCCGCCCCGCCAGCCGCTCGCGCAGGTAGCCGTGGAGCTTGGATTCGAAGTCGGCCGTGATCTCGCGCGGCCCGCCGCTGATCAGGCGCTGGAAGGGCCGGCGCTTGAAGTGGCCCATCAGGGCGTCGGCGGTGTGCTTCAGGTGGTCGTCCTTCTCCTTCTCGATGCCGCGCTGGTAGTTGGCCTGCGACCAGCCGCCCTGGTCGTGCTGGCCGAAGACCGTGTCGTGGATCTGCTCGATCTCGCGCAGGCCGTCGGGCGAGCCGCGGAAGATGCGGGCGTCACGGCGGCTGACGAGCGCCACGCACCAGCGCTCGCGCCGCGACAGGCGCGCCAGCGGACCAATGAGCGGCGAACGACCGACCGCAACCCGGTTCGGCACTGAGCGAGGCAGCTTGACCGCCTCGAACAGGTCCGCCGGATCGCTCGAGAACACCGCCACCGCATGCGCCCCCTCGGTGGGCAGCTCGCGCTCGAGGAAGGTCCGGGCCCGATCCAGCGCGGTCTGCAGGGCGGCGCGGTCATCGTGTGACAGCGCGTCCTGCTCGCGCAGCCTGCGGTCGGCCTCGTCGAGCAGCGAGCGCACCGCCGTGGCCCGAGCCGGTGGCGTGCCGAATCGGCTCGGGTCGAGGTCCAGGTAGAGGCTGAGCACGAGCGGGCGGTCAAGCCGCAGCTCAGCGAGCCGGCGCAGCTGGTCGCGGCCGGGAGCGGTCACCTGCATGGCCTGCCCTCCTTCGCCAGGAACGTCACCTGTGCGGTCGTACCCGAAGGTTACGCCCCGGACGCCGGCTGAACCGACTCCTGCCCCGCACGCGTACTCCTCTCAACGGTCGAGAGCAGCGCCCGACCGGAGCGCATCGAAGTGGCGACGGTTGTACAATTTCTCTTACGAAACGTAAGCAAAACGCCCCACCGGGGGGCGAGTTCGACAGCTCGGCGAGCGTAACCGGCTAAGCCGAATAGTGTATACTTTCGATAGACGTCGAACTATCAAATCGAAGGAGCAATCACGGTACAGGACACCCTGATTCGTCCGGCTCGTACGCCGGAGACCACCACCGCCAGCACGCCCGAGCTCGAGGATTCCCTCCAGCTGTTCTTCAACGAGGCGCGCCGTCACCCCCTGCTCACAGCCGCTGAGGAGGTCGAGCTCGCGAAGCGCATCGAGCGCGGCGACCTCGCGGCCAAGGAGCGCATGATCAACTCGAACCTGCGCCTGGTCATCTCGGTCGCGCGCAAGTACCAGGGCCAGGGCCTGCCCCTGGGCGACCTCATTCAGGAGGGCATCCTGGGGCTGATCCGGGCGGTCGAGAAGTTCGATTGGCGCAAGGGGTTCAAGTTCTCCACCTACGGAACGCTCTGGATCCGCCAGGCGATCGGCCGCGGGCTCGCCAACTCGGGCCGCACCGTTCGCCTTCCCGTCCACATCGTGGCGCGGGCCCGCAAGATCCAGGACGCGGAGCGCAAGCTGGCCGTAGAGCTCGGCCGGCAGCCCAGCGAGGAGGAGATCGCCGCCGCGGTCGAGCTTCCGCTCGACGAGGTGGCGGATATCCGCCGCGCAGACCGCGGACCGACAAGCCTCGACCAGGGGGTCGGCGAGGACGGCGAGACCGCCCTCGGCGACCTGATCTCGGGCGACGAGCCCTCGGTCGAGGAGGAGGTCGCCAGCGACCTGGACGGCGCGCGCCTCCGCGAGGTGGTCGGCTCGCTGCCCGAAGTCGAGCGCAACGTGATCACGCTGCGCTTTGGCCTCGATCGCGAGGAGCCCCACGCCCTGCGCGAGACCGGTCGCCGGCTCGGCCTCTCGAGCGAGCGCGTGCGCCAGCTCGAGGACCGCGCTCTGCAGCGCCTCGCGCGCGAGGACGCTGTGGCCGCGCTGCGCGAAGCCGCCTAGCACCTCCCGGTCAGCCGACCGGCCGTGCGGTTTCCTCGACGAGGAACCGCAGCAGACCCGGCATGCCGTCGCGCGCATGCGCGGCGCGCTGCCGGTCTGCGCCGTTGCCGTGGGCCAGGATGCGGCTGACGCCCTCGAGCGCCGGGTCGTCGCCGTTGAGCTCTCCGAGGACGTCTCTCACGACCTCGGGGAGCGGCGTGAGGCTGCCCCGGTGCACGATCTGCGCCGCCAGGCCGTCGCGCGCGGCCCGGAAGCTGGACCAGTGCAGCGCCTCCTCGGGGGTCGGCTGCCGCACCGGCGCCTGCGCCGCGCGCTCGACAAGCGCCCGGGCCAGGGCCACGATCCCGGCCGCCGCGTCCAGGCTGGACTGCACGTCGATCTCACGCAGCTCCACCGTGCCCAGCCGGGGCTGGGGCCGCGCGTCCCACCACACCATCGTCGACTTCGCGGGCCCTCCCCCGGCGCGAACCGCGTCGAGCGCCTCCAGGTAGTCGTCCCAGGAGTGCAGGACGGGCGGCACGCCCCGGCCCGGGTAAGCGCGGATGACGGCCGCTCGGGCACTGGCCATGCCGGAGTCGATGCCGAACCAGTAGGGCGAGTTGGCCCCGAGTCCGTGCAGGAGCGGCAGCGCCTCGCGCAGGCCGTTCATCGCCGCCACCGCGGTGGCCGGGTCGGGCACGCCCACGTGCACGTGCAGCGCGCATTCCGGCGTGCGCCTGATCAGCCCCCGCATCTGGGCCTCCACCCGGTCGTAGCGGGGGCTGCGCACCAGGCGGACGTCGCCGTAGGTGGCGTCGGGGTGGACACCGGCCCCCATGAGGGTCGCGCCGGCGGACCGGGCCGCGCCGCGGCCCTCCGACAGCTGGCCGACCGCCTCTGCGGTCGTCTCACAGGGCGCCGAGCGCAGCTCGATCTCGGCCAGGAACGCCTCGTGGTCGGCCCGGCCCGGGGGCAGGTCCACCGCCGGCAGTATGCGGTCGGCCACGTGGGCGAGCTGGAGCCCGTCGGAGTCGACGAGCAGGAGCTCCTCCTCCAGGCCCACGGTGAACGCCTTTCCCTGCCCGAACGCGTGGGCGCCGGGTCCCTTGGCCGTCAGGGGGCCACCCCGAGCACCGCGCGGGCGGCGATCCGTCCGAACACGAGAGCAGCCGCCAGCCCGCTGGCGTAGCCACCGGCGGCAATCCCGCCGGCGTCGGCGCCACAGGCGAACACGCCGGGGGCGACGCGGGCGTTCTCGTCAACGCGCAGCCCGCCGAGGGTCGTGGTCACGCCGGCCACGGTCTCCACGGTCACATCGTCCGTGCCATGTCGGACGGGGGCGCCGGCGGCCGCGGCCGCCTCCACCATCTCCCGCACGCTGCGCTCCCGCACGAGCTCATCCAGCCGGCCGTCCGGCACGCGCAGCCACGCCCGGGCGCCGGGCTGGCGCGCGGCCCACTGCGCCACGTCGACCTCGGACCAGGCCAGCGTCCGAAACCCCTCTCCGTGCGCGTTGCGCACGTCGGCGTGCCGGGCGTAGAGCTGGGACAGGCGCACGAAATCCTCGGGCGGGACCCGCGCCGGGGGAGCCGGCATCAGGCGTGCGTAAACCTCGTCGAGGGCCACCCCGGTCGCCCCGCCCGCGGCCAGGCCGAGGCGGAGGCCGTCGCCGGTGCTCCCCGCAGTGGTGCGCAGCAGCACGTGGTCGGCCTCGCCGGTCACGTGCCGGCGCAGGAGGTCGCGGCTGGCGGCGAAGCCGCCCGTGGCCAGCACCAGCGGCGCGCCCTCCGGGGCCTCGGTGAGGGCCGAGCCCAGGCGCAGCCCCCCGGCCACGCCCGCGAGCGCCTCCGTCATCCCGGCCGGGTCGAAGCGCAGGCCGGTGGTGAGCGGATTGCCGGTCGCCCGCGCGCGCACGGGGGTCCCCAGCTGCTCGAGCCAGCGCAGGTCGTCGTCGAGCCGCTCGAAGAGCAGCCGCTGGAGGCGCTCGTCGCCCCCCGGGCACTCGGCCCGGAAGCGCGCGAACTCCCGGTGACGCCACACGACGCCGCTGGACAGGAGCATCGCGCCTCCAGGCCGGTCGAGCTTCTCGTGCACGACGGCGCTCGCGCCCAGCCGGCGGGCCTCCGCTGCCGCGACGAGGCCGGCCATTCCGGCGCCGGCCACGACCAGGTCGGGCACCTCAGACGAGCGCGAAGCCCGGCTTGTGCTCGACGTACTCGACCCGGATCCCCGCCGGGCCGCGCACGAACACCGCGAAGGTGTTGGGGGCGTCCTTGATGTCGTCGATCTCCAGCCCCTGCCGCTCGGCCTCGTGCTGCACCGCGCGCGCCGAGTCCACCAGCAGGGCGAGGTGGTTCAGCAGCGGGCGGCCGCCGTCGTCGGTCTCCCCCGGCACGAGCCGAAGGTGGCGGCCGGCCACTCCCAGGCGGCCGTTGCGGCGCTCGAAGCCCAGCGCCGCGAATCCGTCGGCGGCGCCTCGCGGATCGGGGACCCGCAGGACCACGTGGTCGAGGTCGTAGTCCCTCCCCTCGGCCTCGACGAGCCCGAGCCGCAGCCCCTCGGGCGCGTCGAAGCGCACCCCGCCGGAGTCGCGCTCGAATTCGACCGGCAGGCGGGCGGCCGCCTCGTCGAGGTCGCGCACGCGCAGGACCACGCGCTCGAGCGCGCCCGCTCTTCGCGGTCCCTCAGCCGCGAAGAGCGTGAGCTTGCCGAGTTTGGCGTCGATGCCGACGAGCGTGAACGAGTCGGTCTCCTCGATCACGTGCATGCCGAGGTGGTCGCACAGGAGCTCGGTCAGCGGGCCGCGGTCGGCGACCCACAGCGCCACGTGGTCGAGGCTTGTGGGGCGGGGGTCCATGGACGGTCGCTTACCCGCCGGCCGCGTCGCCAATCTGCTCCAGCTCGGCGTCGGAGAGCCGGAGCTCCAGCGCCGCGGTGTTCTCCTCCAGGTGCTCCACCGAGGAGGTCCCGGGGATGGGCAGCATCACGGGCGAGCGGGCCAGCAGCCAGGCCAGGGCCACCTGCGAGGAGGTGGCGCCGTGCCGGCCGGCGATCTCGTCCAGCGGGCCTCCGGGCCGGGCCAGGTCGCCCGTGGCCAGCGGGAACCAGGGGATGAAGCCGATCCCCTCCCGCTCGCAGGCCTCGAGCACGTCCTCGGAGTGGCGGTCGGTCAGGTTGTAGCGGTTCTGAACGGTCACCACCTCGACGAGCGAGCGAGCCTGGTCGAGCTGCTCGACCGACACGTTGGAGATGCCGATGTGCCGGATCTTCCCTTCCTCCTGCAGCTCCTTGAGCGCGCCGACGGAGTCCTCGTAGGGCACGTTCGCGTCGGGCGAGTGCAGCTGGTAGAGGTCGATGCGGTCCAGCTTGAGCCGGCGCAGGCTGCCCTCGCAGGACTCCTTCAGCCGCTCCGGCCTTCCGTCGCGCGGCCACGCGCCCGGACCGGTGCGGCGCAGGCCGCCCTTCGTGGCGATCACGAGCCCGTCCGGGTAGGGATAGAGGGTCTCGGCGATCAGCTCCTCGCTCACGTCGGGCCCGTAGGAATCGGCGGTGTCGATCAGGTTCACGCCCAGCTCGAGCGTGCGGCGGAGGACCGCCCGGGCCTGATCGGGGTCGTCGGGCGGGCCCCAGATCCCGTTGCCGGTGATACGCATGGCGCCGAAGCCGAGCCGGCGCACCTCGAGATCGCCGCCGATCGTGAAGCTGTCGCTGACGGTGGTGGTCATGGGGCCCGAGACTACGCATCGCGTGCGAGAAGCCCGCGGGCGCATACCCGACCCTTGCGGTAGGGCTTTGTTAGGGTGCCCTTTTAGGTCACCCTAACTGTCCCGGGAGGACGCCCCGACTGATGTCAACTTCGCTGCGCCGAATCTCCCTCTTCAGCGCCTTCGCATTCGCCCTGGCGCTTCCGGCGTGTGGCGACGACGACTCCGATTCCAGCCAGGAGGCTACGAAAACCGAGAGCGCGGCCCAGGCGGCTGACCTCGGGGCGATCAAGGGCTACCTGCTGGAGCACACCGAGCGGCTCAAGGGCGACACGGCCGAGATCAGGCAGGGCGCAGAGGACTACTACGCGCTGGCCAAGGAGGCGAACTTCGACTACGAGAAGCTGCTGCGCGAGAACCGCGCCGAGGTCCGCTCGTTCGTGTCCGAGGCGCAGGACGCCTTCCGCAAGGCCAACCCCAGCTACGAGGAGATGGAGGGCGTCGTGGCAGGCGTGCCCTCGCTCGCCGACTACGACGTGATCATCGACGCCGGCGGTGACGCCAGCGATCCCGAGAACGCCGTTCCCTTCGACCTCAAGACCCCGGACGGCCGCACCTTCAAGCAGCCCGGGAACTTCAACTACCTGATCGAGACCTCCGCCTTCGGCACCGAGGAGAAGTTCCAGGCCAAGGGCGTGAAGCCGGACCTCGACAACGACGGCAAGGTGGAGTTCGGGGAAGCGTTGCCGGACGCGGGCTTCTACCTGGCCGCCGCGCGCGAGTTCGACCGCTACGCGAACGAGCTGGACTCCGCCTCGCGCGAGTGGACGCCCACGCCCAGCGACGCGCTCACCGCTCTGGTGGTCATGACGCCCACCATGTCCGAGTACTTCGAGGCCTGGAAGAACTCCCGCTTCATCGCGGGCGACCAGGCCAGCGAAACCGCGTTCGTGGCCGCCTCGCGGCTTCAGGACATCGCCGACATCCTGGCCGGCCTGGAGACCGTGTACGGCAACGTTCGCCCACTGGTGGCCGAGGCCGACCGCCAGCAGGCGCGCCAGACCGGTGAGAGCCTGGGCGAGCTGCAGAGACTTCGCCGCTGACCTGCGCGCCCGCGAGGCCGCCGGGCGCCAGTACACCGCGGAGGAGGCCGACGTCCTCGGGGCACGCGCGCAGGAGCAGGCCGAGGCGATCGCCGGCCAGATCACCCAGGCGGCGGCCAAGTTGAACATCGAGGTGCAGGAGGGCTAACGATGGCGCTGCGCGCAGCCCTGCTGACCGCGCTGCTCCTGGCGCTGGCGCCCGCCGTAGCCTCTGCCGCTCCTCCCTGGAAGGCCGCCGAGCAGGCCCAGGCCGCGCTCTTCGAGGCCCAGACCGCGCTGCTGCTCGACGGGCGAGCGCCGCCCGGCCCCGCCCGCTCCGCCGCCAGGGCCTTCCGTGGCCCGCTGGCGGCGGGCCTGCGCCGCGACGCGCCCGGCGCCTACCGGGCCGCCCGGGCCGCGCTGCGCCAGGCTGCGCGGGCGGCCGCGACGGGCGATTCGGTGGGCCTTGCCGCCGCGCGCGGGCGGCTGAGGGCCGCGCTGCTTCGCGGTTCGTATTCGGTCACACTGGCCGCAGTTCGCCGCGGGGACGCGCGGACCGCCGCACGCTGGCTTCTGCTGCGCGACTTCCGCAAAGCGACCCGCTTCACCCGCCCGGGCGTGGACGCCACGACCGCGGTGCGGCGATTGGCCCGGGGTGACGGCTCCGCTGCGCGTACCGCGCTGGTGGTGAAGAAGGACCTGCTCGACGCCTACCAGTCACGCTTGCTGGACGAGCTGGAGGAGGCGGCGGTGGCCGATGAGCGTGGATTTGCCACCCGCCGGGCCGAGGCGGCCGCGATCGCGGCGGGCTACTTCGAGATCCTGGCCCCCGAGTACGCCGAGCAGCGGGGCGCCGCCGAGCTGGTGGAGGCCCGCGCAGCGTTCACCGAGCTGGAGCGGACGGCAGCGGCCGAGCGTCCCGGCTTCATCGACGTCCTCGACCGGACGCGCGCGGTTCTCGACGGCTTCACCGCGGCGCCGTTCACAGCTGTCGAGCAGGCCCGGCGGGCCCAGCAGCTGGTGCGCTTCCTCGACCTGGTGCCGATCGAGTACCGCGACGGCACCGACGACGGCAAGGTGACGATCCCGTTCGAGATCCAGGAGGCGATCGCCTTCCGGGACGGAGCCGAGGCGGCCTTCGGGGACCTCGAGTCCGCGCTCGAGCGCATCGACCCGCGCGCGGCGGCCACCGCCGAACATGAGCTGGACCGGCTGGAGCGGTACGTCGATGACGCGGGCAGCGGACGCGCGGTGGTCGACGAGGGCGACGTCGAGGACGCTCAGGAACGGGCCGCCGAGCTCCTGGACGGGATGTTTCCCGAGGAGTGGAAGGAGACCGACTCCCAGTCCGACTTCGACCTGATCGACCTCACGCTCGACCGCATGGAGGCCGCCGTGGCGGCCGGCGAGTTCAAGCAGGCCGAGCAGGCACGGCTCGAGGCATACGCGTTCTTCGAGTTCGGCCCCGAGCTCTCGCTGCGCTCGATCGCGCCCGGGGTGGTGGCCGAGGTGGAGGCGCTGGTGTGGTTCGGAGCCGGAGGCCATGACGGCCTGGCCAAGCTGATCGCCGAGAAGCGCCCCGCGCGCGATGTGCGCGAGACCCGCCTGGCGCTCGACGAGGCGCTCGAGGAGGGCGCCGGGACGCTGGGTGAGGGTGCGAGCACGGCCACGGTGGTCACCAACGCCGCGGTGATCGTCTTCCGCGAGGGACTCGAGGCCGTGTTGATCCTGGCCGCGGTGATGGCAAGCCTGCTGGGCGCAGCTCGCCGCCAGCGGCGACCGATGCTGATCGGGGCCGCCGTGGCCCTGCTCGCCAGCGTGATCACGTTCGTGCTCGCGCAGACCGTGCTCACCTCTCTGGCGCGGTACGGCGAGAAGCTGGAGGCGGTGGTGGGGCTGATCGCAATCGGGGTCCTGCTGCTGGTGCTCAACTGGTTCTTCCACCGCGTCTACTGGACGGGGCACATCTCGCGCTTCCACCAGCGCCGGCGCCGGCTGCTGGGGCTGACCGAGAGCGGGTTCATCTCCGCGCAGGCGGCGGGTTTCGTGCTCCTCGGCTTCTCCACCGTCTACCGCGAGGGCTTCGAGACCGTCCTCTTCCTGCAGGCACTCGAGCTGAGCTCAGGCCTGATGGTGGTGCTCGAGGGCGTCGCCCTGGGAGGCCTCGCAGTCGCCGGCGTGGCGGTGCTTACCTTCACGCTGGAGCGCAAGCTGCCCTACAAGAAGATGCTGATCGTGACGGGCGTGCTGCTCACCGTGGTGCTGGCCATCATGGTGGGCAAGACCGCACGGACCCTGCAGGGCGTGGGCTGGCTGCCCATCACGCCGGTCGACATCGACGTGCCGTACTGGATGGGGCTGTGGCTCGGGGTGTTCCCCACGGTCGAGACCATCGTGGCCCAGGTGGCCTCCGTGGTGTTCGTGATCGGCAGCTACTTCTTGGCCGAGCGCCTGCGTACGCGCGGGCGGCGGCGCGCCCCTGCGCCGGCCCCCGCGCCCGCCGCGGCGGCCCCCGGGGTCAACGGAAGCAACGGCCACGCCCCGGCGCCTGCCGAGCGCACGACCGTCTCGCGGCGCTAGCGGGCGCCAGTCTCGGGCCGTTCACCAGGGGTTCACAGGCGTCGGCGCCAGGCGTCCTACGGTCGCGGGCTGCCCGTCCTCAACCTCAGGAGCGCGCCCTGTGACCACGTCCAGCCGTCATACCGAACGCAGCGAAGCCGCCGCCGGGCAGCTGCGCGGCAAGCTCACCTCCCCCACCCGGCGCGACTTCATTCGCGGCATCGCCGCCGCCGGCGCGAGCACGGCCGGGGTCGTGGCGATGGGCGGCGGCGCCTCGCACCTCTTCGCCGACGAGGCCCAGGCCGGCATGCGCGCCAACGGCTTCAGTGACTTCACCGCGATCGGTGCCTCCAGCGCCGACGCGTTCGAGGTGGCGCCCGGTTTCCGCGCGGACGTCCTGATCTCGTGGGGCGACATCTTCCGTGACGGCGACCGCCGCGCCCTCCGCTACGGCTTCAACAACGATTTCCTCGCCTACTTCCCCCTCCGGGGAAGCCGTGAGGGGCTGCTGTTCGTCAACCATGAGTATCCCGACCCGTTCTTCCTCTACGGCTACAAGCCGACCGGCGGGCCGAAGAGCGCGGCGCAGGTGCAGAAGGAGCAGGACGCGGTCGGCAACTCGATAGTGCACATCAGGCGCGGGCGCGACGGTCGCTGGAGCGTCGTCTCGCCGTCGGATTACAACCGCCGCATCTACGGCGACCGGCCTGAGCTCGAGTTCACCGGCCCGCTCGCGGGCCCCACCGGCATCGGAGCGACGGCGAACGGGTCGATCGGCAACTGCTCGGGCGGGATCACGCCCTGGGGCACAGCGCTGTCCTGTGAAGAGAATTTCGACGACTACGGGCTAGAGGTCGCCGCCGGGGTCACCGACGCGTACGGGTGGGGACAGTTCGGCGGCCAGCCCGAGGACGCCGAATACGACCCTGAGGGTTTCGCGAAATACGGCTGGGTGTGCGAGCACGACCCCTATGACCCCGACCACGTCGGGCGCAAGCACACTGCCCTCGGTCGCTTCCGCCACGAGAACACGGCATTCCGTCACGAGCCGGGCCGGAAGTTCGTGCTCTACATGGGCGACGACAAGACCAACGAGGGCGTTTACAAGTTCGTCTCCGACCGCTCCTTCCGCCGGCGCCAATGGTCGAACAACCGCCGGCTGCTCGAGTCCGGCACGCTCTACATCGCGCGCTGGGAGCCGGAGGGGCGGCGCCGTTTCGCGGCCGCGGGGGACACCACTCCCCTGACGGCGACCGAGGGAACGGGCCGCTGGGTGGAGGTGCCCGAGGACGCGCTCGACGATACGGCCACCAAGCTGCGGGAGGCCTACGGCGACGACGAGTACGACCAGCACTTCGCCACCAACCGGCCCGAGGACGTCGAGGTGGCCGAGGACGGCAGCGTGTTCATCGCGCTCACCAACAACAGCACCGTCCTTGACTCACACGGCTCCGTCCGGCGCCTGCGGGAGCGGCGCAACGACCCCGAGGCGAGGGAGTTCCGCTGGCGGGACTACGCCGCCGGCGGGCCCACCGGCTCCAGCGACCCGGGCACTCAGGGCTTCTCCAGCCCGGACAATCTGGTCTTCGACAAGGCCCGCCACCTGTGGGTGGTCACCGACATCTCGTCCAGCCGCCTCAACCAGGCCAACGAGTACGGCTACCACAAGAACAACGCGATGTTCATGGTCCCGACCTCGGGGCCGAACAAGGGCATTGCGTTTCGGTTCGCCAACGGTCCGGCCGAGTGCGAGATCACCGGCCCCTACTTCACGCCGAACGAGCGGACGCTCTTCTGCAACGTCCAGCACCCGGGCGAGAACACGGCCACCGCGGCGGGCTCGGGCTTCGGGCTGAAGGCGACCTACACGAGCTGGTGGCCCGACGGCAACAAGACCGAGGGCGACAACCCGTCGATCCCGAAGCCCTCGACCGTGGCCATCAGCCGGGTCGAGGACGTGCGCGGCGACGGGGACTGACGCCCGCTATCGCTTCACCCGCACCCACTTGAGCTATTCCGCGGCGGCCGCCCAGGCCGTGCAGATCTCCGCCACGTGCCGGTGATCCGTGCCGCAGCACCCGCCCAGCACGGTGAGGCGAGGCAGTTGCTCCTTCAGGCCGGCGTAGCGCTGTCCGAGGTCCGCCGGGTCGCCCTCGTCGAGCTCGGTGGCCTCGTCGAGCTCGGCGTGGCTCTTGGTGGAGGCGTTGGCGCGCAGCCCCAGGATGCGCTCGCGCCAGCTCCCGTCGTCCCCGAGCACAGACTCGAAGTGGGTCGGGTGGGCGCAGTTGATCATGAAGTACGCCGCGCCGCTGCCGGTCTCGGCGTCGGTCTGCCCAATGGCCTCAGCCAGCGCCTGGCCGCTGGGCAGGCGGCCGTCGGTCTCGACCGTGAACGAAATCGCGGCTGGGATCCCGGCGGCCTGCGCAGCGCGCACGATCCCGGCCGCCTCGTCGGCGTAGGTCATCGTGATCGCGGTGACCATGTCCGCGGCGGTGTCGACAAAGGTGCCGATCTGCGTGGAGTGGTACCCCGCCGCCTCGTCGGCGGAGAGGAGCTCGTCAGGGCTGTAGCCGTCGTCGTGGGGCCCGACGCAGCCGCTGATCACGATCGGCGACACGTCGCCCTCGTAGGTGGAGCGGATCTCCTCCATGAGCGCTATCGCCCTGCGGTTCAGACCTTCGAGCTCCTCCGCGGAGTACCCGATCTCAGCGGCCCAGCGGGGGCTCGCCCGCCAGGTCGGGCTCTCGAGCACGAACCCGAGGTCGCGCTCGCGCGCCACGCCGAGGTAGGGCTCGAAGTAGCGGCGAAGCTCCTCGGTGCCGGCTTCGTCCTTCAGCAGGTCGAAGGCGGCGAACAGCGGCAGGTCGAGTCCGCGGTGGAAGATCAGCGTGGTCTCGATCCCGCCGTCCGTGACGAACGGGCCGTGGTCGACCTGGGGCAACGCGTCGCGGTAGCGCATGCGCCGGTTTCTATCGGATGCCGACCGGTGCCGGCTTGCCCGCCCGCAGGCGCTTGAGGGTCGCCTCGGCCCGCTTGCGATACAGCATCACGTTGCGCAGCTTTATGTCCTCGTAGCCGCGGATGACGTCGGGCAGCTCGAGCAGCTCGAGCGCGGTGGTGTGCGTCTCCGGGCTCAGCAGCGCGAGGGCCTCAGCGACCAGCTCCTCGTACTCGCCTATCAGCTCCCGCTCGGTGCGGCGCACCTCGGCCCGGCCGAACGGGTCGAGACGCGTGCCGCGGAGCCGGCGCATCCGCCGCAGAGAGCGGAACGCCGGGACGAACCAGCTCCCGAGCTTCAGCTTGCGCTCCAGGCCCATGGCCCGCAGCAGCGGCGGATGCAGGTTGAAGTAGACCTTCACGTCGTCGCCGAACTCGGCGCGCAGCCTGGCCTCCTCGACCGCATCGAGGTGCAGCCGGGCCACCTCGTACTCGTCCTTGTAGGCCATCAGCTTGAACAGCTGCCGGCCCACGGCCTGCGCCAGCTCGGAATGCCCAGGTGTGCGCTCCTGCTCGACGGCGTGGGCCCGCCGCACCGCCTCGGCCCAGCGGCGAGCGTAGGCCTCGTCCTGGTAGGCCACGAGCTCGGGCACCCGTACCTCGGCCACGCGGCGCAGCTCGCCCTGGTCTCCGTCCACGGCGAGGTCCACCAGCGCCCGCTGGGCCTCGCTGAGCTCGCGTACCGGCTCGACCGCCTCCGGCGTACGGGTGGCCTCCTCCACCGCATCCGGTGCGGCGACCACCGCGCGGCCCCAGGCGAACGCCGCCAGGTTCTTCTCGACGGCGGCGCCGTTGAGGCGAATCGCCCGCTCGAGCGCCCCGGCCGACACCGGGAGCAGACCGCGCTGGAACGCCGCGCCCAGGGCCACGGTGTTGGCCATCATGTGGTCGCCGAAGAGCCGCTCCGATAGGCGCTGCGCGTCGAGATAGAGGTTGTGCTCGCGGCGAGTGGCGACGTCGATGCGGTCGAGCTGCTGCGACAGCTCGGGAAAGCGCTCCTCGGTGTCGACCACCATCCGCCCGGTGGGGATCGCGTGAGTGGAGACGACCGCCACTGTCCGCTCCGGCTGGGCGGTCACGAGGTTGGTCTCGGACGCGGCGCCCAGAAGATCGAAGCCGAGGTAGAGGTCCACGCTCCCGGCCGGCGCCTTGCTGGCGGCCGGGAGCGGCTGGCGCGAGAGGCGGAGGTCGGAGATCACCGGCCCGCCCTTCTGCGAGAGGCCGGTCTGGTCGAGCCCCGCGACGTGAAGCCCGTCGATGAGCGCGGCCATCCCGAGCACCTGGTTCACGGTGACCACGCCGGTGCCGCCGATCCCCATCATCCGCACCGCGAAGTCGTCGCTGCCCACCAGCAGCCGCGGTTCGGGCAGCTCGACGTCGAGCGCCGGCGTCCGCCGCGCGGCGCGCTCCGCGGGCACCACGGTGAGGAAGGAGGGACAGTCGCCTTCGAGGCAGGAGTAGTCCTTGTTGCACGACGCCTGGTGGATCTGGGTCTTGCGCCCGAACTCGGTCTCGACGGGGATAACCGACAGGCAGCTCGACTTCTGGCCGCAGTCGCCGCAGCCCTCGCAGACCCGCTCGTTGATCCAGACCCGCTCCGCCGGCTCGGGCGCCTTGCCCCGCTTGCGCTGGCGCCGCAGCTCGGCCGCGCACTCCTGGTCGTGGATCAGCACCGTTACGCCCTCGACCTCGGCCAGCTCCTGCTGGGCGGCGAGCAGCTGGCTGCGGTCGCGTAGCTCGGCGATGCCGGCCAGCTCCACGCCGCGGTAGCGGCTCACATCCTCGGCGGTGACGATGATCCGGCGCACGCCCTCCAGCTCGAGCCAGCGGGTGAGGTCCGGGACGCTCAGCTGGCCCTCGATCGCCTGTCCGCCCGTCATGGCGACGTGCTCGTTGTAGAGCAGCTTGTAGGTGATGTTCACCCCGGCGGCCACCGCTGCCCGCACGGCGAGCGAGCCCGAGTGGTGGAAGGTGCCGTCGCCGAGGTTCTGGACCAGATGGGAGTCGCTGGTGAAGGGCGCCATGCCGATCCACTGCGCTCCCTCGCCGCCCATCTGCGTGATGCCGGTGATCTCGCCCTTGCCCTCGGGGTTGAGCAGGACCATCGTGTGGCAGCCGATGCCGCCGCCGACGAGCGTCCCGTCAGGCGCCTTTATCGAGCTGTTGTGGGGGCAGCCGGAGCAGAAGAACGGGGTCCGCTGAGCCATCGGCAGGCTGGCCGGCCGGCTATCGATCGCGGCCAGCTCGCGCAGGCGGGCCTCGACGGAGTCGAGCTGCACGCGTCTCCCCAGGCGGGCAGCCACGGCGCGTGCGATCAGGTCGGCGTCGAGGTCGCCTTCGGCGGCCAGCAGCCGCTCGCCCCGCTCGTCCTTCTTCCCCACGATCCGCGGCGCACCGGACAGGCCGTAGAGCACCTCCTTCAGCTGGGTCTCGAGGAACGGCCCCTTCTCCTCGATCACGAGGATGTCCTCCAGGCCGCGGGCGAAGCGGCGAGCGATCTCCGGTTCGAGCGGAGAGATCAGGCCGAGCTTGAGGATGCGCACGCCGGCTCGCTCCAGCGCGCCGTCGTCGAGGCCCATGCTGCGCAGGGCGTGGCGGAGGTCGTGGTAGGACTTGCCCGCGGCCACCAGGCCGAGCCAGGCGTCGCTCGCGCCCTCGATGCGGTTGACGCCGTTCTCGCGTGCGTAGGCCAGCGCCAGGTCCGTGCGCACTCCCAGCATCGTGTGCTCCATCTCCAGCGAGGCCGGGGCCAGCAGCTTTCCGTTCGGCTGGTGCTCGTAACCCAGGTCGGGGAGGCGAGGAGCGACCCGGTCGGGCGCGACGGCGGCGGTGCCGACGGCGTCGGCCACGTTCGTGACGACCTTGAAACCCGACCACAGCCCCGAGGCGCGCGAGCAGGCGAACGCATGCAGGCCGAGGTCCAGGACCTCCTGCACGCTGCCGGGGAAGAACACCGGCATGTGCAGGCTCGCGAGCAGCGACTCGGAAGCGCTCGGGATGGTCGACGACTTGCAGCTCGGGTCGTCCCCCACCACGGCAAGGGCGCCACCGGTGCTCGGAACGCCGACGAAGTTGCCGTGGCGCAGTGAGTCGGCCGCCCGATCCAGGCCAGGGGCCTTGCCGTACCACATGGCCAGCACGCCGTCGTAGGCCGCTCCGGGCAGCTGGGTGGCGAGCTGGCTGCCCCAGGCCGAGGTGGCGCCGAGCTCCTCGTTCAGGCCGGGCACGTGCCGGACGTGGTGATCCGCGCAGGTCTTGGTGTTGCGCTGGATCTCCTGGTCGAGACCTCCGAGCGGAGAGCCCTGATAGCCCGAGATCATGGTCGCTGTGTGGAGACCGCGACGGCGGTCGGCGCGGTGCTGGTCGAGCGGGATGCGCACGAGGCCCTGCAGGCCGGTGAGGAGCACCAGGCCCTCCTCCAGCAGATACTTGTCGTCGAGGCTTATCTGTCGGCCCGTCCCCTGCCGGCGACCGGGGCCGTCGCCGCGTTGGCGCTCGCCCCGGGGGGAGCCCCGGCGGGCGGCGCGCTGGCGTACGACGGTGGACGACATGCGGCTCTCCTTCGGCTCCCTTTCCTAATTTGGGAAAGTCAATTTACCATTAGCGGTCGACAGAACGCAAGCCGCGATCTGGCTTGAAGCCAGCCGCGGCGGGGTATAAGGTCAAGCTACATGACCATTGCTACCCAGGGCGCCGTCCGTTCAACCGCCGTTGGCCGCGACGACCACGAACAGCTCGTCGTGCGCCAGGACCCCGCTACCGGCCTGCGCTTCGCGGTCGCCGTGCACTCCACGGTGCTCGGCCCGGCGCTCGGGGGCATGCGGCTGAAGCGCTACCCCGGCGGCCTGCGCGAGGCGCTCGACGACGTGATGGCCCTCGCTCGCACCATGACCCTCAAGGCGTCCGCCGCGGGACTCGACCTGGGCGGCGGCAAGTCGGTGATGATCGACGACGGCCGCACCGAGCAGCGGCAGGCGCGGCTCGAGACGGCGGCGGGCGTCATCGACGGCCTGGGCGGCGCGTACATCACCGCCGAGGACATCGGCACCAGCTCCGCCGACATGGACCACCTCGGCCGCTTCACCCGCTACGTCGTGGGTCGATCGACCGAGCGCGGCGGCGTCGGCGACCCCTCGCCGGCGACGGCCGAGTCGGTCTTCCGCGCCCTGCGGCGCGGGCTGGACGCGGCCACCGGCAGCGAGGAGCTCGAGGATCGCCGCGTGGGCCTCATCGGCCTCGGCAAGGTGGGCTTCGCGCTGGCGGCGCGGCTGGCCGGCGCGGGCGCGACGGTCATCGGCTGCGACCTCGACCCGGCGCGCGCGGAGCGCTTCGCCGCCGAGCACGGCGGCCAGATCGCCCCCTCGGCCGAGGCCATCCTGGGGCTCGAGCTCGACGTGCTCGCCCCCTGTGCTGCCGGCGGGCTGATCGACGAGGCTCTCGCTCGCTCGATCGACTGCCGGGTGGTGGCCGGCGCGGCGAACAACCCGATCACGAGCGTCGAAGTGGCCCGGGTGCTCGCCCGGCGCGGCATCGTCTACGTGCCCGACTTCCTGGCCAACTGCGGTGGGCTGGTGCACGTATCGCTCGAGTGGCACCGCCGCCCGCTCGACGCCGCGGCGGCCCACATCGAGCGCGCCATGGAGCGCCTGGAGCGCGCCCTCGGGACCGCTGCGGCCGAGGATTCGACTCCGATCGAGATCGCCGAGCGCCAGGCCCTCGAGCGAATCGCGGCCGCAAGCGCATGAACCCCCAGCTGGCAGCCGAGGAGCGCGCCTACGGCCGCCGCGGCGGGGAGCGCGCGTTCCAGCCCGTGGCCACCCGCCGGACCTTCGAGGAGGCGGTCGAGCAGATCGCCGAGAAGGTGAAGTCCGGCGACCTGCACGTCGGCGACCGTCTGCCCTCCGAGCGCGACCTCGCCGCCCAGATGCGGATCAGCCGCCCGACCCTGCGAGAGGCCGTGAAGGCTCTCGCCGAGGCCGGCGTGCTCGAGGTGCGCCGGGGCCAGTCCGGCGGGATCTTCGTGGCCGCCGAGGTGGTGCCGCGCGAGTTGCTCCACAGCCGCCAGGAGATTCGCTTCGGCGAGGTCGCCGGGGTGCTGGAGGCCCGGCGGCTGCTCGAGCCGCGGGTGGCCCAGCTGGCCGCGGTCCACGCCAACGACGACGACTTCGCCACAATGGCCCGCACGATCGAACGGCAGAGGGAGCTTGCCGCGAGCGACGACTTCCTGCGCCACGAGGACCTCTTCCTGCAACTCGACCTGAAGTTCCACCTTGCGCTGGCCCGGGCGACGAGGAACGCGACGATCGTCTCGCTGATGCGCTCCCTGCTGGGCCATCTCGAGATCGCGCGCGACATGGCGATGCACGCCCCGCTGGTGCCCGACTGGACCATCGACATCCACGAGCGCACCCTCAGCGCGGTCCGATCGGCCAACTTCGCCCGCATCGACGAGGTGATGGACGAGCACCTGGCTCAGCTCGAGCAGATCTGGGAGCGGGAGACCGGCCGCGGCCTGGTGCGGCCGCTGCCCGATTTCCTGCAGCCCGTGGCGGAGCGCTCGCGGGCCCTGCAGGCGGATTAGAGGTGCTGGCCCCCCGCGGCGGGGGCTGGGCGACTTTGCCCCACCCCACCCGCAAGCGGTATGGGCGGCGCCGCCTCCCGGCTACGCGGCGGACCCGCCACCCGCCGGCTCCCGCTCCGCCAGCACGCGCAGGTTGCGGGCGGCGCGGGTCACGAGCGTGCCGAGCATGAGCGCCGCAATGCCCAGGGCGATCAGGTCGAGCAGCGTCAAGCCGAGGTCGCCGATGCTCAGGCCGAGCCCCACTCCGAGGGCCAGCAGAGTGTTCAGGACGATCAGGCCGATCCGGGCCTCGGTCGGCCCGAGGCGGCCGTAGCCGAGCGTGAAGACTCCGAAGGCGTAGGTCTCGAGGTAGGTGTTGATCGAGAGCATCAGGTAGACGATCACGATCACCAGGCCCACCGACAGGAGCATGTAGGGCGACAGCCCGAGTCCCAGGCCGATCACGGCGGTGGCCAGGGCGTCCACCAGGTGGTCCAGGTAGTAGCCGTAGGTGGGCCTCTCGGTCCGGCGCACCCGGGCCAGGGTGCCGTCGAGAGAGTCGCCCAGCCAATGCACCACCAGCAGCGCGCTGGCGGCCCAGAGCCAGGTCTTGTCACCGTTGGACAGCAGATAGGCGGCCGCGATGCCCACGGCCGCCACCACGCCGAGACCGGTCAGGTGATCGGGCGTGACCCAGCGCGGGAGGCGCCGGGCGATCCACTCGAGCACTCGCGTCTCGTGGCGGGCGAGCAAGAACTGCTTGTCACGGGGGGCGTCGGTGCGGTCGGCCATGTTGGTCTCCTCGTTACTGACCATCGGTCAACAACAAGTACACCGCCGGCGGCGTGAGGTAACGCGGGATCAGTTCCGGAGCGCCGCGCCCGCCACACGCAGGTCGGCCGCAAACGAGCGCCGCTGCTCGATCCGGGCCTCGTCGTCGGGCGCGCGCAGGATCGCCGCGGGGTGGATCGTGGCTGTGACGAGCGGCGCCAGCTCGCTGTCCACGAACTCGCCCCGGTGCCGGGTGAGCCGGAACGAGCCGCCCAGCAGCGCCTTCGCCGCCGTCGCCCCGAGCAGCACGAGAACCTCGGGCTCCACCACCCGCAGCTCCTGGGTCAGCCACGGCTCGCAGGCCTCGATCTCGAAGCGCTTGGGCGTCTGGTGGATGCGTCGCCTGCCCCGCTCCTCGAACTTGAAGTGCTTGACCACGTTCGTCACATAGGCCTCGTCGCGGGCGATCCCGGCCGATTCGAGCCCCCGGTCGAGCTCCTTGCCGGCGGGGCCGACGAAGGGGCGCCCCTGACGGTCCTCCGCGTCGCCGGGCTGCTCGCCCACGAACATGATCCGGGCGCGCTTGAGGCCCTCGCCGAAGACCGTCTGGGTCGCGGGCCCATGCAGGTGACAGCCCTGACAGCCGGCCGCGGCGTCGCGCAGCGTCGAGAGCGACTTCCGCTCGGGCAGGAACGGTGTGGCGTCGTTTGGCTCCTGCTCCACGCTCGGCTGCTACCCGGAACCGGCACAATCTCCCCCATGCCCGGTCCCCTGCTCGTGGTCGACGCCCCCTCCATGCTGTTCCGCGCCTTCTATGCCCTCCCAGACTCCATCCAGGACGGCGAGGGCCGTCCCATGAACGCTCTGCTGGGAACGGCGAACCTGATCCTGCGCGAGGTCCAGGAGCACGACCCCCGCGCCGTGGTCCTGTGCTTCGGCCCGGACGCCGCCGACTACCGCGTGGAGCTGTTCGACGCCTACCACGCCGAGCGGCCCGAGGTCCCGGACGGCCTGGTACACCAGTTCGCGGACGCGCGCGATTTCTTCGAGGCCTTCGGATGGACGGTGGCTGTGTCCGAGACGCTCGAGGCCGACGACCTGCTCGGCTCCTACGCCCGCCGCGAAGCCGAGGCCGGAGGCCGGGCGCTGGTGATGACGGGCGACCGCGACATGTTCCAGTGCGCCAACGATCACGTGAGCGTGCTCTACATACGCACCGGGGCCCGCGGCGCGGAACTCGTCGGCCCCACCCAGGTGCGAAAGCGCTACGGCGTGGAGCCGGCGCTCGTGCCCGACTTCATCGCCCTACGAGGAGATCCCTCGGACGGCATCCCGGGTGCAAAGGGAATCGGTGAGAAGACCGCCGCCGAGCTGCTGCAGCGCCACGGCTCCCTCGAGGAGGCGCTCGACAAGGCGGTGCGCGAGACCAAGAAGACCGTGCGGACCGCCCTCACCGGGCAGCGCGACGAGCTCCTTCGCTTCAAGGAGATCGCGACCCTCCAGGACGTGGACGTCGAGCTGCCCGCCGACCGGCCGCTGGACGCGGAGGGAGCCGCCCGCGCCGCCCGCGAGCGGGGGATGGACCGGCTGGCCGGGCGGGTGGGCCCGGACTCCGGCTGAGTCGGTCCGCGCGCAGCCGGCCGAGCCGGCTGCTTGCGGCTAGCCCACCTCGCGCAGCGAGCCGTCGTGGACGTCGTAGACGAAGCCGCGGATGCGGTCCTTGCGCGGCACGAACGGGCTCGCCTTGATCCGGGCGATCGACTGGCGGACATCCTCGTCGAGGTCCGGGAAGGCCTCGGCCGCCCAGGGCGGGCGGACGCCGGTGTCCTCCTGGACCTGGCGCCGGAAGTCGTCGTCGGAGAAGGTGAGCATCCCGCAGTCGGTGTGGTGGACGAGCACGATCTCCTCGGTTCCCAGCAGCCGCTGCGAGATGGCCAGCGAGCGGATCGCGTCGTCGCTGACCACACCGCCGGCGTTGCGGATCACGTGGGCATCGCCCAGCTCGAGCCCCAGAAGCGCCTGGGGATCCAGCCGCGCGTCCATGCAGGCCACCACCGCCACCTTCGCGGCGGGAGGCAGGGCGAGATCACCCTGCTCGAAGCTCTGGGCGTACTGCTCGGCGTTCTGGACCAGCTGGTCGGATGTCGTCATCGCTCTATTCTCCTAAAGGCGGTTGGATTTACCCAGTTTAGGGATGTGGAGCTTTGGATGAGGGGCGCCCCGCCAACTTGGCGGGGCGCTTGGGTCTCAGTGGAGGCGGCCGGCACTGCCCCGGCGTCCGCGGAGCACCTTCCCGATGCTTGCTACGAGCGTTCCCGTCGGAGTCTTGTTCTCGGCGCTTGGTTCGGTCTATCCGCGGGGCACGTCCCCGGCGCCACACCCCCTGAGATGTCCCTAGGCGGCCGAGGGTCGAACCGCCACGGTGATCCCGCTGTATGAAGCCGCCGGTCCGGGCCGCGGGCTGCCCGGGGCGACTCTCTCACCTATTTAAGCGGCGAGAGGCTGGACCTTATGAGAGTCCGCACATATTGGTTTCCGGGATCATTTAACGAGGCCAACCCGGAGTCCTCGACTCGCCACATCGGGAACGATCTGCTCCACGTCGAAGCTGGTTCGCCCCCTTTGCTCATCTCCAAGTTTAGCGGCGACCGACTGCCAGAATAGGGGTATGGAGTCACGCTCCCTCCCCCTCCCCGAGACCCCGCCCGCGCCTCCGGCACCGCGCGACGACCGGCGTCCCGTGTGGCGGCGGGCCCTCGGCCTGCTGACGGCGCTGGGGCTCCTGGTCCTGAAGTTCGGGGCGAAGCTCAAGGCTCTCCTACTGCTGGTCCCGAAGCTCAAGCTGTTCACGACCTCGGCCACGATGCTGGTCTCGGTCGCCGCCTACGCGCTGATCTGGGGTTGGCGCTTCGCAGCTGGATTCGTGGTGCTGCTTCTGGTGCACGAGATGGGTCACGTGATCCAGCTTCGCCGGGAGGGGATCAAGGCCAGCGCGCCGATGTTCATCCCCTTCCTCGGCGCGCTGGTGGCCATGAAGGAGCTGCCGAAGGACGCCGCCGCCGAGGCGCGGGTGGGCCTGGCCGGGCCCGTGCTCGGCTCGCTCGGCGCACTGGTGCCGCTCGGGCTGTGGGCGGTCACCGGGGACGAGCTCTTCCAGGCGCTCGCCTTCGTGGGCTTCTTCCTCAACCTGTTCAACCTGCTGCCGGTCCTGCCACTGGACGGCGGCCGGGCCATGGCCGCGCTGTCGCCCTGGATGTGGGTCGTGGGCTACGGCCTGCTGGTGGGCGCGACGGTCGCTCTTCCCCAACCCCATCATGCTGCTGATCCTGCTCTTCGGCGGCCTCGAGACCTGGCGCCGCTGGCAGCAGCGCAAGACGCCGGAGGCCCGCGCCTACAACCGTGTGCGCCCGGCCACGCGCGCCGCGGTCGCGGCGGTCTACCTTGGGCTGGCCGCCGCTCTCGCGGTGGGCATGGACGCCACCTTCCTGGAGCGGGACTTCAGCGACGTCTAGGCCCACCGACGGGCACCGTAGGGGCTCACCCCTAGGGACGATTCCCAATTGGCAGGCTTCCGCTTCGGCGGCACCATCGATGGCAAGAACGAGAGAGCCATCGGAGGACGCAATGACCATGGAAGACAGGCAGGAACACGGGCCCGAGAAGCCGGCGGAGGAGCCCCGGCCGGAGCCGGACTCCGGCTCGGAGTCGGCCCCCGAGCCCGACCGCGGGCCCCAGGCCCCCGCCACGGAGGAGACGTTGCGCCTCGGCGAGGGCGGCGGCGGGGCAGCGGGCGGCGGCGGCCCCACGGGCGGCGGCCCCACCGGCGGCGGCCCCACGGGCGGCGGCCCCACGGGCGGCGGCGGCGCGCCCGGCCCGCGCCGGCTGCTGCGCTCGCGGGCCGACCGCGTGATCGGCGGCGTCTGCGGCGGGCTGGGCCGGTACTTCAACGTCGATCCGCTGCTGTTCCGGATCGGCGTGATCGCGCTGGCCTTCGTGGGCGGCGCCGGCGTGCTCCTCTACCTGGCCGCGCTTCTGCTCGTGCCCAGCGAGCCCGAGGGAGGTCAAGCACCAGGCGCGCCGCGCGAGGGCCGCAACCGTGGCCTTCTGATCGCCGCCGTTGTGGTCGGGCTGCTCGTCGCCTGGCCCTTTCTGCTCGGCGGCGGGCTTATCGTGGCGGGACTTCTCGTGCCCGTCGCCATTCTGGTCGCCGCCGGCGTACTCGCATGGTGGGCGGTCTCCGGACAGGGACCGAGCGGCGATCCCGGCGACATCGCTCGCAGGGCGGCCCTCGGGGTCGGTGTTCTCATCCTCTGCCTCGTCATCGCCTTCTTCGGCGCCTGGGCCGCCGCCGGCGGTCCGGACGGGCTGGTCGCGGGCATCGTCATCGCTGCCGGCGCCGGCATTCTGGCGGGGGCGTTCCTGAAGCCGGTGCGGTGGCTCGTCCTGCCGGCCGTGATCCTGGCGTTGTCCGCGGGCAGCGTGCAGGCGGCGGGAATCGACACCAGTGGTGGCACCGGCAAGCGTGAGTACCGACCCGGCTCCTCGGCCGACCTCAGAGAGAAGTACGAGATCGGCCTGGGCGAGCTGGTGGTCGACCTGCATGACACCTCGCTCCCGTCGGGCGACGTTCCCCTGCGGGTGGACGTAGGCGTGGGCGAGGCCCGCGTCCTGGTGCCGGAGGACGTTTGCGTGGCCACCCGCGCCGAGATCGGGATGGGCCAGACGGACATCTTCGACAGCCAGAACGGCGGCATCGACGTCGACTTCGAGGAAGGCCGCGTCGCGCCGCCCGACACCACCCGATTGGTACTCGACGCGGACATCGGCATCGGGCACCTGGTGGTGAGCCACCGCGATTTGGGCCGCGGCGGCTTCCACGAGAGCGATTACTACGACAGAGACTTCCTCCGAGCCGGCAACGAGGCCTGCCTCGAAACCGGCGAGCGGGTGACGGACTGACCCGTGCGCGGGGGCGCGCTTGACATCCCCTCCCTGGTCGCCGGCCTCGCGGTGCTCGCGCTCGGCGCGGTCCTACTCCTCGATGCGCTCGACCTCCTCGAGCTGAGCTTCGCCCTGTTCGCCCCCATCGCCTGCGCGGCGGTGGGGGCGATCCTCGTGGCCTCGGGCCTCGGCCGCACCGAGTGACCCGCCCGCGCTGAGATCATGGACCCGGCCATGACGACCTCCTACGGCGGCGTCCAGCCCCGCCTCCTGAGGCGCGACACCCAGCGGCGCTGGCTGGCCGGGTTGTGCGCCGGAATCGCCCGCCGCTACGGCTTCGACGTCGCCCTGGTGAGGCTGGCCTTCGTGGTGGCCGCGGCAGCCGGCGGACTCGGCATCGTCGCCTACGGCCTCGGCTGGCTCGTCGTCCCGGCCGGGGACGCGGACGCGGGCGTGCGCCGGCGCGCGCCCGCCGGCCGCGGGGCGGTCCAGGTCGCGGTGGGGACCGGCCTGCTCCTGCTGAGCGTCCTGCTGACCTTCCGGGCGCTCGGCATCTGGTTCTCGGACGCCCTCGTCTGGCCTCTGGTACTGGTGGCCAGTGGTGGCGCCCTCATCTGGCGCGCCTCGCAGGAGAACGAGCCACAGCCGAGCGAGCGTCCGCCGACCGTAGCGCTGTCCGAGCCGGCGCCAGCCGCGGCAGCGCCACCGAAGAGCCTGGCGGCGACGGCCGAGCGGGCACGGACGGCGCTGGCGGGCGCAGGCGTGGGCGGCGTCGGCGACTGGCGAACGGTTGCGGGGGCGGCCCTGGTGGTGGCTGCCGGCATCGCCTTCCTACAGGCCACCGGCGCGCTCGGCGCCGCACGGGACGTGCTGCTCGCCGCGATCGCCGTGGCCGTCGTGCTGGCCGTGATCTTCGCGCCCTGGATCCTGCGGCTGGTGCGCTCGCTGACTGCGGAGCGGGCGGAGCGCGTCCGCTCCCAGGAGCGAGCCGAGCTGGCGGCCCACCTGCACGACTCCGTCCTCCAGACCCTCGCAATGGTCCAGCGCCGGGCGGGCGACCCGCAGGAGGTGGCGGCGCTGGCCCGGCGTCAGGAGCGCGAGCTCCGCGCCTGGCTGGCCGGCCGCCCAGCCCCCGGTACGGTGGCCCGCCTGGGCCCGGCGCTCGAGGCGGCCGCAGCCGAGGTGGAGGAACACCACGGCGTTCCGGTGGAGGTGGTGACGGTGGGCGACCGCGATCTCGACGAGGATGCCCTCGTGGTGGTCGCCGCCGCGCGCGAGGCAATGACCAACGCCGCGAAGTTCGGCGCGGACTCCCCCGTCGACGTCTACGCCGAGGCGGACCCAGGGCGCCTCCACGTGTTCGTGCGCGACCGCGGACCGGGGTTCGATCCCGACTCCGTGCCCGCCGACCGTCGCGGGGTGCGCGAGTCCGTGGTCGGGCGCATGGCGCGTCACGGCGGCAGCGCCGTCATCACCAGCTCTCCCACGAGCGGCACCGAGGTGGAGCTGCTGCTGGAGCGGGAGCACGGATGACCGAGCCGCGGGTGCTGATCGTGGACGACCACTCGCTCTTCCGTGCGGGGGTGCGCGCCGAGCTCGAGCCGCACCTTCCGGTGGCCGGCGAGGCCGGCACCGTGGCCGAGGCCGTGAGCGCGATCGAGCGGACGCAACCGGACGTGGTGCTGCTGGACGTGCACATGCCCGACGGCGGCGGCGTGGCCGTGATCCGGCGGGTCGCCGGGAGCGGGCCACTTCCCTGTTTTCTCGCGTTGTCGGTGTCGGATGCGGCCGAGGACGTGATCGCCATCATCCGCGCCGGGGCCCGGGGCTACGTGACCAAGAACATCTCGGGCGAGGACCTGGCCGCGGCGGTCCGGCGGGTCAACGACGGCGATGCGGTGTTCTCTCCGCGCCTGGCGGGCTTCGTGCTAGACGCCTTCGCCGGGCCCCGGCCCGAGCCGGAGTCGGACCTCGATGCCCTCACGCCCCGCGAGCGCGAGGTTCTCCAGCACATCGCCCGCGGCTACATGTACAAGGAGATCGGGCTGCGGCTGGACATCTCCCCCAAGACGGTCGAGGCCCACGTCTCGTCGGTGCTGCGGAAGCTGCAGCTCTCCAGCCGGCACGAGCTGACGCGCTGGGCGGCCGAGCGCCGGCTGGTGGAGTAGGGCTCAGCGCTCGGACAGCGCCCGCTCGATCTCGCGCCGCGTCTCGCGCTCCTTGATCGAGCGGCGCTTGTCGCGCACGTCCTTCCCGCGTGCCAGGGCCAGCTCCACCTTGGCCCGCGGGCCGCTGAAGTAGATGCGGGTGGGCACCAGAGTGAGCCCGCGCTCGGCGGTCTTGCCCACCAGCCGCTCGATCTCGCGCCGGTGCAGCAAGAGCTTGCGCGGGCGCTCCGGATCGTGGTTCTCGCGCGCGGCGGCCTTGTAGGGCGCGATGTACATGTTGCGCAGCCAGACCTCGCCGTCGCGCACCTCGGCGTAGGCGTCCTTCAGCTGGACGCCGCCCTCCCGCAGCGACTTGACCTCCGAGCCCCGCAGAACGATCCCGGCTTCCACCCTTTCGAGCAGCTGGTAGCGAAAAGCGGCCGACCGGTTGGTGGCCACGTCCCCGGGTGCCGCCTTGCGCTTTCGCTTCGCCATCAGCCTGAGTATGAGGAAGCCGGGGAGAGGTCGGCCCGTCCGCGCGGGGCCTCGACTCGGTCGACGACCACGTCGACCGGATCGCCGAGGCGCAGCCGGCGTCCCGAGCCCTCCACCTCCAGGGCCGTTCCCAGCTCGTTCAGGACCCACCACCCCCGCAACCGGCGGGCGGGCAGAAGGCCCTCGAAGCCTTCGTCGCCGAAGCGCACGAAGGCGCCCTTCTCGATCAGGCCCACGACCTCGCCGCTGAAGACCGGCGGCAGCGCCGGGTCGAACTCGGCCAGCGTGCGCTCGAGCAGGAACGAGAGACAGACGTCGTCCGCGGCCCGCTCTGTCTGCATGGCCTCGCGCTCCGCGGCCGAGCAGTGCAGCGCCACGTCCGCGAGCTCGTGGGCGGGAGCGGCCGCGTGGTCGATGCCCAGGCCCTCGAGCAGCGCCCGGTGGACCACCACGTCCGGGTAGCGCCGGATGGGAGACGTGAAGTGGCAGTAGCGCGGGCTGTCGAGCCCCGCGTGTCCCAGGTTCTTCGGCGAGTAGAACGCCTGCTTGAGCGTTCGCAGCACGAGCATCCCCAGCGAACGGCGGTCTCTGGCCACTACCCGCGACAGCTCGGTGGCCAGGTCTGCCGCCTGCTGGGGGGTCATGTGCGGGGGAAGCGGCGGGGTGGGCACGTCGAGCGACTCCAGCTGCTCCACCAGGAACTCGACCCGTGCCGGCTCCGGTCGCTCGTGCACGCGGTAGAGCGTGGGCAGCCGGCGGTCGGCGAGATAGCTCGCGACGCGCTCGTTGGCGAGCACCATGAGCTGCTCGATCAGCTGATGCGACTCGGTCTGCTCCTCGTAGCGCACACCCGTCACGTGGCCCTCGCCGTCGAAGTCGAAGACCGGCTCGGGTGCCCCCAGCTCCAGTGACTCACGCCGTCCGCGCAGCGCCGCGGCCACCTCGCGGGCCAGCTCGAGCGGAGCCGCCCAGGGCTCCTCGGCCCGGCTGCGGCCCGCGAAGATCGCATCCACCTCGGCGTAGGTCAGGCGCCGGTCACTGCGCACCCGTGAGCGGTGGAACACAGTCGAGCGAACCTCCGCGCCGTCGACCTCCATCTCCACCGTAAGGGCCAGCTTCTCCTCTCCCGGACGCAGGGAGCAGGCGTCTGCCGACAGCACCTCGGGCAGCATGGGCTCCACCGCACCCGGCACGTAGACGCTGGTGGCGCGCCGCAGCGTCTCGCGCTCGAGCGGCCCGCCGGGCCGGACGTAGGCCGTCACGTCGGCGATGTGCACCCACAGGCGTACGTGGTCGTCCTCGCGCCGCGCCGAGACCGCGTCGTCGAAGTCACGCGCGTCGTCCGGATCGATGGTGAAGGTCGGCAGGCCGGTGAGATCCACCCGGTCGGCCGCGGCGAACGGCTCGTCGATTGCCGCCTCCGCCTCAGTGGCCGCGGCTCGAGGGTAGTTGCGGTACAGGCCGCGGTCGAGCAAGAGCCCCTCGAGCACGTCGCGGGCCCGGTCGGGCCGGCCGAGGCGGCGCACCACACGTGCGCCGCGCTTGCCGGGGCCGACCAGCACGAGCTCGCCCGGACCGGCGCCGTGCGGCTCGACGGCTGTGCGCGGTGCCGGGCCGAAGAGCGGCTCACCCACCAGGAAGCGGCCGCGCTTCTCCAGCACAGCGACGTAGGGCGCATCGATACGGCGGGCCGGCCGGCCCCGGGTAGCCGCGCTCACCGCTGCTGATCGAGCAGTGCGTCGAGCGCGACCGGAAGCGCCTCGTCGCGCTCTGTGCTCGCGTCGTCGCGCGCCCGCACCTGCGGCTTGAGGCCTACGGTGCCGATTGTCCGGCCGCCGGGCAGGTAGTAGTTGGCGACGGTGATGTCGAGCACCCCGCCGTTGGAGAGCTGCTCGACCTCCTGGACCAGGCCCTTGCCGAAGGTCCGGGTGCCCACCACGGTGGCGCGCTTGCGGTCCCGCAGGGCGCCGGTCACGATCTCCGAGGCGCTGGCGCTGCCGCGGTTCACGAGCACCGCCACCGGCACGTTCTCGTCGATGGCGTCGCCCTGCGCCTCTTCGGTGCGCTCGGGCCGGGCGCGGCCGCGCACCGACACGATCTCGCCGTCCTCGATGAAGATGCTCGACACCAGCACTGCCTCGGAGAGCAGCCCGCCGCCGTTGCCCCGCAGGTCGAGCACGATGCCCTCGGCGCCGCGGTCGAGCACTTTCTCGACCTCGCGCTTGACGAGGCCGTGGGCGCCCGTGCTGAAGCTGAGCAGCTCGACCACGCCGAGCTTGCGGCCGTCGCGCTCCACGATCCGGCCGGTGGCGACGGGCACCTCGATGCGCTCACGCTTGACCCGCACGGCGCGGCTGCGCTCGTCGTCGGGACTGAACACCACGAGCTTGACGCTGGTGCCCGACGGGCCCTTGATCCGCCCTGTGGCCACCTCGCTGTTGAGCCCGGCGATGGAGCGGCCGTCGACCGCGATGATGAGGTCGCCCTCCCGGATGCCGGCCTTGCTCGCGGGAGAGCCGTCGAACACCCGCAGCACCTTCAGGCCGCGACGGTCCTCCTCCACGTTCATCCCCACGCCCTCGAACTCGCCGCTCACCGACTCGCGGAACTGGACGGCCTCGTCCGGCGTCAGGTAGTGCGAGTACTGGTCGCCCAGGGAGTCGACGAGCCCTTTCAGCGAGCCGTCGTCGAGCCGCTTCTCGTCCACCGGCTTGTAGAAGTTGTCCTCGATCATCTCCACGACCTCCGCCCGGAGCGCGCGATCATCCTCGACCAGGCTGTCGCGGACCGGACCGGGCAGCGACTCGGGATGTCCGCCCAGCCAGATGCCCACCAGCAGGGCGAGCA
Source organism: uncultured Thermoleophilaceae bacterium (assembly GCA_963821275.1). Classification (GTDB taxonomy): domain Bacteria; phylum Actinomycetota; class Thermoleophilia; order Solirubrobacterales; family Thermoleophilaceae; genus JACVRW01. Next base: position 202,519 of record CAWGDF010000011.1, read on the forward strand.
GGGCGCACAGGAAGGCAACGACGGCGGAACGGGGCGAGTTCATCGGGACCCTCTGAGGGTAGTGGCGGGCGCCTGAACGCCGCTTAAACGACGGGGGTAAGGCCTCCGCGCGCAGCCGGCCGAGCCGGCTGCTTGCGGCTAAGGCCTCCGGCGAGCCGGCTGCTTGCGGCTCAGACCCGCAGAAAGCGCCGCAGGGTGATCCCGCTGCCCAGCGCCGACACGATCACGCAGGCCGTCATCAGCACGGCCACGAGCAGCGGGAAGTCGATCGTCTCCGGCGCCGCCAGCAGCTCGAAGCGCTCGGAGAGCGGGTCGATGAAGGTCTCCTTGGCCACCGTGAGCAGCACGACCGCCAGTAGGCCACCGAGGAAGCCAACGATCACGCCCTCGATCACGAACGGCCAGCGGATGAACCAGTTGGTGGCTCCCACCAGCTTCATGACCTCCACCTCGCGGCGGCGGGCGAAGATCGAGAGGCGGATGGTGTTCGCGATCAGGGCGATCGAGGCGAACACCAGCAGCACGGCCAGCCCGGCGGTCAGCGCCTTGACCAGGCCGGTGGCCGAGAGGATCTTGTCCGTCTCCTCCTCGCGGTTGCGCACCTCGTCGATCGCGGCGAGCTCGGGCTGCGCGCCCGGCGCCAGCCGCGCCGCCAGCTGCCGGATCGCGTCCGGATCGTCGGGCGTGACGCGGAAGGACGCCGGCAACGGGTTGGCGCCGAGCAGCTCCGCGCCCTCCCTGAAGGCCTTGGGGTTCTTCGCCTCGGCCCGCGCCAGCGCCTCACCCTTGGAGATGAACTCGACCGACTTCACGCCCTCGGTCCGCTGCAGTCCCTCCCGCAGCTCGTCCAGCTCCTGCGCAGTGGCCGCCTCCTTGACGTAGACGTCGACCACCACCCGGCTGCGCACCTCGTTGGCCGTACCGGTCGTGGCCTGAACGATGGGGATGAAGACACCGAGGACCAGCGCCGTGAGGAGCACCGTCAGCAGAGCGGCCAGCGCGGGAGCGGAGCTGCGGCGCAGGCCGCGGAGCGCCTCGCGGATGAAGAAGCCCCAGCGCACTACTAGTTCGGGTGGCCCTCGGGCCCGACGCCCATCTCGCCCCGAAGCCGCACCGCGAACTCGGTGGTCGACTCGTCCGGGCGGTAGAGGCCGGACCGCTCGTCGCGGACGATGCGTCCCTCGCGCAGCTCGATCACCCGCCGCCGCATCTTGTCCACCATCTCCTTGTCGTGGGTGGCCACGATCACCGTGGTGCCGGTGCGGTTGATGCGGTAGATCAGCTGCATGATCCCGATCGACGTCTCGGGATCGAGGTTGCCGGTCGGCTCATCGGCCAGCAGCAGGGGCGGGTGGTTCACGAACGCGCGCGCGATCGACACGCGCTGCTGCTCGCCTCCGGACAGCTCGTCGGGGACGTTGTGCAGCTTGGTGGAGAGCCCGACGAGGCGCAGGATGTCCGGCACCTTGCGCCGGATCGCCTGCCGCGGCTCCCCGATCACCTGGAGCGAGTAGGCGACGTTGTCGTAGACGGTGCGGTTCGGCAGCAGCTTGTAGTCCTGGAAGACGACGCCGATGTTGCGGCGCAGGTGAGGCACCCGTCCGCGCGGCATCTCGCCCAGCGAGCGGCCGGCGATGCGCACCTCGCCCTTGCTGGGCTCGAGCTCCTTCAGGAGCAGGCGGATGCAGGTCGACTTGCCGCAGCCGGTGGGCCCGACGAGGAAGACGAACTCCCCGCGTCCGATCGTCATCGAGGCCTGCTCGAGGCCGACCGAGCCGCCGTCGTAGACCTTGCTGACCTCCTCGAACTCGGCCACGGGCACCCCCGCCGGCGGCTCTGGGCGGGCTACGGGCTCGGTCTGCGCCGGACGGATGATCGTGGTCGCCATGCGGGCTGGCATTGATAGCGAAAGCCCTGCACGGGCACGATGGCTGCAACGGTTTCTGCAGCTCGGCTAGACAGGATGGGGCGGCGTCTGCGGTGGCGCCGTCCGGTCGTTTGTGGATTGTGGTCGGCGGCTGCGCATTTGCGTGGGTTGCCGGGGTGCGTGTTGGCGGCGGTGCGTGCCGACGAGCTGCTCGACGAGCGGACGCTTGCGGGGGCGCACCGGGACCGAGCCGGGCGAGGGGGGGTTCCTGACGTTGCGTCCAACTATCGGACGTTTCGTGCGGAACCCCCTCCCTACCCCGCCCGTTTCCCCGCCGCAGGCGGCGAAGGCGGCGCGCCAAGCAGGGCGCCACCCGCTGGGCCCGGCCCGGGCCGGAGCGAAGGCGTCCGGTCCGTCCCCCGCGCACACGCGGCCGCGAACCAATCATCTAGCGGCCGGCGATGCGCCAGCGAGTGAAGAGGTCGCCCCCGCCCTCGGCCAGCGAGACGAGGGCCAGCTCGGCCGGCTCCACGAGCCCGCGCCCGGCCACGATGGTCAGCGCGGCCGCGCCGCCGGAAAGCTTCGGGTTGAGGGTTAGAAAGAGCTCGTCCACCAGGCCGGCGGCCAGCAGGAACGAGTTCAGCGTGGGCCCTCCCTCGCAGAGCACCGACCGCACCCCGTGGTCCTCGCGCAGGCGAGCCATGAGCAGCGGGAGGTCGTCGCCCGTGCGCACGTAGGTGACGTCCGCGGCCAGGCCGGGCAGGCTGGCATCCGAGCCGGTGGCGATCAGCACCCGCTGCCCGGGCTCCTGCAGAAGCGGCAGGTCGGCCGGCAGGTCCAGGCGCCCGGAGACCACCACGGCGAGCGGGTCGCGCGCCAGGCCCTCCGCCTCCCGCCTGTCGCGCAGCTCCTCGGACTTGGCCATGCGCCCGTAGCGCTCCAGGCGCAGGGTGCCCGCCCCGACCATCACGGCGTCGACCTGGGTGCGCAGAAGGTGGAACAGCCGCCGGTCGAGATCGGTGGACAGCCCCTTGGTCCGCCAGTCGATGGTGGCCTTGCCGTCGAGGGTCGAGACCATGTTGAGCACCAGGTACGGGCGGTCGCGCGGTGCGCGCTCGCCGAGGCGCAGCCCGGCGGCGAGCGCCTCGGGGGAGGTGTCGCGCCGGTCGGGATAGAGCAGCTGCACGGACGGCAGCCTATGCGGCGGCGGTACGTGCGCGCCCACGCCGGCGATAATTGGGCACGACCGTCAATGCGGCTGAAGCCCGAAGCCGGCAACCCCGTCCTGCTCGAGCACTTCGGGCACGCCCGGCATGCGGTGATCGACTCGGTCTGCGATGGCGGCCGGACCTTGATCATCCACGGCGAGCGGTACACGCTGCGGAAGCTCACCGGCAAGTTCGTCGCCGAAGGTGAGCCCTACTGGGGTACGCGCGCTCGGCTGCTGGATCCCGCCACGGACATCGACCTGGAGGCCGCGCGTGACGCGCAGAGTTCCTGGCGCCAGTGGCCCGAGCGGCGCTGAGGAACCTGCGAGGTAGCCGAGGCGGTTGAGGCAGAATGGGGACGATGCCGCCCGAGCACCTCGACGTGCTGATCGTCGGCGCCGGGCTGTCCGGCATCGGCGCTGGCTGCCATCTGCGCCGGGAGTGTCCCTCGAAGACGTTCGCGATCCTCGAGTCGCGCGACTCGCTCGGCGGCACCTGGGACCTGTTCCGCTATCCCGGCATCCGCTCGGACTCGGACATGTTCACGCTCGGCTATTCGTTCACGCCCTGGCCTTCGGCGAAGGCCATCGCCGAGGGGCCGGCGATCCTGGAGTACATCCGTGATGCCGCCCGCGATCACGACGTGGAGCGCAGAATCCGCTTCGGCCAGCGCGTGGTGCGCGCCGAGTGGTCGTCGGCCGATGCCCGCTGGACCGTGGAGGCCGAGCGCGGCGACAGCGGCGAGCGGGTGCAGCTCACCTGTGGGTGGCTGCTGGTCTGCACCGGCTACTACCGCTACGACGAGGGCTACACACCCGAGTTCAAGGGGACCGGCCGCTTCCGCGGGGAGATCGTCCACCCTCAGCACTGGCCCGAGGACCTGGACTACGCGGGTAAGCGCATCGTCGTGATCGGAAGCGGAGCGACCGCGGTCACGATCGTCCCGGCGATGGCCAAGGAGGCGGCACACGTGACGATGCTGCAGCGCTCGCCGAGCTACATCGTCTCGCTTCCGGGCAAGGATCCGATCGCCGACGTCCTGCGCCGCCGTCTGCCGGCCCGCATCGCCTATCCCATCGTGCGCTGGAAGAACGTGCTGCTGATGTCGCTGACCTATCAGCTGTGCCGCCGGGCCCCGAAGCTCTTGAGGGCGGCGATCCGCAAGGGCGTCGCGGGGCGGCTGCCCCCGGGCTACGACATCGACACCCACTTCAACCCCCTCTACGACCCGTGGGATCAGCGCATGTGCTTCGTGCCGGACGGCGACCTGTTCGCGGCCCTTGCCCGCGGCGACGCCTCCGTCGTGACCGACGGCATCGAGACGTTCACCGACAGGGGGCTGCAGCTCGCGTCGGGAGCCGAGCTCGAGGCCGATCTGGTGATCACCGCCACCGGCCTCAACCTGCTGGCGATCGGCGGGATGGAGCTCGCTGTGGACGGCCGTGATGTCAAGCTCCCCGAGACCGTGGGCTACAAGGGGATCATGCTCAGCGGAGTGCCCAACCTTGCCGCCGTGTTCGGCTACACGAACGCGTCGTGGACGCTCAAGACCGACCTCACCTGCCAGTGGGTGTGCCGGCTGCTCAACCACATGGACCAGCACGGCTACGTGCGCTGCTCGGTGCGCACGCCGGGCCCGGCGCTGCCCCGCAAGCCGATGATCGACCTGACCTCCGGCTACGTCCTGCGGTCGATCGAGTCCTTCCCGAGGCAGGGCGACCGGGCGCCGTGGCGGCTCTACCAGAACTACCCGCGGGACATGCTCATGCTGAGGCGAGGCGCGCTGGAGGACGAAGCGCTGGAGTTCTCGCCGGCCGCACGGCCGGAGAGCGTCCCGGAACGCGCTGCGGCCGCGTAGGACTCAGTTGGAGCGCAGCACGCAGTAGCCCGGGAACTCGAAATTGGCCGAGTTCAGCCCGCGGCCGGCGCGGTAGATGCCACCGTCGCTCGGCTGCTCCATGACGAAAGCGTTCTCCACCCCGCAGCACTCGTCGGATTGGTCGACCCGGTGGCGGCGCGAGACCACCTGGAGCAGGCCGGCCGGCGCGCGCCGCCCGTAGGCGTCCGTGCGAAAACGAGAGGGCCCGCGGTTGCGCAGCTCCCACCGTGGGTGGAACACCGTGCGCTTGTCCCCCTTGCAGTAGGAGTCCCAGCCGGCCGGGTCATGCGGCCCGCAGGCAAACCCCTTGTTGAAGATGACCCGCTCGGGCGAGCGGGCGTCGAACTGGGTGATGGCGTTGTCGATCGCGAATCCGGGGCGGCCCCTGAAGACGCCGCCCACGTCGAACGCGGTGGCCCACTCCTCGTAGACGGACCGGCAGGCAGGGCTGGGCAGCAGGCGCATCCTGCGACGCAGCTCGGACCTCCGGCAGTTCGGCACGGCCGGGCCGAAGTCGGCCATCTGGCGGGTATGGGCGAGCAGGCGCGCACGGCGGCGGCGGAAGAGCCAGGTCTCGAGCGAGTGGAAGCGGACGCTGCCCCGCCTCGGAGAGCCCGAGCCCTGATGCAGGATCGCCATCCAGGCGAGGCCCTTGCGGTCGCGGTTGACCACGAAGACCTTGAAGCCGGCGTGCGCCTCCTCGCCGCCGGCGAAGGCGCCCACCGGCCCGAAGGCCGGCAGGCCGGTGCGGCGGAAGTGTGCGAACGCCCGTGGGTTGGAGCCGTGCTCGTGGCCGAAGGCGCAGTGATAGAGAGGGTCGCGGGGCGGGTGCCAGGTTGGCCAGAGCCGGCCGCCCCGGTTCACCACGTGCCGCTCGTGAACCCACGGGGCGCAGATGGGCGTCCCGTCCGGCGCGGGCGGCCGGGAGCGATCGATCGGGTCGGGTGCAGCGTCCGCCGAAGACGGTGCGACGAGCAGGAGCAGGGCGATGGCCAAGAGGGCGCGATGCACGAGTTCCGAAGCGTGGCAGGCGCTCCCGTCGGCCCCGGCCGGTCCCTACCCTCAGGGAGGAGGCCGTGACCTCTCGGCGTCCGCCGTGTTGAAGGGTTGGGGCTCTTCCGTCATGACACCGAGATCGCTGATCGCACCCGCCCGACTCGCCCGCGCGCCGGTCCTGGCCACGCAGTCCGACGAGCGCCTCGTGGATCTGGTGCGCGCGGGTCACGAATCGGCGTTCGAGACCGTCGTCGCGCGCTACCAGGCCCCGCTGCTGCGCTACGCCGAAGGGTTCCTTCCTCGCGACCGCGCGGAGGACGCGGTCCAGCAAGCGTTCGTGCGCGCGTACGACGCGATGCTGCGCGACGACGCCGAGCTGAACCTGCGGCCCTGGCTCTACCGGATCGTCCACAACACCGCGCTGAACTCGCTGCGCGACCGCGCCCTGGCGCACGGCGAGCTGCCGGAGGACATCGATGGCGTCGAGCAGCCCGACCAGGCGCTCGAACGGGCCCAGGGCCTGCGTGACGTGCTGGGCGCCGTGGCCTCGCTGCCGGCGCGACAACGCGACGCGATCCTTCTGCGCGAGCTCGAGGGCCGCTCCTACGACGAGATCGCCAGCCAGCTCGGAGTGAGCGGCGGGGCGGTCCGCCAGTTGCTCAACCGGGCACGCAACACCCTCCGGGCGGCGGCAACGTCCTTCGTGCCGATCGGGCTGCTCAGCCGGCTCCCCTGGACGCAGTCGTCGGAGCCGGTGGCCGCGCGCGTGGCCGAATGGTCGGCCGCGGCCGGCGTCGGCGCGGTCGCCACGAAGGTCTGCGCCACGGCACTGGTCACCGGCGCGATCGTCGGCGGCGCGGCGGTGGCGCCGGACGGCAGCGACGAGCGCGCGGCCCGCCCCGGCACAGCGGCCGCCGAGTCGCAGGCCGGTAACGGCGCCCGGCCGCCGGCCGCGGTGCCGGCGGGAACCGTCGCGGGCCGCGAGGACCGCTCCGGGCCGAGCGACGGGGGCCGCGGTTCCCACAGCAGCGGTCCGGGCGGGGCGCACCGGCGCGATGACGATGCCGACCGCGACGACCGGAGCGGCGAGGGGGGCGGCGGCCACGACCGGGACGACCGCTCCGGCCCGGGTGGCGGCGACCGCGACGAGGCGGAGCGCCAGGACTCGGGCCGCGACGATTCCGGGGACGTCGACTCCTCGGGCCCCGGGAGCGCCGACGACGCCCTCCCGGAGCCGAGCCCGCCGGCTTCGGCGGCCGGCCCCGCCCGCGCGGGATCCGGAAGCTCAGGGCCCTCCGGAAGTCGGGGCCCTCCGGAAGCTCGGGGCCCGGCAGCCCGACCTCCGGCAGCTCGGCATCCCCCAACTCGGGTCCGGGCTCCGGCGACTCGTCGGGTTCCGGCGACTCCGGCGGCGACTAGACCGGACTAACCCGGAGTGCCTGCGACAGCTGCGGGCGGGTTAGCGGTGTCCTGATGGGGGACGCGGCCGGGCAGCCGTGACTGCCGACCGCGCTCCGTACGTTAGGGGTGCAATAGGACCTCAACGTACGACGCGTGGGCTGGGCCGCTTCGCCCCGCGCCGTCGGTCGCCACAACTCGGGAATAGGACGGACTAGACGCAGACAGCGGGCCCGGCCCGAGGGGCCAGGCCCGCTGCCCATGAGTCGGTCCTACCCGCGGGTGTGGTGGCCGCGGGAGTCGTCGGTGCCGCGCGAGTGGTTGCTGCGCGACGCGCCCCGGCTCGTATCCGTGTTGCCGGTGCGGCTGTCGTCCGAGTTCGAGTCGTCGGAGGCGCCGCGGCGGCTCGAGTCGGTCTTGCCGGTGCGGTCGTCGCGCGAGCCGGAGTCGGTCGCGTCCCGGCCGCGGCTCGAGTCGGTGTTCCCGTCGCGCCGCTCGTCGGACTTCGAGTCCGAGCTGTCGCCGCGGGTCCTGCTCTTGGTACCGGTCTTGGTCCGGCTGTCGTCGCTGTCGTCGCTGTCGTCGGTGCCGTCGTCATCGTCGCCGCCACCGGGACCGGAGTTGTCGTCGTCGTCGCCGCCCTTTCCGGGCCCGGACGCAGCCACCGCCTTGTCGGCCAGGAGCTTCACGTCCAGGTCCGTGGCCGCGGCCGCGAACAGGGACGTGCCGCTCAGAAACAGCAGTGCCGCGGCCAGGGTCAGCAGCCGGCGCGTCGGCGACGGTCTGGTGTCCAGCAGGTCCTCGGGCCCCTCGGCCAGCCGCAGGTATCCGCCGGCGGGATGGTCGGGCAGTCGTGGATGCATCGATGCCTCCTCGCTTGCTTGCTCGCTTTGGTGTGAAACACCGCGCGCGGGCGAGACTCACGCGACCTTCAGGCCACGGCGGCCGAGCAGCATCTTGCTCGGCAGCCCGGCCACCAGCGGCTGCAGCGCCAGGGCAAGCTCGCGCGCGCTCGGCCGGTCGGCCGGGTCCTTCTCGAGGCAGGCGAGGATGGCGTCGGAGAGCTCCGCCGGGACCCGGCGGGGCCAGGGTCGCGGCTCCTCGGTCAGCTGCGGGAAACGGTCCTCCAAGGGATCCTCGTCGTCACGCGATCGCGGCTTGCCGAAGGGCCGCTGCCCGGCCACCGCGTGATAGAGCGTGGCCCCGAGCCCCCATACGTCCGCGGCCGGCCCGACGTCCCCCCGCGGCCGGCACTGCTCCGGAGGCATATAGGCGTTCGTGCCGATGTAGTCGCGCAGTCGCCGGGCACGCCTCACCGTCCGGGCCAGCGACAGATCGATCACACGCGGGGGAAGGCCCATGATCAGGTTGTCGGGCTTGAGATCGAGGTGAACCCATCCCTCCAGATGCATGTGATGCAGGGCCGAGGCCACGTGCAGGCCCAGGGGCAGCACCTGCTGGAGCGGCAGCGGTCCGCCCCGCCTGATCAGCCGCCGGAGCGTCGGCCCCTCGAGGTGCTCCACCAGGACGTGCGGGTGGTCGCCCTCGAGGTGGCTGCCGAAGCCGCGCAGGATGACCGGATGGGCGAGCGCGGCCAGCGCCTCGGCCTCCCTCTCGAGCCCTCGCAGGACATCCTCGTCCTCGACCAGATTGGGCCGAACGAGCTTCGCGACCATGATCGCGAACAGGTGCTCGTCCCAGACCAGGCACACCTCGTAGCGGTGGCCTCCGCCGATCGGCTTGAGCACGGTGCGCCCGGGGGCGATCTCGTGCCCCTCTGAAAAACCCCATGAGCGTGTGTCGGTCGCGGGCGCCACCTAGCCCTTCAACACGGGGGCGGCGCAGAAATCACGGAACCACTACGGCGTGATGGCCACCATCCGCTCGATCGGCACCCGGGCGCGCTCGGCGACCGCCGGGTCGACCCTGACGACGGGCTCGAGATCACGCAGCGCGTCGCGCAGCTTCGGCAGCGTGATCATCTTCATGTAGCGGCACACCGCCGCCCGGTTGGCGGGGATGAAGCGCTTTCCCGGGTTCTCCTGCTGGAGCGGGTGGAGCATGCCGGTCTCGGTGGCCACGATGAACTCGTCGGCCTGGGAGTCGCGGGCGAAGCTGAGCATCCCGCCGGTGGACAGCATGTGCGTGCGCTCGCGGTCCACGTCGCCGGAGGCCACGTACTCCATCACCTGGGTCGTGCAGCCGCACTCGGGATGGATCAGGAACTCGGCGTCCGGATGCGCAGCGCGCACGTCCGTGATGTCGCCGGGCCGAATGCCGGCATGCACGTGGCACTCACCGTCCCAGACGTGCATCCGCCTGCCGGTCACCCGCTCCACGTAGGCGCCGAGCCACATGTCGGGCCCGAACAGGATCTCGGTGTCCTCGCCGTGCTCGCGGTAGATGTGCTCCACCACACCGACCGCGTTGGACGACGTGCAGCAGTAGTCGGTCTCCGCCTTGACCTCGGCGGTCGTGTTCACGTACATCACGACGACGGCGCCCGGATGCTGCTCCTTCCAGGCTCGCAACGAGGCGGCGTCGATCGAGTCGGCCAGGGAGCAGCCGGCGTCGAGGTCGGGCAGCAGGACGGTCTTGCCCGGCGACAGGATCGAGGCGGTCTCGGCCATGAAGTGGACACCGCAGAACGCGATCACGTCCGCGTCCGTGTCCGCCGCGCGGCGTGACAGCCCGAGCGAATCACCCACGAAGTCGGCGACGTTCTGCACCTCGGGCACCTGGTAGTTGTGGGCCAGGATGACGGCGTTGCGCTCCTGCGCCAGTGCGCGCACCTCGCCCGCGACGCGTTCCACCTCCTCCGGGCTCAGGGCGTCGGCCGCCGCCGGTGAGAGAGTTGGGAGCTCGAGAGGCTTCATGATCGATCCGTGGTGGGTTTATGCCTTATGATCGAAAACTATGAGTAGGCAGGATACCAGAGTCTCCGACTATCAGTCGGAAACCACCCCGGAGCGGAGCCTGCCCACCCACGTCACGCTCGCCGCGGTGTTGCAGGTTCGGGACGGCTCGCTGTGCGCGCTGCTGTGGCAGCGGGCCAGAGAGCCCTATTCGGGCGCCTGGTCCCTGCCCGGCGGCTACCTGGATCAGGGCCGGACGCTCGAGCAGGCGATCCGCGCGCAGCTGGCCCGCAAGGTCGACGTGGCCGAGCTGTCGTGGCTGGAGCAGCTCGGGACGCGCAGCGGGCCCGAGCGGCATCCCGAGGAGTGGCAGCTGGCCACGGCCTACCTCGGGCTGGTCCCGCAGGGCCTCGATCCGGGGCTGCCCGAGGACACCGAATGGCACCCGGTGGACCGCCTGCCGGCGCGGATGGCCTTCGATCACGGGCCGATCGTCCTGGACGGGCGCGAGCGGCTGCGAGCAAAGCTCTCCTACACCAACATCGGCTTCGCCCTGGCGCCGGAGCGCTTCTCCATCTCCGAGCTGTGCTCCATCTACACAGCCGCCCTGGGCTACGCCGTCGACCCCACGAACTTGCGTCGCGTGCTCGAGCGCCGGGGCGTGCTCGAGGCCACGGGGGAGCGCCGCGCATCCGGTCCGGGCGGAGGCCGCCCGGCGGCGCTCTACCGCTTCCGCTCTCTCGACCTCGAGGTGACCGACCCCTTCGCGGTCCTGCGACCGCCCGGCCGCTCCCGGTCCTGACGCTCAGGCCGGCTCGAGCAGAAGGCTCACGTCGAGCGCCGGCGCGGAGTGGGTCAACGCGCCGACGCTGATGAAGTCCACGCCGCTGTCCGCCACCGCGCGCACCGTGTCGAGGGTGATTCCTCCCGACGCCTCGAGCGTGGCCCGGCCCGCGACAAGCTCGACCGCCTCGCGCAGCTCTTCGCCTGACATGTTGTCGAGGAGCAGCCGCGTCACCCCGGCCGCCAGCGCCTCCTCGACCTCCGCCAGCGTCGCGCACTCCACCTCGACCGGGATCCCCTCGGGCGCGTTCGCCAGGGCGCGCCGCGAGGCCTCCCCCACCCGGCCGGCCAGCGTGGAGTGGTTCTCCTTGACCAGGATGGCGTCGTACAGCCCGGCCCGGTGGCTCGTGCCGCCGCCGGCCAGCACGGCCTCCTTCTCCAGCGCCCGCAGACCCGGCGTGGTCTTGCGCGTGTCGAGAATCCGCACGCCCGTGCCGGCGACCGCTCGCACGTAGCGGGCGGTGAGCGTGGCCACGCCGGAGAGCCGCCCCAGGAAGTTGAGCGCGACCCGCTCCGCGCGCAAGATCGCTGCGGCGTCGCCCTCCACCTCAGCCAGGAGACCGGGCTCGCGCCACTCCCCTTCGGCGGTGTGCTGTGTCCACTCGAGCTCGGGACCGGTGCGCAGGAAGACCGCCGCGGCCAGCGCCAGGCCGGCCGGGACGCCGGGCTCCTTTTGCTCGATCCGCGCGTGCGCGCGGGCGCCGGCCGGTACGACCGCCATGGTCGTGAGATCACCCTCGCCGACGTCCTCCGCGAGCGCGCGCTCGATCAGCTCGATCATGGCCCGGGAGGCTACGCGAGGGCCGCGTAGCTGCGATTGTGGGCGGATGAGCGGTGCGCGAAGGCCGCTTCAGGTCGTCCGCGAGCTGTTCCGAAGCCGCCCGGACCCCTACGAGGGAGCCTCGCTGGAGGCCTCCCGCCGCGCCGTTGCCGCGGTGCTGGGCCTCACCTCGTTGCTCACGCTCGTCTTCCTTCCTCTGGAGCCTGTCGACGAGCAGATCGGCTGGGCCGGCTACCCGATCGCGGGCGCCCTGGTGGCGGCCGGCGTAGCCGGGACCGTCCTGCTGCTCAGGGCCTCACCGTCGTTCGACAACCTGCTGGCCGTGGCCAGCGCCGGCATCGCCGCCATCGCACTGCTGAACTGGCTGGCGGCGGGCGCCTCCTCGGCGTACGAGGACCTCTACGTGCTCTGGCTCGGGGCGGCGGCCGTACAGCCCCCGCGGCGCGCCCTTGCCGTGCTCGCGGGGATGCTCGCGCTCCTCGCCCTCCCGCTGGCCTACCAGGGGACCGACGCCGAGGTGGTCGGCGACCTCGTTGCCGAGGCGCTGCTGCTGATCGTGCTGGGCCTGATCCTCATCACCTTCCTGCAGTTCGTGCGCCGCGAGCGCGCCGGGTTGCAGACGGGCGCCGAGGTGGCCCGCCGTCTCGCGGGCGTGGACGCCCTCACCGGGCTGGGCAACCGCCGCGCGTTCGACGAGGCCCTGACCGCCGAGGCCGCGCGCTCCGCCCGCGAGCACAGGCCGCTCAGCATCGGCCTGCTGGACGTGGACGGCCTCAAGCGCATCAACGACCGCTTCGGCCACCTCGAAGGGGACCGCTGCCTGCGCGACATCGCCCGCCTTGCCGAGGGCTCGGTCCGCAGCAGCGATCGCTGCTTCCGCTGGGGAGGAGACGAGTTCGTGGTGATGCTGCCGGGAAGCGACCGGCCGGCCGCCGAGGAGGTGCTGCGCCGCATGACCGCCAACGTGACCGAGCACTGCAAGACGCCCGACGGCAGCGGCCTGGAGCTCACCTGGGCGACGGCCGAGCTTGCGGCGGGCGCCGGCCCCGAGGAGGTGCTGGCTGCCGCCGACGTCGCGCTGCTGGAGCGCAAGACCGAGAAGCGGCGCTAGCGGAACCGCTCTCCCCTCTCGCTTGTAGACGCTGAGAGCGAGCGGAGGAGGACGAGATGACGAGCAGGCTCACACGAGCACTGATCGGGATGCTGGCGCTCGCCAGCGCAGCGCCGGCAGCGGCAAGCGCCGGCGGGTGGGCGACCGTGGGGCTCGAGCCGCCGCCCGACCGGATCCGGTCGGGTGAGCCCTGGTCGGCCACGATCACCGTGCTGCAACACGCCCGAACCCCGCTCGAGGGCATCCATCCGGCGCTGACGATCCGCGAGGCCGGCGGGGCCGTGCGCCGCTTCCAGGCGAGGCCCACCTCCGAGCCTGGGGTCTACCGGGCCCGCGTGGTCTTCCCCTCGGGCGGCTCGTGGCGTTACGTGGTGGACGACGACTTCTCGGCCCGGCACCCCTTCGGTCCCATCGAGATCCGACAGGGCACGACCGCCCCTGTGCCCGCCGCGTCCAGCGGCGCGGACGCGTCGCAGACCGGACGGCCCGGTCCCGCGATGGTTGGCCTTCTCACCGCGGCCGTGCTGCTCGTGCTCTGGGTGTTCGCGCTGGCGCGGCGGCGCGCCCGCCCGGCGCCGGGCTGAGCCCGGCCTACGACGGGCTGTCGGCGAGCTCGCGCTCGCGGGGTAGCCCGGCGGCCGCGTACGCGTCGGCCTGATCGAGCGTCTCGCGCTGGAGCAGCGCCTCGGCGAGCGAGTCGAGCCGGTCGCGGTTGTCGCCGAGCAGCGTCAGCACGGCCTCGTGCTCGCCCTCCACGATGCGGCGCACCTCCGCATCGACCAGCTCCTGCGTGGCCTGCGACACGGGCTCGGCCCCCGGCAGCAGCATGCTCTGGCCCTCGCGCGGGGCCACCGCGACGAAGCCGACCTCGTCGCTCATCCCCCAGCGCTCCACCATGCCGCGAGCGATCGCCGTCGCCTGTTGGATGTCCGATTCCGCCCCGGTGGTGGCGTCGCCGTAGGTGATCTCCTCCGCCACCCGGCCGCCGAGGGCCACGCGGATCCGGGCCCTGAGCTGCTCCTCGGAGTAGTTCAGACGGTCGTCGTCGGGAGTGGCCAGGGTGACCCCCAGCGCCTGCCCACGCGGGATGATCGACACCTTGCGGACCGGGTCGGCGTGCGGGGTGAGCATCCCCACGATCGCGTGCCCGCCCTCGTGATGGGCGATCCTGCGCCGGTCCTCCTCGCTGAGCACGATCTTCCGCTCCGCCCCCAGCACGAGCCGCTCGAGGGCGTCGGTGAAATCGGCGGGCTGCACCCGCTCGTGGCCGCGCCGCGCGGCCAGCAGGGCGGCCTCGTTGACCAGGTTGGCCAGGTCGGCGCCCACCATGCCGGGCGTGGACTGCGCCAGCTGTTGAAGGTCCACGTCGCCGGCGAGCGGGACCGAACGGGTGTGCACGCGGAGGATCTCCTCCCGGCCCCTGCTGTCGGGGGCCTGCACGGCCACGCGGCGATCGAAGCGGCCGGGCCGCAGCAGCGCCGGATCGAGCACGTCGGGCCGGTTGGTCGCGCCGAGCACGATCACGTCAGCGTTCGAGTCGAAGCCGTCCATCTCGGTGAGGATCTGGTTCAGCGTCTGCTCGCGCTCGTCGTGGCCTCCCAGCCCGCCACCTCCGCGCGCCCGCCCGATCGAGTCGAGCTCGTCGATGAACACGATGGCCGGCGCCGACTCCTTGGCCTGCACGAACAGATCACGCACGCGCGAGGCGCCGATGCCCACGATCGCCTCGATGAACTCCGAGGCCGAGGAGGAGAAGAACGGCACGTTCGCCTCGCCGGCGACCGCCCGCGCCAGCAGGGTCTTGCCGGTGCCGGGCGGGCCGGAGAGCAGCACGCCGCGTGGGATGCGGGCGCCGAGCCGGCGGTAGCGATCCGGGTTGCGCAGGAAGTCCACGACCTCCACCAGCTCCTGCTCGGCCTCCTCGATCCCTGCGACGTCCTCGAAGGTCACGGTCTGGGTTGAGGGCTCGACCCGCCGTGCCCGGCTGCGCCCGAACTGGCCCAGCATCCCGCCGCCGGCGCCGGCGGCCGCAGCGCGCCGGAACAGGAACACGAACAGGGCGACCAGCAGGATCGTGGGGCCGAAGCTGAACAGAAGCGTCTCCAGCAGCGAGCGGTCGCCGGGCGGGTTGGCGTTCACCACCACGTCCTCGCGCTCGAGCAGGTTCGACAGCTGGTCCTCGTTGGCGAAGGTGGGGACCTCGGTCTCGAACTTCTTCGCCTTGTCGCCCTTGTAGGTCACCTCACGCTTGAACTCGCCCTGAACGGTCTCGGCGGTCGAGGAGATCTCCTTGACGTTGCCCCTCTCCACCTGCGCGAGGAAGGTGGGCGTGTAGGGGACGCGGATCCGCTCCTCGGCCGGGGCGAAGATCGCCACGATCGCCCAGTTGAGGACGAACAGGACCGCCAGAATGGCCAGGAAGCGCCCCGTGCTCCAGGGAAGCATCGGCGGCTTGGACGGGGCCCCGCTCACGCGGAGATTGCCACGCTTGGGGTCGGGCGGCGGCGGCGCGGTGCGCGGATCCGGGGCGCGGGTGGAATCGGCCATCCCCAATTGATCGTAGCCAGCCCGTTTATCGTTCGTGTGTATGAGGCAGCAGCTGCGACCGCTCTTCGATCAGGTCGTGATCAAGGAGCTCGACCCCGATCGCGTGCGCCGCTCGGGACTTGTGCTCCCTCCCGGCGAGCACGAGACGCCGCCCCAGCAGGGGATCGTGCTGGCGGTGGGTCCCGGCCTCGACTGGTGGGCGAGCGTAGGGGTGAAGATGCCGGTGAAGCCCGGCGACCACGTCGTCTTCCCCGGCTCCGCCGGCGTCTGGGTGGAGGTCGAGGAGGAGCGCCTGCTCGTCTGCAGGGTGGGTCAGCTGCTGGGGGTCCTCGAGGAGGTCGCGGACCAGAGCGGGGGCGCGCTGCCGGCTCTCGAGGAGGAGGACTCCTAGCCGCAAGCAGCCGGCTCGGCCGGCTGCGCGCGGTTGGCTTACATCGGCAAGCAGCCGGCTCGGCCGGCTGCGTGCGGCTCCTTTCCGAGCCCGCGGCCCTAGTCGATCACGAACCCCACGGTAGCCCGCGTGACCCGCCCGTTGCGCACGAAGAAGGTCGTCACGCGCTGGCCTGGGAGACCCTGGCCGACCTGGCAGAGGCGGAGGCCCGGGAAGGCCTGGCAGGACACGCCTGGCACGCGGTTCTGCACCGCCGCGAGGGTGGAGCGAACGCCCACGCCGCGGATGGTGCGGTCGCCGAGGCCACGGGTCGTCACCGCGGTGACCCGGTTGCCGCTCTGGAAAGTGACGGTGATACGGCCGCGGTAGCGGAACTCGGTGAACGGCCCGAAGTCGT
Source organism: uncultured Thermoleophilaceae bacterium (assembly GCA_963821275.1). Taxonomy (GTDB): domain Bacteria; phylum Actinomycetota; class Thermoleophilia; order Solirubrobacterales; family Thermoleophilaceae; genus JACVRW01. Next base: position 218,792 of record CAWGDF010000011.1, read on the forward strand.
TGGTGCCGTTGACGATGCGGTTCGGGTTGCCGAGGGCGTTTCGAACCTGCGCCTTCGTGTTGCCGAGGCGGGCCCCGGCGATGCCGCGGTTGATCTGGATCAGCGCACTTGCCGACACAGGCACCAGCAGCGAGACGGCCACGACTGCGATGAGCGTGGAGACCAGGCGCTTCATGGGCGCTCCCTTCGATTAAGGGGTTGCGAGCGGGGCGAGCCTATCCCACACATTGGGGCTCAGCCCGCCCGGTAGACGAGTGAGTTTGCGATCCGCCGGGCAACGTGCTGGGCGCGGGCGAAATCACCGCCCCCGGCCAGCACCGCGTAGCCGGCGTTCCGCTGCGTGTCGTTGATGATGTAGTCGACGCATCTCACGCCCTGGCACAAGGGCTCGATGCTCTCGGCCGAGGCGTATCGGGTCGCCGACCCGAACGCCGGATGGAGCACGGTCTGCTTGGACTCGTAGTCGGAGTGGAACGCCGCCGGCTCCTTGGGCGTGTAGTCGATCAGGGCGAACAGCCGTCCGGGTCCCTGGATCACCGCGCGGTAGCGCCGCCCCGCGACCTCCTCGCTCTCGACCGGCGCCGACCAGCCGGCCCCGCGGGGCACGGTCGCGCTGTAACCCCCGAACCACGGCGCGTACGCGCGCCACGTGGGCTCGGGTGGGGGCGTGGGCTTCGGTGGGGGCGTGGGCGTGGGGCCCGGGGGATCCGAGCGCGGAGGATCGGTTATCGGCGGGTCGCCGCCACCACCGTTCAGCGCCAGCGCCGCCGTGCCACCGGCGAGCGCCAGGGCGGCGACCACGGCCAGCACCGCGGCGATGCGGCGCCCGCGGCGGGCCGGAGGCGTGGAAGCGGCCGGGGGCGGCGTCTCCGGCGGCGGGGGCTCCTCCGCCCCCGCCGGCGGGATGTCGCGAAGTTCGGGCGCTTCGACCGAGTCGACGTCGAAGAGCCGGGCGTCCGCCCCGCGGAGGTAGAGGACCGGCGTGCCGAACTCGATCTCATGGCCGGCCGCGAAGATGGCCTTGCGCGCCTGGGCCAGGGCGGCGTCCACCGGAAAGCCCTGGGCGAGGGCTCTGTAGAGGCGCTCGGAGAAGCGGATGGCGGCATCGTCGGTGATCTCGAACTGCATGCCGATCACCGCGGGGATGCCGCACTCCAGCAGGCTCGAGGCCACGCCGGAGAAGGGGTCGACGTGCGACGTCCGCGCTCCCTCGCACGAGTTGAGGACCGCGAGCCTGAGGCTGCGCTCGTCGTGCAGCAGCGAGCCCAGCTCCTCGCCGGTGACCTCGTGCGTGTCCCCGTCGGCGCCTTCGAGGAGCAGGATGCCGCCCTGCGTGCGCTCGTCGTAGGCCCCGTGCCCGACGTAGTGGAGCACGTGCTGCTCGTCCGAGTCCGCGATCCTGCGCTCGAGCTCGCTCAGCGTCGCGGGCTCCAGCCACTCGATCCGCACCATGCCGGAAGCCCGGAGCGGGCCCAGCGCGTGCTCGAGCTTCTCGCGCTCCTCGGCAACGTCGAGGTGATCCAGGCCGCGGGGGCTGCTGACCAGCCCGAGCACCCGCAGGGGAAGCGTGACCTTGCGCGGAGCACGGACCGTCGTGAGATCGAGCGAGCGGACCAGCGGCGTGTAGATCGACTGGGACAGAAAGGAGGGCCGCTCGTAGAGGAACTCCCACGGGATCTCCATCAGCTCAGGGACGCCCGTCAGATAGAGCGTCACCCGCAGGCCGCGGTCGTTGGAGTCCGCCAGGCGCCGGGCTCCGAGGTAGACCTCGCGCACGTCGCCGTGGAGCAGGGCCCGGCTGAGCTCCGTCCCGAAGCGCCGTGCCTCCTCCATCTGGGAGGAGCGATAGGTGCGCACGTTGCGGCGCGGGAGCCCGACCCGCAGCACGAAGTTGTCGAGCTCGGTCTGGGTGAAGGGCGTCGCGAAGGTCCCCTCCGCGGTGCTCCCGTCGGCGGCGAAGGCCACGACATGGTAGGAGTCGCCCGTGCCCCGCTCGATGCGCAGCTTGAGCTCGTCGTAGTCGGGAATCCGTCCCGCCATCAGGGCTGCCCTCGCGACCAGCGCAGCGCGACCCGGAAGTTGGCCTCACCGCCGGAGCGGGCGATGATCACGTTCGCGTCGGCCGAGAGCTTCACGGCGAACTCGACCTCGACCTGTTCGGGCCAGTCCGCGGACGATCGGAGCTCGGAGACGACGCCGTGGACCGCGGGGCCGACCCGGCCGAGCACCTGCTCGAGGCTCTCGCCCGCCTTGGTGGCGAGCTCGCCCGTCCCGCCCCCACGCGTCGCCGGGCGCGAAGCGCCGTCCACCTCTACGAGCACCGTCCCGCCCTTCCGGAGGTCGAACTCGACCAGCTGAGTCATTGGGGGCCGCCTTCCGTTGCGAGCCGCCGGGGACTCCGCCGTCCCCGGACGCCTCCATTATGTGGCGGGATAGCGCGTGCGCCAGCGAAGTGAGACCGATCTCACACTTCCGCAGGGGCCCCCTGCTAGTCGCTCGCGGCGCCGTCCCCGGCGCGGCGCAACAGCTCCGCACGGACGAACTCGTCCAGGTCGCCGTCGAGCACGCCCTGGGCGTTTCCGGCCTCGACGTTCGTGCGGTGGTCCTTCACCATCGTGTACGGATGCAGGACATACGAGCGGATCTGGGATCCCCAGCCCACGTCCTGGGCCTCCCCGCGCTCCTTGGCGATCTCCTCCTGGCGCCGGCGCTCCTCCTGCTCGATCAGCTTGGCGCGCAGCATCCGCATCGCGGTGTCCTTGTTGGCCGACTGTGAGCGCTCGTTCTGGCACTGCACCACGATGCCGGTGGGCCGGTGAGTGATGCGCACCGCCGAGTCGGTCTTGTTCACGTGCTGCCCGCCCGCGCCGGACGCGCGGTAGGTGTCGATCTGGATGTCGTCCGGCTCGATCTCCACCTGAACCGCGTCCTCCACGAGGGGAGCGACCTCCACGCCGGCGAAGGCGGTGTGGCGGCGCGACTGAGCGTCGAACGGCGAGATGCGGACCAGGCGATGCACGCCCTTCTCGGCGGAGAGCAGGCCGTAGGCGTTCTCGCCGCGAGCGATGAACGACGCCGACTTCAGGCCGGCCTCCTCCCCGGCGGACACTTCCTTCAGCTCCACCTTCATCCCGCGGCGCTCGGCCCAGCGCATCAGCATCCGCAGGAGCATCTCGGCCCAGTCCTGCGAGTCGGTGCCGCCGGCGCCGGCGTTGACGGTGACCACCGCGTCGCCGGCGTCGTACTCCCCCGGGAAGAGGCGGGCCTCCTCCAACTCGGCCAGCCGCGCTTCGATCGAGCGGCGCTGCTCCTCCAGCTCGGCGGCGATCGACTCGTCCTCGGCAGCCATCTCCTCGAGCGTGTCCAGGTCCTCGACGTCGCTCTCGAGTGAGCGAAAGGTCTGCAGCCGCCGGCTCACCGCGGCGTGCTCGGCCGACACCGACGCCGCGCGCTCCTGGTCGTCCCAGAAGCGCGGCGCCTGCATCTGCTGCTCCAGCGAGTCGACGCGCTGCTTCAGCGAAGCGGGGTCAAAGATAGTCCGCGAGCAGCTTCAGCCGGTCGCGGAGGTCGTCCGCGCTAGGCGGCGCCATGACACTTCTTGAATTTCTTGCCACTGCCGCACCAGCACGGGTCGTTGCGGCCCAGCTTCTCGTGCTCGTCCAGCCTGCGGGTCTCGACCGGCACCGGCAGCTCCTCGACCTCGGCCGCCGCCAGCTCCGCGGCCTCGGCCACCCCGGCCGGCACGGCGGCCGTGCCGGCGGCCGCGGTGATCGCGTCGCGGCCCGCGGCCGAGTGACCGCCGGCGTAGCTGTAGCTGCCCGTGGAGCTGGCATTCGGGCCGGCGCCCCACTGCGGGCCGGCGGGCTGCTGCGGCTGCTCGACCTCGATCTCGACGTTGAACACGTAGCGCGCGAACTCGTCCCAGATGTTGTTCATCAGCTGCGTGAACATCTCGAAGCCCTCGTTCTTGTAGGCCACGAGCGGGTCGATCTGCGCAAACCCGCGCAGGTGGATGCCCTCGCGCAGGTAGTCCATGTCGTGCAGGTGCTCGCGCCAGCGCTCGTCGATGATCTGGAGCAGCATGAAGCGCTCGAGCGCCCTCATCAGCTCGGCGCCGAGCTCCTCCTCGCGGTCGTCGTAGGCGCTGACCACGTCTTCCCGCAGCTTCTCGACGAGCGACTCGCGGTCGGCGCCCTCCCTGACGTCCTCCACCTCGTACGACACCGGATAGACGTCCTCGAGCTGAGTGAAGAGCGCGTCGAGCTCCCACTCCTCCTGATAGTCGCCCTGCATGTACTCGTGGCAGATCCGCTCGATGGCGTCGGCGATCTGGGTGCGCGCGATCTCCGACATGTCCTGGCCCTCGAGGATCCGGTCCCGGTACTCGTAGACGATCTCGCGCTGCTGGTTCATCACGTCGTCGTACTCGAGCACCCGCTTGCGGATGAGGAAGTTCTGCTCCTCGACCTTCTTCTGGGCGTTCTCGATCTGCTTCGAGAGCATCTTGTGCTCAATCGGCATCTCGTTGCCGTCCTCGTCGTTCTGGCCGAGGAATTTGTTGTCGAGGATCCTGTAGATGCGGTCGCCGGCGAACAGGCGCACGAGGTCGTCCTCGGCCGACAGGTAGAAGCGTGAGGCGCCGGGATCGCCCTGGCGGCCTGAGCGGCCGCGCAGCTGGTTGTCGATCCGTCGTGACTCGTGCCGCTCGGTGCCGCAGATGAACAGGCCGCCCGACAGCACGACCTTCTCGCGGTCCTCGCTGACCTTGGCCTCCATCTGCGGGAAGAGCTCGTCCCACGCCTCGTCCCAGCCGTCCGCCCCTGGCTCCAACCCTCGGCGGCGCAGCTCGAGCTGGGTGAGGTGCTCCTCGTTGCCGCCCAGCTTGATGTCCACTCCGCGGCCCGCCATGTTGGTCGCGATGGTCACCCCGTAGGGCCGGCCCGCCTCGGCGATGATCTGACCCTCGCGCTCGGCGTGTTCGGGCTTGGCGTTGAGCACCGTGTGGTCGATGCCCCGCCGCTCGAGCTCGCGCGACAATAACTCCGAGACCTCCACCGAGATCGTGCCGACCAGGACGGGCTGGCCCGTCTCGTTCCGGGCCTGGATCTCGGCGGCCACGGCAGCCCATTTGCCGTCCTTGGTCTTGTAGATCTGGTCGTTCTCGTCGTCGCGGATCATGGGCTCGTTCGTGGGGATCTCGACGACCTGGAGCTCATAGATCTTCATGAACTCCGTGGCCTCGGTGATGGCCGTGCCCGTCATGCCCGCGAGCTTGTCGTAGCGGCGGAAGTAGTTCTGGTAGGTGATGGTGGCGACGGTCTGGCTCTCCTCCTGGATCGCCACCCCCTCCTTGGCCTCCACAGCCTGGTGCAGGCCTTCGGACCAGCGCCGCCCCTCGAGGATGCGGCCGGTGAACTCGTCGATGATCTTGACCTCGCCGTCGATCACGGCGTAGTCGACGTCCCGCTTGTACAGCGACTCGGCCTTGAGCGCCTGCTGCAGGTGATTGACGAGGTTGCCGTACTCGGCCTTGTACAGGTTGTCGATGCGAAGGAAGCGCTCCGCCTTCTCAACTCCGTGCTCCGTCACCGAGACGGTCTTATGCTTCTCCTCGGGCTCGAAGTCGAAGTCCGCGATCCACTCCTTCGACTTCGCCTCGAAGGTGTCGGGCTTCTTGCCCTGCTCCATGATCCGCGCGAGCTTGGCGAACTCGTAGTAGCGGTCGGCGGCCTGCTCGGGCTGGCCGCTGATGATCAGCGGCGTCCGGGCCTCGTCGATGAGGATGTTGTCCACCTCGTCGACGATCCCGTATCCGTGCCCGCGCTGGGCCTTCTGTTCCATCTCGACGGCGAGGTTGTCCCGCAGGTAGTCGAAGCCGAACTCCGAGTTCGTGCCGTACACGACGTCGCGCGCGTAGGCATCCTTCTTGTCGGTATCCACCTGGCCCGACTGGATGATCCCCACCGTGATGCCAAGCAGGTCGTAGATCGGCTTCATCCAGTTGGCGTCGCGGCGGGCGAGGTAGTCGTTGACCGTGACGAGGTGGATGCCCTTGCCGGGCACGGGGTCGCCGTCCTCGTCGCGGGCCGCGAGGGCGTTCAGCGCGATCGGCAGGGTGGCCGTCAGCGTCTTGCCCTCGCCGGTCTTCATCTCGGCGATCGAGCCGTCGTGCAGCACCATGCCGCCGATCAGCTGGACGTCGAAGTGGCGCTGACCGAGGGTGCGCTTGCCGGCCTCGCGCGTCAGCGCGTAGCACTCGTAGAGCAGGTCGTCGAGCGGCTCGCCAGAGTGATGGCGGTCGCGCAGCTCCTCGTAGCGCCGGCGGAGCTCGTCATCGGACTCGAGCTCGAGCTCCGGCTCGAAGGCGTTGATGCGGGCGACCGTCTTCTCGAACTGCTTGAACTTCTTCGATTCGCCGACCCGCAGCGCACGGTCGAGAATGGACATTGAAGCTACGGTAGCAAGGCCCCGGGGGCCGGCTCGGGCCCGCGCTCAGGCCGTCCGCGCCTCGTTCGCACGAGCCGATTCCCTGCGCTTGCGGCGCTTGTCCCGGTGCTTCTTGACCTGGCGGGAGAGCTCGTCGGCCACCAGGTTGATCGAGCGACCCATGTCGCTGGAACGGTTGCTCGCACGCAGCACGACGCCCTTGAGGTGAAGGGTGGCCTCGGCCACCTGCGAGTCCGGGATCGCGGGGTTCTTCTCCTCCCGCAGCTCGATGTCGAGCTCAGCCAGCGGCGACACCTGTCGGCCCACCTTGGCGAACTTCCTCTCGACCCGGGCCCTCAGCTCGTCGTCCACAATCGCTCCGTTGCGGCCCTTCAGCTGAATGCGCATCTGCCTCTCCTGTTCAGCGGCGCTGGGCTTGCTGGTACAGCAAGGGTAATGCGCGCGTCCAGCCCGCGCCAGAGGCCGAGCGCCCCGGGTCCGCCACCGGCCGCGCGGCGCGGGAGCGGCGGCGGCGCCGCCACGACGCGGGCCATCAACGCCCCAGCGTCCGGGCGAAGGCGAGTGCGCACACCTCGGTCGCGCCGGCGGTCCGAAGCGCCTTTGCACATGCGGCGAGCGTCGCGCCGGTGGTCGCCACGTCGTCCACCAGGAGCGCTCGCGGCGGGGGCGGCGCCCGGGCGCTGATGCGCCCCGGTGGCGCAGCCAACCGTGCGGCTCGCGGGCGTCCCACCTGCGTGCCCCGTGGGCCGGCGCGCGCAAGGCAGTCGACCACATCGAGACCGGTACGCCGAGCGAGCGCGCGGGCGAGAACCGCGGCCTGGTTGTACCCGCGACGCCGGCGCCGGGCCGGGTGCAGTGGGACGGGCACGAGCGCCGGCCTCCCCGCCGGGGTTACGGCCGGAGGTGCGCGGGTGGCCAGCCCCGGTCGCGGGAGCAGGCCGGCGGGCGCGCCGGCCGCAATCAGCGCCGCCATGGTGTCCGCCGCGCCGAGAGCGCCCCTGAACTTCAGCGCGCGGACCAGATCGCGGGCCGGGCCCTCGTAACCCACCGGGGCCCAGACCGCCATCCCCGCCAGCCCGGCGATGGCCGGACCGAGGTGACGAAGCTCTCGGCGGCAGGCGCCGCACAGCTGCTCACCGGCGCGGACGGCTGCGGCGCAGCTCCAGCAGAGTGGCGGGGCAAGTAGGCGAGCGAGCACTCCTCGAGCATGGCGCGATCCGTGTTACGCGTGGGCACGCCACTGCGACAATTCCGTGCGTGTTCGGTGAAACACCGTGCGTGCGCTGGGTGGGGACGCAGTGAGCCAGCCGCAGCTCCATTGGTTCTCGGATCCGGCGGTGCTCGCGCCGCTAGCTCTTCTGGCCGGCGTCTGGATCTGGCGCTTCCGCGCCGCCCGGGCAGAAGCCGGCGGCCGCGGGGCCGGCCCGCTGCAGGCGGTTGCGTTCGCCGGGGCGATGACCGCGCTGCTGCTGGCGCTCGTGTCCCCGCTGGACGGGCTGGGCGAGGACTACCTGTTCTCCGCCCACATGGTCCAGCACCTGCTGCTGGGCGACATCGCGCCGCTGCTGCTCCTCCTGAGCCTCACGCGGGTGATGATGCGGCCGGCGACCCGGCGCTTGATGCGCGTGGAGCGCGCGCTCGGCCGCCTCGCCAGCCCGCTCACCGGGCTCCTCCTGTGGCTGGTCGTGATGTACGTCTGGCACGTGCCGGCCCTGTACGACGCCGCGGCGGAGAACCCGTTCGTCCACCTGATCGAGCACGTTTCGTTCTTCGCCGCCGGGATCGCGCTCTGGTGGCCGCTGATCCAACCCGTGCCGATGCGCCACCGGCTGACCGGCATGCAGCCCCTCGGGTACGTGGCCGGCGCGAAGGCAGGCCTCGCCGCGCTGGGCCTGTACCTGGCCTGGAGCACCACCGCGCTCTACCCCTACTACGAGCAGACCCCGCGGATCTGGGGCCTCACGCCGGTGGAGGACCAGAACATCGGCGGGGTGATCATGATGGTCGAGCAGTCGTTCACGCTGGTGCTCGTGATGGTGGTGCTGTTCGTCGCGATGCTCACCCGCTCCGAGGAGGAGGAACGCCGCCGCGAGCGGCTCGAGGAGGCGGAGGCGGGCTCGGCGGCCGGGGCCTGAGCCCAACCGCCCGGGGGCCGAACCGAAGCCGCCGCGTGAGGCGCCCCTCAGCCCTCCAGCACCGCCCCGTCCTCGACCCGCCGCGGCCCCTCCAGCCGCACCGTGCCCCGCACGCCGACGTCGCGGCCGAAGGACACGTCGCCCTCCACCTCGAGCCGCTCGCAGCCCACCAGCGACGGAGGACCGGCGGAAAAGCGCTCCTCGAAGTCGCTGAGCAGCTTGTAGAAGTCGGAGTCGAGGTCGACGACCGGCGGCTCGCCATCGCGGGACAGCCGCACGCTGCCGTCGGCAGCCAGCTCGTACGCGTCGGAGCGGAGGATCAGCAGGTCGTTGGTGGTCTTGACCGGGGCGAAGCGCGAGCGGGGCACCAGGAGGGCGCCGGCGCCCTCGAAGACGTCGATCGCCGCGCCCATCGCGGTCTCCAGCTGAATCACCTCCGGTGAGGAGGCGTCCGTCGGGTCGATCGTCTTGCGGTTGACGATCATCGGCAGCCCGAGCACACCGTCGCGATCGGACAGGGTCCGCTCCAGCGCACGCAGGTTGACCCAGATGGTGTTGCAGTTGAAGAAGCGGTGGCGGGAGGTGTCCTGGAAGGCGTCCATGTCCTCGTCGGGCGTCTGGGCGGTCTCGCGCAGGACCAGGCCCCCGTCGCGTCGGCGGGCGAGGTGGCCGCCCTTCTTGTCGCTCTCCGTGCGGACGGTCACCTCGGACACGAAGGGCAGCTCCTCGCGCGCGAACCAGTCGAGGATGTCGGGCTCGAGCACGGCGCCGAGGTTGTCCGAGTTGGAGAGGAAGAGGTACTCGTAGCCCTGCTCGAGCATCCGGTCGAGCATTCCGGAGGCGACCAATGACGTGTAGACGTCGCCGTGACCGGGCGGGGCCCACTCGAGCGCCGGGTCGTCGGGCCATTCGGCCGGTTCCAGCCCGTCGGCCAGCAGTTTCGGCACCTTGCCCTGGAGGAAGTCGAGCGGCAGGTCGCTCGGCAGCTCCGGATGGCGCTCGAGCGCCGCGAGCGTGTCGTCGCGCGTGGCGAAGCTGTTCATCAGCAGAAGCGGGATCCGGGCGTTCGTGCGCTCGCGCAGCTCGAGCACCTGACGGACGATGATGTCGAGGAAGGAGAGGCCGTCCTTTACCTCGATCAGCGACTTGGCCTTGGTCATGCCCATGCTCGTGCCGAGGCCGCCGTTGAGCTTGAGCGCGACGACTCGGTCGAGAGCCTCGCCGTCGCCGCCGGGCAGCTCGGTCGCGTCGGGCACGTCGTCCAGCGGCTCGATCTCCGACTCGCCGAGCATCCCCCGCTCGCCCTCCCGAAGGCGCTTCTCGTAGTAGGCGAAGGTCTCAACGGCGGCGTCGGGGAGTCCCTCCCGGCGCATCTTCTCCTCGGCGGCGCTCACCGCGGCGATCCTACCCGGGCACTCTGAGGGCATACCAGGCCCAGTTTTCGGCGTCCTCTCTCAGGTATGGCTTGACGTGCGCTACGGGCTCGCGCCGGCTTCGGAGGGGGCGGAGATGTCCGCCTCGGTCCGGCTGCGCCAGGGTGGCAGCCTCACGGGCCGCCTGGTGGGGCGCGCCGCCGCCGCGCTGCTCTCGGCCGGCGCACTCGACAGCGCCGCCGGGCGGATCGCCCGCCATGCCGAGCTGGCGGCCTGAAGACCGCGCGCCGGCCCGCCGGCGGTAGCGTGCCGGCCATCGCCGAGCAGATGACAAGAGATCAGTGGCACGCCTTCGTCATGGAGGGCACGCGCACCGGCAAGTTCGCCGTTACACGCAAGGACGGCACCCCGCATGTGCTTCCCGTGTGGTTCGTGCTCGACGGGGACGACTTCCTCTTCAACACGGGTGAGGACACGGTGCGCGGCCGATCGCTCAGGCGCGACGGCCGCGGCTGCATGCTGGTCGACGACGATCGGCCGCCGTACGCCTTCCTGAAGGCCGAGGGCCGGGCCGAGCTCATCGACGACCTCGACGAGTCACTGCGGGTGGCGACCCTGATCGGAGCCCGCTACATGGGCGCGGAGCGGGCGGAGGAGTTCGGCCGGCGGAACGCCGTGCCCGGCGAGCTGCTCGTGCGCTTCCGGCCGGAGCGCGTCTTCGGACAGCTGGGCGTGGCGACCTAGCCGACCCGTCTCCAGACCTGATTCAGGTTGCTCTGCATCAGGAAGGGCACGACGAACTGCACGATCGGGATCAGGGCCAGGATGAAGTTGAGGAGGGGGCTGAAGTTGTTCGAGCCGAGCACGTGGTTCTGGGCCCGCTCGATCCGCCGCAAGGTCCGCCAGAGGCTGACGAAGGGAGGGATGATCACCAGCGCCCCGATGGTGATGGCGACCACCGACCAGATCGGCTCCTCGCCCAGGTCGGGGATGCCCTTCGCCCGCCCGAGGTCGACCATCTCGCGGTTGACGAAGTACCACCAGAAGATCATGTAGATCCCGAGCGTGATGATCGTGAAGAAGACGACGGCCAGGGGCGAGCGGATCTTCACCTGGGTCCCCGTGCCCGGAAGCTGAATCAGCTCTGCCATGTCAGGCGGCGACCGCGGCGCCGGTGGGCAGCTCAAAGCCGCCGGCGACCTCGTCGAGGATGTCCAACATCGCCTGCGTGGCGGGAGAGCGATAGCGGCCGGCCAGGGTGGCGGCGGCCACCCGCCGTGAGGGCGCGCCCGGGCCGAGTGAGCGGACCACGATGTCCTCGCGCACGGCGGTGAGCGCGAGGGCCGGTAGCAGGGAGATGCCCACACCGGCCGCGATGAGCCCCTGCACCACGTTGTAGTCGTCGGACTGGAAGCCGATCTGAGGCTCGAAGCCGGCCGCCGAGCAGGCCGCCGCATGCAGCCTGCACCAGGGGCCGCCCGAGGAGTTCTCCTGGATCCAGGTCTCGTCGGCCAGGTCCTCCAGCCGCAGGCGCCGGCGGCCGGCAAAGGGGTGACCGCGCGGGAGCGCAAGGTGCATGGGGTCCTCGAGCAGCTCGTACAGCTCGATGCCCTCGAACAGCCGCTCGAACTCGGCCGGCCAGAGCTCGCTGTACTCGAAGACCAGCGCCACGTCGAGCTCCGCCGCCCGCAGCATTCGCACCGCCTGGTCGGGCTCGGCCTCCACCATGGAGAGCTCCACCTCGGGATGCCGCTCGGTGAACAGCGCGATCGCCGGCGGGACGATCGAGGCGCCCGCCGTGGGAAACGAAGACAGGCGCACACGGCCGCCCCGCACGTCCGCGATGGCCTCGAGCTCGGCCTCCGCCGCCGCCAGGCGCGCGAGCACGGCCTCGGCGTGATCCACCAGCGCGCTGCCGGCGTCGGTGAGGCGAACGCCTCGGCTGCCCCGGTCCACGAGCCGGGCACCGGCCCGCTTCTCGAGCGCCGCGATCTGCTGCGAAACGGCGGGCTGCGTGTAGGAGAGCGCGTCGGCGGCGGAGGAGAACGAGCCGTGCTCGGCGACCGCCTGAAGCACCCGCAGCTGCTTCACGTCGAACATAAACAGAGCTTATCGCAGCCGATAGAAGTTCGAATTTGTACTTATGGCCGCCGTCCGCGAACATTATTCGGGATAGATCGAACCTTCAACCGAAAGGACCCGCGATGAGCGCCACCGTCACCATTCGTCATGCAACCGCTTCCGACGCCGACGCGATCGAGCGCCTTGCTGCACTGGACAGCACCTCCGCCCCGCCGGGCGATTTGCTGCTCGCCGAGGTGGGCGAGGAGCTCTGGGCGGCGGTCGAGCTCGACGGCGGCAGGGCGATCGCCGACCCCTTCCGCGCCTCCCGCGATCTGGTCGAGCTGCTCCGCCTCCGGGCCGACGGGATGCGCGCCGAGCGGCCGCGGCCGTCACGCAGGCTGCGCCTGATCCCGCGCGCGGCCTAGACGCGACTCAGGGCGAGCCCCAGGAGCTGAGGTAGTCCCGCTGGTCGAGGGTCAGCTCGTCGATCTGCACTCCCAGGGAGCGCAGCTTCAGGCGGGCGATCTCCTCGTCGAGCTCCTGGGGCACGTCCACCACCCGCGGCTCCAGCCCCGCCGAGACAGCGAGGTGCTCGACCGCAAGGGCGAGGTTGGCGAAGCTCATGTCCATCACCGCCGCCGGGTGACCCTCGCCGGCGGCCAGGTTCACCACTCGGCCGCTCGTCAGGAGGTTGAGCCGGCGCTCGCCGAGGTCGTACTGCTCGACCAGGGGCAGTACCTGCTTCACCTGTCCGCCGGCGAGCTCTCCCAGGGCGACGAGGTCGATCTCGACGTCGAAGTGACCGGCGTTCGCCAGCACGGCGCCGTCGCGCATGCGCTCGAAGTGCTCGCGGCGCAGGACCCTGCGCGAGCCGGTGACGGTCACGAATAGATCGCCGAGCTCGGCGGCCGCCAGAGCAGGCATCACGCCGTAGCCGTCCATCCGCGCCTCGAGCGCCCGCAGCGGGTCGACCTCGCATACGATCACCGCGGCGCCGGCGCCGCGGGCGCGCTGCGCTATCCCCCTTCCGGTGGCCCCGTAGCCGAGCAGCACGAGGGTGCGCCCGGCGAGCAGGAGGTTGGTGGCGCGCAGGATGCCGTCGAGCGCCGACTGGCCGGTGCCGTAGCGGTCGTTGAAGGTGCGCTCTGTCCGCGACTCGTTGACCGCGATCACCGGACAGGCGAGGCGACCCTCCTTCTCCAGGCGCCGTAGCCTCAGCAGGCCGGTGGTCGTCTCCTCGGCCCCGCCGCGCAGGCCGCCGGCCTCGCCGCGCTGATGGAGCAGCACGAGCAGATCGGCGCCGTCGTCGAGGGTCACGTCCGGGCCCCAGTCGGCCAGGGCGCGCACGTGTGCCGCGTAGGTGTCGAGGTCCTCGCCCCGCACGGCCTGCACCGGCACGCCCTCCTCGGAGAGGGCGGCCGCCACCTCGTCCTGGGTCGTGAGCGGGTTGGCCGAGCAGAGGGCGGCCTCGGCCCCGCCGGCCACCAGGGCGCCCATCAGGTTGGCGGTCTCCGCCGTCACGTGCAGGCAGGCCGCAACCCGCACGCCGTCGAGCGGCTCCTGCTCGGCGAAGCGCTCCCGGATGGAGCGCAACACCGGCATCTGGCCCTCGGCCCACTCGATCCGGGCCCGCCCCTGGGACGCGAGGCCCGGATCGGCTATGTCTGGGCGAAGCGTCAGCGGGCTACTGGCTCCAGGACGCTCACGATCAGGGCTGGCCAGGACGCAGGGAGGCGCGAATGCTCGGCATTCGGCCGACCGAGGACGCCGCCAGGCGTGGTCGTGTGCGTTCTGGTGTCAGTAGCGATAGTGGTCGGACTTGTACGGGCCCTCGACCGGCACGCCGATGTAGGCGGCCTGTTCGGGGGTGAGCTGGGTGAGCTTCGCGGCGAGCGAGTCCAGATGCAGCCGGGCCACCTTCTCGTCCAGCCGCTTGGGAAGCACGTAGACCTGCTTCTCGTACTCGTCGTTCTTGGAGAACAGCTCCACCTGGGCGATGGTCTGGTTGGTGAACGAGTTGGACATCACGAAGCTGGGGTGCCCAGTGGCGTTGCCCAGGTTCAGCAGCCGCCCTTCGGAGAGCACGATGATCGAGTGCCCGTCGGAGAAGCGCCACTCGTCGACCTGCGGCTTGATCGTCACGCGCTCGACCCCGTCGCTGCGCGCCAGGCCGGCCATGTCGATCTCGTTGTCGAAGTGGCCGATGTTGCCCACGATGGCCTGGTGCTTCATGCGGGCCATGTGGGCGGCGGTGATGATGTCCTTGTTGCCGGTGGCCGTGATGAAGATGTCGGCCGTCTCCACCACGTCGTCGAGGCGCGCCACCTGGTAGCCGTCCATGCAGGCCTGCAGCGCGCAGATCGGGTCGATCTCGGCGATCAGCACGCGCGCCCCCTGGCCGCGCAGCGACTGCGCGCAGCCCTTGCCCACGTCGCCGTAGCCGCAGATCAGCGCGGTCTTGCCGGCGATCATCACGTCGGTGGCGCGGTTGATGCCGTCGATCAGCGAGTGGCGGCAGCCGTAGAGGTTGTCGAACTTGGACTTGGTGACCGAGTCGTTGACGTTGATCGCCGGGAAGAGCAGCGTGCCGGCCGCCTGCATCTCATACAGGCGGTGCACACCTGTGGTGGTCTCCTCGGTGACGCCCTTGATGCCCTCGCCCATGCGCGTCCACTTCCGCGGGTCCTCGCGCCAGGGTGCGCTGGAGCAGCGAGAGCACGACCTGGAACTCCTCGGAGTCGGCCGAGGCCGGATCCGGGACCGCCCCCGCGCGCTCGAACTCGGCGCCCTTGTGCACCAGGAGCGTGGCGTCGCCGCCATCGTCCAGGATCATGTTCGGGCCATCGTGGCCCGGCCAGTTCAGCGCCTGCTCGGTGCACCACCAGTACTCCTCCAGCGTCTCGCCCTTCCAGGCGAACACCGGGATCCCCGCGGCGGCGATCGCGGCGGCGGCATGGTCCTGGGTGGAGAAGATGTTGCAGCTGGCCCAGCGCACCTCCGCACCGAGCGCAACCAAGGTCTCGATCAGCACCGCGGTCTGGACCGTCATGTGCAGCGAGCCGGTGACCCTAGCGCCCTTCAGCGGCTGCTCCGGCCCGTACTCACGACGCATGGCCATGAGGCCGGGCATCTCGTGCTCGGCGAGGGTGATCTCCTTGCGCCCGAAGTCGGCGAGCGACAGGTCGGCGACCTTGTAGTCGGGCGCGGTCGTGGTCTCCGTAACAGTCATGCGGCGGTGGTCTCCGTGAGGGTCGGGGGTGCATTGCGAGAGGGCGCGGGCTGGCCCGCGCCGGATCGGTCGCTATTGCGAGAGGGCGCGGGCTGGCCCGCGCCGGATCGTTCGCTTCCAAGGTCGAGCAGACGCTGGTGCTTCTCTTGCTCCCAGCTGAGCCACTCGCCCGATTCGACCCCTTCGGGCCGCTCCGGGCGCTCCTCGAACCAGCGGTCGAGGGCGGCGCGCAGCTCGGGGTCACCGGCGTAGCGCTTGGTGAAGGCCACGTCGGACAGGGCGCAGTCGAAGCGGGCGAGCAGCTCACGCAGCGTACGCAGGCGCTGCAGCTCGCCCGGGCCGAAGATGCGGTAGCCCGAAGCGGAGCGGGGTGGCTCGATCAGGCCGGCGCTCTCGATGTAGCGCAGCATTCGCGGCGACCATCCGGTCGTCTCCGCAGCCTCGTTGATCGTGAGCCCCTCCATGCAACAGGGGCAACCTTACCACGATCGTGTCAAGGTTTCGGTGGGTGCCGTGCTCTCAGCCCAGCGCGCCCTTGAGGCGGTCGATCGCCTCCACCGGGAGCGGGTCGACTCCCGCCAGCACCGCAAGGTAGACGCTCACCAGATCGCCGAGCAGGACGAGCGACAGCACACGCTCGAGGCGGCTGTCACCCCGCGCGGCCACCCGGATCGCGGGGGCACCGGAGCGCTCGACCTCGGCGGCGGTCAGCTCGATGCGGCGGCGCACGCGGGGGTGCTGGTCGGGGTCCTCGAGGAAGATCGCCGCGAACGGAGCGCTTCCCCGCTCCCAGCCGCAGATCTCGTTGTGGTCGGCCTCGGGGAGCTGCGAGGCGAACGCCGGAGCCCCGGCGTTCTCGTTGATCTGGGTCTTCCAGCGCAGCGCCGGCGCCACCGTGGGCCCGGCGCCGTGCACCACGGGGATGCTTCCGTGGAGCTCGCGGGCCAGGCGCTTGGCCAGGCTTTCCTCGGGCGCGTCGGGCCCCCACTCGGCCACCAGGTCGCCCAGCAGCGCTGCTGAGGCGTCGATCTCCGAGTTGATGGCCGGCGCCGCACCAGCCAACGCGGCGCACTCCAGGGCGCCGACGGTCAGGTAGAGCACCGCCGCCCGCGGCTGCATCCCCGCGGGCACCCCGATCACCGGGTCGCCCTCCTTCCGCGCCGCCTCGGCCAGCCGGCCGCCGGTGGTCAGCGCGGCCCGGGCCGCCCCCACCGCGCCGGCCGCGTCGAAGCAGGCGAGCGTCTCCTCGGTGTTCCCGGAGTAGCTCGAGCAGAGAACGAGGGTGTCCGGTGAGGTCCACGAGTCGAGCGCGTAGCCGCGCACGGTGGCGATCGAGCGGGTGGCCCGGTCGCCGAGACCCGCGGCGGCCAGGTCACCGCCGATGGCCGAGCCGCCCATGCCGCACACCACGAGGCCGCCGGGGAGGTCGCGTGACGGGATGCCCGCCGACTGCGCTCGCCAGAGCGCGTCCCCCAGCTGGATCGGCTGAGCAAGGATGTCCTCGAGCATCCGGCCGGGATCGGCGGACTCCACCGCTGGGCGGCTCAGCGGATCGCTCAGCGCACGACCTCCGCTGCCGTCACCAGCGCCCCCTGCTCCACCAGCGCGCCGGCCTCGACCTTCACGCCGGGATCGAGGCGTGCCTCGGTTGCCACCACGGCCTCGTCTCCGACGGTCGCCCCCGCTCCGATCACCGCGCCGGGCTCGATCCGGGCGCGCTCGCCCACCCGCGCCCTGCCGGCGAGCACGGCCTCGTTCACCGCGGCGTCCGCGGCCACCAGTACCCGGTCGTGGAGCACCGAGCGCTCCACGCGGGCGTCGGTGCCCACGGAGCAGCTGTGGCCCAGCACGCTCTGGGGGCCGATGTGCGCCCCCGAGACCAGACACCCCTCGTAGATCAGCGAGCCGGTCTCGTCCCGGGGCGGCAGCTCGGAGTCCACGCGTCCGGCGAGCAGGTCCCAGGTGGCCTCGAGATAGCGCGCCGGCGTGCCGATGTCGATCCAGTAGCCCGCAGCGGCGTAGCCGTACAGACCGTCGCCCACCAGGCTGGGGAAGATCTCGCGCTCGAACGAGACCGCGCGGCCGGGAGCGATGCTCTCCACGACCTCACGCTCGACCACGTAGGCGCCCACGTTGATCCGGTTGGTGGGGGCCGCTCCTTCGCTCTTCTCGAGAAAGGCCTCTACCCGGCCCTGGTCGTCGGTGGGGACCACGCCGTAGCTGGAGGTGTCCTCGACGGGGTAGAGCGCGAGCGTGACCCGCGCCCCGCTGCGCTCGTGCGCCTCGAGCTCAGCGGTAAGGTCGATGTCGGTGAGCACGTCTCCGTTCAGGACCAAGAGCCGCTCCTCGAGCAGTCCCGAGTCGTAGGCCAGCCGGACCGGGCCGGCGGTGCCCAGAGGCTCCTTCTCCACGACGTAACGCAGGCGCATGCCGTCGTAGATGTCGCCCAGCACGCGCCGCACGTCGTCGGACATGAAGCCGCAGGAGAGAATCACCTCCTCCACGCCGTGACTGCGGGCCCAGTCGAGCATGAAGGAGAGAAACGGCCGCCCGGCCAGGGGCATGACCGGCTTGGGGGTGGTGTAGGTCAGCGGGCGAAGCCGCGTCCCCTCTCCCCCGGCGAGGACGAGCGCCTGCATCAGCGCCCGATCCCCTCGTAGGCGAAGCCGGCCGCCACCAGCACCTCGCGGTCGAGGAAGTTGCGGCCGTCGATCACCAGCGGCACCCGCATCCGCCGGGCCGCCTCGGGCCAGTCGATCTCCCTGAACTCGGGCCACTCGGTCACCAGCACCGCGCCGTCGGCGCCGTCGAGCGCCTCCATCGGCGACTGGGAGACCTGCGCACCGGCCAGCATCGAGTCGGCTTTGGCGGCCGCCACCGGGTCGTAGACTCGCACGGTCGCGCCCTCTCCGGCGAGCCGCCCCGACAGCACGAGGCTCGTGGCCTCGCGGATGTCGTCGGTGTTGGGCTTGAAGGCGACGCCCAGCAGCGCGATCGTCTTGCCCACGAGCGAGCCGAGGTGCTTCTGCAGCTTGCCGATCGTCCGGCGCTTCTGCAGCTCGTTGACCTCGATGACCGAGGTCAGGAGCTGGAAGTGGTAGCCGCTGTTGCCGGCCAGCTGCTTGAGGGCCTGCACGTCCTTGGGGAAGCAGGAGCCGCCGTAGCCGATGCCCGCCCGCAGGAACTTGGGGCCGATCCGATCGTCCAGACCCATGCCGCGCGCGACCTCGGACACGTCGGCGCCCAGCTCCTCGGACACGTTCGCGATCTCGTTGATGAAGCTGATCTTCGTGGCCAGGAAGGCGTTCGAAGCCAGCTTGATCATCTCGGCCGAGGCCACGTCGGTCCGGACGAGCGGGGCCTCCAGCGGCGCGTACAGCTGCTCCACCCGGTCGGCGAAGCCCTCCGAGCCCGCCCCGGCGCCGATCACGACCCGGTCGGGGCGCATGAAGTCCGCGACCGCGGTCCCCTCCTGGAGGAACTCCGGGTTGGAGACATAGCCCAGGCCCTCCATGCGGCGCTGTATCGAGCGGCCGGTGCCCACCGGCACCGTGCTCTTCATGACCAGGGCGTGATCGCTTGACTCGCCCAGCTCGGCGATGACCGCGTCCACGCGTGAGAGGTCGGCGTCACCGGAGTAGGTGGGCGGGGTGTCGACCGCCACGAACAGCAGCCGGGCGTGCTCGAGCACCTCCGGCATGTCGGTGGTGAAGCGCAACCGCGAGGCGTTCTTGGTCACGAGCTCCGGCAGCCCGGGCTCGTGTATGGGGACCTCGCCACGGGACAGGGCGGCGACCTTGTCGGCCAGGATGTCGCGGGCCCACACCTCGTGCCCCAGCTCGGCGAAGCAGGCCGCGGTCACGAGGCCCACCCAGCCCACGCCGATGACGCCTATCGGTTCCTTCTCCGGCATCCGAGGCGGGGGAGGCTATAGACCGGGTGAGCCGTCACAGCCGCAAGCAGCCGGCTCGGCCGGCTGCGCGCGGATTGCTCACAGCGGCCGGGTGGAGCGCGCAATGGCGATCATCTGGCGCTCGTTCAGCGTGAGCAGAAGGGTGTTCGAGATCCAGTAGACGGCCTTGGGGGTGCGCCACGCGATGAGCCGCAGGCGGTCGCCGTCGTAGTGCAGCTCATACTCCCGGTTGCCGATGCGGCGCACCTCGGTCGGGTCCTCCAGGATCGGCGGGTCCTTCCAGGTGAGCCCCTGGACGCCGTAGTACTCGCCGATCGCGGCGAGGCTGCGGCGCAGGACCATGCGGTAGCCCCCGTAGCGCTTGCCGTCGGTGCCGCGGAGCTTGTACACGCGGGGCGTGTCGATGTACACCGAGCCCCGGAGGCGCAGCCTCGGGTACATCACCGGCAGCGACCGGCCGGCGCCGGCCTGAACCGCCGCCACCGCCTGCTCCTCCCCAAAGACCTGCGCCTCCTCCAGCCCCAGCTCCACCGGGTTCGGGCGTTGCCGCTTTGTCTGGCGCTTGGGCTTCGGTTCGCGCTGCTGCTTGATCTTGCCCCGCGGGCCGGGACTGTCCTCGACCTGAAGGAACTCCTGGACCAGCTTCTGCACCTGCTCGTTGCTGGCCTCCACGTAGCTGGGGCCGACCTGGCCCTCGAAGTGCACCTCGCGGATCGGCAGGCCGGCCGTGCCGAGGGCCAGCTTGAGCAGGCGGAGAACCTCGGAACGGGACCGCAGAGCGGAGTCGGTGGTGGTGTTGCGCCCGAAGATGCGGACCAGGCGGTCGCGCTTGTCGATCAGCTCCGAGGTGGCGACCTGCTGCTTGGCCAGGCGCAGGAAGTCCTGCTGGCGGGCGGAGCGCACCAGGTCGTTGTCCTCGTGGCGGAAGCGCACGTACTGCAGGGCCTTGCGCCCGCACATGCGCTGGTAGCCGGGCTGGACGTCGATGTAGGTGAATTCCGCGCTGTCGTTGTAGTAGCGCCGGTCGATGTCCGCGTACACGCAGCCGACCGCGTTGACGGCCCGCCAGAAGCCCCCGAAGTCCACGTTGATCACGTGGTTGATCGAGATGCCGGTGAGCCGCTTCACCGTCTTGAGCGTGAGCTTGGGCCCGCCGTAGTCGTAGGCGGCGTTGATCTTGTCGGTGCCCACCCCGGGGATCTCGACCTTCAGGTCGCGGGGCAGCGACATCAGCGCGATGGCCTCCTTGTCCGCGTCGAGGCGCACCAGCATGATCGTGTCCGAGCGAGCGTCGCCGCGGCCGCCTGCTCCCTCCAGGTTCCTGTTCGGGCGCCGGTCGGAGCCCAGGATCATCAGCGTCTGGGGCTTGCCCGGATCGGTCTTGGCGAGCTCCTTGCCCAGCCGCAGCTCGGGACCCAGCTCGAGCGCCTCGACGACCTTGTCGATCTCGCGGAAGGCGGCCACGGCGGTGGCGCCCGCCGCGGCGAAGATCACCAGCACCGCGCCCAGCAGGAGGCGCTTCCAGAGCCCGGGGCGGGGAATGTCGTCGAGCATCAGGCGATTCGCAGACGACGGTCGTCGTCATCGGTCTCATCGCCCGCGAGGCGCGCGGGGAGCAGCTTCACGAACTCCACCAGGGCCTGCCGATATTGGCCGAGGGAGCGGATCGAAACCCACTCCATCGGGCCATGATGGCCGTCGCCCACCGGGCCGCACTCAACGGCGGGAATTCCCGCGTCCAGGAAAGAGATCACGTCCGATGCGCCGTCGCGACCCACCCCAAGGCGTTCGCTCTCGGGCGCCGCGACCCTTTCGATCGCCGCGCCGAGCGCCTGGACGTAGGGATCGTCGCGCCTGACGATCGCCGGCCTGCGCATGAAGGTCTTGACCACGCGAACGTCGTCCATCGCCTCGATCGCGTCCTGGATCGACTGGGGGTCCTGGCCCGGCAGGTAGCGCACGTCGATGTCGAGCACGCACTGGTCCGGCACCTTGTTCATGGCGTCGCCGCCCGCGATCCGGCCCAGGTTGATCGAGGGCCGGTCGAACAAGTCGGAGGACTCGCGGGCAAACGGCAGGGACTCGATCCGGCGGAAGACATCCACGGCCTTCAGCACCGCGTTGTCCCCGATCCAGGGCGTCGAGCCGTGCGCCGCCGTGCCGGTGACCTCCACGCGCAGCGCCAGGACCCCCTTGGCCTGGATGCCGATGTGCAAGTTGGTGGGCTCGCCGGTGATGGCGAAGTCGCCCAGGTAGCCCTGTTCGACCAGGTAGTCAGAGGCCCGCTGCTCGACCTCCTCGGACTCCTCGTCAGCCACGCAGACGAAGTGCACCCGCACCGCGCTCTGGTCGCCCAGATCGCGCAGGGCCGCCATCATCGCGGCCAGCCCGCCCTTCATGTCGTAGGCCCCGCGGCCGTAGAGGCGGTCGCCGTCGATGCGCGGGGTGAACTGCTCGGGGCGCCCGGGCACGACGTCGAGATGCCCGTGCAGCACGACGGTCGGGCCGCTGCGAGGCCCCACGGTGGCGGCGAGCACGGGCCGGCCGTTGTGCATCGTGCCCGTCACCTCCACCTCGCGGGCTTCCAGCCAGCCCTTCACGAAGCCGGCGGCGGCCTGCATGCCCTCCAGCGTCGACGTGTCGTAGGTGATCAGGCGCTCGGTTAGAGCGCGTTCATCCATCCCGCGGCCTGAGGATAGTGGCAGTCAGCTGCCGCCGAGCGACTCGACTCGGATGCGCCCGTCGGCGTCGCTGATCGCCAGGACCTCGACCCTGTTCCCGCCCTCCCGGAGCGCCCCCTCGGGGACCATGACGTCGAAGCTCGTGCGGCCGTCGGCGTCGTAGGTGGAGGTCACCGCCCTGATCCTTCCGTTGACCGCGATGGCCAGATCGCGCGACCGCGGTCCACCGTCGATCCAGCCCGTGAGGTTCGCCGGCACCGGCGAGCTGCGCGCGTCCACCGACCGCAGGGCTTCGGTCGCCGCCAGGTGCGCTCGGCCGGTCGTCGAGGGCGCGGGAGAGCCCAGCGCGGCGACGCGTCTTCCCACGAGTTCGGGGTGTGGGCCGATCCCGTACAGCCCCGGGCGCTGCCCGCCCCACCCGAACAGGGCCAGCTGGCGCTCCAGCGCCCTGGTCCGCGCGCGCTCGAGCCAGGGCCAGGCATAGGTCAGCTTCCGGCCGTGGCGGGTGTAGAGAACCTCCGTGCCCCGGTCCGCGCCGTGGCCGAAGACGGAATGCCCGTCAACCGCCCAGGGCAGCCGCACGCCCAAGAGATCGGCCATCGTGGGCAGGACATCGAGCGTGGACACGTGAGTGGACACGACCTCGCCGCGACGCTGGTGCGGAGCCTTGATCAGGAGCGGAACGGGAGCGATGTCCGCCACCGTCGCGCGGGTCGGCTCACGCCGGCTCCGGCCCGGATGGAAGCTGACGCCGTGGTCGGCGGTCAGCACCACAAGCGCTCGGTCGTAGAGTCCAGCAGCGCGCAAGCGGTCGACCAGCCGGCCGATCAGACGGTCGACGTACTGCACCTGGAGGAGGTAGCGCTGGTACGCCCGCTCGACCACCGGGCGATCGTCGGCCCAGTTCTCCAGAAACAGCCAGCGGCTGATGTCGGTGCTGGCGTAAGAGCGGCCGCTCGGCAGGTACTGAAGCGGCTCGTGCGGAAGCAGAACGTGCAGGAAGTCGAGCGAGGGCCGCCGCTCGGCGCGTATGCCGGAGAGAAAGCGCGCCACGCTCGGCGCTCGGGTGTCGACAGCGTCCGTCGCCTGACGCCCGAAGTTCTGCGCGGCCACGAGGTCGCCGGCGCCGGGCTTCCCCGAGGGCGCGAACCCCATCCAGGAGGCGGTCACCGAGGGCAGGTGCTCGCGCAGGTCGCTTGGGAGCAGCTCGTGCGGAGCCACGACCTTCATGTCCGACAGGAGCGAACGCAGCCGCTCCTTCAGCGGAGGCGGCTCGCCCGGGCAGGCCTCGCGGGGACAGAGGTGCGTGATCGGTTCCTCGGCGTCGATCGCGTGCGTCCGGCCCAGCAGGGTGAAGAGGCTGCGCGGATGGTCGTCGACTATCGGCAGGGTCGCCCGGCTCGGGCGCCGGCCGGTGAGCAGCGCGGGCACGGCGTGCTCGGTCAGCTCGTGGACGGTGGCTGCGTTCTCGAACCAGTAGGACCCGCGGGCCAGCCGGGCGAAGTTGGGGTAGCGGCCCGCGTCGATGCCCCCGCCGGGCCCCAGGAGCGACGTGAGCGCGAACTCGTCGAAAACCACCATCACCACCGGCGTCTCGGCGTCCACGCGGGCGAGGGCTCCGGCATCGTCGCGGCTCAGCAGCGGTGTGATCGGCGAGAAAAAGAGAAAGAGGGCCAGGAACACGATCGGGGCCGGGGCCAGGACGCTGAGAAACGACCTGACAGCGTGCGCGCGCCTATAGAGGAGGGCCACTCCGGCGCCGATCAGCAGAGAGGCGGGGATCACGATCGCGCTCGACCCGCCGGTGCGCTTGAGCACCTGCAGGACCACCACGCCGGCCAGCAGGGCGACGAACACCAGGTGCACGGCACGCCGCAGCCGGGCGTCGATCAGAGCCGCGACGCCCTCGACCAGCAGAAAGGGCAGGGGCGGGACGACGACGAGCCCCACGGCCAGCAGCAGGATGTCGACCGGCTCGGAGCCGCGAATGGCGAAGAACGCCGCGCTGTCCGACAGCAGCTGGAAGAGCGGCTGCGCGAACGCGAACGTGCAGAGGACGACGATGTGCAGCCCGTCGATCGCGATGCTCCGCGTGGGCTCGGCGGCCCGGGCGACGCTCGACTGCCTTATGACGCTCTGCTCGATCTCCGCGCCCCCTCGACCTCGCCGCGGACGAAACAGCCTGCCAGGTGGTCATTGACAAGGCCGCAGGCCTGCATCGTGGCGTAGGCCGTGGTGGGCCCGACGAAGCGGAAGCCGCGGCGCTTGAGCTCCTTGGCCAGCGCCGCCGACTCCGGGGTCACGGCGGGTACGTCCTCCAGCGTGCGCGGCGCCCGCCGGCGGCCCCGGGGGCGAAAGGACCAGACCAGCTCGGCGAGCGGCTCGTCCATCGCCAGCCACCGCCCGGGCGTTCGCGATCGCCGCGTCGATCTTGGCCCGGTTGCGCACGATGCCGGCGTCGGCCATCAGCCGCGGCACGTCGCGCGCCCCGAAGCCGGCGACGGTCTCGACGTCGAAGCCGGCGAAGGCCGCGCGGAAGGCCTCGCGCTTGCGCAGGATGGTGAGCCAGGAGAGGCCGGACTGGAAGGCCTCGAGGGTCAGCCGCTCGTAGAGGCCGCGGTCGTCGGTGACGGGCCGGCCCCACTCCTCGTCGTGGTAGCGCTCGTAGTCGGGTGTCGACGACGCCCACGGGCAGCGGCGGCGACCGTCCTCGCCGGTGGCAGCCGAGGCTCAATCATCTCTCGGCGCCCGCCCGGCGACGCAGCACGGCGTAGTCGCCGAAGCGCTCGACCTGCGCGTAGCGGTCCGCGAGGTAGCGGTCGAGCACGCGCACGCCGCTGGAGCGCCCCGCGCCGTTGGGCTCGACCTCGTCGGCCACCGGGCTGAGCCAGCGGACGACGAGCTCGGGGCGCGCGCGCTCCAGGTCCGCGACGATCTCGCGCTGGACCGAGGGCGGTCGTGATCACCCCCGGCTGCATGACGTCGTAGCGCGTGGGGTTGTCCCGGCCGGACGAGCACGTAGACCAGAGGATTGCCGACCCTGACCAGGTCGTGGCGCGGGTTGGCGACGTAGATCGGCCGCCCCGCCGGGACCTCGGCGCGCACGTAGCGGACCAGCGACGAGAGCGCCCGGGCCTCGTCGCGGCGAGCCTTCACCCCGTCGGCCACGTCGACGTCGAGCGCTGCCAGACGGCGGTGGGTCGAGCAGCTCGATTCGCTTGCGGTCGAGGCCCGTGCAGCGCGATCAGCGCGAGCACCAGCACCAGGGGAAGCGCCCAGGCGGTGCGGCCCGCGCGCCGCTCGTGCTCCGCCGTCGTGGCCAGCAGCACGGGCAGCACGGCCGCGAGCGGGACCAGGTGGAAGACGTCGGCGCGCGCGAGCAGGTAGGCCACGCCGGCGCGCGGCCAGCGGCGCCGGCGCCCACAGCCGCAGGGGGGCCCGCCCGAGCAGCGCGACCGCCAGCCAAAGCGCCGTCGCCGCCCAGCAGCAGATAGGCGAAATAGTGCTGCAGCAGCTTGTTGGGCTCGAACCCGCCCTCGAAGGCGCCCGGCAGCGGCAGGCGCTGGAGCGACTGCTGGTCGAGGGCGAAGCCGAAGGTCTGGTCCCAGAACTCCGCCGGGGCCGCAGCGACGAAGGGCAGGAGAAGCACGGCCGGCCACGAGCCGCGGACGCGCCGACGGCACGCGCCGCGGCGCGGCGACCGCCCCCGGCGGCGGCCAGCGCGACCCCCGCCGTCGCCGCGATCCCGAGGTCGAAGCGGAAGACGAAGGCCAGGCCCGCCAGCGCCCCCGCCGCGGCCGGCGACGCGGCGCGCGAGCAGCAGCGCCCCGAAGGCGAGCGCCAGAGCGGAGGGATTGGGGTGCGGAAGGCTCGGGAACGCCATCGCGCCGGCCACCGCCAGCCAGGCCGCCAGCGCCAGCGGCTCGGGCGCGTCGCGGCGGACGAGTGGCGTAGGCGAGAACGGCGATGGCGGCGTCGAGCAGCACGCGCACCACCCGCCAGGCCAGCAGCGACGGGCCGAGCATCCAGTCGAGCGCTCCGAGCAGGTAGTACTGGCCCGGGCCGTAGTTGGCGTAGAAATCACGGTACGGCAGCTGGCCGTCGGCTACTCGCGCACCGGCCTGGAGCATCAGCCCCTCGTCGTTCGGGTTGATCCCCCACCGGATCGTCGACGCCCGACAGCAGAGCGGCAGCGGCGAAGAGCAGTCCGTAGCGCATCGCCGCATACGGCCGCGCGGCGAGAGCCTTGCTCACGGCGCGATCCTAATTGGCGGGCGCCCCGGTGCCGCATCAGGCGCGAGAAGTGCCGGGGCACCCGCCGCGCGATCTCGCCCAGCCCTCCCTGTTCGCGCGCGTCGGCGAGGATCGCCGGGTACTGGCCGAAGGTGGCCCGGGCCAGGGCCGACTGTGCGGCGCGCCTCGGAGGGCGATCCTCGTGCTCGACGCAGAAGCGCACGAGTGGCTCGGCCACCGCGCTCCAGCGCAGCGAGGGCGCCAGCTCGCCGGACCCGCCCGGCGACCTCGTCGTAGTGCTCCCGGTCGCCGATCAGCGCACGCGCAGGCGGCGGCGAACGCCTCGTCGTCTCCGGCTGCGACGGCCTGACCCAGCCCGCGGCGCCGCACGAGCTCACCGATCGCGTCGCCGCCCGTGACCACCGACGGCAGCCCCGCCCACACGTGGTCGAGCACCCGCGTCCGGAACGAGAAGCGAGCCTCGAGGTGATCGTGGTGCGCGGACACCCCCACGTCGGCCTCGAGCAGGTAGTCCTCGCGCTCGGCGTAGGGCACCCAGCCGCGGTTGAAGTGCACGCAGCGGCCCTCGAGCCCGCGCTCGGCGGCGAACGCGATCGCCGCGTCGGCGCTGGTGGGCGTGGCGTCCGGATCCAGCGCGGGCCGGCCGACCCCCAGGAAGACGAGATGAACCGCGTGGCCGCGGTCGCGCAGGCGCTCGACGGCCCGGATCGGGGTGAGCGCGTCGAGCCAGCGCCATACCCCGCCGGCCCACAGAAGCACGTGGTCGTCCTCGCCGATGCCGGGCCAGACGCCCTTGACGACCTGCCGGCGATGACGTGGCGGCGTGTCCGGCAGGCCGAAGGGGACAACGTCGACGTAGGAGCGGAAGGTGGGGTCGCGCCGGTAGCGCTCCAGGTCGATCAGGCCGGCCAGCCCCATTCCTCCCAGCCACAGGTCGCGCTGGTTCTCGCTCGCGCAGATGACCAGGTCCGCGACCGCGACCTGGCCCAGCATCGAGCGCCAGGCCGGTCCGCGGGGAGGAGCCGCCGGAGTCGCCCACCGCCTCCAGCACCTCGATCATCTGGGGGTTGTAGAGGTCGGCCACGAAGCGCACGCGGCAGGCGGGCGACGTAGCGCAACAGCTGCGGCGGCAGCCGCTGCGCGACCACCACGTCGTGGCTCGCGCACCGCCGCCAGCAGCCGGTCGAAGTCGGACATGGGAGCCTCGAGCAGGTGCGACCGGCGCGTCGCCGGCGTCGCTCGGCCCGGGCGCGGCGACGGTCACCTCGCAACTGGCCGCCACCGCCCGGGCCAGCTCCATCACCCGGATCGGCGGACCCGCCATGGTGGGACCGACCGGCTCGGCCGAGACGAAGAGGACGCGGGTCATGACGCGGGGCGCGCGGCCGAGCAGCCGGAAGAAGAAGCGCGGCTGGATCCGCCCGGCGCGATCCAGCCAGCGGTACAACGGGCCGCAACGGCCGAGGCAGCACGAGCCCGGCCAGGTTGCGATCGACGGGCGCAGTCTGGTCGACCGACGCAGCTCCCGAAGACCCCGTCCAGCAGCGCGCGCAGCGAGTCCACGCGTGAAGAACTGCTTGTGGTCGACGTCGAGCATGTGGCTGAACTCGACCGGCACCTGACCGAAGCTCTGGGTGCAGTTGGGCGTGGACACCAGCACGTTGCGGCCGCGCCACCCGCCGCGCCTCGCGCAGCAGCGCGGCCGGGTCCTCGAGGTGCTCGATCACCTCCAGCAGGATCACCGTGTCCACCGTCGCCGTCGTCCAGCGGGACGCGCTTGCCGTCGTAGAGCTCGGCTGGCACGCCGAGCTCCTGTGCCCGCTTCACGTAGTCGGGCATCACATCGAAGCGCCACCATCTCGTGGCCGCGCTCGGCGAGGGCCTTGCTGTAGCCGCCGAGCCCGCAGCCGAGATCGAGAACGCGGTCGCCGGCGTGGTCGTGGGCGAAGTCGACGAGGGCGCGGTCCACCTGCTCCAGCGGGTCGGCGTCGAGGTACCACGTGCGGGTGTCGCGCGGGCCGCGCCGCGGTGGCGGGGGTCCGGTGCCACGGGCTCCGGGGTCACGGCGTGGACCACTATGCCCGACGGCGTACGGCGAAGCGGCGCCCGCCGGTCACCGGCGCACACCGGTCAGCACGGTTCGGCTCGCCGGGCTGATCGCCCACAGCACCGCCCCGTAGACGACGCATGCCGAGCGGGACCAGCAGCGGGCAGCGGAACGCGGCGGAGCAGCCACAGGACGGCCGCCCATGCCGGCGGCGGCCGCCACCGCCGCGAGCACCGTGCGCGGCGCCGGGAAGAAGCCGAAGTAGCGCTTCATGAGCGGATAGGAGCCGGCCAGGATCAGCAGCTCGGAGGCCAGCGGTCACAACCGCGGCGGCGACGATCCCGTAGCGCGGGACAAGCAGGAAGTTCAGCCCGATGTTGAAGACGAGCGCGGAGAGGTTGAGCCACAGCGCGCTGGCCTGGCGCTCCTTGGCGATCAGCGCGTATCCGAAGACGCCGTTGAACCACGCCAGCGCCCCCGCCGCGAGCAGGATGCGCAGCGGCTCCGCGGCGCCGCCGAACTCCTCGCCGCCGGCCAGCTCGATGACCTCGGGCGCCAGCACGAGCCCGCCCACGATCAGCGGCACGCCGAGGATCACGAAGACCTCGGTCGAGAGCTCGATCATGCGCCGCGCCCGCGGCTCGTCGCGCGCGACCGCCTCGCTCAGGAGCGGGAAGGTCGTGTTGAGCAGGATCGTGCCCAGCACCAGCGTCAGCTCGAGCACCCGGTACGCCAGGGTGTAGAGACCCACCTGGGCGTAGGGCTCGTAGAGCGAGATGATCAGCGTGTCGGCGCGGAAGTAGACCGCGTTGATGGCGAGCGCGAGCCCGAGCGGCAGGGCGCTGACCAGGAGCGCTCGCCAGACCGCCGGCTCCACCCGGAAGCGCACGGCGGCGACCCGGCCGCGTCAGCAGCCAGATGACCACGAGCGTGGCCAGCGCGCCGCCGGCCGCCGCGCCGAGCACGGGGTAGAAGCCCAGGTCGAGGGCGGCCACGAGCACCGTCAGCCCCAGCGCGACCGCGCGACCGGCCACATCCGCGATCACCGCCCGGCTCATCCGCAGGCGCGACTGGAGCACGGCCTCGAACGTGGTGGCGAGCATGCCGAAGAGAAGCGGCCCTCCGGCCAGCACGATCGCCACGCGCACCTCGCGGTCGTAGGGCAGGACGAGGCTGACGGCCGCGGCCAGGGCGATCACCGCGAGCGACAGCAGCAGCCGCAGGGTCAGCGTGTTGCCCACGAGCTCCTCGGTCCGCGACGGGTCCTTGCTGATCTCGCGCACGACGGTGGTGAACAGGCCGACGTCCGCCAGCACGCCGAACAGCTGCATGTACATCAGCGCCAGCGTGTAGCGCCCGTAGTCGCCGGGCCCGAGGTAGCGCGTGAGCACCGCGATGGAGACGAGCCCGAGGCCGAGCACGACGCCCTTGCCGGCCACCTGGACGGCCGTGTTCGAGGCGACCCGCCGTCGTGCCGATGGCGTCACGGCGCCCGTCTCAGCGCCGCACTAGGGCGAGACGGGATGGAGCCGGCACCGGACCAGGGTGGCGACGACGCGCAGGCCGTCCACGGCGGTGAGCTTCTTGCCCTCGTCGGTCGTGCGGGCCTTGTAGTGGACGGGGACCTCGAAGATGCGCTCTCCCCGCTGCAGCAGGCGTGCGGTGATCTCGGGCTCGATCGTGAAGCCCGACGCCTGTAGCGGAAGGCTCTGGAAGACATCCGTGCGGATCACCTTCTGGCAGGTCATCAGATCCCGCAGGTAGACGTTGAAGATGATGTTGGCGATCAGGGTGACGACTCGGTTGCCCATGACGAAGAGAAACGAGTGGCTCGTGTAGCCGTCGAACGCCCGCACGCCGAAGACCGCGTTCGTCCGGCCGTCCTGCAACGGCGGGAGCAGGTCGCGGAGGTCGCCGGGCTCGTACTCGAGGTCGGCGTCGAAGATCGCGCTGTACTCCCCGCGCGCGTCCGCGAGGGCGGATCGAACGGCGGCGCCCTTGCCCTCGGTTGTGCTCATGGCGCAGCAAGCGGCACGTTCGCGGGACGCTCGAGGTTGGCCAGGATCTCGGCCGTTCCGTCGGTGGAGCCGTCGTCGACGACGATCAGCTCGAGGTCCATCCCGACATCGGCCGCGAGGACATCGTGGATCGCCCGCTCGACGGTCGCGCGCTTCGTTGTAGACGGGCATGAGCACCGACAGCACGGCGCGGAAGCATACGTTTCGCCGGAGGGAGCGCTGCCGGTTGGCTCAGCCGGCCGCGCGCGGCGGCGCCAGCGGCGCGGACGGCGCCGGCTCCGCGGTCGCCTCGCCCGGCGCCGGCTCGATGGGCGGCGCGACAAGCCGCTTGAGTCGCAGCGCGGGGCGCTCCACCACGTAGTAGCTGAGGGAGGCGAGGATGAGCGAGAAGAACAGCACGTCGAGGATCTTCAGATACGGGTGGACCGTCGCCAGCAGCTCGAGCTCCCAGCGGTCGACCTGCTGCAGTACGGCCACGTGGTAGAGGAAGACCCCGTAGGAGACCAGGCCGATGTACAGCAGGGCACGGTTCGCCAGCAGCCGGCGCACCAGCCCCCGGGTCTGATCGCCGAAGATCGCCGGTAGCACCACGCACACCGCTATCACGACGTAGAGCGCCCGGCGGCCCAGCAGCTGGCCGTCGCTGATGCCGCCGGCGCCGGC
This sequence comes from uncultured Thermoleophilaceae bacterium, assembly GCA_963821275.1. Classification (GTDB taxonomy): domain Bacteria; phylum Actinomycetota; class Thermoleophilia; order Solirubrobacterales; family Thermoleophilaceae; genus JACVRW01. Next base: position 249,616 of record CAWGDF010000011.1, read on the forward strand.
CTCGCTCAGGCCGATCTGCGTGCTCACCACCCAGAAGGCGATCAACGCGCGCGGCCCAGGCCAGGGCCGGGAAGCGGTCGAGCGGGCGGAACGGCAATGGCGCGCGCCGCCCCTCGGTGGCGACACTCGCCACCGCGAGAGCCATCCCGGCGGCGAAGTGGTCTGTGAACGTCGGCAGCGCCCGGAGCAGCGGCGTGTAGGTGCCCGAGTCGACCTGTGAGAGGACGATCGCGTTGTAGACCACTCCCGCGGCCAGCAGGCCTATGACCGCGATCCACTCGAACCGCAGGCGGGCGCGGCGGTCGCGGCCCGGCACGCGTCGCATCGCGAAGACGTACAGCGGGAGCACGACATAGAAGCCGACCTCCACGCACAGCGACCAGGCCTGCGGCAAGCCCGCCGAACAGGGCGTCGCGCTCGTAGATCTGCCCGAACAGGTAGTAGCGGACGATCCCGGAGCCGCTGAGCACTCCCGGCAGGCCGAGCCATAGCGCGATCACCGTGAGCGCCACCCAGTAGCCGGGCACGATGCGCAGGAAGCGCCGCCAGGCGTACACCCGCAGCGGGATCCAGCGCCGCCCGTGGACGCGGGCCGCCACGAACGGCCGGTAGAGCAGGAAGCCGGAGATCACGAAGAAGATCGAAACGCCGACGCTCATGTGAGCCGCGTAGGGCCTGATCGCGGCGTCCCCGGCGGTCGGGAGCACGGTGTCGAGCACGTGGTAGGCGAGCACCAGCAGCACGGCGATCGCCCGCAGCGAGTCGAAGAGCGGGAAGCGCACCGCGCGCTCGTTCACAGCGACCCCGTGAGCATGACGTCCTTCGGGCGCGCGGCCGGCGCGACCGCGGCGCCGAGCCAGGGCATCCACACCCGCGCTCAGCGCCACCGCCGCCAGCAGCACGATCGGGATCTCAGCGGCCTGCCGAAACCGCGGGGTGCCGTAGCCGATCGCGCTGGTGATGGTCACGACGACTACGGGTGCGAGCAGGATCCAGAGCGGACCGCCGCCGGCGCCAGACCAGCGCCGCGCCCGCGACGGCGAGCGCGACAGCCGCCGCGAAGCTCGCCACGGTCAGCCACTCCAGCCACCTCGGGGAGCCGCGCAGGAAGCTGTTCAGATCCACCTGCTCGCGCACCCCGTAGATGCTCCACGTGCGGCCGACACGGGCGGCGACGACCTTCGGCACCTCGCCGGCGTGCTCGCGCGCGTAGCGCAGACCGTCGTTGCGCCAGCGCTCCGCGACCACGGCCTCGTTGGCGTCCGGCCCCACCCTGCCGCGCAGGCAGCCGATGTCCCACTGCCCGAGCAGCCGGCCGTACGTGCTGTCGCAGTTGGCGCCTGCCCAGCACGGAGGCTTCGTTGGTCGATATGAGCACGGGCCGGTCGAAGACGATCCAGTTGCGCGCGGTCCAGGGCAGCACCACCAGGGCCGCACCCACGCAGAGCGAGCGCGGCGCGCTGCCAGCTCCGGTCGGGCCCGCGCAGCGCGAGCGGCACGGCGAGCAGCGGGACCAGCAGCAGCGCCTCGCCGCGGCCGAGCGCGGCCAGCCCCGTGGCGGCGCCCAGCGCGAGCGCGCGCCCGCCGGTCGGTCGCTCCCACGCCCAGAGCGCGACGAGGATGACCAGCGCGATGGCAGGCGCCGTAGGCGGACTCGCTGTAGAGCAGGGAGTCGTTCGCGATCAGCGGGAGGTAGACGGCCGCGACGGCGGCGGCCACGAGTCCGACCCGCGCCCCGGCCAGGCGCCTCCCGGCGAAGCCCGATCAGGACGACCGTCAGCCCGCCCAGGGCACACCCCGCGACCTGGTGCGCGTCCTTGGTCGTCAGGCCGACGAAGGACACGACCGAGAGCAGCAGCGGGAACAGCGGTGGATGCGCGGCCGTCGGCACGCCGAGGAGGGATCCTGGTAGCCCTGCCCGTCCGCCAGCCGGTTCGCCACCTCGTGGTAGAAGGTCGCGTCGCCGAAGGGCTCATCGACGCGAGAGGCCGTAGACCACGCGCACTGCGAACGCCGACGCCCGGCCAGGGCAACGAGCTTCGCGGGGAAGGCCGTCGAGGGGTCGGCGAGCCGGCGGACCGAGGTCACGAGCCGAGGCCCTCCGACCGGAGCCGCCAGAGCCGGGCGAGCAGCGGCGCCGCGACCAGGATCATCAGCGGCTCGAGAGCGGCCCGGTAGCGGTAGTTGCCGTAGTAGACGAAGCCGTACATGAACAGGGCACCGGCGAACAGCACCAACACACCGCGCAATCACGCGATTGCGCCAGAGCTCGCGGCCGAGGATCGCCAGCGACCCGAGCGTCGCCAGCAGCAGCGTGTAGTAGCCGAAGTCCGCGACTGACCCGGATCGGGGTCGCCGCCTCGGTCCCGAAGGGCCGCTCGCCGGGCCTGCCGGCGTTGACCCACTCGAGCGCCCAGGAATCGCCGCGGTTGAGGTTCAACAGCTTGAGCGGGATCAGCTCCAGCTCGCGCCAGGGATGGCTGGTCATGTACTCGAGCGCCTCACTGCGCAGCAACCTGCTCTCCTCGACCTCGCGCGCGACGCCGCTCCGCGGGACCTGGCGCAGAAGAGACTCGGGCGCGTAGATCTGCGCGCCGGTGGCGTCCGGGTTGTGGCCCGACCAGAGCGTCGTGCTCGCGTTGGTCGACAGCGGCACGAAGGTGTCCAGCGCCAGCGTGTTGCGGACCGACCAGGGCGCGACCACCAGCAGCGCCACCGCCACCAGGGCGAGCCCGCTCGACCAGCCACCGCCTGCGGGGCAGCTCCGGCCACCAGACCGCCAGCACGGCACCGATCAGCAGCACCCCCTCCCCGCGCGTCAGGATCGCGAGGCCGATCGCGACGCCCAGGACGGCGACCGCCCAGGGCCGGCGCGGCAGCCACGCGACCAGCGCGAAGAACGCCGACCAGCACGAACGCGTACAGCGTCTCGGACAGAAGCACGCCGGTCCACAGGATCGAGCCCGGGCAGGATCGCGAGGAAGCCTGCCGCGATCGTCGCCGTGAGGCGGTCGAAGAGCCGGCGCGCGAGCAGGTAGAGCAGCGCCACCGTGAGCGCGCCGACGACCGCGTTGAACAGCTCGCCGGCGAGCGGGTCCGGCCCGGTGACGCGGTAGATGAGCGACAGCAGGAAGGGGAACACCGGCGGCCACTGGGCGGTCGGAACGCCCGGGTTGGAGGCGAAGCCGTATCCGCCGGCCAGCAGATCGGCGGTGCGGTGATAGAAGAAGGCGTCGTTGAACAGCCCGCGATCGATCAGGTCCTGGGCGACCGCGTCCGAGAGCAGGCCGCCGGACGGGAGCGCGGGGTGCTCGCACGATGAGCACGAAGGCGACCCGCAGCAGCAACGCGAGCCCGCCCAGGGCGGCCGCGCGGCGAAGGTCGGAGGAGAGCAGCGCCTCGCGGGCCTTTGGCGTCGAAAGAGCGGCGGCGCGCATCGGGCTCGGTTCACGCTACCGGATGGGCAGGCCGCGGGAACCCGGTCCGGGCGCCCGGGCAAATCGTCAAGAATGGCCCGCGTGCCGCCGTTCCCGCAAGGCTTTCGGACCCGCCTCGCCGCCATCACCCTGGCCGCGCTGCTGATACGCGTCCTGTACACGGTCCTGATCGGCCAGGACACCCCCGGCGTCGGCGATTTCTTCTACTACCACGGCATCGCCAACGAGCTCGCCGCCGGCCGCGGCTTCGTCGACCCGTTCGTGTCGACCGACGCCGGCACCGTATCCGAGCGCCCTTCACCCGCCGCTCTGGCCGCTGGCGCTCGCGGCGGCGTCGAAGCTGGGTGCCACGACGCTGCTCGCCCATCGCCTCGTGGGCTGTCTGATCGGCGCGGCGGTCGTCACCGTCATCGGGCTGCTGGGACGGAGGGTGGCGGGCGAGGGCGTGGGGCTGCTCGCGCGGCGATCGCCGCCGTCTACCCCACGCTGGTCGCCGCCGACGGATCCCTGATGAGCGAGACGCTCTACGGGCTGTGGGTAGCGGTCGCGCTGCTGCTGGCCTACCGGCTGCTGGAGCGGCCCGGGCGCGGGGCGCGCCGCAGCCCTGGGCGCGGTGATCGGGCTCGCCGCCCTGACCCGCGGCGAGGCGGTGCTGTTCGTCCTGCTGCTGGCGATCCCGATCGCGTGGCGCGGCGGGCGCAGCGGACGGACGCTGCGCATCGTGGCGACCGTGGCGGCCACCGCGCTGGTGATCGCCCCCTGGACGGTGCGCAACTGGATCGAGCTCGACCGCCCGATCCTGATCTCCACGAACGAGAGCACTCTGGTCGCCGGCGCGAACTGCGACCCGACCTACTCCGGGCCGGACATCGGGTTCTGGCGCCTCGACTGCATCTCCGAGCGCAAGCCGGGGCTGAACGAGGCCGAGCAGGCCGAGATCTGGCGGCGGGAGGGCCGCGGCTACGCCGAGGACCACCTCGGACGTCTAATCGCCGTGGTCGTGCCCGTGCGCCTACTGCGCACCTGGGACCTCTACCAGACCCGGCGCCAGGCCAGGTTCGCGGAGGGCCGCTCGCTGCGGGTGACGCAGGCAGGGCGTGGCCGTCTACTTCGTGCTTCTGGTGCTCGCCGCCTGGGGCGTGGTGCTCCTGCGCCGGCAGCGCGCGCCGCTGCTGGTGCTGCTCGCCCCGTTCGTGGTCGTGTGCGTATCGAGCGCGGTCGGCTTCGGCCTGCCGCGCTTCCGTCAGGCCGCGGAGATCCCCATCGTCGTGCTCGCTGCCGTCGCCGTGTCCGGGCTCCTCGCGCGCAGATCCCAGGCCCGAACCAGCAACGGCGCGGCGACCAGGATCATGAGCGGCTCCAGCGGCACCCGGTAGCGGTAGTTGCCGTAGTAGACGAAGCCGAACATGAACAGCGCGCCGGCGAACATGACCAGGGCGCCGCGAGTGACCGGCCTGCGCCAGAGCTCGCGCCAGAACAGCAGGATCGACACGAGGGTCGCGGCGAGCAGCCCGTAGTAGGTGAGGTCGGCAGCCACCCGGATCGGGGTGCCGATCTCGTGTGCCGATCGGCCGCTCTGTCGGTCTCGCTGGCGTTGACCCACTCGAGCGCCCAGGAGTCGCCGCGGTTGAGGTTGAGCAGCTTGAGCGGAATCAGCTCGAGCTCGCGGCGCGGGTTGGCCAGCATGAACTTCGAGCGCCTCTCTGCGCAGGTTCCTGGCCTCCTCGACCTCGGGGTTCTCGCTGGATGCGACGGCCGATCAGGTCCTGGCCGGCGTAGCTCTGCCCGCCGGTGGCTTGCGGGTTGTGGCCGGACCACAGCGTGGTGCTCGAGTTCGTCGACAGCGGAATGAACGCGTCCATCACGATCGCGTTGCGGATCGTCCACGGCGCGATCACGAGGGCGAGCATGGCCAGCACCACGGCGGCGCGGGCCAGCAGCGCCCGGCGCGGCAGCGCCGGCCACCAGGCGGCCAGCACCACCGCGACCAGCAGCAGCCCCTCGCCGCGCGTCAGCGTCAGCAGGCCGATGCCCGCCCCGAGCGCCACCGCGGACCACAGCGCGCGGCGGCAGCACCGCGAGCAGAAGGAAGAACCCGACGAGCAGGAACGTGTAGAGCGTCTCCGCGAGCAGCACGTCGGTCCACAGGATCTGACCCGGGAGGACCGCGAGCACCGCAGCCCCGACGAGGGCCTCGCGGCGGCCGAAGACCCTGCGGATCAGCGCGTAGAGCAGCGGCACGGTGAGCGTCCCCAGCACTGCGTTGAAGAGCTCGCCCGCGAGCTGCTCGTGCGAGCCCGTCACGCGGAACACGAACGAGAGCACCAGCGGGAAAACGCGGCGGCCACTGCGCGGTGGGCACGCCGGGGACGAACGCGAAGCCGTCGCCGTTGGCAAGCGAGTTGGCGGTGAGTCCGTAGAAGAAGGTGTCGTTGAAGACGAACTCGTCGCGCTCGACGGCGAGCACGAGCGCGAGGCGGAGGACCGAGCGCGAGCCCGCTCAGCAGCGCCACCAGGCGCAGGTCCTTCGAGCGCCACATGGCTCCTACTCGGCTGCCGCGACGACCGCGGGCGCGCCTGGCGCTGTCGCCCGCCCGGCTCCAGGCGCCCGAGCGGACGCTCGATCAGGACGTAGCTGAGCGTCCCGAGCACCGCAGCCAGGGCCAGCGTGACGACCGGCCACGCGACGTAGGAGACGACGCCCGAGCCGGGGTCGAAGCCCCAGTCCTTGAGCTGCTCGATCACCGCGATGTGGTAGAGCAGCACGCCGTAGGAGATCAGCGCACAGGAACAGCAGCGCGCGGTTGTTCAGCAGCCGCCGCGTGAGTCCCTGGCGCGGATCGCCGATGGCGAACGGCAGGAAGACGAACAGCGCGATCAGGAGGTTCAGGGTGTGCTCCGCGAAGTACTGGAGGTGATCGCCCGGATCGGGGTAGGGCCCGGTCAGGCCGATCTGCGTGCTCACGAACCAGAAGCCCACAAGGGCGATGGCCAAGCCGAGCGACGGCACCCGCGCGAACGCACGGAAGGCCCCCGGGAGCGGCGTCTCCCCCGCCTCGGGCTGCGCGCCGGTCCAGCGCTTCCCGAACCACACGCTCAGCACCGCGAGCGCCATGCCGGGAGCGAGCCAGTCGAAGTACGCCGGCAGGAGGTAGCTGACCACGTACTCGTCGCGCAGTCCGGCGAGGTCCACGACGATCCTGTAGACGACGCCGAACGCGAGCAGCGCCGCGCAGCCCCAGAGCTCGGCGTTGAAGCGCCCGGCACGGTCGGTGCCGAAGCGCCGCATGACCGCGGCGTAGAGCGGCACGAAGACGTAGAAGGCCACGAGGATGCAGAGAAACCACGCGATCGCGATGCCGCCGAGGACCGTCTCCGGCGAGTAGACCTGCCCGAACAGGTAGTAGGTGGGGATGCCGCTCGCGGTGAACACCCCGACGCCGGCCGTGGTGATCCACAGCGCGGTGATCGTGAGCGCGACCCAGTACGGCGGCACCACGCGCAGGAAGCGGTTGCGCGCGTAGCGCTTCAGCGACGGTGGCGGCCGGCCGTCGAGCCGCGAGCGGGCGTACGGCCGGTAGATGAGAAACGCCGACAGCATCATGAAGACGGCGATCGTGAACTCGAAGCGGGTCGTGTAGGGCCGCAGCGTCGAGTTCTGCGTGGGCGCCGGACGGGCCGAAGGTGTGGGCGAGGAGGATCGCGAACGTCGTCAGCGCCCGCAGGGAGTCGAGCAGTGGAAGGCGCCCGGCAGCCGAGCTCATGCCGGCCGAGAGTACCAGCGGCCTGCCCGCCGGGAGCGGGTACCTAGGAGGCGCCGATGAGCTCGGATTCCGGCCGTTTGCGGGCCGCCCTCGTGCGCTCACGGCCCGGCGCGCAGCTGCCGCCGTCCGAACAGGAACGCGAGCCCGTAGAGGACGCGCGACGAGCACGACCAGCGCCCGGTATCCGGTCAGCAGCGACGCGTACTCGAGCAGGCCGCCCACCATCGCGCCCAGCAGGTTCGCGCCGAAGGCCGTCGTCGACGAGCTCGTGTCGGCGAAGCGCTGGGAGAAGACCAGGTTCGCGAGGAAGATCGGCAGGAACGTGATGCCGGTCGCGACGATGAAGCGCGGCACCGGAGCGAGCGCGAGCAGCGCGTCGGGCGCGACGAAGTAGGCGGGCACGAGCCCGGCCAGCAGCAGCGCGTACAGGACCGCGGGCCGCGGCAGCCGCACCCGCCGCGCCGTCTCGACGGCCGCCAGCACGGTGACCAGGATCCCGGCGAACACGAGCGCGTTGACGAGCCAGGTCGTGCCGAACAGGAGCGCGAACTGCACGACGCTCTTGGTCTCGAGCAGCAGGAACGCGGCGCCCATGAAGAACAGGTCGGCGTACGCGAACATCGGGCGGAGACGGCCCGCCGCCACGCGAATCGCCAGCGCGGAGGCGATCAGGATGGCCAGGATCGTCGCGAGGTAGAAGCCGGGTATGCCGGGCTCGCGCAGGTACGGGAAGGGGTGATCGTCGCGTCGACGGCGCGGGGACGGGCGTGGTGGCGCTCGCCCAGCGGGTGTCGCATCTGAGCGAAGCGGGGTTGCGGCTCGTGGTCAGCACCGCCAGCCGCCCCTCGCCGCCGAAGCTGTCGACGCACGGCGGTCGGCCGAACGCCTGGGCGAGCGTGTTGGCGTAGCGGTCGATGAGCCACTGCTCGCGGTAGTAGTTGTACATCGCGAACACCCCGTCCGGGGTGAGGTGGTCGCGCGCCGCCTCGATCGCCTGCTTGGTGAACAGGTAGCTCTCGAGTCGCAGCGACGACTGGCCCGCCACCAGCGTGAGCGAGTCGGGCAGCGCGAGCAGGATGCGGTCGTAGCGTTCGTCCGAGCGCTCGAGGAACGCCCGCCCGTCGGTGATGTGGACGTCCACGCGAGGATCGGAGTAGGGCCGGTCGGGGTGCAGCTCGCGGCCGAGCTCGTACAAGCCGCTGGTCGATCTCGACCGCGTCCACGTGACGCGCCCCCTGTGCGAGGGCGATCGCGACGTCGTTCCCGCTCCCCGCGCCGATGATCAGGACCTTGTCCTTGGGGACGCCGGGAGCGGTGCGCTCGTACGGGCGCGCGTAGAGCGGGTTGCGCGTCGACGACAGGATCACCTGGTGCGGGATGCCGTTGACGCTGATCTCCGGCGGCGAGCCCGGCTCGTCCTCGTGGCGATCGAGCGTCACCTTGTAGTAGGGGGACCAGCGCGTGTCCGGCTGGACCGACTCCACCGCCCAGCAGTGCCACCAGAGCGACGAGGGCCATGCCGCCCGAGCACCCGCAGCCGTCTGCCCAGCAGCACGGCGAAGACGACGCGCGACGACGATCCCCCAGGCCACCGGAGGCAGGCTCAGGAACGACAGCGCCGCGAAGGCGGCGACGCCGAGCAGCGAGCCGAAGAGGTCGAGCCGGTAGGCCTCGAGCGCCCGGAAGCGGGCGAACGTGCGCGCCACGCCCTCGCCGATGAAGGCCATCGTCGCCGCGACGGCGACGAAGATCACGGTCAGCGTGAGCGCGCGCGGCGGCCCCTCGCTCTGGAGCTCGCCGAAGTAGATGACGCCCTCCGCCGAGCGGCGGATCTCGACGGGGAAGACGAGCACGAACGACGACCAGGAGCGACGAGCGCCACCGGCGCGAGCGGGAAGAGGTCGCGCTCGCGGCGCGCCCGCAGGAAGCCGAGCCCGATCCCGAGGAAGGAGCCGAGCAGGACGAAGTTCGAGAAGTACGACAGGTAGACGATGTTCGAGCCCGTCCAGCGGATCAGCGCCAGCTCGACGAAGAGCATGAGGAAGCTGAGGAGGACTAGGCGCTGCTTGTCTGACATGGGCTGGAAGGCCAGGACCGGTCTCGCGGAGGCGGGTCACCCTACCGATGCCACCCTCGGGCGACGCCGCTAGGGTGGCCGCTCGCATGGTGGAGCGCGCACCGGCCCGCGTACTGCTCGCGATCGGGCTCGTCGCAGGGTGCACCCTGGCCCTTCAGGTGCTGCTCACGCGGCTGTACGCGGCCGTGCTCTTCTACCACTTCGGCTTCCTCGCGATCTCGCTGGCGCTGCTCGGCACCGGCGCCGGCGCGATCGCCGTCTACGTCCGGCCGGCCTGGTTCGCGGCGTCCACGGCCGCGTTGGCGCGTGCCTGCGTGGCGTTCGCGCTGCTGCTGGCGCTCGTCCCGCTCGTGCTCGTGCGGCTGGACTACGCGTTCGCCGACACGGTCACGCCGCGCTTCGTCGCGATGCTCGGGCTGGCCTGTGCGCTGTCCGCGGTCACGTTCCTGGCCGGCGGCATCGCGATCGCGCTCGCGATCAAGGCCTACGCTCGCCGGGCCGGCCGCGTGTACGCGGCCGACCTCGCGGGGGCAGCGGTCGGGGCGTTCATAGCCGTCCCCCTGATGTGGACGGTGCCGGTGCCGACGCTGCTGGTCGGGCTCGGGCTGCCGGCCGCGCTGGCCGCCTGGCTGCTGGCGGAGCCGCGGCGGCCCGAGCGGCGGCTCGCGCTGGCTGCGGCCGTGCGTTGCGTCGCGGTCGTCGTGCTCTCCGAGACGACCGCGGCCACGCACGTGAAGCCGTTCACGCGCGTCTCCGGGCGCCGCGCCGGTGTCCGACCGCTGGACGCCGCTGAACCGGGTCGTCGGCTACCCGCCGCCGGAGGGTCGCGGCCCGCTCGCCTACGTGTTCTACGACTCGATCTACGCCCCGGCGATGGTGCGGCGCCCAGGGGAGCCGGTGCCGGACTGGAAGCCGCTCCGCCTCGGTCCCCAGAGCATCGGCTACGCGCTCACCGGCCCCGGTCGCGCCCTGGTGATCGGCGGCGGAGGCGGCCGCGACATCCTCAACGCGCTCTCGTCAGGACAGCGGCAGGTCGACGTGATCGAGCTCAACGACGCGATCCGCAGGACGGTCGACGAGGAGCTCCGGCCCTGGACGGGCGCGCCCTACAGCCTGCCCGGGGTCGACGTCGACCGTCGGCGACGGGCGCTCGACGCTCGCGGCCAGCGACGAGCGCTACGACCAGGTCCACATCGGCTTCACCGACACCCTGAGCGCCAACTCCGCGCAGGCGTTCGCCCTCACCGAGTCCAACCTGTACACGCTCGAGGCCTTCGACGAGTACCTCGACCACCTCGCCCCGGGCGGCGTGCTGAACGTCTCTCGCCTGCGCCGGCTGGTCGGGGACGAGGCTCTGCGCGCAACCGTGCTCACGCTCGAGGCCCTCCGCCGCCGCGGCGTCCGGGACCCCTCGCGCAACGTCGTGGTGATCCTCGGTGAGGACTTCTTCGACGGCGAGTTCGGCACGGTGCTCGCCCGCATGGAGCCGTTCACCCCGCGCGAGCTGGCCCTGGTGCGCCGGCTCGCCGGCGAGCGCGGCCTGGGCGTGGCCTACGCGCCCGGCGGGCCGTACCGCAAGGAGTGGGCCGGCCTGGGCGCCGCGTCGAGCCCGCTCGCGTTCTGCCGCTCCTACCGGCTCGACGTCTGCCCGCCGACCGACGACAAGCCCTTCTTCTTCAACATGCGGCGGCTGTCGGACGTGGGCTCGTCGGAGGCCGACGGCTACTTCTACTCGATCGACCCGGTGCTGGTCCTGCTCGCCACGCTGCTCGTGCTGGTCGTGCTGTCGGTGTTCGCCTTCGTGCTTCCGCTGCTGCTCGTGCGCGGCCCGCGGCGCCCGCCGCCGCGCTCGCTGGTGCTGTTCGCCGCGATCGGCCTCGGGTTCCTGGTGCTCGAGGTGTCGCTGGTGCAGCGCTTCGTGCTGTTCCTCGGCTTTCCCACCTACGCGCTCTCCGTCGTGCTGTTCGCCCTGCTCCTGTTCGCGGGGCTGGGAGCGCTCCTGACCACCCGCTGGTCGCAGCCGCGCCGCGCGCTCACCCTCACCCTGTCGCTCGCGCTGGTCCTGATCCTGGCGCCGCCTTCGGCCTGGAGCCGCTCCTCGACGCGCTGATCGGGCTTCCCTTCCCGCTGCGCGTGGCGACCGCCATCCTCGTGCTCGCTCCGTTCGGGCTCACGCTCGGCACCGTGATGCCGGTCGGGCTCGCGCGGATCGAGCAGCTGCATCCGGGCGCGACGCCGTTCGCCTGGGGGCTGAACGGAATCATGTCGGTCGTCGCGTCGGTGCTGGCGGTGGCGGTGGCGATCACGTTCGGCTTCAAGGCCACGACGCTGGTCGCATTCGCCTGCTACGCGCTGGCGCTCGGCGACGTGGTGCTCGGCCGCTGGCCGGGCACAGCCGAGGCCGAGGAGCGCGCACCGGTGGCGGGTCTCGAGCCTGCACGCCCGTAGGCTGGCCGCGATGCCACCGGTCGGGCACCATGTCGTGCTCGGGCTCGCGATCGCGGCCCTGGGCGGCGCCGGGCTGCGCCTCGCTTCGCTGGCCGCCCCGAGCGGTCCCGAGCGCGCCGTGGCGGCTGTGGTCATAGCCGCGTCGATCGCGGCGCTCGAAGCTCTCGCGCTCGGCCTGGTGCGGCTGGGCACGAACAGCGGCGGCCCTCGCGGGTGCGGCCGCGCTCACCTGGGTCGCTGGCGCGCAGCTTCCTTCCCGCTCCGGCGTCGCCGCCGGGCCGCGAGCTGGCGGCAGCGTGGCGCGCGGCTTCGCCCGCCCGGCGCGTGGCGCTCGGCGCCCTCGCCGGCATCTGGGTCGCCTGGGCGGTCTGGCTGCTGCGCTACCCGGCGCTCGGCATCGACACCGTCGCCTATCACCTGACCGAGGTCGTCGCCTGGGTCGGCGACGGCAGCCCGGGCGCGATCGAGCCGCTCTTCCCGACCATTCCGGTCGGCAACTACCCGCTCACGAACGAGGTGCTGCTGGCGTGGGGCACAGGGATAGCGCGGAGCTTCGTGTTCGTCGGCCTCTGGGCCCCGGCGATGATGGCGCTGCTGGTGGTGGCGAGCTGGAGCGGGATGCGAGCTCTTCGCGTCCCGGTGGTCGCCGCCAGCGCGGCGGTCGCCGCCCTCTGCCTGCTCCCGGTGCTCACGCACTACCAGCAGAACGGCGCGAACACCGACTCCCGGCGTTCGCCTGGCTCGCGAGCGCCGCCTTCTTGTCGCTACGCGTCGAGGCGGCGTCCGGCGCTGCTCGCGCCGGCCCTGCTGGCCGCCGGGCTGGCGATCGGCACGAAGACGACCACGCTGCCGCTCGCCCTGCTCGTGCTGGTCCTCGCCTTCGTTGCAGCGCGACGCGAGCTGCGCAGGCTGGCTCGACCGCTGGCGCTGGCGGGCGCCGCGGCGCTCGCGCTCGGCGGCTACTGGTACCTGCGCAACCTGGTCGACCACGGCTCGCCCTTCTGGCCGTTCGTCGCGACTCCCTGGGGCGACGCCGTTGCCCAAGGAGATCGGCCCGGAGCGGGGCGTGAACGCCAGCTTCCTGGATCACCCGCGCTTCACGATCGAACGCGTCGGCGACGAGTGGCTCGACCTGTTCGGCGGCGGGTTCTTCCTGCTGGCGGCCGCGCTCGTCGCGCCGCTGCTCGCCCGTGACAGGCGCGTGACCGCCGCGGCGGTTGCGACCGCGGTCTCGGTGCTGATCTGGATGAACGCCCCCTTCACCGGCGCCTCGGTGCGCGAGTACGAGGTCGCCACCGCCTCGACAGTCCGCTACCTGATCCCCGCGCTCGGCGCCGCCGTCCTCACGCTCGCGCTGGCCGCCAGCTCGAAAAGACAGGCCGGCCCGCCGGTTTGCGCTGGTCTCGCTCGGGGCGGGGTCGGTCGTGAACCTGGTGCAGACGGCCGACCTCGGCTTCCCGAGCGTCCCGCGCGCGTGGGTGCCCCTCGCCGGCGCCGCGATCGGGGCCGGCGCTCGCGGCGCTGGCCGCGCGCGTGAGCGTGCGGACGCCGTCGCCGCCCTCGGCCCGGGCGAACGCTCGTCACTGCGCTCGCCTGCGCGGCGCTGGGCGCGGCGGCGGCGGTCGCGCGCCGCGGGCTTCGTGGAGCGCCACGCGGAGACGGCGGACCTGTACGGCACCGACACGATCCGCTGGTTCACGGCCCAGCCGGCGTTCGGCGAGGGTGACGACCCGATCTGGGCGGCGCCGGTCACGCTCGCTCCGTTGGGCGGCGACCGGCTGCAGCACGAGTTCCGCTGGATCGAGGCCGACGCTTCCTGCGACGCAGGTCCGCGCGCGGGCGCGCGAGAGCTGGGTGATCGTGATCATGTTTCCCGCCGGACGGGAGGCTGCTCTCGCCCAGCGGCCGCTGCCTCGAGGACCAGCGTCCGGCCCACGAGGGCGCCGGCTTCAGCGTCTACCGGGGCTGAGCGCTGACCGTGTCGAGCATCGCCCATCACGCCGGCCTGGTCCTGTCGCTGCTGGCGCTGGCCGCTGCGGGACTGCGTGCGGCGTCCCAGCTCGCACCCGCCGGCCTCGAGCGCGCGGTGACGGCCGCCACCTTCGCCAGCGGCGCCGCCGGGCTCGAGGCGCTCGCGCTCGCCCTGGTGGACCTCGGGGGCGACCCGATCGCGCTGGGGCTGGCGGCTGCGGCCACCTGGGGGCTGTCGCTGGCCGTGTTTCCGGCGCCTCGCGTCCCCCTGGGCGTGGAGATGGCAGCCGCCTGGCGGGCGGCGCCGCCCGTCCGGCCCAGATCATCGTGGGCGCCGTGGGCGGTGCCGGGGCCGCCTGGGCGGCGTGGCTCGTACACGTGCCGGCGCTCGGCTACGACAGCGTCAACTACCACCTTCCCGAGGTCGTCATCTGGGTGCGCGACGGCAACCCCGGGGCAGTCATCCCGGGGATCCTCGACTCGGTCACGTACCTGCCGCTGATGGCCGAGGTGCTGCTCGCCTGGCAGGTCGGCATCGCCCGCAGCCTCGTGCCCGTCTCACTGCTGGCGCCCGCCTCGATGCTCCTGCTGGCGGTGTCGGGCTGGCTGGGGCTGCGAACGCTCGACGTCGGGCGCCTCGCGAGCGCGGTCGCGGTGGGGACGCTGTGCGCCGCCCCGATGGTCACGCACTACCAGATGAACGGCGCCTACAACGACCTGCCGGCGCTGTCCTGGCTGATCACGGCGGGAGCGCTGGCGGCCGCCTCGCGCCGGAACACCGCGTTGCTGGCGCCGGCGCTGGTGGCGGCCGCGCTCGCGGCCGGCACCAAGACGACCGCGCTGCCGCTGTCGCTGTTCGTCGTGGTGCTGGCAGCTCTGGCCGCAGCGGGGCCGGCTGCGCCCGCTGGCGCTCCCGCTCGCGCTCGCGGGCGGCGCGGCGCTGGTGATCGGCGGGTTCTGGTACGCGCGGGACCTCGTCGTCCACGGGTCGCCGTTCTGGCCCGACGTCGCCGCCCCGTGGGGGGACCCGACAGCCGGTCGAGTCGCCGAGCTTCCTGGACCGGCCGCGCGCGACGATCGACCGCTTCCTCGACGACTACCTCGAGCTGTTCGGGGGCGGGCTGCTGGTGATCGGCGCCGCGCTCGTGGTGCCGTTCGCCGAGCCGCGACCGCGCCGTGTGGATCGGGGGCGCCGCGACGGCGGTCTCCTTCCTGCTGTGGCTCAACGCGCCGGCCACCGGCGCGGCCGAGGGCGGCTCGGTGGTGGGCACGCTGTCGACCGTCCGCTACGTCCTGCCGGCGCTGGCCGCCGCCACCGTCACCCTGGCGCTGGCCACCCGCAACGGCGGCGTGGCCGGCCGGGCGGCCGGCTCTGGTGCTGGCAGCGGCACTCGTGATCAACGTGCTGCAGACCCGGGCGCTCGGCTATCCGAGCGTGCCGGGCGTTCGTGTCCTGGCGCTCGGCGGCGCTGCTCGGCGCGGGCGCGGCCGTCGCGGCCGGCGCGCTGTCGGGGTGGCTCGGCAGCCATCCCCCGCTGGGCCGGCGCAGCGGCCGTCGTGGCGACGCTCGCGGCCGCCGCCGGGGCGCTCGCTATGGGAGCAAGCGGGTACGTCGAGCGACACGCGCAAGCCAACGAGAACACCGTCTACCCCTACGTCGGGATGGTGCGCTGGCTGGCCGAACAGCCGCGCTACCAAGACGGTGACGACCCGGTCGCCATCGCGCCGATCCCGAACGGCGTCCGTCGTCGGCGATCGTCTGCAGCACCGCATCGAGGTGGTCCCGTTCCGCGAGCCATGCGACGCGGTGCGCGCGCGTCTGCGCGACCACTGGGTGCTGCTGAACTTCCTCGACGTCGTGCGCGACTTCACCGCCGCCCGCTGCCTCGAGGGCATCGAGCCGAGCTTCGAGGGCGCGGGGTTCCGCGCCTACCGGCCGTCGGGCGCCTCGCCGCCGTAGACCTCGAACTCGCCGCCCTGTCCAGCGCGGCGTGAGCCCGCCGTAGCACGGCGGGTTGGGCCAGGAGCGGTTGACGATGACCCATCCCTTCCGCAGGTGCTCGTCGACCTCGCGGCAGGTGTCGAGAGCGTCCACGAGGTCGATTCGATGCTGGAGCCGGTCGCCCGCGAGCGCCGCGTTCATCACGACCGAGAAGGCAACCGGGCTGTCGCCGTCCACCCACTCGGGCTGCGAGAGGAACCAGTCGAACATCGCCGGGGCCGCCGAGGCGAGCTTGTCGGCCTCGGAGACGTTGGCCGCGTTGAAGCGCTTCGTGAAGCCCGATGCCGCCATCGACAGGAGCAGCCCGGCGATCACGATCGCCGGCACGATGGCCAGGCGAGCCACGCGCGGCCAGTCACCGTCCGCCCGGGCAGGAGCCGCGTCAGGGCGGCGAGCGCCGCCGCGCGCCAGGGCGCCGCGCCACGACGATCGTGACCGGCGGCGCGCTCGGGTAGCCGAGGTCGAACAGCTGCCAGGCGGTGAACCCGAGCGCGATCGCTGAGCGCACCCAGGGCGTACGGCCGCCCGTAGGGGCGTTCCCGCGCGGCCAGGCAGAGCGTGAGCGCCGCGACCGCGAAGGTCGGCAGCAGATACCGCACCGTGGTCAGCGCGCTCGAGCCCGCGTCACCCTCGGAGATCCCGGTGAAGGGCGCGTTCATCCAGAGCAGCAGCGACAGGGCGGTGACCAGCGTCGAGGCGATGCACCGCGCGAGCCCGGCGTCGCGAGGGGCGCGAGCAGCGCCCCGGCGATCAGCAGGTATCCCCCGGCGAACGGCTTCGCCCAGTCGCTGAGCAGGAACTCGATCGTCCGGCCGGGGGTGTCGAGAAAGCGGGTGTAGACCTGCTCCACGACCTCGCCCGACGGCGCGATCACCTCGGGCACGGGGTCGCCCCACGGGGTCGCGACGAACGGCCACAGCGGCGAGCCGTGCAGCACGAGGTTGCGCAGGTACCAGTAGCCGCCCACGGCCAGACCCACGCCGCAGGCCAGCGCGAGCGGGCGCCACAGCGCCCTCAGGTGCTCGCGGTGGATCACCGCCGCGATCACGAGCACGAGCAGCGCCAGCGGCAGCGTGGTCGTCTTCGTGCCCACCGCCAGGGCAGCGGCCAGCACCACCGCGGTGACGAGCTTGGGACGGCCGACGGACGCCGCGCAGAGCGCCGCCGCGCACACGAGCCAGGCCAGCGCGGGCAGGTCGGTGTGGGCGCCGTTCTTCTGCCAGTGCGTCAGCGGCGGCGTGAGGCAGAGCGTCAGCACCGCCAGGCCGGCGGGCAGGCGCGGGACACTCAGCGACCGCAGGCCGGTCCAGCCGGCCGTGGCCAGGAGGGCCAGCGTCACCGGCGCCCACAGCATCACGGGCACGAAGCTGCGTGAGATGGCGCTCGACCATTCCAGCAGCACCTCGTTGGTCACCGGGTAGGCGCCGACCGGGTAGCCCGGGAACAACTCGGAGACCGAGCCGGGCCGGCCGTTGTGGACCCACTCGATCACCTCCGGGACGTGGTAGATCATGCTGTCCGCGCCGAGGATCGGATGGCGCACCAGCCAGACCGCCCAGACCAGCCAGGCGCCGACGCCGGCCGCGAGAGCCACCCGCGGCGCCATCGGCGCGCTCTCCCACCAGGTCGAGGAACTCCTCGCGCGCCGGCGGGCCCGACGTCCGGCGCAAGCCAGCGCGCGACGAGCCAGGTGAGAACCGCTGCGAGGGCGAGCGCGATCGTGCTCCCGCCCAGGCCGACCAGGCCGAGCCCCAGCGCCTCGAGCGCCGCGAGCGCGGCGCCGAACACCGCGGCGGCGACGAGGCGCGCCAGCCCGCGGGCGCCGGTCAGCGTGGCCACGCGGAAGCCGCGGCGGCGAGGGCCGCCACCGCGGCGGCGAACGTGATCTGGTGGATGACCGTCAAGCCGCGACCCGGGCGGGAGCGTCAGCCCGTCGGGCCATCCGGCGATCCTAGACACGACGCGCACGGGGCGATCCCCGGTCCGGTGGACCGGTCGGCTCAGCCAGATAGGGCTCCCTTAGGGTGACGTCGACCCAGATGTCGACTCAGATCCACCGGCTCGAACCGCAGGCCACCGGGCGCGGGACGTCGCCCCGTCTCCTGCGTCTGGCCGAGCGCCACGAGTACCTGGGGGCCGCGGCGATCCTCGGCCTGATCACGTGCCTGTGGTTCTGGCCCCTGCTCACGGGCGACCAGCTCGGGCAGAGCTTCGCCCTGCACCGGTTCGTCGCCGTGGGCGGGAGTCGTGGACCCGGCGTCGCTGCCGCGCCGCGGGCCCTTCTTCGATGCGGCGATCGCGTTCCATCCGTGGGCGGTCGTGGTACGCGAGCAGATCCTGTCCGGCCAGCTTCCCCTCTGGAACCCCTTCGAGTGGGCCGGAACGACGCTCGTCGGCAACATGCAGTCGGCGGTCTTCTTCCCACCCAACTGGCTGCTCGTCGCTCCTGGGTTTCGACTACGGCTGGGGAGCGCTGGCCGCGACCAAGGTGCTCCTGGCGGGGCTGGGGACCTACGCCCTCTCGAGGGAGCTGGGCGCCGGCCGCGGCGGCGCCCTCCTCGGGGGAGCGGTCTACATGCTGTCCGGGCCGCTCATGCTCTGGCTCCAGTACCCGCTCGGCAGCGCCTTCGCCGTCTTTCCGTGGCTGTTGCTGGCCACCACTCGCGCTGCTCGTCGCGGGACGCCGGGCTCCATCGCCGCAGTCGCGCTCGCAGTCGCTCTCATCATCCTGGCCGGCCACCCCGAGACGTGCGTTCATCTCGGTGTCCGCCGTGGCCGTGTACCTGGTCGCCCTGATCGCCTTCGACCGGCCGGCGGGTCTGGGACGGTCGCTCGGCGTCGCCGCGAAGTGGGCCGGCGGGGTGCTGCTCGGCGCCGGCGATCGCGGCGGTCGCGCTGGTCCCGTTCCTCGGCGCCCTGCGGTCCAGCGCCACGCTCGCCGAACGCGGCGACCTGATTCCGGCGGACGCCCCCTCGCTGTTCTACCTCCTCCACAACGTGATGCCGGGCCTGCTCGGCGACGGCGAGCCGGACCTGTATGGGCGCTGGCCCTTCGGCTACTTCGGGTTGCCGGCCCTGATCCTCGCGCTCGTCGCGCTGAGCCGCTACTGGCACAAGCCGGCCGCACGCGCCATCGCCGCCATGGCCGGCGTCACGCTGCTGGCGATGTACCGCGTCCCGCCGGTGAGCTGGCTGCTCGAGCACGTTCCACCGTGGTCGAACGTCTACTGGGGACCGGAGCGGATCTACTTCGTGATCGCCCTGGCCGGGGCGGTGGGGTGCCGGCGCGGGCTTCACCAGCGCTGACCCGCCGGCCGCTGTCGCTCGGGCGGGTGGCGGCGTGGACCGGCGGCGCGGGAGCGACGATCGCCCTTGGCTTCGCCCTGGCCGAGGCGAGCGGTGAACTCGGCGCGCCGGCTTCGGTGAAGCGCGAGAGCATCGCTCTCACCCTCCTGCTGCTCCTCGCCGCCGGGACGCTGCTGGCCGTGCCAGGGCGAGTGCGGTCGCTCCCCGCCGTGGGCATCGGGCTCGCCGTCGTGGTCCTGAGTCTCCTCGGATTTCAGAACCTGAACGTGATCCTTCCCCCGGACGAGGCGCATCCGGCCACGCCACGCGCGATCGAGGCGCTCCAGGCCCAGCCCCGGCCGTTCCGGATCGGCGCCATCCGCGACGGGCCGGATGCCCCTGTCATGCTCGCCAACACCGCTGCGCCTGTACGGACTCGAGAGCATCGAGGGCTACGACTTCCCGCTGTCGCAGCGCTGGTCCGACTTCCAGACCTCGGTGCTCGGCTTTGGCGGCGGCGCGGCGTTCCCGGAGCTGCGCAGGCGCGGGCGCGCCCCGCGCGGCGCGGCGCTGGCTGCCCTGCGGATGATGAACGTCGGCTATTACCTCGCTGCGCCCGGAGCGGCGCCCCCGCGGCCAGGTTTCGAGACGGTGTACAGCGGGCCGGACGCGGTCGTCTTCCGCGACCCGGCCGCCCTGCCGCGCGCGTACGTGGCGCCCGTCGTACGCCCGCTCCCCGACGACGAGGCCCTTGCCGTTCTCGAGCGGGGCGGGCTGGATCCGCGTCAGGAAGCGCTCGTGCCGGCGGACGCCCGGAGACGGCAAAGCGGCACGTTCCGGGCTGCGCGCGTGGAAGCGCTCGCCCCCGACCACGTACGGGTGCACGTGCCACGCGGCGCGGCCGGGTGGCTGGTGCTCGCGAACTCCTACTCGCGCGACTGGAAGGCCGAGGTCGACGGGCGCGCGACCGAGCTGCGACCCACGAACTTCGCCGCCATGGGCGTGCCCGTGTCGAGCGGGACCAGGGTGGTCGACTTCCGGCTCGACCGCACCGGCTTCTGGCTCGGCGCCGCGATCAGCCTTGTGGCCCTGGCCTGCGTGGCGCTGCTCGCGGCGAGCGGCAGACGGCGACGACGTCGAGCGCCTGCTCCAAGCCCTCGCCCCTGAGCTCGAAGTCGTCGACGGTGATCGCCGCGCGCCCCGGGATGCGGATTCTCACGTTCGCTGGTCAGACGGCGGTCGTACAGGCGCTGGCGGACCCCGCGCGGGACCAGCCTGCGCAGCCGGAGCGGATCCTTGCGCAGCAGTGCGTCGAGCTTGCGCCGCTCGCCGGCGACGAGCTCCAGATAGCGGTCCGACCCGAACAGCCCGTACATCTCGACCAGCTCGAAGTAGGGCTCGCAGGCCGTCCGCAGCTCGGAGTGGTCGTACTCGACGTAGTGGTAGGGGTCGATGATCTCGTCGGGGCGGGCGAACGTGAGCCTGTTGGGGGTGACGAAGATCGCGCTGCCCTCCGGCTCGAGCACCCGCGTCACCTCCTCGAGGACGCGCCGGTGGTCGGGCACGTGCTCGATCGACTGCACCGACAGCACCGAGGCGAAGCTGCCCTCCTCGAACGGGATCGCGCGCATGTCGCCCACGACCGTCCTCGCGCTGCTGCCCCTCCAGCGCCTCCGGGTCGAGGTCGAGGCCGACGCTCTCGCGCGGCGCCAGCTCGCTGAACGAGTGGCCGACCCCGCAGCCGAGGTCCAGCACGCGGCCCTCGGGCAGAAGCGGCGCGCACAGCCGGTAGGCGGCCACGTGCCGCTGCCAGGTCGGGTTGAAGCCGCCCGCGGGCGTGGATACGCGCTCGCCGGTGACGGTCACGCCATGTACTTCCGCGACTTCAGCACGCCGCGGCGGTGGAGCACCAGCCGGCCGCTCGCCCACAGGGTCTTCAGGCCGTAGACGGTCGCGGGGCGCAGCACCGATCGAGGACGCGTCGTCGAAGTAGCGCGTGCGGGCCGGCACCTCCGCGATCCGGAAGCCGAAGTGCGACGCCTGAATGAGCATCTCGGAGTCGAAGCTGAAGTCGAGCGCGTTGCGCAGGAACGGGACCTCCCGCAGCAGGCGGTTCGAGTACGCGCGGTAGCCCGTGTGCAGCTCCGACAGATGGGTGCCGAGGACGCGGTTCTCGATCGCGGTCAGGAACCGGTTCGCCACGTACTTGTAGAGCGGCATCCCGCTCTCTCGGGCCATTCCCGGCTCCGCCAGCCGGGAGCCCAGCACCATGTCGGCCTCGCCGTCGAGGATCGGCTGGATCAGCCGCGGGATCAGGGACGGCTCGTACTGGCCGTCCGGGTGCAGCATGACCACGACCTCGGCATCGCGCTGCAGGGCCTGCAGGTAGCACGTCTTCTGGTTCCCGCCGTAGCCGACGTTGTGCGGGTGCCAGATCAGGTGGATCGGCAGGCCGCGCGCCAGCTCGACCGTGTTGTCGGTCGACTTGTCGTCCACCAGGATGATCTCGTCCACGACCTCACGCGGGATCGCGTTGACCGTCCGCTCGAGCGTGAGCGCCGCGTTGCGGGCCGGCATCACGACGATGACCTTCGCCTGCCGCTGCGCGGAGGTCGGTGGCGCGGTCCCCGTCGAGCGCGCGGACGTCCTCTTCGCGGACGTCAGTCATCCCGGGCCGAAGGCTATCCGCGTTGCCTGGCCGGGCGCGTCGCTTCGCGGGGGCGCTCGGCCGCTCGCCCGGCGCCCGGCCTGGAAGTCGGGGGGTAGGCTGCCGCCGCATGCTCAGCTTCGGGGCCCGACTCGGCGCGCTGGCCGCGGGCGGCGTCGGAGCCCGAGCACTGTACGTCGCGCTGACGTCCTCCCCCAGCTCCTATCCGGTTGGCGGCGACGCGGCCTTCTACCAGTTCACCGGGGAGCACCTGGCGGCCGGCGACGGCTACATCTCGCCGCCGAAGCTGCTGCTCGCGGGGGAGGTGGAGCCGACCGCCGAGCATCCCCCGCTGTACTCACTCACGCTCGCGGTCCTGATCAAGCTGGGCGCGAACAGCACCACGGCGCAGCGCGCGCTGATCGCCTGTGCGGTGGGCGCGGTGGTCGTGGTGGTCATCGGACTGATCGGCCGTCGGGTCGGCGGTGAGCGGACGGGGCTGATCGCGGCGGCGCTCGCGGCGTTCTTCCCGACGCTGGTCACCGCACAGGCTTCGCTTCAGAGCGAGGTGCTCTACGGGCTCTGGCTGACGCTCGCCCTGCTCGCGGCCTACCGGCTCCACGACCGGCGCGACATGGTCTCCGCGATCGCGCTCGGCGCGGCGATCGGGCTGGGGGCGCTCACCCGAAACGAGGCGCTGCTGCTGTTGCCGTTGCTCGCCCTCCCGCTCGCCGTCGCGGGTGGCCCGGGTCGCTGGCGGCGGTTCGGCGTCACCTGCGTCGTGGCGCTCGTGTTCATCGCGCCGTGGCTCGGTCGCAACTGGATCGTGTTCGATCGGCCACTGCTCTCGACCAACTACGGCCAGGGCCTCGCGGGAAGCAACTGCCACCCGACCTACTACGGGGCCGACATCGGCGGCTTTTCGATCCTCTGCTTTCAGATCGACCCTGGGCGCAGCGAGCTCGAGACGGCGGAGGATCTGGCCGACCAGGGCTTGACGTACGCGCGCGACCACATCACGCGCTTGCCGCTGGTGATGGTGCTGCGCGGGCTGCGGGGTTGGGGTTTCTACGACCCGGAGTCCCAGCTCCACATCTACAACATGTCGAAGCCGGTGCAGTACGTCGGGATCGCCTTCTGGTATCCGCTGCTCGCGCTGGGGATCGCCGGGCTGCTTCTGCTGCTCCGGCGGGGTCAGCCGTTCGGCCCGCTGCTGGCGCCGCTGCTGGTGACCACGGTCGTCCTCGTCCTCTACTCGGGTGTGACGCGCTATCGCCACGGCACCGAGCTGGCGCTGGTCGTGCTTGCCGCGGTCGCCCTCGAGGCGCTGTTCGAGCTCGGCGTGCCCGCCCGGCTCCCCGGGTAGGCGCCCGATACTACCCGTCAGTGAACGGCGGGCCTCGACGTAGACGGTCCCGCCCCGCCGCAGCGCGATCTCGGCCGCGGCGCAGACCGCCGCCGGAGCGAGCAGCAGCGCACCCGCGAGCAGCGTGACCGCCCGCTGCGACACCGACATCGGCCGGCTTCGAGCCGGCGCGCGGCGGATCGCGTCGTAGAGGTCGGGGTGACCGGGCAGCAGGCCGACCAGGCCGTGCAGCCAGCCGAACACCACCTGCCCGCCGCGCGCGTAGCTCACCCGCTCCAGCGCGAGCCCCTCTTGACGAACCCGCTCGCAGAGCGCCGCGCGCCGGGATGTGCGTGAGGTGGCGCGGCAGGTCCAGCGCCAGCCAGCGGTCGCCGAAGACGCGCGCCTGAAGGCTCGCCGCGTTGGGCACGGCGACCACCAGCAACCCGCCCGGCCGCAGCAGCCGCGCGGCCTCGCGGAGCGCGCCCGCCGGATCCGGCAGGTGCTCGAGCGAGTGCCAGAACACCACGGCGGCCCAGCCCTCCTCGAGCTCGGCGAGCTCGGCATCGACCACGTCGGGGCGATCAGAGCGGCGCTCGATGCCGAGCGCCTCACGCCCGCTGGCGCGCAGGGCGTCGAGGAGAACGCCGTCTCCGGCTCCGACGTCGAGCACCCGGCCGGGCGGGGCGACGTCGGCCAGCCTCCGGGCGAGCGTGGCGCGCGACCGGCGCAGGAGCGCATCGCCCGGGCCGGAGAAGCGGCCCTCGCTCGGCCGGTACCAGTCGGCGTAGGCCTGCTCGAGCTCCGCGTCGGTCGGCCACGGGTCGGTGGTGGCCACGCCGCAGCCGCGGCACAGCGTACGGCCCGCCATGCGCCGCGCGCCCTCGCCGAAGGGCATCCCGCACCAGGCGCATCGCGTCGTCGCTCTGGTCGCGTCGCCGCCTGTGACCCCCTGCTGCTGCCAGGACCGCGTCACGCGCGGCTAGGCTAGCGACGTGGGGGCGATACGACCGCGGAACCCGCCGCGATCCTGATGACGGGCGAGGTGATGCTCTCGGTCGTCGTGCCCGTCTTCAACGAGGCGGACTCGCTACCCGAGCTTCATCGCCGCCTGCACGAGGCGCTCGGCCCGCCCGGCGATCGCTGGGAGGTCATCTACGTCGATGACAGCTCGAGCGACGGGTCCGACCGCCTGATCGAGCGGCTGGCCGACGGAGGACCCGGCGGTCGTCCTGGTCCAGCTCTCGCGCAACTTCGGGATGGAGGTCGCGATGTCGGCCGGGATCGACCAGGCCCGCGGCGACTACGTGGTGCTGTTGCACGCCGATCTCCAGGACCCGCCCGAGCTGATCCCGCAGATGCTCGAGCTCGCCGAGGAGGGCGCGGACGTCGTCTACGCCCGTCGCATCGGCCGGGAGGAGAGCCGCATCAAGCGGGGCCTCGCGACCGTCTTCTACAACCTGATGGAGCGGCTCGCGCGGGTCCCCTACCAAGGCCAGGCGGGTGACTTCCGGCTGATGTCACGCCGCGTGGTCGACGCGATCCAGAGGATGCCGGAGCGTCGCCGCTTCCTGCGCGGAATGGTGGCCTGGGCCGGATTCCGGCAGGTGCCGATCGAGTACAGACGAGCCGGCCGTGCGCACGGTCGCGGCGCCAGCTATCCGGAGCTCTTCCGGTTGGCGGTCGAGGCGCTCGCCGCCTACTCCGACGTGCCCCTGTCGCTCGCAACCATCGTGGGCTCCGCGGTGGCCGCGGCAAGCGGAGCTGGCGGTGGTGGTGATCGCGGCGCTGGCGCTCGCCGGCGCCATCGAGTGGTCCGCGCCCGCTGCTGGTACTGCTGGCGCTGCTCTTCCTGGGCGGCGTGCAGCTCATCAGCATCGGCATCATCGGCCGCTACCTGGCCCGCGTGCACGAGGAGTCGCTGCGCCGGCCGCTGTACCTGCTGTCGCGCGTGGTCCGCTCGCCCGCAGAGCCGGGCGACCGCGCCGCCCAGCCGGAGCGAGGCACCAGCCGAGAGCGATAGCCGGTCCGGCGTCGACCGGAGCCGCCGTACGAGGCGCATTTGTAGGCTCGCGGGGTGACGACCGCGACTCCCGAGGCCCGTCACGTTCGCAGCGGCGCCGGGTCGGGCGCGCCGCGGCTGCAACTGGCCGCGATCGCCGTTCTGGCCTACACCCTCGCCTTCCTCCAGCGCCCCGGCGAGACGGTCGTGGACACGCGCCTCGAGCTGTCGGCCGATCCCGAGCGTCTTCCTCGAGCGCGTCTTCCACATCTGGAGCGCCACGACCGACTTCGGGCACGTCCAGGGCGGTCAGTTCAACGGCTACCTGTTCCCGATGGCGCCCTGGTTCGCCGCTCGGCGACCAGCTCGGCGTGCCGATGTGGGTGACCCAGCGGCTCTGGCTCGGCACGCTGTTGCTGCTCGCCGCCTGGGGCGCGGCGCGGCTGATGAACGCGCTGCATGGGGCGCCCCAGCCTGGTCGCGTCCTCGGGCGCCGCGCTGGTGTTCACGCTCAACCCCTACGTGGTGCTGTTCACCAGCCGCGGGACGGTCACGCTGCTCGCCCACGCCGCGCTCCCCTGGCTGATGCTGGCCGTGCACCGGGGTCTGCGCGAGCCGCGCGGGTGGCGCATGCCGGCGGCGATCGGCCTGCTGCTCGCCGCCACCGGCGGCGGCGTCAACGCGGCGGTGATCGCGTTCGCGCTGCTCGGTCCCCTGGCGCTCGCCGCCTACGAGGTGGTCATGCGCCGCATCCCCGCACGCGCCACGCTCACCTTCGGCTGGCGGGCCGCGCTGGCCGCCGCGCTGGGCTCTGCGTGGTGGGCGATCCCGGTCCTGCTGCAGGGCCGCTACGGCGTCGACATCCTGATCTACACGGAGCAGCCGAGCGTGATCTGGGCCACGACCAGCTTCCCCGAGCTGCTGCGCATGCTCGGCTTCTGGGGCCTCTACACGGGCGTGGGCTTCGGCGGCCTCGAGCCGTTCATGGGCGTCGGCGGCCACATACCTGTTCAACCCCGTCGTGATCGTCGCCACCTTCCTCGTGCCGCTCTTCGCAGCCGCGACGTTCCCGCTCGTACGCCGCTGGACCTACGGACCCTTCTTCGGGCTGCTCACGTTCGGCGCCCTCGTCGTCATGTTCGCCGGATTTCCGCGCGACTCGCGCCTGCGCGCCGCCCTCCTCGACGTCTACGACGGCTTCCCGGCGCTCCAGTTCCTGCGCACCACCTACAAGGGCATGCCGCTGCTGGCGCTCGCCCTCGCCTGCCTGTGCGGCGCAGGTGCCGCCGTGCTCGTCGAGCGCGCCCGGACAGGGCGGCTGCGCCTGGGCGGCCGACCGCGTCCCGGCGGGCGCCCTGGCACTGCTGGTGGCGGTACCGGCGATCGCCGCCGCTGCCCCTGATCGAGGGACAGGGCGATCGACCGCGAGCAGGCCTACGGCGAGGTCCCCTCCTGGTGGACCGAGAGCACGGCCGACGCGACCGCGGCCGGCGGGCGCACGATGGTGCTCCCCGGCGAGATGTTCGGCTGGTACCAGTGGGGCGGCACGATGGATCCGGTCGGGTCCGGCGCTACGGCGGGAGCCGGTCGCGATCAGGGAGCTCGTTCCGTACGCGGACTCCCGGTCCGCCTTCCTGCAGATCGCCGATCGACGACCTGGTGCAGCAGGACCGTCTGGTGCCCGGCCAGCTCGGGCGAGCTGCTGCGCCTCACCGGCGTGCACCAGGTGCTGGTGGCCCGTGACGGCCGCCTGAAGCGCAACGGCGCCGTCGCTGCCGTGGCGGCGGAGGCCGCGCTGTCCGAGCAGGACGATCTCGAGCCCCTGATGGACTACGGCCCGCGCCGGGTCGAGCCCGCCATGCCAGGACGGGGCTACGAGCCGGCCCGGCTGGCACAGATCAGCCGGCGTTGCGGCACCCGGCGACGTGCTCGGCGTGCGGCTCGCGGCCGGCCCGCCGACGATCCTCGAGGGTGACGCCGAGGGCGTGACCGAGCTCGCCGCGCACGGCATGCTCGACTCGCGCCGCCCGCTGTTGCTGGCCGGCGACGTGGACGCGGCCGAGCTGGCGCGACTGACCGCCGCGGGCGCGCCGATCGTGCTGAGCGACTCAGCCCGGCGCCGCCTCTTCGTGTCGCCGCGCACGCGCGGAAACCGCGGGCCGACCCTGACCGCCACCGCCCCGCTGGACCGGGAGGCCGCCACCTTCAACCCGTTCCCGGAGCGCGGCACAGACGGGCAGACGGTCGCGGTCTACTCCGGGCTGCGACAGCTGAACTCGCCCACCGCCGCCGGCTGGTCGAACTTCCCGCAGTACCGCGCCTACGCGGCGCTCGACGGTCGGCTCGACACGAGCTGGCGGGCGGACGAGAACGTCCGGCCCCAGCGCTGGTACATGGAGCTCGAGCTCGCGCGGCCGCGCCGCGTCGGGGCGATCGAGGTTGTGCCGCAGCGCGACCGCCGCGGTCGCACCGAGTCGATCTTCGTGTCCGTGAACGGCGGCCCCGAGCGCCATGTCGAACCTCCAGGCTGGGCCCAACCGGGTCGACCTCGGCGACGCCGAGGTGCGCAGTCCTGCGGGTGCGCGTTGACGAGGTGGGCGGCAACGAGGACACGCGCGGGGCCGGCGGCATCACCGAGCTGCGCGTGCCCGGCCTCCGAGTGCGCGAGCATCTGCGCCTTCCGACGGCGCTGTCGGCGCGCGGCGCGCGGCCTCGACCTCTCGCGCAGCCCGATCGAGATCCTGCTCGCCGCGCACCACGGCCGACTTCCCCTACCGCGCCGGTGCGGACGCGCTCGACCCCGAGGCCGATCACCCGCTCGCGATGCTCGACGCCGAGGACGGCCTCGAGCGCGCGTTCGACGTTCCAGCAGCGCGCAGCTTCGCGCTGGGCGGCTGGGGCAGCATCGCTCCCGACGCGCAGGACGACGCGATCGACCGGCTGGCCGGCCTGTCCCCGGGGCTGGCGCTACCGTTCCTCCAGCCGGTTCGAGGGCGTCCCGGAGCGGCGCGCATCCTCGGCCTTCGACGGCGACCCGCGCACGGCCTGGGCGGGCGATCTCGAAGCCGGGTGAACCGGCCTGGCTGGAGTGGACAGCCGCCAGCGCCGCACAGGGTGACCGAGCTGATGATGCGACCCGGGCCGGCGGGCTACCGCTTTCCCACCCGCGTGCGCCTGAGCGCTCCGGGAGTTGAGCCGTTCGAGCTTCCCGTCGCCGCGGACGGGCGGGTCGTGTTGCCGCGCCCGCTCAGCGGTTCGCTCGCTCCGGACCGAGGTCCTCGCGTCCGAGCCGCGCGGGGCCGGCGGCCTCCGCGGGGTACGCGCGGTCGCGGTGGCGAGAGCTCGACGTGCCCGGCGTGGACTTCGCCGCCCCGCGGCGGGCCGGGTCGCTTCTCCACCGGCTGCGGCGCGCTCTCGGTTCGCGCTGGCGGGCGGCCAGCGCGCAGGTGGCGCTCGTGGGAACGATCCGCGAGCTCGACACCGGCCGCGCCCTGAGGATGCGGGCGTGCGGAGAGCTGACGCTGCCCGCGGGACCGATCCGCCTCAGCGCGTCCGGCGACGGGCTCGCCAGGCCCGATCACCTGCGATTGAGCGCAGCGGCGCCGCGACCCGTCGCCGGCACGCGGCGGCACCGGCCGGACGCGTGCTGTCAACGCGGCGCGGCGGGCCGCCGGGGGCGGTGAAGTCGGCGCGCCTGGCGCTGGACGGCTCCCGCCTGGCTGGTGCTCGAGCAGACCTACTCCCCGGGATGGGAGGCGACCTGCCACGAGCGCGACGGTGGCGAGCACGATCTCGGCGAGCCGACGCCGGTGGATGGATACGCGAACGGCTGGCGGGTCACGCCGGAGTGCAACCGCGTCGACTTCGCCTTCGGCCCCCAGAGGCTCGCCGTCGCCGGCTATCTGCTGTCCGGGGTCGGCTGCCTGCTGATGGGCGGCGTTCCTCCTGATCGCGGCACTGCGCCGGCGGCACGCCGCCCAGCCCGCCGCCGGCGACGCGGCGCCCGTCGCGGGCTCCGGCGCGGACCCGACCCTGCGGGCGCCGCTGGGCCGCGCGCTGGCCCTGGCCGGCGCGATCGGCGTCATCGGCGGCGGGCTGTTCTCGTTGCGCGTCGGCGCGGTCCTGCTGGTGACATCGGCCGCCCTGATGCTCATCGGCGTGAACGTCCGGCGGCTGGCCGCCCTCGGCGCAGCGGGCATCGCCGCGCTGCCGCTGCTCTACCTGGTCTCCCGCCCGGAGGACCGCGGGGGCTTCAACTTCGACTTCGTGATCTTCCACACCCGCCCGCACTACCTGGCTGTCGTGGCCGTCTGCTGCCTGGCCGCGGCGGCACTGCTTGCGGCTCGGCAGATACGAGCGGTCCGGTCCTCTCGCTAGCGTCTTGATCACGCGAATCACGCAGTTCCACGTGAACAGCTCGCGCAGGAGGGGGACCTGGCAGATGAACGCGAGCCGCGGCCAGTAGCGCGGCTCCACGCTCTCGATACGCAGTCCTGGGCGCGACGCGACAAGCCGGATCGTGGGCCCGACGTGCACCGCCCAGAGCCCGCGCCGTAGGGGTTTTTCCGCGGCGGGCCATGACGGCGCTCGTACAGGCGCGGTCCCCACGTCGGGCCCGAGATACTGATAGGGGGTCATGTCGTGGCCGCCCCAGGGCGAGTACCAGTTCGTCCAGGAGATGTAGCCCCAGCCGCCCGGGCGCAGCACCCGCTCGATCTCCCCGATCACGGCCGCGCGTGTCCGGCGTGTGCTCGAGCAGGTTCGAGCAGAAGGCGCCGTCGACGCTGGCGTCCTCCAGCGGCAGGTCGCCGGCGTCGGCCACCAGCGCGCCCTCCGGGGCGGCGCCCACCATGGTCATCTCGTCCTCGTCGTTGTCGACGGGGATCACGGTGGCGCCGGCCGCCCGCAGGGCCTCGGTGTAGAAGCCGGGCCCACAGCCGAGGTCCACGATCGTCCGTCCCCGCCAGCGTGCCGTAGCGGCGCTCGAGGTCGTCGGCGGCCTCCGCGGCGAGCAGCCGGTAGAAGGGCGCCGGATCCTCCTTCTCGGCCCGCCAGAGCCGCCAGAGCGTGCGCACCCGCTCGAGACCCCTGCGGGCGCTCGCGCGGTGGCGTGGCGGTGGCGGTGCTCATGCCACTGCGCTCGGGCGGACCGGATGGGGAGCGGCCGTGCGGACGCTCATCGTCAGCAGCGCGGGCGCCAGCAGGAGCTGGAGCGCCACCAGCACCGCGGCCACCTCGACCAGCCCCGAGCCCAAGCGCCACCAGCAGCGCAAGCTCGGCCACAGCGGCGAAGGCGAGCAGGCCGATGAACGCGCTGCGGCCGAGTGCCAGCAGGTACTGGACGCCGAGGTAGGCCGCCGACAGCAGCGACATGGCGACCGCGAGCAGCGGCAGCGCGCCCGCGGCGTCCGTGAAGTCCTCGCCGAACACGATGCCGAAGCACCGGCTCGGCCGCGACCGTGTAGACCAGCACCATCGGCACGGCGACGACGCTGATCAGACCCAGCGTCCGCCACAGCATCGGACGGGCGTCCCTCCCGGCACGGGTCCGCCGCACGGCCTCCGGCAGCAGATAGAGGCCGAGTCCGATCGCCACCCAGATCACGGCCTTGGCCGCTACCGAGGCCGCCGCGTAGGAGCCCGCGGCGTCGTCGGACAGGTCGTGCTTGACGTAGACGATGTCGATGTTCTGCAGCGCCGCGATGAGCGAGAAGGCCAGCACCGGGGCCCAGGCGCTGGAGAGCACCGCGCGGAAGCTCAGCGGGACCGAGCGCGTCTGCCAGCGGCCGAGCGAAGCCGCCAGCGGCGGCACCAGCGCGGCCGACACGAGGAAGATCGAGAGCGTGCTGCCGAGGAAACGCCCCGTGACGCCCGAGGCCGGCCGCGTAGAGGGCGAGCCCCATCCCGAGCCGGGCGCCCGCCTCGCCGACGATCGACCAGCCCACCGCGCGATAGCGGCCGAGGCCCTGAAGCGTGCCGCGCTGGACGCACAGGGCGAGCCAGAGCATGCCGCTCGGCAGCAGCGCGGCGGCCGCCCAGGCCTGCTCGACGCCGACAGCGGCCGCGATCTGCTCGCGCAGCAGCACCGAAGCCGCGGTGATACCCACGGTCAGGACGGCCAGGCGCTCGAGCCAGCGCCAGACGCCGGCGGCCGGGTTCGCCTCGCCCTCCGCCGCGTGCGCGCTCACCTCGCGGGCCACGGTGGCCTGCAGGGCGGAGCCGGGGACGATGAGGATCGTGAAGGCGGCGATCAGGGCGCCGAGCGAGCCGTAGCCGTCGTCGCCCAGCAGGCGGGCGAAGACGATCGTGAAGATCAGGGCGACGAAGTTGTTGGCCATCAGCGCCGCGGCCAGCCCGGCGGCGCGGCCCGTGTCGGAGGCAGCCAGGCGCCGGCGCAGCGAGGGCTCGTGCTCGATCGCGTCCCGCACGCGCTCCAGCTCGGTCAGCGTCTCCTCCGCCGTGCGGTCCCAGGTGAAGGTGCGCGCGCGCTCCTGCGCGGCTTCGGCCGAGGGCCTCGCAGCGCTCGCGGTCGGCCACCGAGCTCGCCGATGTGCTCGGTCAGCTGCTCCGGGTCATCGGCCAACAGGCCGGTGCGGCCGTCCTCGATCGACTCGGGCAGGCCACCCACCGCCATGGCCACGCTCGGCGTGGCGCAGCCCGCCGCCTCCATCACGGTCAGGCACCAGCCCTCCGCGGAGGAGGCGGTCAGGTTGATCCACGAGCTCTGAAGCAGCTCGAGCTTCTTCTCCTCGGAGACGTGCCCGTGCATCCGCACGCGGTCGCCGATGCCGCGCTCGGCGATCGCGGCCTCGAGCTCGGCCGGTGGTCGCCGTCCCCCGCCACCTCCAGGATCACGTCGGGCGTGGCCGCCACGGCGTCCAGCAGGTACTCGATGCGCTTGTACCGCTTCAGCCGGCCGAGGTAGAGAAGCGAGGGCTCCGGCGTGCGCTTGCCCGGGTCGGGCTCGAACGCGTCCAGGTCCACGCCCGATGTAGCCGACCGCGATCTGCTCGCGCGGGATGCCGTGCGCGGCTATGTCCGCGGCCGACGCGTTGGAGATCGTGAGGAAGCGCGAGAGGCGGTAGAGCAGGCTCAGCGGCGCCGTCTCGAGCAGCCAGGCCGCGACCCGTCCGGGCAGGCCCATCTCGGCGACGTAGTGGTCGCGATGAACGTGGTGGACCAGGGTGAGCCGCGGGATCCGCAGCCACAGCGGCGTGAGGAACGTGATCCCGTTGACCACCTCGAGCACCACGTCGGCCTCGGGCAGCTTGCCCCGCAGGCCGCGCCAGATGACCCGCGGGAAGACCGTCGAGCGGCCGCCCAGGCGCAGGATGCGCAGGTTGCCGTGCCGCTCCTCGGCCTTCGCGCCGGGATAGGAGCAGGCCACGACCGTCACCCGGTGGCCCCACGCCAGCCAGCGCTCCACCTGGCCGTAGAGGTTCGTGCCGGTACCCCCGCCCTGGGGATGGGTCCAGTCCCGGTCCGAGAGGATCAGGATGTGCAGCGGCGGCGCCAAAGGAGCGTGCAGCCTACAGCCGATCCCGCCGCAGCCGCGACGATTCCCGTGCCGTGTCAGGAGCCGTCTGGCGAGCGCGGAAGGCGCCTCGCGGCGAGCGGGTTGAGCTCGAGCGCGCGGCGGCGCGCGACGGCCGCCCGCTCGGGATCGCTGCCCACCGTGAGCCCGTAGACCGCGCGCCAGCCCTCGAAGCTCTCCGGCTCGCGCCGCACGACCTCCTCGGCCACCCGCAGCGCCTCCTCGCGCCGGCCCGCGACGATGAGCAGGCCGATCTCCGCGTACAGCGGACGGCGGAGTCGTTGGCCAGGCGGCGGGCACGCTCGAGCCCGTCGCGGGCCTTCTCTGGAGCTCCGCTGCCGACACCGGCCTGCCCTGTGCCCGGACCACGACCTCACCCGCCTGCTGCAGGCCGTCGCTCGCCACGAGCCCGGCGGCCAGCCACGCCGCCATCACCACGGCCGCCAGGAGCAGGAGCACACGCGGGATCACGGGCGGCCGCATGGCGGCTCAGTGTAGGAGCGGGTGATCTACTGTGCGCCCCCCATGAGTCGGACCCTCTCCGCCGCCGGCGCGGCCGTGCTGATCGCCGGCCCGACGGTGATTGCCTTCTTCTCCGGCGGCTTCTTCGACGATCCCCGGCTGCTGGGCGCCCTGGTGGCCTGGGTCCTGGTCGGGCTCGCCGCGCTCGTGGCGCGGCGGCCGCTGCCCCGGACGACATCCGGGCGCTGCGCCCTGCTCGGCCTCGCGCTGCTCGCCGTCTGGACCGCCCTCTCGGTCACCTGGGCGCCGCTCGGAAGCCGCGCCGAGGACGACGCGCAGCGCATGCTGCTCTACCTCGGGGCCTTCACGGCGGGGGTGGCGCTGCTGGACCAGCCCTGGGTGCGGCGCCAGCTCGAGCCGCTGCTCGCCCTCGGGGCGCTGCGTGGTGACCGGCTACGGCCTCGTGGAGCGCCTCCTTCCCGGGCTGGTGGAGCTGGACCGCAGCCTCACCTCCGACGGGCGGCTCGAGCAGCCCGTCACCTATTGGAACGCGGAGGGTGCCATCGCGGCCATCGGCCTGGTGCTCGCCGTTCGCGTCGCCGGCGATCCGCGCCGGCCTCGGGCGGCCCGGTCGGCGGCGGCGGCCGGTGGCGTGGTGCTGGCCCTGACCACCTATCTGAGCTTCTCCCGCGGCGCGCTCGCCGCGGTCGGGGCGGGGCTCCTCGTGCTGCTGGCGCTCGCCCCCGACGGCCGGGCGCAGCTTCGAGCCGCCGTCGTCGTGGTCGGCGCGGGTGCGCTGGCCACGCTCGTCGCAAGCGGCCTGGACACGGTCGCATCCCTGGAGCGCGGGGACCAGGGCGACGCGGGCGAGGGCCTCGTCATGCTCGGCGCGCTGATCGCGCTCTGCCTGGCCGCCGGGTGGCTCGCGGTCCGCGCGCGCGCGGACGAGCCCGAGCGGCGCCGCAGGCTCACGCCCGCCCGTGTCACGCGCGCGGCTGATCGGCGGGCTTGCGCTGGTCGCCGTGCTCGGGGCCGTCCTCGGGGTGGCCCTGCTCGAGGGAACGCCGAAGACCGTGTCGCCGGAGAGCGGCACCGACCCCTCGCGGCTGGCCTCGGCGGACTCCAACCGCTACCGCTACTGGGAGGTCGCAATCGACATGGTGGGCGAGCACCCGCTGGCCGGCGCGGGCTCCGGCGCGTTCTTCGTGAAATGGCGCAGGCTTGACGACCGGGTGGACCAGGCCTCCGACGCGCACTCCCTGTACCTGGAGACCGCGGCCGAGCTCGGCCTGGTGGGGCTCGCGCTGCTCGCCGCCTTCCTGGCCGGCGTCGTCGCTGTGCTGCGTGCGCCTGGGGCGCGACGATCCCGCGGCGCTGGCCGGCCTGGCCGCCGGGGGCGTCGTGTGGGCGGTCCATGCCGGACTCGACTGGGACTGGGAGATGCCGGCGGTGACGCTGCCGGCCCTGCTGCTCGCCGCGGCGGCAGTGGCCTGGAGCGAGCAGGACGAGCCGCAGCGCCCTCTGGAGCCGCTCGACGAGGCCCGTCCTGCGGGCGCCAACGGCGAGGTTCAAGTGGGTCCTGGGGCCAGGGCGATCTGGTAACAATCGGCCGATGCGACACGCCCTTCGCTTCAGCCTGCTCGCGCTCGCTCTGACCGCGCTGCTCGTTCCGGCAGCCTCGTTCGCCCAGAGCGCCGGAGACGAGCAGTACACCGATCCGTTCCAGAACGAGACCGATCAGTCCGGGGGGCGGCGGAGGCTCGGGCGGCGGCGGAGGCTCGGGCGGTGGCGGCGGAGGCTCGGGCGGTGGCGGCGGAGGTGGCACGATCACCCAGGGCGGTGGCGGCGGCAGCGGCGGCAGCGTCGAGGACACCACCGGCGGGTCGGTCGGCGGATCGGTCGGCACCGAGAGCGGCTCGACCACTACCGGTACGGCCGGAGCCACCGCGGACGCATCCGGGCCGGCGGCGTCCGGCTCGGGCACGCTCCCGGTCACGGGCCTGCCGCTGATGCCGATCGTGTTCCTCGGGCTCTGGCTCGTGGGGATCGGGTCAGCTCTCCGGCGAGGGGCGTGAACGCGGGCCGGTCTCGCGGCCCGCGCAGGCGTGAGGGTTGGTGTCGACGGTCGAAGCCTCAGGGCATCCGACGGTCGCGGCGTCGCCCGCTACCTGCGCTCCCTGCTGACCGCGCTGGCGAGCGCGGCCCCGGAGGACCGCTACGCCGTGCTGGTGCCAGGCGGGCGGGCTCCGGAGGGATCTGCGCCGAGCGCCCTCCCCAACGTCGCGCTGCGGAGGACGCGGATCGGCGGCCGTCCGCTCTTCGCCACCGCGACCGTCACGGGCCGCCCGCGCCTGGACAGGATGCTGGACCGCCCCGACGTCGTCTGGGCGCCCGCGGTGGCGCCGCTGGCGGTCTCCGCCGACGTGCCGCTCGTGGTCACCGTCCATGACCTCTCCTTCGAGCACCGGGCCGCCGACTACAGCGGCTACCAGCGCCTCTGGCACCGGCTCGCCAGCCCGCGCCGCCTCGCGCAGCGCGCCAACCGGCTGATCGCCGTGTCCGACACGGTGCGGGCCCAGGTGATCGCCGAGTGGGAGCTGCCCCCGGAGAAGGTGGTCACCGTGGTGTCGGGCCCGGGCCGGCACAGCGCCGTCGCGCCCGCGGCCAGTGACGAGCCGGGGCTCACGCCGGGCTACGTGCTGGCGGTCGGGGCGCTCGAGGAGCGTAAGCGCCCGAAACTGCTCGTGGCGGCCCACCGCCGGGCCCGGGCCGCCGGGCTGAGCGCGGAGCTGGTGTTCGCGGGGGAGGGACCGCTCCGGGAGGAGCTCGCCGCCTCGGGGGCCACCGTGCTCGGGTTCGTGCCCGACGAGCGGCTCGACGATCTCTACCGCGACGCCCTCGTGCTCGCCTGCGTCTCGCGCGAGGAGGGCTTTGCCTTCACGCCGCTCGAAGCGCTCGCCGCGGGCACGCCGGCGGTGGTGGCGGACCTGCCCGTCTTCAGCGAGACCCTGGGCGCGGGGGCGCTGCGGGTCCCACCCGGCGACCCGGACGCGCTGGCCGCCGCGCTCCTGCGGGTGGAGCGGGACAGGGATCTGCGAGCGCAGCTCGTGGCCGCAGGCACGGCGGCCAGGGCGCGGCTGTCCTGGGAGCGCGCGGCGGCGCACACACGCGCCGTGCTGCTGGGCGCGGCGGAGGCGGGGCGGTGACCGCCTTCAGCCTGATCACGGTGATTCATGACAGCGCCTCCGACCTGGAGCGCCTGCTGGCCTCGGTCGAGCGTCACCTGGATCCGCGGCCGCGCGTGATCGTGGCGGACAGCGGGTCGCGCGACGACGGCGCCGAGGTGGCCCGTCGTCACGGGGCCGAGGTGGTCGACCTGGGCGGCAACCGGGGCTTCGGCGCCGGCTGCAACGCCGCCCTGGAGCGGGTCGAGGACCCCGTCACCGCGCTGGTGAACCCGGACGTGGAGCTCCTCGACGACGGCTTGGCCCGGCTCGCCCGCGAGGCGCGAGCGACGCGAGCGCTGCTGGCCCCTCGCCTGCTGAACACCGACGGCAGCACGCAGGACAGCGCCCACCCGGCCCCGGGGACGGTCGAGGGTCTCGTGCCCGCCGCGGTCCCTCGCTTCCTGCTCCCCGGGCCGCTTCGGCGCCGGTACGAGCCCTGGCGCAGCGAGCGGCCGCGCGTCGTGGGCTGGGTCGTCGCGGCCTGCATAGTCGCCCCGACCGCGCTCCTGCGCGAGCTCGGGCCCTTCGATCCCGGGATCTTCCTGTTCTACGAGGACCTCGACCTCTGCTTGCGCGCCGCCGACGTCGGCGTCCCCACCCTGCTGCGGCCTCATGTACGGCTCCGCCATCGCGGCGGCACCTCGGTCGGCCGGGCGCTGCCCGGCCGCGACGCCGAGATGCGCGCCCGCCGCCGACGTGAGGTGATGGCCGGACGCGGGCGCGCCGGCCTGGTGCTGGACGACGTCGCCCAGGCGGTGACCTTCGGGACCCGCGCCGCGGGCCGCAGGCTCCTGGGCCGGGGCGGCGCCTACGAGCGCGACCAGCTGGCGGCGCTACGCGCAGCTCTGCGCGACGGCGGCCGCGGCGCGGCTCCCGAGTGACAACGTCACCGGGCAGGCCGACGGTCGTGATCGACGCACGGGCCGCGGCGCGCATCAAGCTCGGCGGGGTGGAGCGGGTGGCGCGAGAAATGACCGCCCGGCTGCCGCGACTGCGCCCGGAACGCTACGCCGTGATGCACCCGCCGGCGGCGCTCGCGCACCGGGCCGGCCACGCCTGGGAGCAGCTGCTGCTGCCCCTGGCCGCTCGCAAGGCGGAGGCGATCTACTGTCCTGCGAACGTCGCGCCGATCGCCGCGCGGCGCACCGTCCTGGTGATCCACGACCTCGCCCAGCTGCGCCACCCAGAGTGGTACTCCGCGGCGTTCGTCGCTTATCACCGGCGGCTTCTGCCCCTTATCGCCCGTCGCGCCCAGCGCATCATCGTGCCGTCCGAGTTCTCGCGGCGCGAGCTCAGCGACGGGCTGGGCGTGGACCCCGACCGCGTCGACGTGGTGCCCAACGGGGTGGACGAGCGCTTCTCGCCGACCGCCGACGCCGAGCCCGTCCGTCGCGCCTTGCGACTCGAGCGACCCTATGTCCTCCTCGTCGGAACCCGAATCGCGCGCAAGAACCTCGCCGTGCTGGGCGAGGCTGCCCGCCGGCTGAGTCGGCTGGGCATCGAGCTCGTGTCCGCGGGCTCGGGCCGCCACTACACGCGCGCGGGCCCGTCGCCGCCCATGCGGGCGCTGGGCTACGTGTCCGACCGGCAGCTTCCGGGCCTCTACGCGGGAGCCCTGGCGCTCACGATGCCGTCTCTCTATGAGGGCTTCGGCCTCCCCGTGCTCGAGGCGATGGCCAGCGGCGTGCCCGTCGTGGCGGCGAACCGTGCCGCGCTGCCCGAGACCTGCGGTTCGGCAGCGCTGCTGGTGGACCCCGACGACACGGCCGCCCTTGCATGCGCCATCGAGCGGGTGGTGACGGAAGGGAAGTTGCGGCGCGCGCTCGTCGCGGCGGGCCTCGAGCGGGCGTCGCGCCTGACCTGGGACCGTACGGCGGCCGGAACCGATGCCGTGATCGGTGAGGCAATCGGCGACGGAGCTGGTGCATGAGCCTCCGGATGCGATCCGCGATCGTGCATGACTGGTTCCAGGGCCTGCACGGGTCGGAGCGGACAGTCGCGGCGATGCTCGACCTGTTCGCGCGCGACCCGGACATCTACACGTTCCACGCCGCGCGCGAGCTCCTGCCGGATCGGCTCGGCGCCACCATCGTCCGCGAGTCACGTCTCGCACGGCTTCCCGGCGTGAGGCAGCGGGGACACGAGCCGGGGCGCTGGCGCTGGATGCTTCCGTACATGCCGCACTACTTTGCGAGCCTCGACCTGAGCAGGTACGAGCTGGTGATCAGCTCCTCGCACGCGTGCGCGGTTGGCGCCCGGACCGGGCCCGACACCCTGCACGTCTGTTACTGCTACACGCCAATGCGCTACGTCTGGATGCCCGCGGCGGAGCAGGGGCGGGTACGAGGGGCGAAGGGCATGGCCCTGCGCGCGCTGCGAGGCCGGCTGCGCGAGTGGGACCAGCGTGCCGCGCGACGCCCCGATGTGTACGTGGCGATCTCGTCGGCGGTGGCCGAGCGAATCGCGACCCACTACGGCCGCGACGCGGTAGTGGTGCCGCCGCCGGTCGCGGTCGGCGACTTCCCGAGCGGCGTCGAGCGCGATCCAACCCATTTCCTGTGGGTCCACCGCCTGGTGCCGTACAAGCGCCCGCTGGAGGTGGCGGCCGCCTTCAGGGAGCTGCCGGAGTTTCGGCTGACGATGGTCGGGGTGGGCCCCCTCGAGGGCGAGCTCCGCGCGGCGCTGCCGCCGAACGTCGACCTTCGCCGATGGGTTCCGCGGGACCAACTGGTGCAACTGTTCGCGGGCGCTGCCGGTTTCATCCACGTCGGCGAGGAGGACTTCGGCATCTCCATGGTCGAGGCGCTGGCCGCGGGGACGCCCGTGCTGGCTGCCGACCGCGGCGGCGCGCGCGACATCGTGCGTCCCGACCAGGACGGCCTGCTTCTGTCAGAGGCCGACAAACCGCCCCGGATTCGCGACGGTGTCCGCCAGCTCGCGGGGCGAGCCTGGGACAGCGACCGGCTGCGTACGAGCGCCCGACGCTTCTCTGAGGACCGCTTCCGAGCGCGGCTTGGCGAGGTGCTGCGCGCGCACGGAGCGAGCTAGCCCGTCCGTCACGGGACCTGCGCACGCCCAGCAGGCTTTGGGTTACATTGCCGCACGTCGTGCAGCCCGTCGGGACCGGCCACGGACGCGCGTCCACGGCGCCCGTCCACGAAGTACGAAGGCGCCGCGGAAGCAGGGGTCCGCACAAGGACGCCCTCCGCCGGCGACTCCTGTTCGGCGCGGACGTCCTCAGCATGCTCCTCGCGGTCGCCGTTGCGACGGCGGTGGAGGGCACGACCGATCCCGTCTGGGCGCTGGCCACGCTTCCCTTCTGGGTCCTGCTGGCTAAAGCGGAGGACCTCTACGACGCGGACCACCCCAAGATCTGGCACAGGACCACCGACGAGGCGGTACCGATCTTCCACTGGGTCACCCTGTCCGTCGCGGGCACGCTCTTCTTCCTCAGGGCCCTCCCCGACCAGACCCTGACCGTCGAGGCCGCCGGCGCCATGTACGTGACTGCCCTTGGGGCGGCCTTCGTTTTTCGCGCCGCCGCCCGAGCGCTCTGGCGGGGGCTCGTGCCTCCGGAGCGCGCGCTCGTCCTGGGCAGCGGCCGGCTGGCGGACCAGGTGAGCCGCAAGCTTGCCCTCGAGCCGGGGCACCACTTGGTGCTCGGGGAGGACAGCGGCGGCGCGGGCCCGGGGCTTGCGGAGCTCGACCAGAAGCACCTCGGGGCCCTCGTCAGCGAGGCCCAGGTCGAGCGCGTGATCCTTGCGCTCCCGGAGCTGGACGAGGCGACGCTGGCCCGCGTGGTATCGGCGTGCCGGGAGGCGGGCGTGAAGCTCAGCGTGCTGCCACCCATGCGGGCCATGCTCGGCACCGCCGTTCAGCTCAGCCATATCGCTGAGATGCCGGTGATCGAGTACGGAACCTGGAACACGCCGCCCTCCACGATGGCGTTCAAGCGGGGTATCGACATCGTCGTTTCCGCGGTCGGTCTGGTTCTCCTTGCGCCGCTGATGCTGTTGATTGCGCTCTTGGTCCGGCTCGATTCGCCCGGTCCCGCTCTCTTCAAGCAACAGCGCGCCGGCCGCCATGGCGAGCCGTTCAACTTCATCAAGTTCCGCACGATGTGCCGGGACGCGCCGGAGCGCATCTCTGAGGTCGTGTCCGTACACGAACTGACGGAGCCGATGTACAAGTTGCGTGAGGACCCCCGGGTCACGCGGGTCGGACGTTTCCTGCGCCGCACCAGCCTCGACGAGCTGCCCCAGCTCTTCAACGTGCTGCGCGGCGACATGAGCCTCGTCGGGGTGCGCCCCGAGGAGGTC
Source organism: uncultured Thermoleophilaceae bacterium (assembly GCA_963821275.1). Taxonomy (GTDB): domain Bacteria; phylum Actinomycetota; class Thermoleophilia; order Solirubrobacterales; family Thermoleophilaceae; genus JACVRW01. The sequence goes on from CAWGDF010000011.1 coordinate 290,136, forward strand.
TGGCTCGTACAGCGTTACACCGAGACGGAGCGCTTCCGACTGGAGATGCGTCCCGGGCTCACGGGGCCGATGCAGGTTCACGGCCGAGGGCAGCTGACCTTTCAGGAGCGGATGGCCGTCGAGCGCGAGTACGTGGAGAACTACAGCCTCCGAAAGGACCTGCGGATCCTGCTTCGCACCGGAACCGCGATCTTCAGAGCCGATGGCGCGTATTGACCTCCGTTCAGCGACCCCGATGGCGCGCACGAGTCGTCTCGCGCTGATCCTCGCCCTCATGGGCATGCTCACCGCGCTGGCGGCGAGCCCGGCCGACGCCGCCAAGCGAAAGGTGCCCTTCGGGTTCTTCGGAACTGTCCTTCCGCCCGAGATGGCGAGGGCGACCGAGGTTTCGGACGCCCAGCTCGAGCAACAGATGGCCCTGATGGCGAGCTCCGGCGTCGAGTCGGTGCGTGTCACGGTCCCGTGGTGGGAGCTGGAGACGATCCGCGGCGTCTACAGCTTTGCGGTCCTCGACAGGCTCGTGGCGGCCGCAGCCCGCCACCGGCTGGCGGTTCTCCTGACCGTTACCGAGCCTGCGAAATGGACCTCCGAGCGCCCGAACAGTCCCGAGTGGTTCCGCTTTCCTCCCACGGACCCGGCTGCGTACGGCTTGCTGATGCGTCAGCTCGTCTTGCGCTACGGCCCGGCGGGAAGCCTATGGGCCCAGAATCCAACTTTGCCCCGCGTGCCGATCCGGCAGTGGCAGATCTGGAACGAGCAGACGGCGCCCTGGCATTGGCGACACCGGCCATGGGCGCCCGGATACACGCGCTTGCTCCGGGCTGCCTACCGGGCGATCCACGCAGAGGATCGCGGGGCGAAGGTCGTCGCGGGTTCTCTCGTAGCGAGCAGCGCCAACTACGCGCCGTGGGACAGCATGCGCGACCTCTACCGCGCCGGTGCCAAGCGGTTCTTTGACGTCGTCGCAATCCATCCGTTCACGAACAACAAGTCGTCGGTGCGCGTGACCGTGTCACAGACGCTCGAAATCGTGCGGCGGGTGCGCGCCCAAATGAAACGGCGCCGCGATAGTCGAAAGCCTGTCCTTCTCACCGAGGTGACCTGGCCTGCCTCTGCCGGGAAGGTGCCGAGACAGGCTCAGTTCGGGCTCCAGACGACCCCGCGCGGACAGGCGGCGCGGCTGAAGGCAGTCTTCCGCGCCCTCGTACAGCGGCGGCGCACGATGCGCGTTGCCGGCGTGTACTGGTACGCGTGGGCGACGCCGTATGACGCCGTCGGAGCGTTGTCGACGATGACATTCCGTTTCTCGGGCCTGACGCGCCTGGCGGGAGGAGCGTTCTCCGCCTTGCCGATCCTGAGGACCTACCGAAGCGTTGCGGCGAAGTACGAGGGCTGCCGCAAGAGCTCGGATGCCCGCCGATGCAAGTAGAGGCCAATGCCCGGTACGAGGCTGTCTGAGCACACGCGTTCGGCGCTCGAATCTGCTGAGCCTGCTTTCAAGGAACTCGAGCTCCCGCTCCCGGCGCGCCGCCGCGACACCATCGGTCGCCTCGCGCTCCTGGTCGCGGACATGGTGGCGGTCGTTCTCGCCGTCTTCGTGGTCACGGTGCTCCCGTTCAGCGAAGCAGTGTTCACCGCTTGGGTCTTGGCTTTCCTGCCGCTCTATGCGCTGTTGGCCAAGATGGCCGGGCTCTATGACCGTGACCAGTTCGTCCTGCGCAAGACCACGCTCGACGAGGCGCCCACCCTCTTGGCCGTCGCGGCGATATTTGCCCTCGCAGTCGAGGGCGTGCAGGCGATCCAGTACACCGGCGGATCCCACCCACTCCCACTCTGGGCCATCCTCACCGTCGCGCTCGTCGGCATGCGTGCGGCGGCCCGCTTCGCGACCGTGCGCACCACGACCCCAGAGCGGGTCCTTGTCGTCGGCGACACCTCCACCGCCGCTCTGGTCACCCGCAAGCTGGCCGCCGACTCCGGCCTGAACGCGACCGTTGTCGGGTGGGTGGACCGCGAAGCCGATCCCGGCGAGCTCGGCGAAAGGCTGCTCGGTGGGGTCGACGACCTGCCGGGGCTGGTGGAGCAGCACCGGATCGAGCGGATCATCGTCGCCCCCAGACAGCTGGGCGGCGAGGATGTGGTCGACGTGATTCGCCTGGCCACCGCTTGCGGCGTCAGGGTCGCGGTCTTCCCGCGCATGCTCGAGGTCATCGGGACGGCGGTGGAGTTCGACGACCTCGGTGGCCAGCTGTTGCTCGCCGTGCGCGGCTTTGGGCTCTCGCCCTCGTCCCGTCTTCTCAAGCGCTCCTTCGATGCGTTGGCGACGAGCCTGATGCTGATGTTGTTGGCGCCCGTCCTAATCGCGATCGCTGTGGCCATCAAGAGCACGTCTCGCGGTCCCGTCCTGTTCCGCCAAGCCCGGGTCGGTCACCACGGGCGAGAGTTCCAAATGCTGAAGTTCCGCACGATGGTCCACGGCGCGGACGAGCGGAAGCACGAGGTGCTCGACCTGAATCAGGCGGCTCCGATGTTCAAGATCGTGAACGATCCGCGCACGACACGGGTGGGCCGCATCCTGCGCCGAAGGTCACTCGACGAGCTGCCGCAACTGTTCAACGTGCTGCGGGGCGATATGAGCCTGGTCGGGCCGCGCCCTCTGATCGCGGAGGAGGATCGCCTCTTCTCGGGTTGGCAACGGCGCCGCTATCAGGTCGCCCCAGGTATCACCGGCCCCTGGCAGATCCTTGGTTCTAGTCGCGTGCCGCTACGGGACATGGTCACGATCGATTACCTCTACTGCGCCAATTGGTCCCTCTGGCTCGACGCGAAGATCCTGGCCCGCACGATCCCGTACGTGTTCAGCCGGCGCAGCGCCGAGTACACCTTGACCGCGCGCTGATGCGCTATCCGCGCCTGAACGTTAGGCCGAAGCGCCGGAGCGCCTAGCCGGAACGTAGGCGTAACCGCTCATCGCGGAACCGCGGTTGGCGACCACTCCCAGCACGCGGGCGTCGAGCGTTTCCAGCTGATGGCGGAGGCGCCCGGCCTCCGGGCCCCTGGTCGAGTTCACCGATGCCGCGACGACCACGCCGTCCACCCGGCGAAGCAGCGAGATCGCATCGGCGACGTGGGGGATCGGAGGGGTGTCGACAATCACCAAGTCATGGTCCATCTTGAGCGCGTCGAGGATCCGGACCAAGAGAGACGACTGCATCAGCGCCCACGGATCGGGTGGTGGGTGACCCGCCACGAGCACCTGCATCGCACCGGCGTGTCCGTTGGCCTCGGCGGCGTCCGGCTGCGTGGGAACCGTCTGGAGCGCATTCGCGATCGACACCTCGCCTCCCAGCACCTCGGCGAGCCCCGGCTCGGGCTGCAACTCGTACCGCTGGGCGATGCTCGCGCGCCGCATGTCCGCTTCGACGAGCGCGACGGACAGCCCCGCAGAAGCGGCGGCCGACGCGAGATACCAGGCGACGGTCGTCTTTCCCTCGCGGGTGCGGGCAGAGGTAACGAGGACGCTTCGCACGGGCTGGTCGCCGGCGAAGCGGAGGTTCATCTGCAGCATTCGGAACGCCTCGGCGACCTGAGGTGGGAGCTCCTCGAGGGACCCGTGCCGCTTGAGCGCTCGGTGGCGCGGCACCGTGGTCAGCACGGGGGCGTCGAACGCCGACGAGACCTCCTCGGCGTGGTGCAGGCGGCGGTCAGACTGCTCTCGAAGCAGAGCGAGTGCCAGCCCGAGCAGGAGGCCGAAGAGCGTACCCAGGACGATGGTCTGGATCGGACTCCCGCTTCTCGTGCTGGGGGGGTAGCCGGGTTGGATGACCTGGGGGCTGCCGGTGCCGACGGCGGCGAGGGTCTTCAATTGGTTGATGTCCCCGCGCAGCCTGGTGCCGAGTGCGCCCTTGCGGTCTCGCGCGGGCAGCGCCTCCAGTTGATCGCGCACCTCGTCCCTGGCCCGCAACGCGAGCCGCCGCTGGTCGCTTTCCGCCAGATCCACCACCGTTTGCGAGTAGGCGTTTGCCAGCAGCGCTGCGCGCGACGCGGAGCCGGCTGAGGCGACGACCTCCACCACCTCGCTGTCGTTCGTCCCGGTGACGCGAACATCGTCTTCGACGTCGTCGGCCGACATGTCAACACCCCTGCGTTGGAGCTCCTGCGCGGTGGCCACCGCGACGCGCCGCGACCCGACCACCTCGACGTTGTTCTTGGCCAGGTTGTCGGCGTCCGGCGAGGTCGGATCGAGGCCGACGGCGTTGAGCTCGGGGCCGATCGACTGGCGAAAGAGCAGCTTCGCGGTCGACTCGTAGCTGTTGCGATCGGAGTATGCGAACGCGGCTGCCGCCGCGCCACACAGGATCGTGGTGAGAACAATGACCAGTGTGCGACGCCGCAGCACCGCGAGCAGCGAGACGTGTTCGCGCGGCGTGGGCCCGAGACTAGGTGTCGTCTGGTCTTCCGAAGCCGCCACGCTGGGCCAGGCTACAACAGGGTTGGCGAAGCTGGTCCCATACCAACTCGGAACGGCGGGCGGCCTGCCGGCGCGCGGTTCACGATGATGGATGCGTGCCGCTCCGCCTCTTCTTGATCGCTCCCTCCGCGCTCCTCACGGACCACCGGCCGCATGGCGACGGGCTCGTGGCGTTCGGATTCATCCGCGAGCTTGCTGCGCGAGGGCACGAGCTGCACGTGGCCGCCGGTCGCGTGGCGCTTCGAGACAGCCTCCCCGCGAACGTCCACGTTCACGCGCTCGTCGACGATCAGGATCCGGGGCCCGTTGCGCGCCCGCGCTTCATGTGGCGGCTGCGCCGCATGTACCGCACGATTGCGCACTCGGCGAGGTTCGACCTCGTTCACCAGCTCAACCCCGGTGACGTCGGGGTTAGCCTCGCACTCGTCGATGTCAGGGTGCCGGTCGTGCTCGGGCCGTACGTCCCGGACTGGGCCGCGTCGGGGCCGGGCGCCAATACTCTGATGAGCGCCGGCGCCGTACGCGGCAAGCAGCTGCTGCGTGCGATGCAGCAGCGGCGAGCCACCACGGTGCTGCTCTCGACGCCGGCGGCCGCGTCGAAGCTGGAGGTCCGGGCGCTCCGCCCGCTGCACGTGCATGAACTGTCGCCTGGCATCGACCAGCGGATCTGGCTTCCGGGCCACGGTGGCAACGGCCAGGACGTTCTCTTCCTGGCCTCCCTCGAGGTGCGCAAGGGGATCCATGTAGCGCTCGACGCGTTCGCGCGACTGGCTCCGCGGTTGGCCGCGGCGCGGCTGCGCGTGGCCGGCTCCGGTCCCGAGAGCGAACGAGTGCGCCATCGCATCCGGACCACACCGGCGCTCGATCGCGTGGAATTGCTCGGCCCCCTCGAGCGTGAGAGCGTCAGGACGACCATGCAGGCCTGCGACGTGTACTGCCTACCGTCCTACGGCGAGCCGTTCGGGATGACGGCCCTTGAGGCGATGGCCTGCGCCCGCCCCGTTGTCGCGACGAACGGTGGCGGTCTCAGGCATCTGGTCACGAACTTGGGGGGTCGCACCGTGCGCGCTGGTGATGCCGCCGGCCTGGCCGGCGCCCTGGAAGACCTGCTTGTTGATCCCGTGCTGCGGCGCGCGATGGGCGAGCACAACCGCAGGGTCGTCGAAGAACGCTATGCGTGGTCGCGGGTCACGGACCGACTCGAGGACCTCTACAGAGAGGCGATTCGCGAGCCGCGCCGGCGAAAGTCGTAAGCCAGCACGGCGCCGCCGATAAACCAGAAGATGACCCCAAGGCTGCCGTAGAACCCGTCGCCTGACGTGAGCTGGACGAGCAGGTAGACAAGCATCGCGAAGAGCAGCTGGCGCAGCGCCTCCCCCGGGGCTCCGTCGCGGGCCCCAATCCAGGCGGCCCGGACGATGAACCCGATCGCGATCAGGACGAGCAAGAAGCCGATCGGGCCGACCTGGTACATGAGTCCCAGGTAACCATTGTCCGGGGCGCGCAGATCCGACGCGCCGCTCAGCTTCGAAGCCTCCCCTGCGCTGCCCAGTCCATGTCCCATCGGCGCCTGGAGCGCGCTAGGCAGCAGCTCCGAGAAACTGGTCGAGCGATCGCTCGCGGAGGTATCGGCTCCCAGGTTGCCGATCGTCTCGAAGCGGTTGACGACGTCGCGCGCCGTCGCACTCACCGGGGCGAGTGCCAGTGTCGCCGCGACGGTTACCGCGGCCACCCCCAGCACGAGGCGAGCGCTGCGCCCGCGCGAGGCCACCACGTGCGCGAGCGCCGCAACGATCAGCGCCACCCACGCCGAGCGCACCAACGTCAGCGAGAGAGCCACGGTTAGGAGCGCCGCCCCCGCGAAGGCAACCATGCGGCGGCGGGTGATCGTCAGGTAGCAGAGCAGCGAGAGAGCGAGCAGCGGCGCCAACGTCCCCGGGCTATTCAGGGATCCAAACACCCGCACCTCATCCCCGCGGCCGGCGCCGATACTGCCGAAGTCAGTCGCCTCCAGCCAGGCCACGTCCCAGGAGGGCAGAGGCAGGGCGCGCTGAGCGATGGCGTACGCGGCGATCGCCGGGAGCCCGAAGAGCAGCACGCGGCGGAGCGTGCTCTCCGGGATCGAAATCCGCTCGCTCAGGCCCAGCACGGCGCCGGACAACCCGGCCAGGTACGCGACGAACGCATAGACCGCCGCCCGCGGGCCCGTTACGAACCCCATCGGGAGCCCGACCGCGAATCCCGCTGCGGCGAGCAGCAGAATGACTCGAATCCTGCTGGGCACGGGAACGCGACTCAACTCCAGTGCGGCGATCGCGCCCGTCGCTAGAAAGGGCGCCAGCGAGAGCGGGTCGTTCTCGACGAGACCCGTCATGAGTCCGAAGACCCGCCGCACGAACGGCGCCAGGAACCAGAGTGCGAACAGCGCCGCGATCCCCCAGCGCCGGTCGTGCTGGTGTAGGGCGATGACAGCGACCACCGCTACGAAGGCACAAGCGGCCTGCACCGAAAGGGTCAGCGCCCAGCCCAGGACGAGCGCCGCGCTCCCGCCAACGAGCAGGATCCACCAAATGTCGCCCCGCTGCGCCGCTGGTCCGGCGCGCAAGCGCCAGATCAGGTCGGTCACGTTACCTCCGCCCGATCCTCGGAACGTGTGGCCGCGACCGGCGTCGCTCGACCGGATCGCGCTGCTGCGCGCTCGTAGATCACGAGCATCTCGCCAGCGTGGACATCGTCTCGGAACGGGGCCGCGGCCGCGCGCGCCCGCTCGCCCAGCCGCCGGAGCGACTCCCGGTCCCGGAGCAGCTCATGCGCCCCTTGGGCCCACAGGTCGGGGCGCTTCGGCGGCAGGACCCGGCCCGTGACGCGATCGTCCACCAGCTCGGGCCCGGCCCCTCCATCGCTCACAAGCGGCGGGGTGCCCAGCGCCATGCTCTCGATGGTCACCAGGCCGAACGGCTCCTCCCACGAGGGCAGCAGCGACAGATCGAGAGCGCGCAGGATCTCGGGCACGTCTCCGCGCTGGCCGAGAAAGTGCACCGCGCCCGTGAGTGCCAGGTCCTCGACGAGGCTGGTGAGGCGACGCCGAAACGCATGGTTGTCGTAGCGGACGCCCTTGCCGCCGAAGGCAACCTGCCCGACCAACAGCAGGTGGGCATCGAGCCCGACGCTGCGCAACTCGGCCAACGCGCGGATAGACGTGTCCTGGCCCTTCCAGGGAGTGATCTGCGCGACCTGGCCGAGAAGCGGCGCATCCGGAGCCACTCCGAGCTGGTCGCGCAGATCGGCGGGAAGAACCCGTGCCGGATCGAAGCGGTCATGGTCAATGCTGTTGTAGACGCGCACCGCGACCGGGGACGCCAGGCCCTCGTTGAACTTGCGGGCGGTGTGGTCCGAGACGGCCACCACCCCACTAGCCGTACGTACGAGCAGCGAGCGCACCAGACGACCGACCGTGGTCAGCGGCACGTGCTCGTGCGCGCGCACTACGAACGGCACACCGCTGAGGCGCCGCGCGATCGCCCCCATGATTCCCGCCCGCAGCGAGTTCGCATGGATGACGTCCGGCCGGAAGCGCTTGGCGGCTCGCGCGAGGGACAGTCCTCCGGCCCCGAGCTGCGCGAGGCCGACCGAAGTCTGAACCGGGTGCAACCGAAGGCTCGCATCCACCGCGGGGAGCGAGAGACGTTCGAGCGATGCCTTGTCTACGGCCTCCCTCAGCGGGCCATCGTCCGGGCAAGCGACACACACGTCATGGTCGGTGCGTAGAGCCCCGACGACTCGCATAAGCGACACCTCGGCCCCGCTCCAAGCGCCGGTGTGGTTCGCAAAAAGGATTCTCATCGGCCGGTGACAATCACCCGGCTCGACCCTAGCGCGCGGCCCGTATGCTGTCGTCCGCTGCCATGCCCCGCCTCGCACTTGTCCACGACTATCTCCTCGTGCTTCGAGGGGCCGAGCGCGCTTTCGCCGCGATGACCGACATCTGGCCGGACGCGCCGATTCTCACGCTGCTCTACGACGAGGCCGGCACCGAGCGCCGCTTCGCGGGCAAGTCGGTGACCACCTCGCCACTTCAACATCTAGGGGTTCACCAGCAGAACTTCCGTGCACTGCTCCCGCTGTTCCCCAGCGCTGTTCGGCGGTTGCCGGTCGACGGCTCGGACATGATCGTCTCGAGCAGCAGCGCGTTCGCCCACGGTGTCCCCAAGCCCAAGGGCGCCAGGCATGTGTGCTACTGCTACACGCCTTTCCGCTACGCCTGGCACGGGCAGTCGTACGCGCTCGCGGAGGTGCCCCAAGCGCTGCGACCCTTGCTCCGTGTCGTGCTGCGTCGCCATCGGGCATTCGACCGGCGCGCGGCGCGCGACGTGGACCAGTACGTGGCTGTCGGTCAGCTCGCGCGCGAACGGATTCAGCGCTTCTTCGCACGGGACGCCCCTGTCGTACATCCCCCGGTGGATGTCGATCGCTTCTCGATCGGGGAGCCCACCGACTACGTTCTGTTCGTCGGAGAGCTCCTGCGCCACAAACGCCCCGAGGTCGCTATCGAGGCCGCCGCCGCCGCGGGACGACCGATCAAAGTCGTCGGAACCGGTCCCGAGTTCGGGCGGCTCAAGGCTCGATATTCCCGCGAGGCGGATTTCCTGGGGCGGGTCGACGACGAAGAGCTTGCACGCCTGTACGCAGGGGCGCTGGCGCTCGTGGTGCCGAGCGTCGAGGAGTTTGGCATGGCGGCGGTCGAAGCTCAGGCCGCCGGTCGACCTGTTGTAGGTGTAGACGCGGGAGGACTTCGTGAGACCGTGGTCCCGGGGCGCACCGGACTACTCGTCTCGAACGATGGTCCCCGTCCGCTCGCCCGGGCTCTGCGCGAGGACCTGACCCGGTTTGATCCGGCCGACATCCGCGGGCACGCTCAACAGTTCACGCGCGAGGCGTTTCAGTCCCGCATGCGGGAGATCGTCGACACGACGTGCGAGCGACCGTCCCGAGCGCCACGCCCGGTCGCCGCCTGACGACTATCCCGACGGCGGGATCGTGATGCGGCTGGTCGTTGGGCTCACGGCTGTCGCGGGGCTCGCCGGGGCGGCACTCTTCGTGGCGACCGGACGCGACGTGAAAGAGTCGCGGCCGCGTGCGGACGCGCGGTCCGCCGGGGCGCTGATCGACTCGATCGGGATCAACGTCCACTTCAGCTACGTAGACACCGCGTACGCGCGCCAGGCGGACGTCCTCGCCCGGCTGCGTGAGCTGGGCGTGCGTCATATCCGCGACGCGACGCCCAATCCCGTCGAGGCACTCAGGGAAGGCCTGCGCGCCTCGCGCCGCACAGGCGTCCGCGCCACGCTGCTCGTCGACCCTGCCGTCGATCCCGCCGCCGCCGTGGCCGACTCTCTCGCAGTAATGGGGACCGGCATCGCAGCCTTCGAGGGCCCGAATGAGCTCGACAACAGCGGCGATCGGGGCTGGCCCGAGCGACTGGACACGTACATGAGGGCCCTCGCGACCGCCGTGCGGAAGCAGGCGCCCCGTGTCCCCCTGGTCGGCCCAAGCTTCATAGACGCCGCGAGCCGCTCGCATATCCCTGCAGACCTTCCAGGGCTCTTCAATGGCCATCCGTATCCCGGAGGACAGCCACCCGAGGGGGCGGTGGAGCAGGCGCTAGGGGAACGACGCGCAACAGCCCGCGAACGAGACGTCGTCTTCACGGAGACCGGGTACCACAATGCCTTGGCGGCGACAACGGGCCAGCCGGCGGCCTCCGAGGAGGCCGCCGGCGGTCTACCTGCCCCGGTTGCTCGTCACTGCCTTCGGGGCGGGAGTCCGCCGCAAGTTCATCTAGATTTTCGCGACGCAGCCGGTCCTGCGCCTCCGGCATACTCGCCGGCTCCGGGTCGAGCTGCAGGGCGATCTCGTGCTGGTGAGCCTTCGGTGAGGTGCTTCCCTACCGTGTGCCGATGCCCGCGGACGACGTGAGCGAGCTCCCGTCGCCTTCATCCGCGGAGGCAGCACTGCCCGCCGGCGTCGTGCGACGCCTGCTCGCGCGTGGACTCGTGCGCGCCGGAATCGTGACGTACCTCTTCTCGGGGCTGACGCTCGTCGCGAACCTCGTCACTGGCGTCGTCAGCGCTCGCGCCTTGGGGCCGAGCGGGCGCGGCGTGACCGTCGCCCTGGCCACGGTCAGCCAGCTAGCCGGGTTCCTGTTCGCCGCGGGCGTCGCTCAGAGCCTGAGCTACTTCATCGCCCGGCGCCCGCAGGACGGCCCCAGGCTCCTTACAACCTGGATCCTCATGCTGCTGCCGCTCGCAGCTCTCGCGATCGCGATCAGCGAGCTGCTGCTGCCGACGATCTTCGCGACCGACGGCGAGCAGGCCATCGCCATCGGCCGCTGGTTCATGTTCACGATCGTCCTGGTGATCGGCCTGGAGCTGAACTACGGGCTGCTTCTGGGCGACCACGACTTCTTCGTCTACAACGCGCTGCGCCTGCTTCAGCCCGTGCTGCTTGCCGTGACCTTCCTCGTGCTGTGGAGCTTGGACACGCTCACGGTGGAGAGCGCGCTCATCGCCGCAACGGTCGCCACCGGGCTCGTGCTGGCGGCGGGCATGGCGCGCGCCGTTAGTCGTATCGGCGTCGGACGCCCCGCCCTGCACCTGGGACGTGCCTCGCTCTGGTACGGGATCCGGGGCCAGGGAGCGACGGTCGCGGCGAACGTGACCTCGCGGCTCGACGTGGCGATGCTCCCCGCGTTCGTCGCCTCGGCAAGTGTCGGCCTGTATTCCGTGGCCACCAACATCTCGCTGATCGTCTACCAGCTGTCCAACACCTTCGCCGGGGTAGTGCTCCCCTCCGCCGCGCGGGATCCGCAGCGGGGCTTTATCAAGGTCGTCGGCTCGCTGTGGGCCTCGTTGCTGCTGGCCGGCTTGCTGGCACTCGTTCTCGCGCTTTTCGCGCGACCGTTGCTGGGTTTCGTCTACGGAGACGATTTCCGCGACGCCGCGGAGCCGCTACTGCTCATCCTCCCGGGTGCCGTCCTGTTCGCCGGCTCGTCCATCCTCGGGGCGGGCATCTACGCGGCTGGTCGGCCGTTCACGGCCACCTTCGCGCAGCTGCTCGGGATGGTCGTGACGGTGGTCGGGCTGTTTGCGTTCCTCCGCACCGGAGGCATTACTGCGGCGGCCCTGGTCTCGACCGCCGCCTACGCCACGGTTTTCGTCGCGTCGCTGGTCGCCTACAAGCTGGTGTCGGGGGTGGCGTGGCGATCGTTTGTGCCCACACCCACCCGCGTGCGTGCGCTGGCACGCTGAGCGCCGCCCGGGGTACTCGGCTAGCGCCGGTACCGCAGGACGAACGGCCCGCAGGGCTGCCCGCCGCTGCGCTGAGGACGGCCGTCGATCCCCTTCGGGGTGATCCTCAGGCGGTCGGCGGTCACCCGCACCTGTCCGTAGCTGAACTGGTCCACGATCGAACAGCGCATGCCCACACCGGTCGGAGGCTGGGGCTCGAAGAAGGCGGTGTCCGCCAGCATGCCGGCGCCCGGCACGCCCGTCGCGCCGGATATCTCCAGTCCGAGGTTCTCGGTGGCGGCCGAGCCGACGGTCACGTCGAGTAGACCGCTGTTGCGCGGCCCACCGGGCTCGAGCGTCTGGAAGCGGGCGTCGTTCACCAACGTGGCGTGGACGTCGGTGGTGAGGAAGACGACGTTCGGCACGTTCTGCAGCGCGCGCAGCACCCGCTGGCGTTCGGCCTCGTAGCCCTCCCAGCGGTCGTAGGGCAGCACGTAGTACTGCTGGATCGGCAGCTCGTTCATGATCACCTTGAAGCGCGCGTTCGAGCGGCGGACCTGGCGCAAGAAGCGCCGCAGCTGGCGCTCGCCCAGGTAGGTGCGCTGCGGGTTGCGGATGGCGTCCAGGCAGGCCTGCGACACCGGCGGGGCCAGCGACGGAATCACCGCCGCGAAGACGTCGCGGATCCTCTGCGGCGCGGTGGGCGCAAAGTCCGGGCTCCCGGTGACCGGGTTGTCGCAGACGCCGCCGTCGTCGGCCTTGGCGCTGCGGAAGGAGCGCTGGTCGAGGAAGAAGAGCTCGAGGTTGCGGCCCCAGCGGACCGTCCGGTAGAGACCGTTGCGCCGCGAGTAGGTGACCGGCGAGTAGTCGCGGAAGGCGCGCACGCCGCGCCGGTACAGCACCCGGCCGTTGATCTCGACCTCGTAGTCAGCGCCCCCGAAGGAGTTCTCCGGCGGCGCGAAGTCGTTGATGAACTCGTGGTCGTCCCAGTGCGAGTAGAAGCCGGCTGACCGCCGCACGGAGCGGAGGGGGCGGTTGCCGAGGTTGACCTTGTACTTCGCCCACTTGCGGCGGACGCTGAGCGCGAGCGGGCGCAGGCGCCCGGGGATCTCGCTGTCCGAGTACATGGTGTCGCCGAAGTGGATGTTGAAGTCGTTCCGCTCCGCGCGCATCTGCCGGAACACGCCGCCGCTGTTCCAGAACGGGGTCGTCTCGCCCGGGGCTGGGTTGAAATCGGTGTCACCGGTCCAGCCGAACTCGATCGTCGCGTCCGCGTTCCGGCGCGGGGCGGTCACGAAGGTGCCCACGGCGCTGCGGCCGGGACCCGCGCGGAAGCGGTACCAGTAGCGGGTGCCGGGTGAGAGACGGCGGACTCTGCGCTGCACGGTGTAGTCGTCGGAGCCCCGCGCCAGGAGAGCGAAGCGCCGCAGGCCGGTCCGCAGCCGCCGGTCGCGGGCCAGCTCGAGCACCACGGCGGAGCGCCGGTCGGCGTGGCCCCAGAGGATCGCCGAGCGCGCGGTCACGTCACCGGCCGTCACCCCGTCGCTGAAGCGGGCGTTCCCGCCGTTGGCCAGGGCGCCGGGAGCCGCCGCCGCGAGCATCGCCAGGGCAACCGGGACCGCCGCCGTAGCTCGAGCACGCATCAGGCCGGCACGCTATCCGCACGGGCGGCGTTGCGTCAAGTGATGAATCGTGGTTCACTTCTTTGCGTGCCCTACCGCTCGACCCAGAAGACCGAGGCCCGCAAGGCGGCCACGCGGGAGGCCATCGTCGCGGCGGCGCTCGAGCAGGTCGCCGAGGCCGGGTACGCCTCCGCCGGCGTGCAGGCGGTCGCGCGGCGGGCCGGCGTGGCGGTCGGGACGGTCTACCGCCACTTTCCCTCGAAGGGGGCGCTGTTCGCAGAGGTCTTCCGCCGTGCCGCCCAGCCCGAGCTGGACGTGGTGGTGGCTGTCTCCGCCGCGGACGGCCGCCCGGCCGCCGAGCGGGTCACGGCGGCGGTCGAGGCGTTCTGCCGCCGCGCGCTCGCCGGACCGGTGCTGGCCTACGCCCAGATCGCCGAGCCGGTGGACCCCGCCGTGGAGGCCGAACGCCTACGCCTGCGGGTGGGCTACCGCGACGCGTTCGCCCGGGTGCTCGAGGACGGCGTCGCCGGCGGCGAGCTTCGCCCCCACGACACGCGCACCGTCGCCGCCGCGCTGGTGGGTGCTCTCGGCGAGGCCCTCGTCGGTCCGCTCTCCACCCGCGACGCCGCTCCCAAGGAGGCGCTCGTCGCCACCCTCGTCCAGTTCAGCCAGGAGGCTCTTCCCCATGCTCACGTCCGCGTCCACGCATGAGGTGACCAACCAGGCGCCGCCGCTTGCGCCCTATAACGTCTTCGAGGCCGACCTGCCGCTGCGCGAGGCGCTCGAGCGAGAGGGCGGCGGTTGGGGCGTGGACCGCCTGCGTGACGCGGGCGAGCTGGCCGGCAGCCCCGAGGCCCTGGAGCACTCGGAGCGAGCGGAGCGCAACGAGCCCGTGCTCCGCACCCACGACCGTTACGGAAACCGGATCGACGCGGTGGAGCTCGACCCCTCCTGGCACTGGGCCCTGCGCCAGGCGATCGAGCGCGAGATCCACTGCCTGCCGTGGCGAGAGCCGCAGCCCGGCGCGCATGTCGTGCGTGGGGCTCTGATGGCGGTCTGGAGCCAGGTGAACTCGGGCGTGATGTGCCCGGTGTCCATGACCTACTCGGCGGTCCCCGCCCTGCGGGAGAGCCCCGAGCTGGCCGCGGAATGGGAGCCCCGCCTCACCCGGCCCTCCTATCCCGGCGGCGCGCTGGCCGGCATGGCCATGACCGAGAAACAGGGCGGCTCCGACGTGCGCGCCAACACCACCCGGGCCGAGCCCGCCGGCGACGGCCACTACTCGGTGAGCGGGCACAAGTGGTTCTGCTCCTACCCGCCCTGCGACGTCTTCCTCACCCTCGCCCAGGCGCCCAGCGGGCTGACCTGCTTCCTGTTCGAGTCCAGCGACCCCGGCTTTCGCATCCAGCGCCTGAAGGACAAGCTCGGCACCCGCTCACTGCCCTCGAGCGAGGTGGAGCTGCACGGCGTCCGGGCCCGGCTGATCGGCGAGGAGGGCCGCGGCGTGCAGACGATCATCCGCATGGTCAACCACACGCGGCTGGACTGCCTGACCGGCTCCGCCTCCTCGATGCGCTGGGGGCTGGCCCAGGCGCTGCACCACGCCCGGCACCGCAGCGCTTTCGGGAAGCTGCTGGCCGAGCAGCCGCTCATGCGCAACGTGCTGGCCGACCTGGCGCTCGAGTCCGAGGCCGCCACCGCCGCGGCGATGCGCGTGGCCCGAGCCTACGACGAGGAGCACACGCCGTTCCGCCGCTTCGCCACGGCGGTGATGAAGTACTGGGTCTGCAAGCGGGCGCCGCAGCACGCCATCGAGGCGCTCGAGTGCCTGGGCGGGAACGGCTACGTCGAGGAGTCGGGGATGCCGCGCCTGTACCGCGACTCCCCGCTCAACTCGATCTGGGAGGGCTCCGGCAACGTGGCGGCGCTCGACGTGCTGCGCGCCATGCTGCGAGAGCCCGAAGGCCTTCCGGCCTTCCTGGCCGAGTGCGATCTGGCCCGCGGCGGCAACGCCCGGCTCGACGCGCACCTGGACGGGCTCCGAAACCTGGCGCCGGCCGACCCCGAGTTCGAGGCCCGCCGGGTCGTTGAGGGCCTGGCGCTGGCCCTGCAGGCAAGCCTGCTGACACGGTACGCCCCGCCCGCGGTGGCCGACGCCTTCTGCGCCGCCCGGCTGGGCGACGGCGGCCGGGTGTTCGGGACGCTGCCGTCGGGCACCGACAGCGGGGCGATCCTCGAGCGCGCGCTTGCCGCGTGAACACGCTGACCTACGAGACGGGCGACCGCATCGCCCGCATCACGCTGGACCGGCCCGAGCGCGGCAACGGCATCACGCTCGCGATGCCCGGCGAGCTTGCCGATTGCGTCGAGCGGGCGAACCTCGATCCCGGGGTCAGCGTGATCGCGCTGGCGGGCAACGGCAAGGGCTTCTGCGGCGGCTACGACCTGGTGGAGTCTGCCGAGGGCCGGGGCGGCGGCGCGGGCGGGCCGGGTTCGCCTCTCGATCCGGCGACGATCGCCGCCAACCACGATCCCGAGCGTCCCTGGGACCCGGTTCTGGACTGGCAGATGATGAGCCGCAACCTGCGCGGCTTCATGTCGCTCTTCCACTCCGACAAGCCGGTCCTGTGCAAGGTGCACGGCTTCTGCGTGGCCGGCGGCACCGACATGGCGCTCTGCTCCGACCTGCTGGTGATCGCCGCCGATGCCCGTATCGGCTACCCGCCGGCCCGCGCCTGGGGAGTCCCCACCTCCGCGCTCTGGGCGGCGCGGGTGGGCGACCAGCGCGCGAAGCGCCTGCTGTTCACGGGTGACCTGATCGACGGGCTCACGGCGCTCGAGTGGGGGCTGGCGATCGAGGCGCCGCCGGCGTCCGAGCTGGACGAGCGCTTCGAGGCGCTGCTCGAGCGGATCGCGCTCACGCCGCCCAACCAGCTGATGATGATGAAGCTGCTGGTCAACCAGGCGCTCTACGCGCAGGGCCTGCAGGCCACCCAGACCCTCGGCGTGTACTTCGACGGCATCGCCCGCCACACCGCGGAGGGCTATGCGTTCCAGCGCCGCGCGGCCGAGGCCGGCTGGCGCGAGGCGGTGCGGGAGCGCGACGAGCCCTATGGCGCCTGATTGCCGGCCGGGCAAGCAGGTGGGCCCTTTTGATGCCGCTATGCGGCACTAGAAGGGCCCACCCCCTCCGTCCGCGGTTGGCATCCGGGCGCTAGTCGTCGAACCGCCCGGCGAAAAGCGCGAAGATCGCGCCCTGCGGATCCTGCGCGACCAGGATCTCGCCGCCCGGGACCGGCATCTTCGGCACCATGACCGTGCCACCGCCACTGACGATGCGCTCCGCCGCGGCGTCGATGTCGTCGATGCCGAAGTACACGAGCCAGTGCGAGGGCATCCCGGCGCCCTCCGGCAGGTTCATCATCCCGCCGTTCACGGTCTCGCCGTTGTAGAGCCCCCAGTAGGGCTGGTCGCCCCCCTCCATCAGCTCGCTGCGCCAGCCGAACAGGTCGGCGTAGAACTGCTGCGCACGCTCCGGATCGCTGGTGTTCAGCTGATTCAGCGTCAGCCGGCCCGCGCCGTTCACCAGGCCCGCGCCGATGTTGTCCTTGGCCTGCCATACCGCGAATACGGCGCCCGTGGGGTCCTGCAGGAGCGCCATGCGCCCGGCGTCCATCACGTCGAAGGGCTCCATCATCACGGTCGCGCCGAGCTCGCCGGCCCGCTGCGCGGCCGCGTCCACGTCCTCGACGGTCACGTAGGAGAGCCAGGCCGGATGTTGTCCCTCCTGAGCCGCACTCGCCGCCGCCACGTCCTTGCCGTTCTCGCGGAACATGCGATACACGCCACCCCCGGGAATCGCCATGTCCTCGTGCTCCCAGCCGAACAGGTCCACGTAGAACGCGTGCCCGCCCTCGAGGTCCGGCGTGGCGAGGTCGGTCCAGCTGAACGTTCCCGGCGTGTGACTCGTGCGTTCGCCCATGCGCCGCACGTTAGCGCGGCGCCGGCGAGCGCTCCATCTGCAGCAGTCGCCAGGCCGTCACGTCCAGGGCCACGGCCCAGAGCGGCAGGACGACCACGCTCGCGACGACCGCCACCACCCAGTCGGCCGCCAGTGAATGACCGAGCACCCCACCCCCGCCCTCCCGCAGGCCGGAGCCCAGGAGCTCGCTCAGAAGGAAGATCGACCCCACGAGCAGGAGCACGGGCCAGAAGCTGCCGCGCTCGAGCTGCCGGCTGCGCCGGAACGCGGCCCGCACCCCGAGGCCCTCGATCTTCACCAGCGGCGCCGCGAGCACGAACCAGGCGAAGAAGACCAGTCCGGGGACGACGAACAGCGCCAGGCCCAGGCCGAGCCCGATCGAGAACAGCACCGAGGTCGCGATCAGCCGCAGATAGGGAGTCGTGCGCATGACCGTGAGAAGAGGCGGACGTTCCTTTCCCGCCATCGACTGCGCCACCCCCGCCATGACCACGCCGGCGTAGAACTCCTCGCCCACCGAGCCGCTTGTCGTATGCACGAAGACCGCGGCCAGCACAGCCGCGAGCTCGGACCCGCGAATCTCCTCGGTCTCGAACTCCTCATAGCGCTCGGCCGCCGCCTCCACCAGCCCAAGCGGTACGAACACCAGCAGCGCGACGGGAATCAGAAACCCGGCTTGCTCGCGGTACACGCGCACGGCGCGGCGCGCGGTGTCCCTGAGCGGCAGGCGCCCGCGCACTCGCCTCAGCCGGCGGCCGGCGCGATCTCGGGCTCGAGGCGGCTGCCCACCGCGAGAATCGTGCCCGTCCGCCCGGCCGCGGTCAAGCCGCGCGGCAGACCAGGCCGATCGACACGCCCACGGGAAGTGAGCGGCCGCTGCCGATGAGGCGCGCCTCGGCCCGCATCACGCCCGCGAGCGCCGCGCTCAGCGCTGCGGGGGTGCGTTCGTAGTCGCTCCCCGCCGGCGCGGGCGGGCGCAGCCGCTGGGCCAGCCGCACCGCGGCGATGGGGGCGAGCAGCGCCGAGTTGAAGTAGGTCGCGCGCGTCGGTCGCCAGCCACTCGCGGACGCCCGCTCGGTGAGCTGCGGCTGTGTGTAGCGCCGGAAATGGTGGTGGGCATCGTCGTGAGGGCTCCACAGCCAGCGGTAGGCGGGCGCGGTGACCAGCAGGTGGGCGCCCGGGCGCGCCAGGCGCCGGAGCTCACGCAGCGCCAAGCTGTCGTCCTCGACGTGCTCGAGCACGTCGGAGGCGCACAGGAGGTCGAAGCTCTCGTCGTCGTAGGGCGGCGCCGCGAGCGTTCCCTGCCGAACGAACCCGAGACCGCGGGCGTGGCAGAACTCGACCGCCACAGGCGACGGGTCGAAGCCCTCGACCGTGCCCAGCCGCGCGTACTCCTGGAGCTGGCGGCCGGTGCCGCAGCCCGCGTCGAGGATCCGCGGCGCCGGCGGCAGGTCGGCGCCCTGCAGTAGCACGTCGATGACGGCCCGCCGCCCGGCAAACCACCAGTGGCTGTCCTCCAGCTCATAGAGCTGGGCGTAGACGCGGTCCTCCATCGAGCGGGCGAGGCTAGCTTCTGAGCCCCGAGCCGGCGGCAGCGCCGGGCCGTACGACGGTCAGCCGCGCAGGGCCTCGGCCTGCACGTCCTCCGGCGGACCCGCCAGCAGGCGGTTGGCGAACCACAGCACAACCCCGACCGCGAGCAGGATCGCGGCGCGGGCGAAGACGGCCAGGTCGTCGAGCGCGGTGTCGACGATCAGGGCCACCGACACGATCGCGCCCAGCACCGGGAACACCGACGGCGCCTGGAAGTGCTCGTGTTCCACCGGGTCGCGCCGCAGCACCAGCGCTGCGATGTTCACGATCGTGAAGACCGACAGCAGCAGGAGGACGGTGGTGTCCGCAAGGCTCTCGAGATCGCCGGTGGTGATCAGGATCACCGCGATCAGCGTGGTGAAGACGATCGCGACGATTGGCGTCCGGCGCCCGGGCAGCACCCGCCCGAAGACGCGCGCGACGATGCCCTGCTCGGCCATGCCGTAGACGATGCGCGAGGCCATGATCATGTTGATCAGCGCGCTGTTGGAGACGGCCATCAGGGCGATGAAGGAGAACAGACGCGTGGAGAACCCCAGCGGGCCCACCTCCACCACCTCGAGCAGAGGGGCGTCGGAGCCGCTGAGCTGACCGGTCGGGACGACGGCGGAGGCGGTGAGCGTGACCAGTAGATACAGCACCCCGGCGACCGCCAGGCCGGTGAAGAGCGCCCGCGGGAAGGTCCGCGACGGCTGCTTCGTCTCCTCGGCCACGTTGACCGAGTCCTCGAAGCCGATCAACGCATAGAACGAGAGCGCGGTGCCGCCCACGATCACCGCGAAGACGCTCTCCCCCTCCTTGAACTCGAAGTTGCGCGAGAAATCGGCCGAGCCGTCGCTCAGCGCGGCCACGCCGATGATCACGATGATCACCAGGCCGGCCGCCTCGATCGCGGTCAGCACCATGTTCACGGTCACCGACTCGGAGATCCCGCGCAGGTTGATGGCTGCCACGACGAGGATGAAGACGATCGCCGCCACCACCAGCTCGAGGTCCACGAACTCGCTCAGGTAGTCCCCGGCGAAGGCACGGGCCAGTGTGCTGGCCGAGGCGATCCCCGAGGACATGACCGCGAAGGCGACCATGAAGGTGAAGAAGGGCACGCCGAACGCTCGGTGGGTGTAGAGGGCCGCGCCGGCCGCCTGCGGGTACTTGCTCACCAGCTCCGCATAGGCGAAGGCGGTGAACAGCGCCAGCACGAACGCGGCCATGAACGCGGACCAGATCGCGCCGCCCACCTCGGCCCCGACCTCGCCCACGAGCGCGTAGATGCCCGCGCCCAGGATGTCCCCGATCACGAATACCGTGAGCACGCCCGGCCCGATGGCCCGGCGCAGCTTGGTCTCGGACTCGCCGCCCGTGCGCTCGTCGCGAGTCCCTCCAGCGGCGGCGGCAGCTTCCATTGCGGCGGCTATTGCCCCGAATGAGACCGGAGGCAAACCTCCGGGGGAGACCTAGGCTCAGGAGGGCACCCGGGCGGCGGCCTCGTCCGAGCCGATGACCGGAACGATCTCGAAGTTCGCGAGGTCGCTCCACGCGGCGATCCAGTCGTCGAACAGGCCCGGGTCGTCGGTCTCCATCAGCTGGAAGCAGCGGTCGAGGCGGCGCTCGTCGATCCAGCTGTCGATGAAGACGAGCCCGGCCGGCAGCATGCGCCCCCTCTCAGCGGCCCGTGCGTAGACCGGGCGTGGACCCTCGGTGAAGGTCTCGATCACCATGTAGCGCACTGCCACCTCCTCGAAGCGAATGGATGTTCACCACTCCCCTGGCGTGCGTCTCGACCGCCCAGCGGCGGCGGGCCTCGGCCAGGAAGGCATCCGCCGCCGGCCGGCCCGGATCAGCGAGCAGGATCCACGGCGCGAGGCGCGGCAGCAGCGAGAGCAGCTGGGCCACGGCGGCGCGCTGGTAGAGCACGTCCGCAGCGAGCACCAGGTCGAACGAAGACCGGGCCACCAGCTCGGCCGGGCTCGCCCAGTTGATCCGGGCGGTGTCGACCTCGAGCCCGTTCCGGGCCGCGTTTCGTTCGAGCAGCTCCAGCGCCTCCGGGTCCGCGTCGGTGGCCAGCACCGCCGCGCCCTGGCGGCTCGCCGCGAGGCTCGGCACGCCCAGCCCGCAGCCCAGCTCCACAACACGGAGCCCGTCCAGCCGGGTGCCGCACAGCTCACGCCCAAGCGCCACCCCACTCCGCCACAGCACCGACCAGTAGGGCGCGAGCGGCGCCCACGCCACCTCATGGTCGTCGGGAAGCTCGGCACCGTCACGAGGCTGGAGCAGACGGAGCTCGCCGTCCGGCAGCGGCAGGGAGATGCTGATGAGGTCGTCGGCGTCCATACGGCGGGAGGCCGTTCACGGTACCCCCTCGGGTACGGCTAGCCGTATCGTCATCAGGGATCCGGAGAGCGACAATCCTGTGCGATGGGCGCAAGCGTCCTGATCGTCGACGACCATCCGGGATTCCGCACGCAGGCTCGCCGGATGCTGGAAAGCGAGGGCTATCGCGTTGTCGGGGAGGCGGGCGACGTGGCTTCCGCAGTCGAAGCCGCGCGCGCTCTCGAGCCGGAGCTGGCCCTCGTGGACGTCTACCTGCCGGATGGGGACGGCTTCGAGCTGGCCTCCCGCCTCGCCGCGCTGAACGGCGCGCCGGCGGTGGTGCTGACCTCGAGCCACGACCGGTCCGAATTCGGGCGATGCCTGGCTGAGAGCGGCGTTTGCGGCTTTGTGCCGAAGACGGAACTGTCGCGCGAGGCCATCGAGGTGCTTTGGGATGAGGAGCGCACCGGTTAGGCCCGCCGAGGCGAGGCGCCGGTGCGCGTAGTCGTGGGCGAGGACTCCCTGCTCGTGCGGGAGGGCATCGTTCGGGTGCTCGACGAAGCGGGCTTCGACGTGGTCGCGCAGGCGAGCGATGCCGAGGACCTGGTTCGAAAGGTGGCCGCGCACAGGCCCGACGTCGCGGTGGTGGACATCCGGATGCCGCCCACCGAGACCGACGACGGACTTCGGGCCGCAATCGAGATCCGCCGCCGCCTGCCGCAGACCGGGGTGATCGTCCTCACCCAGTACCTGGAGGAGAGCTACGCCCTCGACCTCATCGCCGACAGCGCCGAAGGCACCGGTTACCTTGCTCAAGGACCGGGTTGCGGATGTGGAGGACTTCGCCGACTCGGTGCGCCGCGTCGCGGAGGGCGGCTCCGCGCTTGATCCGGAGGTCGTCGCCCGCATGATCGGCCATCGTCGCCGTCACGACCCGCTCGCCGAGCTCACCGCGCGCGAGCGCGAGGTCCTCGGCCTGATGGCGGAGGGTCGCTCGAACCAGGCGATCGCCGAGAATCTCCTCATCACCGAGCGTGCTGTCGAGAAGCACGTCACGAGAATCTTCGGCAAGCTCGGCCTTCTCCCCGCGCCTCAGGATCACCGCCGTGTACTGGCGGTGCTGACCTTCCTGGGCTCGCAATGACCGACGACCAGCCCTCGGTGGCACAGCTCGAAGCGCTCCTCGCCGAGCAGGCGGCGTTGCGTCGAGTCGCAATGCTCGTGGCCGGTGATCCGGAGCCGCGCCGCTTGTTCGACAGCGTCTGCGAAGAGGTCGGCCGGGTCCTCGGCGTGGAGAGCGCCAACATCCTGCGCTTCGAGGGCGACGGGACCCAGACCGTCGTTGGCGCCTGGGCCGCCGACGGGGCGCCCTGGTTCCCGGCGGGCGAGAACGTCCCCATCGATGGGGCGACGGTCTCGGGGAAGATGCGGCGCAGCGGCCGGCCGCAGCGGGTCGATGACTACACGAACGTCCGGGGCGAGCTCGTGAAGAGGCTGCGGACGGTCGGGATCAAGTCGGCCGTCGGCGCGCCGCTGACGGTCGCCGGGACGACGTGGGGGGGCATCGTGGCCTCGAGCGGACGCCCACGCGCGTTTCCCGAAGGGGTTGAGCACCGGCTTGCCGACTTCGCGGAGTTGGTCACCGCGGCCCTCGCCAACGTGGACGCACGGGAACAGCTCGCCGCCTCGCGCACCCGGATCGTGGAGGCCGGCTACGACGAGCGCCGCCGGCTCGGCCGCGACCTGCACGACGGCGCCCAGCAAGAGCTCGTCGGAGCGGTGATCAGCCTGAAGCTCGCACAGCGGAAATGGGCGCAGGCCCCCGGCGAGGCGCGTCAACTCGTGCAGGAGGCGCTCGAGCAGACCCAGTCCGGCATCCGCGACCTGCGCGAGCTTGCCGCGGGCATCCACCCCAGCGTCCTCACGGACCGCGGTTTGAGCGCGGCGCTGGAGAGCCTGGCAGGCCGCTCGCCGATACCGGTGGAGCTTGGGGAGGTGCCCCCGCAGCGGCTCCCGGCCCCCGTGGAGACATCGGCCTACTTCGTGGTGGCCGAGGCGCTCACGAACGCCGCCAAGCACGCACACTGCAGCCACCTCTACGTCGGGGTGAGTGTCGAGGACGGCTCCGCAATCGTGGAGGTTCGCGACGACGGGGTCGGCGGCGCCGACCCGTCCGCCGGCTCGGGGCTGCGCGGCCTGGCCGATCGCGTCAGCGCGCTGGGGGGCAGCCTTCAGCTCGAGAGCCCGGCACGCGGAGGCACGACCGTTCGAGCGCGGATCGATTTCGGAGCAGCGAAAGGCGGACTGGCCCCTGGGAGCCACCGGCCGCAGCGCGACCGCCGGCTAGCCAGCACCGGTACAGTCGCAAGATGGAGCGGCCGGCGATGGAGGTGGTCGTCTCGGCCGACACCACGCGGATCGCCTGCTGGCGTAGCGGCGAGGGACCTCCGCTCGTACTTGTCCACGGCACCGCCGCCGATCACGCGCGCTGGGCGCCGGTGCTCGAGGCCCTCGGGGAGCACCTCACGGTCGTGGCCGTCGACCGCCGCGGGCGCGGAGGGAGCGGCGACGCGGAGGAGTGGGCGATCGAGCGCGAGTTCGAAGACGTGGCGAAGGTCGTCGAGTGGACCGGTCCGGAGACGATCCTGCTTGGACACTCCTTCGGCGCCGTGTGCGCGCTCGAGGCGGCGCTGCTGACCGACCACGTGCAACGCCTCGTGCTGTACGAGCCTGCGTTCGGCCCGGAGGTTGCCCCGCTCGACGTCATCGAGGCGCTCGAGGCGCTCCTCGCGGCCGGCGAGCGCGACGAGCTGCTGGCCCTGTTCATGAACAGGGTGGCCGGCGCCACCCCGGACCAGATCCAGCTGATGCGCGCCACACCGGCCTGGGAGGCTCGCCTCGCCGCCGCCCACACGATTCCTCGCGAGCTGCGGACCGCCCGCGCGCTCGCGTTCGCCTCCGGCCGCTTCCGGCACTGCGCCGTGCCGACGCTCCTCCTCCAGGGAAGCGAGAGCCCGGCTGCCTTCAAGAGCGGAACCAGGGCAGTGCACGAAGCACTACCCGACGCTCGCATCGCCGTCTTGCCGGGCCAGCGTCACACCGCGATGGACACCGCCACCGAGCTGTTCACCTCCGAGGTGCTGGCGTTCGCCCGCGATCAGGAATCGCGCGGCGCGTAGGCGGCCGGGAACGCGCGCGCTGCCGACCGCGTAACGCTGCGCCCGAGCTCGGGAAGCGCGGGGCCTCGGCCGCTATCAGGCGCCGCACTGCCAGCACCTCGGGATCCAGGATCGAGCCGTTGCGCGGCTTCGCCTGGTATTGAGTCCGGCTCATCCGACTCACGAAAGCGAGCGCTGGATCATGGGGCAGAACCGGAAGCTGTCGGTTTGCGTCGCGGGAGCCACCGGTTGGACCGGACGGGCGATCACACGTGGCGTGCTGGACGCGCCCGACCTCGAGCTGGGTTCGGCCGTAAGCCGATCGGCCGCCGGTCGAGATCTCGGCGAGGCCCTGGGTGGCGCGCCGTTGGGGATCCCGGTGCTCGGGGGTGTGGCCGAAGCGCTCGACGGCATCGACGTCCTGATCGACTACACGTCCGCGACCGCGGTCAAGGCCAACGCGCTGGCGGCCATCGAAGCGGGGGTGGCCGTGGTCATCGGCAGCTCGGGCCTGACCGCCTCGGACTTCGAGGAGATCGACGCCGCGGCCCGCGAGCGCTCGGTCGGGGTGGTGGCGTCGGGGAACTTCTCCCTGACCGCCGCGATGTGCCAGGCGGCGGCGCTCCTGGCGGCGCGCCATCTGCCGCACTGGGAGGTCATCGATTACGCAAGCTCGACCAAGCCGGACGTACCGTCGGGAACCGCCCGGGAGCTGGCGGAGCGCCTGGGTGAGATCCGCCGCCCGGAGCTGGGGCACCCGATCGAGGACCTTCACGGGCCGCAGGAGGCGCGCGGCGCCACCGTGGGCGGCGCCCAGATCCACTCCCTGCGCCTCCCCAGCTTCGTGGTGTCCACCGAGGTCGTCTTCGGCCTGCCCGACGAGCGGCTGACCATCCGCCACGACGCGGGGGGCACGCCCGAGCCCTACGTGGCGGGCACGCTGATCGCGGTGCGAAGGGCGCCCGGGCTGGTCGGCCTCACACGCGGGCTGGACACGCTGCTGGTGGCGGCTGAGTAGACCGCGGGGTCAGGTGGAGGCCGCCTCGGCCTCGGCCTCGGCGGCGGACTTCTCGCGCAGGGCTCCGCCGCGGTCCGCCGTCGACGGCCACCAGATCTTGTCGCCGATCAGCTCCACGGCCGCCGGCACCATGATCGTCCGCACGATGAAGGTGTCGAGCAGGATCCCGAGCGCGACCATGAAGCCGAGGTCGAACGTGTAGGTCACCGGCAGCGTCATCAGGACCGAGAAGGTGCCGGCCAGGATGATGCCCGCGCTGGTGATCACGGGCCCGGTGGCCGCCAGCGCCCGCAGCATCCCCTCGCGCGTGCCGTGACGGCGCGACTCCTCGCGCACGCGAGCCATCAGGAAGATCGTGTAGTCGATGCCGAGCGCGACCAGGAAGATGAAGGCGAACGTGGGCAGCGACGCATCGAAACCGGGATCGCCGACCACGAAGCGGATGAAGAGGACCGAGAGGCCGAGCGTGCAGAAGAAGGAGACGACGACGCTGGCGATCAGCACCAGCGGCGCCACCAACGACCACAACAGCAGCGCGAGGATGATCGCGATCACCAGCAGCGCCACCGGCACGATCAGCCTGAGGTCGCTCTGGATCGTCTGGTCGTAGTCGTACTGGATCGCGGTCCCTGCGCCCACCAAAGCGCTGAGCCCCGGCCCGAGGTCGGCGACGCTGTCCCGGATCTTCGGAACCACGTCGAGGGTCGACTCCTGGAAGGGGTCGCCCTCCAGAATCACGTCGATCGAGGCGATCTGCCCGTTCTCGGATCTGAGCCCCGTGGGAACCGCTCGCGCGACGCCGTCCACGCCGCTCACGCTCTCCGCAGCCCGCGCCACGTCCGCGCGGGTGATCGTGCCGTCGCTGCGCTCGACCAGCACCGTCGTCGGAGCGAGCGTGCCCTTGGGGAACGACTCGCCCAGGACCTCGAACCCCTCGACGGCCTCGACGGACTGCTTGAAGAAGTTCGTCGTGCTGTAGTCGACCTTGTAGGCGAGCAGGCCGAGGGCGCCGAAGGCGAACATCAGGACCGTCGCGATCAGCGCCGTCAGCGGCCGTTCCAGCACCTTGTCGCCGAAGCGCCGCCAGAGGCCCTGCCGCGCGGCCGAAGGCGCCTCGGGGTCATACGCAACGACCGCACGCCGCGGCCAGAAGCCGGCACGCCCGAAGATCGTCAGCAGCGCCGGCAGCAGCGTCAGGCCGGCGACCATGGCACAGGCCACCCCGATCGCTGAGACGGGACCGAGCGAGCTCGTGAGCCGGGTGTCGGCGAGCACGAGCACCAGCATCGCCAGCGCGACGGTGAGCCCGCTGGCCAGGATCGTCGGGCCGGTGCGGCGCAGGGCGTGGTCCATCGCCTCGTGCTTGTCCTCGATCCGGCGCAGCTCCTCTCGGTAGCGGGAGACCAGCAGGAGGCTGTAGTCGGTGCCCACGCCGAACATGAGCACGATCAGGATCGTCGTCCCGTTCGAGGAGACCGAGGCGCCGGAGTCTGCGTAGAGGTAGACGAACGCCGTGGCGACGGTGTAGGAGAAGAAGACGACGAGCAGCGGGGTGAGCGCGACCAGCACCGCCCGGTAGATCAGTCCGAGCAGGACCAGGACCAGCAAGACCGTCGCGGCCAGCAGCTTGGCGTCCAGGTCCGCGAAGACCTCCTCCGCGTCGGTGGCGAAGCCGAGGTCGCCGGTGAGCAGGATCCTCATCCCGTCGGCACGCTCCCCGGTGATGGCGCGCACCGCCTTGCCCCAGTCCGCGGACCGCTCGAAGTCGGTCGGAACCGTGAGCACCGTGTAGGCGGCGTCGCCGCCCGGCGAGACCAGGGCCGCCGGCGCCCCGGGGGTGAAGGGCACCGCCGGCGGCCGAGTGAGCGGGACTCTGTCGCCGGCCCGCTCGATCTCCGCCGCCTGCTCTGCGATGACGCGCCTGTCGGCGGCGCTGAGACCGCCGTCGCGCTGGTAGACGATCAGGCCGAGCGTCGTCTCGCCGGCCGAGAAGTCGCGGTCGAGGATTCTCACCACCTCGGTCGACTCCGCGCTCGCCGGCAGGTAAGAGGCGGTGTCGTCCTCGGTCTCGTCGCTGAGCTTGCTGCCGAGCGGCATCGTCGCGAACACCAGCAGCACCCAGACGGCGAGCGTCAGCCACTTGCCGCGCCGTCCCGTGACTATCGCTGCGAGCGCGCCCAAAACGTCGCCTTCCAAGCAAAGACGATGGCCAGCCTACCGAGCCGGTCCGGATGGCGAGATCTCGGCCCAAGCGCCCGCGATACTTGCGGCATGGCGGCGGCAGCAGTGGACCTGTACTGGCTGCCGCTGGGCGCCGGCGGGCATTTCGTCAGGCTCAACGGTCGCCTCTACGAGGCGGCGGCGGCGTGGCTGCAGCAGCGCCCGGCATGCGATCTCTACCACTCCGCGCTCCAGGTCGAGGTCCCGGAGGGGAGGTTCGTCATCGAGCAGGCGCCCGTCCACGACTGGAGCGGCGAGCAGCGGGGGGTTGTCGCCGAGGGCCCCGTAGGGAGCCGCTGGGCGGGGCGCCTCCGGATCTTCCGGTACGAGATCCGGCTCTGGCGCAACGGCCACATCCCGGACGTCGCCGAGGCCGTGGACAGCCCTCGGCGGCTGGGCGGCGACGAGCAGCGTGCGCGGCGTGTGCTCGAGCTGGTCGAGCAGGTCCCGACGCCAGTCTGGGGCCGTGACGAGCTCGTGACCGGCGACATGTGGAACTCGAACTCGGTGATCGCCTGGGTAATCGCGCGCAGCGGGCTTGACGCCGGGTCGATTCGGCCTCCGCAAGGCGGCCGCGCCCCGGGCTGGAAGGCCGGGCTCACGGTCGCGCAGCGGATGCCGACCGTCGCGTAGGCTGGGGACCGTGCGGGTCGTGGAGCTCCGCGACGAGCGGCAGGGCCTCGAGGCGTTCGTCGTCATCGATCACGAGCAGTTCCGGCTCTCGGCCGGGGGAACGCGGATGCTGCCCGACGTCGACGTGGACGAGGTCGCGCGGCTGGCGCGCGCGATGACGTGGAAGTTCGCGGCCTGCCGGGTGCCCTACGCGGGCGCCAAGGCCGGCATACGCTTCGCCGGCGGCGACCGTGGGGCCGTGATCTCCGCCTATCAGCGTGCGCTCGAGCCCTACCGTGACGTTTTTTTGACCGGCCCCGACATGGGGACCTCTCCAGCCGATTTCCTCGACGGCGCGGAGGATCCGCTGCCGCTCTGGGCCAAGAGCCACGAGGGGCTCGGGATGGACGACCTCTCCACCGGGCACGGCGTCCAAGCCGCCGCCGAGGCGGCGCTCTCCCACTTGGGACGGGCCCTCGAGGGCGCGGCCGTCGCGATCGAGGGCTTCGGCAAGGTCGGCGCGGGGACCGCGCGTGCCTGCGCCCAGGCGGGGGCGCGGATCGTGGCTGTGAGCACGGTTGATGGTCTTCTGGCGGATACGGACGGACTCGACGTCGAGGAGCTGTTCGCACTACGCGAGCGTCACGGCGACCGGCTCGTCGAGCACGGCCCGCAGGCGGTGCGCCCGCGTGAGGAGCTGTTCGAGCTCGACTGCGAGGTGCTCGTGCCGGGCGCCCGGCCGGACTCGATCACGAGCGACGTGGCCGGGCGGGTTCGCTGCGCGGTCGTCGCCCCCGGGGCCAACATCCCCTACGGCCCGGGCGCGGTCGAGATCCTCCACGCCCGCGGGGTCATTGCCGTGCCCGATTTCATCTCGAATTCGGGCGGCGTCCACCTCTACGAGAGCGTCGCCCAGGACGAGTCGCCGGCGGCGGCGCTCGCTGCAATCGAGGCGACCGTCCGCGAGGCGGTGGCCAGGACCCTGGCGACCTCCGACGAACTCGAGGTCACGCCCTTCGCGGCAGCTCTGCGGGAGGCGCGCGACTACCTGGCCCGGGCGACCGGGGCGCCCCGCGCGCTGCTCGACGAGCTGTTCCCCTCCGAGCAGCCGTCAGCCGGCGTTTAGCGCGGCCTTGAGCGCATCCACGTCGGGGGCCCCGAAGACCACCCGGTTCCGCGTGGCGACATAGACCAGATCGAGGTCGACTCCCGCCCGCGCGATCTGGCGAGTCAGGTCCGCGAGCACACCCGGGCGGTCCTCCACATCGACGACGACCACCTCGCGCTCGCGCGTGACCGCCAGATGCGAGATCGCCAGCGCGTGCTTCGCCGCGCCGGCGTGCGGAACGAGGATGTGCAGCTCCGCCCGCTCGCCCGGCCCGACGCAGGTGGCCGCGGCGATGTTCACGCCGGCATCGCTGATCGCGGCCGCGACGGTCGCCAGCGCCCCGGGCGTGTTCTCGACGTCGATGACCAGGTCAACCGCCATCGTCTCGCGGATCTTTTCACGCTCGGGCCTCCGCTTTGGCGATCGCCTCGTCGACATCGCGGTAGCCGTGTATCCGCAGTGCTATGCCATCGCGCAGCTCGTAGACGATCCCGATTCTCTCCTCGAGGGCGATCCCGCTGCCCCGGCCGCGAAGCCGCCGGTCGACGACTGCGACAACGCGGTCGCCGAACTCGCGGATGTCCTCGGGGAGGGTCTCCACCGTCTGCCGGCTCTCGGCCATGTCACGGAAGTACTCGCGGATTCCGGCCACACCCGTGTACAGCACCGGTTCGCCGGCGACGCCCTGCCCGTCGCCGCGGTTCAGCGGGACCGGCGCACCCACTCGACGTTCTGGCTTGCCGCCGTCAGCCGATCTCCTGAATGCGTCGCCGTACGAGATCCGTCAGGACGTCGTCCGGCACAGGCCGGTCGGGCGAGAAGCGGATCGTTCCCTTGGCCACGTCGAAGCCTTCCAGGCGTCCCTTGACGTGCTCGATCGCAGCCGGGCTGAACGGGAAGATGCTCAGGTGCTTCTTGGCGGCCTGCATCCCGAGCAGGGGCCGTCCCGCGAAGAGGAAGGCGGGCACGCCGTAGCTCTTGCCCTGTTCGGCCTCGGGCGCTGCGCGCTCGACCACCTCACAGACGTGCCGGAGCGCAGCCTTCTGGGCGGACGGCAGGCCCTCGAGGTAGTCGTCGATGGCGGCCACGCGGGGATCATCGCGGCAGCGGCCGCGAAGCGCCACGCGACTGATTCCGCGACCCCGCGCACGCGGTGGACGCACCGGACGCCCTCGCTCGGCCCGGGCCGAGCGGGTGGCGCCCTGCTTGGCGCGCCGCCTTCGCCGCCTGCGGCGGGGAAACGGGCCGGGTAGCGAGGGGGGTTCCGCACGAAACGTCCGATAGTTGGACGCAACGTCAGGAACCCCCCCTCGCCCGGCTCGGTCCCGTGCGCCTCCGCGCACACGCGGCCGCGGAATCAACCATCTAGGCGCGCGCGGCGACCGCCCCGGCGTGACTCAGCGCCCAGTCGAATCCCAGTCGAGGGCGTAGTCGGCCACCTCTTCCCAGCCTTCCTGGGCCGGGAGGAGATGCGCCCGGCCGTCGGGCGTCATCGCGCTCCGTGCGTTGCCCGGCGAGTTTGGTTTGATTTCCATACTGACCAGCGAGCGTCAACCTAGACGGGGTCGATTTGTGCTCGCCCTGATATACAGCGCGTGGAGGAGCTGATCGACACGGTCACCCGCGGCAACCCCACCGAGGTGAAGGTGCTGCTCGCCTCGGTCGCGCTCGCGCTCGCCGTCTACCAGCTCGTCCTGATCGCCGTGGGCTACGGCAAGCTGCGGCTGCCCTTCCTCGCAGCGCGACCGGCGTCGCAGACGCACCGGGCCGTGGGTGACACGATCGCCGCCCTGCTCGTCGTCACGGCGGTCATGTGCCTTGGCTACTTCGGCTTCGAGGACGACGCCTCGCTCCACGTGGTCGCCGCCGTGGCGTTGCTGAGCGTTCTCGCCCTCAAGATCGTGGTCATACGCCGGTGGCATGCGATGGGCCGCTTCCTCCCCGCCCTCGGCATCTCGGTCTGGCTGCTGCTCGCGCTCACCTGGCTGACTTCTGCCGGCGACTTCCTGGCCGGGAGCTGACGATGCAGCTCATCGGCTCGATCCTGGTGGCGGTGGCGATCGTCATCGCGGCCATCGCGGTGGTCACTTCGCAGTTCGGCCCCACGAGCGCCGCCGAGCGCGAGCTGCAGGAGGAGCGGCTCGAGCAGCGCGAGGAGCGGCGCGAGCGTCTCCAGGAGCAGCGCGAGGAGCGCCAGGAGCTACGCGAGGGGCGCCGCGAGCGCTAGAGATGACTGATTCCACAACCCCGCGCCCGCGGATGACGCACGGGACGACCTTCCATAGTGCTGACTTGACCCCCATATGGGGGGCAAAGTCAGCAACGTAGGGAGCGAATCACTCAGCTACCCCAGATGGGTGCGGAAGAAGGCGACTATGCGGCGCCGTGCGTCGCGGCTCGATGGCTCGTGATAGGCGGCCGCGGAGAGCTTCGCGATCGCCTTGACCCAGAGGGGCAGGTCGGCGGGGTCGTGGTCGTTGAGGAAGCCGTGCCCGGCGTCGGGATAGCGCTTGATGTCGTGGTCGATGCCCGCCGCCGTGAGCACCGGCTCGAGCCGCTCGGGGGTCTTGCGCACGCCCGGCCACCTGTCCTTTGCGCCGTAGCTGCCGACGATCGGGCAGGCATCGGGCAGGGCGCGCTCGGAGTCCTTCGTGAGCCCCCCGTAGTTGACGCTGGCGGCGGCGAAGCCGTGACCGGGGGCCAGCATGAGCGCGAACCCGCCGCCCATGCAGAAGCCGATGACGCCGACCGTGCCCGTGCAGCGCTCGTGCTCGGCCAACCAGGCGCGGGCGGCGTCCAGATCGGTGAGCGGTCGCCTCCAGTCGCGGATGAAGGAGACCATGCAGGTGATGCGCCGGCCCCAGTAGTAGAGGTTGGGCGCCACCGACAGGAATCCCTCGCTCGCCAGCCAATCGGCCTGGTTGCGCAGGTCGCGACTCATGCCCAGCGCGTCGTGGATCACCACGACTCCTGGCCAGGGCCCGTCGCCGGCCGGGGCGGACAGGTAGGCCGGCATCTCGCCGCGAGGAGTGCGAATGGTCACCTCCGTCATCGCGCGGGTGATTCTCCCGGAGCTCAAGGGCGGGCCACCCGTGCGAAGTATGGAGGCTTCAGGCCGGTCGCCGGCCGTTGTTGCGCAGTCCCGCGCCGCTTCGGACGGGGTTGCCGGGGAAGTCGTAGAAGCGCCCGGGTTCGGCGCCGCGCTCGCCGAAGCCGATGCCGGCGCGCTCGAGCGTCGCGATCATCCCCGAGACGGTGCGGATCGACCACGGCTCGAAGCTGCGGTCGATCGAGATCTGCTGGCGCCCCCCGAGAGCGGTTTGGGCAAAGCGGGCGATCGCCCGGTGCTCGGCCTCGACCCCGCAGGCCTCGGCCAGAAAGCGGGCCGCCCGGGCCTGGCCCCGCCTGGCAAAGGCGGTGACGCCGGTGAGGTAGCCCATCAGCTCGGTCGTGTCGGCCGTCTCGATCGATTCGAACAGGCCGACGCCGCCGCCGCCGAACGCGGCCTCGGGAATCCAGAAGCGCAGAGTGAACTGACGCCCGCCGAGCCGGCGCAGGGCAACGACGTGGTCGTACTCCGCGGTGTTCGCCGCCCTGAGCGTGTCGACGAGATCGGCCGACGGCGTTCCCGGCGCCCTCCTGACCGCCTCGGTGAGGAACGTGACGCCGAAGCTCTCGGCGGTGGCAAGCGAGGAGAGGATCCTGCGCGGTGACTCCCTGCGCGACCGCTGCGCCAGCGCGGGCTCCACGACACCGAGCGCCCCCGCCGAGGCGAAGCCGGCCGCCGCCGTCCCGAGCAGCCGCCGGCGGGTGCCGGTCGTCACGGGAGTGTCGTCCAGCACGTTGGCCAGAACCTGCAGATCGTCGCTGACGTTGCGATCCGAGCTCACGGGGCCTCCTTGATCGTTTCAGCCCCGTTAGCGCCGTTCCCAGCTCAGGTCTTACCTCCGCGGCGTGCGCCGGCTCAAAGGCCGGCGTTGAGCTCCTCGAGCAGCTCGCGCAGCCGGCTCATCTTGGCCGGGCCGAGCCGCCTCGTCCATT
This sequence comes from uncultured Thermoleophilaceae bacterium, assembly GCA_963821275.1. Lineage (GTDB taxonomy): Bacteria > Actinomycetota > Thermoleophilia > Solirubrobacterales > Thermoleophilaceae > JACVRW01. The sequence goes on from CAWGDF010000011.1 coordinate 323,557, forward strand.
CCTCTTCGATCTCGGCCACGACCTCACGGGCGATCGCATACAGCTGCTTTCCCCGCGGCGTGGCCCGAACCAGCTTCGCGCGCCGGTCGCTGGAGTCGGGCACCCGCTCGACGTAGCCGAGCCGCTCGAGGTGAGCCACCAGCTCCGCCATCGACTGCTTGGTCATCTGTGCCCTTCCGGCCAGCACGCTGACCCGGGTCCCGCTGTCGTCCAGGAACTGCATGACGCTGCCGTGCGGCGGACGGATCTCGGGATGGCCGCGCTCGGCGAAGCGCCGGTGGAGCAGCTCGGTCCCGGCCCGGAACGGCTCGCGAAGCAGGATCGCCAGGTTCTCGGGAGCGCTGCGAGCCGATGTCTCTGGAAGGCCGGTTGACATAGACAGGAAGCCTGTCTACTCTAGTCCACACGTCGGATAGACAGGTTGCCTGTCTTACTCCACCCGAGAAAAGGAACCTCTCTGATGAGCGCCACTCCCGGGGTCACCGTGGGACGGGACCGAATCAGCTTCAAGCTCACGAGCGAGCAGAGCGAGGGCGAGGTCGCCGTATTCGACGTCACGATCCCTCCGGGCGGTGGGCCGCAGATGCTCCACCGCCACGATCCGTTCGAGCTCTACCGCGTACGGAGCGGCGAGCTTGTCGTCTACCTCGAGGACGAGGGTGGCGTCATCAGGCGCATCGTCGTGGGCCCGGGCGCTGTCGTCCCGATCGGCGGCGGGCTCGAGCACACCATTCGCAATGAGGCGGACGAGGAGGCGGAAGCCGTCGTCGTCTTCTCTCCCGGCGAGCCGATGGAGGGCTTCGCGCGTGCCGCCGGCGACCTCGAGGGGACGCCGCGCCATGAGGAGCTGCTCGCCCTCGCCGAGGCGCACGGGATCGAGATCACCCGGTCGATCGAGGACGCGCTTACCGGTGAGGAGACGACGGGCCCGGCATCCGGTTCGGCCTACCTCACGATCGCCCGCTTCTCAGGCGATCCTGACTTGCTTCTCGACGCGTACCGCAGGTACTCCGGCGTCATGTCCGCGGTCGGCCGGGACAACGGCCTGATCCTGCACGCCGGCGCCAGGACGGACAGCGGCTTCCTGGTCGTCAACCTCTGGCCGTCGAAGGCGGACTCCGAGGCGGCCGCCCAGGATCCGCGGAGGCAGGCCGTCCTCGAGCGTGCGGAGATCACCCCGGACCAGGTTCGCCGGGAGCACCACGACGTGGCGCAGCTCGCCGTGTTCGACTGATGCGACCGCCTCAGTCGCTGGTCGTGGACCGCCGCCGACGGGGCGCTCGGGTGGCGCCAGTTCGTGCTCGACTTCGTCGACCAGCTCGAGATGCAGCTCCAACGGGCGGCGCATGAAGCCGGCCACAAGCAGCAGGTACTGCCGTCGGTGGGGGAAATCCTCGGCGCGCGCCTCGAAGTCGTCGACGCGCATGATCAGATCGGCGACGTCCTCGCGCAGCGTGCCGATATCGAGGTAGCCGAGCCCGGCCAGGCGCTTGGGCTCCACGTAGTAGGCACTCTCCCCCGCCCATTCCAGCATGCGCCCGCGGCGGTGCGGCCGACGAGGCCGAGGATCTCGTAGGAGAAGAGGGTCACCGTGTCGACACGCTCCCGAACCTTGACCGGCGTTCCTCGATCCTCGGCGGCCAAGCCGAGGTGTTCGGGATTGGCGCGGCGTGCCATTCGACGTTCGACCGCGTCGTCGTTCGCGCGCGGTTCGCCACGCCGAGCTACCGCGTGCGCTACGTGAGACGGGTCCGGTTCGAGGGCTCCGGACGACCCGTGCCGCTGCGGGGCACCAAGCGCATCCGGGTCCTCATTCGCAACGCGCGCGGACACACCCAAGGAGGGATGAACCTCCTGCCCCGCACCAGGACGCCGCTCTGCTCCAACCTCCGGCAGGTCAAGACGGCGGGCGACTTCGAGGGGATCGTCACCTTCGGGCTCGGGCTGCGCCGCAAGACGGGCTTCCGGGTCTTCCGTCTCACCCGGCCCAAGCGGATCGTCATCGACGTCGCACACTGACCCCGCCCGACCGGGGGAAGCAAACGGCCCTAGGGTCACGCGCGGTGTCGCTTGCCGTGAAGATGGCCGGCTGGTCGAACCCCGCCGACGCCCGGGCGGCCGCGCGGGCCCGCCAGTCACGCCCGAGCTGTCGCAGCACGGGCGGGTAGACGACCAGGTGCCGGAACGGCCTGATTACAGCGATGTAGACCGTTCCGAGCAGTCCGTTCGGCTTGACGTACACGGCCATCTCACCGCGGTAGCCGCCGCTGCCGTCGGGGACCCAGCCGAGGTGCATGACTCCATGAACGGTCCGGTTGGCGATCTCCGCAGCCCACTCGTTGTCGGTCAGGTACAGCGAGGAGAACGGGAGCGCGTCGAACACGGGGCCGGACGGCAGCTTGCGCAGGTCCGCCGGCAGTCGCTCGCGAAGCGTCGGCACCCTCGATCCGAGCCCGGCGTCCGGGCTGTCCAAGCCGAACAGCTCCCCCACCTTCCACCGGATCGCCCAGAGCGTACGGGCCGCGCTCGAGGAGCGTCGCGACGGGTCACCCGAGGCGATCAGCTGCACCAGCTCGCGAAAATCGTCCGGGCCGCCGGGCGTCGGCAGCGACCACACGTCCTCGAGGCGGAAGTCGCGGGCGAGCTCGTGGATCCTCCAGGGACGCGATGTATGGGCGGCGCTAGGCAGCTTCATTCGGAGCGAGAGCCTTCAACTGAGCGGTCATGCGCTCGCGCAAAGCCAAGGCCGCGGACAGCGGCCGCACCATCACCATGAGCTGATCGACGAGCCCGTCCCGGTTGTGGTGCAGGAAGTCGCAGCCCTGGATCTGCTTGTCGCCGACGCGAGCCCGGAAGATCAGTGCGTGGTCACGGCCGTCCTCGGACGCCAGCTCGGTCTCGTAGGCGAAGTCCTCGAAGACCCGTAGCGCCGCGCTGAGCACGACGGCTGCGACGTCCCTCCCGGCGTAGGGCTTGAAGACGATCGGGCTCCGAAAGACGACGTCGTCGGCGAGCACCTCGGCGGCCGCCTGGGCGTCGCGCGCCTCGATCGCGACACGGAAAGGGTGCATCGGTACCTCCTGCACGGTCGGAACGGTTTGCCGTGAGTCGCCAGAGTATTATACATACGCGTATGTATCTAGCTTGCCGGTGGCGTGATGCCTGCTGAGACCCAACGCCCCCGTCGCTCACAGGCCGACCGCCGGGCGGAGACGCGCGCAGCGCTGCTGGCGGCCGCCGCCCGGGGGCTCTCCCGCTACGGCTACGCGGACCTCAACCTCGCCGACGTCGCCGCGGAGGCGGGTTACACGCGCGGGGCGCTCTACCACCTCTTCAAGGACAAGGAGGACCTGGCACTCGCGGTTGTGGGGTGGGTCTGGGAGACCTGGCAACAGCAGGTCGGACCTCTGGCGGACTCGCACGATGACCCCTTTGAGGCGCTGGTCGCGCTGGCGCGCGGCCACATCGCCTACTGCCGAGACGGACGGGCGCGGGTCATGATGACGCTGCGCGTGGAGTTCGCCGAGCGCGAGCACCCGGTGGGAGATGCCGTCTCGAGGATCGCGGCGGTGCTGCGCGGACGCGTCGAGCGGCTCATCGTCCGCGGGCGCCGCTCCGGGACGATCTCCCCCGGGCCGCCCGCCAGGGCCCTGGCGGCGGCCTACCTCTCCGCGATCGACGGCCTGGCCATCGGTGTCGCAGGGCGCACGCCACACGACCAGGTCCTGGCCGAGCGCGTGGTGGTGGGGCTGCTTCGCGGCGACGCTGCGTAGGGGCTGCCAGGATCACTCGTCGCGATCGAAGCGCATGTCGATCCACGGGATCCAGCGCCCGTCCACCTCGCGCTCCCACAGCGCGGTCATGAAACCCGGGCCCGCTTGCGGCCGAAACCAGCTCCGCACCCCCTCACCCTGCAGGAGAAGCAGGCCCGGCTCATGCAGCGTCAGGGACATGACGCCCGGGCGGTCGGCGGTGTCGAAGGCGTGCATCTGCCAGCCGCCCGTGGCTTCGTCGTGGCCGCCGATGAGCTCCAGCACCTGAGTGCGCTCATCGCCCATCATCACATCGACCTCGTGCACCACCCAGTGGCCGCCGGGCAGCCAGCGATAGGTGTCCGTGCCCACGACCGTGCCCGCTGCGCCCCCGTCCTCGTCGAGAATCGTCCCGGAGGTCCGCCAGCTTCCGATGATCGGCGCCAGCGGCTCGAGGTGCTCAACCGGTGTCACAGCAAGGGCGAGATCGGCGCCTCTGGCGCAGCCCCGCCAGATCGCGCTCGACTCATCTTGTTGTCGGGTCAGCCGTTTGGCGGGTGTCGATGCCGCGGCCATGGACGGGATGGCTACCGGCCACGTGGACGTCGCATGACTTGGCGCGAGCCACATAGAGGCGGAGCGGCGAGCTGCCGCGCAGTGCGTCGGGCTCGAACCGCTGCCCCCCGGCCGTGGTCCTGAACGCCTCGGCACAGACCGCTGCCAGCTCTTGGTCGCGCATCGGTCTGGCGATGGCAGCCAGATAGACGGCCTCACGTCCCCGACGTCGGCGGTGGAGTCGAAGATCACGATCTCAACCTGCGGGCGCTCTGCCAGGTTGCGGGAGTGGCGGGCCTCGGGTGACGAGACCCAGTAGAAGTCGGTGTATCGCGCGGCGGTGTAGTACACCGGCGACAGTCGCGGTCCCTCGTCGGGATCCCGCGTCGCCAGCACCATGTAGTGGTTGGCGTCAATCACCCGGCGCGCCATCGCGTTGAGATCCGGATGGCCCGTCATCAGGACGCCCGAGCGTACCCGGCTCGCCACACCGCCGTCGGGCAGCGCCGTCAGGCGAACGGACCGCAGCCGGATACCTTCGCCCAGCGGGGTGGGTCGTCGCCTCGTCGTGGGAGGCGGGCTCGTCCACGATCGAGGGTGGGCTCACGATTGCGAGCCGGGCTTGGGGACCCTGAAGCCCACTGCCGTCAGTGGCCGCTCTCGCGAATCGAGGTTCGCTCGAGCACCGGGGCGATGTGCACGAGGATCTCGTCGATGAGGTCGGCCTCGAGGCACTGCCTCGCGACGTTGGCGCCGAGAATTACGACGTTGCGGCCCTGAGCTGAGCGCTTCGCGATCGCAACGGCCTCCTCGATCTTGACGTCAAGGAAGCGGCCGGTGACGCCCTTAACCACGGGGGGGTCCGGCAGCGGGTCGTGCCCCAGGACAAAGAACGGCCCGCGATAGGCACCGCCGTAGAAGCCTGGCTGCTCTCGGTCCTCGACGTCTTGCGTCCGCCGGCCGACCAACAGCGCGCCCGTGGATCGAACCACCGCGTCGACCGTCTCGTCGGGTCCGGGCTCCGCCTCGAGCGCCCACCGCATGTCGTCGCCGGGACCAGCGATGAAGCCGCGTTGACGGGCATCGCGACCGGGCTTTATTGAGAATCATTCTCAATGGCTTGATAGCCTGGATCCATGGATGACGATTGGGATTGCGTTGTCGTCGGCGGCGGGGCGGCGGGTCTGAGCGCGGCGCTGGTGCTCGGGCGCGCGCGGCGGCGCACCCTGCTGCTCGACCGCGACGGGCAGAGCAATCGGGTCGCGGAGCACGTCGGTGGCCTGCTCGGCCACGATGGCACGCCGCCCGCCGAGCTCTATGCCCGCGCGCGCGCGCAGCTCGGCGCCTACGAAGCGGCGGTGCTCCGTTTCGACGAGGCCGTCGACGCGCGCACCGTGGACGACGGGTTCGTCGTCGCCCTCGGGAGCGACGGCAGCGAGGTGCGGGCGCGCGCGCTGATACTGGCGACCGGCATGGACTATGAAGTGCCCGCCGTCCCCGGGTTCCGCGAGCACTGGGGCCGCGCCGTGTTCCATTGCCCGTTCTGCCACGGCTGGGAGGTCCGCGACCGGCCGCTCGTGGTCTACGGACGCGGTGAGCTTGCCGAGCGCCAAGCCACGCTGCTCGAGGCGTGGAGCGAGGACGTGACCGTAGTCGACCCCGGCGAGGTCGCTGGGCTGCGGATCGAGGACAGCGAGCTGCGCGCGGTGGTCCGTCACGACGGCTCCGAAGTGCCCTGCGACGGGGTCCTTGTACACGCACCGCTGCGGCGCCGCGGTTTGCTGCCGGAGCGCCTCGGCCTGGCGCTCACCGACGACGGTCTGGTGGCCGTGGACACCTTCGCCCGCACCAGCGTGCCCGGGGTCTACGCCGCCGGCGATCTGGCTGTGGCCCCCCAGCAGGTCGCGCTCGCGCTGGGCAGCGGCCATCTCGCCGGCGTCGTCGCCACCCGGGAGCTGCTGTTCGGCCGGCCGACCACGGGGATGCCCCAAGGCGCGGCACGCTCATAGCCCGACCGGAGCGGCCGGCGAATCGTGTCGATTTCCTTCGGCCCCGCTCGACGTGCCCGTAGAACCACCAACCACCGAGGAGACCGAAATGGGAGCAATACACGTGCACGAGTTCATGAGCCTCGACGGCGTGATCGACGCGCCGACGTGGACGTTCGACTACGGCTTCGACCCTCAGATGGGTGAGGCCATCGGCGCGGTCACGCAGCGTTCCCAGGGGATCCTGCTCGGGCGCACTACCTACGAGATGTTCGAGCCGGCGTGGTCGACGCGGACGGTGGAGGACGACCCGGGGGCGCCGTTCTTCAACGACACCACCAAGTACGTCGTCTCCGGGACGCTCACCACCGCGACCTGGAGGAACTCGCAGATCATCGGGCCGTACGACTCCGACGCGATCCGCAAGCTCAAGGACGAGGTCGACGGCGACCTCTACGTAAGCGGCAGCGGCACGCTGGTCCGAGCGATGCTCGACGACGGCTTGGTCGACGAGCTGCATCTGTTCGTCTTCCCCCTCACCCGCGGGTCCGGTCCGCGGCTCTTCCCCGACCAAGCCCCGCCCCGCACCCTGTCGCTGGCGGCCTGTGAGTCGTACGACAACGGTGCGGTCTACCTGGGCTATCGACCGCGGGCCTGAGGGCGCTCGCTACGGAAAAGTGTTCAGCGCTTCGGGCGCAACGGGACGGCGCTCACTCGACTCTCGTATAGGTCAGGTCGAAGTCCGTCCTCCACGTCTGACCATCCTCCGCGATCTCCCACCGGCCTGCGATCGTGTTGCCGTCCTCGGAGAACCTGCCCGTGAATCGCTGCGAGAAGGGTTCCCCGTCGCGCCACAGCTTCCACACCCCGTCGCCGAGGCTCATCTCGTAGACGCGCTGGACGTCTCTCTCGTCCGTGTACAGCTGGTAGTAGGTGGCGTTCATCCCGTCGCAGCCGATCACCGCGACGCCGTCCGGGGCCTCCGGCATGTCCACGTGCCAGCGCTCGATCAACAGGGGCAGGTCGTCGAGCCACTCGAAGGTGACCCGCGCCGCACCGGGCCAGGGCGGCCCACCCGGCGGTCCGGCCTCCATGGTCCATTGCCCGACCAGTGCCTCCAAGCGCTCCCGCGCCACCGTGCTGGTGGACTCGCTCATCGCTTCTCCTTTCGCCGAGTCGCCAGTATCGACCTCGAAGGGCCGAGGGACTCATCGGAGCGCCCAGGTGGTCAGCGCCGCTTGTGCCGGAACAGCTTGCGGACGAACGGGTGCGTGTCCTTCTGTGACTCGAGCAGCGTGCCGCTGTGGTCCGCCTCGTAGCGCTTGAAGGTCAGCGGCTCGTCGTTGGCCTTCAGCTTTTCGACGTAGGGCTTCGTCAGGGCGTATGGCACGTCGGAGTCGTTGAGGCCGTGGCCCATGAAGAACGGTCTGTCGAATCCCTTCTCGGGCATCGCCATGTAGTCCTTGGCCGTCCCGGCGAAGTTGGGCAGTGTGCTCAGCCCCCGCGTCACGAAGCTGCCGACCCTCACGCCTTCGAGGTCCTTCTCGAACGGGAGGACGCACTCGGTCTCCGCACGATTGAGGTGTTTGCGTCCGGTCCTCGTGAGCACGCCGTTGATCCCCAGATCGGGGTAGGTCCAGCGCATGCCGGCCAGGATGTAGGACACATAGGCCGTCAGCCCCGGCGACAACGCGGGGAAGCCGGGCACCAGCTGGCTCAGAGCGTTCTCGATGTAGGCCGGGGTGCCGGTGCCGACCGCGCCGCGGTAGTCGAGTGCGCGGCCGCCGAACCTGGTCGCGTAGCGCGCGGTGTAGATCGCTGCGCCGGCGCCCTGAGACTGTCCGACCACAACCCACTTTCGCGCAAGCCGGCTGCGCGGCGACAGCCGTCGCGCATAGGCCCGACCGGCTTTGACGATGTCGACGATGTTGTGCGCCTCTGAGCGCCCGTGGAGATACGCCATCAGCCCGCGCGTGCCCAGGCCGGCGTAGTCGCTGGCCACGATTGTGTAGCCCTCGCGCATCCAGTTGGCCAGATAAGGCCGGTCGCGCGCCGGGAGCGCCGGACCGACCACTGAGGGAGCACAGCGATCGCCGAGACCTGACGTCCCATGCGCCCAGGAAAGCACCGGCCAGCCGCCGCGCGGCGCTCGGCCCCTCGGCAGGAACAGCGTTCCGGTACTCAGCGCTCGCTTCCCGCGCGCGTTCGTCGTCACATACTTCAGGCGGAACGCCGCCCGCGTGGTCTCCGGAATCCAGAGGCGATGCTTCAGCGGGGCGGCCGAAACCACACCCCCGGCCGCGCGGGGGCCAAGACGCGCGCCGGCGTCTCCAACCGGCCCGAGAAGGACGGCGCCGGCCGCAAGCAGGACCGCGAGCCGACAAGATCGGGGGTTACGAGCTAGCAGCATCATCACCTCTGTTTGACGTGGCCGGACTCCCGCTGCACGAGCAGATCCGCCGTCGCGAACCAGCACACGCCAACCACGATCGACGGTCGCCCGACCTCACGTACGCGCAGGCCGGACTGTCTCCCTCGCCCCGAGATCTTGTCAACACTGCTCCACCCATACCAGGCGGCACGCCGAGCACATGACGACGGCGAGCGCTCCCGAGGCGCAGCTCTCGCCCTCGCGCCAAGCAGGACTTCCGCTGAGTCAGCGGCTGGCTGCGCTGGTCGTCCGCTCCGTGCGCGGCGGCGCGTGCGCTGAGCTGGCCGACGTTGGTCATCGAATGCGCGTGCCGACCCGGGCCTGTAGGGCCGGACGGCGTCGCTGATCGCCATGTGCCCGTTAGCCGCGCCGCCGAGTTCGCGGTCCCAGCCGAGACCGTGCCGGTGGGCCGCGCGCCAGAGGGAGCGCACAGACCTTGCAGGACCCGCGCGGCGCGGCAGCCGATCGCGCGCAGGCGGACGCCTCCTCCTCGTCCCAAGGATGCGCGTCGAGCCGGTTCGCCGGTATGCCCGCATCCCCATGCAGGGACAGCCTTTCGCGCGCGGGCGGCGGCTCCGGGGGTCAGTCGCTGGCGCGGAGGGTTCGGAGCACACCGTCGAGCACGAGGTCGTCCTCACTCACGTGTGCGGCGTAGTGATCGGCCGCCTCGAGCGTGAGCAGCTCGGCCTTTGGGATCTCCTCGGTTGCCCGCCGCGCCCCTTCGAGGAAGTCCGAATCGGCGGCGCCGATGAAGATCAGGCAGCGCATCCGCCAGCGCCCGAGCTCGGCTGAGATCGCGCCCTCGTCTTGCGCGGCGGTCCATGCCGCCCTGAGGGCGACCGGATCGTTATCGAGCAGCCGCATTCGCTGGATGTCGGGAAACCGGATTTCCCAGAAGCCTTCGAAGGCACGGACGAGCGGCTCCATGCTTCCCACTTCGCTCGCTGCGGCGAGCGCCGCCGTGACGAGCCGACTGAGCGGAGTGTCGGGCCACCGGTACGGTTGGTTGCCGCCGATCACGAGCGAGAGCACGCACTCGGGAGCGTGCGCGCCGATTCCAAAGCCGAGCCGCCCGCCCCAGGACCTGCCGATGAAATGGGCGCGCTCGATCCCGAGCTGATCGAGTACCGCGATCGCGTCGGCGACGCGAAGCGGGATCGCGTAGGCCTCGGGGTCGTGCGGCTTGTCGCTGCGGCCGTGACCGCGGTGATCTGTGTAGATCAGCCGGAACTCGCGAGCGGGTAGCGCCTGGGCGATCTTCCACTCACGTAGGTCTTGGACCGAGTCCGCGAAACCGTCGTGAAGAAGGACGGGAGTGCCGTTGCCGCCTTCGTCCTCAAAGTAGATCCGGGTTCCGTCCCGATCGTTGGTGACGTAGGGCAAGGCTTCGCCTTCCACGGGTAGCGCCTCTGGACTCACCCGGAACTCTAGGAGCGACGGGCGTCGACCCGTCGCCCGCGCTCCCGGCTTCCGCTTGCACCCGATCCGCCCGCACCCGAGCTTGGCGTCGAAACCTGCGAGCTGGACGATCTCGAGAGTGGCGGTCGGCAAGGCCGCGCTCCCGCTATCGCCTGGGCAAGCAGGCGTCGCGGTTGCGGCCACTGTGGTGCAGTGCCCGGATCGCCGTCATTCGGCGATCCGCACGCGATGAGGGCCGGCAACGCGTGAGGCGGCTGTGCGGCGCTTCTGCGCCGAGTGGCTGGCTGGGGCGAATGCGCTCCAGGTGAACCAGTGGCCGAATCCGCGTTGCAGCGTCCGCGGGCCGCTCATCGTCAGCTTGCCGGCTCGAATCGCCCCGCCCAGCTGCGCCCGTCCCAGGTAGACGCGGTAGAGCGTGGTGGTGTCGACGGTGACCTCGAGGTCGATGTCGAATCCGGGATGCTGAAGGCAGACTGAGACCTCTGAGGGCTCGAGCACCATCCAGTAACGCCGTTTGGGGTCGCGAAAGTCGAACTGAACCACGGTTCGGTTGGGCGGGAGCCGCTGGCGATCGACGTGGCGGGCCATCCAGACGATCAACAGGTCGGGATCGAGTTCCTCGGGGCGCGGCTCTGTGAACGACCAGGTTGCCCCCCACTCGCCGATCGCCTGCACGACCGGCTGGAGGTCACGGCCCCCAGGCGTGAGGCGATATTCGAGGGTGCGGCCCTTGGGGCCCGTCCTGCGCTCGATGACCTCGGCCCGCTCGAGCGCGCGCATGCGGTCGGTGAGGACCGAGCGCGAGATCCCCGGGAGGCCGCGTTGCAGCTCGTTGAAGCCGCTCGCGCCGCCGAGCATCTCGCGCACGATCAGAAGCGTCCAACGGTCACCGAGGATCTCGGTGGCCTTGGCGACCGGGCAGTACTGCGCGTAGCTGCGCATCGCGCCACCATGCTAGCCCCGGATCGGGCACAGGTCTGTTACTCGAACCGGTTGGTTCGAAAGTAGAACTAGCCAGCCCGGGCCGGCAAGCCTACGTTGCTCGCATGGCTACCCGGACACCGAGCACAGCTGCGAGGACGAGATGACCGCCATCCAGACACCACAGGCACCGCCCCTGGAGACGACCGCGTTCAGCGAGCTCGGCGGATCGTTCCGCGGAGAGCTGCTGCTGCCGACCAGCCCCGGCTACGACACTGCCCGCGGGATCTGGAATGGCGCGGTCGACCGCCGTCCGGCCTGCATCGCCCGCTGCATGGGCGCAGCCGATGTGGTCGCGGCGGTGCGCTTCGCGCGCGACCGCGACCTGGAGATCGCCGTACGGGGCGGGGGACACAACGTGGCCGGCACCGCGGTGTGCGACGACGGGGTCGTCATAGACCTCTCGGCGATGCGAGCCGTGTGGGTCGACCCCGCCCGTCGCACGGCCTGGGTGCAGGCTGGTGCTCTATGGGGCGACGTCGACCACGAGACGCAGGCCCACGGTCTGGCCACCACCGGCGGCATCGTGAGCCACACCGGCGTCGCCGGGCTCACCCTCGGCGGCGGCATCGGCTTCCTCATGCGCAAATACGGGCTCACCATCGACAACCTGCTTGCCGCCGAGGTGGTCACCGCCGACGGCAGCATCGTCCAGGCGTCCGCCGACGAACACCCCGACCTGTTCTGGGCGCTGCGAGGCGGCGGGGGCAACTTCGGCGTCGTCACCTCGTTCCAGTTCACTCTGCACCCCGTCGGCCCGACCGTGATGGCCGGGCCCGTCTTCTGGGCGGCCGACGACACCACCGACGTACTGCGCTTCTACCGGGACTTCGCCGCCGAAGCGCCCGACGAGCTCGGGAGCGTCGTCAGGCTCGGCACCGTCCCCCCACTGCCGGTCATCCCCGAGGACCTGCACTGGCGGCCGGCCATCGCCGTCGCCTGCTGCTACGCCGGCGCCTTCGACGACGGCGAGCGTGCGGTGCGGGCCCTCCGCCGGTTCGGGACGCCGCTCGTTGACCTGCTCGCCCCCTCGCCGTACGTCGCCTTCCAGGGCGGCCTCGACGACACCGTCCGCCACGGGTGGCACTACTACTGGAAGGGGACGAACCTCGCCGGCCTCTCCGACGACGCCATCGCGGTCGTCGCCGATCACGCGTACGCCGCCAGCTCGCCCCGGTCGTACGCGGCGATGTTCCACGTGGGTGGCGCCGTCGGCCGAGTCCCCCACGACGCCACCGCCTACGCCGGTCGCCACGTGGCCCACACCATGAGCATCGACGCCGTGTGGCTCCCTGACGAGTCCGGCGAGCGCGCCGCGGCCGAGACCGCTTGGGCGCGGCGGTTCCTCCAAGCCCTCCAACCGCACCGCGCCGGCGTCTACGTCAACTTCCTCGATTCCGACGACGACTCCAGCCGGGTTCGAGAGGCCTACGGCGATCACATCTACCGGCGACTTGCCGAAGTCAAGGCCAAGTACGACCCTGACAACGCCTTCCACCACAACAAGAACATCCAGCCCGGCTGACGCTTTGTGGGCACCGCGGGCGTCTCGGGCTGGGGGCGCCCTGGACACGCGCTCCGGACGAAGCGGCACTCCGCCAGCCGGATGGCGAGACCGTCGCTGCTACCTCCTCGGCGCCGCAATCCGCGCTAGCGATGCATGATGATGAAGCGGCTGTTGCCCGCGCCGGACTCGGGGGGCTGTCCTGCCGACAGACGAAGCGCGCGCCGCCAAACTGGACGTCGCAGGTGTTGTTCCAACTGATGCCGTCCCACGACTGAGACGTCGTAACGACGACCACCAGGGGGGCGACGGGGGTTCGCGTCGTCGATGGTCGACCATTGGACGGTGTTCGAGCACCCTCGCAACCAGCCGCCGTCCGACTCCCAGGTCGTGATGCGGGTCGTCGGGTTCTGGACCAAGCGAACGTCGCCTGCGGGGTCGCCTGCCCCAGCCCAGTAGTCGGTATCCCACGTCGAAGTCGGGCCCCGCAGCGATGGGATATGGCGCGGCGCGGTAGCGTCCGCAACATGAACAGCTCCGGGCAGAAGGTCGAGTCGCCGGCTCAACTGATAGACGCCAGGATCAAGGAGCTGGGTGACTGGCGGGGCACGACGCTCTCCAGGCTTCGCGCCCTGATCAAACAGGCCGACCCAGATGTGGTCGAGGAGTGGAAGTGGCGCAAGCCTTCTCATCCAGGGGTTCCGGCGTGGTCTCACCAAGGGCTGATCTGCACCGGCGAGACGTACAAGAGCGTTGTGAAACTCACGTTCTTCAAGGGCGCCTCGCTGAAAGACCCCTCGGGACTGTTCAACTCAAGCCTCGGAGGCAACACCCGGCGCGCGATCGACTTCCACGAAGATGATGAGATCGATGAGAAGGCCTTCGCGACTCTCATTCGAGCTGCCGTCAGCCTGAACGAGTCCTCGTCTCGCTAGCGACCTGGACGACACCGTCAGGGGCCGGTATGTCTCCGGGAGCACTCCTGAGGTCCTGCTCGTTTGATGCGCCTTTCCCCGGCGCCTTGGCTTGGGGGTCGGGGGAAACACTGCTCCTCGTACTTTCAGCTCGCGGCGGCGGCGATCAGCTCGCGGTCCTGCTCGCCGGCGCTTCGCCTGATCGCGCCGGGGGAGACGCCGATGACGCGCTTGAAGGCGCGGCTGAAGGCGGCCTCGGATCGGTAGCCGAGCCGGTCGGCGAGCTGGCCGACCGTGGCGCCCTCCTCCTTCAGCGCAGCTACCGCGACATGCATACGCCAGCGGGCGACGTAGCTCATCACCGGCTCGCCGACCAGCTCGGTGAAGCGGGCGGCGAACGCCGAGCGCGACATCGCCAGCTCGTGGGCCAGCGAGGCGACGGTCCAGTTCCGAGCGGGCTCGCGATGAACCTTTGAGATGGCGCGGCCGATCTGGGGGTCCTGGAGAGCTCCCAGCCAGCCTCTCTGCGCGGCCGGATCGCTCTCGATCCAAGCCCGGATTGCCTGGATCACGAGGATGTCCCCGAGGCGCGTGATCACGGCCTCGCCGCCGGGCCGGAGCTCGCCGGCCTCGGAGGCCATCAGTCGCAACACGCTCTGCATCCACTCCAGCCTGGCCGAGCTGGCCGCTTCGATGCGGATCGTCCTCGGCAGGATCTCGATGAGGTTGTCGGCCGCCGGGTGCGCGAAGCGCACAGCCCCGCAGATCAGGCCGGTCGGCGCGCCGCGCCCGCCGTGACGAAGGATCTCGTAGCGATCGCTCACGACCTCACGCTCGAGGTCGAGAATGCCGGGCGCCGGAGCTCCCGGCTCGCTGCTAAGGACGTGGCCGGCCCCGTGCGGCACGAGCGCGAGGTCCCCGAGCTGGATCCAATGCCGGTCATCCTCCCCCGTCTCGAGCCACATCCGGCCCGAGGTCACCACGTGAAACCAGAGGTACCCCGGCATCGGCGGCAGCGTCAGTCCCCACGGTGCGGTGAGCTCGGAGCGGCAGTAGTACGCGCCGTTCATCCGCAGGAAGTGCAGTGCCTCGCCGAGGGGATCCGACGGCGGGAAGGGGTCCGGCGCTTCCATGAGGCCAAGTATGCCTGGCTTGCCCCGGCTCGTCCAGTGTGATGGACGATTGAGCATATATCCACGCGGTTTGGTCATAGACAGTCCTGCACCAACGCGGAAGACTGGACGTACTGCATCGACGACCAGATCGGAGCGACTATGGCGCACACAGGACAGACACTCGAGAACCCGGCCAGCGGAGAGCGGATCACGTTCCGCCAGACATCGGCGAACACGGGCGGCGAGCTGCTGGCGATCGACCTCGAGCTTCCCGCGAACCGACGCGTCCCGGGTGGCCAGCACATCCACCCAAAGCAGGAGGAGCGTTTCGAGGTCGTCGAGGGCACGATGCGCTTCAGGATGGGACGCAAGCGGGTCGTGGCTGGGCCCGGCGAGGTGGTCGTCGTCCCCGCTGGCCAGAAGCACGACTTCGCGAATGTCGGCGACGATGACGCGCTCGTCCGCGTCGAGGTGCGCCCGGCACTCAAGATGGAGCAGCTCTTCGAGACCGCCGTCGGCCTCGCCGAGCAGGGCCGCACGATGCAGGGCGGCATCCCGAGGCCGCTCGACCTCGCCCTGTTCACCCAGGAGTTCGAGAACGAAGTACAGGGAGCGTTCCCGCCCCGCTGGCTGCAGCGCATCGTTCTCGCGCCGCTGGCCTGGCTCGCGAGGCGCCGCGGTCGCACAACCGCGACACCGGCACGGCGGCCGGTGGACGTCCGAGCGTGAACCCGCGATCAAGCACTGGAGGACCCATGGACGACAACACGAGACAAGAACCCACGCTGGTACTTGGCGGCACCGGGAAGACCGGCCGCCGAGTGGTGGAGCGCCTCACCGCACGCGGCCTGCCTGTTCGCATCGGCTCGCGCTCGGGCGAGCCTCGTTTCGACTGGGACGACCGCTCGACCTGGGACCCGGTGCTGGAAGGGGTCGGATCGGCCTACGTCTCCCATTACTGGGACGCGATTCCGGGCGCCGCGGAGACACTGGGCTTGTTCGCCGAACTGGCTGTGGAGAGCGGCGTTCCGCGTCTCGTTCTGTTGTCCGGGCGCGGCGAGGAAGAGGCCGCGCGTGCGGAACGGGCCGTTCGCGACTCCGGCGCCGAGCTGACGGTCTTGCGCTCGACCTGGTTCGCCCAGAACTTCAGCGAGGACTACTGGCAGGAACAGGTCCTGAGCAGCGAGGTTGCGCTTCCGGCCGGAGACACGCCCGAGCCGTTCGTCGACGCCGACGACATTGCCGACGTAGCGGTCGCCGCGCTGACCGACGATCGGCACATCGGCGAGGTCTACGAGCTCACCGGGCCCCGGCTGCTCACGTTCGCGGAGGCGGTCCTGGAGATCTCCCGGGCGGTGGGCCGCGACATCCGCTACGTACCGATCTCGATCGCGGACTTCACCGCCGCTGCTGCCGACCAGGGGGTTCCGAGCGAGGTCGTCGAGATGCTGACCTTCATCTTCGGCGAGGTCCTCGACGGCCGCAACGCCCGCCTGGCCGACGGCGTTCAGCGCGCCCTCGGCCGCGAGCCGCGGGACTTCAGCGACTACGCACGCAACGCGGCCGCCACCGGCATCTGGAACCCGAGAGCCACCCGTCGGCAAGCTGCGAGGCTGAGCCGGTGACGACACCCGCTCCCATCGAGCTGATTCGCCCGCCCGAGCTCACCGACCGAGCACCGTACGCCTACGCCGCCGTGGCCCACGATGTCTCGCGGCTTGTCTTCACCGCCGGCGCCTGTCCCCTCGACGAGACCGGGGCGACGGTGGCCGTCGGCGACGTCGCGGAACAGGCCGAGCAGGTCATGGAGAACCTGACGACCGCCCTGCATGCCGCCGGCGCCGCTCTGACCGACGTGATCAAGACGACCGTGTACGTCGCGAGCCAGAGTCGCGAAGACCTGCTGGCCGCCTGGGAGGTCGTGAGTCGACGGTTTGGGGATCACGACGCCCCCAGTACCCTGCTCGGAGTCGCGGTCCTGGGCTATCGCGACCAGCTTGTCGAGATCGAGGCTGTCGCGGCGATCAGCTGACGCATCGCCAGCGGGGCCAGGCTCCGTTCGCCCCGGTTCGGGTCAGCGCGTGTCCGAGAGCGCCTCGGACGCGGCCTGTTCGATTAGTTGAGCCACTGCTGCCGGCTGCGACAGGTAGATCGAGTGGCTGCCCGTGGCCTCGACCACGGTCGCGCCGGCCCGCTCAGCCATCGAGCGCTGGGCTGGCGGTGGGATCATCCGATCGTCGCTTGCGACGAGGTACCAGCTCGGCTTGCTCCGCTACCGGTGGTTCGAGGGTCGGAGAGGTACTGCGTAGCGGCCGCCAGCAGCGCGAAGGCTGCAGCGACGGCGAAGGGGTGGTCGATCAGCGCGGTTGAGACGGACGCGAACGGGTCGCTGTCGATCAGCGTCGTGCGCTCGAGGAACCACGCGCCGGCGAACACGATCCCGAGCAGCGCCGCCGACACGCGTACCGCGCCGAAGGCGGCGGATCGGCTCAATGCGTACAGCGAGGGCATCATCAGCGCGACGACGAGCAGCTGCGCCGCCTCGATCCCGAGGTTGAAACCGAGCAGCGAGGACACGAGCGCGCCGCCGCCGACTCCCAGGTCACCGAGGAGCGTCGCGAACGCCAGGCCGTGGACGAGCCCGAAGCCGGCGGCGATCATGGCCTCGCCGCCCGGAACCAGCGGCCGCAGCGCGTGTACCGCCGAGACGAGGATCGACAGCGCGATCAGGCTCTCCACCAGCCGGCTGGGAACGTGGATCAGTCCGAACGTCGCTAGCGCGAGCGTGATCGAATGGCCGACGGCGAACGCGGTCACGACGTGCACGACGCGGATCACGCTCGCGCGGGCGTCGTCGCGCCGGCGCCAGCGACCGCCACGTACTACCAGCGGCGCCGGGATCAGCAGCATCAGCAGGAACAGCAGGTGGTCGGCGCCATCGCCGATGTGCCGCACGCCGAGGCCGGCCGTCGCCAGAAAGCCCTCGAGCCACGAGCCGCCGTCCGCGTCCACGCGCAGGGACTTGGTGTGCCAGTCGTAAACGCCCAGGGTCTCCGGCTCGTGGGCGGTCGTGCCCTTGTCCCATTGCGAGCGGATCGTGGCGATCGCCTTGTGCGTGACGAGCTGCTCGACGATCACGTCGTAGCGCAGGTCGAAGTCGGTGACCTTGCCGTCCGGCGGCGTGAGCGATAGCGGCATCACGATGTGATCCACCTTGTCGACGGGCTCGATGTGTCCGGCGCCGACGGCCACCTTCCACTCACGGCCGTCAGCCCCGACCGCGTGGATGTGCCGGCGTGTGTAGCGCGCGATCTTCGCCCGCAGCGGACCGGCCGCCTCGCCCGGGGTGAGGTCCCGCTCGAGCGCCACCGCCAGGCGATCGACGGGCAGCTGGACCTCCCCGGCGACCTTGCCGGACCCGATCGCCAGGAGCACCGCCGAGCTGAACATCGGGTGGGCACCCGCAGTCGCCGGCACGGCGAGCAGGATCGCGACCGCCAGGGCCGCGATGGCGCTACGTGCCCGCCCCATAGTCCCTCTTGACGTCGCGCTCAATCGAGTGGTAGTGGGACCGGAACGGGCCGATCCCCTTCTGCCTCGCGAGCTCAATCCAGACCCGGGGCCCGTGGATCCGCACGTACGCCCCGGGCGTGCTGGGGTCGGTGGACCCGGACCATGCGAGCTTGGTATTCGAGTACTGCTGCTTGTACGTGGCAATCTGCCGATTCGCCTGTCTGCGCGGCATGTCGCCGACGTACGACCGGATGGCGCGCGTGACGAGCTTCTGCTGTGGCTTCCCAAGGGTGCTTACCGTCACGCCCCGCTTGGCCGGGAACTGCCCGTCCTTCTGCGCGCCGACCAGCACGTCGTCGAAGCTCTGGCTCAGCCGCGCCCTCGCGCGCTGCCGCGCGTTGAGTGACCGGGCGGCGCCGAACAGTGCGGCGACCTCATTGACCATGGGCTGGTAGGTCTCGCCCTTGACCTTGAACGCCGTGGGCGGGTCGACGCCGATGAAATACGGCGTGTTGGAGACCGTCGCGCCACTGAACGTCATGTGCAGCGCGTAGTGGTGCCCGCCGAACTGGACCGTCCACTTCTTGGACAGGGACGGCGTCCCGAAGAACGCGACGTAGTACAGGCCCGCGCCGTAGTCGACGATCGGCGCCGTGCCGCTCCCGTCCTGCTGCTCCTGCTTGAGGTACGCGTTGGCTTTGAGAACGGCGACCTCGTCGGCGTAGCCCTGCGAGCTCAGGATCGTGTCGAGCAGCGTCCGGAGCCTCGCCCGTTGGCCGGAGCTGAGGTCCTTGATCGCCACGCCATTACGAGCCACGAAGTTCGTCGGCAGGTTCGACCAGCCGCTCTTCTTCTGCGGCGAGTCGAACGAGTACTGCATGTCCGCACGCAATGAGGAGCTGAGCGACGCCCTGAACGCCCTCGCCGCATGCACCGCTCTGGCCGTCAACGATTTTCGTGCAGCGACTTTCGCAACAGCGGCGCTCTCACCCGTCGAAGCGTCCCCCGCCCCGGCCGGCGGGGCCGGGAGGACTTCTGCGACCACACCTGCAGCGATGATTCCCGCGAGGAGCGCCGGGAGCGCAAGACCCTTCAGCATGCTGACCGGCCTTTCATGTCGGCGAGGTAGGGACCGAAGCGCCGGAACGTACCATCGGAGCGCGCCGAGAACTCCCCGACAGCCGCCTGGTCAGAACGCCGGACGAGCATGGAAGGGGGTGGGAACGCGGCGCGCCTTGACATCGCGCTCGCACGCGTGCGATCGTCGGCCCCCCTGGGCGAGGCTTGCGGTGGCGGCCCCGGCACTCCGGGCGGCGACCTCGTCCAGCGGGCCGTCATGGGTGACCTGGAGCAACTCGCCGAGGATGTCCGCGCACGCGGCCTGGTAAACGTCTTCGCTGCGCGGGGAAGCGAGCTCGTCAGCTCGCCGAACGGCCGGCGCCTGATCGCGGGTGAGAACCTCCGTGAGCTCATTCGTGCGGACCCTGAGCTTCGACCCTTCGCCGACGGCCCGGCGGCGCCCGAGCCGAGCCGGCTGACGCTTACGAGGCGCACGCTCCTCGCGCTCACCGCAGCCGGTCTACTCGAATCCGACGTCGCGACCTCGCACGCGGCGTCCATGCGTGAGGGCCGGCCCCGGTACGTCAAGCACCATCCGGACCTGCGGGAGGCCGACGGCAGCCCGGTGTGGTACGTCGATGCAGCGAAGTTCCGGAACTGGGGTCGAACGGTCCGCAACACGCCGGCGCTCACGTTCATGCCGCGCACCAAGCACGGCGTCCGAGAGATCGTGAGATGGGCGTCGGCGAACAACAAGAGGGTCCGAGCGGCGGGCTATCGCCACAGCTGGTCGGACGTCTTCTCCGCCGACGGGCAGGTGCTCATCTCGATGCTGCCGCCCGAGCTCGTCGACACGCTTCCGGCAGCAGAGCCGCCTATCGATCCGGAGAACCAGTTGCAGGGGATCCGGCTGGTCGGAAGGGTCCGCGAGGATGGCGTCACGAAGGCGTTGTGCCGCATCGGCGCCGCGACGACCAACGAGCAGTTTCGCCGCTGGTGTCTATCCCAAAGCGGCGGCGCCTGGGCGTGGACTGTTCCGTTGAACGTCATCATGGTCGAGATCACCTGGGGCGGCAGCAATGCGCCGATCTGCCACGGCGCCGGCCTGCGGCACAAGACGCTCAGCGACCTCGTCGTGGAGGTGGAGTTCGTCAACGCGCGTGGCCGATTGCAGACGGTGTCGGATCGGGCGCTCCTCAAGACGGCGGCGGGCTGCTTCGGGCTCCTCGGAATCGTCACCTCGCTGACGCTCAAGCTCGACCCGATGACGTATGCGGCGCTCCAGCCCGAATCTCCGCGGCTCGCGCTCGCGGTCCCACCGCCGCCCGGATTCCGCGTTCCGCGGGCGGTTGACATGCGCGACATCTCGCGGACCGATCTCAGACGGGCCAGGAGGCGCTTCGTCCGGCACTGCAAGCACGCCTACTACGCCGAGTGGTTCTGGTTTCCCTACCAGCAGAACGCGTGGGTGAACTGCTGGCGCAACGACGGTGCGCGCGAGGACGCACGGCCATATCCCGGCGAAGAGGGGACGCGGGCGCAGCAGAGGGGGACGTCGCTCGTGCAATTGCTCACGGACACGGAGTGGCTAAAGCTGCCCGGCCGCACGCAGGCTGAGCTGTTCGGCTCCCTCGCGATGAGCACTCTGCCGAGCGACGTCTCCATCGTTACCCCGGTTATCGAGGCGCTGCACTTCCAGCGCGGCATCCACAACTTCCGCGTGCGCGACATGGAGTTCGAGATCCCGATCCCCCCGCGCGCCGACGATCCCGCCCGCCCGGACTGGTCGATCTGCCAGCGCGCATGGTGGGATGTCATTCGCAACGTCTACGAGCGAGCCGACGCACCAATGCGGGTGGCACTCGAGATGCGGATCATGGGCGGCTCGGGCATCACTATGGCGCCGCAGCACGGCAACAGGTTCGGCACGTGCTCGATAGAGGTCCTGACCCATCTGCGGACACCCGCCCGCGAGTGGAGGAAGTTCATGCAGGACATCACGAAGCTCTGGATGTCCTACAAGGATTCCGACGGCCGGCCGCTCAACGTCCGCCCGCACTGGGCCAAGCAATGGCAGGGAATCACCTTCCGCGGCCGGCCCGCGGTCCGCCACCTCCGGAAGCGGGCATACGCTGCGCGCATCCCGGAGTTCCGCGCCGGCCTGCATGCGATCGCCGAGCAAGGTGGCTACACGGCGAGGGACCTACGAATGTTCAGCAACCCGCTGCTCGACGACCTGTTCGGCGCAGTGTTCAAGTAGCACACGGGCGTGAGGCTCGAGCCGCGGTCCGCCGAGCTGCTCGCGCCCGCAAGTCGCGCGAAGCGGCAGTGGCCCCGCGGTGCGGCAGGTTCGTCCGGGCTGGTCTAGAAATCCATGGGGTGCCCTACGTCTACCTGCTGAAGTGCGCGGACGACAGCCTCTACTGCGGTTGGACGACCGACCTCGCTCGACGACTGGCCGCGCACCAAGCCGGAACGGCGAGCCGCTACACCCGGAGCCGTCTGCCGGTGGAGCTGGCCACGGTCCTCGCGGTCGCGGACCGCCCAGCCGCGCTTCGCCAAGAGGCCCGCATCAAGCGGCTTCCACGAGAGGCCAAGCTGAGACTCGTGCAGGACACCCACCAGAGGCAGTAGTCCCGGCCGGTGCCATCGCTTGACGGGCGGCGAGCGTCGGGCTTGGGATGGGCCCGTTCGGCCGCGTATGCTCCCGCGTCCGCGATGGCGCTCGTCAAGACCCAGATCACTCAGGAGGTAGCCGAGTACCTCGTCCGCCATTCCCGACCGGATGCGGTCCTCGAGCGCGTGGCCCGCGAGACCGCGGAAATGCCCGGTGCCGAGATGGCGACCACTCCCGACGAGGCGGCGCTCTTGACGATGCTCGCCCGGTTGGTCGGCGCCAATCAGGCGCTTGAACTCGGGACCTTCACGGGCTACGGAGCGATCTCGATCGCGCGCGGACTGGCGGACCGTGGCCGGCTGACGTGTCTGGAGCTCGAGGAGAAGTACGCGGCGATCGCGCGCCGCAATCTCTTGGACGCCGGCGTTGCCGACCGGGTGGAGATCATTGTCGGACCGGCCCTGGAGTCGCTGCGCGCTATGCCCCCCGAGCCGACCTTCGACTACGTCTTTCTCGACGCGGACAAGACCGGCTACCCCGACTACTACGAGGAGCTCGTCCCGCGCCTGCTGCCGGGAGGGCTGCTCCTGATCGACAACGTGCTGCTCCGTGGCCGGGTCACGAACCCGCAGAACGAGCGTGACCGCGCCATCGCCGAGCTCAACGAACGCGTGATGGCCGACGAGCGCGTCGACAGCGTGATGGTCCTCGTAGCCGACGGGCTCACCTTTGTGCGCCGCCGCTGACCGGCGGAACATGATGGGTTCACCAATCAGCTGCCCCCCGGCGCTTCGGGATGGGGCCAACGGGGGATCGAGCGCTCGAGCCGGGCGCTGGCAGCACAGCCGCGATTAGTTTCCCGGCGCGGGGCCGGTCATAGGCTTGAGAACCCGCGGCCGCAGCGGCCGCCTACTGAGGAGGCGCGATGAGCAAGCTTAGGTGTCATATCTCGATCTCGCTGGACGGTTTCGTCGCCGGCCCGAACCAGAGCGAGGAGAACCCGCTCGGCGAGGGCGGCGAGCGGCTCCACGATTGGGTGGTTCCGCTGGCATCCTGGCGCCAATCCCACGGCAAGCAGGGCGGCGAGGTGAACGAGAGCACACGGGTATCCGAGGAATCGGTCGAGAACATCGGGGCCGGCGTGATGGGTCGAAACATGTTCGGCCCGATCGGCGGTGGGGCCTGGGGCGACGAGCAGTGGACGGGCTGGTGGGGCGACGACCCTCCCTACCACTACCCCGTGTTCATTCTCACCCATCACCCGCGTGATCCCGTGGAGATGGAGGGAGGGACCACGTTCCACTTCGTCACGGACGGAATCGAGTCCGCGCTCGACCAGGCAAGGGAGGCCGCCGGCGGCAAAGACGTCATGCTTTGGGGCGGCGGCCAGGTCGCGCAGCAGTACCTGGCAGCGGGACTGCTGGACGAACTTGAGCTCCACGTCGTGCCGGTGGTGCTCGGCGACGGTGCTCGCCTCTTCGACAACCTCGGGGACGCGGGGGTGCAGC
Organism: uncultured Thermoleophilaceae bacterium; assembly: GCA_963821275.1. GTDB lineage: Bacteria > Actinomycetota > Thermoleophilia > Solirubrobacterales > Thermoleophilaceae > JACVRW01. The sequence goes on from CAWGDF010000011.1 coordinate 346,913, forward strand.
TCGAGCAGGTCCGGGCCGTCGAGGCGCCCGGCGTCACCCACCTCAAGTACAGGGTGGTGACATGAAACGGGTCGCCGAACCGCCGCGAATCTCAGCGAGCGGTTCGACGTCGGACGTCGCCCGTTCTGACAGGCTGCGTTCTGTTCAGCCGATGGATTCGAGCAAGTCGTTGCATGCCTGCTCGCAGCGGCTGCACACCTGGGCGCAAATGCGGCAGTGCTCGTGGTGCTCGGCGTGGCGCTCGCACTCTTTGCGACAGGCGCTGCATGTCACGACGCACGCCTCAACCGCTGCGCGAACAACACCGACGTCGGGTGCGGTCTGGCGGGTCACGATGCGGCCGGTGGACTCGCACAGGTCGGCGCAGTCGAGACAAAGGCGAATGCAGCGCACCAACTCCTGAGGGTCGCTCTCGCCGAGATCGGCATCAGCGCAGCTCGTACACGTGGCGGCGCAGTCGATGCAGGCCTCGATACAGCGCACCACCACATCGCGATCGCGGCTGGCTGGCTGCGGATGTGTCTCGAGCATCTCTCGAATCGTCACTTTTCCTCCTTTAGACGTCGCGGGGGCGAGATGGAGGATGACTGCCGCGTTCAGTCCGGGTATTCGTCCTTGCGCCAGGCGCGAGGCTCCTCAGGCTCCGGCTTCGGGGTTCGCGCCAGCAGGAACGAGTGGTACGGCGCGACGAACGGGTCGGGCGCCGACACTGTGTAGGTGTGGTATTGCCCTCGGGCTTTGTGTGCCTCCTTCGGCGGTTGCTCACCTCAGCCTAGGCAGCTCTTTGATCGTTGGTAGCTGGCTGTCGAGTCCCCTGTGTCAAGACCGGTGCGCAGCGCCAAATTTCATCGATGCCCCCACGTTCGTGCGCCTCCGCCCATCGCGCAACGGAGGAGGCGCGCAGCGCCCTCAGCGCCGCCGCGGACAGCTCCGCAGTTCTCGCAACCGCGCCGTGCTCTCGGCATCAGCGGGCAGGAAGGTCTCGATGGCGAGGTTCGCGGCCGTGACCTCCAGCGGCGCCCCGAGGGTGGCAATGATCGTGAAGAGGCTGACGTCGCCGAGCGGCGTGCGCAGGTCGAGCGAGACGACCGGCTGCGTCGCCGGCGCGTCGGGCGGCTCGGGCGGGAGGTAGGCCTCGACCTCGTCAATCAGCTCGCCGAGCGCCTCGTCCGCGTCGTCGCGGCTCCTGCGCTTCAGCTGGTGGATCAGCGGGGCGTTGCAGGCCGCGGTCATCGACGAGATGCTCGGCAAACCGCCCGGGTGGACGGCGAGGCGGAGCATGTTGATCGGCGGCTCGAGCAGGGCCGGGTCGATCCCGTCCCAGAGCAGGGACGCGGCGCGATTGGCCTCGATCAGGTTCCAGAGCCCGTCGACGATCAACGCCGGGTTCGGCTCGTGGGCCTCGAGCAGCCGCGTCAACGACTCGCGCAGCGGCTGCATCACCGCTCCGTCGTAGGGCGACTCGAGGTACGGCGGTGCGAAGCCCCCGGCGAGCAGCAGCCGGTTTCGCTCGGCGATCGGCAGGTCGAGCTGTTGGGCGAGGTGGATGAGCAGCTGGCGGCTGGGGCGCGAGCGGCCGGTCTCGACGAAGCTGAGGTGCTTGGTCGAGAGGTTCGCGTCGAGGGCCAGCTCGAGCTGGCTGAGCCGCCGCCGGGTGCGCCAGAAGCGGATCAGCTGACCGGCGGTCCGCGGCTCCTCCACGGTCTCGATCATCAACCAGAGCAACGCTAGCGATCGGCCGGTGCCCGCTCATTACCTCTCAGGTGAAGGCGCGCGCGCTTTACACGCGAGGTAATGGACTTCGCGTCGTTGCTCGGCCACGGTTGAGCGATGAACGCAGCAACACGAACGAGGAGCGTGATGGACAGCGTCAAGGAGCTGGTCGACCGCTACACGGCGATCTGGAACGAGCCCGACCCCGACCGCCGTCGACAAGGCGTCGCCCAACTTTGGAGCGAGGACGCGGTGCAGATCCTTGAGCCACCGCAAGAGGTGCGAGAGGCGGCCGCGGGCCTCGAGGTGACGCCGACCTTCCAGGCCCGCGGCCACCGTGAGCTCGAGGCCAGGGTCACGCGAGCGTACGAGGAGTTCGTCGCCACGGCAGGCAACTCATTCAGACGACAGGACCAAGGGTCAGACCACAGGACCACGGGACGAGGCTTGCGGATGTCGTCACGTGGCGTTGGGAGATGGTCACCAACACGGGCGAGGTCGCCGGCGGGGGGCTCGAGTTCGTGGTCCTCGCCGCCGACGGTCGGATCCAGACGGACTACCAATTCATCGGGACATGAGCGCTCGGGCGCCGGGCACTCTCGGTCCTCGCGCATTGCGCAAGCCCGGGCGCCTCGTGCTTCCCACGCCGTTGGCGAGGCGCATGCCGCGATCCCCGTCGGCGTGGACCGACTCCCGCACCGGCACCGCTGAAGGCCGAGCCCGTCGCTAGCCGAAGGTGAAGACGTACGCCTCGACGCCCGCATCGAGGAATGCGACCTCGAACGTGCGGTCTGTGATCGACCCGGGCTCGCGCACCAGCTGATAGAGCCGTGGCTGGACCAGCGTTCCCCGGCCCTCCTCGTCGACGTCCAGCCCGTGGGCTGCGCCGGGCGCTTCGCCGTCGACCAACACGCGGAACGGGACGGCCGTGCCCGCCCGCGAGCGCAGGACGAGATGGACATCGCGCGCATGGAAGCGGAAGGCGATTCGCCCCCCGGCTTCGTTCAGCACGCTCGCCCGTTCCTCGATCGTCCAGTTCCCGGCCAGGGCCCAGGTGTTGAGCTGCAACGACTCGGGCGCGACGTAGCTGCGAGGCTCGTCGTACGCGACACCGTCGGGAGAGTCGAGGTTCTGCCCCTGGGCGTAGCCGAGGTAGGTCTCGGGAGAGCGCAGGTTCGTCCAGTCGGCTTGCGCCTCGAATCCGTCGGGCGCGACAGAGACGAGCTCGTTATCGATGCCCTCGCCCGCGCCCTCGCGCAGCAGGTGCTGGATCATCCACTCGCCTTCGTCGTACTCGCCCTCCCCGAAGTGGTGGTACCGGATCCGGCCCTCCGCGTCTGCGAGGTAGACGGCCGGCCAATACCGGTTGGCGAAGGCGCTCCACACCCCGTAGTCGCTGTCGAGCGCGATCGGGTACTCGACTCTCATGGCCTCCGCGGCCTCGCGGACGTTCTCGACCTCGCGCTCGAACGGGAACTCGGGCGTATGGACGCCGATGACGACGAGCCCCACGTTGCGGTATCTCGCCGCCCACGCGCGCACGAAGGCCAGCGTCCGGAGCCAGTTGATGCAGGTGTACGTCCAGAAATCGACGAGAACGACCCTCCCACGCAGCTCCGCCGGAGTGAGAGGCGACGAATTCAGCCAGCCTGTCGCCCCGTCGAAACCCGGGAGGTGACCCTCGATCGGCAACGCGGCCGTGCGCGGATGGCGGCGCGCGCCGAAGAGGCTCACGTCCCGCGACCTCCGGCTTGGAGGACGGCCTCCGCGGAAGCCTGCGGAAGGTTGTGTCCGATGCCGCCCCGATCGTCCGGTGCGAATACGCGCACAATGGCGTCGTTAGCGCACTGAGCTGAATGCAGCCCGCATCTCGGCGGCGAAGAGGTCGGGCTCTTCCCACGCGGCGAAGTGGCCGCCCCTGTCGACCTCGTTGAAGTAGGCGAGGCCGGGGTAGACCGCCTCGACCCAGCTGCGCGGGGAAGCCCAGATCTCGCCGGGGAACGTGGTGAAGCCGACCGGCACGGTGACCGCCGGAGGAGGCTGGCCGCTCGCAAGCGCTGCGGCCAGCGCTCGTCCGTCCTCCCAGTACGACCGGGCCGCCGACGCTGCGGTGCCGGTCAGCCAGTACAGCGTGATGTTGTCGACGATGGTGTCCCGGGTGAGATTGCCCACGGGCTCCCCGTCGACGAACGCGCGGGAGATCTTGTAGTAGCTGTCCGTGTCGTGATCGAGCAGCCAGGCCGCCAGGGCGACCGGTGAATCCAGCAGGGCGTAGCCGATCGTCTGCGGCCGCGTTGCCATCTCGAGGAAGTAGCCGAAGCCGTCTTCCCTGAACATCGCGACCGCCTCAGCCGCTGCGCGTTCCTGCTCGGATTCCTTGGGCAGTTGATCGCCGACTGCGAGCACCGCCGTGAGCAGGTTCAGGTGGTAGCCGGCCAAACCCTCGACCGCCTGGCGACCCATCAGGTCCGTGACGAGGGCACCCACGTCGCCGCCCTGGGCGACGTAGCGGGTGTACCCGAGGCGGTGCATCAGCTCCGCCCACGCGCGTCCGGTGCGGGCGGCGTCCCAACCGAGCTCGGCCGGCTCACCGGAGAACCCGTAACCGGGCAGTGACGGCAGCACCAGGTGGAATGCGTCCTCGGCCGCGCCGCCGTGAGCGGTCGGGTCGGTCAGCGGGCCGACGGTCTCCAGCAGCTCGATGACCGATCCCGGCCAGCCATGCGTCATGATCAGCGGCAACGCGTTCTCATGCCGCGACCTGACGTGGATGAAGTGGATCTCGACCCCGTCGATCTCGGTCATTAACTGCGGCAGCGCGTTCAGTCTCGCCTCGCACTTGCGCCAGTCGTAGTCGGCCGTCCAGTAGCGGGCGAGCGCCTCCAGCGTCGCCAGCTGCACTCCTTGCGAGCGGTCGGCGACGAGCTCTTTAGAAGGCCAGCGCGTCGCCTCGATCCGGCGGCGCAGGTCAGCGAGCTGCTCTTCAGGAACCTCGACCTGGAAAGGACGTACGTCGGTGCCGGTCTCGGCGGAGGTGGCCATGACAACCCTCCGTTCTGAGGGACGGGGACGACATCTCCCGCCCCTGATCGGGGACAGTCGCACACTACTCCTGCGGGCGGGGCCTAGCAACGACACAGGGCCGCTCCGCACTCGTCGCGCCTCGCGCCGGTCTCTAGCGCGGGAAATCCGTCCGTGAGAGCTGCAGTCCGTTGCCGCGGGGTCTCTAGGGGCCGACGAAGCTTGGCAATCGTGCGGTCGCCCGCACCTTCGCGGGTTCAGTTTGGATTCCCACTCCGGCGATGATCGCGACGAAGACCGAAGCGACGCTGCTCTCGGCGCGATCACCTTCGGCCGCCCGTCCGCCACCGCGAAGCCGACGTAGACCGCGGCGATGAGCACCAGTCCCAACGCATATACGGTCGACGGGTCGAGCCACCAGAACGCAAGTGGTGAAGCTGCCATGACTACGCCGATCACGGCACCCCAGATGACCGGTGCGGAAATCCGGCTCGTCTGGGCGGGTGCGCCCGTCAACTGCTGACTACGTAGCGTTCGGGGTCCCGGGCGAACTCGCCCGCGCAGGCGAGCGTGCAGAAGAAGTAGGCGGTGCCTTCGTGCATGAGCCGGCCAGCGGCGCGGTCGGGGTCCACCAGCATCCGACAAACGGGATCCACTGGGAGGTCTCCCTGGGCCGCCTCCCCTTGTCGAACAGCGGCGAACAGCTCCACAGGCTCGCGAACGTTGCGCAGAACGGTGCGTCCGCGCGCCTCGTAGAAGACGCCCCCGAGCTCAGGTGCGAGCGCAGCCGTTTGCGCGGTCACCAGGACGTCGCCGCCAGTCGCTATTCCTGAAACCCGCGCGGCGAGGTTCACTGACGCTCCGAAGTAGTCGCCGTCGCGTTCAATGGCGCTTCCGTGATGGAGACCGACGCGCACCGCCGGAGCTCCGTGGCCTCGCATGAGCCCGTGTGTGATGTCCAGGCCGAGAAGAATTGCCTCGCCCGGGTCCGGGATGCGCAGCATGAGCGCATCGCCGATGGTCTTTACATGAGACGCCCCGGCGGGTAGCTCCGCCTTGACCGCGTCACAGAAGTCGGCGACCAAGGTTGCTGCTTCCTCGTCGCCATGGGCTTCAGTCAGGGCCGTGAAGCCAGCGATGTCGGCAAAGAGAAAGGTGGCCGCGGGGTCGGTCAGAGAGCCGAAGTCTCCTACTCGTCGACGTTGCAGCTGAACATCATTCCGCTCTCGTGGTGCTCGGCGATATGGCAGTGTGCCATCCACAACCCGCCGTTCGTAGCAACGCGGCGCTGCCGGCTCCGCCTACGGCGGCAACCCGGCGGCCTGGCGCGCCGCGCCGGCGTCGGCAAAGGATTCGACGCGGACGACCCGCCCATCGCGGACGGTCAAGAGCGAGGATCGGGTCTCATCGACTTCGAGCTCGTGCGTCTGGCCGACGATGTGCACGACGACCGCTACCTGATCACCGGCGTCGTCGAACCGCAGCGTCTCAACCCGGTACCTCTCCCAAGCCGAGAGGAACTCACCCCAGAAGCGCCGCACGCCGTCAAAGCCGCGGTAACTGTCGACGGCAAGCAATGACTCAGTCACCGGGACCCACTCGATCTCCGGATCCAAGAAACGGCCGAGAGCGTCATCGGACATGCGCTGCTCGAACTCTTGTGTGGAGCCCTCGCCCGCAAGCTCCGCGTAGAGTCGGCGGACCAGTTCGACGTTCTCCTGTGACACCGCGTTCCCAGTGTCTCGCATCGTGCTCTACCGTCGGCGGGCAGCACCGGCGGTCGACTCGCGGCGCGCTGCCCTGGTAATTAGCATCGCGTCGGTGTCCTCGCCGGACAGCCTGGACTTCTACGACGCCGAGCTGCGCGCTCACCACGAGCACCTTCGCGCGGCCTACGGGATCAGCCCCGGTGACGAGGTAGTCGACATCGGGTGCGGAACCGGGCTCACGACTCGCGAGGCGGCGCGCGCCGCGGCACCGGGCCGCGTTCTCGGCGTTGACGTGTCCGAGCGCATGCTCGAGCGCGCCCGTCAGGTGACGGCGGCCGAACGGCTCGACAACGTCCGATACGAGCTGGGAGACGCCCAGGTGCATCGCTTCGACCCCGCCGGCTTCGACGTGGCGATCAGCCGCTTCGGGACGATGTTCTTCTCCGATCCGGCCGCCGCGTTCGCCAACATCGCCGCCGCCCTTCGACCCGAGGCGCGCCTGGTGCTGCTCGTCTGGCAGCGACACGAGCACAACGAATGGGCGCGGGCGATCGACGCCGCGCTGGGCGACGCGGCGCAGCCCCCGCAGCCGGGCGCGGACCCGTTCTCGCTCGGCGATGCCGAAGCCACCGCGGACATCCTCGAGGGCGCCGGCTTCGCGGGCATGCGCTTCGAGGACGTCAGCCAGCCGGTCCTCTACGGACACGACCTCGACGCCGCGCTCGCATTCGTCCGGGGGTTTCAGGGCACGAGCGCGGCCCTCGCAAGCCTGAGCGACCGCGAGGCGGCTCGTACCGTCGAGCGCCTCCGCGAGACGCTCGCGGCGCACTACAACGACGAGCGCGGTGTGGTCCTCGATGCGCGTTCCTGGCTGATCACGGCCCGGCGACGCCGCTAAGACATTGACATCACGCGCCTAGGGCGCCCTGGCAGCCGCACGTCGAGCGGGGGCTTGGTTCCTTTGTTGCCCATACGGACGCCAAAGAACCAAACCCCCCAGGGTTCGCCCCCCTCGGGTTTCCCCCCGGCACACCACCAACGCCCAGGCCCTAAGAGCCCGAGCCCACGTCCAGGAACGCCTCGTAGCGCTTGACCTCGCGCTGCGCCCGCACCCGCTCCTCGGACGCCTCATCGGAGCGCTCGACCGCGTCGCGGGCCTCCTTCAGACGCGACTCGAACGCCCCCCGGTCGATGTCCTCCGGCGCTATCGCCTCCTCCACCAGCACCAGCGCCTGGTTGTCGACCACCTGCAGGTAGCCCTCGCCCTGGGCGAAGCGGATCACGTCCGACTCCGACTTGTAGAGCCGCAGCTCCGTCGGCTCCAGGATCCCCATCAGCGGTGCGTGGTTGGCCAGGATGCCGATCGAGCCGGTGGTCGTGCGGGTGGAGACCATCTCCACCTCGTCGGCGAACACCTGGCCCTCCGGCGTGAGGACCTCGACCGGGAACGACGAGCGGGCCATCAGGCCTCTTCCTTGTCGTCCTCGCGGGCCTCCGTGGCGCGGTCCTCGCCCGCCTCGTGCTCGGCCTCGGCCTCGCCCTCACGCTCGGCGTCGGCCTCCTCGTCGTCCTCGGCCTCCGCCTCGCCGCGGACGCCCTTCACACCCTCCACCACGTCCTCGATCGCGCCCTTCAGCAAGAAAGCCCGCTCGGGCACCTCGTCGTGCTTGCCCTCGATGATCTCCTTGAACGAGCGCACCGTCTCCTCGATCGGCACGTACTGCCCCGGGGTGCCGGTGAACTCCTCGGCTACGAAGAACGGCTGCGAGAGGAAGCGCTCGACCTTGCGGGCACGCTGCACGGTGAGCTTGTCCTCGTCGGAGAGCTCGTCGATGCCGAGGATGGCGATGATGTCCTGCAGCTCCTTGTAGCGCTGCAGGATCTCCTTGACCTGGTTGGCCACCTCGAAGTGCTCCTCGCCCACGATGTCGGGCTTGAGAATCGTGGAGGTGGAGTCGAGCGGGTCGACCGCCGGGTAGATGCCCTTCTCGGCGATGGCGCGCGACAGCGTCGTCGTGGCGTTCAGGTGCGCGAACACGGAGGCCGGTGCCGGGTCGGTGAGGTCGTCGGCGGGCACGTAGATGGCCTGCACGGAGGTCACCGAGCCCTGCCGGGTCGAGGTGATCCGCTCCTGGAGCTGGCCCATCTCGGTCTCCAGGGTGGGCTGGTAGCCCACCTGCGAGGGCATCCGGCCGAGCAGGGCCGAGACCTCGGAGCCGGCCTGCACGAAGCGGAAGATGTTGTCGATGAAGAGCAGCACGTCCTGGCCGCCCTGCTCGCGGAAGTACTCCGCCATAGTCAGCCCGGACAGCGCCACGCGCATGCGGGCGCCGGGCGGCTCGTTCATCTGGCCGAACACGAGCATGGTCTTCTCGATCACGCCCGACTCCTTCATCTCGAGCCAGAGGTCGTTGCCCTCACGGGAGCGCTCGCCCACGCCGCAGAAGGCGGACAGGCCGGCGTGCTCCTCGGCGATGCTCCGAATCAGCTCCTGGATGAGCACGGTCTTGCCGACGCCGGCGCCGCCGAACAGGCCCACCTTGCCGCCCTTCGGATAGGGCGCGAGCAGGTCGATCACCTTGATGCCCGTCTCGAGGATCTCGCGGGTCGGCACCAGGTTCTCGACGCTGGGGGCGGGCCGGTGGATCGGCCAGCGCTCCTCGGCCTTCACCTCGTCGCCCTCGTCGATCGTCTCGCCGAGCAGGTTGAAGATGCGGCCGAGCGTCACATCGCCCACCGGCACGGTGATCGGGCCGCCGGTGTCCCGCACCTCGGTGCCACGGGAGAGGCCGTCGGTGGCGTCCATGGCCACCGCCCTGATCCGGTCGTCACCGAGGTGCTGCTGCACCTCCAGAACGAGACGGCGGACCTCGCCGTCGCCGTCGTCGGAGTCGATCTCCACCTCGAGGGCGTGGTTGATCTCGGGCAGGTCATCGCCGAACGCGACCTCTACGACAACGCCCTGGACCTCCTCGACGGTCCCGACGCCCTGCTTCTCGGCCCGCTCCTCGCGGGGCTCCTCCTGCTGCTCGGTCTGGGTTCCGGCTTCCACGGATCAGTCTCCTTGGTAGCGGCTCATTGCCCTATCGAAGTCCCTCGGCCCCCGCGACGACCTCCATGATCTCCTGCGTGATCTCGGCCTGGCGCTGGCGGTTGGCCTCGAGCGTCAGGTCGTCGATCAGCTCGGCGGCGTTGTCGGACGCGTTGCGCATCGCGGTCATGCGGGCGCCGTGCTCGGACGCGGTGGACTCGAGCAGCGCCCTGTAGATGGAGATCTCCACGTAGTCGTGCACGAGCCGGGCCAGGATCTCCTCGGGGTCCGGCTCGTAGATCCAGAGCGCCCGCCCGTGCTGCTCGTGCTCCTCGTCGTCGTCCTCCTCGCCCTCCTGCTCCAGCACGTCCGCGTGCTGGAGCGGCAGCAGCGTCTCGTGGCGGACCTCCTGATTGACCGCCGAGATGAACCCGTTGTAGAGAACCTCGACCTGGTCGACCTTGTCGTCGACGTAGGCGGCGGCGAGCCCGTCCGCGATCGCTCGCGCGTCCGAGAAGGCGGGACGGTCGGTGAAACCCGTCCATGACTCGCCGATCTCCATCCCGCGGAAGCGGAGCGACGACTCCCCGCGCCGGCCGGACGCGTACCACACGACCTCGGCGCCCTCGTGGCGCAGCTCGGCGGCGCGGCGGTTGCCCGCGCGGATGATCTGGGCGTTGAAGGGCCCGGCCAGCCCGCGGTCGCCGGTCACCAGCAGCAGGCCGACCCGCCGCACCTCGTCCTTCTCCTGGAGGATGGGCAGGTTGGGGATGCTCTCGGCCGCCTGGGAGGCGCGGCTCGTCATCCGGCGGATGGCGTCGGCGTAGGGTCTCAGGTGCTCGATCCGCTGCTCGGCGCGCCGCAGCCGCGCAGCGGCGACCATCTCCATCGCACGCGTGATCTTGCGCATGTTCTTGAAGGATGAGATGCGGCCGCGGATGTCCTTGAGGCTGGCCATCTAGGTTCCGGTCAGGCCGGCGTGGCCTCCTGCTCGGGGGCCTCCTGGACCTCTTCGTCGGAGTCGGCGGCCTCGCGGCCGGCCTCTCGCTCCTCCTCGCCGGCGTCCTCGGCGCGGCCCTCCCTGTCGTGCTCCTGTTCGGACCTGATCCGGTCGGACTCGCCCTCCTCCAGCGGGTTGCCCTCCTCGTCGAAGTCGGGCCCGAAGTCGTCGATCGCCTCGCCGATGGCGTCGCCCAGCTCGGACTCGATGCCCTCGTCCCAGTTGCCGTCGGCGATCTTGTCCATCAGGTCCTGGTGCTCGGCGTGCAGGCGCTCCAGCAGCATCTGATGGAACTCGCCCACGCGCTCGACCTTGATCCGGTCCAGGTAGCCGCCGGTGCCGGAGTAGATCCCGGCCACCTGGTCCTCGATGGGCCACGGGCTACGCTCGTTCTGGTTCAGCGACTCGACCAGCCGCGCCCCCCGCGCCAGGGTGGCCTGCGTGTCGGCGTCCAGCTCAGAGCCGAACTGGGCGAAGGCCTCCAGCTCGCGGTACTGGGAGAGCTCGATGCGGAGCTTGCCGGCCACCCGCTTCATCGGCGTCGTCTGAGCCGAGCCGCCCACGCGCGACACCGAGATGCCCACGTTGATCGCCGGCCGCACGCCCGAGCGGAACAGGTCCGCCTCCAGGAAGATCTGGCCGTCGGTGATCGAGATGACGTTTGTCGGGATGTAGGCCGAGACGTCGCCGGCCTGGGTCTCGATGATCGGCAGCGCCGTGAGCGAGCCGCCGTCCAGCTCGTCGTTCAGCTTGACCGAGCGCTCGAGGAGGCGGGAGTGCAGGTAGAACACGTCGCCCGGATACGCCTCGCGGCCGGGCGGCCGGCGCAGCAGCAGCGCCATCTGCCGGTAGGCGTACGCGTGCTTCGTGAGGTCGTCGTAGATCACGAGCGCGTGCTTGCCGTTGTAGAGGAAGTGCTCGCCCATGGCGCAGCCGGCATAGGGAGCGAGGAACTTGATCGGCGCCGCCTCGTCCGCGGGGGCGGCCACGATGATCGTGCTGTCGAGCGCCCCGGCGTCGTCCAGCTGCTGCGCGACGTCGACGACCGTCGACATCCGCTGCCCGATCGCCACGTAGATGCAGATCAGGTCGGAGTCCTTGTTGTTGATGATCGTGTCGATGCAGATCGACGTCTTGCCGGTCTGCCGGTCGCCGATGATCAGCTCACGCTGGCCGCGGCCGACGTTGGTCATCGAGTCGATGGCCTTGATGCCCGTGAGCATCGGCTCCTTCACCGGCTGGCGGGCCACCACGCCGGGCGCCTTGAACTCGGCCGGCCGCGTCTCCTCGGTGTTCACGTCGCCCTTGCCGTCCAGCGGGTTCCCGAGCGGGTCGACCACACGCCCGAGCAGGGCGTCCCCCACGGGCACCTCCAGCAGCCGCCCGGTGCGCTTGACCTGATCGCCCTCCTCGACCTTGTCCCATTCGCCGAAGAGCACGGTGCCGACGTTGTCGGACTCGAGGTTGAGGGCCAGGCCGGTCACGTCGTGCGGCAGGTCGAGCAGCTCCATCGACATGCAGTTGTCGAGGCCGTGCACGCGCGAGATGCCGTCGGCGATCGAGAGCACGGTGCCCACCTCGGACAGGTCGGCACCGCCGTCCTCGAGCCCCTCGATGCGTTGCTTGAGGATGCTGGTGATCTCGTCTGGCTTGATCTGCACTCGGTTCTCCTTGAATCAAATCGGCGCGCAGCCGGCCGAGCCGGCTGCTTGCCGCTAGGCGGCCTTCGCCACCTGCTTGCGTAGTCGTTCCAGTCGGTTGCGCACGGTGGCGTCGAGCACCATGTTGCCCACCTGCACCCTCAGGCCCCCGAGGACCTCGGGATCGACGGTGGAGGCCAGCTCGACCCGCCGGCCGGTCTGCTCCTGAATGCGCTCGCCGATGTCGTTCACGAGGCCCTCGTCGAGCTCGACCGCGCTCGTCACGGTCACCGGCAGCAGCTTGTTCTCCTCGGCCCACATTGCGTCGAACGAGTCCCTGATCCGGAACAGGACCGGCATCCGGTGGCGCTCGGCGAGCAGCTCGAGGAAGTTGACGAGCCGCTCGTCGGCGTCGCTCACGATGCGCCTCACGCCGTCCTTCTTCTCCTCGCTGGTGAAGTAGGGCGAGAAGAGGAAGACCTGCAGGTTGCGGTCCTCGGAGAGCGCATCGGCGAACTCCCCCACCTCGTCGTGGACCCGGTCGAGCACGTCATTCTCCTTGGCCGCCTCGAACAGGGCCCGCGAGTAGACCTCGGCGATCTCCTCCATCAGCGGCCCTCTGAGCCCTTTCCGTCGCCCGCCAGGGTCGAGAAGTCGACCTCCTTGAGGGCGTCCTCGATCAGGCGACGGTGGTCGTCATCCGTGAGCGACTTGCGCGTGACCTTCTCGGTGGCCACCACCGTGAGGTCGGCAACCTCCTTGCGGATCTGCTCCAGCGACCGGCGCGTCTCGGCCTCGATGTCTCGCCGCGCAGCGGCCAGCAGCTCCTCGCGCAGCTGCGTGGCCTTCTCCTTGGCGTCGTCGTTCACCCGGTCGGCCGCCTTGCGGGCACGCACCGCGATGTCGTCAGCCTGCTGGCGCGCCTCGCGCAGGCGAGCGCGGTACTCGTCCAGCAGCTCGTCGGCCTCGCGCCGCGTGCGCTCGGCGTGGTCAATGGAGTCGTCGATCGCCTTGCGCCGGCGATCGAGCGCCTCCGCGATGCGCGGGAAGGCCACCTTGCTGAGCAGCCACATCGTGACCCCGAACGCGATCAGCGTCCAGATCATGACCCCGAGCGAGATCGAGATCAGCGGGTTGTCGCCGCCGCCCTCCTCGGCCTGCGCCAGCAGCGTGATGTCGGTCAGCAGCTCCACGGGCCTAGAGGAAGAAGGCGATCAGGCCGAAGATGAAGGTGTAGAAGGCCACCGCCTCGGTCAGCGCGAAGCCCAGCCATTGGATGCTGGTGATCTCCTCCCGCATCTCCGGCTGGCGGGTCACGGACTCGATCACCTTCCCGAAGATGAACCCGACGCCGATCCCGGCGCCGATCGAGCCCAGCCCGGCGCCGATGCCGAGGGCGATCGACTTCAGGCCGTCGTCGGTGACCTGGGCGATTGGGAGCAGGATGTCGAGCATGTCTGGTGGCCCTCCTGTGTCAGTGGTGGTCGGCGGTGGCCTCGCCGAAGTAGATGGACGCCAGCGTGGCGAAGATGAAGGCCTGCAGGGTGGCGACCAGCACCACCTCGAAGGCGAAGAAGACGATGGCCAGAGGCAGGGTGATCCAGCCCAGTGCGGCCAAACCGAGGAGCACCGCGAGCCCACCGCCCATGAAGAGGATGAGCAGGTGTCCGGCCAGGATGTTGGCGAATAGTCGAACCGACAGCGAGATCATCCGCACGAACTGCGAGATGGCCTCGATGACGAAGATGAACGGCCGCATCTTGGACGGGGTGCCGTTGGGGATCCAGCCGCTGAAGTAGGCCCGGAAGCCCTTCGCCCGGATACCCTCGAACTGGTAGGCGAACCACACGATCAGCGTGAGGATCACCGGCACCGAGAGGTTCGCCGTGGCGGCGTAGATCGCCAGCGTGGGGACCTCGAGCCCGAAGAGGTCCGCCTTGTGCTCGGTGTTGGTCGGCAGCGGGATGTACCCGAGCAGGTTCGAGACCCAGATGAAGAAGAAGAGCGTCGCCACGAACGGGAACCAGCGCAGCGACATCTCGCGCGACATGTTCCCGCGGGTGATCGTGGTGTAGGTGAGGTCGTAGAGCGCCTCGACTGCGGTCTGCACGCGGTTCGGCTTCGCCTGCATGCGCCGCGCGATGTAGATCATGATCCCCGCGGTGATGATGCACGCGAGCACGAGGTAGAGCACGGCCTTGTTGATGCTCATGTCCACCGGCCCGATCTTCAGCGAGACCCAGGGGTCGAGCGCGAACTCGTCGGTGGGCTTGAACTCCTCGTTCTTGCCCCCGCTCGGCAGCAGCGCGACGAGGGCGATCGCGACGAGCAGGTAGACCGCGAACCCGATCAGGACCTTGGCCTTGGTGCTCATGATGGGGATCCTTCCCCGCCAAGGCCACGTTCGAGCATGAAGCCCGTGAACCAGGCCTGGAAGGTGACCAGGGTGAGCACCGCGGCGGGCAGGCCCGCCTCGCGCTCGATCAGGCCGATGGCCAGCACCGCCAGCATGAGGAACCAAATGCGGCCCATGAGGCTCACGGTCATCAGGCCGACCATCATCCTGGGGTTGGTCGAGGCCTCCGCCCGGCGCCCGAGCAGCGCTTGGACCGTGCGCTGGAACAGCCAGGCGGCGGTCGTTCCGGCCCAGGCGAACAGCGGCCAGCCGGCGACCAGGAACACCGGGAGCGCAAGCGCGAGCACGGCGAGATCGAGATGGCGGAGCGCTCGCGATGCCATGGCATCGCCGGATGTTCTCAGAGCATGGGTCGTCAAGGGGGTCTCCCGCGAAGAGGCGGAGGCGGCGCCCGCTCGATGCCTCTCCAAGGGGTCAGGAACGGTACATGAACCAGGGACTTTGTGACTACTTTGTGACACTTGGCTCGGGGGCCTCTAGCCTGGGCGGACATGCCGCCGATGACCGCTCGCAAGCTGGGTGAGCACGGCCCCGAGGTGCCGCTCCTGGGACTCGTGAAGCGACTGGCCCTCGCCCTGGGCTCCCTCTTGGTGCTTGTCCTACCGGCGCCCGCCCAGGGCGCCGCCTTCCTGCCCCCGGGCCATCAGGTGTTCTGGGGCGGGCAGGGCGGCTACCGGGCGGCCGACATCGCCGACTTCGAGCGCCAGTCCGGCAAGCATCCGGCGGTCTTCAACTACTTCATCAGCTGGCGCGCCACCAGCTCGGACCAGCACTGGCTCTCGATCCGGCTCGGCGAGGCGACACGCATGCGGGCGCGGACGATGCTGTCGGTCTCCACCGAGGGCACGAGGCTCACGCCTAGGAAGATCGCGCGCGGCGGGGGCGACGGCTTCCTCCTCGCCCTTTCACGGCTGCTGGCCGAGCAAGGGCAGATCACCTATCTGCGCTTCCTGTCGGAGATGAACAACGGGAGCAACCCGTACTCGCCCTACGACCTCTCCGGGCGCTCCCGAGGCCGCGCCTTCTCGACCCGGCAGTTCAAGCGCGCGTGGCGGCGCCTTGCGCTGATCGTTCGCGGTGGCGAGGTCGCCGCGATCGACGCGCAGCTGCGCCGGCTCCGTCTGCCGCCGGTGCGGACCGGCGCGGCCGAGCTGCCGCGGCCGCAGGTGGCGCTGCTCTGGGTGCCCCTGTCGTTCGGGAACCCGGAGATCCGAAAGAACCACCCGCGCCGCTTCTGGCCGGGCGGCGCCTACGTGGACTGGGTGGGCACCACCTGGTACTCGCCCTACAAGCGCTCGTCGGCAATGGACGCGCTGTACCGCGGCCGGCCCTGGCGGCGCAAGCCGTTCGTGTTCGCAGAGTGGGGCGTCTGGGGGCGCGACGATCCCGGCTTCGTGCGCCAGTTCTTCTCCTTCCTGCGCTCCCATCGGCGCGTGCGGATGGCCGTCTACTACCAGTCCGCCTCGCTCAAGCCCGAGTTCCGGCTCTCCACGCACCCGGCCAGCCGCGCGGCGCTGCGCCGCGCGGTGCGCTGGCGGCGACTGGTTGGGCTGGCGCCGGAGTTCGGCGGCTGAGGCGGAGATTCGCGCCCGTGTGGATTCAACGTGAGATCACCCTCCGCCCCCGGGCCCGTGGCTTCCACCTGGTCACCGACGAGGTGGCCGAAGGCGTCCCGGAGCTCGGCCGCCTGCGCGTCGGCATCGCGACCGTCTTCATCCAGCACACCTCGGCCGGCCTCGCGCTGAACGAGAACGCAAGCCCTGACGTGCGGCGCGACTTCGCGGCCTGGTTCGACCGCGCCGTGCCCGACGGCGCCGACTACTTCTCCCACACGCTCGAGGGCCCGGAGGACATGCCCGCGCATGTGAAGTCCTCGCTCCTGGGCCACTCGGTCCTGGTCCCGGTCGCCGACGGCCGGCTCGCGCTCGGCACCTGGCAGGGCATTTATCTCTGCGAGCACAGAAACGACGGCGGGCCGCGGCGGCTGGTGGTCACCGCGTTCGGCGAGCCGTCGGGCTGATATGCGAACATACGTTCGGGCATGCGCTGGGACAACCTGACAGTCGAGTCGCAGGAGGCCCGGACGCTCCCGGGCTACCGCGAGCCGGCCAGGGTGCGCACCTTCGACGCACCCGAGGCGCTTGACACTCGCTTCTACGAGGTGCAGGCGAAGTCGGCGCTGAACCGGGTGCCGAAAGCGTCGCGGATGCCGTTCCGGTGGACGATCAATCCCTACAGGGGATGCAGCCATGGCTGCTGTTACTGCTTCGCCCGCCCGACCCACACCTACCTCGACTTCAACGCCGGCCGCGACTTCGAGCGCGAGATCGTCGTCAAGGTCAACGTGCCGGAGGTCGCCCGGGCCGAGCTGAGCCGGCCGAGTTGGAAGCGCGACCACGTCGCCCTCGGCACCAACACGGATCCGTATCAGTGGGTCGAGGGTCGCTACCGGCTGATGCCGGGGATCTGGGAGGCGATGCGGGACTCGCGCACGCCCTGCTCGGTGCTCACGAAGTCGCCGCTGCTGCTGCGCGACCTGGGGCTGATGAAGGAGATCCACGAGCGGGTGGGCTTTGCCGCCAACCTGTCGATCCCCACCCTGGACGAGAAGGCTTGGCGGGCGAGCGAGCCGCATACGCCGCACCCGCGCAAGCGGATCGAGGCGGTGGCAGAGATCAACCGGGCCGGTGTCCCCTGCGGTGTCCTGATCGCGCCGCTCATGCCCGGGATCAACGACGACCCGCGCCAGGTCGAGCGCATCCTCGAGCTGTGCGCCGAGGCGGGCGCGGTGAACATCGGCGGCATCTGCCTGCACCTGCGCGGCGAGGTGCGGGACATCTTCATGGACTGGCTGCGCTCCCAGCGGCCGGACCTTGTGCCGCGCTACGAGCGTCTCTACGCGCGCGGCGCCTACGCGCCGAAGGCCGAGCGCGACCGGCTCGCGGCGCTCATCCGCCCCGGGCGCCGGGTGATCTCGGCGGAGGGGGCCGCCCCCGACTCGGCGCCGGCGGCGCCGCCGCCGGAGCAGACGACCCTGTTCTGAGCGATCTGGGCTGCGTTTGTGTCGCTATCCGGCATCAACGTCGCCCAGGTTCGGGTTGGCCTAGTCGCGGCGCACGGCCTCGAACTCGTCCGTGCCCGGCGGGTTCACCGGCTCGAACTCGCCCGTCTCCACCTCGCGCTCGATCTCGTCCTCGATCTCCGTCTCGCTCAAGGCCGGGATCTCGCCGGTCTCCACCTGGCGGCGGATCTCCCGCTCCCGGAAGCGGCGGAACTTGAAGATCTCGAGCACCAACACGAGGTAGAGGCTGGCCGCGAGGGCCACCAGGCCGAAGGCGACGATCACGGTCGTCCAGCCGGCGTGGAGGGTGCCGTCGTCGTCCGAGTAGGGCACGAAGCGCACCGCCAGGGCGAGCGCCGCCAGCGAGAGCGTCCAGCCGTACAGGTACAGCACGGTGCGTCGCTGGGAGAAGCCGATGTTCGCGAAGCGATGATGGAAGTGCCAGCGGTCGGCGGAGTAGACGGGCCGGCGGTACTTGATCCGCTTCGCCACCACGAACGTGGCGTCCAGGGCGGGAACGGCGAGGATCACGAGCGGGAAGAAGAGCGCGACCACCGCGGCCGTCTTCAGCACCCCTTGCACAGCGATGCAGGCCAGCAACAGGCCCAGCAGGTTGGAGCCGGCGTCGCCCATGAAGATCGAAGCAGGGTGGAAGTTGTGCCAGAGGAAGCCGACAGCGGCGCCCGCGGTGAGTGCGGCCAGGATGCCGGCGTCGATGCGGTCGAGCGAGAGCGCGATGACCGCGAAGGTGGCCGCGGCTAGGGTGCAGACGCCCGCGGCGAGGCCGTCGGCGCCGTCGGTGAAGTTCACGACGTTGACGACCGCGACCATCCCGAGCAGCGTTAGCGGGTAACCCCAATTGCCGAGGTCGAGCGGCTCGACGAAGGGCAGCGTCACGTTCTCCACCCGCACCCCGGACCAGACCGGGATGGCCGCGGCCGCGAGCTGCCCGATCAGCTTTACCAGCGGATGCAGGCCGCCGTCCTTGACGTCGTCGATGGCGCCGACCAGGGTGATGGCGATCGCGCCGGCCACGATTCCGCGGGTCTCCTGGCCGCCGGGCAAGAAAAGCAGCGCCGACACCAGCACCGCCGCCAGGATCGCGACTCCTCCCAGCCCGGGTACCGGCCGCTCGTGAAGGTCTCGGTCCCGCGGCTGGTGGAGCACCCCCAGCCGCCGCGCCAGGCGCGCGGCCGGCGGAGTGGCGACAAAGGCGATCAGGGCAGCGACGAGAAAGGCCCACAGGGCATCGAACTCGTCCATCCCCGATCAGCCTACTGGCGGGGCGGGTGGAATCCGTGAGCGCGCGAGCCCGCGCGCCCCAAGGTTTTCCCAAGCAATCCCCAACCTCCAGCCCCCAGGCTCGGTCGCATGTCACGCCTTGCGCCATCCCGGGCTCGCCGCCGCCTGCTCACCACGGCCTGCGCGGCCGCCGTCGCAGTGTCGCTGGGTGGCTGTACCGAGAACTTCTGCTCGGAGATCCCGAGCAACAACCGCCGGAGGCGTCGAGCCGCACGGTCCCGCCGCTTTCCACGACGTTCGGCTCGACGCCCGGCTCGCGAGCGATCACCGGCATCAGCAGGATCGAGTGGGACCTCGACGGCGAGCCCGGCTTCGAGCTCGATGCCGCCGCGGCCGTGATCGAGCGCCAGTTCACGCAGCGGCCCGGCCAGGGGGATCCCGAACTGCGGGAGATCAGGCTTCGGGTAACGGAGAAGCTGACCGGCGATGCGGCGGTGAGCAGCCAGAAGCTGGAGATCCGCGCACCCGCGCTCGGTCCGCGAGCCGTGATGCAGGTGCGGCCGAACCCCGCTCGCGTCGGGCAGACGGTGATGTTCGACGGCGCCAGGTCGCGACGTGCGGTCGATTACGAGTGGGACTTCGAGGGCGATGGCAGGTTCGTCCGCAAGCCTGCGCTCCGGCGCGAGAGCCTCGCGCTGTTCGCCTACGAGACGCCGGGCACCCGGCGCGTCGCCCTGAGGGTGACGGATGGCTCCGGGGCGACCGCGACGGACGCGCTCGACCTTGTCGTCACCCAGGCCCGCGCGGCGGCCACAGCCCGCGCGGCCGCGGTGCGCGCGCTGGCGGCAGCGCGCCCGCGCCCGTTCCGGGCCAAGCTGACCCGCGTGCGGTTTCCCGACGACCTGGGTCCGGCCCGACGCCGGGGCGGGGTGACCGCTTTTCGCGGGGTGGCAGCGAGCGGGCGCCTCGTCGCCCCCGCACGCGGCCTTGGCCCCCTGCGGCGCTTTCGCCGGGCACGCTGGACGGCGCGCCTGAACGTTTTCGTCGACGTCGCCGCCCGAAGGGCGCGGGTGCGCGGTCACGCGCTCGCCCGCTTCCCGAGCGGCGCCGGGCACGCCTGCGTGCGGCTCAGGATGTCGACCCGAAAGGGCGGCGCACCCAGGGGCCGGATAGCGTTGCTCGGCGGCCGCGGAGCCGCGTCTCACTTGCGTGGCGGAGGCCGCTTCCGGTTCCGCTTCCGCGGCCCGACGCCGTCGCCGGACGGCCGGCTGGCCGCGCGGCTGGGACAACCGCGGCCGCTTCCCGGTGTGTGCTCCGGGCTCCAGTGACGCTCAGACCGCAGCCGGCTCGGCGAGCTGCGGGTAGAGCGGATGGCGCTCGGCCAGCGCCCGCGTGCGCTCCGAGAGCTCCGAGCGCTTCTGGTCGGAGAAGTCGCCCGTGAGCGCCTCGCCGATCACCTTTCCGACCTCGCGGAAGTCCTCGGGCTGGAAGCCACGAGTGGCCAGCGCCGGCGTTCCGATGCGCAGTCCGGAGGAGACCGCCGGCGGGCGCGGGTCGAAGGGCACGGCGTTGCGGTTCACGGTGATGCCGACCTCGGCCAGACGGTCCTCGCCCTGCTGGCCGTCGAGCGGCGAGTCGCGCAGGTCGGCCAGCACCAGGTGTACGTCGGTGCCGCCCGTCAACACGTTGACCCCGGCGCCGAGCATCTCCTCGGCGACCAGCGCCGCGCCCTCCCGGGTGCGTCGCTGACGCTCCCGGAAGAGGTCGCTCTCGGCGACCTTGAGCGCCACCGCCTTGCCCGCGATCGCGTGCATGAGGGGGCCGCCCTGGTGACCGGGGAAGACGCGCGAGTTGATCTTTTTCGCGTACTCCTCCCGGCAGAGGATCATCCCGCCGCGGGCGCCGCCGAGGGTCTTGTGGGTGGTGCTGGTGACCACGTCGCAATAGGGCACGGGGCTCGGGTGCTCCTCGGCGGCCACCAGGCCGGCGAAGTGCGCCATGTCCGCCATCAGCAGCGCGCCCACCGAGTCGGCGATCTCGCGGAAGCGCTTGAAGTCGAGCTGGCGCGGGTAGGCCGACCAGCCCGCGAGGATCAGCTTGGGCCGAGAGTCCTCGGCGATCTGCTGCAGCTCGTCCATGTCGAGCCGCGAGTCCTCCTCGCGCACGCCGTAGGCCACGATGTCGAAGTAGAGCCCCGAGAAGTTGATCTTCATCCCGTGCGTGAGGTGTCCGCCGTGGTCGAGCTTCATGCCGAGGATGCGGTCGCCCGGCTCGAGCAGCGCCATGTAGACCGCCGAGTTGGCCTGCGCGCCCGAATGCGGCTGCACGTTCGCGTGCTCGGCCCCGAACAGCTCCTTGGCGCGGTCGATGGCCAGCTGCTCGGCCACGTCCACGTGCTCGCAGCCGCCGTAGTAGCGCTTGCCCGGGTAGCCCTCGGCGTACTTGTTGGTGAGCACCGATCCCTGGCAGTCGAGGATCGCCTGGGGCACGAAGTTCTCGGACGCGATCATCTCGAGCGTGCGCTCCTGCCGGGTCACCTCGTTGCGGAGCACGTCGGCGATCTCGGGGTCGACGTCGGCGACGGGCTTCGTGAAGTAATCCGGGCTGAGGTCGGTCATGGCTCCGACCGTACCAGTCACGGGGGCGGGCTCGGCCGTCAGCCCAGGGCCTCCTCCACCCGCGCCCGCCGCACCGCCCCCTCGCGGACGATCGCGAACTCGCCCGTCTCCTCGTAGGAGGTCAGGTCGACCACGGTCGACGGCGTGCCCGGGAGCTCGCCGGCGTCCAGGATCAGGTCGACGCCCGAGCGGATGCGCGAGTCGATCTCGTCGACGCGGCGAGCGTCGGGCCCGCCGGAGCGGTTCGCGCTGGATTGCAGCACGGGCCAGGCGAGGCCCGCGAGCGGCGACAGCGGGCCCGTCAGCAGGGGCACCCGCAGGCCCAGCACCTCGGGGGACGGCCCGCAGGCCAGCGGGTAGCGGCGCGCCGGGTTCGGAAGCAGGAGCGTGAGACCGCCGGGCAGCAGCCGCTCGACCGCCGCGCGGGCGCGTCCCGTGAGCTCCGGGAGCGCCGCGACAGCAAGCTCGAGGCGAAAGAACATGACGGCGGCAGGCCGCTCCGGGGGGCGACCCTTGAGCCGGTACAGGCGCTGGACGCCCTCCTTGGAGTCCGGCTCGGTGGCGAGGCCGTAAACGGTGTCGGCGGGAAACAGGGCCACACCGCCGACCGCGATGCAGCGCTCGAACGTGGCCACCTCCTCCGGGGTCACGGCGCCGTCCCCAGCGTCACGCGCTCGTGTCCGGCCAGGTCGCGCCTGGTCTCGGCGCCGTCCAGCAGCCCGCGGACCGCCTCGCTCTGGTGCGGCGCGTGCTCGAGCGCCAGCCGCGTGCCCGGCGGCGACTGGTCGACCAGTCCGCGGATCGCATTCAGCCCGTCCGGGCCGGCGATCAGCGCCTCATGGGGCTCGTAGCCGCGGATCTCGGGCTGGAGAGCGGACTTCTCGTCCTCGGAGACGTAGGGCAGGTTGGCCACGACCAGGTCGTAGTCGCCCGGGGGCAGGCCGGGGCCCAGCGCCACCTCGAGCGCGAGACCGAGCCGGGCCGCGTTGGCCCGCGCCACCTCGACCGCCGCCGGGGAGGAGTCCGACGCGGTGACGCGGAGGTCGGGTCGCTCGTCGCAGAGGGCCAGGGCGACCGCGCCCGAGCCGGTGCCGACGTCGTGCACCCGGGCGCCCGGCGCCAGGTCCAGCGCGGCCTCCACCAGCAGCTCGGTCTCGGGCCGGGGTATGAGCACGCGCGGGTCCACCTCCAGCTCCAGCCGGCGGAAGCCGCGACGGCCCGTGATGTAGGCGACCGGCTCGCGCTGGACCCGGCGCCGGACCCGCTCCCCGATCAGCCGGGCGGCCGAGCCGGGAACGATCCTCTCGGGCTCGGTGAGGAGCCCCGCGCGGTCGACCCCCAGCGAGTCCGCGATCAGGACCTCGGCGTCGAGCCGCGGCGTGTCGCAGCCCGCCGCCGCGAGGGCCGTCGCGGCCGCCTCGAGCGCGTCCCGGACCGTCAACCCGAGACGAGCTCGCCCGCCTCGAGCAGGCGCCGCTTCTCCTCCGCCTCGAGCGCGGCCGTGAACTCCTCGAGCTCTCCGCCCAGCACCGCGGGAAGGTTGTTCTTGGTCAGGGAGACGCGGTGGTCGGTCACCCGGTCCTGCGGGAAGTTGTAGGTGCGGATCTTCTCGGCCCGCTCGCCCGTGCCGACCTGGGCGAGCCGCGCAGCCGCCTGCTCGGCCTGCTGCGCGGCGCTCTCACGCTCGAGCAGCCGGGCCCTGAGCACGCGCATGGCCTTCTCGCGGTTCTGCAGCTGCGACTTCTCGTCCTGCATCGAGACCACCACCCCGGTCGGCTTGTGGGTGATGCGCACGGCCGAGTCGGTGGTGTTGACCGACTGGCCGCCCGGTCCCGAGGAGCGGTAGACGTCGACCTGGAGGTCGCCCGGGTCCACGTCCACGTCCACGTCCTCGGCCTCGGGCAGGACGGCGACCGTGGCCGTGGAGGTGTGGATCCGTCCCTGCGACTCGGTCTCGGGGACCCGCTGCACCCGGTGCGTGCCGCCCTCGTACTTGAAGACGCTGTAGGCGCCCTGGCCCTTGATCGCGAAGGTGAAGTGGCCATCGCCGACGTCGATCGGCTCCGTCTTGAAGCGGCGCCGCTCGGCGTAGCGGCTGAGCATGCGGTGAAGATCGGCGGCGAACAGCCCGGCCTCCTCGCCGCCGGTGCCGGGACGGATCTCCACGATCACATCCTTGTCGTCGTTGGGGTCGGGCTCCACCATCGCCAGGCGGATCTCCTCCTCGAGCTCGCCCAGCCGCTCCTCGGACGCGCGCAGCAGGTCGCGCAGCTCGGGGTCCTCCCCGTCCTCGGCCAGCAGCTCCCGCGCCCCGGCGGCGTCGTCGGTGGCGTGCCGCCACTCGAGGGCCAGCCGGTGCGCCGGCTCGAGCGCACGGTAGGCCCGCCCGACCTCGGCGTAGCGGCGCTGGTCGCCGATCACTTCGGGATCGGCCATCTGCCCGGAGAGCTCGGCGAACCGGCCTTCGATCTGCTCCACGAGCTTCTCGATCACCGTCACAGGGTACGACCCGTGGCGGGATCAGCCGCGCGCCGCCGCGACCGCCGCCTGGCCGTACGAGATGCCGCCGTCGTTCGGCGGCAGCCGCTCCGGCACCAGCACGCGCAGGCCGGCGCCGGCCAGGCGCTCGGTGGTGCACTCCAGGAGCAGCCGGTTCTGGAACACGCCGCCGGACAGCACGACGGTGTCGAGCGCGTGCTCGGCCGCGACCCGGGCACACGCGCTGGTGGTGGCGTCGGCCAGCGCGTTGTGGAAGCGCGCGCCCGCTTGCGCCGGCGCGGCGCCCGCGGCGAGGTCCTCCACGAGGGCGGCCACGGTGGCGCGGGCGTCGAGCAGCAGCGGGGCGCCGGCCTCGGCGGGCGCGAGGGGCAGCGGATAGGTGCCGCGCTCGGCCCGGTCGCAGAGCGCCTCCAGCTCGGCGGCCGCCTGGCCCTCGTAGGTCACGCTCGTGCGGACGCCGCACAGCGCCGCGACCGCGTCGAACAGCCGGCCCATGCTCGAGGTGAGCGGTGAGGCCACGCCGGTGCGGGCCAGCTGGGCCACCCGCTCCCAGATCCGGCCCTCGACGAGAGAGGAGAGCGCCGGCGGCATGACCGGCGCGCCCGCCGCCTCCAGCCATGCGCACGCCATTCGCCACGGCTCGGCGATCGCCCGCTCGCCCCCCGGCATCCGCACCGGCCACAGGTGAGCGGCCCGCTCGAACCCCTCGGGGCCCCCGACCAGCAGCTCGCCGCCCCACACGGTGCCGTCGGGCCCGTAGCCGGTGCCGTCGTAGATCGCACCCACCGCCGCGTCGAGCTCGCCGTGCTCGGCCAGGCAGGCGGCCAGGTGGGCGTGGTGGTGCTGGACCGCGATCGCCTCCACTCCCTCGCGTTCGAGCGCCTCGCGCGTGGAGAGATAGTCGGGATGCAGGTCGTGCGCGACGAGGGCGGGCTCGACCGCGAACAGGCGCTCGAAGTGAGCAACGCCCTCGCGGAAGGAGCGCAGGGTCTCCCAGTTCTTCAGGTCGCCGATGTGGTGGCCCACCCAGGCCCGGCGGCCCTTGGCCAGGCAGAAGGTGTTCTTGAGCTCGGCGCCGCAGGCCAGCAGCGGCGGCGCTTCGAGCGGAAGCGCGATGTCGGTGGGGACGTACCCGCGCGAGCGGCGCAGCATCAGCGGCGCGCGACGGCCGGCGACCGAGCGCAGCACCGAGTCGTCGGTGCGGGTCTCGATCGGCCGGTCGTGGACGAGCAGGACGTGAGCGATCCGTCCGAGCCTGGTCAGCGCGTCGTGATCGTCGTAGGCGATCGGCTCGTCCGAGACGTTGCCGCTCGTCATGACCAGCGGACGGCCGCTGTCGCGCAGCAGGAGGTGGTGCAAGGGCGAGTAGGGCAGCATCACCCCGAGGTCGGAAGAGCGCGGCGCCACCGACGCGGCCACCGCCGCAGCGGGCCGCCGGCGGGCGATCACGATCGGCCGCTCGCGTCCCTCGAGCAGCTCCTCCTCGGCCGCAGTGAGCTCGACCAGCTCCCCCGCCGCCTCGAGGTCGGGCGCCATCAGCGCGAAGGGGCGGTCCTCGCGGCGCTTGCGCGCCCGCAGCGCAGCCACCGCCTGCTCCTCGTCGGCCCGGCAGGCCAGGTGGTAGCCGCCGATGCCCTTGACCGCGAGCACCAGGCCTTGCTCCAGCGCCCGCACCGCGGCGCGCAGGGGATCGCGGACGTCCAGCCCCCGGCCGCGGGCGGTCACGAGCCTCAGCGAGGGTCCGCAGTCGGGGCAGGCGTTCGGCTGGGCGTGGAAGCGGCGGTCGGCGGGGTCGTGGTACTCGCCCTGGCACGCCGGGCACATGGAGAAGCCCGCCATCGTGGTGAGCGGCCGGTCGTAGGGGACGCCGCGCACGATCGTGAAGCGGGGCCCGCAGTTGGTGCAGTTGATGAACGGGTAGCGGTGGCGGCGGTCGGCGGGGTCGAACAGCTCGCGCAGGCAGTCCGCGCAGGTGGCGGCGTCGGGGGAGACCGGGGCGTCCGGCTCGCCGCCGCGCTCGCTCTCGACGATCGCGAAGCCGGTCTCCCCGGTGGGCGCGAGGTCCTCGGGCGTCACCCGCTCGACGTCGGCCAGCGGCGGCGCCTCGGTCGCCAGGCGGGCCAGGAAGCCCTCCACGGCATCGGGCGCGCCCTCCACCTCGAGCAGCACGCCGCGCTCGTCGTTGAGCACCCAGCCGGCCAGCCCGTGCTCGCCCGCGAGCCGGTACACGTAGGGGCGGAAGCCCACACCCTGCACCGCGCCCTCCACGCGGGCGCGCACCCGGCGGCCGGTGCTCTCGACGGTGCTCACGCCCGCTCCACCAGCTCCCGCAGCACGTGGTAGGCGCTCGCCTGCGCCTCCTGGATGCGCGGGATGTGCTCCGAGGGCGTGATCACCACGTGGTCGGCCAGGCCCTCGGAGGCGATCCGGCCGCCGTCGTAGCCCACCATCGCCACCGTCGACAGACCCAGGCGGCGGGCCTCGGCCAGGGCCAGGAGCACGTTCTCCGAGCCGCCGCTGGTGGACAGGGCCAGCAGGGCGTCGCCGTCCGCCGCGTAGGCAATCACCTGGCGCTGGAAGATCGCCGCCGGGCCGACGTCGTTGGCCACCGCGGTGAGGATGGCGGCGTCCTCGGTGAGGTCGATCGCCCGCCGCGCCGGCCAGCCCTGGGGCGCGTCGCGGAAGTCGGCCACCACGTCCATCGCGTCGGTGGCCGAGCCGCCGTTGCCCAGGGCGAGCAGCTTTCCGCCGGCGTCGAGCCGGCCGCGCAGCTCCTCGGCCGCGGAGACGAGCGTCTCCCGCCCCTCCCGGAGCGTCCGCTCGCGCAGGGCACCCACCTCCTCCGCCTTCATCCCCACCGAACGGCGCACGTCGTCGAGCACCGAAGCGAGGTCGGTCTCCTGCTCGGCCAGGAACGGGTAGAGAAAGCTGGAGGCGCCGGTGTCGTGCACCGCCCGCGCCGAGCGGCCCTCGAGCAGGCCGCGGTGCTCGAAGAACACGTGGCAGAGCTCCCACAGGACGTGGTAGTGCGTCTCCGCAAGCTCCTGGCGCACAAACGGGTCCTCGCTCGGAGGCTCGAACTCCCACTCCGCGCCCACGGGCTGGTAGGCGATGCTCAGGCAGCCGCGCTCGCGCGCGAGCCGCAGGGCACCGGCCGCCCCCGCATCGAAGGCGATCGCGATGTCATCGGGCTCGGCAACCAGCTCGACCTGCCGTTCGAGCGAGCCGCCCTCGCGGGTGAGCCCGAGGGCCGGCAGCGCGCGCTTGCCCACGATCACCGGGTGGACGAACTCCACCGCCACGTGACGCACGTCGGAGCGCGCCTGGGGCGACAGCCCCAGCGCGAGCAGGCGCCCGCCGCGGGCAAAGCGCTCGGCGAGCAGGTGGCAGAGCCGGGCCGTGCGCTCGTCCTGGTCGGCGAAGAAGCGCGCGTTCGCCTTCGTCCGGGCCGCCAGCAGCTCGTCCAGTCGCGCGCCGAGCGCTGGGGCGGTCGCGCTCACGCGGGCGCCGGCTCCCGGGCCGCCGCCCGCACGAGCCACTGGCGAAAAGCCTCTACACCCTCTCCGGTACGGGCGCTGACGAGCATCCGCTCCACGCCGGGGTTCACCTGATCGAGGGCGGACAGAAAGCGCTCGACGTCGAAGTCGAGGTGGGGCAGGAGGTCGATCTTGTTGACGACCACGAGCTCACAGGTGCGGAACATGAGCGGGTACTTGAGCGGCTTGTCCTCGCCCTCGGCCACCGAGGCGACCATCACGCGCCGGTCCTCGCCCACCCTGAACTCCGCCGGGCAGACCAGGTTGCCCACGTTCTCGATGATCAACAGGTCGATGTCGGCGAGCGGCAGGGCCGGGATGGCGGAGCGGACCATGTTGGCGTCGAGATGGCACTCCCCCCCGAAGCCGGGGTCGGTGTTCAGCTGCGTGACCGGCAG
Source organism: uncultured Thermoleophilaceae bacterium (assembly GCA_963821275.1). Classification (GTDB taxonomy): domain Bacteria; phylum Actinomycetota; class Thermoleophilia; order Solirubrobacterales; family Thermoleophilaceae; genus JACVRW01. The sequence goes on from CAWGDF010000011.1 coordinate 374,797, forward strand.
GTGAAGCAGGGAAAGCCGGTCGGCGTCGTAGGAGCCCTGCACATCGCCCTCCAGCACACCGGGGCGCACGTCGCCCAGCCCCTGGGAGAGCACCCGCTCCAGCAGCGTGGTCTTCCCCGCGCCCGGGGCGCTCATCAGGTTCACCACGGCCACGTCCTCGCGGTCGAAGTCGGCCCGGTTGGCCTGGGCGATAGTGGTGTTGGCGTCGAGGGCGTCCTCGGCGATCCTCACCTTGCTGCGGTGCATTCCACCTCCTCGACGTCGATCGACTCCACCTCGAGCTCCTCCCCGCTCACCGGCTCGGCCCCCTCGCCGCATTCCCCGCAGCGGAAGGCCGGGAAGTCGAGCGACCACTCGTGCCCGCAGCCGGTGCAGCGCGCCCGGGCGGGCACGAGATGCTGGCGCAGCAGCGCCCCCTCGCAGGGCGTCCCGCGGGCCACGATCTCGAAGTAGAACTCGAGCGACTCGGGCACCACCTGCCGCAGGGCTCCCACCGTCAGGTCCACCGCGGTGACGCGCCGGCCGCCCGCATGGCGCAGGGCCGTGTCCACCACCGCCTCGCTGATCGAGAGCTCGTGCATTACGCCGAGCTGCGACTCCGCTCGCAGCTTCTCCACGGTCTCCAGCACGACGCCCACCGCGCGGTCCACCGCCTCCTGCACCGGTTCCGACAGTCCCCAGCCCATCTCCTCCACCGAGGCGGGCTCGCAGGCGATGACCACGACCTTCCCCGGCCAGCCGCCCACCGCCTTGACGAAGCGCAGGACGGTCTGCGGGTCCATGCCGTGGGGGTCGATCATCGTCCCGTCCTCGATGCCGCCCTCGATCTCGGCCGGGTCGGGCTCCATGACGTACAGCGTGCCGGGCGGCTCCCCCTGGCGGCTCACGTCCACCAGCACGAGCGCGTGGTAGCCGCGCATCACCTCGTACGCGAGGTCCAGGCCGCCGGTGCCGAAGTCGAACACGCTCACGCCGGGCGGCAGCTCGCGCGCCTCCAGCCGTTTCGCCACCTCGCCGCCGAAGCCGTCGTCCTTCAGAAAGGCGTTCCCGATGCCCGCCACCAGGATCTGGGGTTCGGTCATCGCAGCTCCACCTCGTCGGGCTTGAAGAACAGGTAGCGGCCGCTCGAGCGCATCACGTCGCGGCCCGGATCATCGTCCACGGTGACCGCCAGGTGCACGACGTCGTCGTAGTCCGTGTAGATCCTCTCGATCGTGGCGAGACGCCCGTCGAGCATCGCGTCGTGGGGGTCGCCCCGCCGGCCCAGGCGCAGCACGACCTTGCCCCCGCGCGTGAAGGTACGGCCGTCGACGTCCACCTCCCGCTCGCCCGGCTGGTTCGCCGGCTCGGTGGGCTGCATAACGCCGTGGAGCCGGAAGAGGTCCTCTGGGGTGGCAGCCGCCGCCCGCTCGATCATCTCGCGCACCACCGGATCGTGCTCGGCGATCGACTCGCGCTCCCCGTCGCTGAGGGCCTGAACGTGCAGGAGCAGCGCCTCCTCGATCTCGGTGCCGTCGAACAGGCTCCCGTGGCTCCGGCTGGCGAGCTGGGGATGGTCGGGAAGCACGATGGCCGCGCCCAGGACCGCCCGGTCGTCGGCCCGGGCGAGCACGGGCCAGGAGTTGATGTTGTCGCCGCGCGACTCGAGCTGGGAGACGAACCGGCCCTCGTCGCAGCGGAGCACCACGTGGGTGGAGAGCAGGGAGTGCTGCAGCGCCTCGGCCCGATCCGCCCCCGGGTCGGCGAGAGACGTGTGGTTCTCCACACGCAGGACGACACGGCCCGCGCCGAAGGACAGCACGACTCGGCCGCGCAGCGGCTCCCACTCGAACCCGGCCTCACCGGGGCCGTCGAGCTCGATCCGGCGCGGCACCGCCTGATGGCGGTCGCCGAGGCCCTGCAGGAAACGCACCTCGGCCCGCAGCCCGGCTCCGTCTCCCTCGAGGGCGCAGTCGACCTGCAGCTCCCGGAATGCGCCGGGCGTGCGCTCGGCGTACGCCGGCGGGTAGACGATCCCGAACGGCGTGGGCGACGCGTTCTTGGTCGCCTCGGCCGTGTAGGGGTAGAGCGCGTAGCCCTCGTAGAGCAGCGACTGGACCAGCTCCTGGAGCTGCGCCTCCATCAGGCCTCCTCGGGCACGCGGGCCGACTCGAGCAGATCGGCCACGGCGGCGTCGAGCGTGGGCAGGCCGTGCTCCAGGCGGTGGCGGCGAAGCGCCTCGAAGGTGTCGCCGCCCAGGCGGGCCAGGCCCCCGCGGTCCCCCACGGCCGCCTTCCAGGTGGCGACCGGCAGCCGGAACTGGGCCTCCGCGGTCCAGGGCACGAGCGTGATCTGCAGCCGGTCGCCCTCGGCCCGGTAGAAGACCGAGCCGCTGAAGTGAAACGTGAGCGGCGCGTCGCCGTCATCGACAGCCTCGAACCAGCGGGTGGTGGCCAGCTCGAGGTCCGAGCTGCAGGGGACCGTCAGCTCGAAGGAGGTGGAGCCGCTGAAGCTCCTGACCAGCACGTCCTGCCTGGCCCACATCACGGCGCGAGCGGTGTCGCCCCAGCGCTCGGGCTCGCCGAACACGTCACCCAGGCGCTCGCGCACCACGTCGGTCGTGCTCGCGCTGGATCGGCTCCAGGTGGATCTGGATCGACAGCGCGGCGGCGTAGATCTCGAGCTCGGAGCGGTCACGGACGCGCAGCCGGAAGGCCAGCGTGGGCGCGGCGGCGTGGGGGACCGGCTCGCAGCCGAGCACCCAGAACTCGGGCTCGGGCAACGGCTGCTCTCTCACCGGGCCCGCTCCCGCAGCTGCTCGAAGAAGCCGCCGATCGCCTGCTCGACCGCGCTGCCGCCGGAGATTCCCTCCCAGCTCGCCTTGATCATGCCCACCAGCCGATAGGCCTCGTCGGTGGGGGTGATCGCCGCGCGCGGGGGCTTGTGGATGCGGTCGAGTATCAGCGTCTCGGCCTCCGGCTCGAGGTCATCCAGCAACGGGTTCAGCGCGGTCAGCGCCCCCCAGGCGTCGAGGTCGAGCTCGGACTCGGTGGCCCCGGCGGGGCTCGGGTAGAAGGCGACCACCCCGCCCCCGGTGCGGAGAAAGAAGGCCAGCCCGATCGGGATGCGCAGTCGCGCCCACAGCTCGTCGGGCAGCGTGAGGTCGTCCAGCAGGAGCACCCGCGAGCCGGTGGGGCGATACTCGGGGTCGCCCGAGCGCAGCGCCCAGCAGCTCTCGCACACGCAGACGATCTGGCGGTCGTCGAGCTGCAGGAGGTGGCGGTGCTCCTCCGGCATGGTGGTGTTGCAGAGGTCGCACTGCGCCTCGAGCGGCTGGATGCCCTCGGGCATCTGGCGCATCTGCAGCCGCCGCAGCGACGAGATCACCTGTGCCCGGGTCTGGTCGGCCTGGCTCACGCGGGCAGCGCCACCTTTGCCCCGCTCTCGCGGTCGGCCAGCAGCGGCACCGGCTCGAGCTGGAGCCGCTCCTCGTCGAGGGAGCGGCCCGCACGCGGGAGGTAGAAGCGCCGGCTGCAGCCCGGGCAGACCAGCACCCCCTCGGTCAGCTCGCCCTCGTCCAGGGCGGCGCCGCAGGCCACGCAGGCGTCACGGTAAGCGAGCAGCGTGCCGTCGACGTTCGCCACGACCAGCCGCTCGCCGGCCACCTCGGCCCCGCGCAGCTGGCCCGGCTCGAGCTCGCCCGCTCCGTCCAACGGCACCCAGTCGGCCAGGCTGGACGGGGCGTGGGGCTCCGCGGCGTCGGCGCCGCCGATCGCCATCGGCAGCGGCACGCCGGTCACCTCCTGCTCCACGGCGCCCTCCACCGCCATGCCGAGCAGATCCGGCGCAGCCTCCTGCAGCTCCCGCTCCACCGCCAGCTCGAGCGTCGACGCCGACGCCGCGCATCCGTCGCAGCTGCCGGTCAGCCGAAGCAGGGCTATCCCGTCCTCGATGCCCAGCAGCTCGACGTTCCCGCCGTGCGACTCCATGTAGGGCCGCACGCGGTCGAGGCCCTCCTGGACGCGCTGCTCGAGCGGGACCGGGTGGAGGCCGTGGATCAGCAGCAGGCTGCCCACGAGGGCGTCGTCGGCAAGTCGCCCGCGCGCCTCGTCGTCCAGCGCCTCGAGCATGCGCTCGAGGCCCTCGCCGTGCAGTTCGAGCACGGCGGCGGCCAGCTCCTCGGCCAGCCGCCGCGCGTGCGGGTCCTCGACCCGCTCGAGCTCGGCCGTGAGTCGCTGGACCCGCTCGATGAGCTCCGGGCCGGCCATGTGATCGGAAGCCTACGTCGCTACGCGAGCGCCGTGGGCTTGTGCATCACCTTCCTGACCCGGCCGCGCCCCGGTGTACATGTGGACGCCGCAGGGCAGGCACGGGTCGAAGCTCCGCACCGCCCGCATGATGTCCACTCCCTTGAAGTTCTCCGGACCGTTCTCCTCGAAGATCGGGGTGTTCTGCACCGCGTCCTCGTACGGGCCCGGAGTGCCGTTGGAGTCGCGCGGGCTGGCGTTCCAGGGCGTGGGCGGGTAGGGCTGGTAGTTGGCGATCTTGCCCTCGCGGATCACCATGTGGTGGGAGAGCACGCCGCGGGCGGCTTCGTGGAAGCCCACGCTCACGGCCTCCTCGGGCACCTCGACGGGCGCCCAGCTCTTGGTCCGCCCGGCCCGCACCTCCTTGAAGGCCTTGTCGAGGTTGTAGAGGGCCACGGCCGCGGAATAGGCCTGGTGGTACGAGCGGGCGCGGTCACGCTCGATCGCGTTCGACTTCTCCGGGACCTTCCACTCGAGCTCCATCTCGGGCATCGAATGGCCCTTGGGCAGCACCATGCGGATGCTGTCGCCGGTGGCCTTCACGTAGCCGAGGTCCACGAGCCCCGCCTTCGCGGTTACCCACTGGCGCGCGAACGGACCGCCGCCGGTGTCGCAGCAGACCTCGGTGTCGGTCCGCTTGTCGTAGACGCGCGGCGACACCACCCAGGAGTACTTCTCCGCGTAGTCGCGCTTCTGGGGCTTGGGCAGCGTGACCTTGTTCCAGGGGTGGCGCGGATCGACCTCGTTGCCCAGCGGGTCGCGCCGGACGAACGGCTCCTCGCGTCCCGCCCAGTCGTCGAAGTACGAGCTGCCCAGCAGGATGCGGATCATCAGGTTGATCTCCACCAGGTCGGTGGTGATCAGCTCGCCGTTGATCGCGATGCCGGGGGTCACGAAGCGCTTGCGCCCCCAGTCGGTCATGTGGCGGTAGTTGTAGAGCTGCCCCGCCGCCGCGGCGGGATCGTCGAACGCCCCCCAGCAGACCAGGTTGGTGTCCCGGTAGCCGACCATGTCGTAGCCCGGGAGCTCCTGCAGGAAGAAGTCGTACAGGTCGTCGTGCATCGTGACCGTGCGCTTCGCGTAGTCCATGTAGCGCATCAGCCGCACGTAGTAGTCGGTGAGCGTCTGGTGCGTGATGTGCGCGCTGCAGCCGCCCGGCATGATCGTCGAGGGGTGCGTGTGCCGCCCGCCGAACAGGCAGTACATCTCGCGCGTGTAGCGGGCCACCTGCAGGGTCTCCAGGTAGAACTCGCCCGTGAACGGGTTGAGCGCCCGCATGATGTCGGCCACGGTCTGGTAGCCGTGCACGTCCTTGTGCGGCGCCGAGGTCTTCTCGGCGGTGGCCAGCAGCGTCGGGTTGGTCTCCTTGACCATCTGCTCGCAGAAGTCCACGTTGCACATGCAGTCGTTGAAGATCGCGTGGTCGAACATGTAGTCCGCGAGCTCGGCCAGGTTGAACGCGTAGTCGCCCAGCGGCGGGACGTGCACCCCGTAGGCCATGTTCTGGTTCAGGCACGAGGTGGTGCAGTGGTTGTCACCGCAGATGCCGCAGATGCGGCTGGTGATGAAGTGGGCGTCCCGAGGATCGATCCCCTTCATGAAGATGTCGAACCCGCGGAAGATCATCGAAGTGCTGTAGCACTTGTTGACCACCTGGTTCGAGAAGTCGATCTCCGTGTGGATCCCCAGCGACCCGACGATGCGGGTGATGGGATCCCAGGACATCTCCTTGACGACGACCTTCTGATCCTGGGGTGTCTCGACTGTTGCCATCAGCGCCTCCCCTTACCAGTTCTTGACGTAGCCGCTGGTGATCTCCCGGCCGGGCTTGCGCCACTCCGGCTCGACGTCGTACTCCCGTTTGATGTTGCCGGTTGCGGAAGAACTTGACGATCGGACCGAGCGTGAAGCGCTCAACGTTGGCCGCCGCGTTGCCGTACCTGTCCGGGTCCATGAAGGGCATGTACTTGTCCGGGAAGCCGGGCATCGTGCACGCCATGCAGATGCCGCCCACGTTGGGGCAGCCGCCGAGGCCGTTCTGCCAGCCGCGCACCGGCACGTTGCACTTCACCACCGGGCCCTTGCAGCCCAGCTTGACCAGGCAGCGGGGGTCGTCGCCGTACTCGGTGGCGAACTGACCCTCCTCGACGAAGCCGGCGCGGTTGCAGCTCTCCCGCACGGTGCGCTCGAACAGCCACTTCGGGCGCAGCGCCTCGTCCAGCTCCGGCGCCGGCGCCATGCCGGCGAGGTGGAAGACCAGGTACATGAGCGTCTCGGTGGTGTTGTCCGGCTGGGCCGGGCAGCCCGGGATGCACACCACCGGCAGGCCGGCCTTGGACTTCCACTTCCAGCCCAGGTAGTCGGGCAGGCCCATGGCGCCGGTCGGGTTGTTCTTCATCGCCGGGATGCCGCCGTAGGTGGCGCAGGTGCCGACCGCGACCACCGCGGCCGCCTTCGGCGCCAGGCGATCGACCCACTCGTTGGTGGTGATTGGCTGCCCGGTCTCCGGGTCGTCTCCCATCCCGGTCCAGTGGCCCTCGCCGTTGATCTCCTCGTTGGGGATCGAGCCCTCGACAACCAGCACGAAGGGGTCCAGCTCCCCCTTCTCGGCCTGGTACCAGGCCTCCATGAACTCCGCGCCGTTCTCGAACGCCAGCACCGGGTTGTGGACCACGACCTTGGGCATGCCAGGGATGACCCCGGTGATGATGTCCTCGAGGCTGGGGTTGGTGGCGGAGGTCATGGCTACCGAGTCGCCGTCGCACGACAACCCGGTTGTCATCCAGATCACGTGGGCGGTGACCGCCTCGGTGTCGGCCTGGTTGTCTACGAACTGGGTTGCCATTCGGCTCCTCTCGCTCAGCAGATTCGCGGCAGCGGATCGCCGGCCAGCAGGTCCATGACCCTGCGGCCGCCGAACGCGGTGTCCACCAGCACCATCCCCGGCGGCTCGGTCTTGACCTCGCCGATCTCCGCCGCGTCTTCACAGCCCTCGACCGAGCGCAGCGCGGCCAGCGCCGCCTCGGCCCCCTCCGGCGCAACGAAGGCCACCAGCTTGCCCTCGTTGGCCACGTACATCGGATCGATCCCGAGCAGCTCCGCCGCTCCGGCCACCTGCGGCTTCACCGGCACGGCGGCCTCGCTCGCCAGCACCGCCACGCCGGAGGCGCGGGCCAGCTCGTTCAGCACCGACGCCACGCCGCCCCGGGTGGCGTCGCGCAGGCAGCGCAGCGCCGGGCCGGACTCCTCGAGCAGCGCGTCCACCGCCGGCCACAGCGAGCGGGTGTCGGACTCGATCTCCGCCTCGAGCTCGAACTCGCCGCGCGCCAGCATGATCGCCGTGCCGTGCTCGCCGATCGAGCCCGACACCAGCACCCGGTCGCCCGGGGCGCAGCGCGGCCGGCGACAGGTTGGCCCGCGGGTCGGCCACGCCGATCCCGCTCGTGCAGATGTACATGCCGTCCGCGTGACCGCGCTCCACCACCTTGGTGTCGCCCGTGATCACCGCCACCCCGGCCTCCGCCGCGGCTTCCGCCACCGCCTCGACCTCGGCCTTCAGGTCCTCGGCGGCCAGGCCCTCCTCCAGCACCAGCGACAGCCCCAGCGCGAGCGGCCGAGCGCCGGACACGGCGAGGTCGTTCACCGTGCCGTTCACGGCGAGCTCCCCGATCGAGCCGCCCGGAAAGCGCAGCGGCCGCACCACGAAGCTGTCGGTGGTCAGCGCGAGGCCGGCGCCGTTCACGGACACCGTTCCCGCGTCGCCCAGCTCGGCCAGCGCGTCGTTCTCGAGCGCCGGCAGCAGCACTCCCTCGATCAGCGACTGCGTGGCCTTGCCGCCTGCCCCGTGCGACATGGTGATCCGGTCGTCCTTGAAGCGGGCGCGCTTGCCGCGGGCGGTCTCGATGATGCCGAGGATCCGCTCCTCCCGGATGGAGTGCTGCGGTGCTCGCCCGGCCGCCGCCCGGGCTGCGCTCCTCGCCCGGCGTGGCCGCGGTCTCGCTCACACGACCTCCCTTTCGCGGGCGTAGCGGCCGTAGTTGTAGTAGGCCGCGCAAGCGCCCTCGGGGGAGACCATGCAGGTGCCGATCGGCCGCTCGGGCGTGCAGGCGGTGCCGAACACCTTGCACTCCCAGGGCTTGATCACGCCCTTGAGGACCTCACCGCACTGGCACGCCTTGGGGTCGGCCACGCGCACTCCCGGCACCTCGTAGCGCCGCTCGGCGTCCAGGTCGGCGTAGGCCTCGGTGAGGGCGAGCGCGCTCTGGGAGATGAAGCCCAGCCCGCGCCACTCGAAGTGCGGGCGCAGCTCGAACACCTCCGCCATGACCTCGAGCGCGCTGCAGGTTTCCCTCGTAGGGGACCACGCGCTTGTACTGGTTCTCGACCTCGCAGCGCCCCTGGGCCAGCTGGCGAAGGATCATCTGGACCGACTGCAGGACGTCGAGCGGCTCGAAGCCGGAGATCACCACCGGGCGGCTGTAGTCCGCCGGGATGAACTCGAAGGGGCGGGCGCCCACCACCGTGGAGACGTGGCCGGGCCCGATGAAGCCGTCGAGGCGCAGGTCGGGCGAGTCGAGCAGCGCGCGCAGCGGCGGCACGATCGTCACGTGGTTGCACATGCAGAAGAAGTTCGGGACGCCGTCCGCCCGCGCGCGCTTGAGCGTGAGGGCCGTCGACGGGGCCGTGGTCTCGAAGCCGATGGCGAAGAACACGACGTCGCGGTCCGGGTTCTTCTTGGCGATGCGCAGCGCGTCCAGGGGCGAGTAGACCATGCGCACGTCGGCTCCGTCGGCCTTCGCCTCGAGCAGGCTGCCCTGCGATCCGGGCACGCGCATCATGTCGCCGAAGCAGGTGAAGATCACGCCCTCGGTCTTCGCGATGGCGATGCCGTCGTCCACCCGGCCCATCGGGATCACGCACACCGGGCAGCCCGGCCCGTGCACCAGCTCGACGTTCTCCGGCAGCAGGTCGTCGATGCCGTACTTGTAGATCGAGTGGGTGTGGCCGCCGCACACCTCCATGACCTTGTAGTGGCGGCCGGGCTCGACCAGCCCGAGGATCTCGCCGGAGAGGACGCGGCCGAGCTCCGCGTCCCGGAACTCGTCTACGAACCTCATGCGCCGGCTCCGATCCGCTGCAGGGCGGTGCCCGCATGGACAAGGAGGGCGTCGCCCGGGCGGACGACGCCCACCAGGCCGATCTCCACCGTCTCCCTCTCTCCCTCACCGGTGGCGCACAGCGCCAGCTCGCGCTCGCTGTCCACGCGGACCACGGTCAGCTCGACGCCACGTCCCCGCAGGTGATGCAACCCACGTCGTGGTCGCAGAAGCTCACTCGATCACGCTCGCCTTGAGCTCCTCTAGCTCCTGCTCGTAGTCCTCCCCCATCCCCTCGAGCAGCCTGCGCGTGGCGAGCGCCTCCTCCTCGTCGACCTTCGACAGCGCGAAGCCGACGTGGATCAGGACCCAGTCGCCTATCCGGGCGCCCTGCGCCGTCGTCGTCCAGCAGACCGATGTTGACACTGCGCTGGACGCCTGCGACGTCGACCTTGGCCAGCCGGTTGGCGTCGTCGACGATCTCGATGATCTGTCCTGGAATGGCCAGGCACACGGTCGGCGCCCCCTCCTCCGGGAATACAGATCTGTCTATCAGCTTGTACACGAGCAGGTTGCGAAGGCAGGCCGATCGAGGTGTGGCGAAGGCGGATTTACGCAACGACCTCCATGCCGACCTTGTCCTCGTCCGACGCCGCCAGGGGGTTCTCCACCGCGAGCACCGCCTCGAGGGACGCGATGGCCACCGCAAGCTGGGACAGATCGGGCTCGCGCGTGGTCAGGCGCTGCAGCTGGATGCCCGGCCACATCAGCGCGCGGGCCCAGCGCTTGGTGCGGTTGCGCCCGAACCACTTGATCAGCTCGAAGGCCAGCCCGGCCACCACCGGGATGCCGACCACGCGCGAGATGAACAGCCACTGCCAGTCGAGCTTGCCGAGCGGCGCGAACACAACGATGGCCACGATCATCACCAGCAGCAGGAAGCTGGTGCCGCAGCGGGGATGGAAGCGCGAGAACTGCTGCGCGGTCTCGGGTGTGAGCGGCTGGCCTGCCTCGTAGCAGGAGATCGTCTTGTGCTCGGCCCCGTGGTACTGGAACACCCGCTGGAGATCCGGCATGCGCGAGATCAGCCACAGGTAGCCCAGGAAGATCGCGATCCGGATCAGCTTCTCGATGACCACGAACAGCAGCGAGCTCGGGATCTCGTCCCGGAACAGGTTGGTGAGGCCGGCCGGGAGCAGGAAGAAGAGCCCGATCGCGAACAGCAGCGCGAAGGCGATCGTGCCTGCCCACGCCTTGCCGCCGATCTCCTGGCCTCCGTCCTCGCCCGGCGGCACCTGGTAGTTGGCCGAGATCCCGAGCGCCCGGAACCCGATCTTGAGCGACTCGGCCAGCGCCACGACACCGCGCACCACCGGGAGGCGCAGGAGGCGGTGGCGCTTGGTCCAGGAGACGAGCGGCTCCGAGACCACCTCGATCTCGCCCTTGGCTCCCTCCTTGGGGTTCGCTCCGCCGGCGGCGAGCTGCTCCTCGCTCGGCTTGCGCACCGCCACCGCCCAGGTGGAGATGCCGCGCATCATCACGCCCTCGAGCACGGCCTGACCGCCGATAGGCGCGTCCTTGGTGGCCTCGCGGGGGCGGTCCGGGGCGGCGCCGTTGCTGGAGGGAGAAGCGCTCACCGTCCCCATCGTAACGTGGGTCGGTCGGCGCGCCTCAGCGCCGTGGGAGCTCGGAGCAGCTCAGCAGCTGGGCGTTGTCGGCCTCGAAGGTCTCGGCGACCAGGCCGTCGGGATCGGCCCGCGCCTCGACGACCTGCCCGCAGTCCGGCCCGCGGAACACGAGCTTCTGCTGCTCACCGGGACCCAATGCGGGCACGGTCCGGGTGTCGACGATGTTCCCGTCCACGGTCAGGCGCGCCGCGGCCGCGGTTGCCGCGGCCCGCCCGGCGTTGCTGAGCGAAACCACATAGCGGACCACGCCCGCGACCTTGGTGCCCTCGGCCCCGGTGACCCGCGCGCGCAGGTTGGGAAGCGCCTCGTACTGGCGGCAGACGGGCGACAAACGGCGGGCGCGCCGGAGCACGCGTCGGCTCGCCGACCACCAGCGGAAGTCCACGCGCATGCGGTAGGCCGCGTTCAGGGCGAGGTTGCGGACCCCCTGGCGGTAGGCGAACGCCCCCACGCCAACCTTCGACCTCCGCCAGCCCTGAAGGCCCGGAGCCTCGACGGCCTCGAAGCCGTGACCGGTGTGCTCCTGCAGCGTGAAGCGCATTCCCATCCGCGAGCTGCCCGGCAGCCGGCTCATCCGGCCGCGGAAGACCGCGGCGTGCGCGGCCAGCGAACAGTCCACGAGCTTCACCTTGACGGGCAGCCGGGCGGCCGCAGGCGAGGCCCCCAGGGCAGGGGCCGTCGCCGGCGCCAGAGCGCCGAGGAGGCCGAGTGCCGTGACTGCGAGCCGCAGGCGCATGCTCCGTGAGAACAGGCGCCGCGGCCGGGAGTTGCGCCCGGGGGGGTAAGGCGCTTTATGTCGTCATCTCACGGCAAAAAGCGCCTAGCCCCCGTCGGGGGCTAGCGGCGCGAGCGCGCCGCGCGGCGGCGGAAGCGCTCCACCCGGCCGCCGCTGTCGACCAGCTTCTGCCGGCCGGTGTAGAAGGGGTGGCAGTTGGAGCAGATCTCCACGTGCAGCTCGGGCTTGGTGGACCGGGTCCAGAACTCGTTGCCGCAGGTGCAGCGGACGTGCGAGGGGCCGTATTCAGGATGGATATCGGGCTTCATCGTTCCTTCGAGTATAGGGTCCGTTTTGGTGTTCCCCGAATGACCCACGCGGTGGTGCTGATCAAGGCCGAGCGCGAGGCGATGGCCGCTCTCGGAGGCCAGCTGGCAGACGTCGAGGGGGTCGCCGAGGCCTACTCGGTCACCGGTCACTGGGACTTCGTGGCCATCCTGCGGGTGGCGCGGCCGGAGGAGCTCGCGGACCTCGTCACCGACCGCCTCGCCCGCATCCGCGGCATCGAGGACACCTACACGATGGTGGCCTTCGAGGTGTTCTCTCAGCACGACCTCGAGTCGATGTTCTCCATCGGGGGCTGACGCTCACGCACGACCTGCTCCGCGGCGGCGACGCTGGCCGGATGGCAGGTCACCGCCTCGACGAACGGCTCGGCGTCCAAGGCGTACACCAGCGCCGCCCCGGCCGCCCTCACGGTCGCGGTGCAGGGCACGCCCCGCAGGAGGGAGATCTCGCCGACCCCGTCACCCCGACTGACGGTGGCCACCGACGCGCCGCCGCGCGTGACCTCGAGCGCGCCGTCGGCCACGACGTAGTAGCCGCGGCCGGGCTGGCCCTGCTCGATCAGCGACTCGCCCGCGGAGAGTGACAGAGGGGTGAGCGCGTGCGCCAGGCCCTCGAGCGCCCGCGCCCCAAGGGGCTCGAAGATCGGCACCGAACGCAGGAGGGCAACCTCCACGACGGGAACGTCGGCATGGGCGTCGACCTCACGGAGGCGACGCGCCGTCGTCACGAGCACGACGACGATGAACACGGCCAGGCCCGCCATCGCATGGTCGGGACCCAATAGCGCGACGAGCGCCGCCGCCAGCAGCGAGCCCAGCGCCAGTCCGATCGAGTCGAGGGTCTCCAGAAGGCCGAAGACACGGGCGAGCACGGCGGACGGGGCCGTGCGCTGGAGCAGCGTGCGGGCGGCGACGTCCAGGACGGTCCGCGCGCCCCCGGCCACCGCGAGCAGCAGGAACGCCGCGACCACACCGGCTCCCAGGCCGATGAGGAGCAGCGCGGCGCTGAGGGCCAGCACCGCGGCCGCAAGCGCCGGCGCGAGCCGCTCCCGGCCCACCAGCGTCACGGTCGCCACGATGCCGAGCACGCCGCCGGCCCCGAAGGCGGCGTTCACGTATCCGGCTCCCGAGCCGCCCAGGCCGAGCACGTCCACGGCGAGCACGACGAAGAGCAGGTCGAGCGCGCCCACGATCACGAACTGCACACCCAACAGGCCGACCAACACACGCGCCGAGGGATCGCGGCGCGCTGCCATCAGGCCGGCTCCGAGCCGGGCCAGGGCTCCCTCCTCGGTCGCGGACCCGGCGGCGACGGCGGGAGCGCCATGCAGCGGCGCCGCGAGCAGGGCCGAGAGCGCCGCCACCGCGGCCATCACGGCGAAGACGGCGCCCGGGCCGCTCAGCGCCAGCATCGCTCCGGTGGCAACCGGAGCGGCGAACACGCTGATGCTCTCGTTCCAGCCGCTGACCACGTTGGTGGCGGTCAGCTCCTCGACGTCGCGCACCAGGGCGGGCGCGAGCACCGCCTGGGCCGGCCGGGTGACCGTGGTGGCGCTGGCCGCGGCCGCCGCCAGCAGGTAGACGACGAGCGGCGGGGCCGAGGCGATGAGCGCGACGGCGGTAGCGCCCATCGCGGCGGCCTGGGCCACGTATCCGAGCGCGAGCACTCGCCCCGGGTCGTGGCGGTCGGCCAGGCCGGCGGCGAAGGGCGCGGCGATGCCGGAGGGCGCGAGCTGGACCAGCGCCACCAGCCCGGCCTCGGTGGCCCCACCCTGCTCGTAGGCGTACACCAGCATGGCGATCCACACGGCCCACTCCGCGGCGTTGAAGCCCGCGAAGGCCAGCTGCAGCCGGCGCAGGTCGGCGCGGCCGAAGCCCCTGCCGAGCACGCGGCGGACCTGCGCGGCGTGCGCCGCCGGCCCGCGCTCGCTGGTCACGAGCCCGCGGCCCCCAGTTCGGCCAACCGCCGCCCGGCCACGGCCCGAACCCGTGCGTCCACGGCCGGCAGCTCCTGCATCAGGCGGCTCAGCTCGGCCGCGCTCAGCACCAGCAGACGGCTCGGGACCCGGGCGCGCACGGTCGCGGTGCGCGAGTAGTGGTAGCCCGCGCCCCAGTCGAGTGCCGCCAGCTCGCCGAAGAAGTCACCCTTGCGGAGAGTTCTGAGCTCTCCTCCCGCCAGCTCCACTTCGACGCTGCCGTCGAGGATCAGGAAGAAGTCGCGGGACTGGTCCCACTCGACCACGACCGTTTCGCCGGCCGCGACCCGCCGCTCGGCGCCATAGGCGAGAGCGTTCCGCAACGGCCAGGGGTCGCTTCCGTTGCCGCCGGCGGACGGAGCCTCGCTCTCCACCACCGCCGTCTCCAGGAAGCGCAGGGTGCGCTCGACGTCCTCGGCGCGCGTGCTGTGGTTGAGGATGCACATCCGGATCGCATAGCGCCCGCCCAGGCGGGTGGATGAGACGAGGGCGAACCCCTCGCGCTCCAGCGCCGCCACGAGACGGGCGTTTCTGCGGTCCAGCTCGTGCGGATCGAGCCCCTCCTCGAAGGTTCGGCGGAAGCAGACCACGCCCAGGGCGGGGGGCGCCATCGGCTCGAGGACGGGGCTCTCGTCGATTCTCCGGCGGGCCAGCGCCGCCAGGTCGAGCGTGCGCTCGATCGCGCTGCGGAAGGCCTCGAGCCCGAAGAACCGCAGCGACATCCACAGCTTGAAGGCGCGCGCGGCGCGCGTGAGCTGGAACCCGAAATCGGAGAAATTGATCTCGGTCCGCTCGGCCTCGGCGTCGCGCAGGTAGTCGGGGCAGATCGCGAACGCGCGTCGCAGGACCTCCGCCTCGCGCACGAGCAGGCAGCCGCACTCGTACGACTGGAACAGCCACTTGTGCGGATCGAGGGCGATCGAGTCGGCCTGCTCCAGCCCCCGTAGCTGTTCGGTGCCGCGCTCGGTGAGCACGGCGAAGCCGCCGTACGCCGCGTCGGCATGGAGCCAGACCCCACGCTCACGGCAGAGCGCGGCGAGCTCCGCCAGGGGGTCGACCGCGCCGGTGTTCGTGGCGCCGGCATTCGCCGCGACGAAGAGCGGCGTACGGCCCGCCGTCCGGTCGGCGTCCATCGCGGCCGCGAGCGTGGCCGCCTCGAGCCGGAAGGTCGCCGGGTCGGTGGGAAGCACCCGGACCTGGTCAGGAGCGAAGCCAAGCAGACGCGCCGCGCGGGCCAGCGAGGAGTGCGCCTGGTCGCTGAAGTACGCCACGAGCCCGCGGTCCATGCCGGCGCCGTGGGCCTCCCGGGCACATGCCAGCGCGGCGATGTTCGCCGCGGAGCCGCCGGTGGTGAGCGCCCCGGCGGACGCGGCGGGCATACCGACCCACTCCTTGAACCAGCGGAGCACCTCCAGCTCGAGCGTGCTCGGCCCGGCCGACTCCATCCATGAGCCCGCGTAGACGTTGCAGGCGCTCGCGATCAGGTCGCCGAGCGCGCCGGGCCAGGTCCCGGACGAGGGAACGAAGGCGAAGAAGCCCGGGTGGTCAACCCGGCTGCGGAACGGCAGCACGTCCTCCTCGAGGCGGGCGAGGATGCGCTCGATGTCCTCCGGTTGCTCGGGCGGCGGACCAGCGAGCCGGGCAGCCATCGCCTCCGGCGTAGCCCGGCGCAGCGGAGGGGCGCCGGTGTCCGCGAGCTGGTCGACGAGCATGTCGACCGTGCGGTAGCCCAGCCTGCGCATGGCCTCCGGGTCCAGCGCCAGTGGGTCGGCCGCCATGGCCGCTCATCCACCCAGCACGTAGGCGAAGATCAGCGGCGCGACGATCGTCGCGTCCGACTCGATCACATAGCTCGGCGTGTCAACCGCCAGCTTTTCCCACGTGATCTTCTCGTTCGGCACCGCCCCCGAGTAGGAGCCGTAGCTGGTGGTGGAGTCGCTGATCTGGCAGAAGTAGCTCCACAGCGGCATGTCGTCGCGCTCCATGTCCTGACGCAGCATCGGGACGACGCAGATCGGGAAGTCGCCGGCGATCCCGCCGCCGATCTGGAAGAAGCCGATCGGGGTGTCGGGCGCCTCCATGCCGTACCAGCCGGCCAGCGCCATCATGTACTCGATGCCGCTTCGGACGGTGTGCACGTCGCTGATCCGGCCGCTGAGGCAGTGCGAGGCGAAGATGTTGCCGCAGGTCGAGTCCTCCCAGCCGGGGACGAAGATCGGGAGGTCCCGCTCCGCAGCCGCCATCAGCCAGCTGTCAGCGGGGTCGATCTGGTAGCTGGGCTCGAGGCGCCCACTGCGCAGGATGCGGTACAGGAACTCATGCGGGAAGAGGCGCTCGCCCGCCTTCTCCGCGCTGGTCCACTCGTCGAGGATGGCGTCCTCGATCACCCTGATGGCCTCGTGCTCGGGAATGCAGGTGTCGGTGACCCGGTTGAGGTTGCGCGTGAGCAGGTCCTGCTCCTGCGCCGGGGTCAGCTCCCGGTAGTTGGGCACGCGCAGGTAGTGCTCGTGGGCGACGAGGTTGTAGAGGTCTTCCTCGAGGTTCGCCCCCGTACAGCAGATGGCGTGGATCTTCTCGCGGCGCACCATCTCCGCCAGCGACAGCCCCAGCTCGGCGGTGCTCATGGCACCCGCCATGGCCAGGAACATGCGCCCGCCCCCGTCGATCAGCTCCTGGTAGGCCTCGGCGGCGTCGATGAGCGCGGCGGCGTTGAAGTGGCGGTAGTGATGGCTGATGAATGCTCTGGTCTCTTCAGCGTGGAGCATGGTTTCCTCTCCGGTCCATGACGTAGGTGAGCGTCTTGTAGAGCAGCTTCGAAACTGCGAAGTCGGCGGCGTGGAGCTCGGGGCGCGGCGCCAGCTCGACGCAGTCGACGCCGACGACCTCGGCCCCCGCGACGGTCTCTGCGATCACCGCCAGGGCCTCCGTCCAGGTGAGGCCGTCGGGCTCAGGGGTGCCCGTGGCGGGCACGATCCCGGGGTCGAGGCCGTCCACGTCGATGGTCAGATGCACCCGCCGGCCCGCCAGCCGGCCGCGGAGCTCCTCGCGCCAACCGCCGGCGTGGACGTCCTCGGCGTACCAGGTGCGCACGCGCTCGGGATGGGAGCGCCGGAACGCGACCTCCTCGACGTCGACCGACCGGACGCCCAGCTGGAGGACCTGCTCGATCCGCGGGTCGTCGAGCATGCGCCTGGCCACGCAGGCGTGGCTCCACTCGGACCCCTCGTACTCGTCACGCAGGTCGCTGTGGGCGTCGAGCTGGACCACGGTCAGCGGCCCGCCCAGGGCGGCGAGCAGCCCGCGGGTCACGCCCGCGGTCACGGTGTGCTCCCCGCCGAGGCCCAGCACGAGCTTGCCCGAGCGTGCCGCCTCCTCGACCGCCGCGGCGATCTCCGCGACGGCGCGGCCCGGGTCCGCGGGCAGGGCGAGTGCCGGAAGCGTATGAACCCCGTAGTCGAGCGCGGGCTCGCGGTCGTGCTCGCGGTCGTAGAGCTCGACCTGGCAGGACGCGTCGATGATCGCGTCCGGGCCGAGGGCGGTTCCGCGTCCCCAGCTGACGGTTGCCTCCAGCGGCATCGGCAGCACGAGGACGCCGGCCCGTTCGAAGCCGCTTTCCGTCTCGTCAAGCCCGAGAAACGTGCGGGCGGCCATGCTGAGAGGACCGCTCTAGAGGGCCCTCCTATTCCCGCCGGCGCTCAGGTGAGCTGGTAGTTGGGGCCGTCGCCGCCCTCGGGAGGCGTCAACCGTCCGCCCTTGGCCGTGATGGCTCCGCACTGCACGCAGTTCGACGGGGTGACCTGCAGCTTCACGTCGTGCTTGCCGTCGAGCTTGCCGTTCCCGTTCTTCCTGGCGGCCTCCAGCTCCTCCTCAGGCACCTCGTAGACCTGGGCCGGGCACATGTTCTGCCACATCAGCGCGATCTCGAGGGGAACGTTCTCCTGAATGCGGATGTGGTTGGGGGCGTCGTCGCGAGTGGCGTTCCCGCTGGCGAACACCGACGACAGCTTGTCGAAGGTGATCTCGCCGTCGGGCTTCGGGTAGTCGCGCTCGGCGCCGATGAAGACGTCGACGGTGGCGTCGTCATGCGTCGCCCAGCGGCCGCCCGGGAAGCGCCCGCCCGAGATCTCCATCATGTTCGCCATCGCGCCGCCCACGAAGAACCCCTTGGAGAAGGGCTGGCGCATGTTGCGCGAGCGGTAGGTGTCCTTCTCGATGTCGGAGCCCTCGATCTTGGCCTCGTAGTTCGACAGGTCGGCGCAGCTGCCGCCCGCCTTGAGGCGCTCGTAGATCGACTCGGCGGCGAACATCCCGGCGTGCATGGCGTAATGGACGCCCTTGAGCGTCGGCACGTTCACCATCCCGGCGCCGTCGCCGCAGATGGCCAGGCCGGGGGCCCACAGCCGCCGGGGCCGGGCCCAGTAGCCGCCCGACGGCAGCGTCTTCGCTCCCCATGCGACCCGCTTGCCGCCCTCGAGCCGCTTCGCGACCAGCGGATGGCCCTTGAGCTCCTGGAGCGCGTCGTGCACCGAGAAGCGAGCGTCGCGGTAGTCGAGGCCGGTCACGAAGCCCATGGAGATCCTGTCCTCGCCCATCGGGTAGAGGAAGGAGCCGCCGAACTCGCGGTACTTCGCGCCGAAGCGCAGCGGCCAGCCCATGGTGTGGATGACCGCGTCGAGTGGCTGCGTGACCTCCCAGACCTCCTTGACGCCGAGCTCCCACTGCTGCGGGTCCTCGGAGCCGAGGTCGAAGTGGCGGATCGCTGCCCCCGTGAGGTGGCCCTGGGTGCCCTCGCTGAGGACGGTGGCCTTCGCGATCAGGTCCGTGCCGGGCTCGAAGTTCGACAGCTCCTCGCCGTCGCGGCCGCGGCCCTTGTCCCCCGAGCGCACACCCACCACGGCGCCGTCCTCGACGAGCAGCTTGGCCCCGGCCGTCTCTCCCAGGATGTAGACACCGCCCTCCTCGGCCTGCTCCGCGAGCCAGCGCCCGAGTTGGGCGACCGAGGTCACGTGGTTGCCGTGGTTGCGAAACGGCGGCGGGGTGGGCTTGAGCGGGACCGACATGCGGCCGTTGGGAAGCAGGTAGACCCTGTCCTTGTCCACCGTCCCGTAGGTCGGCCAGTCGTCCTCGGGAAGGTCACCGAACAGCTTCAGCATGGCCGACGGGTTCATCATCGCCCCGGACAGCAGATGCGAGCCCGGTGTCTTGCCCTTCTCCACCAGCGCGACCGGCACCTCGCCGAGCGACTCCATCACCGCCTCGTCTTCGGCCAGGAGCTGGGTGAGGCGGACCGCACAGGCCAGGCCCGCCGGACCGCCGCCCACGATCGCCACGCCCACCTCGATCCGCTCGTCCTCGGGGTCCGTGGGCGAGCCCACGAACTCCTTGGCCGAGTCGACCGGCGGCGGGAACTCGATCGGGGCGGTGGACATCAGCCCTTCTTGGCCTTCACGGCCTCGGTGAGCTTGGGAATGATCTTGTTCAGGTCGCCGACGACGCCGAGGTCGGAGAACTCGAAGATCGGCGCGTTGGGGTCCTTGTTGATCGCAACGATGTTCTCGGCGTTCTGCATGCCGACCTTGTGCTGGATGGCGCCCGAGATTCCGGCCGCCAGGTAGAGCTTCGGCGCCACCGTCTTGCCGGTCTGCCCGATCTGGGCCGCGTAGGGGTACCAGCCCGCGTCGACCACGGCACGGGTGGCGGCCACCGCGCCGCCCAGGGCGCCGGCCAGCTCCTCGCAGAGCTCGAAGCCCTCGGCCTTGCCCAGACCGCGCCCGCCGGCCACGAGCACCTCGGCGTCCTCGATGTTCACGTCGGCACCGCGCTGCTCGCCGCGCGTGACCATCACGGCCTTCGTCGAGTGCTCCTGGAGCTCGAAGTCGACGTCGACGACCTCGGCCTTGCCGTCGCCCGGCTCGGCGATGTCGAAGGCGTTGAGGCGGCCGATGATGATGCCCACTTCGCCCCCGTAGCCGACCTCGGCCACGGCCGAGTCCTGAAGGATCGGGCGCTCGGCCAGCAGCTTCCCGTCCTGGACCTTGACCTCGGTGACCTCCATCGTGACCCCGGCACCGAGCCGGGCGGTGAGACCGGCGCCGATCTCGAAGCCCAGGAGGCCGCCGCCGAACAGCAGGTAGGAGTAGCCCTCGTCCTCGACGACCTTGGCCATCACGTCGACCACCGGCTGGGCGAGGCCCTCCGGCGCGCGGCCGCGGTAGACCTTCTTCGCGCCGTAGGCGCCGAGCGACGCGCACAGCTCGTCGGTCAGGTCATCGCCCTCGCCGACCACGACCACGGCCGCCTCGCCGCCGAGCTGGTCGGCCAGCCGCGCCGCCTCGGAGACCGCACCCAGCGAGTTCTTGTTGAACTCGCCCTCGTAATGGAGCGCGTAGGTGAGGATGCCGCTCATGCCAGGAGCTTCCTTTCGTCGAGCCAGCCGAGGATCTTCTCGACGGTCTCGTTCGTGTCCTCGTCCTCGATGATCTCCCCCGCCGCCTTCTCGGCCGGGGAGTTCAGGGCGAGCACGTGCGTGCGCGAGCCGCTGTCGCCGACGCGCTCGGCCTCGATGCCGACGTCGCCGGCCGACTTGGTGTCCAGCGGCTTCTTCTTGGCGCCCATGATCGCCTTGAGCGAGGGGTAGCGCGGCTCGTTGATCGCGTCACCCACGGAGATCACGGCGGGCAGCTCGACATCGACCGTGTCGTAGCCGTACTCGGCCTGGCGCTCGCAGCGCAGCTTGCCGTCAGCCACGTCGATCTTGATCACCTGCGTGAGCGACGGCATCTTCAGGTGGTCCGCCACCACCGCCCCGATCGTGTAGCACTCGCCGTCGTCGGACTGCTGGCCGAGCAGCACCAGATCGGGGGACTCCGACTCCAGCACCTTGGCCAGGGCGTAGCCGGTGGCGCAGACGTCCGAGCCGGCGAGCACCTCGTCGCTCAAATGGACCGACCGGTCGGCGCCGAGCGAAACCGCCTTGTGCAGCGCGCGGAAGGCCGACTCGGGGCCCATCGTCACGGCGACGATCTCGTCGACCTCGACGGCGCCGCCCTCGCGAATCTGCATGGCGGCTTCGATCGCGTGGGTGTCGAAGGGGTTCAGGTTCCTCTCACCGGAGCGGTCGAGGCGCTTGGAACCCTCGTCCATGCGCTTCTCCACGGCGGCGTCGGGGACCTCTTTGACGAGGACGCAGATCTTCACGGGAATGCTTCTCCTTGCTTGTCTTGCGGACCGGCTGAGATCGGGTGCCCGCGGCGGCCGGGATTCTATCCACCTGGTTGACTGATGCGTCAATCAGACAGCGCGACGGCAGGTCTCCACGAAAGGCAAGGGGGTGGGCCCTTTCAATGCCGCATACGAGCATCAAAAGGGCCCACCCCCCGCGGCGTGGACTGCGCTGGCCGGCTACGCGGCTTCCGGCACCGGCTCGCGCTCCAGCTGGGGCGCGTGGACCTCAACGGCCTCCCGCTCGATGTCGCGCTCGCGCACGAGCCAGAGCGCGAGCACGGCCGCCGCCAGCGAGAGGATCCCGCCGAGCATGAATATCTCGTTCAGCCCGGAGATGAAACCCTGGCTCGTGGCGTCGGCCACCTGCTCGCGAGCTGCCGGTGGCACTGCCGCCACGGCCTGGTCGAGGTTGCCCGACGAGGCCGCCTCGATCAGCTGCCGGGGACGTTCGCCGCTCGCGGCCGGGGTGCCCGCGGCCAGCTCCTCCACGGTGCCGGCGCCGCGCGACAGGAAGATCGCGCCCCACGCCGCGATGCCCACGGCGATCCCGACCTGGCGGAACGTGTCGTTGATGCCGGCGGCCATGCCGCTCTGCTCCTTCGGCACCACGCTCAGCGCCACATCGGCGATCACCGGGTTCAGCAGGCCGGTGCCCGCGCCGGCCACCAGGAAGCCGCCCAGCATCGCGGTCCACTCGTCAGCCGGGTCCAGGCCGCCCATCAACAGCAGCCCGATGCCGGTCATCAGCAGGCCAGTGGCCATGATCACCCGGGCGGGCAGCCGCGCCAGGAGCGCGCCTCCCGCCGCTGCGACGAGGAACGTGAGCACGGTGAACGGCAGGTAGATGAGCCCCGCCTCGAGCGGCGAATGGCCGAGGTAGTTCTGCAGCCAGAACGTGATGTAGAGGAACAGCGCGAACATCGACGCCGACACGCCCAGCGCCGCCAGCTGCACGCCGGTGAAGGCCGGCTTCTTGAACAGCTTCAGCGGGAGCATCGGCTGGGCGACCCGGGTCTCGATGAGGAAGAAGAGCGCGAGCAGGGCCGCCGCGGCCGCGAACAGCGACACGATCATCGGGCTGCCCCAGCCCACCTCGTTGCCGCGGAGCAGTCCCAGCACCAGCAGGAACAGCGCGGAGCTGAAGCTGACCAGCCCACCCCAGTCCACTCGGGTGGCGTTCGGATCGCGGCTCTCACGCAGCTTCAGGTAGGTCACGGCGATAGCCGCAAGGCCCACGGGCACGTTGATGTAGAAGACCCACTCCCAGCCCAGCGAGTCGACGATCGCGCCCCCCACGAGCGGCCCGATGGCCACCGAGACGCCGATCGTCGCGCCGTAGATGCCCATGGCCGTGCCGCGTTCACGCCCGGGAGCGAACTCCTGGGCGACGAGCGCGAGCGAGACCGCGAACATGATCGCCCCACCGATTCCCTGAACCGCGCGCGCGACGTTCAGGAACGTCGGGTCGGGCGCCAGGCCCGCAGCGAGCGACGCCACGGAGAAGATCGCAAGGCCGACCGCGAAGACGCGCCGGCGTCCCAGCCGGTCGGCCAGCGAGCCGGCGGTCAGCACCAGCGCGGCGAGCGACAGCGTGTAGGCGTCGATGACCCACTGCAGCTCGGTGAAGCTGGCGCCCAGGTCCTCCTCGATGGCCGGCAGCGCGGTGTTGACCACCGTGATGTCGAGCAGCAGCATGAACGTCGCCACGCTGACCACGAGCAACGTCCACCATTTCCGTGCCATGTCCGTGTCCTCCGGGGTGTGTCGGGGGAAAGGTCTGGGGCTGATGCCTTTGTGACCCTGCCCCAGAGACGCGCCGCGGGCCGGTTTATTCCTTGGCGCTGCGCGCGGCACCGGGTACAATTGGTCAGGCAACCTTGTCAGGCGACCTTATCATAAGGTAAGGCTTCCTTATCAAACTGTGACGAACCGCACACAACGACACCCGCCACTGCCCGGCCTGCTGGGCGAAGTCCGCGAAGCCGTGGGCGGCGAACTCCAGGCCGGGCTGTCCGACCTGGGCTTCTCCGATCTGCGCCCCGGCCACGGCTGCGTGTTCTCCTACGTGGACGAGGAGGGCAGTCGCCTAACCGATCTGGCGGAGCGCTCCGGCCTGACCAAGCAGTCCGTGGGCGAGGCGGTGGCCGACCTCGAGCGGCACGGCTACGTGGAGCGGGTGCCCGACCCTCAGGACGGCCGGGCGAAGATCATCCGGCTGACCGCGCACGGGGCCGAGGCGCTCGCCGCGGCCAACCGCGGTTTTGCGGACATCGAGCGCCGCTACGCCGCGGCGCTCGGCGAGCAGCGCTACGCCCAGTTCCGGGCCGCGCTGGAGGACCTGTACGAGCTCACGCGGACCGACGAGCCCGCGGCCTCGCGGCGCGACGCGGCATAGCGCTCAGGCCAACCATTCCACCGTCACCGGGTGGTGGTTCGTGCGGGCGAGCAGCCGGCGTTCGCCTCCCGGCCACTCGGTGAGACGGACCTCGATCCGCGACGGGTCCTCCCGGGTGCCCTCGAATGCAAGCAGGGCCAGCGGCGCCTCGGCGCTCGCCCGCTCTCCCGCCGCCGCCACGGTGGCCTCGGCAGCCTCGCGTACCGCGTCCGGAAGGTAGGGCCACACGAGCGTGTGGTAGACGACCGTGGCCAGACCGGGACGCGGATCGGCGAGCCGCTCCGCGACCCAGGCGGCCAGGTCGGCACGCTCGACCGGGGCGGGCGTCTCGCGGGCCACCGCGATCGCCCGCTCCAGCAGGCCGAAGCGCTCCGCCTCGTCGGGGAAGATGCAGGCCAGCAGGGTCAGACGGCCGTCCTCGGTGGTCGGGTCGATCGGGTGGAGGTCGCAGCCCGCGCGCTCGGCCACGTCGATCCCCGCCCCGAGCGGGGGGCGTCCGCCGCGGAGGAAGTCCACGAAGCGCACGGGCGACGACTCGGGGCCGAGTGTCACGCCGTCCTGCTCGTAGCGGAAGCGGTCGAGGCGCAGGTTGAGACCGCCGCTCGCGCCCAGCTCGAGCAGGCGCAGCGGCAGCCCGGTGCGCTCGCCGACCAGGCAGAGCGCGCCCACCAGCGCCTTCGCCCGCGTGGGGGCGTTGGTCTGCAGCGGGTGCGCCAGGGCCTCGACCAGCTCGGCGCGCCCCTCGGCCAGGAGCCGGCGCACTCCCGGCCAGGCGGCATCGGCGTCCCCGTCGCCGCCGGTTGACGGGTAGTGCCGCTGCAGATCGGAGACCTCCCCGCTGAGCACCAGGCGGTGCACGCCGGCCAGAAGCCGGAAGGCGTCCCACTCGTCCACCCGGTCGTGCTCGTGACCGGCCAGCGCCCTTCGCACCGGCCCGCCGGCCTCGGCGTCGGCCCGCATCCGCTCGAGCAGCACCGCGTAGAAGCTCGACCCGGCCCGGCGCGCCACGTCCACGTCGCCGTCGAGCTGCGCGACCAGCGGATCCGGCACGACCGCCTCTAGCCTAGGCCGGGACGGCCTCGCGGATGTAGTCGATGATCCCCTGCACCGGCGCGCCCGGCGTGAACACCTCGGCCACGCCCAGTTCCTTGAGCTCGGGGATGTCGTCGGAGGGAATCGTGCCCCCCACCACGAGGATCACGTCCTCGGCCCCCTCGTCCTTGAGCAGCGAGGCGATCCGGGGCACGAGCGTCATGTGCGCGCCCGAGAGGATCGACAGCCCGACGGCGTCGGCGTCCTCCTGGAGCACCGTCTCCACGATCTGCTCCGGTGTCTGGTGCAGGCCGGTGTAGATCACCTCCATGCCGGCGTCGCGCAGCGCGCGGGCGATGATCTTCGCTCCCCGATCGTGGCCGTCCAGGCCCGGCTTGGCGACGACGACGCGGATCTTGCGGCTGGACATGGGCAGCGCAGGTTACCCCGAACGGGGTGCTAGGCCCGGGCGCGGGCGCGCAGGCGAAGGGCTGCGCCCAGCGCCAGCATGAGGAGCCCGGTCAGGCCGACCACGCGAGCGTCGCTGCCGGTGTCCGGAAGGTCGCCCGTGGCAGCGAGATCGTCCTCCGCGGCGGCCTGGTCGTCCTCCGCGTCCTGCAGGTCCTCTTCGGCCTGGCCGACCGAGCTCGCCGCCTGCACGGTCACGGTGCCCTCCATGTTGGGGTGTGGCGTGCAGATGTAGGAGAAGGTTCCGGCCTCATCGAAGGTCACCGAGCGGCTCCCGCCGGCGCCGAACACGCCGGTGTCGAAGCTGCCGTCCTCCGCGGTGGCTGAGTGTGAGCTGGGGCCGTCGTTGGCCCATGTGACCTCGTCGCCCTGCTGGACGGTGATCGTGGCCGGCGTGAACTCGAAGTCCGAGATCGTCACCTGCTGGTCGGCGGCGGCGCGGGCGCGCACCTTTTTCTTCTTCTGGCCCGCCTTCCGCCCGCCGGCGCGGTCCTCGGCCTGGGCGGCCTCGGCCTCCTCGGCCTCCTCGGCCGGCGGCTCCTCGACCGCGGGGACCGGCTCGGCCGGCGTGGTCGCAGGCCGGAGGAGTGGGCGCAGGGGCCGGGGCCGTGTCCGCCTCCGGCGCCGGAGCGGGGGGCGGCTCGGCCGGGGTGGTCTCCTCCGGCAGCGGCTCTGTGGGCGGCTCCTGGCCGGCGGCGCGGCCGGCTCCTCGGCGCCGGGCGGAGAGGCCTCGGTCTCAGCCGGCGGCTGATCGGAGGCGAACAGCGAGCTCGGCAGCACCAGAGCGACGATCAGCGTGTACAGCGCGGCCAAGAGCACGAGCTGCCTCATCACAGGAAACCCTAGCCGGTCGCCTCCGCCGGCCGCGCCGGAGGATCAGAAGACCGGTGTCTCGGTGTAGGTGCCGAACACCCGCTGCAGCGACCCGACGATCTCACCCTCGGAGCAGTGCGCGCGGGCCGCCTCGAGCAGCGGCTCCATGAGGTTGCGTTCGGAACCGGCGGCCTCGCGCAGGCGGGCCAGGGCCAGCTCGGCCTCGCCCGCGTCGCGGCGGGCCCGGACGGCCTGCACGCGGCCGATCTGCTTTCGCTCGAGCTCGACCGGGATGCGCAGGGTCGCCGGCTCGCCTTCGCCGGCCTGCTGGTAGCGGTTGACCCCGACGATCACCCGTTCGCCCCGCTCGATCTCCTGCTGCAGCCGGAACGAGGCGTCGGCGATCTCCCGCTGCGGATAGTTCTGCTTGATCGCCTCGACCATGCCGCCGAGCTCGTCGATCCGGCCGAAGTAGCCGTAGGCGGCCTCCTCGATCCGGTCGGTGAGCGCCTCCACGAAGTAGCTGCCGCCGAGCGGGTCGATCGTGTTCGTCACCCCGGTCTCGTGGGCCAGGATCTGCTGCGTGCGAAGCGCCACCCGCACCGCCTCCTCGGTGGGCAGGGCGTGCGCCTCGTCGAAGCTGTTGGTGTGCAGCGACTGGGTGCCGCCCAGCACCGCCGAGAGCGCCTCTGTGGCTGTCCTGACCACGTTGTTGAGCGGCTGCTGGGCGGTCAGCGACACCCCGGCCGTCTGGCTGTGGAAGCGCATGAGCAGCGAGCGCTCGTCCCTGGCCCCGTAGGTGTCGCGCAGCTCACGGGCCCAGATGCGGCGCGCCGCCCGGTACTTGGCGATCTCCTCGAAGAAGTCGATGTGCGCGTTGAAGAAGAAGCTGAGCCGCGGGGCGAACTCGTCCACCGCGAGGCCGCGCTCGAGCGCCTGCTCCACGTAGGTGAAGCCGTCCTTGAGCGTGAAGGCGAGCTCCTGCTGCGCCGTCGAGCCCGCCTCGCGGATGTGGTAGCCCGAGATCGAGATCGGGTGCCAGCGCGGCATGCGCCGGGCGCAGTACTCGACCATGTCGGTGACCAGGCGCATGGCCGGGTCGATAGGAAAGCACCATTCCTTCTGGGCGATGTACTCCTTCAGGATGTCGGTCTGGATAGTTCCGCGCAGCCGCTCGGGCGGGACCCCCTGGCGCTCCCCCGCCACCACGTAGAAGGCCAGCATCACCGCCGCCGGGGCGTTGATCGTCATCGAGGTCGACACGGCCCCCAGGTCGATGCCGGCGAACAGCGTCTCCATGTCGTCGAGCGTGTCGACGGCCACGCCCTCACGCCCCACCTCCCCCTCCGAGCGCGGGTGGTCGGAGTCGTGCCCCATCAGCGAGGGCATGTCGAAGGCCGTCGAGAGCCCGGTCTGGCCGTGATCGAGGAGGTAGCGGAAGCGGGCGTTCGTCTCCTCAGCGGTGCCGAAGCCGGCGAACTGTCGCATCGTCCACAGCCGTCCCCGGTACATCGACGGATAGACCCCGCGCGTGAACGGGGACTCACCCGGAAAGCCGATCCGCTCCGCGAAGGGCCCCACGTCGTCAGGCCCGTACAACGGGGCCACCGGCTCCCCGCTCAGCGTCGTGAACAGAGCGTCACGCTCCGGCACGCTGGTGAAGCGCTCCCGATACCAGCGCTCGGCGTCGGTAATGGCCCGCGGCTCGACTGCCATCAGGCAGGAGTCTAGGGCCGGCGCTGGCCTATCCGGCGCGGGCGGCGGGCGCCGCCTCGGCAGCGCCGGCCTTCAGCTCGCGCAGGGCCAGCGCGGCGGTCCAGGTGAAGTCGCGCGCGCCCAGGCCGCGGCCCGAGGAGGGCGCGAAGTACTCGCGCATGCCGCCGCTTTCGACCGCCTCGAACATCTGCCGGCGCAGGAGGGAGGCGGCGTCGTCCTCGGAGTACCGCTCCAGGCCCCAGGCCGTGAGCCAGGTGAGGTTGGCCCAGACCGGGCCGCGCCAGTAGTTGCGCGCCGAGCACTCGGCGTGCTTCTTGTCGAGCGAACGCACGCCGTAGATAGAGGCCAGCGCACCGCTGGTGACCAGCTCGCGCACCGCTCGCACCTGCGCCTCCGGGAGGTCCGGGGCCATCACCGCGAGGGCCGAGCCCGCGCTGGTCGGCGGGAGCGTCGACTCGTCGGTGAGGTCCAGCGGGCGGATGAGGCCGTCGGAGCCGGCGCGGGCCGCCAGGGCGGCGGTCACGCGCTCGCAGCCGGCCTGGCTCTCCTCCGCGATCCGGTGCTCGCCGAGCTCCTCGGCCAGCCACGCCAGGTCATGGCAGCTGCGGGCGAGGATCGCGCTGAAGCCGGGGTCCAGTACGCGGAAGGGGCCGCTGCGGGCCAGCCGCCAGGAGTGCCAGCCGGCGCTGGTACCGCGGCGCACCAACGTGAGGAAGCGCCGGTAGTGGTCGTCGCTGGGCCGTTCGGCGGCGTCGACCGAGTCGGTGTCGCGGCGGTGCACCAGGGTCACCTCGGGCATCACGCGCCACAGCGGGGAGTCCCACTCCAGCGCGTTGTCGCGCCCCGACTCCCACGGATGGATCAGCACGGGCTCGCCGCTCCCGAGCGGGTCCCGCTCCTCGAGCAGGAAGCGGTGCCAGTCGAGAAGGGGACGCAGCAGGGCACGCGCGCGCGGCTCGTCCGGGTGGTCGGCGAAGAGCAGCCGCGCGGAGGTCGCGGCCAGGGGCGGCTGCGTTATGCCGGAGATGCGCCGGCCGTCCACGCTGAAGCGCCTGCCCCACCAGCCCGGCCCGGGCAGGTAGCGGGCGTACGGACGGGCCACCGCGGTTAGCGCGCCCCGCAACCGGCCGCCGAACAAGTCCGGCACGAGGGTGTGGAAGGCGATGTGGGGCACCATGCCGCGCTCGTCGCGGGCTCCCATCAGGGTCTCGAGCTCGGTCCAGGCACGCGCGGGATCGAGCTCCGCCCAGCCAAGGGCGGCGAGCGCGGAATCCCAGTTCCACTGGTGCGGGTAGGTGGCCCGCGACGGCACGGTGTAGCCGCCGTTGTCGTTGCCCTGCAGCACCCGCCCGGCCCTGGTCTCCAGGTCGGGAGTGGGGAGCGGGATCACCTCGCCGTTCGTGTCCGTGTCGTGTCTTGTGCCGGCACGGAGGCGCGACCTTGGCGCCGGCAGAGTGATCGATTCCATCCATTCCACCGTAGGCGGCGGCCGTAAAGGCTGCCTTAACCGCGGCGGCGCAGGCGCTCGAAGCGCCGCGGCCGGCGCATCCGGGCGGCCACGAAGCCGCTGCCGCTCGCCACCAGACCCAGGGCGGCCACCGTGCCGGCCACCTTCATCCGCCGTCCCAGCTTGTCGAAGCGCATGATCCGCCAGCCCTCGGCCCGCGCGACCCGCTCCAGCGCCGCGTCGGGGTTCACCGCCACGGGATGGCCCACCGCCCGCATCATCGGCAGGTCCGATTCGGAGTCGGAGTAGGCGTAGGAGGCGGCGAGGTCGAGGCCCTCGCGCGCCGCCAGCTCGCGGATCGCCTCGGCCTTTCCCTCCCGGTAGGTGAAGGGCCCGTCGGCCCGACCGGTGTAGACGCCGTCCTTGATCTCGCTGCGCATCCCGATACCGCCGTCCAGCACCAGGACGTGCGCCAGTACCTCGGCCAGCTCCTGCGAAGCGGCGGTGACGATGTACACCGGCCTGCCCGCGTCCTGGTGCGCGTAGGCCTCGGCGAGCACCTGGTGGTAGAGCAGCGGCAGCACCCCCACCAGCACGTGCGGCCCGAGCCGGGCCAGGTCGACCACCCGCTGCCCGGCGATCGCATCCAGGATCCGCTGCTTGATCTCCTCGGTCCCCTCGTCGGTGGAGCCCTTCAGGCGAAAGCGCACGTTGGCCCACACGTCGCCGGCGAGCTCGCGCCGGGAGAGCATTCCCTCGCGGTAGGCGGCGCGGGCGAAGTGAACCCCGCTCGACCCCTCGATCAGGGTCTTGTCGAGGTCGAAGAACGCCGCGCCGCGCCCTTCTGACCTCGCTCCGGGCCGTGCCGAGCCCGGCCCGTCGCGCACGGCTCAGCCTCCGCCGTTGACCTCGATGATCATGGCGTCGCCCTGGCCGCCGCCCGAGCAGATCGCCGCGCAGCCCAGCCCGCCGCCGCGGCGGCGCAGCTCATTCGCGAGCGTCATGAGGATCCGCGCGCCCGACGCGCCGATCGGATGGCCCAGGGCGATCGCGCCGCCGTTGACGTTCACCTTCGACTCGTCCACGCCGAGCATGCGCATGGAGTTGAGGGCCACCGAGGCGAAGGCCTCGTTGATCTCGAACAGGTCGATGTCGTCCACCGACAGCCCCGCCTGCTCGAGCGCCTTGCTCGCGGCGTTCGCCGGGGTCCGCGCCAGATAGGGGAAATCGTCGGCCACCGCCGCCTGGGCCACCACCGTGGCCAGCGGCGGGCGGCCATTGCGGGAGGCCCACTCGTCCGAGCTGAGCACCACGGCGCCGGCGCCGTCATTCACGCCCGGGGCGTTGCCGGCGGTGTGGGCGCCGTCGGTGCGAAACGCGCCGCGCAGCTTGGCCAGCGCCTCGAGCGAGCCCTCACGCCGCGGCGCCTCGTCCACCTCCACCGTGGTCTCGCCCTTGCGGGAGCTGACCGTCACCGGAACGATCTCCTCGGGCAGGCGGCCCTCGTCGGTGGCCTGCACCGCCCGCTCGTGCGAGCGCAGAGCGAACCGGTCCATGTCCGCACGGGTGATCTCGAGCTCCTCTCCGACCTCGTCGGCCTCCTCACCCATGTGCTTGCCGGTGAAGGGGTTCCTCAGCCCGTCGTGGACCATGCCGTCGAGCGCTTGGCCGTCGCCCATGCGAAAGCCGAAGCGGGCCTGCTTCAGCAGGTAGGGGGCGCTTGACATCGATTCCATTCCCCCCGCCACGGCCAGCTCCAGGTCGCCGGCCCGAACCGCCTGGTCGACCATCCCGGCGGAACGCAGTCCGGACGCGCAGACCTTGTTCACCGTCTCGGAGGAGACCTCCTTGGGTATCCCGCCCTTGATCTGCGCCTGGCGCGAGGGGATCTGCCCCTGGCCGGCCTGGAGCACCTGGCCGAAGACCACGTGCTCCACCTGATCGGGCGCAACCCCGGCCCGCTCCAGCGCCGCTGCGATGGCGCGCCCGCCGAGCTCGGTGGCGTCCAGCGAGGCCAGGCCGCCGCCCATCTTGCCGAAAGGCGTGCGCGCGGCACCCAGAATCACTGTCTTCGCCATCCCTGCTCTCCTTGGCTTCGGTCGGGAGTCGCATACCCTAGTGCGCTCTCATGCCCACTCCCACCGTCTCCGCCCGCCCGGCAGCCCCCGAGGACACCGCCGCCGACACCCGCGTCGTCGGTCTATTCGAGGACGAGTCACCCACGGAGCCGAGCGTGCGGCGCCTGGTGGACCTGGGCGAGGCCAAGCCCGGCCTGGAGAAGGTGGCGCTGGCCCACGAGCCGGCTCCCGGCGGCGGAGAGCGGCGCGTGCTGGTGGCCGGGCTGGGCAAGCGCGACGAGTTCAGCGCCGAGCGGGCCCGCGTGGCCGCGGCCGCGGTGGCGGCCAGGGCGAAGGAGCTCGGGGCCGTCTCGCTCTCCTGGGCCGCGCCCGAGGGCGCCGGGGTGGCGGGAGCGCTGGTGGAGGGCACGCTCCTGCGCCTGTATGCCTTCGACCGCTTCAAGTCCAAGCGCAACGCCGACGGCAACGACGGCATCGAGTCGCTCGAGATCGCGGGTCCCGCGGTGGACACGGACGAGGTGGCTAGGGCGGGCGTCGCGGCGACGGCGGCCAACGCGACCCGTGACCTGCAGAACCTGCCGGCCAACGTCGCCACCCCCACCTTCCTCGCCGAGCGGGCGGCCGAGATCGCCGCCGGGCACGCGGCGCTCGAGGTCGAGCTGCTCGACGCCGCGGCGATCTCCGCCCGGGGCATGGGGGCGTTCGGGGCGGTCGCGCAGGGCTCGCACGCCGAGCCGCGCCTGATCGTCCTCCGCTACCGGCCGGACGGCGCCACCGGCCCCCACCTCGGCTTCGTGGGCAAGGCCGTCACCTTCGACACCGGCGGGATCTCGATCAAGCCCAGCGCGAAGATGCAGGAGATGAAGTTCGACATGTCGGGCGGCGCCGCCGTGGTCGAGGCCATGGACGGAATCGCCACGCTCGGGCTGCCCGCGACCATCACCGCCGTGGTGCCGGCCACCGAGAACATGCCGAGCGGGCACGCGGTCAAGCCGGGCGACATCGTCACCGCCCAGAACGGCACCACCATCGAGGTGAACAACACCGACGCCGAGGGGAGGCTGATCCTGGCCGACGCTCTCTGCTACGCCGTCGACCAGGGGGTGGACAAGCTCGTGGACCTCGCCACGCTCACCGGCGCCGTCCTCGTGGCCCTGGGCCACACCTACGCCGGCCTGTTCTCCAACGACGACGCGTGGTTCGCGGAGGTGCAGTCCGCCTGCGACGCGACCGGCGAGATCGGCTGGCGGCTGCCCCTCCACCCCGAGTTCCACGACCTGACCAAGGGCCAGTACGCGGACCTGAGCAACTCGGCCGATCAGCGAGTCGCGATGTCCTGCTACGCCGCCGAGTTCCTGCGCCAGTTCGTGGACGGGCGGCCCTGGGTGCACATGGACATCGCGGGCACGGCCTGGGGGCTCACCCGCAACTACACGGGCAAGGGCGCCTCGGGTTTCGGCACCCGCACGCTGATCGAGCTGGCCCGCCGCACGAGCGCCTGAGCGGGCGGCCGCGCCCGCCGTTTCACCTCGGTTTCACGTTGTGTGACATCGGTCACACAAGTTCGAGTGCGCCAGAACGCCCTCTAGGGTGGCCCCGGTAAGTCGCAAGCCGGCCCCGTTTCGCGTGCACACCTTCGACCGCGCGAACGCGGCAAGCCCTGGCGGCGCCCCTGGCGCCAGCCGGGCAGAGAAGTTCTTCGAGGTACCGCATCGGTAACGACCGTCGCGTGGCCCTGCGCCGTGCGGCGGCTGAGACAGGGGGAAACCGTGAAGAAGAAGGCAGTGATCCTGCTGGCGTTCGCGTGCGCGCTGATGCCGGCCACGTTGGTGCTCGCCCAGGAGCCGACAAGCAGTGGAGGCGCCTCGGCGACCGCTCCAGCAGACCCGAGTCCCGCACCCGGGGCCCGACCTGCGAGCCGCGACCTCCAGGTCGCGTACCGGACCTGGCGGCGCAAGCTGCGCCGCAACAGCGTGTGGCATGGCCGCGACCTGGTCGCGGCCGCGCGCAGCACCGTCGAACAGCCGAGCGCCGCGGACCTGCGAAGGGCGATCCATCGCATGCAGCGGCGCTTCGCACGCTGGCTGAGGAGCCCCGAGGGAAGCGCGGCCCGCTTCCACCTCAAGCTCGACCGGATTCCGGCCTGGGGCAGGAGTCAGCTGCGGAGCATCGCGGCCTGCGAGTCCCACAACGACCCGACGGCGATCGGGGGCGGCGGGGCCTACCGCGGGCTCTACCAGTTCTCCTTCTCCACCTGGCGAGTCGTGGGCGGCATGGGCGACCCGGCCGCCGCACCCCGCTCGGAGCAGACCTGGCGCGCCTGGCTGCTGCTGAGCCGGCACGGCGCGGGCCACTGGCCCGTCTGCGGCTGACCTGAAAGCGTGGGGCCCGCCCGGCCGCTGGCCGGGCGGGCCCTTCCAAGCGGCCCCGCCTCCCTGGGGTGCCGCTCGAAGATCAGCGATCGACGCGGCGGCCGCGCACCTCCTCGTCGCGCACCGAATCCGGATCGCTCGGGTCGCCCTCGCGCACGGTGCGGCGCTCGGCGTACTGCTCGTCGGCGCCGGAATCCACACGGCCGGTCTCGCCCTCGCGCTCGACGTGGCCCGCCTCCGGGTCGCGCGTGCCCTCGCCCGCCGTCGCGCGGTCCTGCTCGACGTAATCGCCCTTCGCGTCGGGGTCGACGTCGTGGGCCTCGGCCCGGCGCGCCTCGGCCTCCCGGTGATGGGTCTCCGCCTCCGCGGCCTGTTCGCGGGACCGGGCCTCCTCCGCGCGCGCCCGCGCGGCGCGCTCATCGGCCTCGGCGGACACGCGGTCGCCCCGCGCCCCGTGCACCTCCGCCTCACGGCGGATCTCGCGCGCCTCGTGGCGACGCGTCTCGTGGCGCCGTGCCTGTCCTCTCCTGCTCGCCAGGACGAGCAGCGCCAGCACGATCAGCACCACGACCACGATCGCGATGATCAATCCGGTACTCATGTCTCCTCCTGCCTCGGGGTGTGTCCGCCTGATACCCCGGGCGGACCCGGCGTACTCCCTAGCGGGCGTCCGGGTCGAGGTCCTTGAGCTCGCGCTTCAGGACCTTCCCCGTGGCGTTGCGGGGCAACTCGTCGAGGAACACGATCTCGCGCGGCACCTTGTAGCGGGCGAGGTTGGACTTCACGTGCGCCTGGAGGTCATCCTCGGTCGCCCGCTTGCCCTCCTCGAGGACCACGAACGCGCGCAGCCGCTGGCCGAAGTCGGGGTCGGCCACGCCCACGGCGGCCACGTCGGCTACCGCGTCGTGGCGGGCCAGGGTGTCCTCGATCTCCTTCGGGAAGACGTTCTCGCCGCCCGAGACGATCATCTCGTCGTCGCGACCCTCCACGAACAGGCGCCCGGCCCCGTCGAAGCGGCCGACGTCGCCGGTGGCCATGAGCTCGCCGATCACGTCCTTGGAGCCGCCGCCGGTATAGCCCTCGAAGAGCATCTCGTTGCCGACGAAGATCCGGCCGGTCGCGCCCGGCGGCACCTCGTTGCCCTGCTGGTCGTAGAGGCGCACGATCGTGCCCCGCGGCGGCTTCCCGGCGGTGCCGGGGGCGCCACGCATGTCCTCCGGCGTGGCGATCGAGGCCCAGGCCACCTCGGTGGAGCCGTACAGGTTGTAGAGGTTGTCGCCGAAGGCGTCCATCCACTCGAGCGCCAGGTCGCCGGGGAGCGCCGAGCCGCTGGCCGCCGTCACCTTGAGCGAGGAGACGTCGTACTTCGCCCGCGTCTGCTCGGGCAGCTCGAGGATGCGCTGCATCATCACCGGCACCACCACCAGCGCGTCGCAGCGGTAGCGCGCCACCGTGGCCAGGCAGGCCTCCGGGTCGAACTTCCGCCGCAGCACGAAGGTGGTGCCCAGGATCATCCCCAGCGTGAAATGGGCGAAGCCCCAGGAGTGAAAGAGGGGCGCGGCGATGTGGGCGACCTGCCGCGTCTTCAACGGGATCCTCGACAGCAGCGAGACCGCCGGCTCGAGCGACTGAGGGTTGCCTCGCGAGGCTCCCTTCGGCGAGCCGGTGGTGCCGGAGGTGAGGATCACTGCCCGGCCCTCGCGCTCCGGCGGCACCACGTCCTCGGGGTCGCCGGCCTCGATGAGCGCCTCCAGGGTCGGGTCGGTGGTGCCCGGCGACTCCTGCCAGGCGATGAAGCGCTTGCGCCGGCGTCCCGCCTCACTCAGCAGGCCCGCGAACTCCTCGTCGTAGACGATCGCCCGCGGCTTCTCCCGGTCGACCACCTCCGTGAGCTGCGGGCCGGCGAACGCGGTGTTGAGATAGAGGGCGTCGGCGCCCAGCTTCGACACCGCCACCGTCGACTCGATGAAGCCGCGATGGTTGCGGCACATGATGGCCACGCCGTCGCCCTCCACGATGCCGGCGTCCGAGAGCGCGTGAGCGAGCGCGTTGGTGCGCCTGTGGACGTCGCTGTAGGCGAGCGCGCCGTGGTCGTCGACGACCATGGGCTCATGCGGGTAGCGGGCGGCCAGGGAGATCGCGCCGGCGGCCGGGCTGCGGCCCCACTGCTGGAGCGTCCGGAGCACGCCCCACAGCCGGTCGGGCCGGATCGGGGCCACGACGCCTGCATCGGCGAGCACCTTGACGCTGCCGGCCAGATGCGCCGCCCGGCCCGCCAGCTCCGTCGCCTGCTCTGTCACCGTCACGGCTTGTCCTCCGTAGTCGAGCTCACCCGCGGATTGTGAAGCCTCGGGCGCGTCGGGTACAGCAAGTGCATGAGATCGACATCCCCTCCCCGGGCGCCGAGTCGCCGGAGGGGGCGGAGGCGCGGCGCAGAGTGACGGCTCGCCGACAGGGCGGACACCTCCGGCGTTGATTGCCGATGCACGCCACGGGTCAGTCTCTGTCGAGCCGCCACCCCCTCACGGCACGCCTGACTCCCGGCCCGAGCGCGCTCGCCGCCACGACCAGGGCGCCGGCCAGCCAGGCGAGCGCCACCGCGGGCTGGCCGAGCCCCAGCAGGTCCCGGGCGACGAAGCCCAGCCCCGCCCCGCCCGCGAGCACGCCGGCGGCCAGCGCCAGCGCCCGTCCGATTTGCGCGAGCACCATCAGTCCTCCAGCAGAAAGCCGAGCGGGTTGAAGCATTCGTTCGCTATGTCGAGCGCCTCACCCAGCGGCATCGCCTCAGCCGGGGAGCGCGGCTGCTCGAGGTCGTAGCGGAAGCGGCGGTAGCCGAGACAGAGCAGCCAGGCCCGCTTGGCCACGCTCTCCGCTCCGCGCAGCGACCGGCGCACCGGTCCGGCCCGCGAGGGCGGGCCCGCCGGCTTCGGCGGTCGCCTCGAGCGCGGCCGCGACGGGCTCGCGCGGGGCGGCGGTGGCGCGGTGCGAGGCGCCTCCGGCTGCACGCGGCGGGGCGGCGCCACCGCATGTCCGGGCTCGGTGGACAACCGCCCGCGAAGCGCCACCGGCCGGGCGGGAACGCCGAGCGCTCGCCCGGCAGCCGCGCATCCCCCGCGCGCCGCGCACGTGATCGCGTGGGCCACCGCGCCGCCCAGGCTTCGCCCGTCAAGCGAAGAAGCCAAGGCCAGCAGGGCGCCGAACGCGACCGCGACCAGCAGGACGAGACCGGTCCATTCGACGGTCGCCTGTCCACGCTCGGAGTCCATGAGTCGACCGTACGGAGGGCCGGCGCACCTGTGGGTGCGCTACGTGACAACTGTGGAAAAACTCAGATTCGGGCTCGCAACGGGCCGCTCAGGCCGGCGCCCGAAGCTCACGCACCGCCCCGGCAGCGGCGCTCTCCCGGGCGGCCTCGATGACCTCGAGACCGGTCAGCGCGTCCTCCAGGGGCACCGGTGGCGGCCCGCCGTCGAGGATTGCCGCCGCCATCAGCTCGTAGAAGGACAGGTAGCGCCCGGGCTCGGTGGGAAACGGCTCGGCCGCCTCCTCGCTGCCCAGGAGTCCCCAGCGCTCCGGCGGCTCCTGGCCGAAACCCGGGGCGTCCGGACGCTCGCCCGCCCGCAGCGCCTCCTCCTGTGGATCCAGGCCGTGCTTCACGTACGCCGCCCGCGCGCCCAGCACACGAAAGCGCGGGCCGGGCTGGGCGACCGACATGCCGAGCGACAGATGGGCCGGGCCGCCGGGATGCTCGAGGGCCAGGAACACGTCGTCGTCCACGACGGCGCCGGGCCGCCGGCGCTCGATCTCCGCGTAGACCCGCCGCGGCCGCCCGAGCAGCCACAGCGCCTGGTCGATCACGTGGCTGCCGAGGTCGAACAGCACGCCGCCGGCGTCCTCGGGATCGGCCCGCTCGCGCCAGCGAGAGGTGTCGACCTCGGGGCGCCAGCGCTCGAAGCGCGACTCGAAGCGCAACAACGGGCCCAGCGCCTCCTCGTCGAGCAGGCGGCGTACGGTCAGGACGTCGCCGTCCCAGCGACGGTTGTGAAATGCGGCAGCCACGAGGCCCCGCTCGTGCGCACGGGCCGCGAGGCCCCGGGCGCCGGCGGCCGAGGAGGCCACCGGCTTGTCCACCACCACGTGCAGGCCCGCCTCCAGCGCCGCCAACCCCTGCGGCACGTGGTAGCGGTTCGGGGAGGCCACGACGGCCAGGTCGTGCTCGTCCGCCGCCGCGAACAGCGCCTCCGCGTCGGGCAGCACGCGCGCCTCGGGATACCGCGCCGCGACCCGCGCGGACCGTGCCGGATCGGAGGTCACGATCGAGACCAGCTCCAGCCTCGGCGCGGCGGCGATCAGGGGCGCGTGGAACGTCGGACCCGGCCAGGCCGAAGCCGATCAGTCCCACGCGCAGCGGCGTCCGGCCCGCGGCATCAGCGCCGCGGGCCGGACCAGTATCGGTCACGTCAGATGCGTCCCGCCGCCTGGCGCTGCTTGCGGGCGATCGCGTCGATCGTCACCGCGACCAGCAGCACCGCGCCGGTGACCATGAACTTCACCGCCGACTCGAGCGCGAGCAGGTCCATGCCGTTCGAGATCGAGCCGATCACGAGCGCTCCCAGCAGCGCGTCCCACACGCTGCCGCGGCCGCCGAAGAGGCTGGTGCCCGCGATCACCGGGCCGGCGATGGCCAGCAGCAGGAAGTCGCCGGCACCCGACGACTGGTTCACCGCCAGCAGCCGGGAGGCGGCCATGATCCCGCCGATGGCCGCCATGCTCGAGCAGATCATGAACACCACGATCCGCACCCGCGTGACGTGGATGCCGGCGCGGCGAGCCGCCTCGGCGTTTCCGCCCACCGCGAAGATGTGGCGGCCGAACGTGGTCTTCGTGGTGATGTAGCTGAAGACCAGGATGAAGCCGAGCAGGATCAGCGCCGCCAGCGGCAGGCCGCGGTCATCGTTCAGGACCCAGATCGCGACCAGGATCGCCACCGAGACCAGCCCGATCCGCACCAGCACGGAGCCCAGGGGCTGGCGCCTTGATCCCCTGGCGAACGCGCCGCTGCCGCCCCAGCAGGGCGAACGCCGCGTAGACGGCGATCGCGACGAAGGCGAAGATCCAGCCCACCGTGTCGCTGTAGAACGTGCTCGTCAGGCCGGTGATCTTCGGCTCGGTGAGGTTGATCGTGCCCGTCTCGCCCAGCACCTCGAGCTGGGCTCCCTGCCACGCGAGCAGGCCTGCCAGCGTGACGACGAACGATGGGATCCCGAAGCGGGTGAACATGAAGCCCTGGAACAACCCGATCGCCGTGCCGGCGAGCACCGCCGCGGCGATCGCCAGGTAGGGCGACCAGCCCTTCTGAACCGCCAGCACGGCCATGATGGCCGCGCACAGCCCGCTCACCGCGCCCACCGACAGGTCGATCTCCCCGAGCAGCAGCACCAGCACCACGCCCACCGAGACCAGGCCGATGGCCGTGATCTGCAGGACCAGGTTGGTGAGGTTGACCGAGCTGAGGAAGCGGTCCTCCTGCAGGTAGAAGATGATCCAGATCACGGCCAGGACCAGCAGCACCCGAAGCGCGGCGAGGTCGCCGGCCACGAAACGCCGCAGCAGGCCGAGCCGTGGGGCCTCGACCTCCACGTCCGCGGTGGGTGCGGCGGCCGCGCCGCCTCCGCTCGCACTCATCCTTCTCCTCCTGTGGCCTCGTCCTCTTTCGCTCGCTGCCCGTTGCCGCCGAACTCGGCCCCGGTGATCGCCGCGACGACCTCCTCCTGGCTCGACTCGTCGGCGACGATGTCC
This sequence comes from uncultured Thermoleophilaceae bacterium, assembly GCA_963821275.1. GTDB lineage: Bacteria > Actinomycetota > Thermoleophilia > Solirubrobacterales > Thermoleophilaceae > JACVRW01. Next base: position 414,249 of record CAWGDF010000011.1, read on the forward strand.
GCCGCCTTGCGGCCCAGGCGCAGCACGAACACCCGGTCGGCCACCTCGAACACGTCGGCCAGGTTGTGGCTGATGACCACCACGCCCAGACCGCGCTCGCGCAGGCGCTTGATCAGCTCGAGCACCTGCGCCGTCTGACGCACGCCGAGCGCGGCGGTGGGCTCGTCGAGCATCACCATCTTCGGCTCGCCCAGCAGCGAGCGGGCGATCGCCACCTGCTGGCGCTGGCCGCCGGAGAGCGTGCCGACCTCCGAGCGGAGGTCGACGATCGTGACCGCGAGGTTCGCGAGCAGCTCGCCGGTCTGCCGCTCCATGGCGGTCTCGTCGAGCTGGCGCGTGAACCGCGCCGGCCCCTCCGCGATCTCCTCGCGGCCGAGGAAGAGGTTCTCGACGACGTCGAGGTTGTCGCACAGCGCGAGGTCCTGGTAGACGGTGGCGATGCCCGAGGTCCACGGCGTCGTTGGGGTTCGAGATCTTCACCGGGTTGCCCTCGAAGGTGATCTCGCCGTCGTCCGCTGGGTGGATGCCGGCGATGGTCTTCACCAGCGTCGACTTCCCCGCGCCGTTGTCGCCCACCAGGGCGACCACCTCACCGGGGCGGACCTCGAAGTCGACCTCGCTCAGCGCCTGGACCGGTCCGAAGCTCTTGCTGACCCCCTTGAGGGTCAGCACCGGCTGGTCGGCGTTCATGGCTGCAGCTCCCCTCCTCTCTGTGACCGGACGGGCCCGGCGGCGCTCGCGGCGCCGCCGGGCCGCCGGTGCTCGGATTACTGGATTCCGGCCTCACCGCACGCGCTTGGCGTACTTGCCCGTGCAGATCTGGTCCGGCTTCCAGAAGCCGTCCTTGACGATGGTGTCCTTGATGTTGTCCTTGGTGACCGCGACCGGCTTGAGCAGCACCGAGGGCACCTTCTTCTGGCCGTTGTCGATCTCGTCGTTGACCAGGCCGCTCGGCGGGCTCCTCGCCCTGGGCGAGCGCGACGGCCAGCTCGGCGGCCTGCCTCGGCCTCCGGCTTGATCGCCTTGTAGACGGTCATGTACTGCTCGCCGATGAGGATCCGCTGGATGGCGGCCAGCTCGGCGTCCTGGCCGGTCGTCGGGATGCGTCTTGGGATCGATCCCGTCGCCCTTCATGGCCGCGATCGCGCCGCCGGCCGTGCCGTCGTTGGCGGCGTAGACGCCCACGAAGCCGTCCTTGCCGAGCGCCGTGATCGCCTGCTCCATCTCCTGCTGGGCCTTGTCCGGGCTCCAGTCGGGCGTGTCGTACTCCTTGCCGACCTTGAAGTCGCTCTCGTCGATCACGCTGTGCGCGCCCTGCTTGAACAGCTTGGCGTTGTTGTCGGTCGGGGCGCCGTTGATCATCACGATCGTGCCGCCCTTGGCGCCGTCCTCCTCGAGCTTCTTCGTGCAGGCTCTCGCCCTGCAGCTCGCCGACCTGCACGTTGTCGAACGAGATGTAGTAGTCGATGTCGGCGTCCGTGATCAGCCGGTCGTAGCTGATGACCGGGACCTGCGACTGCTTGGCCCGGGCCACGATCGCGCCCGCGGAGGCCGCGTCCACCGGGTCGAGCACCAGGACCTTGGCGCCCTTGGTGAGCGCGGCCTCGGCCTGCTGCTGCTGCTTGGCCGGGTCCTGGTCGGCGTTCGAGTAGATGATCTCGCAGTCCGGACACAGCTCCTTCACCTTCCTCTCGAAGTTCGGCCGGTCCTGCGACTCGTAGCGTGCGGTCTTCGACTCCGGCAGCAGCAGCGCGATCGAGCCGCCACCGCCGCCGCCGCTGTCGCCTCCACCGCCCCCGCCGCCCTCGTCGTCGTCGCCGCCGCAGGCAGCCAGCAGCATGCCTGCGGCCAGCACGGCCACGACGGCCAGCAGGCTGATCCTCCAACGTCCTTCCCTCATCTGTCCCTCCTCTTAGGTGGTGTTGACTTCCGCTGTCTTGCCCTGCGCCGGAGGGGTCCCGTTCCAGGCCGGGCCGGCCTCGTGGAGCACCAGCGCAACCGCGCCCAGCAGCTCGGCACGCTCTCCCAGCTCACCGGGGACGACCTCCACGTCCTCGGCCGCGCTCGGTATCGCCCGCAGCCCCACCGCCTCTCTGATCGGATCCAGCAGCAGGTCTCCGGCATAGCCCATGCTGCCCCCGACCACGATTCGTTCCGGGTTCACGAGATTGCAGAGGTTGGCGAGCGCGACGCCGATGTGGCGGCCCGCGTCGCGCAACGCCCGCCGGCAGGCGGGGTCGCCCTCGGCGGCCATGCGCAACACGCCGTCGAGGTCGAGCTCCTGGCCGCGGCTGCGGCCGAGCAGCCGCGCCAGCGCAGCGCCCGCCGCGAAGGTTTCGAGGCAGCCCCTGCTTCCACAGCGGCAGAGGTCGCCGGTCTCGTCCAGGGTGGTGTGGCCGATCTCGCCGGCCGTGCCGCCCACCCCCGTGAACAGCTCGCCGCCGATGACGATGCCCGCGCCGATCCCGTGTGAGAGCTTGAGGTAGACCAGCGTCTGCCTGTCCCGCCCGGCGCCCCAGGTGGCCTCGGCGAGCGCACCCAGGTCGGCGTCGTTGCGAACGCGCACGGGCAGCCCGAGCCGCTCCGCCATGCGATCGCCGCCACGCGTGCCCGACCATCCGGGCAGAATCGCGGAGGAGCCGACTAGCCCTGTGCGGTGGATCGGGCTGGGCAGTCCCATTCCTACTCCGAGGATTCGCTCCCGGTCCGCTTCCGCCTGCTCCAGCACCGAGTCGACCAGGTCGCTCGCGAAGCGAATGCCCTCCTCGGCCTCGTAGTCCTCCCGCATCTCCCGCCACTCCTCGGCTAGCACGTCGTGCGAGAGGTCGGCGACGGCAACAGCCAGGTGGCGCTTGCCGAAGTCGATTCCCAGGGCGAGGCCCACACGCGGATCGAGCGCAATCAGCGCCGGCGGGCGGCCACCACCGGTCGCCGGGCGGGTGTCGCCGTCGCGGTCGATGACCACACCCTCCCGCTGGAGGTCGGACACGATGCTGGAGACCGTCGACCGGGACAGCCCCGTCCAGCGCGCGACCTCGGAGCGGCTCGCCACTCCGATCATGCGCAATGCCTCGATGACTCGCTCCCGGTTCGACTCGCGCAGCGAACCGAGCGACCCCGACTCCTCTCTCCTCACGGCGGCGCATGGTCAACACCTCCGCCGGGTTTGTCAAGGTCTCGACGAAATATAGCCCCCTTTGGGGGTCGGAATGTGCGAAGTCCAGCCATAACCACGTCGACCGGAGTGCGAGCGCCTCCCGAGTGATATCCGTTTCGCGATGCCGGCAGCCGCCACCCAGAGCCCGCCGCAGGAACTCGTCTTGCTGGCCGAGCGCTTCGACCCGGCCGTGATGGACGTGCCCGGCGGAAGCGCCCGCATCCGGCTCGAGCTGGCCGGCGGAGAGGCATGGGACGCGCTGATCGACCGATCCCGCCTGAGCCTGGGCGAGGCGGTGGCGAACGGCGAGCCGGACGCTCTGCTTCACGCCGATGCCGCCACCTGGCGGGAGGTGGCGGCCGACCTGCGACAGGGCATGCGGGCGTTCGGCGCCCGCCGCCTGCGCATCCAGCGGAACCTGCACCTCGGGGTGGGCTTCCTGGCGGCCACCAGCGGGTCGACCGGGCCGGGACGGCTGAGCTTCGTGCGGCTGCGCTCGGATACGGCGGGGAGCCTGTCCGCCGTGTGCGCCGGCCAAGGCGAGACCGTTCTCTGCCTCCACGGGCTGGGCGGAACCAAGGCGTCCTTTCTCCCCACCGTGGCCGCGCTGGCGGACTCCTACCGGGTCGTGGCCCTCGACCTCCCGGGTTTCGGGGAATCGGACAAGCCGATCGGGGCGCCCTACAACGCCGCCTGGTTCGCCCGCGTCGCCGTGGAGGCGCTCGACGCCCTGGGGGTGGAGCGCGCGCACCTGGTAGGCAACAGCATGGGCGGACGGGTGGCCATCGAAACCGGCCTGACCCATGGCGATCGCGTGGACGGGCTCGCGCTCCTCAGCCCCGCCCTCGCCTGGCTGCGCGACCGTCGCTGGCTGACGCTCGTACGGCTGGTGCGCCCGGAGCTGGGGCTGCTCCAGATGGCGCCGCGGCCCGTGGTCGAAGGGGTCGTGCGCCGCCTGCTCCCGAGCACGATGGACGACTGGGTGGCGGTGGGGCTGGACGAGTTCCTGCGCTCTTACCTGACCCCCCGCGGGCGGGCGGCCTTCTACGCGGCCGCGCGCAGCATCTACCTCGACGAGCCGCACGGCGACGACGGCTTCTGGACCCGGCTGGCGGAGCTCGCCCCAGACTCGCTGTTCGTCTGGGGCCGCAAGGACACCCTGGTGCCGATCGCCTTCATGCGGCACGTGGAGCGAGTGCTTCCCGCGGCTCGCCACCTGGAGCTGGACTGCGGGCACGTGCCTCAGCTCGAGCAGCCGCGTGCCACGCACGCGGCCATCAGGGAGTTCCTGCGCGAGCGCTAGAAGCTGCCGCCCCCGCCAAAATCGCCGCCGCCGAAGTCGCCGCCCGAACCCCCCGCCGCCGAAGTCGCCAAAGGACCCCTGGTCGGCGGCCGAGGCGTCCGGGGCGTCGATCCAGGCGCCCCCGAGCACCGAGCCCACGAACAGCCCGGGCAGCAGCCCGCTGCCGTAGAAGCCGCCGGCCCAGGGGGCGAATGCGGGCCCGGCGTTCCAGTAGGGCATGCGCTCGCCGTTGACCTCCACCTGGCGCATGTCGGGCTCCTGACCGTACTCCAGCCGGGTGGCGTCGGCGGCGCACACCGGCACGGGGCGGGGCTCTCCGCCCGGCGGCGTCCACTCCATGTCACGCACCGACGGGCCGTGACGCGGGTCGAAGAAGCACGGCGGACGGCGTTCGGGCACGGCCTCGCCGGCGAGCCGCGCCTTCGCGGCCATCATGGCCCAGCGCCCCTCCTCCAGCATGGAGGTGACACCTTCCACGTCCTCGGCCCGGCCGGCGCCCTCCAGGGCCTGCGAGGCCTGCTGGTAACGCTCGACGGCGACGTTGTAGTGCTGCTTGGCCTCCTCGTCCACGCCGGGCATCTCCACGTCCAGGTCGAGCGCGCGGATGTCGTCCCCGAGCGCAACCAGGTCCTCGCGCGCCGCCGCCCGGACCTGCTCGAGGTCGTGCGCGCGCTGCTCGCGCTCCCGCCGCCGGCGCCGAAGCATGCTCACGCCGAAGAGGGCGGCCGCTCCGCCGAGCACGATGACCAGGACCGTCGGGAACCCGCCGCCGTCGCCGCCGCCGTTCGAGCCGGAGGTGTTGGACGCCTGGGCCTGGTCCACCCGGTCGACGAAGTCGTTCAGGACGGCGCCGGTGCCCCGGCCCTTCTCGGCCTCGAGGGCCTGCGTGGCGAGCTCTCCGGCGACGCCGGGCGCGAGCACGTTCGCGCTCCCGCGCCCGGAACTCGTTGCCGATCACCGCGGCATAGGTCCCCGGCTCCTTCACGTCGTTGGCGATCTCCCGGAGCGCAGCAGCGGAGTCACCCCCGGCCTCCCGGGCCGCGTCGGCCTCCAGCACGGCGATGTAAATGGGGCCGGCGTCCGCCTTGGTGATCGCCTTGCGCAGCCGCTCCGCCTGGGCGTCGCTCAAGGCGCGCTCGGCGTCGGGGTCGACATAGACCGGGTCGAGTGCGAGCCCGTCGGCCGCTTGATCGAGCTCCCCCTGGGCCTGCGCGGTCCCGGCCATCAGGAGCAGAACGACGAGCGTGAGGAGCGAGAGGCGCATTTCCCTACTACGGACGGTACAAGGTGAGTGTGGAATTCCCGCCGGGGCCCCGGATCCCTCCGCTGCTTCAGGCCGCGCTGGTGACCGCCCGGCCGTACGGCTGGATGCGCTCCCGCCGGCGCCGCTACGGCGACGTGTTCTCGTCGCGCTTTCCCTTCTACGGGCGTGTGGTGTACGTCGCGGACCCCGCCGAGGTCAAGCGCGTCTTCACCGGGGACCCGGCGATCTTCCACGCCGGCGAGGCCAACCTGATCGCGCTCGGTGACGTGCTCGGCGAGCACTCGCTCCTCACGCTGGACGAGGGGCGCCACCTCAGCCAGCGCCGGCTTCTCCTGCCCCCCTTCCACGGTGAGAGCGTCCGCCGCTACACCGACCTGATGGCCGAGGTCAGCGCGCGCGAGGTGGGTCGCTGGCCGCTTGGGCAGGCCTTTGCGCTGCGGCCCCGCCTGCAGGCGATCACGCTCGAGGTGATCCTGCGCGCGGTCTTCGGCGTGCGCGACGGCGAGCGGATGGATCGCTTCCGGGCGGCCATCCCTCGCCTTGCGGCGAGCACCAGCTTGCTGAGTTGGCTGCCCTTCATGCAGCGGGACATCGCCGGGATCACCCCCGGCGCCCGCTTCCGACGCGCCGTCGAGGACGTCGACCGGCTGATCTACGAGGAGATCGACCAGCGCCGCTCCGATAGCCCCGGCGAGGACGTGCTCTCCCTGCTGCTCGCGGCCCGCCACGAGGACGGCAGCGCAATGAGCGATGTGGAGCTGCGCGACCAACTCGTGACCCTGCTCACGGCGGGGCACGAGACCACTGCCACCGGGCTTGCCTGGGCGTTCGAGCGGCTCTTGCGCACGCCGACGGTCCTGACCCGCGCTGCTCGAGTCGCTCGAGGACGACGACTACCTCGATGCGGTGGTGAAGGAGACCCTTCGCATCAGGCCGGTGATCGTCGACGTGGCCCGCAGGCTCGCCCGCGATACCGAGGTGGGCGGCTACCGCTTGCCAGCCGGGACGCTCGTGCTGCCGGCGATCGCCGTGATCCATGCACGCGAGGACATCTTTCCGCGGCCCGCTGCCTTCCGGCCCGAGCGCTTCCTCGACGCTGGCGTCGAGTCGTATTCGTGGATTCCCTTCGGCGGCGGGGTGCGGCGCTGCATCGGCGCGTCGTTCGCTCAGGTGGAGATGCGCGTGGTGCTGCGCGAGGTGTTTCGCCGGGTGCGCCTACGGGCGCCCTCGCGGCGGCCCGAGGGCGTGCGGGCCGAGCACGTGACCGCCGTGCCGGCGCGCGGCTGCCGGGTCGTGGTGGAGGAGCGCATCGCGCCGCCGGCGCGAGCCCGGCCGGCCGCGGTCGCCTCGGCAGGTTAGGCCGGCTCGCGCCGCGGCTCGGCCTGGAGGGGTGGGCGCTTTCAATGCCGGTGGCTCCAGGCGGTCGTCGCAACAGCTCGATCATTTCTCGTCGGTGCCTGGCCAGGGACTGGCCGACGCGGGCGTCGGACGTGCCCGTCGTCGTCGGCGGGATCAGTTGGTGCGCCTCGTAACGCTGGTCACCAACGCGCTTCCCGCGGCGCGCGATCCTGGGGTGCATGGCGGGGGTTCCGCACGAAACGTCCAATGGATGGACGGAACGTAGGGAACCCCCGTTTGACATCGGGCTCGGAGACCTGACCCGCCGCCAGCACAACGTGGTCTCCCTCACCCAGCTCAGGGCGCTGGGGCTGACGGCGAGCGCTGTTCGCAGCCACGGTCGAGCCCGGCCGGTTAGGCCGGCTCGCGCCGCGGCTCGGCCTCCGGCTCCGGCGCGGCGGGCGCCGCCGCGGGCAGCAGCGACTCCAGCTCCGCCAGCGCCACGCTCATGCCGGCGATCAGCGACCAGACGTCGTCCACCTGCTCGCGGTCGGCCACGATGCCGAAGTCCAGCCGGTCGCGGTAGCTCAGGACGGTGATGTTGAGCCCGACGCCGTCCACGATCGCGGACACCGGATACTGCGCCTCGAGCCGCGCGCCGGCGCAGAAGAGAGGCTCGCGCGGGCCGGGCACGTTCGAGATCACCAGGTTGAGCGGCGGCCGGGTGCGCCCCAGGACGTCCACGGTGGTCCGCGCCGCCAGGGCCATCACCGCCGGCGGGATGAAGCTGGTGGCGTCGGTCAGCAGGTCGGCGGGCAGCGCACGATGGCGCTCCTTGGCGCTGCGAAGCAACTCGTGGGTGCGGCGCAGGCGCTCGACCGGGTCGGGCTCGTCGGTGGGGATGGGTACGACCATGGTCGAGATGCGGTTCCCGAACGTGCCCTTCTCCTCGGCGCGCCGGACCGACACCGGCACCATCGCCACCAGCGGGTCGGGCGGAAGCTCGTCCCGCTCCTCCAGCCACCCTCTCAGCGCTCCGGCGCAGAGGGCCACGACCACGTCGTTGACGGTCACGCCGACCTGGTTCTTGATCGCCTTCACCGTGTCGAGCGAGAGCGAGCCGAGCGCGAAGCGGCGGTGCGCCGAGATCGGCCCGTTGAAGCTCGTGCGAGGCGGCCGGGCGGTGGTCACCTCGAGCACCGAGGGGTCCTCGTCGGAGCCGAGGGCGCGGCGGGCGTGCCCCAGGGCCGAGCTGAGCTGAGGCCCGCCGGGGAAGGCGTTGGCCCCCGGCAGGTCGGTGAGGTTCGGCACCGTGCTCGGGAGCGCCCGCAGGGCCCGAAGCGGCTGCCGGGGAAGCCCGGCGAGCCCGCGGCCCAGCATCTCCAGGTCGCCGGGGACCCGCTCACCGGTCGGCTCGGGCGGCGGCGGGGGCAGCTCACGGCCCTCCGGGCTCGGATCGAGGAGCACCGAGAGGATCTCGTTCCCGGACACGCCGTCGACCACCGCGTGGTGGATCTTGGTCAGCAGTCCGGCCCGGCCGTCCTGGAGCCCCTGGATGAGGTACAGCTCCCACAGCGGACGGGCCCGGTCCAACGGCCGCGCGAAGATGCGCGCCACGGTCTCGGCCAGCTTGCCGTCGTCGCCGGGGGGCGGCACGGCCGACTCGCGGATGTGGAAGTCGAGGTCGAAGTCCGGGTCGTCGACCCAGTAGGGCAGGTCGAGGCCGAAGGGCACGGTCGCGAGCCGCCAGCGGAACACAGGCAGGAGGTGCAGTCGCTCGCCCACCAGCCGGCAGATGTCGGCCGTCTCGAGCCGCCCGCCCGGCGCCGTGGAAGGGTCGTACACGGCGAGGCTGCCCACGTGGCCGTAGGTCCGTGAGGTCTCGATGCTGAGGAACTGGGCGTCCAGGCTGGTGAGTTGGCGCATCGCTCTCTCCGTTCCCCGAAGCCGCCCGCCCTACGCCCCCGGAAGCAGCCCGCTCTGTCTCGCCACCGCGGCGGCCGGGCGGTCGAGATCGTCGAGCACGCCGTCGAGGCGGTCTCCGGCCAGGTCCACCACCTTGGCACTGAGCGCGTCGGTGTCCATGGGCCGCTGCGGAGATCCGAGGGCGGCCTCCACGCGGGCGATCTCCTCGCCCCCGGCGCTCAATCGTGCCTCGGACTCGAGCAGAGAGCGGTCCGTGCGGACCTCGATCCCGCCGGCATGCCGCCGCGTCTCGGCCTCGACCCCCTCGAAGCTGGCGAGCGACGGTGTCCCGTGCCGGAGCGTGTACGCCGTCAGGTAGGAGATCGAGAACTTGGCCTGAAGGCCGTCCCGGACGTCGGGGCCGTAGGTCGCGGCCTGCAGCGAGAGGGGGTGCACGGTCACCGCCACCTGATCGGGGCGCTTCTCGCGCACGCGGTCGGCGGCCTCGATCGCCCCGTGGGTCTGCAGGCAACAGGGCCAGGCCTTGATCCAGTTGCGCTCGATCGCCGGTTCGGCCGGGTCCGGCTCGGCGAGCCGTCCTCCCGTCGCGTCCGCGAAGCCCTGGGCAGCGGAGCCCAGCGGCACGCGCGCCCCGGCTGCGGCCAGGCGCGCCGCGCGCACCCCGTCCGCCGCGGCGAAGCCCACCTGCAGCGACTTGCCGTCCGATCCGAACGCCGCCCGCAGCCCGGCGGCGCCGACCAGCGCGAGGGCCTTGGCGCTCTCCTGCCGCTCGCCCTCCAGACCGAGCAGCCGGGCCGCCGCGACGGCCGCCCCCACACCGCCGCACACCGCCGTGGGATGGAAGCCGGCGTCGTAGAGGGCGGGATGGCTGGCCCGCGCGAGCGCGCCCATGGCCTCGAAGCCGGCGGCATAGGCGGCGAGGACCTCCCCCAGGGAGATGTTCAGCTCGGCGCCGACGAGTAGCGCCGCCGGGGCGGTGGGGGCGCTGAGGTGGGCGATGCCGGGCAGGTAGGTGTCGTCGAAGTCGAGCACGTGGCCGGCGGTGGCGGCCGCCAGCAGCGGGTCGCCAAGCGCCGCGGCCGCCTGCGCGGCCGGCTCCTCCCGTCCGCGCAGCGCGCAGGCCAGCCAGTCGAGGAAGGCCACCGCGTGGCGCGGGTCAGCCGCCACCGGCCGTCTCCTCGAGCCGCTCGCGGAACGCGCGAACCCCGACCACGTTCGCGCCGCTCGAGCGCACCCGTCCCGCCAGCGTGGAGTCCGAGGTGACAACCGTCAGGTCCGCGGGCCGGGCGGCGCCGGCCACGAGCCGGGCGATGTCGTCGTCGGCGGCGTTCGGCCCCCGTCTCGAGGCGAAGGCCACCTCGAGATCCGGACGGTCATTCAGCTCAATGGGCCGGCCGTCGAAGACCACGGTGACGGGCTGGCCGCTGGCGGTCGCGAAGCGCCCCAGCTCCTCGGCCAGCGAGCGCATGGCGCCGGGGCGGTCGCGCCACCAACCGTCCGGGCGCGAGCCGATCAGGTTCATCCCGTCGACAATCCAGCGGGTCACGGTCGGCCGGTGAGGCTGTGGCTGAGCTCCCACAGCCGCCTCCGCGCCTCGGGATCGTAGGCCTGCGACTGGGCGCTGGACTCGCTCGTGCCCTCGAAGAAGCGACCGCTCACGCCGTCCAGCTCCGGGTCGGCGACCAGCCGCACCACCGCCTCCATGCCCTCCCCCACGGAAGTGCGCGAGCGCCCGAAGGTCGAGCGCACCATCTTCGTGTCCATCAGGGTGGCCGGGTGCAGAGCGTTGACGGTCACATCGCGATCGCTCACGCGCTCCGCCAGGTCCAGTGTGAACATCACCTGGGCCAGCTTGCTGCGGGCATAGGCGGTGTAGGCGTCGTAGCCACGCTCGTACCCGGGGTCGTCGAAGTCGAGCGGCGCCTGCCCGATCGAGGACACGTTCACTATGCGCGCCGGCTCGCGCAGCCGGGGCAGCAGGAGAAGCGTGAGCAGGAAGTGGCTGAGGTGGTTCACCGCGAGGGTGAGCTCGTAGCCGTCCTGGCTCTCGCGGCGCTCCGGCACAATCTGGCCGGCGTTGCAGACCAGCGTGTCGAGCTGGTCGACCTCGCCGGCGAGGCGCCGAACCTCGTCCAGCGAGGCCAGGTCGGCCACCCTTGTGTGCTCGCTTCCGATCGCCTCGGCGGCCGCCGCGGTTCGGCCCGGATCCCGGCCGTGGACTATCACCGCGGCTCCTCGCCGTACCAGCTCCGCGGCGACCTCCCTGCCAAGGCCGTCGCTCGAGCCGGTCACCAGGATGGTCTGCTGATCGAGCGGCCTCACCGCCGGCCCCGGAGGAAGAGCACGACGGCCGCGATCAGCAGGAGGCCGGCGGCCGCCTGCGCGGCGAGGCTGACCCCGACGCTCTGGCCCTCGGTCGCGTTGCGGATCAGGGCGAACATCACGGAGGCGCCGAAGAACAGCACGAGCGCCCAGAGCAGTGTGTTGCGATCCACGCGGGGGGAGGTTATCCCCGTGGGTAGGCTCGTCCTCCGTGACCGACCGGCCCGCGCTTGCCGCCGCGCTGGGCGCCCTGGTGATCGCGTTCTCGGCGATCCTGGTGCGCCTCGCAGAGGTGTCGCCCTCGACGGCGGCCTTCTTCCGCTGCCTCTACGCGTTGCCCGCACTGGGTCTGCTGGCCCTCTTGGAGCGCCGGCGCTACGGGCCTCCGTCCAGCCGCGAGCGGCGCCTGGCCTGGCTCGCGGGCCTCTTCCTGGCCGCCGACCTGGTCTTCTGGCACCACTGCATCGCGGCTGTCGGCGCCGGTCTGGCCACCGTCCTGGCCAACGTTCAGGTGGTGTTCGTCGGCCTGCTCGCCTGGATGGCCCTCGGCGAGCGGCCCAGCGGTCGCTCGGTCGCCTCGGTTCCCGTCGTGCTCTTCGGGGTGGTGCTGATCTCCGGAGCGGTCGGCGCCGGCGCCTACGGCGCCGATCCCGCGCTGGGGGCGTTGTACGGGCTGGCCACCGCGGTGAGCTACGCCCTGTTTCTCCTGATCCTGCGGCAGGGCAACGCCGATGCGCGGCGGCCGGCGGGAGCGCTGTTCGACGCCAGCCTCACGGCTGCCGCCGGCTCGGCGCTCGCCGGCGTCGTGATCGGTGACCTCGACTGGGTGCCGGCGCCCGAGTCCCAGGCCTGGCTGGTCCTGCTCGCGCTGTCCTCGCAGGTGCTGGGCTGGCTCTTGATCTCGATGTCGCTGCCGCGGCTGCCGGCCCTGATCACCTCGATCGTGTTGATGCTGCAGCCCGTCGGCGCGGTGCTGCTGGGCGCCCTGCTCTTGTCCGAGGCCCCATCCGCGGTGCAGCTCCTGGGGGTGCTCGTGGTTCTCGGCGGTGTCACGGCGGCCACCGCGGGCCCGGGGGCCGTCGGTTTGGCGTCTCAACGAGAATGTCCCCGCCCATGTCAGAGACCCGGCCGGCCCGCCGACCCTCCCTCCGTTGACCGAGTTCCGCGAGCTGACGGAGCTCGAGCTCGGGCAGCTAAACGATGAACAGCTCGTCGACTACCTGCGGGCCGCGCGCGAGGCGGGGCGCCCCGGGGCCATGGGCCCCGCGATTGGCGTGCTCGTCATCGGCTACTGGGACACGCTCGTCGCCCGGGCACGCCTCAAGCTGCCCGAGGCCGACGTGGAGGACGTGGCCGCGGAGGCGATGATGAGCGCGCTGGCCTCCGCGTTCGACGGCCGCTCGGTGGGCGAGTTCCGCAGCTGGCTGCACACGATCCTGAGCCGGCGCATCGCCGACCACTTCGAGGCCCGCAAGCGGCGGCCGGCCACCACCGAGCTGGCCTCCGAGCACGTCGGCGAGGACGAGGTCTGGGGCAGCGAGCCGGCGCAGCCGTTCGAGGGCGACGCCCTCTTCGCGCAGGAGTGCCTGCAGAGGGCCTACGACGAGCTGACCGAGCCCCGCCACCGGCAGGTGATCGACCTGTACGTGCTGGGCCCGCACTCGGCGGGCGAGACCGCGGCCCTCGTGGGCTCCGGCATGACCGAGGCGAACGTCCATCAGATCTCGTCGCGCTTCCAGAAGCGGTTCCGCGAGCTGCTCGAGGGCGAGGACAGGCGATGACCGACGTCGAGCGGCTGTTCGCGGACTACAAGGCGCTCCACCAGGGCGGCGGAGCGGCCGATCCGCGCCCCTTCCTCGAGCGCCTCGAGGGCACCGACCGGGAGCAGCTGGCCGGCCTGATCGACGCCTACCTGGCGCGCGCGCCGCGGCGGCCGGGCTCCATGCCGGCCCCTGCGGCGGCGGTCGCTGAGTCGCTCGAGCGCTCCCTGGCCGGCTCGAGCGGCCTCTGGCCCTCGCTGCTTCCCCGGCTGCGCAACCGGGCCCGCATCCGGCGGGCCGACCTGGTGGCCGAGCTGGCCGCGCGGCTCGGCGCCCAGGCGCAGCAGCCCAAGGTCGCCTCCTACTACCACCAGATGGAGCAGGGACTCTTGCCCGCCTCCGGCGTCTCGGACGCGGTGCTGGAGGCGCTCGGCCGGATCGTGGGCTACGGCGCGGAGGGGTTGCGGCGGGCGGGCGCGATGCCCGCGCCCGGCGGGCCGGCGCCGGCGGCCGGGGCCGTGTTCACCCGCCCCGCTCCCGGGGACGTCCCGGCGCCCGAGGCCAGCGCCCAGCCCGGACCCCCGGGAGAGGCGGAGTGGGATCAGGTCGACCGGCTCTTTCGCGGGGGATGAGGAACCTGGCCGCCGCCTCCGCGATCGACCAGCGCGCCGAGCGCGTGCTGGCCGGGGTGCCCGACTGGATCTGGAACGGCGCCAGCCTGCCCGTGCCGGTGGAGCACATCGCGGACTCCTGCTTCGGCCTGCACGTGCGCGACGTCGACGACCTGAGCTCCGCGCCGGGGGTGCCCGCCCTGCCCGCGGGCCAGGGCCTGTCCGGGCTGCTGCTGCCCTCGAGGGGTGAGATCTGGGTCAACGCTGCCGAGGCTCGGGCCTGGCCTCCGCGGCGCCGCTTCACGATCGGCCACGAACTGGGCCACTGGTGCCTGCACAGGACCGGCGGGACCGTGTGGTGCCGCTCCCACACGGTGGATCCCGACGACGCCCCGCCGCCGGCGCGCCCGGCCTATCCGCCGGAGGAGAGCGAGGCCAACGAGTTCGCGGCCGCCTTGCTCATGCCCGCGGAGCTCGTCCGCCGCCACTACGAGCGCCTGCGGCGAAGCGATCCCCAGGGCTGCTTCCACCAGCTGTGCCGCACCTTCGGGGCCTCCGGGGCGGCCATGAGCCGGCGTCTGCGCCGCGTCATCTGAGCCGGGCCTGGGTACCATCGCCGCCGTCATGGACCTCGACCTCTCCCACGAGCAGGAGGCGATCCGCTCGCTGGCGCGGGAGTTCGCCGAGGGCGAGGTGCGCCCCGCGGCCGGGGAGCTCGACCGCACCAAGAGCTTTCCCTACGCCATCGTCGCGAAGCTCGGCGAGCTGGGGCTGATGGGGATTCCCTATCCCGAGCGCTACGGCGGCGGCGGGGCGGACACACTCAGCTACGCGCTCGTCGTGGAGGAGCTGACCCGCGTGGACTCCAGCGTGGCCATCACCGTGGCCGCGCACACGAGCCTCGGCACCTGGCCGATCTACGCCTTCGGCTCCGACGAGCAGAAGGAAGCCTGGCTGCCCGCGCTGTGCTCGGGTGAGAAGCTCGGCGCCTTCGGGCTCACCGAGCCCGAGGCCGGCTCCGACGCGGGCAACACGCGCACCCGGGCGAGAGAGGAAAACGGCGACTGGGTGATCGACGGCGCCAAGCAGTTCATCACCAACGCCGGCACCGACATCAGCGGCTGCGTCACGATCACAGCCCGGACGGGCGAGGACGAGGTGTCCAACCTGCTCGTCGCCAACGGCAGCCCCGGCTACGAGATCGGAGAGCCGTACCGCAAGATGGGCTGGCACGCGTCCGACACCCGGCCCCTGAGCTTCGAGGGCTGCCGCGTGCCCGAGGGCAACCTCGTCGGCCGTCGCGGCCAGGGCTTCCGGCAGTTCCTGCAGACCCTCGACGGCGGGCGCATCAGCGTGTCCGCGATGGGAGTCGGACTCGCGCAGGGCGCGCTCGACGAGGCCGTGGCCTACGCGAAGGAACGCCGCGCCTTCGGTCAGCCGATCGGCAAGTACCAGGCGATCCAGGCCAAGCTGGCCGACCTGTCGAGCGAGATCGAGGCCGCCCGGCTCCTCACCTACCGCGCTGCGCTCGAGAAGGACGCGGGCAAGCCATTCGCCCTCACCGCGGCGCAGGCCAAGCTCAAGACGGGCCGCCTGGCCGTACGCGCGAGCGAGGAGGCGGTGCAGGTGCACGGCGGCTACGGCTACATGGAGGAGTACCCGGTCTGCCGCTTCTATCGCGACGCCAAGGTCCTCACGATCGGCGAGGGCACCGACGAGGTGCAGCAGATGGTGATCGCGCGCGGGCTCGGCCTGTAAAGGTCTGAAAGCCCATGAAAGCGCGTGTAGGTTCGCCGCCTACCGGGTAGCAAAGCCCTTCATGACCGGCGGGAACCCGCGGTCGGGGCGAAATCTCATCCTGATCGCCGTAGGACTGCTCGGGCTCGGAGCTCTGCTCCTGCTCGGGATCCAGATCGCCGGGGGCGATCTCGTGCTCGACGGCCTACTGCCCTTGGCCCTCGCGCTCGCAGCGGTGGCCGCGATTGCGGCCTGGGCCCACGAGCGCCGCTCGGCGCAAACCCGGTCCGCGCTGGGCGAGCGGCGGCGAGGCCAGATGGCGGAACGCCAGCGCGAGCTCGAGCAGCAGGCCAGGAAGGCGGGCGAGCGGGCGGCCAAGCTCGACGGGCAGCTGCGTGAGAGCCAGCGCCGCCTGCTGGCAGAGCAGCGCCTGCGCCTGCGGACCGAGCGGGCCCGCCAGGCCGAGCGCGGGTGGGCCCGCGAGCTGCGCGGCCAGGTGTCGCGCCTGTACCGGGAGCAGGGGCCCAGCGGCGACCTGCGAGAGCTGATCCTCGCGACGGCGATGAAGCTCACGGACGCGGAGAAGGGCCTGCTGCTCTCGCGCCGGGATGAGGACGGCGACGGCAGGCTCGACCTCGTCTGCGCCCAGGGGTTCGAACACGATCCCGCGGAGAGCCGCGTGGCCCAGCGCTTCGCTGACCGGGTCGTGGAGCGGGACGAGATCGTGCGCGAGGACGACCCGGGCGAGGGCGACTCGCCCGTGGACGGCGAGATCGACACGCTGGTCGCGCTCCCGGTGTACATCAGCGACGACTTCCACGGCGTCGTCGTCTGCGCCAACCGGCCGAACGGCTTCGAGGACCTCGACGACGACGTCCTGCTCGCGCTCGGCGACCACGCGGGTGCGGTGCTCGAGAACAGCCGCCTGCACGGGCGCCTGCGGAGCTCGTATCTCGCGGTGGTGAGCATGCTGGCTGACGCGATCGACGCCAAGGACCCCTTCAGCCACGCCCACGCCGGCCAAGTCGCCGGCTACGTCGAGGCGGTGGCCCGGAAGCTCGATTTCGACCCGCGGCGGCGGGAGCAGCTGCTGTTCGGGGCGCTGCTGCACGACATCGGGAAGCTGGGCATCAGCGAGCGCATCTTGCTCAAGGAGGGACCGCTCAGCCCCGAGGAGCGCGAGATCGTCGAGCTTCACCCGCTCATCGGTTGCCGGATCATCGACCGCGTCCCCGGCCTGGCAGACCTGGCACCCGCGATCCTCCACCATCACGAGCGCTGGGACGGCGAGGGCTACCCCGCCGGCCTCGAGGGCGAGGACATTCCGCTCGAGGCCCGGCTCATCGGCGTGGCCGACTGCTTCAGTGCGCTGGCCTCGAGCCGCCCCTACCGCCGGGCGGTCGGCATCGAAGAGGCGTGCCGCGAGATCGAGCGGGGCGCGGGCACGCAGTTCGATCCTGAGATCGCGCGTCTCTTCGTCGCCGAAGCCCGGCGCCGCCCGATTGCGCGCAGCGCCGACGGGTCGCTGGCCGCGGCGCTCGACAGCCCCGTCGTCCAGGCTCGCCGGGCGCCCGGCGAGCCGCTGCTGGGCCAGGGCCCGGCGTCGGCGCTCGACCAGCTCACCGGGCTCTACTCGCACCGCTACCTGCAGGAGGTGGCGGCGCTGGAGGCCAAGCGCGCCCCGCGCCACCGTCGGCCCTTTGCCCTGGTGATGGTCGAGCTGGCCGACCTGGGCGAGACCAACCGCGCCGAGGGCTACGCAGCCGGCGACGCGGCCCTGCGCGACGCCGCGCAGGTGGTCCAACAGGTGGTGGGCAGCGCGCCCGCCACGGTCGCGCGCTACAGCGGCCGGCGCATCGCCGCGCTGCTCCCGGGCACCGGGCACCACGAGGCGGCCGGCCTGGCCACCCGCACGATCGCCGAGATGGACGCACGGCGGCTGCGGGCGCGCACGGGCGTGGCGGTCTGGCAGCACGGCGACCACGGCTCCGACGTCATCGCGCGGGCGCGCACGGTGCTCGAGGCCACCGTGGCTGGCTGAGCGCCGCCCCGGGCCCATCCCGTCAGCCATGGTTGGGACCGTGCGCCGCGCTGCCGCCCTCTGGCTGCTGCTCTTCGCCGTCTACGCGTCTACGCTCGGGCTGCCCGCGTTCGGCGACTCCGAGTACGGCGGCATCGAGCCCCACAACCTGCTGGCCGCCGAGTCGCTGACCGAGGACCGCGACATCGACGTCGGCGACGAGTACGCCGAGCGCGCCTACGCCGGCTTCTATCCCTATGCGCTCGAACCGAGGGGGCGCCCGACCCGCGGGCGCGTCAACGAGCCCGTCGGTCTCGGCTTCCCGCTGCTCGTCGCGCCGGCCTACGCCGTGGGCGGGGCGCGAGGGGTGGAGCTCCTTCTCGCGGCCGTCGCCGCGCTGGCCATGGTGCTCGCCTACCGCCTCGCCCTTCGCGTGGCGCCCGATCCCTGGGCGCTCAGCGCCGCAGCCGTGGTGGGCCTGAGCCCTCCGCTGCTGGCAAATGGGACGGCCGTCTCGCCCGAGCTGCCGGCGGGCGCCGCGCTCGCGGGCGCCGCCCTGCTGGCCCTACGACTCGACGAGCGTCCGCGCGGGCCGACCGCCTTCGGCTGCTTTGCCCTGCTCGGCCTGCTCCCCTGGCTGGGGATCCAGTTCCTGCCAGCGGGCGGCGTCGTCGGCTACGTGGCCGCTCGGGCGCTGTGGCGGGCCCGACGGCGCACGCTCGCGGTCGGCGCGGTGGAGCTCTCCTTCTTCAGCGTTGCGTTCTACGTCGGGCTGAACGAGGCGCTGTACGACGGGCCGACCCCCTACGCCGCGGATGCGACGGGAGAGCCGGCCACGGGCGCCTCCTCCCCGGCGGACTATCTCGCCCGCGCCTACCGCCTGGCGGCCCTCTTCCTCGATCGTGACTACGGCCTTCTGCGCTGGGCCCCGGTGCTGCTGCTGGCTCTCGTGGGACTGTGGTGGCTGTGGCGCTCGCACCGCGACCGCCTGGCCCGCGCAGTCCCGGGTTTGCGGCGCATCGAGCTGACCGGCGACCTCTGCGCTGCGACCCTGGCTGCACAGCTGCTCGTCGCCGCTTTCCTCGCGCCGACGATGTTCGGCTTCTGGTTTCCGGGGCGCCACCTCGTCGCCGCGTTGCCGCTGGCTGTTCCGCTGGTCGCCTGGGGTCTGCGCCATGCGCCCCGCCTGGGTGCCGTGCTTGCCGCCATGACGGTGGGCGGCTCCGTATGGCTCTACGTGGACGCCCGCTCGGGAGGCAGCCTGCTGGCCGAACGCCCCGACGCCCCGTTCGGGCCGCTGCTGGAGGCCTGGCCTGCGTTCGGGCCCGGCGGCGGCTGGGCCTACTGGCTCGCGAGCGGCACCGCGCTGGCGCTGGGCGCCCTGGTGCTCTACGAGCTGCTGGGGGTACGGCGGCGCGTCTCCCTTCGCGTCAACGACTAGGTCCCTGGACCGAAAGCCGCGCCGCCGCAGACCCCTTCTGCCCGGAGGAGCGGGCCGCAACCCGAATGCGGAGGACCTGCCGGGACCGTAGACTACAACTGGTATAGACCAGTAAGGGGGCCCGGTGCGGCTCGGAGTGAGCGCCGCGCTCGTCGACGGGGAGCTCGTCGACGGGGACGTGACAATCGAGGACGGCCTCGTGGCCGCCGTGGGCGGCCGCCCCGCCGGGCCGGCGGGCATCGCGGTTCCGGGCTTCGTCGATGCGCACATCAACGGCGTGGCCGGCGTGGACTTCCTGAGCGCCGGAGTGGCCGGCCTCCGGCGGGCCGCCCGGGCCCAGGCCGCTACGGGCGTGGTGGCCTTCCAGCCCACGCTGGTCTCCTCGCGCGCCGACGACTACCGAGAGCCTCTGGAGGCCGCGGCGGAGGCCGCGGGCCTGGCCGACGGCCTGCCGCTCGTGACCGGCGTGCACCTGGAGGGGCCCTTCCTCTCGCCGCACTGGCCGGGCGCCCACGATCCTGCCCACCTTCGTCCGGTGGACGCCGGCCTCGCCCGCCGGCTGTGCGAGCTCGGCCCCGTGCGCATGATGACCCTGGCCCCCGAGCTGCCCGGGGCGATCGACCTGATCACGGGCCTCCGCGCGGCGGGCGTGGTCGTCTCCTGCGGGCATTCGGATGCTGATGCCGGCCAGGCCCACGCCGCCTTCGACGCCGGGGCCAGCGCGGTGACCCATCTCCACAACGCACACCGGCGCTTCCGGGCCCGGGACCCTGGCCTGGGCGGGGTGGCGCTCGTGCGCAGCGACGTGACCGTTCAGGCGATCGTCGACGGGGTGCACCTCGCACCCGAGTCCGCCTACGGCGCCTTTCTCGCCGCCGGCTCCCGCTTCTGCCTGGTGACCGACGCCATCGAGGCCGCGTTGCGCGCGCCGGGTGAGTACGAGCTGGGGGAGCGCTCGGTACGCGTGCGCGACGGTGCGGTGCGCCTGGCGGACGGCACGCTGGCCGGCAGCGTGCTGACGCTGGACCAGGCGGTGCGCAACCTCGCGGCAAGCGGCGCCGGCCTCGCCCAGGCGGTCCACGCGGCCGCCACCGCCCCGGCGCGCCTGCTGGGCCGCGACGACCTGGGTGTGCTCCGTCCGGGCGCGCCTGCACACCTGACCGTGCTGGATTCGCAGCTCGCCGTGACGCGCACGCTGGTGAACGGCGTGGAGGCTTTCGTCAGGTCGTAGGCGTGACCTTGCGCAGGCCGGGCGGCGCGTCCGGGTCGATGCCCCGCCGCAGCGCAAGCGCCAAGGCCAGCTGCTGGGCGCGCACCACCGCGGGGATTGCGGCAAGCGGCTCGGCCAGCCCGGCCGGGTAGGGCAGCGGCACGCCGGGCCGGTCGGCCAGACGCAGCACCGGCGTGCCCGCCTGCTCGAGCGAGACGGCCAGCTCCTCCACGTCCGCCGCAGCGGGCCCGGCCGCGCTCACCGCCAGCAGCGGGAGGTCGGCGCCCGCGACGGTAACCGGGCCGTGCCGGAAGTCGGCGGCCGACCAGCCCTCGGCGCGCACGCCGGCGGCCTCCCGCAGCTTGAGAGCGGCCTCGAGCGCGACGCACATCAGGTAGCCGCGGCCCACAGCCACCAGCTCGTGCGCGGCCCCCAGCGACGACGCGGCGCGCTCGACGGGCCCGGAATCGTCCAGCACCTGCTCCACGGCAGCCGGCACGCGCTCCCAGTCGGCGTCGCTCCAGGGGACCGGGCCGAGAGCCTGGGCGACGAGCGCGATCGCCGCCAGCTGGGCGGTGAAGGTCTTGGTGGCCGGCACGGCCAGCTCCTCGCCTGCGGCCAGCGCCAGGTGGCCGTCGGCGATCCCGGCCAACGGGCTCTCCTCGTCGTTGGTCAGCGCCAGCGTGCGGGCGCCGGCGCGGGCGTAGGCCTCGAGGACGGTGGCGATCTCCGGCGTGCGGCCCGATTGGCTCACCGCCACGGCCAGCCAGCCCTCGAGCCTGGGCTCGATCCCATAGAGGGTGTTCAGGCTCGGGGCGGCCAGCGCCGCGGGCCGCGCCGTGGCGGCCTCGAACAGGTAGCGCCCGAACACGGCCGCGTAGTCCGACGAGCCGCGGGCGACGACCACCACCCCGGCCGGCCGGAGGTCGCGTAGCGAGCCCGGCAGGTCGCCGCGCCGGGCGGCAAGCGCCCGCAGCACCGCCGGCTGCGCGGCCATGTCGGCGGCCATGCGTTCACCGGGCCGGTTCACCGGTCGTCCCTGGGACGGGTCTGGGTCAGGTCGATCTCGTAGCGATCGCCCCGGAACAGCGAGCTGGCGAAGTACGCCGGCGTGCCGCGGGCGTCGCGGGCCAGGGTGCGGAAGAGCAGGCCGGCCTGGCCCGCCTTCACGCCCAGCAGCTCGGCCTCCTCGCCGCTCAGAGTCACGGCGAGGACGCGCTGGCGGGCCTCGCGCAGCCAGACGCCGTAGCCGGCGAGCACGTCGAACAGCGACGCCGCGGCGAAATCGGCCTCGGCCACGCCGGGGAAGCGGCCGGCGGGCAGATGGGCCCGCTCCAGCGCCATCGGCCGGCCGTCGGCGGTGCGCAGCCTTTCGACGTGGACCACCGGCGCTCCGGGGGCGATCTCGAGCACGCCCACCAGGAAACTCGTGGCCTCCACGACCTCCTGTGCGATCACCACCGAGCCGGGCTCCAGACCACGCGCACGCATGTCCTCGGTGAAGGAGCTGAAGAGGACGTCCTGCGCGACCCGCGGCTCGGCCACGAAGGTCCCGCGGCCGTGCAGGCGGTACACCGAGCCGGCGGCGGCCAGCCGGTCGACCTCGGTCCGCACGGTCATGCGCGCCAGGTCGTAGCGCGCGGCCAGCAGCCGCTCGGACGGAAGCGGCGAGCCCGGCGGCAACGAGGCCACGAGCCCCTCCAGGATCTCCCGCAGCGCCTGCCCCTTCGGGCCGCCGGGCAGGCGGCGCGGCAGCCCATCGTGCTCACCCTGCTTGGTCAACGGCCCTCCGGGTGGCGGCGGCAAAGCGGCGGGTGAGCGCCAGCGGGTCGCTGATCGCGGCGCCCACCACGACCGCGAAGGCGCCGGCGTCGAACGCCGCTCGTACGTTCTCGGGCGAGCCGTAGCGGCCCTCGGCCAGCACGGGGCAGTCCAGCTCGGCGGTCAGGCGGGCCACCAGCTCGAGGTCCGGCTCGGACGGGGCGGGAGCCGCGCCGGTGTAGCCCGCCAGCGTCGTGGCCACCGCAGCGGCGCCGGCGCTGCGTGCCGCGACGGCCGCGTCCAGCGAGTCCACGTCGGCCAGCACCGGACGCTGCAGTTCGTCCACGACCGCGGCGATCAGCGTCGCGACCTCCTCGCCCCCGGGGCGCGGCCGGGAGGTCCCGTCAAGCGCGACGAGATCGGCGCCTGCGGCGGCCACCTCTCGCGCATCCTCGAGCTGCGGTGTGATGTAGACGTCGCTGCCCTCGACAGGGCGCTTGCGCAGCCCGATCACGGGCAGCGCGACGGAGGCCTTGACCGCCGCCGTGTCGGCGGAACCCTCCGCCCGGATGCCCGCGGCGCCGCCGGCCGCGGCGGCACGGGCGATCGCCGCCATGTGCTGTGTCTGGCCGAGCGGACTGT
The DNA here is from genome assembly GCA_963821275.1 of uncultured Thermoleophilaceae bacterium. Taxonomy (GTDB): domain Bacteria; phylum Actinomycetota; class Thermoleophilia; order Solirubrobacterales; family Thermoleophilaceae; genus JACVRW01. The sequence continues at coordinate 436,741 of CAWGDF010000011.1, forward strand.
CGCCGGGGGCCTGGACCGATACGACCAGGCCGCCCTCCATTGCCCCAAGGGGATCGTTCACGACGCTTTCCACAGCAGCCCCGGCTCGGGCGCCAGGCCCCGAGCCCGCTCGGCCAGCAGGGCCGCTCCGGCCAGCGAGTCGCCCTCCGGGGCGACGACCCGGGCATCCGCCCGCCGCTCCCGCACCGCCCGCTCGAACGGCTCGAGCAGCGGAGCGCCGGCCAGGAAGACGTTGCCGGCGTACGAGACCGCCGCCACCTCCGCCGGCTCGAAGAGCCGCTCGAGCGCGGCACAGGCCGAGAGCGCCAGCTCCTCCGCCGCCGCGCGCAGGATGCGTCCCGCGCGCCGGGTCGCCCTCCGTGGCCGCGTGGCCCACGTCCACCGCGAAGCCGGCTATCGCGCGCGTGGGCACGGGCGCTCCGTACACGTGCTCGGCCAGCTCCGGGACCGGGGCGAAGCGGCGTTCGGCGGCCGCCAGCAGCGCGGTCGCCTCGCCGCGGCCGTCGGCGGCGCGGAGCGCGGCGTCGAGACCGGCCCGGCCGATCGCGAAGCCGCTGCCGGCGTCTCCCAGCAGGGAGCCCCACCCGTCGACCTTGACCATCCTCTCGCCCCGCCGGGCCACGCACACGGCGCCCGTGCCCGCGGCCACCACCGCCCCGGGCCGGTCGCCCAGCGCGCCCAGCAGCGACGTGAGCCCGTCGCTTGCGATCGCCACCCGCTCGAGGCCCAGCTCGCGGCTGAGCAGGGCGCTCACCCGCTCCAGGTCCTCCTCGCTCGCCGCCTCGAAGCCGGAGAGGCCGATCCCCGCCGGCGGCGGGGGCGAGGGCAGAGGGCCAAGACCCGCGACCGCGGCCATCAGCCGCTCGGCCACGTCGTCGGGACCTGCTCCCGGGCCCAGGCGCAGCACTCCGGGCGCGGTGGAGGTGCGCGGGCCGCGCTCGTTGTCGAGCGCGGCCCTGATCTCGGTCTGTCCGGCGTCGACGGCGAGCGCCGCCGGGGTCACTGCAGTCCGGCCTTCTTGCAGTCCTTGGCGTACGAGCCGGTGCAGATCTCTCCGACGTCGAGGAAACCGTCCTTCACCACGGTGCTGTCGATGTTGTCCTTCTGGATCGCGATCGTGTCGAGCAGCGCCGAGGGCACCTGCTTCGCACCGTTGTCGACCTTCTCCGGCGCCGCGTCGGCGGGCGGGGTCTCGCCCTGCGCCAGGGGCACCGCAAGCTCGGCCGCCGTCTCGGCGATCTGGATGATCGGCTGGTAGACGGTCATCAGCTGCTCGCCGCTGAGGATGCGCTGGATGCCGGCCAGCTCGGCGTCCTGGCCGGTCACGAACCGGGTCGAGGGCTCGATGCCGGCGCCCTTCAGCGCGGCGATGGCACCGCCGGCCATGCCGTCGTTGGCCACATAGACCGCGTCGAAGCCGTCGTTGCCGAGCGAGGTGATCGATTGCTCCATCTGCTGCTGGGCCTTGTCCGGGCTCCAGTCGGGGGTGTCGAAGCTCTTGACGACGTCGGCGCCCTGCTTCTCCAGCACGTCCATGGCCCCGTCCTTGTAGGGCTTGGCGTTGGAGTCCGTGGGCGCGCCGTTGATCATGACCACCTTCGGGCCGTCCTTCTTGACCGCCTCCATCTGGACCTCGGCCTGCTGTTGGCCGACCTTGAACGGGTCGATCGAGACGTAGTAGTCGATGTTGGCGTCCGAGATCAGGCGCCCGTAGGCGATCACGGCCACGTCCGACTGCTCGGCGCGCTGCACGATCGCCGCGGCCGACTTCACGTCCACGGCGCTGATCACGATCACCTTGGCGCCCTGGGTGATGGCCGCCTCGGCCTGCTGCTGCTGCTTGGCCGGATCCTGGTCGGCGTTCGAGTAGATCACCTCGCAGTCCTGGCACAGCTCCTTGACCCGGCGCTCGAAGTTGGGCCGGTCCTGCTCCTCGTAGCGGGTGGTCTTGGTCTCCGGCAGCAGGAGCGCGACCTTGACGCCCTCGCCGCCACCGTCGCCGCCGCCACCACCGCCGTCATCGTCGCTTCCGCACGCGCTGACGCTCGCGAGCGCGAGCGCGGCCACGATCGCCGCGAGCGCCCTGAGCCTGATACGACCCGCCATTTGGTGCTCTCCTCCTCGTCGCAATGAGCGAGGCGCGGACGCTACCACAACTGGTCTAGACCAGTTGTCTGGGGGACGCCTATCCGGCGCCGGCGGCCCCCCGCTCCGCCGGGGGGTTAGGCGTTTTAGGTCGTGAGATGACGACATAAGGCGCCCCACCCAGCCAGACTGCCGCGCATGGACCTCACCCTGCTGCCGCTCGACAGCCCGACCGAGACCCGCATCTTCGAGAAGGGCCGCTTCGAGACCTATCGGGTCGGGCCGATGACGCTCGGGCGCGCGACCTATGAGCCGGGCTGGAGGTGGTCCGAGCACGTCGGGCCGGCGGCGGGTGAGAGCTCGTGCCAGGTCGAGCATGTGGGCCTGGTCCTGAGCGGCCGGGCGGCGGTGAAGATGGACGACGGCAGCGAGCGCGTCATGGCGGCGGGCGAGTTCTTCTACGTCCCGGCCGGGCACGACAGCTGGGTGGTGGGCGACGAGCCCTACGTGTCGCTGCACGTGATGGGCAGCGAGAGCTACGCCACCTAGTGACCGGCGGCTCAGGCGGGTTGAGGCGCCGCCTGCATCCCGGCCTCGGCGCGGTCGGCGGGCGCGTCCTCGCGCCTGGACAGGGCGAGGAACGGCAGCGCCAGGACCGAGATTCCGGCCCCGATCACATACGACGAGCCGTAGCCCGAGACATCGGCTGAGCGTCCGAGCACGGGCTGGGTCCACACCCCGCCGGTCGAGCTCATCAGCGAGTCGAACGACAGGATCGTCGCTCGCTGCCGCGACGGGATCAGGCCGTTTAGGTAGCTCTGGCGAATCGGCATCGAGGCTGCGAACAAGAGACCCCAGAAGGTCGTCAGCCCGATCACCGCCCAGAAGTTCTCGATCATCCCGATGAGGACGAGCGTGATGACGTTGAGCCCGGCCACGCCGATCAGGGCGGAAGTCCGCCGGTCAAAGAGCCGGCGGATCCGGGTCGCCGCGATCCCGCCGAGGATCTGGGCGCCGGCCACGATCGCCGCTACCAGGCCGGCGACCTGGTAGGCCTGCGGGTCGCCGTAGAGCTCCAGGAGATACGGCTGCAGCGCGTAGAAGGCGTAGAAACCGACGCCGCCGGTGAACAGCGACTCGAGCATCAGCCACTTCACCGCGGGCACGCGCCAGCCGAAATCGACCGAAGCGGCAGCGACCCGCCGCATCTCGGCGAGGGGCCGGCCGCCCTTGTCGGGACTGAACCCGATGTCGCGCATGAGCCGGAACGCGACCGCGAACATCACGATCAGGATGGCGCCACGCAGCACGAACGGAAGGCCCAGGCTCGCGTGCTGCGCGATGAAGCCTCCGGCGAGCGAGCCGGTGAGCATCGCCGCCCCGGTAACCATCTGACCGCGCCCGAACACCGCCTCCAGGTCGCCGGTGAAGCCGGTCGCGGCGAGCGCGTCGACCAGCCAGGCCTCGACCGCGCCCGAGAAGAAGGTGAACCCGAGGCCGAGCAGCATCGAGACGACGGCCCACTGCCAGAACGGCGCGCCCATCTCCCACAGCAGGACGTAGAGCAGCGTCGACGCGGCCAGCGTCAGCGTGCCGAGCAGGTACGACATCCGGCGACCGACGGTATCCGCGACGATCCCCGTCGGCACCTCGAACAGGACCATTCCGGCCGTGTAGAACGCATTGGCCGCGAACGCCTCCAGATTGGACAGCCCGGCGTCGAGCAGGAAGATCGTGTTGACCCCCCAGATGAGCGAGGCGGCCAGCGTGTTCCCGAGCATGAGCCCGAGGTAGGTCCGCTGAACGGAACGGGGCGTGGGCATTTGTCTTAAGACCGCCTGGGGTTCTTCAACTCATCGCCCGGCGAGCGACTATTTCGACGTTTGTCGAACTATATCAATAGTTCGACTTTTGTCGAACTAGAGCCTGGGCACGGTTCCCCGGCGGGCCGGCGCAATGCGGCGCCGCTCGTGCCGGCGAAGGGCGTCGCGGCTAGCCGCGGACGGCCTGGACCTGGCCGGCGCCAGCCGAGGCGTCCCACCAGCTCTCGAGCCGGCGCACGAACCGCCCCGTCTTGTCGGCGTAGAGCCGCGCGCCGATCGTGAAGGCGTCAGCCTGGAGCTCGGCCCGGCGCCGTTCGACGGGCGCCGTGAGGGACTCGGCGCTGGAGGCGTCGTGCTCCTCGGCCCAGGCGAGGAGCACCGCGAGGTCGTGGTCGTCGCCGAGCCGGTCGGACAGCTCGTGGGCCTCGTCGGCCAGGGCCTTCATAACCGGCTTCCACGTGTCGCGCAGGATGTCCAGGTGGTACCAGAGGTCCTTCACGCGCTTGCGCCACTCGTGCAGGTTCTCGGCGCTGGGCTCCTTGCGGGCTGCGCGGTAGTCGCGCCGGCCGCGCCGGTAGCTCCGCCGCAGCCCGTCCTCGACCGCGTCGAACCCCTCGTGCTCGAGGGGCCAGGTGCCGATACGGCGCCGCCCACGTTTGAGGAGGCGGACGGCCTCCTCTGACACCTGTGTCCGCGCCCCTCCCGAGGTCCTGATCCGGTGGGCCTCCAGCGCCTGGCGCAGCTCGGCGGCGGGCCCGGTCTGACCCGAGCCCAGCTCGTCCGGGTAGCGCTCCTGGAGGTCGGCCAGGGTGGCCAGCATCACGTCGGCGTCGCGGACGCCTGACAGCTGCTGGCCGGCCTCCCGGAAGGTCTGGTTCTCGAGCTGGTAGACCTCGGGGCCGAGTTCGTCACGGGTCAGGCGCAGGAGCGCGCGCAGCTTCTTCACGTTCTTCCGCGCCTCGTGGACGGCCTCTTCCTGCGTGCTGTCGGTCGCGCCGTCGAGCTCGTCGACGGCGTCGTCGATGCGTCCCCGCGCCATGCGGGCGACGCCCTTGTTCACGGGCTCTCCGTCCTTCAACCGGTACTTGCGCCGGGCGGTCGCCATGACGACTGGACCCTAGCGCTCGAGCTCCAACAGCTTGGCCGCCGCCGAGGCGGGATCGAGCCTGCGGGCCACCACCTCGTCCAGCAGCTCGCGCACGGACTCGTCGTCGCGCACGTGGGCCTCGAGCCCACGCCGCAGCCGCGCCGCCGCGAGCGCCACCACCTCGTTCATCAGGTTGCGGCGCCGGCGCTCGCCCAGGGTGCCCTGCTCCTCGATGAAGGCACGGTGCTCGGCGATCTTCTCGGCCAGCGCCTCGGTGCCCTCGCCGCGCGCGGCTTCGGTCTTCACGATGGGCACCCGCCAGCCCTCCTGGGGACCGAGGGACAGAACGCCGCGGATCTCGCGCACCATCGTGTCGGTTAGCGGGTGGTCCGACTTGTTGACCACGATCACGTCGGGGATCTCCATGACGCCCGCCTTGAGCGCCTGGATGGAGTCCCCCGAGCCCGGCATCAGGACCAGCACCACAGTGTCGGCGTGGTCGATGATGTCGACCTCGGCCTGGCCCACGCCGACGGTCTCGAGGAACACGTCGTCCTTCCCGCTGGCGTCCATCAGCAGGGCGGCCTGGAGCGTGGCCTCCGACAGGCCCCCGAGGGAGCCGCGAGTGGCCATCGAGCGGATGTAGACGCCCCTGTCGAGGAAGTGATCGGCCAGGCGGATGCGATCCCCGAGCAGAGCGCCGTGGGTGAACGGAGAGCTGGGGTCGACCGACAGCACCGCGATCTCCCGCTCGCGGGCCCGGCCGTGCTCGATCAGGCGCCCGATGAGAGTCGACTTGCCCACGCCCGGCGGGCCGGTGAAGCCCACCACCACGGCCCGGCCCGTCCGCGGATAGACCTCGCGCACGAGCGCCCAGCCCTCGGGGTCGTCGTTCTCGACCAGCGAGATGGCCCGCGCCAGCGCGCGCTTGTCGCCCGCGAGCAGGCGTTCGGCAAGGTCCGCGGCGGTGCGTCCGGGAGCGGGCATGGACGGCGGCGAATCCTACGGTTCGCCGCCGCGGTCCCGCAGGTGCTGCGCCACGTCCCAGGTCCAGAGCTCGACCACGTTCCCGTCCGGATCGTTGACGTACGCGGCGCGGCCGTGGGTGTCCGAGAAGGCGATCACCTCCACCTCCTCGCCGCGCCGGCGCAGCCCGGACACCGCGGCGTCGAAATCCGCCTCGGCGATGTGCAGGGCGAAGTGCACGTGCACTCCTCCGCGCCCGCCCGCGAGCCCGACCTGGGGCCGCCAGAGCCCGATCCGCGTGCGCTCGCCCGCCATCACCCACACCGCCTCCCGGTCGGGCCAGCGCTCGACCACCGGCAGTCCGAGCACCTCCGCGTAGAAGCGCTCGGCGGCCTCGAGATCGATCACCTCGAGCACCAGCTCGGACACCCCGCTCACGGGAAGGCCGGCCCCCATCTCAGGCCCGTGCGACAGCGGCGCCTGCGCTCTCGCGGTCGGAGAAGTCGCGCAGGCGCGCGATGCGCCCGTCGCGCACGGTCACCAGCAGCCACCAGTCGAACGGAAAGGCGACGCCGCTCGCGCGGCCGACGGCATCCAGCACGAGGTGGATCAGGACCCGGCCGTCGCCCAGATCCTCCAGGTCCACGAGCCGCAGCGTGCGGCCGCCGGCGATGGCATGCCGCTCCTCGAGCCGCTTCGCCACGGCCCCGCGGCCGTGGAGCACCACGCTGTCCGGGAACACGTCCCCCTCATCGAGCACGAGATCCTCGTGCCACCAGCGGCGATCGGCAGCCAGGGGGCCCGCCGCCACGTAGTCGGCGAAGGCGCGGCGGACGACCTCGACAGCGTTCACCGCCGACAAGCTACTCGTACGCCAGGGCCCTCAGCACGTCCAGCTTCGCCGCCCGGCGCGCGGGCCAGATAGCCGCCAGCACACCGGCCAGCGCGGCCAGCACCAGCAGGATCAGCAGCGTGCCGACCGGGTAGGCCAGCTCGAAGCCCTCGTCGGCCAGCGGCCTCGACACCAGCGCCGCGAAGATCACGCCCAGCACGGTGCCCAGGATCGCGCCGATCAGCGCCGTGATCACCGACTCGTAGCGCACGAGCCGACGCACCTGGCGCCGCGACATCCCGACCGCACGGAGCATGCCCAGCTCCCGCGTGCGCTCGTGGATGGACAGGGCCAGCGTGGTGACGATGCCGAGCAGCGAGATCACCACGGCGAGCGCCAGCAGGACGTAGAAGAAGCCCACCAGCTGGTTGATCTGCTCCTCCTGGTTGTCCTTCAGCTCCTGCTGGTTGAGCGTGTCGACGGTGGGAAAGCGGCGGTCGACGGTGCGCTTGATCTCCTGCTGCACCGGAGCGGCGCTCACCCCCGGCTCCAGCCGCACGAACGTGATGCTCGGCTGGGTGACGCCGAACTCGCGTCGCAGCGTCTCCTCGGGGACCACGAGGTTGCCGAGCAGGTCGGCGTTGTCCTTGACGGTGCCCTCGATGGTGAACGTTGCCGGGCGCTCCAGCGGGGTCCGAACCGTCACCTGATCGCCGACCTCCAGGTCGTTGGACTTCGCCCAGGCGTCGTCGGCCACCGCCCCGCGCGCGGTCAGCCCGGAGAGCGTGGCGGGCGAGCCCTCCTCCCAGTCCAGGGAGAGCACGTCGGACACGTTGGCCGGGTCGACCCCGGAGAGGCGCACGTCCTTGCCCTGGCGCTCGCCGCCCGCGAAGCTGAGCGAGGAAACGGTGCGCACGCCATCCACGCGCTCGGCCTCCCGGCCGGCGCCCGCGCTGATGGGCGAGAAGCCGTCGCTGTTCTGCAGGACGAGGTCTCCCTGGAAGTTGCGGTCGATCGCGTTGCTCACCGACGCGCTGATGCCAGCCGCGAACACGGTCACGAACACGACCACCGCCAGGCCGATCATCAGCGCGCCCGCGGTGACCGCCGTGCGGCCCGGCTTGCGCACCGCGTTCTCGCGCGCGAGGCGGCCCGTGATCCCACGCAGCCGCTCGAGCGGCCAGCCGGCAACGGAGGCCAGGGGGCGGACCAGGCGCGGGCTCAACATCGAGACGCCCAGGAGCGCGGCCACCGCGCCGCCGCCCGCGAGGGCCGCGGCCGCGTTCGCGTCCGAGACGACCCCGAACACGCCGGCGGCGGTCATCGCGACGCCCGCGAGCGTCAGAAGGGCGGCGAAGGCAGTGAAGATCCGGCCGCGCGTGCGGCTCTCCGGCAGCTCGGCCTCGAGCAGAGCGGCCATCGGCGACACGCGGGTGGCCCGCAGGGCGGGGGTCAGCGCCGAGAGCAGCGTGACCAGCATTCCCACCGCGAGCGCCAGGATGACCGTGCGGGCGGCGATCACCGTGCCGGTGTTCGGCAGGTCGATGCCGAAGCTCTTGAAGATCGCGTTCAGGGCACCGGCGAAGCCGATGCCGGCGAGGACGCCCAGCAGCGAGCCCACGAGGCCGATGATGAGGGCCTCGAGGATCATCCCGCGCAGCACCTGTCCCCGAGTGGCGCCGAGCGTGCGCAGCAGGCCGAGCTCGCGGATCCTCTGGGCGACGGTGATCGAGAAGGTGTTGAAGATGAGGAAGCTGCCGACCAGCAGCGCGACTCCCCCGAAGACCAGCAGGACCACCCGGAAGAAGCTGAGATCGTCCTTGATGTCCTGCGACTGGCGGGCGGCCGCCTGGGTGCCGGTCTCGACCGTCAGGCGCGGGGGCAGCACCTCGTCGACCCGGCGCCTGAGCTCATCGGGGCTGACGCCCGGCTCCGCCTGGATCGATATGCCGTCGAGCTCGCCGCGCTTCTCGGTCAGCCGCTGAGCCTCGGGGAGCGTGAGCTGGGCGGTGCCGGAGCCTCCGGATGAGGTGTTCCCCAGCCGCTGGATGCCGGTGAGCTCGTACCCCTTCACGCCGGCCGGGCCGGCGATGCGCAGCGTGCCGCCGGGACGGAAGTCCTCGCGGTCGGCCGTGGACTGGTCGATCGACGCCTCCGAGGCCGTCTCTGGGGGGCGGCCCTCGATGTAGGTGAGGGTCTCGAACGGCTTGGGCGCGGTCGAGGAGACGAACTCGGGCGCGAAAGAGGAGCTGAGCGGCTCGCCTTTGGCGTCCACGAACCGCACGAGCGAGAAGATGCCCCCGGCTGCCTTCTCCACCCCGTCCACCCGGCGCACCTCGTCGAGATAGCGCTCCGAAAAGGGCGGCACGTCACCGCCGTCGGTCTGGCCGGTGGTGCTCGAGGAGACGGCCACGTCAGTTCCCTCGTAGGCCACGTCGAAGATGTCGTCGAAGGAGCGGTTGATCGTGTCGGTCAGCACGTAGCTGCCGGCGATGAACGCGACGCCCAGCAGCACCGCGAGCATCGTCACGAACGCCCGCAGCTTGCGCTGCCGGAGGCCCCGCAGCGCGACCTTGGTCACGCCACGTCCTTCATCAGCTCGATCACGTCGTCGGCGCTGCCGGCCGCCGCGTCGTGCACCACCCGCCCGTCGCGCAGCACCACCAGCCGGTCGGCGTACGCGGCGGCCTCGGGATCGTGGGTGACCATGATCACCGTCTGGCCGAGGTCGTCAACCGACTGGCGCAGCAAGCGCAGCACCTCCTGGCTCGCCTTCGAGTCGAGGTTGCCGGTCGGCTCGTCGGCGAACACCACGGCGGGCTTGCTGATCAGCGCCCGCGCCACGGCCACACGCTGCTGCTGGCCGCCCGAGAGCTCGGCCGGCCGGTGGGTGAGGCGGTCGGCAAGGCCGACCGTGTCGATCAGCCGGCGCTTCCACTCCTCGTCCGGCTTGCGCCCGGCGATCGAGAGGGGCAGCACCACGTTCTCCTCCGCCGTGAGGACGGGGATGAGGTTGAAGAACTGGAAGATGAAGCCGAGCTTGTCGCGGCGCAGCTTGGTCAGGTCGCCGTCGTCGAGCCCAGTGATCTCGGTTCCGTCGAGCTCCACCGTCCCGCCGGTCGGGCGGTCCAGCCCGGCCAGGATGTGCATCAGCGTGGACTTGCCCGAGCCCGAGGGGCCCATGATGGCGGAGAAGCGCCCGCGCTCGAACTCGGTGGTCACGCCGGCCAGGGCGTCGACGGCGGTGTCGCCCTGCCCGAAGCGGCGGCTGACATCGGTGGCGGTGACGATGGCATCCATGGCCTGCAGGGTGTCAGGCGCGCCCGCGGGAATCGGTACGGGTAGCCCCCGACGCGCGACATTGGCGAAGATCCCCGCCGTGCCACGCTCGCCCTACGGCTCCTGGCCCTCTCCCATCGGGGCCGCCCAGGTCGCCCAGGCCGGGGTGCGGCTCTCGGAGCCGGCGCTGGGCGAGGATGGCGCCGCCTGGTGGCTCGAGCGGCGCCCGCTGGCCGGAGGCCGCACCACGCTCGTCCGTGACGGTGAGGACGTGACCCCGGTGTCGTTCGACGTCCGCACCACGGTGCACGAGTACGGCGGCGGCGCGTGGCTGCTCCACGGAGAGACGGCGTTCTTCTCCAGCTTCGACGACCAGCGCCTCTACCGGCTGGACCCGGGGGGCGAGCCCGCCTCGCTCACCCCCGAAGGGCCGTTCCGCTACGCCGACGCCCGGGCCACCCCGGGAGGCGACATCGTGTGCGTACGCGAGACCCACGGCGGCGACGGCGAGCCGGTGAACGAGGTGGTTCGCGTGCCCGGCCGCGGGGGCGAGCCGGAGGTGGTCGCCTCTGGCCACGACTTCTACGCCTCCCCGCGTGTGCGCCCGGACGGCGAGGCGCTCTGCTGGCTCGCCTGGGACCACCCGAACATGCCCTGGGACGGCTGCGAGCTCCAGCTGGAAGGCCGTCGCGTGGCCGGGGGGCGGGCCGAGTCGATCTGGCAGCCGGAGTGGAGCCCCGCGGGCGAGCTGCACTGGGTTTCCGATCGCGACGGCTGGTGGAACCTCTACCGCGAGGGCCAGCAGCTGACCCGGGAGCGGGCCGACCTCGGCCACCCACTCTGGCTCTTCGGCGGGTCCACGTACGCCTTCCTGGAGGACGGGACCCTGGCCTGCGTGCGGACCGAGCGGGCCGTGGAGCGCCTGTGCCTGCTGCGCGAGTGGGGGCTGGAGGAGCTGGACCTGCCCTACACCACCTTCGGCTTTCCCTTCCTGCGCTCGCGCGGCCACCGGCTCGTCTTCATCGCGGGGGCGCCGGACCGCGCGCCGGAGCTCGTCACCTGGAGCGCGGGAGAAGGCGCGCGTGTGCTGCGCCGCGCAAGCGACGAGCCGCCGGCCCCAGGGCTGGTCTCGGTGCCACGCCCGATCGAGTTCGAGAGCGCCGCCGGCCGCACCGCGCACGCGTTCTACTACCCGCCCGCCCACCCGGACCAGGAGGGGCTGCCCGATGAGAGGCCGCCGCTCCTGGTGCAGATCCACGGCGGCCCGACCGGCCACGCCCCGATGGGGCTCGACGAGGAGATCCTGTTCTGGACCAGCCGCGGCGTCGGCGTGGTTGACGTCAACCACGGCGGCAGCACCGGCTTCGGGCGCGAGTACCGAAACCTCCTCCGCGGGGGCTGGGGCGTCGTGGATGTCGAGGACTGCGTAGCCGCGGCGCGGTACCTGGCGGACCAGCATGAGGTGGACGGCGAGCGGCTGGCCATCCACGGCGGCAGTGCCGGCGGCTACACCACCCTGGCCGCGCTGGTGTTCCGGCCCGAGGTCTTCGCCGCCGGAACGAGCTACTACGGGGTCGCCGACGTCGAGACGCTCGGGCGCGACACCCACAAGTTCGAGTCGCGCTACATGGACGGGCTGATCGCGCCCTATCCCGAGGAGGCGGAGACGTGGCGCGAGCGCTCGCCGATCCACTTCGCCGACCGGATCCGCGTGCCCGTGCTCCTGCTCCAAGGGCTCGAGGACGCGGTGGTGCCTCCCTCCCAGGCCGAGCAGATGGTCGAGGCACTCAAGCGGAGCGAGATACCGCACGCCTACCTGGCCTTCGCGGGCGAGGAGCACGGCTTTCGCCGCTCCGAGACGATCGTGCGCGCCTTGGAGGCCGAGCTGTCCTTCTACGGGCAGGTGCTGGGCTTCGAGCCGGCCGGTGAGATCCAGGAGGTGACGCTCTGGACGAGGTGAAGCAGGGCCATCGGGCGATGTGGGGGTCGGGCAACTACGCGGCGGTCGCCGAGAAGATCCTCTCGGTGGGCGAGCGGCTGGTCGAGCGGACCGGGGTCGAGCCCGGGAGCGAGGTGCTCGACGCCGCGTGCGGCACCGGCAACGCCACCCTGCCCGCCGCCAAGGCCGGGGCGCGCGTAACCGGGCTCGACCTCGCCCCCGACCTGCTCGCGATCGCCCGGGAGCGCGTCGCGGACGCCATGGTCGAGGTCGAGTGGGTCGAGGGCGACGTCGAATCGATGCCGTTCGGCGACGACAGCTTCGATCGCGTGCTCTCGGTGTTCGGCCATATGTTCGCTCCCGACCACCGGCGCACGGCAGCCGAGATGCTGCGGGTCTGCCGCCGGGACGGCGCCATCGGCACCTGCTCCTGGACCCCGGATGGAGCCATCGGCCGCATGTTCGGCTTCATGGCCGACCTGATGCCGCCTCCGCCGGGAGGCCAGTCGCCCCTCTTGTGGGGGACCGAGGAGCATGTGCGCGAGTTGCTCGGCGAGGCTGAGTTCGAGCGGGGCGAGGTCGAATGGCGCGAAAGCTCCGTGGAAGGCTACGCCGACTTCATGCTCGAGAGCTTCGGCCCGATGATCGCCGGCTCCGCTCAGTTGGGCGAGCGGGCACCCGAGCTGCGCGAGCGCTACATCGCGTACCTGAACGAGGAGAACCTCGAGGACGACGGCACGCTGCGCTTCAGGGGCGAGTACCTCCTCGCGCTGATCAGGCCCTGAGGAACGTCAGCACGGCCAGTACGCGCCGGTGGTCCTCCGGGGCCGGCGTCAGGTCGAGCTTGCCGAAGATGTTGGTCACGTGCTTCTCAACCGCGCGCTCGGTCACCACGAGCTGCTCGGCGATGGCGTGGTTGGAGCGGCCCTCGGCCATCAGGCCGAGCACCTCGCGCTCGCGCGGCGTCAGCTCCTCCAGCGGATCGTCGCGGCGGGCCCGTCCCACCAGCTGGGCCACGACCTCGGGATCGAGAGCCGAGCCGCCCTCGGCCACCCGCTTGACCGAGTCCACGAAGCGCTCCACGTCGGCGACGCGGTCCTTGAGCAGGTAGCCCACGCCCCCGGCGGCATCGCCGACCAGCTCGAGCGCGTAGCCCTCCTCGACGTACTGCGAGAGCACCAGCACGCCCGTGTCCCGATGCGCGGCGCGGATCTCGAGCGCCGCGCGCAGGCCGTCGTCGGTGTTCGTGGGCGGCATGCGGATGTCCACCACCGCGACATCCGGCTTGTGCGCGTTCACCTTGCGCAGCAGGTCCTCGGCGTCGCCGGCCTGAGCGACCACCTCGAAGCCCCACTCCTCGAGCAGGCGGACCACGCCCTCGCGCAGGAGAACCGAGTCATCGGCGACGACTACTCGCACGGGATCCTCGCTCGGACCGTGGTCCCTCGTCCCGGCGCCGAGTCGACCTCCAGCCTGCCCTCGAGCACGGCCAGGCGGTCCGCCAGCCCGCGCAGGCCGGTGCCGCGGGCGGGGTCGGCTCCGCCCACCCCGTCGTCGGCCACCTCCACGAGCAGCCGGCCGTTGGCGCGCACGAGCTCTACGGTCGCCTGGCTGGCGTGCGCGTACTTCACGACATTGGTCAGCGCCTCGGACACCACGAAGTAGGCTGCCAGTTCCACCGCCTCGGGGAGCCGCTCACCCGCGTCGGAGCGCAGCGTCACGGGCACGGGCGCGCGGTGAACGAGGGTCTCCAGCGCGGTGTCGAGCCCCCGGTCGCTGAGCAGGGCCGGGTGGATCCCCCGGGCGAGCTCGCGCAGCTCCTCCAGCGCGGCATCCAGCTCCTCGCCCGCCCCGGCGAGCAGGTTGTCGGCGGCGTCGGGGTCCTCCCGCAGGCGCGTGCGGGCCAACCTGAGGTTGAGGGACATCGACACCAGCCGCTGCTGGGCGCCGTCGTGGAGGTCGCGCTCGAGGCGGCGGCGCTCCTCCAGTCCGATGCGCAGCATCCGCCGCCGGGACTCGCGCAGCTCCTCGACCTTCGCCCGCAGCTCGGCGTCGAGGCGCTCGTTCTGGATGCTCAGGAGGGCGGCGGCCCCGACCGCGTCCACGTGCGCGCCGTCCTCGGCCAGGGTTGCGTCGTGGACGATGGCCGCGATGCACTCGCCGTCGCGCTCCACCCGGGTGGCGGCGCGGCCCGAGCCCTCGGCGGGCAGCTGGATCGTGCGGCCCTCGGCGTCCACCCAGCGGCGGTCGTCCGGCAGGTGGTAGACCAGGTCGACGCTCGGGTCCTCGAGCGCCTCGGCCAGCGCGTCGCGGAGCTCGCCCGGACGCGGGGCCTGGCTCACCCGTCCCACGAGCTCCCTCACCGCACCTCCCTGGAACATCCGTGCCCGCACGAGCGAGTACAGGAAGAGGTAGGGCACCGCAGCCAGGGGGATCATGCATACGATCGCGGCGATGTCCAGTACGCCGCCGTGAACCTTGTCGCCGATGGCGGTGCTGAGGGCGACGACCGCCACCAGGGTGGCCATCAGCACCACCCCGGCGGCGTAGAACGGCGCGAACAGCCTGCGCTCGGGCGGCGCTGCCCGCCGCCAGCGCTTCACGAGGCTCACGAGCACGGCGATCACCAGCCCGATGGCCACCACGTTGACCGCCAGGCTGAGCAGGGCCTGTGCGGTGTCGTTGTCGCTGAGCAGGATGAGGTTCTCGGGGCACTCCGGGCAGTTGAAGTCCTCCCTCGGGTCCGAGAAGAAAAAGACCGGCAGCAGCAGGACCGTGACCAGCAGATAGGCGATCGTGACCAGGCGACGGTCGCCCGCGCTCTGCAGCTTCCCGCTGGGGGCGGCGAGCAGCAGGTGGACCGCGGTGGCCATGAACAGCGAGCCGAAGACGGTGCCGATCAGGAAGACCACCGGAAGGTCTGAGACGCCGGCCATCGAGACGAAGAAGGCGAAGCCGGTGGCGGTCATGAGCGTGCCGAGACGGTTCTCGGGGCGGTAGCCCCAGGCCACGAGGCCCACCCCGATGAAGCCCCAGCCCACGAGCAGCGCCATGACCGCCAGTAACTCGGGGTACTCGACGTAGTCGCTGGAGCCGATCACCGCGGCCGTCAGGCCGCCCGACACGAAACCGGCTACGGCCAGGCCCCACAGCGCGCGGCGCAGACCCGTCAGAGGAGCGCCTCCAGGGCCGCGCCCGACAGCTCGGATTTAGGGATGAAGCCGCGCACAGCGTCGTCGGCGGCGAGTGGACCGAGGTCCTCGACGTCGCGGCTCGAGGTGAGCACGATCGCCGGCGAGGCGCCGTTCCCCGCGATCAGCCGTGCCGCCACCTCGAAGCCGTCGATGTCCGGAAGCTGGACGTCCAGCAGCACGAGGTCGGGAGCCAGGCGCTCCACGGCCTGAACCGCCGAGAGGCCGTCCTCCGCCTCGCCGACCACCCGGTAGCCCTCGCACTCGAGCAGCAGGCGTGCGCTCGTCCGAAAGCTCGGGTGATCATCGACTATGAGGACGCTCCTGCCCATTTCAATGGGGATTGTGTACCCGTTCGGCCTTTCCGCCAATACGGATACCCGCACCCGCTGTGATGACTGATTTACCGGAGCACGACCCCGGCCGAGGCGCACGTGGCCAGGGCCGGCATGAGCTCGGTCTCGGGCACGCCGCGGAGGTCCGCGTGGTCGAGGTTCACCTCGATCTCGCCCACGTCCGCGTCTTCGAGCCCGAGGCTTGCCCTCCCGTTGCGCGCGAGCTCACCCCACAGGTCTCCGTCTGCCGGCAGCAGCGCTCGCCGGGTAAGGCCCTCCCGGCGTGCCCCGCTCTCCAGCTCACGCACCTCCTCGAAGGGATCGATCCGGACCTGGGAGTCGCTTCCCAGCGCCAACCGGACGCCCGCCGCACGATAGGCCAGGGCCGGCGGCCGGCCGTCACCGAGGTTGCCCTCGGTGGTGGGGCACGACACCACGATCGTCCCGCTGCGCGCCAGCAGTTCGACATCGCGCTCCGAAACGTGGATCCCGTGGACGACACTCGTGCGCTCGCCGAGAAAGCCCGTGGCCTCAAGCAGCTCGATCGGGCTGCAGCCGTGCTCGCGCACGCACTCCTCGATCTCGCGGGGCTGCTCGGCGGCGTGGACGTGGCGGACGAGCCCCTTGCGGTCCGCGTACCCGGCGATCGCGGCGAGCCACTCGGCGGGAACCGCGCGGACGCTGTGGGCGGCCACGCCCACGTGCGCCCCTGGACGCCCGGCGGCCCAGGCGCGGAGCGCGTCCACCCGCGCGAGGAAGTCCTCGACCGTCGGATCGCAGAATCGCCGCTGGTCCTCACTGGGCGGGAGGTGGCCGCCGTCCCAGCCGCCGCGGTGGTAGGCGGCGGGCAGCATGACCACCACCAGGCCCGCGCCCACGCCCGCTTGGGCCACTGCGAACGCGAGCTCGTTGGCTTCGTCGTACGGGCGCCCGTCCGGGCGGTGGTGCACGTAGTGGAACTCCCCGACCGCACCGTAGCCCGCAGTCGCCATCTCCTCGTACGCTCGGCCCGCGACCTCGCTCATCGCCGCCGGGTCGAGGGACCCGGCCAAGCGGTACATCGCGTCACGCCAGGTCCAGAAGTCGTCGTGGCTGACCGCGCCCGGCGCCGGCCGCTCCGCACGCCCGCGAAGGTCGCGCTGGAACGCGTGCGAGTGGGCGTTCACCATCGCCGGCACGGAGGCGCTGTACCGCTCGCCGGTCACGCGAGCGCCTCCACCGCCGCCGCCAGGACGTTCGCCGCCGCCGCGGCGTCCTCGAGGTCCACCTCCTCGTCGGGCGTGTGGCTCACGCCGGTCCGGTTGCGGACCAGGACCATGCCCGCCGGGCGGCGCTCGGCCACGACGCCCGCGTCATGCCCGGCGAAGCACGTCAGCTCAGGTGCCCGCATGCCCGCGCGCGCCGCGGCCTCGGTGAGGGCGCGTCGCACACCGGGATCGAACGTCGTGCCGCGGTTGAACGAGGACACCGCGGCCTCGACATCCACCCGGGCGCTGTCCTCCAGCTCGCGCGCCTCCGCCAGCAGGGCCTCCCACCAGCGGTCGAGCTCGTCGGGGCCCGAAGCGCGGGCGTCGAGCCAGAGGCGCACAAGCGCGGGCACAGTGGTCGGCGCGTTGGGCTCCACCAGGATCCGGCCGGCGGTGGTCACCATCTCGGGCCCGGCGAGCTCGTCGGCGAGCACGATCAGCCGCGCAGCGGCAAGGAGCGCGTCGCTGCGAAGCGCCCGGCGCGTGGTCCCGGCGTGGTCGGCGACACCGCGAAGCTCGACCTGCACCCGCATGCGGGCGGCGAGGCCCCGCACCACCGCGGCGGCGACCGTGTGCTCGGCGACGTCAAGGCTCTGGTCGATGTGCAGCTCGAGCAGCCCGCGCAGCCGGCCGAGCCAATCGGTCGCTCTGCCCAGCGCGCCAGGGTCGGCCCCGGCGGCCGTCATCGCCGCCGACAGTGTGAGGCCGCCCTCGTCGGTCCGGGCCAGCACCTCTTCGGTGGCGAGGCTGCCGACCAGCGCTCGGCTGCCGAAGGTGGGGGTGGCAAAGCGCGCGCCCTCCTCGTCGGCGAAGGAGATCACCGCGACCGGCACAGCGCCGTCCGCCGCGATCGCGAAGCCGGCGGCCACGCCCAGGGGGCCGTCGTAGCGGCCCCCCTCGCGCACACTGTCGAGGTGCGAGCCCACGGCCCACCACGGCCCCGGCGTGTCGGGGCAGGCCCACAGGTTGCCGGCGGGGTCGCGCCGGGGAGTCAGTCCGATCCCGGCCGCCGTCTCGTCGAACCAGACGGCGGCCGCCTCGTGCTCGGGCGTCCAGGCCAGGCGAGTGGTCCCGCGCTCCGAGCGCCCGATCGGCTCCAGGCCGGCGAGGAGCCGTGCGAGGTCTGCGGCCGCGACGCTCACGGTCCCGCCGACAGCCGCCAGGCGGCGTCGTGCCGCACCACGACCGGCAGGCCGTCGACAAAGCAGGCGGCCACCGGATTGTGGCCAAGACGGTAGGGCACCTGCTCCACCGGGCCGTCCAGGAGCAGGAAGTCCGCCCGCTTGCCGGGCTCGAGCGATCCCAGGTCGCCGGAGCGACCGAGCACCCAGGCCGCATTCAGGGTGACCGCCAACAGGGCTTCGCGGACGCTCCATCCGTAGCGGCGCACGCCGAGGCCCACTATCAGGGGGAGGGACGCCACTGGCGAGGTGCCCGGGTTGAGGTCGGTGGCGAGCACGCAGATCGCGCCCGCGTCCGCGAGCGCGCGCCCAGGCGCCTGGTGCTCGGCGCCCAGAAGCTCCGCCCCGGGCAACAGCACGCCGGCGCACTCGGCCGCGGCCAGCGGGCCGACATCGGCGGGGTGCAGGCACGACAGGTGGTCCACCGAGCGGGCGCGGTGCTCGAGGGCGACCGGCACGGAGCGGTGCGTCGCGAACTGCTCGACGTGACAGCGCAGGATCAGGCCGAAGCTGCCGGCGAGGTCGCCCATGCGGGCGAGGTGGTCATTCGTGAAGGCCACCGACTCGACGAAGATGTCGAGCGCCTCAGCCCCGGTCTCGGCGACCACGCGCGGCAGCATCTCCTCGACCACGTCCATCCAGCCGTCGGCGTCGAAGCCGGGGGGAACGCTGTGCGCGAGCAGCGCCGTTGAGGTCGTTTCCTGCGCCACCTGCTCTCCGAGGCGGCCCGCGAGGCTCAGGGCGCGCAACTCGGCCTCCACGCTCAGCCCGTAGCCGCATTTGGTCTCGAAGGCGGTGGTGCCGTGCATCAGCATCTCGGCCGCCAAGCCGCGCGCCTGACGGGCGACCGACTCGTCGTCCGCCTCGGCGAAGGCGCGCGCCGAAGCGCCGATCCCCCCGCCGGCCTGCGCGATCTCCGCGTAGGGGACACCCGTGACCTTGCGCTCGTACTCCTCCGCCCGCCAGCCCGCGAACGGCAGGTGGGTGTGGCAGTCGACGAAGCCGGGCACGAGCGCACAGCCCGAGGCGTCCACGTGAAGGCCGGCCTGGTCGTCGAGCTCGAAGCCGGCGACCCGGCCGGCCCGGACCGCCAGCTCGCCCGGCTCGAGTGAAAGCTCCGCCGCCCGGTCGTGCCGCAGGTAGGGCAACCCGTCGTCGGGGGGTCGCAGGATCTGGGCTGCGTCTCGCACGTTGACGTCCCGTGCTCTTGCGGCGAGCGGGTCGGCCACGCTCGGCGCGGCGCCGGGCACCCCGTCGCCGAGCTCGGTCACTCGCCCTGGTCCTGCATGGGGATCCGCACGCCGAGCCGGTCGGCCGTGGCAATCGCCTCCGGATAGCCGGCGTCCGCGTGGCGCACCACCCCCATCCCGGGGTCTGCGCGCAGCGTGAGGCGGATGCGCTCGCCGGCGGCAGGAGAGCCGTCCGCCACGCACACCTGCCCCGCGTGCAGGGACTTCCCCATCCCCACGCCGCCTCCGTGGTGAAACGACACCCAGCTGGCCCCGGTCGCGGTGTTCACGAGCGCGTTCAGCACCGGCCAGTCGGCCACCGCGTCCGAGCCGTCGCGCATGTCCTCGGTCTCGCGCTGCGGTGAGGCCACCGACCCGGCGTCGAGGTGATCGCGCCCGATCACGATCGGCCCCCGCAGCTCGCCCGAGGCCACCATCTCGTTGAAGCGCAGCCCGGCGAGGTCGCGCTCGCTGTAGCCGAGCCAGCAGATGCGCGCCGGCAGGCCCTGGAACTGCACCTGGTCAGCGGCCAGGCGAATCCAGCGGGCGATGTGCTCCTGATCGCCGAACAGGTCCAGGATGGCCGCGTCGGTGGCATGGATGTCAGCCGGGTCGCCCGACAGCGCCACCCAGCGGAACGGGCCCTTGCCCTCGCAGAACAGCGGGCGGATGTACGCGGGCACGAAGCCGGGATAGGAGAACGCCTCTTGGTCGCCGTGCTCGGCCGCCAGACCGCGCAGCGCGTTGCCGTAGTCGAAGGCCTCGCTGCCGCCGCGCCCCAGCGTGCGTAGGGCGTCCACATGCGCCAGCACGCTCTCGCCCACCCGCCGCAGGTACTCGTCCGGGTCCGAGCCACGCAGCACATCGGCCTGCTCCACGGTCAGGCCGGCGGGCACGTAGCCGTTGAGGGGGTCGTGCGCGCTCGTCTGGTCGGTGACCACGTCCACCTCGACGCCCCGCCGGGCCAGCTCGGGCATGACCTCGGCGGCGTTGCCCAGCAGGCCGATCGAGAGCGATTCGCCCCGCGACCGGGCGTCGCCCAGGCGCTGCAGGGCGTCGTCCAGGGAGCCCGCGCGCTCGTCGAGGTAGCCGCCGGCGATCCGGCGCTCGATCCGGCGCAGGTCCACCTCCACGCAGAGCGCGGCGCCGCCGTTCATCGTGACCGCCAGCGGCTGGGCGCCGCCCATCCCGCCGAGCCCGGCGGTCGCCACGAGCCGGCCCCTGAGGGTGCCCTCGAAGCGCTGGCGCGCGAGCGCCGCGAAGGTCTCGTAGGTGCCCTGGAGGATGCCTTGGGTCCCGATGTAGATCCAGGACCCTGCCGTCATCTGGCCGTACATCATCAGGCCGGCGGCGTCGAGCTCGCGAAAGTGCTCCCACGTGGCCCAGTCCGGCACGAGGTTCGAGTTGGCGATCAGCACGCGTGGCGCCCGCTCGTGGGTCTCGAAGACCGCCACCGGCTTGCCGGACTGGACCAGCAGCGTCTCGTCACCGGCGAGGCGCTCCAGCTCGGCGACGATCGCCTCGTAGCAGGCGCGGTTGCGCGCCGCCTTGCCCAGGCCGCCGTAGACCACGAGGTCCTCCGGCCGCTCGGCCACGTCCGGGTGGAGGTTGTTCTCGAGCATGCGCAGCGCCGCCTCCTGCTGCCAGCCGCGGCAGCGAAGCCCGTCTGCGCTCACGCTCCCACCTCGTCAGCAGCGAGCCCGAGCGCCCCGGTGCGCAGCGCGTCCGCCAGCGAGGCGAGCTCGTCCGCCAGGGAGCGGTCCTCCTCGACCCGAGCCACGACGTCCCGCACGCGTTCAACGGCGCGCTCGAGCGACGGCGTCGTGCGCAGCGGGCGGTGGAACTCGAGTCCCTGGCAGGCGCAGACCAGCTCGGTCGCGATCACCCGCGCGGCGCAGCCGACCACGGTGCGGGCCTTGAGCGCGGCGAACGCGCCCATTGAGTTGAAGTCCTCGGTGCCGGCCGAGGTGGGGATGGAGCCGGCGCCCGCGGGGTGGGACAGCACCTGACACTCGTTCACCAGCGCCGCCGCTGCGTACTGGGCGATCATCAGGCCGGAGCCGAGGCCGGGTTGCGGGGAGAGGAAGGGCGGCAGCTCCGCGTAGCTCGGGGACAGCAACGCGTAGGTTCGCCGCTCGCTGAACGCGGCCAGCTCGCACATTGCGAGCGCAAGGTGGTCCAGCGGAAGCGACAGCGGCTGGCCGTGGAAGTTGCCGCCGGCGAGGACCTCGCCCACATGGGAGGTGTCCGGGAACACGAGCGGATTGTCGGTCACCGCCTCGAGCTCGCGCTCGAGCGCTCCCTCGACGTAGCGCAGCGCGTCGTCGACGGCGCCGATCACCTGCGGCGCGCAACGCAGCGTGTAGGGGTCCTGGACGCGTCCGCAGTCCGCGTGGCTTGCCACCACCTGGCTCCCGGCGAGCAGGGCCCGTAGCCGGGCGGCCACCCGGGCGGGGCCGGGTTGCGGCCGCACGGCGTGCAGCCGCTCGTCGAACGGGACCGTCGATCCCTTGAACGCCTCGAGCGACAGGGCCACGGCGACGATTGCGGCTTCCACCAGGCGCCGGGCCTCGCGCAACGCCAGCACGCCGGCGGCGGCCATCAGATGGGTCCCGTTGATCAGCGCGAGGCCCTCCTTCGCGGTCAGCTCGAGCGGCTCGAGGCCGGCCCGCGCGAGAGCCTGCGCTCCGGGCAACCGCTCGCCGCCGACGATCGCCTCACCCTCCCCGATCAGCACCAGCCCGAGATGCGCGAGGGGCGCCAGGTCGCCCGAGGAGCCGACCGAGCCGCGGCTGGGAACGACCGGTGTCACACCGCGGTCGAGCATCCCCAGAACGAGCTCCACGAGCTCGACCCGAACGCCGGAATGCCCGCGCCGCAGCGAGGAGGCGAGCAGCAGGAGCATGCCGCGCACCACATCGGCCTCGAGCGGCGGCCCGGCGCCGACGGCGTGCGAGCGCAGCAGGTTCACCTGCAGCCGGGTCGCGTCCGCGGGCTTCACCCGGACCGACGCGAGCTGGCCGAAGCCCGTGGTCACGCCGTAGACCGCGTCCTCCGACGCGACCGCGGCCTCGACTACGGCCCGCGCGGCGCCGATGCGGTCGTGGTCGTCCGCTCCCAGCGGCGGCGCAGGCGCGCCGCGCGCGACGGCCTCGAGGTCAGCCGGCGTCGGCATGAAGAGCACCGTACCGGCGTGGGCCCGCCCGTCGTCGCCCAATCGCGCTACAGGACGCCCCGGCGCCTCGGAAGGCGCGGAAAGCCCTCCTATCATCCGCCTCCGCGTGGAACCAGCCACCGAGCCGCTCGCCGCACCGCCCTCCGACCTTCCGCTGGAGCTGCGCGGCCCGCCGCCACCGCGTCATGGCGGGCTGCTCACGCTGCTCCGCTTCATGGGCGGCAAGCGGATGCTGAACCTGAAATACGGCCGCCTGCTGGTGCGGCTTGGGTGGCGCAAGCTCGTGCTCGGCCGCCGGCTGCAGCTCGACGGCGTCGCCTTCATCGGCCCCGGCTGCTCGTTGGAGGTCGGCCCGCGGGCCACGCTCGACGTCGGCCGCTGGGCCTGGATCGGACACGGCTGCAAGATCCGCAGTCACGAGGGCAGCGTCTCGATCGGGGCCAAGACCGTCCTGGGCCAGGAGTGCACGATCTCCTCCTTCCAGCACGTCTCGATCGGGCGCGAGTGCGTGATCGCCGACCGCGTGATGATGATCGACTTCGACCACGGCATGGTCGAGGTCGAGCGCCCGATCCGGCTCCAGGGGATCTACAAGCGCGACGTGCGCGTGGGCAACAACGTGTGGATCGGCTACGGCGCCTGCCTCCTACGCGGCGTCACGGTGGGCGACAACGCCGTGATCGGCACCAACGCGGTGGTGACCAAGGACGTGCCCGCCAACGCCGTGGTGGCAGGCGTGCCCGCGCGCATCCTGCGCATGCGCGACGAGCCGCAGCATCTGCGCTGGGACTAGCGTGCCCCGGCCGAGCCGGCCGCCGCCCGGGACCACGCTCCGCACGTTAGGGGTGCAATAGGACCTCAACGTACGGCGCGTGACGTGCGGCTATCCGCACTGCACACACACCGGGAGGCTCCATGGGAACGGTGGTGGCAGCGGGCGAAGCTGCCGCCATGGAACGCAAAGGGAACATCGCAGCGCGCGCCGGAAGGTGGAGCGCACAACATCGTAAGAAGGCCATCTTCGGCTGGCTCGCGTTCGTGATCCTCGCGGTCGTGATCGGCGGGTCGGTCGGCACCAAGACGCTCGAGCAGAGCGACAACGGCAGCGGGGAGTCGGGCCGAGCCGACAAGGCGGTGGCCGCTCACTTCCCTGACAAGACGAGCGAGAGCGTTCTGGTGCAAAGCCAGGATGGCGCCGGCAACCGCGATCCTGAGTTCCGGCAGGCCGTGGACGCGGTCGTAGCCCGTCTCGAGGACACGCGCCACGTCCAGAACGTTGAGAGCCCGTACGCGGCGGGCAACCAGGGAACGCTCTCCGAGGACGGCAGGTCGGCCCTGGTGACCTTCGAGCTTCGCGGCGACGAGAGCGACGCCAAGGTCGACCCCGCCCTGGCGACGGTGGGCAAGCTCGACCGCGAGCTGACCGGATTCCGAGTCGAGGAGTTCGGCGAGGCGAGCGCGGACAAGGCGCTCAGCCAGGCCTTCGAGGACGACTTCCAGAAGGCCGAGGTCACCTCGCTGCCCATCACCCTGGTCATCCTGATCCTTGCTTTTGGCGCGCTGCTGGCAGCCTTCGTGCCCTTGCTGCTCGCGATCACCGCTGTGGCCGCGGCCATCAGCCTGATCGGGCCCATCAGCCAGATCTGGCCGGTGGACGAGGCGATCAGCTCGGTCGTGCTGCTGATCGGCCTGGCGGTCGGCGTCGACTACTCGATGTTCTACCTGCGGCGTGAGCGCGAGGAGCGGGCCCGCGGGCGCTCCGAGGAGGCCGCGCTCGAGGCGGCGGCCGCCACTTCGGGCCGCGCGGTGCTGGTGTCCGGCATCACGGTCATCGCCGCGATGGCCGGCATGTATTTCGGCGGCGCGGCGACGTTCACGTCGTTCGCCACGGGCACGATCCTGGTGGTGGCGATCTCGGTGCTGGGGTCGCTCACCGTCCTGCCGGCGATCCTGTCCAAGCTCGGCGACCGGGTCAACAAGGGCCGCGTGCCCTTCCTGCGTCCCGAGCGCCGCACGGGCGAGCCGCGGGCCTGGTCCTGGGTGCTCGACCGCGTGCTGAGGCGGCCGCTGGTGTCAGCGATCGCCGCGGGGGCGGTGCTGGTGGTGCTGGCGATCCCCGTGTTCCATATCCACACCGCCGACTCGGGCGTCGACGGGCTGCCGCGATCGATCGAGATCATGCAGACCTACGACCGGATGCAGGCCGCCTTCCCGGGCGAGCAGTTCACGGCCGACATCGTCGTCGAGGGCCGCAACCTCGACGAGGGGCAGATCCAGGCGGCCGCGGAGGAGGTGCGCCAGATCGCGCGCGATTCGGCGGCGTTCAACGAGCCGGTCACCGTGGACACCAGCCCGGACGGCGAGATCGCGGTGATCGAGGTGCCGCTGGCCGGCACCGGCACGGACGACACGTCACTGAGCGCGGTCGAGACGCTCCGCGACGACGTGGTGCCGCAGGTCCTGCCCGACGTCAGCGGCGGCCAGGTGGTCGGCGTGACCGGCTTCACCGCCGGCTCTGTCGACTTCAACAGCCTGATGTCAGAGCGCATCTGGTACGTGTTCGGGTTCGTCTTCCTGATGGCGTTCCTGCTGCTGCTGGTCACGTTCCGCTCGATCGTGATCCCGATCAAGGCGATCGCGCTGAACATCCTGTCGGTGGCCGCGGCGCTCGGGATCGTGACCTGGGTGTTCCAGGACGGCAACCTCGAGGGGCTGCTGAACTTCGACTCCACCGGCGCGATCACGGCCTGGTTCCCGATCATGCTGTTCGTGATCCTGTTCGGCCTGTCGATGGACTACCACGTGTTCATCCTCAGCCGGATCAAGGAGGCCGTGGATCGGGGCGAGTCCACCTCGGACGCCGTGAGCCACGGGATCAAGTCCACGGCCGGTGTCGTGACCGCGGCGGCGATCGTGATGGTGGCGGTGTTCGGCATCTTCGCGACGCTCCAGTTCATCGACATGAAGCAGTTCGGCGTGGGCCTGGCGGCGGCGATCTTGATCGACGCGACGCTGGTGCGCGGCGTGCTGCTGCCGGCCACGATGAAGCTGCTCGGCGACTGGAACTGGTACCTGCCGAAGTGGCTCGAGTGGCTACCCAAGGGACCGGCCCTGGAGGGCTCCCCGGCGGCGCCGGAGCCGGAGCGCAGCCGCCCGCTGCCGCCCGCGGGCGAGCCGCGGCCGGCCGAGGCGTAGGCCGCCCTTCCCCTGCACCGGAGCCCGCCGTCGCCGGCGGGCTCCGGTCGTTGGGACGGTTGAACACGGGCTCTTTGACTTTGTAGTCAGTCGCACGATAGGATGCGGCCAGCCCACCTGCCGCCTGCCGATGACCGACTCCGCCCCGCAGAGCACTCCGCTCGACCACCTCTGGCTCCATTTCACGGAAATGGGGGGCTACGCCGATCCAGGCGACCTCCAGGTGATCGTCCGCGGCGACGGCTGCTACCTCGAGGACAACAAGGGAAAGCGCTACCTCGACGGGCTCGCCGGCCTCTACTGCGTGAACATCGGCTACGGCTTCGGCGAGGAGATGGGCGAGGCCGCCGCGGCCCAGATGCGCGAGCTGCCCTTCGCGATCAACTGGACCTTCGCGCATCCGCGCTCCCTCGAGCTGGCACAGGAGCTGTCGGAGCTGGCGCCCGGCGACCTGGGGCGCTGCTTCTTCGTCTCGGGCGGCTCCGAGGCGGTCGAGGCGGCGTGGAAGCTCGCTCGCCAGTACCACACGGCCCGGGGCGAGCGGCGCTGGAAGGCCATCGCGCGGCGGGTCTCCTACCACGGGACCACGATGGGCGCGCTCTCGATCAACGGCTGCACCGATCTGCGCACGCCCTTCGAGCCGCTGGTGCCGGACGTGCTGCACGTGTCGAACACCAACCGCTATCACCGGCCGCCGGAGGAGACCGAGGAGCAGTTCACGGCGGCGCTGCTGTCTGAGCTCGAGGAGACGATCGAGCAGGCCGGACCGAGCACGGTGGCGATGGTGATGCTGGAGCCGGTGCAGAACTCCGGCGGCTCGTTCGTGCCCCCGGCGGGCTACTTCGAGGGCGTGCGCGAGATCTGCGACCGGCACGGCATCCTCCTCTGCGCCGACGAGGTGATCACCGGCTTCGGGCGGCTCGGGGAGTGGTTTGCCTCGCCCCGCTTCGGCTGCGAGCCCGACCTCATCACCTCCGCGAAGGGCCTCTCCTCCGCCTACGCCGCCATCGGCGCGCTCATCGCGAGCGAGCGCGTGATGGAACCCTTCCTCCAGCCGGACGCGATGTACTCGCACGGCATGACCTTCGGCGGCCATCCCGTCCAGGCCGCGGTGGCGCTCAAGAACATCGAGATCATGCGCCGCGAGCGGATCCTCGAGCACGTGCGCGAGACCGAGGCCGACTTCCGCGCGGCGCTGGAGCCGCTGCGCGCGCTGCCGATCGTCGGCGACCTGCGCGGGACCGGCTTCTTCTACGCGCTCGAGCTGGTCAAGGACAAGGAGACCCGCACGGGCTTCTCCGACGAGGAGTGCGACGAGCTGCTGCGCGGCTTCATCTCGCCGCGGCTCTTCGAGCGCGGGCTGATCTGCCGCGCCGACGACCGCGGCGACCCCGTGGTCCAGCTCTCCCCGCCCTTGGTGGCGGGCCAGGAGCAGTTCGAGGAGATCGCCGGCATCCTGGGCGGCGTCCTGGAGGAGGCCAGCGAGCGGATCGCGGTGGCCGCGTGAGCGCGAACGGCGGACCGGGCTACGACGCGATCGTCGTCGGCGGCGGCCACAACGGGCTGACCACGGCCGCCTACCTCGCCCGCGCCGGCCTGCGGGTCTGCGTGCTGGAGCGGCGCGAGATCCTGGGCGGCGCGTGCGTGACCGAGGAGGTGTGGCCCGGGCACCGCGTCTCGCGCGCGTCGTATGTGGTCTCGATGCTCCAGCCCAAGGTCGTGAGCGACCTGCGACTGCACGACTTCGGGTACGAGGCGATCCCGCTCGACCCGGCTTTCGCGACGATCCCGCCCGGCGGTCGGCCGATCTTCTTCTTCGGCGACTCGGCCCGGACGCAGGCCTCGATCGAGCCCCACTCCGCCCGCGACGCCGCGGCCTACCCCGACTTCGAGGACCTCCTGGCCCGCATGGCCGCCTTCCTGCGCCCGCTCATGCTCAGGCCGCCCCCGGCCCTCGGCTCCAAGCGCCCGGCCGACCTGCTGTCGCTGCTGCGCGAGGCGGGACGGGCGGCCGGCCTGCGCCGAAGCGAGATGCATGAGCTGTTCCGGGTGATGACGATGTCGGTGGGCGATCTGCTCGACGAGTGGTTCGAGTCGGACGCCATCAAGGGCTCCTTCGCCTCCACCGGAGTCGTGGGGGTCTGGGCCGGCCCACGCACCCCGGGCACGGCCTACAACCTGCTCCACCACGCCCTGGGCGAGCTGAACGGCGTGAGCGGCCTGTGGGGCCACGTCAGAGGCGGCATGGGCGGCATCTCGCAGGCGCTGGCCCGCAGCGCCGAGCACGCCGGAGCGCATATCCGCACCGGTGCGGCCGTCCGCTCGATCGACGTGCGCGACGGCCGCGTCACCGGGGTCACGCTGGAGTCGGGCGAGCAGCTGAGCGCTCCCGTCGTGGCCTCCGGCGCCCATCCGCGCACCACGATTCTCGATCTGGCCGGTCCGGAGCACTTCCCGGACGAGGCCGTGCGCGACATGCGCCGCTTCCGCAGCCGGGGCGGCTCGGTGAAGGTCAACTGCGTGCTCTCCGAGCCTCCGCGCTACGAGGGCGTGTCGGCCGAGGACGGCGAGCGCCTGCTTCGCACAAGCCTCGCGCTGTGCCCCTCGCTCGACTACCTCGAGCGGGCCTGGCAGGACGCCGTGCGAGGTGAGCCCGCCGCCGGGCCGTACGTCGAGGTGGAGGTGCCGAGCGCAGTCGATCCCACGCTCACCGACGACGGCGCGTGCGTGATGACGATGTTCACCCAGTACGGGCCCTACGCGGAGGAGGACTGGCCCGAGGGCGCCCGCGAGGCCTACGGCCGGCGCTGCCTCGACATCGTCGCCGAGCACGCGCCCAACGTCAAAGATGCGCTGATCCACCACGAGGTGCTGGCCCCGCCGGACCTGGAGCGCATCTTCGGCCTGGTCGACGGCTCGATCTTCCAGGGTGAGCAGGGCCTCGAGCAGATGGCCTTCATGCGCCCGTCCCCCTTGCTCTCGCAGTACGCCACGCCGGTGCACGGCCTCTACCTGTGCGGCGCCGGCACCCACCCCGGCGGCGGGGTGATGGCCGCCTGCGGCCACAACGCCGCCCAGCGGATCCTGAGGGACCGCCGGCCTGGCGCCCCTCGCCGCCTGGCCGCCCGGCTGCTCAGCGCGCGCGGGTGAGCAGGTCGATACTCGCCCGCTGGTGACGCCGCGCCCTACCGCAGCACCAGCGCGTGCTCCGGGTGCCAGCCCAGCTTGACCCGGTCGCCGATCTCCCAGCGGTCGTCGGAGCGGGCGCGCGCGGTGTTCTGCTCCAGCGCGACGAGACGCACGCCGGGGGCCAGCTCCACGATCACCTGGGTGGTGGTGCCGACGTACACCCGCTCCACGATCGTGCCGTCGATCGAGACCATGCCGTCCTCCAGCTCGTGAAGCCAGATCTTCTCCGGCCGCACCGACAGCTGGATGTCGGAGCCCTCGGCGCAGTCGGGCGGGACCTCGGCCCGGCAGCGGTTGCCGCCGGCGAGCACGACTCCCCCGTTCTGGGTCTTCCCCGGAAGGAGGTTCGACACGCCGATGAAGCCCGCGACGAACGGCTCGGTGGGGTGCTCGTAGATGTTCTCCGGGCTCCCGCACTGGCGGATCCGGCCGCCGTCCATGACCGCGATGCGGTCCGACATCGCCAGCGCCTCCTCCTGGTCGTGCGTGACGTAAAGGAAGGTGATGCCCACCTCGCGCTGGATGCCCTTGAGCTCCACCTGCATCTGCTTGCGCAGCTTCAGGTCGAGCGCGCCGAGCGGCTCGTCCAGCAGCAGCACCGAGGGGCGGTTGACCAGCGCCCGGGCCAGCGCGACCCGCTGCTTCTGCCCGCCCGACAGCTCGCGCGGCCGGCCCTTCCCGCGTCCCGCGAGCTCCACCAGCTCGAGCGCCTCCTTGACCCGCGTGCGGATCTCGTCGCGGCCGACCTTCTGGCGCTTGAGCCCGAAAGCCACGTTCTGCTCGATGCTCAGATGCTCGAACAGCGCGTAGCTCTGGAAGACCGTGTTGACGTGGCGCTTGTAGGGCGGGACCGTCTCGACCGGCTCGCCGTCGAGGAAGATGTGGCCGTCGCTGGGCTGCTCGAAGCCGGCCACCATGCGCAGCGTCGTGGTCTTGCCGCATCCGGACGGCCCGAGCAGCGAGAAGAACTCGCCCTTCTCGATCTCGAGATTGAAGTCGTCGACGGCCACGAAGTCGCCGAAGCGCTTGGTGACCCCGTCGAAATGGATCGCGCTCATCTAGGCGCCCTCCCTTCCCAAGAGCACCCCGAGCCCGCTCTCGCGCCGGCCGAGCAGGCGCGGCAGCAGCAGCGCGAGCCCGATGGACAGCACCGAGATGACGAGCATGAAGGTCCCGATTGCGTTGATGGTCGGCCGGACGCCGAAGCGGATCTGCGTCCAGATGCGCACCGGCAGCGGCTGTGGTGTCTCGCCGGTGGTGAAGAAAGACAGCACGAAGTCGTCGAAGGAGAGCGCGAACACCAGCAGGCCGGCCGCTATCACCGCCGGCCACAGCGCGGGCAGGGTGACGAGCCGGAAGGTCTGCCAGCGCGTGGCCCCGAGGTCCATGGAGGCGTCCTCGACCTCGCGCCCGAGCGCCGCGAGCCGCGCTCTCACGACCACGGTCACATAGGAGATCGAGAACGTGATGTGGGCCAGGATGATCGTGGTCAGCGAAAGCTCCAGCCCCACCTGAGTGAAGAGCAGCAGCGCCGAGGCGCCGGCCACGATCTCCGGGGTGACCAGCGGGACCAGCATCAGAACGTTGAGGCTGCCTGACACGCGCGTGCGCGCCCTCACCAGCCCGTAGGCCAGCATCGTCCCGAGCACGGTCGCGATCACCATCGTGACCAGGGCGATCTCGATGCTGGCGATGAGCGAGTCCCGCAGCGCCGGCGTCTCGAAGAACGTCTCGTACCAGCGCAAGCTGACGCCCTGGAAGTCCTGAAGCGAGCGGCTGGAGTTGAAGGAGAAGAGGATCACCAGTGCGATCGGCGTGAACAGGAACAGGAAGAAGAGGCCCGTGAAGACCTTCAGGAAGCGCGGCCGGTCGAAGTCCTTTGGCGGCCGCCGCGCCGGTGCCGGCTCCGTCCCCTCGTCCGCTGCCGCCGGCGCGCTCGCACCGTGCTTGGACTCCACCGCGCTCATACCTCCGCCTCCCACGCCTCCCGCGCGGCGGCGCGGAGGTAGAGCACCATCCACACCAGAAGGAAGGCCATCATCACGACCGTCAGCGCCGCTCCGAAGGGCCAGTTGTCGGACGCCTGGAACTGCTGCTGGATCAGGTTCCCGACCATGATCTCGTCGGGTCCGCCCAGCAGGGAGGCGGACACGAAATCGCCGACGGCGGGGAGGAAGACGAGGACCGAGCCGGCCAGCACGCCCTGCTTGGTGTGGGGCAGGGTGACGTGGCGAAAGGTCTGCCAGGGACCGCCGTAGAGGTCCTTGCCGGCCTCGATCAGCGCCGGGTCCATGCGGTCGAGCGAGGCGTAGATCGGCAGGATCATGAAGGCCAGGAAGCCGTAGACCAGCCCGCCGACCACGGCGTATGGCGTGTTGAGGAAGCGCAGGTCGGTGTCGAGCAGCCCGTTGACCAGGCCGTCGTCGCCCAGCATCGCGATCCAGGCGTAGGTGCGCACCAGGTAGTTCACGAAGAAGGGCAGCACCACCAGCGCCAGCAGAACGTTCTTCCAGCGGCCGCCGAATATCGCGATGTAGTAGGCGACCGGGTAGCCGATGAGCAGGCAGAGGGCCACAGTGGCGAGCGCGAAGCCCACCGAGCGCGCCAGCACCGGCACGAAGGCGGGGTCGAAGACGCGGCTGTAGTTCTCGGGGTTCCAGCCGTAGACCGCCTCTCCGAGGTCGTCGGTGTAGCCGAACGAGATCGCCAGCAGGAAGCAGAGCGGCACCACGAACAGCAGCAGCAGCCACAGCGCGCCCGGAAGCAGGAAGGCGCTGGCGAAGCGGTTCTCGCTCATGGGGTCCCGCGCGATCGGCGCCCTAGGAGACCCTGAACTCCGTCCACACCTCGTCCCAGGCCAGCCGGCCCTCGCCCTTGAGGTTCTCGAACTGCTGCCCGTTATCGAGGTCCTCGACGGTCACGTTGATCTCGGGGTCGTCCTTGACCAGCCCCTCGAAGGCCGCGGTCGGGGCGCCGTCGTAGGGCATCGGGTAGCCGATCCACTCGACGTTCTGCGCCGCGTGCTCGGGCTGCAGCATCCACTCGATGAACAGCAGCGCCGTCCCGGGATGCTTGGCGTTGACCGGGATGCAGAAGTTGTCGTTGCCGACCGGGATCCCCTCGCGACACTTCTGGAACTTGAAGTCCTCGGGGTTGTCGACCTGGTTGCGGATGTTCACGATGTCGCCGTTCCAGAGGTGCTGGATCCAGGCGACGCCGCTCGTCATGTTGGTGATCGTGTCCGTGGAGATCCCGCGCAGCTTCGGCTTCAGGTCCACGAGGTATTGCTTCGACTTCTCGAGCTTCCCCGGGTCGGTCTCGTTCAGCTCGTAGCCGTTGACCAGATTGGCCATGCCGATGGCCTCCTGGTAGTCGTCGAGCAGGAAGCTGCGGTCCTGCGTGTCGGCATCCCCGAGGTTCCGCCACGACCCGGTCATGTCCTTGACCTTGTCGGCCCGGTAGCCGAGCCCGGTGGCGTACATGCCGTAGGGCGTGGAGTGCTCGCCCCCCTTGTCGTACCAGGGGTTGGCGAACTGGGAGTAGACGGTGTCGATGTTCTTGATCTGGTCGCGGTCGATCCGGCGCAGCAGGTTCCCTGACAGTAGGCGTTGCACGTACTCCGAGCTGGGGAAGATCAGGTCGTACTCGATCCCCGCGCGCAGCTTGGCCGTCATCGCCGACATCGAGTCGAAGTACGACTCCCGCACCTTGACGCCGTACTCCTTCTCGAAGCCCTTGACCAGCGCGGGGTCGACGTACTCCGAGTAGTTGAAGTAGACGAGGTCGCCGTCGACCTTCTTCTTGATCGGCTTCTCGGTCGCCTTCTTGTCGCCGCCACTCGAGTTGCCCGCACCGCACCCGGCCAACCCAAGGCCGATCGCTAGGCCGGCGCCCCCCTGCAGGAGCTCGCGCCGGTTGACGTTCACCATCGGTCCTCCCTCATGCCGCTGTTCTCAACTCGCATCCCAACTCCCGCTCGGCGAAGGCCAGGCTCAGCTCCTCGGCGCGCTTCGCGGTGACCACCTTGTCCTTCAGGGCGATCTGCACCGCGAGCCCGTCGAGAAGCGACGCGAGCAAGGCGGCAAAGCCCTCGGGCTCAGCCGCCCCGAACTCGCCCCGCTCCTGGCCGTAGCGGACCACGTCGGCGATGGCCTCGCGCCAGCGCTCGTCCAGGTCGGCCCGCGTGGCGGCCAGCTCGGGGTCGCGCAGGGCCTTCGCCCACAGCTCCATCCACAGCGCGGCGTCGTAATCCCCCTCGCTCGCGCCGCCGCCCACGATCTTCACCAGCCGCTCGCGGGCGCTCTCGAGCCCACCCAGCTCTCGCTCGAGCTCCTCGTAGTAGCGCTCCTCCACCGAGGTGAGCGCCTCATTGAGCAGCTCGGCCTTCGACGAGAAGTAGTAGAGGATCGACGGAGCGCTCGTGCCCACCCGCGCGGCCACGTCCGCCACCCGCGCGTTCTCGAGCCCGCGCTCCCTGATCACCTCGGCGGCCGCGGCGAGTATCGCCGGCCGGCGCACATGGTCGAGCCGGGGGCGCGGGCTCATCGCATCAACCTCGGGCGGGTAAGTTGAACCGCGATTCAAGAAACCTAACGGGCCGGCGGCCCCCCGTCAAGCCCTAGGTCCTGCGCCAGCACGGCCCAGGCCTCCGAGCGCGCGCGGTCGATCGGCAGATCGCCGAGGAGCACGCGGATGCCGAAGCCGTCCAGCAGGGCCAGCATGCGGTCGCTGAGGCGGTCGACGTCCACGGGGCGGAACTCGCCAGCGTCGACGCCCGCTCGGATCGCCAGCGCGAACCACTCGTGCATGCGCGCGTACAGCGCCGAGGCCGTGGAGCGCAGGGACGGGTGGCGCGAGGCTCGCAGCCATAGCTCGACCCAGAGCACGAAGTCCCGCTCCAGCATGCCCGGGAACGGCAGGCACTGGTCGATCATCGCCGCCAGGCGGTGGGCGTGGTCGGGCGCCTCGCCCTCGCCCTCGCCGATGCGCACGTCGCCGGCAAGCTCGAACGAGTACTCGAGCGCCTCGGCCAGCAGGGCCTCGCGGGTCTCGAAGTGGTAGTGGACGAGCGAGGTGGAGACGCCGGCGTCCATCGCGATGCGGGCGATGCGGACGTCGTCGATGCCGTCGCTGGCTATGCGCTCCACGGCCGCGGCGAGGATTCGCTCGCGGCCCCGCGCTGCGCGGGCTCGGCGACGGCGGGCGCGGGATCAGCCATCTCAGATGGTTGGTTCCGGGTCCGCGTGCCGCGGGGGCGCGCCAGACCGAGCTGGGCGGCGACCGAACCAGCCGCAAGCATCGGCTCGGCCGAGTGCGCGCGGATCCGCATATGGATGAATACGGCGAGGACGTGGGGCCGATCCAGCGACGGCCGTGCGCGAGGGCCCGGGCTGGCCCGGGCCGGAGCGAGGATCGCGCGTCATCCGTGGGTGCGCCGGATCAGCCATCTGGCGAGGTCGGCCCGGATCTTGTCGGCGAACCAGCCCACCGCAGCCTCCCGCCCGGAGAGCGGCCCGGGGGTCCAGCCGTGGCTGCGAATGCCCTTCTGCACCCCGCGCACGAGGTCCACGTCCTCGTCGCTCACCAGCTCGTTGACCTTGCGGTTCGCGTAGCGCGCCATCCGCGAGCGGCGCCCCACGTCCTCGGGCAGGAGCGTGACCGCCTGGTCGTCGGTGCGCTCCGTTCCGTCGGGGTTGACCCGCCAGATGCCGATCTGGTCGGGATACAGGTCGATGGTCGTGTTGGGATAGATCAGGATGAAGCGCCAGACCCGCTCGTCCTCCTCGGTCAGCCCAGGCATCGGCTCGACCATGCGCTGATAGATGCGCTCGAGGCGGTTGCCGGAGGGCTTGTCGCGCAGGGGCGCGTCGAACCAGGCCCAGTTGTCGTGCAGCTCGACGTCGTAACGCTTGTAGTCGAGGAGGCGCATGAGCCCGGGGTGGGCGATGGGCACGTGGTAGCCCTCCAGGTAGTTGTCAACCACGATCTTCCAGTTGGCCGGCTGTGAGGACACGTCCTCGACCTGGGGCCGCAGCTCCTCGAAGCGGTAGCGCGCCAGGCGCTCGGGCAGTCCGGCCACCTGCTCCCGCAGCGGCGTGGCGTGGGGGTCGAGGTTCACGAAGATGAGGCCGCACAGCTCCTCGACCTGGGCGGGGAAGAGCCCGAGAGCCGACTTGTCGAGCCCGGGGATGGAGCGCGCCTCGGGCACGCCGATCAGCTCGCCGTCGAGCCTGTAGGTCCAGCCGTGGTAGCGGCAGCGGATGGCCTTTCCGCACTCGCCCGAGCCGCTCAGGAGCTGAGAGCCGCGATGGCGGCAGACGTTGCGGAACGCGCGCAGCTCCCCCTCGGGGTCGCGCAGCACGAGCACGGGCTGGGAACCGGCAGTGGTCGTCAGGTAGCGGCCCGGCTCGGCGAGCTGGGCCACGTGGGCAACGAACTGCCACGTGCGCGAGAAGATGCGCTCGTCCTCGAGGGCCAGCACCTCGGGGTCGTAGTAGAAGTGCGGCTCGAGGCCGACGGCGGGCGCGGCGACTGCATCCAGAGAGGCCAAGATCTAGGCTCCTGACTTTGTGATCAGTCGCATGATACCATGCCCTGGTGGCACCGTTCGGGGCCCGCTACGCATGGCTTTCACTCACTCCGGAACCCGAGAGCGAGCTTCCGAGGGCGCTCGCTACGCTCCGCGCCGAGGGCGTTCCGTCGCCTGCCCTGGTGGAGAGCGAGAGGGCCCGCGCAGAGCTCCTGGTGACCCACGGCCGCCGGCGCGCCTGGCGCGAGTATCTGGGCGAGGCGCGGACCCTGGCCCTGGGGGCGGAGGAGGAGGGCGCCGTGGGCGAGGCCCGGGCGCTGGTGCTTGACGTGCTCGACAACCATGACCAGCTGACCCTCGGCCTGCCGAGAGCGAGACGACCCGGAGGACTTCGATGACCGTCACCCCCGCAGCACCGGCGGCCACCGCCGCCGACCTGACCCCCGAGCAGCGCGAGCTCCAGGAGCGCGCTCGCCGCTTCGTCGACGAGGTTCTCATCCCGAACGAGGAGCTGGCCGAGAAGAGCGGCGGCAGGATCGGTGAGGAGCTCGAGCAGCGCATCAAGCGCGAGGCGATCGAGGCCGGACTCTCCGGCGGCCTGCACGCCCCCGAGCACGGCGGGCAGGGCTGGAGCAAGATGGAGTGGTTTCTGGTCGAGGAGCAGCTCGGCCGCTCGACCAACGCCCTCTCGTGGCACATGCCCAGCGCCTACAACGTGCTGGCCGACGGCACCCCCGAGCAGATCGAGCGCTACCTCAAGCCCGCTCTCCGGGGCGAGCTGCACGACGCCTACGCGGTCACCGAGGCCGAGGCGGGCTCCGATCCGTCGCGCATCGAGACCACCGCCGTGCGGAGCGAGGGTGGCTGGGTGCTGAACGGCGAGAAGTGGTTCGTCACCTACGGGGACATCGCCGCCGTCTACATCGTCATGGCCAAGGCGCAGGAGAACGGCAAGGAGCTGCCCACCCTCTTCCTCGTCGACAGCGACAGCCCGGGGGTCGAGATCGTCGACGACCCGCCCTTCACCCACACCTACCCGCACGGCCACCCGGCGGTGCGCTTCACCGAGGTGGAGGTCCCCGAGGACGCCGTGATCGGCGGACTGGGTGGCGGCGACGACCTCCAGCGCGCGTGGTTCACCGAGGAGCGGCTCGGCATCGCCGCACGTGGGGTCGGATCGATGTGGCGGCTGATCGAGGAGGCCTCGGCCTGGGCGCTGGGACGCGAGCAGGGCGGCCAGCGCATCATGGACTACCAGGGGGTCTCCTTCCCGCTCGCCGACTCCGCCGCGGACGCCGCCGCGGGGCGGCTGCTCACCATGGAGGTGGCCCGCCTGGTCGACGCCGGCGCCGACCCGAAGGTGGTCCACGCGAAGGCCTCGATGGCCAAGCTGTTCGTGAGCGAGGCGGCGTTCCGCTGCGCCGACCGCGCGGTGCAGATCTTCGGCGGGCGCGGCTACATGCGCACCAACGTGGCCGAGCGCTTCTTCCGGGAGCTGCGGGTGGACCGCATCTGGGAGGGCACGAGCGAGATCCAGCGGCTGATCATCGCCCGCTCGCTCGAGCGCCGCGGGGTGGAGCGTACGCTGCACTGATATGGACCTGCGGCGGCTCCTGCACCCGCGCTCGATCGCGGTCGTCGGGGCGACGGAGCGGTACGGGTCCTACGCCGGCCAGACCCTGTTGAACCTGGCCGGGGCGGGATATCCGGGCGAGGTCTGGGGCGTCAACCCGGGCCGCTCCGAAGTCCACGGCGTCCCCTGCTTTCCCTCGCTGGCCGAGCTTCCCTCGGCGCCGGACGCCGTGGTCGTGGCCATCCCCGCGGCGGGCGCCCCCGCCGTGGTCGAGGAGGCCGGGGCGCTGGGCTGTGGCGGAGCGGTCGTGTACGGGGCCGGATTCGGGGAGATCGCCGCCGGCGCGGGGCACGGCAGCCTGCCCCCGGCCGAGGCCGGCGCCGCGGGGGCCGACCTCGAGCGACGTCTGGGTGAGGCCGCCCGCCGCTACGAGCTCCCGGTGTGCGGGCCCAACGGGAACGGCATCGTGGCCCTGCACGAGCGCGCCGCGCTGTGGGGGGACGCGCTCGGCCCGCTCGAGCCGGGCGCGGTGGCGCTGGTGTCGCAGAGCGGCAACGTCGCGGTCAACGCGCTCGCGCTGGACCGCGGGCTGCGCTTCCACACGGTCGTCTCGTGCGGGAACGCGGTGGCCTTCGACCCCGCCGAGTGGCTGGCGGGTCTGGCCATCGAGGACGGGGTGGGCTCGATCGCCCTCTACCTGGAGACCGACGGCGACGGGGCGAGCCTGTGCGAGGCGCTCGCCGTGTGCGCCGAGCGCGACGTGGGGGTGGCGGTGCTCAAGGTCGGAACCTCGGCGGTCGGCGCGGCGGCCGCCGCGGCGCACACCGGCGCCGTCGCGGGCGACCAGCGAGTGTTCGACGCCCTGGTCGGTGAGGCGGGCGCGGCCCAGGCTCGGGACCTGCACGAGCTGTTCGAGCTGGCGAAGGCGCTGGCGGTCCCGGGCGCCCGCCTGCGCAGCGCGCCGGACCGTTCGGCCGGCCTCGCTGTCCTCACCTGCTCGGGCGGCGACTCCAGCCTTGCCGCCGACGAGGCCGAGCGCCTCGGCGTGACGCTCCCAACCTTGGACTCCTCCACCTCCCAGCGGCTGCGGGAGCAGCTGCCCACCGCCGCCACGGTGGGCAATCCGCTGGACTACACCGCCCTGATCTGGGGCGAGGCGGAGACGGTTCGCGACCTCGTGGCAACCGTCGGCTCCGACCCGGCGGTCGACCAGCTGCTCGTGATCTACGACCAGCCCGCCGGGCTCGAGGGGGCGGCCGACGAGTCGTGGTCGGCAGTGCGCGACGGCATTCTCGCCGGAGCGGCCCAGAGCCCGGTGCCGGTGACGGTGGCCTCGACACTGACCGAGCTGCTCGACGACCGGGCGGCCCTGCGCTTCGTGGAGGCCGGCGTGCCCGCCGTCGCGGGGCTGCGGACAGGCCTCTCGTGCGTTGCGGCTCTGCAGCGGCCGGCGGCCGACCCGGCCCGGTTGCGCGAGATCGCGGCGGCCTGCGCGCGGGGCGCCGGCAACGGAGCACGCTGGGGCTGGTGGGCCGAGCACGAGGCCAAGGACCTGCTGCGCCGCGCAGGCGTGGAGGTTGTGGCCGGCCGGATTGCGCCGGGGGAGGACGACGCTGCGGCGCTCCTGGACGAGCTCGGGCCTCCGCTGGCACTCAAGCTCTCGAGCCACGAGCTGCGCCACAAGACCGACCTGGGCGCGCTGGCGCTCGACCTTCACACCGACGACGCGGTGCGGGCCGAGCACCGGCGCCTGGCCGCCCTCGCACCGGCGACCGCGGTGCTGGCCGAGCGCATGGCGCCGCCCGGGCTGGAGCTGATCGTGGCGGCCCGGGCCGATTCCGTGGTCCCCGCCCTGGTCGTGGGGCTCGGAGGCGTCTGGACCGAGGCCCTCGACGACGTGGCCATCGTGCCGCTTCCAGCGTCCCCCGCGCGCGTCGAGGCGGCTCTACGCAGCCTGCGCGGCGCCGGGCTTCTGACCGGAGCCCGGGGCCGGCCCGCGCTCGATATCGGCGCCGCCGCCCGGCTGGCCTCCCGGACGGGCGACCTGCTCATCGAACATGGGCTGATGCTGCTCGAGCTGAACCCGGTGCTCGTCTACGCCGAGGGCGCCGTGGCGGTGGACGCGCAGGCGGCCGGCGGCCCCGCGGAATGAGGGTCGCAGTGGCCGGGGCCGGGCTGGCCGGCCTGAGCGCGGCCGACGAGCTCCGGCGCGCGGGCGCCGAGGTGGTGGTGCTGGAGGCGCGTGACCGCGTGGGCGGCCGGGTGTGGTCGCGGCGGCTGGGAAACGGCGCGCTTGTGGAGATGGGGGCGGAGTTCCTCCTGCCCGGCAACACGGCGATGCGAGGGCTGGCCGAACGCTTCGGGCTCGGCCTCTGGGACAAGGGCATGCGCTACGGGCGCCGGGACCCCCGGGGCGTCCAGGTGTCCCCCGAGGAGCTGACGGCCGCTGTCGAGGCGGTGGGGCGCGCGCTGGAGCGCCGCCCACGGGGGGTGAGCGCGCGGCAGCTGCTCGACGGCCTCGACATCGCCGCCGGCGCGCGCGAGGCGCTCCTGGCGCGGGCGGAGATCTCGAGCGCGAACTCCGCCGACGAGGTGGCCGCCCGGGACCTCGGTGGCATCGCCCACATCGACGACGACCCGGCGCCCTCGATCGCCGGCGGCAACCAGCGCGTGCCCCTGGCCCTGGCCGCCTCGCTGGGCGCTGCGGTGCGCCTGCGCTCGCAGGTGGAGCGGGTGACCTGGAACGACTCGGGGGTGCGTGTGCGCGCCGCGGGGGTGGAGGTCGAGGCGGACGCCTGCGTCGTGGCGGTGCCTGCCGGCGTCACGGGGCGCATTCGCTTCGAGCCCGCCCTGCCCTCGGCGCTGGGCGCGGCGCTGCGGGCGATCCGCTACGGGCACGCGGCCAAGCTGTTCGTCCCGCTGCGCGGCCCGGCCGGCCCCAGCGCGGTGATGTCGGTGCCGGAGCGCTACTGGACCTGGACGGCCACCGGCGACGAGGACGCGGTGCAGCCGGTGCTCAGCGCCTTCGCCGGCTCACCCGGGGCGCTCCAGGGCTTGCGCGTGGACGCTGGCCCCGAGCGCTGGCTGGACTCCGTTGAGCGCCTCCGCGGCGACCTGCCCCTCCAGCGCGCGGGCGCGCTGCTCTCCACTTGGGCCGACGACCCCTGGGCCGGCGCTGCCTACTCCACCTCGCCTCCCCGCGACACGAGCGACGCGCTGGAGCGCGGGGTGGGACCGCTGGTGTTCTGCGGCGAGCACGCCGGCGGCAAGTTCGCCGCCCTCATGGAGGGTGCGGTGCGCAGCGGCCGCCGGGCGGCCGCCGCCGTCGTGGAGCGAACCTCCGCCGCGCAGTCCTGACGCGCCCATCCATCCGGGCCGCGCGGTTTGCTGCGGAGCATGGAGGGCCGCAGGCACGAGGACCTCGAACAGCGCGATGTGAGCCGGATCAGGGCCTTCACCGACGGGGTGATGGCCGTAGCCATCACGCTGCTCGTGCTCAACATCGAGGTGCCGGACCTGCCCACAGGGAGCGAGGGGCGGCTGGACGAGGAGCTGCTGGACCTGCTCCCCAGCCTGGGCGCCTACGCCCTCTCGTTCGCGCTCGTGGGCCGCTACTGGGTCGTGCACCACCGCATGTTCGAGGATCTCCGGAGCTTCGACGGGACGCTGATGGCGCTCAACCTGCTCTTCCTGGCGCTGATCGGCCTGGTGCCCTTCGCGTCCAACCTGGTCGATCGCTACGACGAGGAGCCGATCGCCGCGGCGGTCTTCGCCGGCACGCTGGGGCTCGCCGCCATGGTCAACACCATCATGGTCCGGTACATCCGCCGCCGCGGCTTTGCTCCCGCCGCAGAGGAAGCCAACCGCGTGGGCGGCATGGTTTCGCTGGCCATCGCCGTCGCCTTTCTCCTGTCGATCCCGGCCGCTTTCCTCAGCCTCACGCTGGCCCGGCTGATCTGGCTGTCGGTGTTCCTGGTCCGCCGCCCGGTGCGCCTGCTCGGCAGGCGTTAGCGTCGCCGCCGTCCGGGTAAGGCTCCCGGGAGCGATTCCTTGGAGGGAGGCCGACTCGGATGTCGATGACCCGTGGACGCCCGCTGCACAGCTGGCGGTCGATCGCCGCGATCGTGGCGCTGGCCGGAGCGCTCGCCGCTGCCGGCTGCGGGGGTGAGCAGAGCGCCAGCGATCAGGGCGGCGGCAACCTCTCGGTGGCCACCGGAGGCACAGGCGGCGTGTACGCCGTCTACGGAGCAGGGTACGCCGACGCCATATCCAAGGACCTCGAGGGCTACAAGGCCACCGCCGAGACCACCTCGGCCTCCGTCGACAACATCAAGCTGATCGCCGCCGGCGACAGCGACGTCGCCTTCAGCCTCGCCGACAGCGCGATCGACGCGGTGGAGGGCCGGGAGGGCTTCGAGGGCCCGCAGCCGATCCGCGCCCTGGGGGAGATCTACGACAACTACACCCAGGTGGGGACGACCGCCGGGGCAGGCATCGAGTCGATCGAAGACCTCAAGGACAAGCGTGTGTCGGTGGGAGACCCGGGCTCGGGCACCGAGATCATCGCCGTGCGGGTGCTGGAGGCGGCCGGCCTCGATCCCGACAAGGACATCAAGCGCAGCCAGCTGGGCGTGGACGAGTCGGTTGCCGCCGTTAAGGACGGCTCGATCGACGCCTTCTTCTGGTCCGGCGGCCTGCCCACCGGGGCAGTCACGGATCTGGCCACGACCGAGGACCTGGTGCTGGTCCCCTCCGCCGAGTACGTCGCCCCGCTCAAGAAGAAATACGGGGACGCATACGAGAAGGGCACGATCCCCAAGGACACCTACAAGGGCCTCGATGCCGACGTGCCGGTCGTGACGGTGCCGAACGTGCTCGTGGTGAGCGAGGAGATGGACGACAAGCTCGCCGAGGACCTGACCAGCCTGCTCTTCGACCAGAAGAAGAACCTCACCCAGGTGCATCCGGAGGCCAAGAACCTGGATCTCGCGAACGCCCAGGACGTGGTGCCACCGATCGAGCTGCATCCGGGCGCGCAGAGCTACTACGACCAAGCGGGGCAGTAGCGGAGTGCCGGCGTGGCGGTCGGGCAGGCTCGTTCTCGCGGGCGTCATCCTCGTGCCGCTGGCGCTGGCCGGGGTGTCCTCGGCGGGCGCGCGCTCCGTGGTCGTCCGCGACGCCGCGGACGAGGTGGTCGCCCGGGTAGCGCTTCCGCCGGACGGGCGCTTCGCTCTCGCCTACCGGCATTCCTACTACCGCGCGCCCGCCCGCGAGCTGTTCGAGGCGGCGGGCGCGGGCTTCGTGCTGAGCGCGCTCGCCTCGCCGAGGGCCGCAGTGCTGGACTACTACGCGCTCGCGGGACGGCGCACCCGCAGCGACGGTCTGGTGCGCCTCGCGTTGCGCCATCCGCGGCGCTACCGGCGACTGGCCCTGATCGCGACGACCACCGGCCGGCGGACGCTGGTGGTGGGTGACCGGCGCGTGCCGCTCTACGGCGGTTCCGCGCGCCACCTGACGCTGACCGTAGAGGAGGAATGATGAGCTCGGCTCCCGTCGAGGTGCGCACCGAAGACCTCACCGAGGACTTCGAGAGCGAGCGCCCGGGCCGGCGGCTGACCCGCATCCCGGCGCTGGTGGTCTCCGTGGCCGGGGTGGGTCTCTCCCTGTACGCCTTCTACTGGGTCCTCAACCCGCTGACCGCGCAGGTCTACCGCACGACCTTCCTGGCCGTGGCCCTCGCGATGACCTTCATCGTGTACCGCGGCTGGGGCAAGCCGCCGGAGCGCACCGAGGGCGAGCCGCCGCCGCAGGAGCGGCCGGGCGTCACGGACTGGCTGCTGGCGGCGCTGGCCATCGTCGCCCTCGGCTACACGCTCGTGGTGTTCGACGAGTTCGTGCGCCGCTCGGTCGAGCCCAACACGCTCGACATCGTCTTCGGCGTGACCACGATCCTGCTGGTGCTCGAGGCCACGCGGCGCACGGTCGGCTGGATCCTCCCGGCCGTCTGCCTGCTGTTCCTGGGCTACGCCTACTTCGGCAGCGAGATCCCCGTGAGCTGGGAGGTGAGCCACCGGGGTTACGGCGTCGACCGCCTGGTGGGCCAGACCTACATGGGCCTCGAGGGCATCTTCGGCGTGCCGCTGGACGTCGCCGCCACCTACATCATCCTCTTCACCATCTACGGCGCCGTGCTCGAGTACTCCGGGGCGGGCAAGTTCTTCATCGACGTGAGCTTCGCCGCCTTCGGGCGCTCCCGCTCGGGGCCGGGCCGCACGACGGCCGGCGCCGGGTTTCTGCTCGGAACGGTGTCGGGCTCGGGGGTGGCCACGACCGTGACCCTGGGCAGCATCACCTGGCCGATCCTGCGTAAGGCGAACTACCCGAAGGACCAGGGCGGCGGGGTGCTCGCGGCC
This sequence comes from uncultured Thermoleophilaceae bacterium, assembly GCA_963821275.1. GTDB lineage: Bacteria > Actinomycetota > Thermoleophilia > Solirubrobacterales > Thermoleophilaceae > JACVRW01. Next base: position 480,009 of record CAWGDF010000011.1, read on the forward strand.
TCCGGCATCGGCGCGATCCTTTCCCCGCCGACGCTGGGCGCCGCCGCGTTCATCATCGCGGAGTTCCTCGGGGTGAGCTACCTCGAGGTGCTCATCTACGCCCTGATCCCGACGGTCCTCTATTACCTGGGGATCATCCTGGCCATCGAGGCCGACGCGCGCCGCTTTCACACCCGCGAGGTGGACGTGCAGACGCCCCCGCTCCGCCATCTGCTGCTCCGGTACGGGTACCACTTCAGCTCACTGTTCCTGATCGTGGCGCTGCTCGCGATCGGCCTCTCGCCGTTCCGCGCGGTCTTCTACGCGACGATCGTCGCCTTCCTGCTGTCGTTCCTGGACAAGGAGCACAGGATGGGCCCGCGCCGGGTGTGGGACGCCCTTGCCTCCGGCGCCCGAGCCGTCCTGCCCATCGCGGCCACGTGTGCTGCGGCGGGGATCATCGTCGCCGTCGTGACCCTCACCGGGCTCGGCCTCAAGCTGAGCTCGCTCATCGTGGACGTGTCCGGCGGCACGCTCTGGCTCACGGCGCTGTTCTCGGCCCTGGCGGTCCTGCTGCTGGGGCTGGCGGTGCCGGTCACCGCCTCCTTCATCATCGCCGCCGTGATCATCAGCCCGGCGCTCACCGACCTCGGGGTCGAGCGCTACGCGGCGTACATGTTCATCTTCTACTACGCCGTCCTGTCCGAGGTGAGCCCGCCCACCGCGCTGTCCGCCTTCGCGGCCGCGGCGATCACCGGCGGGAACCCGTTCCGGACGATGATGCAGACCTGGAAGTACTCGCTGCCGGCCTTCCTGGTGCCGTTCGCGTTCGTGCTCTCCCCGAACGGCGAGGCCCTGCTGCTTCAGGGCAGCGTCGGAGAGGTGGCGATCGGCTTCGCGGTGTCGGCACTGGCGGTCACCGCGCTGGCCGCGGCCACCGGCCACTGGATGATCGGACCGGCCCGGATACCCGAGCGCGTGCTGGCCGCGGTGGCGGCCCTCGCCCTGCTCTATCTCGAGCCGGTCACTATCGCGATCGGTCTGGCCGCGCTGGCGGCCGCGCTGGTGGTGCACCTGGTCGGGCGGCGAATCGAGGGCAAGACGCGGGTGGCGACGCCTTAGGGGCGGGGGGTGCCGGCCGCGGTGGTCCGAGCGGCCGGGGGTGGCGAGTTCCGGTCGCCTGGCGGGGCAAGGTCGCCCCGGCCCGCGCCGGACGGGCCCGCGCCCCCTACGCCGGCGGCACCGGCGCCTCCGCGTCGACCCGCGCCACGGCCTCCTCGACCGTGTCGGTTACGGGGACGATGCGGTCGAAGCCGGTGATCAGCAGCACGCGCGTGCTGGGCGTGGCCGGGGGCGCCACCACGCACAGGCGCTGGCCCCGACCCTCGAGCGCTCGGGCCAGCTCGAAGAGGAGGTAGACGCCGGAGCTGTCCAGGTAGCTGGTGCCCGACAGGTCCACGACCAGGCCCGGGGCGGCACTTCCGACCGCTTCGGTCAGCCGGCGCCTCGTCGGGCCGACGTTCGAGATGTCCACCTCGCCCGTGACGCGGGCAACGATCGTTCCCGCGGTTTCCTCGATGTCGATCCGGGCCAGGTCATCCATTGCGAGCTACCAATCGCCGTCGTAGGCGAACGTTAGTCCCTTCTGGCCCGGTGTCCACTTCCACGTGGTCCATCGTCTCGCGCATGACCCCCAGGCCCCGCCCGCGCTTCTTGTCGCGCTGCTCGCGCCAGGTGCCGCGATCGCTGACCTCGATCGTCACTTCGCCGTCGGCTATCCGGGCTCTGACGGTGAACGAGGCCTCGCCCGGCCCATAGGCGTGCTCGACGGCGTTGGCCGCCGCCTCGCAGGCCGCAAGCACGATGTCGGGGATCTCCTGGGGGCCGGCGCCGGCGTCCTCGAGCCAAGCCCGCAGCCGCCGGCGCAGACCCGCGAGCACGTCGGCGTCCGCGGCCAGCTCGAGCTCGAGCGACTCCCGGTCGTGGGCCAGCGCGTGCACCGCGAGCAGGGCCACGTCGTCGGGGTGAGCCTCCTCGACCAGTGCGCTCAGCATCCGCCGGCAGAGCGAGTTGGGGTCGGCCGGCGTGCCGGCCGCGAGCTGCCGCAGGCGCTCGAGGCCGTGGTCGATCGGCTCGCCACGGCGCTCGACGAGGCCGTCGGTGTACAGGAGCAGCGTGGATCCCGGCGCCAGGGTCATGCTCGACTCGCGGTACTCGGAGTCGCTGCGCACGCCGAAGGGCAGGCCGGGCGTGCCGTCGAGAAAGGTGGCTGCGCCGTCCGCGGAGAGCGCCAGCGGCGGCGGATGGCCGGCGATCGTGAAGCGCAGCTCGCCGCTGCGCGGGTCGAGCACCGCGTACACGCACGTCCCCATCTGGTCGCTGTCCAGCGTGCGGACGAAGCGCGCCACGCGGTGAGCGACCGCGGCGGGCGAGTCGAGCTCGATCGCGTAGGCGCGCAGGGCCACGCGCAGCTGCCCCATCATGGCCGCGGCGCGGACACCCCGCCCGACCACGTCGCCGATCGCCATGCCCACCCGGCCGCCGGGCAGGGGGATGACCTCGTACCAGTCGCCTCCCACGTCCACGCCCTCGGCGCCGGCCCGATACTCCGCCGCCGTGATCACCCCGGGGATCTCGGGGAGCCCGGCCGGCAGGAGGTTCTCCTGGAGCGCTGCCGCGATCCCGCGCTCGTGTTCGTAGAGCCGGGCGTTGGCGATCGCCACCGAGGCCATCTGCGCGAGCTGGACCAGGATCGACTCGTCGTCGTCGCTGAACGATCCGTCCCGCTTCTCGGTCAGGCGGATCAACCCGAGCCGCCGGCCCTCGCGGTCGATCAGAGGCGCGGAGAGATGGTCTGCGCCGCGGCTGGCGGCGGTCGGGGCATCGCCGTTCTCCGCCGCAATGCTGATGCTCGAGCGCCGGGCGCCCACCAGCGTCCGGGCCCTCTCGGCCACCAGGTCGAGCATCTCGTCCACCGAGAGCGTCGAGTTGACTGCCAGCGCGGCTTCGGCCAGCCCGCGCAGCTGGTCGGCGTGGCGCTGCTCCAAGCGGGCCTTCGCCTGCACCTCCAGGAAGCCGCGCTGGGTCATCTCGAAGGTCGACAGGCTCTCGAGGAAGAAGTCACCGCCCAGCCGGGCCACGCGCTCGATCTCCGCCGGCCCCGAGGCGCGCTCCAGGCTGCGGGCCAGGGCCTCGTGGTGCAGGCCCGCGAGCTCGAGCAGGCTGAGCCCGCTGGTCACGGCCTCGCGCCCGAGCTCGTAGGCCAGCTCCAGCCCCGTCTCACCGCCGCCGGCGAGGTGCCGGTCCAGCGCGACCGCATAGCCTGCGCGGAAGCTCTCGGGCTGCTCAGTCATCCGACGTACCTGGCGACCAGGACCAGCGCGTCGTCGCCTCCCTTGGCGAACTCGCCCAGCAGGTGGTCGGCCAGCTCCCCGGGGGGCGTGACCGCGTTGACCTTGCGGCGGTGGGCGCCGGCCACGCCGTCGGTGGCGAACACGAGCGTGTCGCCCGGCCGCACCTCGGTGGTCGAGGGTCGCAAGCGCGGCAGCTGGTAGCCCACCACCCCGCCGCGCAGCAGTATCGAGTCGGGGTCGCCGGCGGGTCGCCCACCCACCCGTACGAGGGTGCCCTCCACGTTGCCCACCCCCAGCCAGGTGAGGCTCCCGTCGCGCAGGAACGAGGCCAGGCTCATGGCCACTCCGCGCGAGCGCACCAGGCGCGAGTGCGCGCGCCCGAACAGGTCCTCCAGCTCGGCGGCCGGGTCCTCCTCGAGCGCCGAGCAGGCCATGCGCGCGGCCCGCGCCGCCTCGGATCCGTGGCCCAGGCCGTCGACCGCCGCCACCAGCACGCCGCCCGGATAGGGGGCCACCAGGTGGGCGTCGCCGGACTCGGCCTGCCCGGGAAGCGCGGCCTCGGCCACGGCGACGTCGACCAGGGCGGCGTCAGACATCGGCGGCCCACTTCTTCATCGTCACGGTCACCCCGGAGCCCGGCGCCGAGCGGATGTCGAACTCGTCCATCAGGCGGCGTGCGCCCGGCAGCCCGAGCCCGAAGCTGCCGCCCGAGGAGAAGCCGTCCTCCATGGCCCGCTCCAGGTCGGCGATCCCCGGGCCCTCGTCCGCGGCCACCACCACGATGCCCCGGCGCTCGCCGTCGCGCACCAGGTTCAGCTCGACCTCGCCCTCCCCCGCGTAGAGCCGGATGTTTCGCGCCACCTCCGAGATCGCGGTGGCGATGAGGGTCAGGTCGGTGCTCGAGAAGCCCAGCTCCGTCGACAGGCGGCGTCCCTCCTGGCGGGCGGTGACGATGTCGTCGTCGCTCAGGATCCTGACGCGAACGACGTCATTCGCCACCGTCACCGGACTCCTTCGTGATCCGGTCGAGGAAGGCCAGCCCCTCCTCCAGGTCGAGGGCCGTGTGCACGCCCTCCAGGGTCAGGCCCAGCTGCACCATGGCGAACGCCACCTCGGGCTGGATCCCGACCATCACGGTCTGGGCGCCGCGGAGGTTGGCCATGTGGGCTATGGCGCGCAGCGAGCGCGAGGCGAACGAGTCCATCACGTCGAGCGCGGTCACGTCGACGATGATGCCCTTGGAGCGCAGCGTGCCCGCCCGCTCGAGCAGGTCGTCGCGCAGCTCGAACACGTCCGTATCGGTCAGCGCCGTCTGGATCGAGGCGATCAGGTAGTCGCCCTGCTTGAGGATCGGAACGGACACCGTCGTCAGCGGATCTCCTGTAGCTCCTCTTCGCCCCTCGTGACCTCGTAGCCGAGCAGCCGCTCCGCCTGCTCGATGCCCCCCTGGAGGTCGCCCACGGCGGTCATCTTGCTGAGGTCCACCCCGATCGTCACCAGGGTCTGCGCGATCTCGGAGGAGAGGCCGGTGATGATCACGCTCGCTCCCATGAGCCGCGAGGCCTCGACCGTCTGCACCAGATGGTTGGCGACCGTCGAGTCCACGGTGGGCACCCCGGTGATGTCCACGACCACCACCTTGGCCCGGTTCGAGCGGATGCCGCGCAGCAGCTGCTCTGTCACCTGGCGGGCCCGCTGCGAGTCGAGCACGCCGATGATGGGCAGGATGAGCAGCCGCTCCCGCACCTGGAGCACCGGCGTGGAGAGCTCCCGGATGGCCTCCTGCTGCTGGCGGATGATGCGCTCGCGCTCCTGCACGAAGCCGACGCCCACCGTGTTGGCAATCCGGTTGGCCGCGGGCTCGTAGGCGTCCAGCACCCGGTTCAGCAGCGTGAAGTCCGCCTGATACTTCTCGAACAGCGAGCGGGCGAGCACGTCGCGCAGCAGCAGCACGATCCCGAGCACCTCGTCGGTCTCGACCCCGCGCGGGATGATCCGCTCGGAGAGGTTCCGGGCGTAGTCCTGAAGCGCCTCGACGCTGCCCGTCTCCAGCACCTCGACGTAGTTGTCGTACACCGACGTGGCCTCGGAGAAGATCTCCTCCTGGCTCATCGCGGTGAGCAGCTTCGCGCTGTTGATCCGGCGGGCCCATTCTTCTCGCAGCTGACTGCGGTTTTGGCGCAGATGGCCTACCAGCTCGCGCAGGAGCTCGGCGCTGCCGTCGGGGCTTTCGGGCATCTATGTTCCTCCGCTCGTCGGCGGTCGTGGACGCCCCCGACACTACATCCGTCAGGCGCGCCGCGCGACCAGCGCCAGCCCGCCGGGCCCCAGCAGGGCGAGCAGGTCCTCGGCAACGCGGCGGGGCGCGGCGCCCGGCGCCGGGACGAACCCCGCCGGCAGCGGGCGGCCCGCCACGAGCACGAGGGTGTCGCGTGGGCCCATGGTCAGCGTGGCCGCCCGCAGGGACGACGGCCTGCCCCCTGACGGCCGCGGCGCGCTCGAGCGCCGCGGCCAGGCGGCCGCGCCGCCGCTGAGGAGGCCGTCGGCGTCGCCCAGCGCGAGCCAGGTCATGCGCGCGTCGAACATGCTCAGCGAGGCCAGCGCCAGGGAGACGCCGCCCCCACCCGGCAGCTCGGCGCGGCAGCGCTCGGCAAGCGCGAGCGGCGAGTCGCCTGCGTGCGCCTCGAGCAGGCCGGCGACCTCGTCCGGCGCCGCCGTCCCCGGCCGGCAGGCGATCGTCGCCGCAAGCAGGCCGCCGCGGAGACGGTGCACCAGGGCGCGAGCGCCGGCCGGCGCGGCCGCCGGAGCGGTGCTCCAGTCCAGCAACCAGGGACCCGCCGCCGCTGCGGCGGCGTGCCAGCGGGTCATGGTCACGGTCGTGCCCCGGCCCGGCTCCGAGGTGATCTCGAACTCGTCCATCAGGCGCCGGGCCCCGGGCAGGCCCATGCCCATGCTTCCCGTGCTCGACCAGCCGTCGGCGAGAGCGGCCTCGGTGTCGGCGATGCCGGCCCCGCTGTCGAGCGCCCGGACGACGATGCCCACGCGGCCCGCCTCCTCGCGGCGGTCCAGCTCCACCCGCCCGCCGCCGGCGTGACGCCAGATGTTGCCGGCGATCTCGGAGATCGCCGTGACGACGTGGGCCAGCTCCACCGTGGTGAAGCCCAGCCGCTCGGCGAGCAGACGGCCTTCGCGGCAGGCCACCGCGACATCCGCCTCGGCCCGGATGTCGACCTGCGCGCCTATCGCACCCGCGCCGAGGCCGCCACCGCCTGGGCGTAGACCCCGGCCACCTGACGGGCCACGTCGGCCCAGTCGAAGCTGAGCACGTGCTCGGAAGCCTCGGCCACCATGCTCTCGCGCAGGTTCGCGTCGGTGAGCAGCCGCTCCGCCATCTCGCCCAGAGAATCGGGGTCGCGCGAGCGGAAGCGCAGGCCCACGTCCTCGTGGGGGACCACCTCGCGCAGGCCGCCGGTGTCCGACACGAGGCAGGGGCAGCCCGAGGCCATCGCCTCCAGCGCCACCAGCCCGAACGGCTCGTAGATCGAGGGCACGACCGTGAGGTCGGCGATGCGGTAGAGGGAATGGAGGACGTCGTCGCCGATCCAGCCCAGGAAAGTCCCGTGCGCGTCCAGGCCCAGCCTCCGCGCCTGCTCTTTCAGCTCCCGCTCGGCCGTGCCCGACCCGGCGACGAGGAAGCGCACCTCGCCGAGCCGCTCGATCAGCCGGGGAAGCGCGGCGAGGGCGATCTGAAAGCCCTTCTCGTAGACCAGCCGGCCCACCAGCAGCACGAGCCGCTGGTCCGGGGCGGCGAAGCGAGCGCGCAGCGAGTCGAGATCGTCCACGGGCACCAGCTCCGAGGGATCGATGCCGTTCGGGATGACGCTGATCCGGCGCTCCTCGAGGCCGAAGATGTCGGCCACGTGCTCCCGCATGTAGGCAGAGCAGGTGATCAGCCGCTCGGCGCGGTTGGCCATCCAACGTTCGACCTCATGGATGTAGGACTGCGGGTGGCTCTCCACCCAGCCCTGGTGGCGCCCGTACTCGGTGGCGTGGATCGTGGTCACGAGCGGCGCGCGGAAGCGCTTCGCCAAGTGGTCTCCGGCCGAGGCGACGAGCCAGTCGTGGCCGTGCACGACGTCGAAGCTCCAGCGGTCACCCACCTCCACGCCGGCGGCGAGCATGTCCGCGTTCATGTGCTCGATCCAGGCCACGAACTCGCCCAGGTCGCGCGGGCGCTCGGGCTCGCGCACGCGGTGCACCAGCACACCCCCCACCTCGAGCTCCGGCGGGTCCTCCTCACGCCCCCGGGCCAGAACGTGCACCTCCAGCCCCTGAAGGGCCAGGTTCTCGGCCAGCTTTCGCACGTGGCGGGCCAGGCCACCTTCGATGAGCGGCGGGTACTCCCAGGACAGGATCAGGGCCCGCAGAGAGCCCGCCGCCGCGCCGGGCCCGGGCAGCACGGGGTGGCTCAGGGAGGGCTCCGTCATGGAGTGGTGAGCGCTGCGAGGTCCAGGTCCGGCGCGAGGTTCCGTAGCTGGGGCTCCGCCACGGGCGCGGAGTCTGTCAGAGCCGCCAGAGCGGCGTCGTGGCTGGCCCGGTGCGCCTCGAAGCGCCTCAGCGGGTAGTCGCCCGCCAGCTCACGGGTCACCATGAAGGCCCAGTCGCTGGCCTGGAGGGCGAGCAGCTCGCGCGCGGCCCGCTCGAGGGCGGCGCGGGGCTCGGCGCCCGCCGCAGCCGCCGCCACGGTTTGCAGCTCCGCCCGTCGGGCGGCGAAGGCGAACTCGGCCACCCGCGGCGCATCCCAGGTGGCGAGGTCCTTGCCCGCGCCCCAGCTGGAGGCGGCGAGCGGTCGCTCGGCCGGCTCGACGAGGCGGATCCCGTCGGAGACCGTGACCAGTGGGAGCCCCTGGCGCTCGGCCTCGGCGAGGACCGCCGCGAGCCACGCCGGCCCCTCGTACCACCAGTGCCCGAGCAGCTCGGTGTCGAGGGCGCAGCAGAGCAGCCCGCCGTGTCGCAGCCGCTCGCGCGCCCGGGAGACGAAGTCCCGCGCATGCGCGGCGGCGAGAGCCACGGCGGCCGTGTGGTCGTAGGGCCGGCCGGCGTTGTCCCAGGGCTTCAGGTCGTGCACGGTCCTGCGGTGGTAGTCGCGATAGGTGTCGTCCACCGGATAGCCGCGCCGGTCGTGCCACACCAGTTCCACCGTCTGCCAGTCGATCGGCACGGCGACCGGGCCGGCGGGGGTCCGCACCGGCTGTAGGTGAGCCGCCGCGCCGCGCCCGTGGGCCGTCGTCTGGTCGATGCAGAAGGCCTGGACCCCGGCGTCGGCGAGCTCGCGCTCCAGCCCGGGCCCGTAGGCGCACTCGGGCAGCCAGAAGCCCCCGCCCCAGGCGCCGAAGCGGCGCAGGTGAGAGGCCAGCCCGGTGCCGAGCTGCAGCCGCAGCCCGGCGCTGGTGGCCAGCAGCGGGAGGATGGCGTGGCTGGCCGCCGAGGTCCACAGCTCGACCTCCCGGAGCGCGCGGAATCCGGCCAGCAGGTCGCGGCCGCGGCGCTCGAACGCCTGGGCGGCCTCCGCGTAGTCGGCGGCCGCCCGCCGCAGCTCGGACGCCGCCTCCGCTTCGCCTCCCTGCTCCAGCCCGCGGGCGTCCTCGGCGTGCAGCGGCGCCCGGATGTCGGCCAGGAAACGCAGGTAGCGTTCGCCGGCGTCGCCGCGCATGGCCTCCAGCTGGTCGCACAGCACGGGGGTCAGCCCCACGGTCAGCGGGGCGCCGTCGATCACGTCCAGCAACGGGGTGTACACGCACGCCACCGCCTCCCAGAGCCATTCCTCCCCGAAGGGCCAGGTGCCGAAGCCCTCCACGTAGGGCATGTGGGAGTGCAGGACGAGCGCGAGCGCCCCACCGCGGCCGTTCATGTCAGCGAAGGACGGCCACGAAGTCGAGCGCCCGCTCGAGCGGTCCCGGGCGCAGTGCGAAGTCGCGGGCCGAGATGGCCGGGGTGAAGTGGTCGTAGAACCGCCGCGTGACGCCCAGAGCGGCGTGGGCGCGGTCCCAGCCCGCCCGCAGGGCGACCTCGTGGGCGCGCAGCTTGCGCGCGTGGTAGAGGCCGAGGATCTCCACCTGCTCGAAGGCCTCGCGGCAGAGCGCGCGGAACTCGTCCGCGCGGTACTCGCGCAGGTGCCAGGGATTGTCGGACTTCTCCGCCCCGGGCGGCGCCAGGGTCAGGACGTTCGGCGTCGACACGTAGGCCCGTCCCGCGGGGCGCAGGAGGGCCCGGAAGTGGCTCAGCACCGCGACCGGGTCGGGCACGTGCTCGATGGTCTGGAGAAAGACGACCGCGTCGCAAGGCTGCTCGTAGCGCTCGGCGAGGTCGCGCACGAAGCGCACGCCCGGGCGGCTGTAGCGCAGGCTGGCGTGCTCGTAGGCCTCCGGGTTGGCGTCGACGCCGGTCACCCGGCGGGCCCGCCGGGCCAGCACCTCGGAGCCGTACCCCTCGCCGCAGGCCATGTCCACCACGTCCAGGCCCGCGCAGCGCTCCGCGACCCACTCGTACACCGCCAGATGGCGGCGAAACCAGTAGTTCTCGGCGGGCACATCGGGCAGCGTCCGCTCGCCTGTGAGCTCGAGCGGCGGCACGCCCGCGGGCTGGTCCTGCTGGAGCGTCTCCTGCATGGGCCGCGGCAGTCTAGGCTGCGGCCCCCATGCTCAACGAGCAGGCCATCCGCGAGGCCAACGTGCGCTACCACGACCTCGCGGCGGGCCACTACGACGCGAAGTGGGGAATCAGCTACGGGGCCGTCGGCCAGGCGCAGGTGACCGGCAAGCTGCGCAAGGCGCTGGGTCACGAGCCCGGCCGCTATCCGCGCGCGCTCGAGATCGGGGCCGGAACCGGCTACTTCAGCCTCAACCTGCTGCGGGCCGGGACCGTGGGCGAGGCGGTGGCCACCGACGTCTCCCCGGGGATGCTGAGCGCGCTCGAGCGATCCGCCGCCGACCTCGGCCTGGAGGTGGAGACGGCGTGCTGCGGGGCGTCCTCGCTCCCCTTCGACGACCGCTCCTTCGACCTCGTCTTCGGCCACGCGGTGCTGCACCATCTGCCCGACCTCGGCGCCGCCTTCGCGGAGTTCCGCAGGGTGCTCCGGCCCGGCGGCATCGTGGCCTTCTGTGGCGAGCCCTCCCGCTACGGCAACCGCGTGGCCGACCTGCCCAAGCGCGGCGCGCTGGCCATGGCGCCGCTGTGGCGGACGCTCATGGGCGCCGCCGCCCGTAACGGCAACGGCGTACCCGGCGAGGAGGAGCGGCTGGAGCGGCTGGTGGACGTGCACGCCTTCACCCCGGCTGAGCTGGCCGGTCAGGCCACGGCGGCCGGCCTGGAGGAGGTCCGGGTGGGAGGCGAGGAGCTCGTGGCCGGGCTGTTCGGCTGGGCCAACCGGACGCTCGAGTCGACCGCCGAGCCGGCCGACGTGCCGTGGGCCTGGCGGGTCTACGCCCACCGCGGCTACCTGGCCCTCCAGGCGCTGGACCGCTCGCTGCTCGAGCCGCGGCTTCCCGCTGCTCTCTTCTACAACCTGCTCGTCTCGGCGCGCGCGCCGGGCTGAGTCAGGCTGCCGCCAGGACCAGCGCGGGGGCCACCGCCAGCAGGACGAGCGCCAGGTCGAGCGGCCCGCCGGCGAGCGCCGCGACCGGCCGGCGGACCGGCGCGGGGCGCAAGTGCTCCGCCTCGCCCACGACCCAGGCCAGCGCCGCGTCGAGCAGCGGCAGCGGTCGCTTCCTTGCCGCGCCCAGCCGCGCTCCCAGCGAACGCCCGGCGGCCACCAGCCGGCCCTCCGAGGCTATGCCGTCGAGCACGTCGGCCGCCTCGAGCACCGCCGGCACGCGGCGCAGCCGGCCCAGCGCCCGCCGCGAGACCTCCCGCAGGCCGTCGGCACCGGCGGCGGCGCGCAGCCAGGTGGCCACCAGCACGAGCAGGGCGGCCCGGGCGGCGCGGCGCAGCGCCAGGTCGAGGCCGAGTCCGCCGCCGAGCGTGAACAGCAGCGCGCCGCCGGCCAGGATCGCGGTGAAGGCCAGGCCCGTGGCCAGCGGCTCGCGATCGCCGCGGCTCAGCGCCCAGGCGAGCGCCAGCCAGATCGCCACCCCGGCCAGCAGCGGCCAGGCGGTGCTGGTCAGGAGCAGCGCGAAGGCAATCGCCGCGGCGAGCGAGACGGCGCGCGGGTCGAACCGCCGCCGTCGCCCGGGCGGCGCCGCAGCGGCTTCGTCTCCGCCCGCGTGCGCCGGGTGGGGTGCCTCGGCCCGGGCGAGCTCGTCCCAGTCGCGCAGCCCGCGCCGGTAGACGATCACCTGGACGACGGAGGCGAAGGCCGCCCAGACCAGCAGGCCGACCCCGGTCAGCACCAGCACGTCCGCGGTGCCCACGTCGAGGCCCACCCGGCCGGCCAGCGAGTCGTAGGTGCCGGCGTAGGCGTCGAGACCGCCGGTGACGATCCAGATGAAGAACGCGGTGGTGGCCGTGTTGTGGAGCAGCCGGATGGCCGCGCAGGCCAGCACCTGCAGCGCGGGCGCGACGCCACGGGCCTCGAGCCGCCCCAGCAGCGGGGCGGTGGCGGCCTGGGTCAGGGGGATCCCGAAGCGCGCCGGCCCGATGATGGCCACCGTCTCCAGCATCGCCGCGATGCTGGTACCGAAGCCCAGCCGCGCCCCGGCGCGCCGGGCCACCCGGGCGAGCGCAACGCCGCCGGCGAGGGCAATCCAGAAGCCCCCGCTGGGTGCGGCGCGTGCGGCCAGGAACGACACCACCGCCACGTGGGCGGGGCCGGCAGCCGAGTCGGGCGGGGCCTGAATGGCCATGGAGCGACCGTAGCGGGGCGCGGTCGCCGCTCGCTCAACCGCCGTAGCGCGCGAAAGCCTCCCTGCGTGCCTCGCCGTGGTCGACGATCGGCTCGGGGTAGTCCTCGCCGATCACGCAGCCGCAGTCGCGCTGGACCTCCTCCGGCATCTTCCAGGGCTCGGCCAGGTGGTCGTCGGGCACATCGCGCAGCTCGGGCACGTAGCGGCGCACATAGTCGCCGCGCGGGTCGAAGCGCTCCATCTGCCGCGCGGGGTTGTAGATGCGGCGGAAGAAGGGCTGGGGATCGACCCCGACCGAGGCGATCCACTGCCAGTTGCCGTTGTTGTTGGCCTCGTCGCCGTCGAGCAGCAGCCGCATGAACCAGCGCTCTCCCCAGCGCCAGTCGATCCCCAGGTCCTTGGTGAGAAAGGACCCCACGACCAGGCGGGCGCGGTTGTGCATCCAGCCCTCGCGCCGCAGCTGGCGCATGCCCGCGTCGACGAGCGGATAGCCGGTTCGTCCCTGGCACCAGGCCTCGAAGCGCTGCTCGGCGTAGCTCCACCCGATCCTGCCCCGGTAGCGGTCCTGGAACTCGGAGCGGGCGTTCTTCGGGAAATGGAGCAGGACATGCATGTAGAAGTCGCGCCAGCAGAGCTGCCGCCGGAAGGCGTCGGGGCCCGTGCCGGTGGGCAGGCGCTCCTCCACTTCGCGGGGGGAGAGGCAGCCGAAGTGCAGGTAGGGCGATAGCCGTGAGGTCCTGTCCCGGCCCAGCGCGTCGTGGTTGTCGCTGTACTCCTTGACGCCGTCGCCGACGAAGCGGCTCAGGCGCTCGCGGCCGGCCCGCTCGCCTCCGGGCAGCGGGTCCTCCACCTCCTGCTCGAGCCCGAGCGACTCCAGCGACGGGATGCGCCCTTTGCGCAGCCCGGAGGGCAGCGAGGGCAGCTTGCGCGGCGCGCCCGCCGGCTCGCGGCGCGGCTGCTCGAGCCAGTTGCGGTGAAAGGGGCTGAAGACCGTGTAGGGCTTGGCTCCCTGGGTGCGCACGTCCGCGAGGTCGTCGACCGCCGCCAGCCCGGGATGCAGCACCAGCTCGCAGCCGAGCGCCCGGGCCACCGCCTCCTGGCGGCGGCGAGCGAAAGGCCCGACGTCCGCGCTCGCGTGCACCTCGCCGGCGCCGACCTCCTCGGCCAGCTCGGCCAGCTCGCGCTCGGGCGCGCCCTGACGGATCACCAGCCCGCCGCCCCGCTCTCTCAGCGACCCGTCCAGGTCCTCCAGGCACTCGAGCAGGAACTGGGTGCGGGGCCCGGACGCGTGCCGGCCGTGCAGCAGCCGCCGGTCGAAGCAGAAAACGGGCACGACCCGCTCGTGGCCATCGAGGGCGGCCCGCAGCGCGGGCTGGTCGTGCACCCGCAGGTCGCGCGAGAACCAGACGATCGCGCTCATCGTCGGGAGTACGGGCCGGCTGCGCTCCGGGCCTACTCGGGAGGCTGGGTAGCCTACGGGGATGGCCGACACCGTCGAGAGCCTTCCCCTCTTCCCCCTGGGCCTGGTGCTGCTGCCGCAGGAGCTCGTGCCGCTGCACATCTTCGAGGACCGCTACAAGACGATGATCGGCGAGTGCCTGGAGGAGGAGCGTGAGTTCGGCATCCTCTGGCTGGCCGACGACGGCCTCAAGGAGGTCGGCTGCTCGGCCCGCATCGCGCGCGTGATCGAGCGCTTCGACGACGGCCGGCTGAACATCCTGGTGGAGGGCGCCGAGCCCTTCCGCCTCCTGCGCAAGATCGAGGACCTGCCCTACCCTGCGGGCGACGTGGAGCTGCTGGGCGACGCCGACGAGGGCGACGCCGACGCCGCCGACCGCGCCCGGGAGCGCTACGCCGACCTGCTGGAGGAGGTGACCGACTCGCGGCCGGAGTCGGACGACCTCTCCCAGCTCGACGCGTACGGCATGGCGGCCACGCTCGACGTGGCCCTGGAGGCCAAGCAGCGGCTCCTCGAGCTGCGTTCCGAGCGAGGCCGGCTCGAGCAGCTCGACTCGCTGTTCGCCGAGGCCCTCGAGCGGATCCGCCTTGCCGAGCGCGCCGCGGAGCGGGCCAGCCGCAACGGCAGCCTGCGCGGCGCCACCTGAGCGGCCGCTGCGGCCCTACTCCACGACCCGGGCCACGCCGCCGCGCCGCGGGTCGCCGCCGCCCGTCAGCGCGCCGCTGTCCGGGTTGCGGGCCACCGCCTGGACCCCGCCGAAGAACAGGTTGCGCTCGCCCCAGCGGCGCACCGTCCAGCCGCTCTCCTCGAGCCGGTCGAGCGCGGCGTCGTCGACCCCCGGCTCGGCGTCCAGCTCGCGCCCCTCCACGTGCAGGCGGGAGCCGGAGACGGCCTCCTGGGCCGGCAGCGCATGGTCCACCACCCCGAGGATCGTCTGCAGGATCGCGGAGCGGATGCGGTTCGAGCCGGCCGAGCCGAGCGCGATCTCGGGACGCCCGTCCCTCAGCACCACGGTGGGGGACATCATGCTCGGCACTCGGGCCCCGGGCTCGTGGCGGTGGTAGCCGAGCGGGTTCAGGTCCTGCTCGCCCAGCATGTTGTTGAGGTGCATGCCGGTCCCCGGCACCACGACGCCCGAGCAGGAGCCGTTGGAGCAGGTGACCGAGGCGCAGGCGCCGTCGGCGTCCATCACCGCGAGGTGCGTCGTGTTCCCCAGCTGGGAGCGCACCTCGGTGGCCACCGAGTCGAGCGCGTCCTTGGCCAGGAAGCGCTCCAGGTAGCCCTCGGTGGCGAGGCCCTCCAGGAACTCCTCGTCGCGGGCCCGGTTGGTGGAGGCGATCACCTCGGCGACCAGGAAGGCGTCGTGGGGCCTGTCCAGGCGCTCGAGGATGCCCAGCGCGTCGGCGATCAGGATGCCGCCCGAGGAGGGAGGCGGGTTGGTGAGCACCTCGCGCCCGCGGTAGGAGACCTGGGCCGGCGGACGCTCCACCACCTGGTATGCGGCGAGGTCGTCGCGGGTGAGCAGCCCGCCGCGGTCGAGCAGCCAGTCACACACCTCGCCCGCCACGTCACCGGTGTAGAGAAAGCCCGGCCCCTCGGCGCCGAGACGCTCCAAGAGCTCACTCAGCTCGGGCAACCTGATCGTGTCGCCCTCGGCCAGCAGCCGCCCGCCGGGAGCGTAGATGGCGCTCGCCTCGGGGGTGCTGCGCAGGATCGGCTCCAGGACCCGGAACAGAAAGGCCAGCATCGGCACCACCTCGGTGCCCTCGCGGGCCGCGCGGGCCGGCGCGGCCGTGAGGTCGGCGAGCCGCAGGGTGCCGAAGCGCTCCAGCGCGTCGGCCAGACCGCGGGTGGTCCCGTACGCGCCGCAGGAGGAGGGGCCCACGTTGAAGCGCTGGATCGCCTCCTCGGAGAACTTGACGTCGATCGGCGTCAAGGCGGCCGGCTTCGGGTCGTCGAGGCTCAGCCCGGGCGCAGCGACGAAGAAGTCGAGCAGGTGGTTCTCGCCCCCGGCGGTGTGCAACAGCATGAAACCGCCGGCGCCCGGCCCGGTGAGCGGCGACTCGGCGACGAAGGACATCAGCACGCACGCCACGGCGGCGTCGACTGCATTGCCGCCGGCGCGCAGCACGTCGGCTCCGGCCTCTGCCGTGACCGGATGGCCGGCTGCGACCACCCCTCTCATGGGGCCGAGGCTATCGGCGGGGAACGAACTCCGGCACGTCTACGTCCGCCAGCGTGCCCGCGCCCGAGCGCTCGCGGTCGCTGCCGCGCCGCACGCGCGGCTCCGCGTCCGCAGGGATGCGCGACTCGCGCTCGCCTCGCGGCGCCGCGCGGTACTGCGGACGGTCGCCGTAGCCGGTGGCCACGACGGTGACCCAAACCTGGTCCTCGACCTTCTCGTCGACCATCGCCCCGAAGATGATGTTCGCGTCCGGGTGGGCCGCCTCGGCCACCGCCTTGGCCGCTTCGTTGACCTCCCAGAGGGAGATGTCGTTGCCGCCGGTGATCGAGAGCAGGATCGAGCGCGCTCCCTCGAGCGAGGTCTCCAGCAACGGCGACTCGATCGCGTGCTCAACGGCGTCCATCGCCCGCCGGTCGCCGCTGCCCATGCCGATGCCCAGCAGGGCCTGACCGGCCTCGGACATGATCGTGCGCACGTCGGCGAAGTCGAGGTTGATCAGCCCGGGGAGTGTGATGAGGTCAGACACTCCCTGAACGCCCTGGCGCAGCACGTCGTCGGCCACGCGGAACGCCTCGACCATCGAGGTCGACTTGTCCAGGACCGCCAGCAGGCGGGAGTTGGGGATCACGATGAGGGTGTCGACCTCGCGGGCGAGCTCCTCCACGCCACGGTCGGCCTGCTCGCCCCGGCGGGCGCCCTCGAAGGCGAACGGCTTGGTCACGATGCCCACCGTGAGCGCGCCCAGCTCGCGGGCCACGCGCGCCACGACGGGGGCCGCCCCGGTGCCGGTGCCTCCGCCCGCGCCGGCGGTGATGAACACCATGTCGCTGCCCTTGAGGGCGGCCTTGATCTGGTCGTAGTCCTCGTGCGCGGCGGCACGGCCCAGGTCGGGGTTCGAGCCGGAGCCGAGCCCGCGGGTGATGTCCGCCCCGATGTGCAGGCAGCCCACGGCCGCCGACTGCTCGAGCGACTGCATGTCGGTGTTGACCGCGAGGAACTCGACGCCCTCGACCTCGGCCTCGACCATGCGGTTGACCGCGTTCACGCCGGCTCCGCCGACGCCCACCACCCGGAGCACCGGCTCGGTGACCTTGCCGGACGCGGGGGCCCTCTCGGGCTGCGGCTGACGCCTGGCTGCCGGCGGCGGCTCGCGGTCGAGGATGTTGTCGGGGATGTCGGCCGAGAACACCGAGCGGAGGCGCTCCTCGGGGCTGGGCACGCCGTCGGAACGGCCCCAGCGCTCCTCGCGCTCGCGCCGGCGCTGCTCGCGCTCCTCGGCGCGGCGCGCGGCCTCGGTGGCGCGGCGCTCGAAGCCCTGCGGCGGGTCGGGCGCAGGCGGCTGGGGCGCGGGCGGCTCCTTCGGGGCCTCCTTCTCCTTGCGCGGGCGCTCTTCCTCGGTCTTGCGGAAGAGATCCGCCAGCGGCCCTTCCCGCATACTCGCGCGCTTACCGCTTGCCATTGGCCAGGACCTCCTCAGCTAGCTGACGGTAGGCGTAGGCCGCCTTGCCGTCCGGGTCGTACTTCAGCACCGACATGCCCTTCACGGGCGCCTCCGCGAAGCGCACCGTCTTGTTGATCCGCGAGGCGAACACCCGGTCGCCGAAGTTCTCCTCCAGGATCTCGACAGCCTCCTTGGCGTGCACCGTGCGGTTGTCCACGAGTGTCGGCAGGATGCCCTCGATCTCGATGTCCGGGTTGAGCTCCTCACGCACCATCGAGAGCGTGTTCTGGAGCTGGATCAGCCCGCGCATGGAGAGATACTCGCACTGCACGGGGACGATCACCTTCTGGGACGCCGTGAGCGCGTTGATCGTGAGCAGTCCCAGGCTCGGCGGAGTGTCGACGAAGATGTAGTCGTAGTCGTCGAGGATCGGCGCCAGGCCCTTCTTCAGCGCGCGCTCTCGGCCGATCATCGTCGACATCGCGATCTCGGCGCCGGCGAGGTCGATCGAGGCGCAGGCCACGTCCACCTCGCGCTTGCGGATCACCTCGCGGATCGACAGCTGGTGGACCAGCACGTCGTACATCGAGACCTCGAGCGAGTCGGGGTCGATCCCCTGGCTCATGGTCAGGTTCGCCTGGGGGTCGAGGTCCACGCACAGCACGCGGTGCCCCCGTTCGGCGAACGCGGCGGCCAGGTTGAGGGTCGTCGTGGTCTTGGCCACTCCGCCCTTCTGGTTGGTGAAGGCGATGACCTTGGCCCTCGGCGTCACGGGTGCCTCCGGTGTAGTCCCATTACACGGGGCGTATTCGCACGCGCTGGGCGGATTCCTTCACGCGCCCGGCCCGGCGGCCCGACCGTACCCTTCTCCGGAACGGATGAGCGAGCTTCTCGACAAGCGCCTGATCGTGGTGACGGGCAAGGGCGGCGTGGGCAAGACGACCGTGGCCGCGGCGCTCGGCCTGCTCGCCGCGCGGCTCGGCAAGCGGACCGTGGTGGCCGAGGTGTCCCAGCAGGAGCGCCTGGCCGCGCTGTTCGGCCGCGGCGGGCCCGGCCACCGCGAGACCGAGCTGGCTCCCGGGCTGCACGGGCTCTCCATCGATCCCGCGCGCGCGAAGGAGGAATGGCTGCGCCACCAGCTGCACTCCTCCGCGCTGGCCGGCCTGCTGTCCAACAGCCGGATCTTCCAGTACCTCACCGCCGCCGCCCCCGGCGTGGACGAGCTGGTGACGATCGGCAAGGTCTGGGACCTGGCGCAGCTGGAGCGCCGCGTCGGGGGACAGCGCAGCTACGACCTGGCCGTCGTCGACGCCCCGGCGACGGGGCACGGCATAGCGCTGCTGCGGGCGCCGCGCACCTACGCCGCGATCGCTCGGGTGGGGCCCATCGCTCGCCAGGCCGCGCAGATCCACCGCTTCATCGCCGATCCGGGCCTCACCGGCGTCCTCGCGGTGGCCCTGCCGGAGGAGATGCCGGTGAACGAGACGATCGAGCTCGGCGGACGCCTGCGCGAGGACATGGGCATGGCAATCGACACGATCGTGGTGAACGGCGTCTACCCGCAGCGGTTCGCCGTGGCCGAGGCCAAGCGGCTGGCCGCGCTCGACGGCCAGGTGTCCGCGAAGGCACGGCGCGCGTTGGAGAGCGCCATCGCGGGCTTCAACCGGGCCCGCGGGCAGCGCGCCGAGGTGAGCCGCCTGCGACGGGCGACCGACACCCCGGTCAGGACCCTGCCCTTCCTCTTCGAGCCCGATCTGGGTGTGGCCGAGGTCGAGCGCCTGTCACGCGAGCTGGAGCAGCGCCTGTGATCGCCGACTGGCTCGAGCGCAAGCAGGTCGTGGTCTGCGCCGGCTCCGGCGGCGTGGGAAAGACCACGACGGCTGCGGCCGTGGCCCTGGGCATGGCCACCCGCGGCAAGAAGGTGGCGGTGCTGACCATCGATCCGGCCCGGCGGCTGGCCGACGCGCTCGGGCTGCCGGAGCTGGGTAACGAGGAGCGGCGGGTGGACGCGAAGGCCGACGGCGAGCTGTGGGCGATGATGCTCGACAGCAAGCGCACCTTCGACGAGCTGATCGAGAGCCACGCCCCGGACGAGGCCACCCGCGACGCGGTGCTCGGCAACCGCATCTACCAGGAGCTGTCCAACGCGGTCGCGGGCTCACAGGAGTACATGGCGATGGAGAAGCTGCACGAGCTGCACGAGGAGGGGCGCTACGACCTCCTGGTGCTCGACACGCCCCCCACCCGCAACGCGCTCGATTTCATCGACGCCCCGAAGCAGCTCTCGGCCTTCATCGACTCGCGCGCCCTGCAGTTGTTCACCACGCCCGGGCGGTTCGGGCTCAGGTTGTTCGGCCGCGGCACCAGCGTGGCCTTCGCGGTGATGAAGCGCGCAACCGGCATCGACCTACTCCAGGACCTGTCGGAGTTCTTCCGCAGCTTCGGCGGAATGGCTGAGGGCTTTCGCGAGCGGGCCGAGCGAGTGAACGCGCTGCTAACCGACAGCCGCAGCGCCTTCGTCCTGGTCACCTCGCCGCGCCGGGACGCGATCGAGGAGGCGGCCTTCTTCCGCGAGCGCCTGCGCGAGGCCGACCTGCCCTTTGCCGGCGTGGTGGCCAACCGCGTGCGCCGGGCCGACGGCGTGCGCGAGGGGCCGGGCTCGGCCCGGACAGGAGCGATGTCCTCACCCGATCCTGCCGAGCTCGAGCGCCTGCTCGGCGAGCCGCTGGCCCGGAAGGTGATGCGCTCCTACGAGGAGGAGCGGCGCCTGGGCGAACGCGACCGCACCAACCTCGCCGAGCTGCGGCGCAAGCTGGGCAACAAGCCGATGATCGAGGTGCCCGAGCTCGACCACGACGTGCACGACCTCGACGGGCTCGAGGAGATGTGCGCGTACCTGTTCGGCTAGCCGCCGCAGGCCCGCGACAGCCTGACGGGGGGCAGCCGGCGACCGCCGAATCCGACGGCGGGCCGGCCGCTGGTCTTGCATAGGGCATAGCGGCCGCTGGCGGTCGAGACCGCGGCGCGGTAGCTGTAGCCGACGATGACGCCCGAGACCTCCCCGGTGCTCTCCACGTCGCTCGTGACCGCTGTGCAGCCGAGAAGCAGCCGGCCGCCGTCCGTGCCGAGCGAGCGGCAGTCGGTGCGGCGAGCGGGGTTCTCGAGCTCGCCGCCGGCCACGCGCGCGCGGGCGTCGCGCGTGATGGCGCGTTCGACCGCGGCGGTGAGCCCGGCGGCGCCCGGCGCGCCGCTCACGGCCACCCGGCCGCGGCGCGGCCGCTGCTCGGCGATCAGCTGCGCGCGTGCCTGCGCGGCCGCCCGGGCGCGGGCCTCGCGCTCGGCCGCCGCGTACTCGCGCTTGGACTCCGAGATCCGGGGCGCCAGCACGATCGTCGCCGCCACCGCTCCTGCGAGCAGCAGCACGCCGAGCACCGCAACGATCTTGCGTCCGCCAGGCGACAGTTTGCGCAGGAAGTGGCCCGGCAGCCCCAGCAGGCCGGGCAGCGGCTCGTAGCGGTCTGTCGGCGCGGGCATCGTCCCCCTGAAGGATGAGCGCGACTATCGGAAGTACAAGCACCGATTCCTTTGGGTGAGCGTAAGCTGGGCTAACGATGCTGGACGTGCGCCGGCTGCGCCTCCTGAGCGAGCTCTCGCGGCAGGGAACGATCGCCGAGGTGGCGCGAGTGGTCGGCTACACGCCTTCGGCGGTCTCCCAGTCGCTGATGCAGCTGGAGCGGGAGGTGGGGGTCGCGCTGCTCGAGCGCGACGGGCGGCGGGTCCGGCTCACGGCGGCGGCGCACGGGCTGGTGGGCCGCACCGACCGGGTGCTGGCGGAGCTCGACGCCGCCGAGGCCGATCTCGCCGCCGAGCACGAGACCGTCCGGGGCGAGGTCACGGTCGGCGCCTTTCCCAGCGCCGCGGCCGGCTTGGTCATTCCCGCGGTCGCGGAGCTGAGCGGGCGCCATCCCGAGCTCGTGTGCAGCGTGCGCGAGCACGAGCCCGAGGACGGCATTCCGCTGCTGCGCGCGGGGCAGCTCGACCTGCTCGTGTCCGAGAGCTACGAGGGCGTGACGAACGCGCCGGTCGGCGGGCTGGAACAGCACCCGCTCGTGACCGAGCCGCTGCTGCTCATGCTGCCCGAGGAGCACCGGGCGCGTGGGCGTGTGGCCCTGGAAACCCTGAGCGACTCCTCTTGGATCGGCGGTCTGGCCGGTACGCAGTTCGCCGCCGCGGTGGAACGGGCCTGCCGCCGCGCCGGCTTCACGCCGCGCGTGACGCACCGCGCCGACGAGGCTCTCCTGCTCCAGGCCTTGGTCGCCGCGGGGCTTGGCGTTGGGTTGTTGCCGGCGCTCGCGCGGACCGACCCGCCCGGTGTCCGCTACGCGACCGCGGTCCCGGCGCCGCCGCGGCGCCAGGTGACCGCACTCACGCGTCGCGGCGCCACTCGCCGCCCGGCGCTGGCCGTGATGCTGGAGAGACTCGTGGGCGAGGCGGCGCTCAGATCGGCGCCGAGTAGTCCTCGGGCTCGTCCGGGCTGAAGTCGATCGACGAGGTCACGCCGTCGACGCTCGGCGGCGCGGCCGGCGGCGGTTCTGCCTTCTCCTGCTCCAGCGCCTCGATCTCCGCGGTGTCGGGCTCCGGCTCGCGCCGCAGGTCGTGCGCCTCGATCTCGCCGAGTGGCTCGGCCGCCGTCTCCAGCAGGATGTCGTCGGCCAGCCCCTTCAGGTCTCGGTCGAGATAGCCGCAGAGCACGTCGCGCAGCAGCGCGCGCACGTGACCCTCGACCTCGCCCACCAGCTCGCGCGGCGAGTCGCTCGGCAGGCCACCGGCGCCGCCCATGAGCAAGCGCTCGAGGGCCAGGGCGGCCTGCACACGGCGTTGGACGTGACGCCGGTTGCCCTCCTCCGCGCAGAGCGCCGCCACCCGCAGGGCGAGGCTGGCCTCGCCGGCGTCGCTGGTGCCGTCCAGCAGGGCACGGAGGGCCAGCAGGTAGTCCGACAGGGCCTCGCCGTCGTGGTTGCGCTCGCAGCCCATCTCGAAGCGGGCGAGCGCCCAGCCCAACACGCCGGTGGGCGCGGCCTGGGCCATCGCCGCGGCAAACTCGCACAGCGCGCGCTCGTGGCCGGCCTCCAGCAGCCAGCCGCGACCGCGGCCGGCGCCTGAGTCCCCCAGCGGCAGCGGGGACCAGCGACCGTCGTCGGTCTGGTGCCACCCGGGCGTGCCCAGGCTCACCCGGCCGGCAGACCACAGCCGCAGCACGCCCACGAGCCGGCGGAAGCGCTCCTCGGCCTCGGAGGCCGCCAGGACCTCTCCAGGAGACACGTCCCGCTCCAGCATGCACAGCAGCCTGGGGCTGCCCGTCTCCTCCGGCCAGACGGCTTCGGGCGGAGCGTCGAAGCGGTCGCCCCGCACCAGCGACAGGCCACCGCCCAGGTTCACCCGCTCAGCCTCCATCCAGGCGCCCGGCAGTGGGGCCACCACGCGCGAGCGGACAGCGTCCCGGTAGAGGGTCAGCTCCACCTCGCGGTAGACCCGCTCGAAGCGCTCCTCCGGAAAGCCGAAGCTGGTGGCGTCCTCGTACAGGCGCTCGAGCATGGCCTGGAGTGCCGGCTCGGCCTGCTCGCCCCGAAGGCCGTTCATGCGCAGCCAGGCTGCGGCGCCCGCGCCCAGCTCGGCGGCCGCGCCCTGGAAGGTCTCGAGCTCGCACAGGCGCGGCCAGCGGTCGGCGATGAACGCTCCGGTTCGGGCCTCGTAGCAGTACAGCCGCGAGCCGCCACGGGAGACCTCGTCGACCACGTCGAAGACCACCTCCGCGCCCTCGCCCTGGTCGGCGCTCAGCAGCGCGGCGGCCTCCAGGGCGAAGTTCCGCAACGCGTCGTGGAGGTCGGGGTTGCGCATGCAGCGCGGATTCGCCCCGGCGCGCCGCGATCCTCCCCCGTGTTGCTCCAATCCCCCTATCGTCCGTGCCATGTCGAGGGGGGCCGAGCAGGAGCTGCAGGAGTGCTACGAGCACTGCCGCCGCCTCCACCGAAGGCACGACCCGACCTACTACTTCGCCACCCGCAGGCTCAGCCACAACGGCCGCCTTGGCGTCCACGCGCTGTACGCCTACGTGCGCAAGGTCGACGAGCTGGTCGACGGCCCGCGCCGCGCGGCGGACCCGGCGGCCCGGCGCGCCGCGCTCGACGGCGCCGAGCGAGAGCTCGAGCGGGCGTTGGCCGGCGCCCCCGCGGGCGACCCGGCGCTGCGAGCGCTGGTCGACACGGGCCGGCGCCATTCGCTCCCCCTGGGCGAGCTCGAGAGCTACTTCGACTCGATGCGGGTGGACTGCGCGCCGGTGCGCATGCAGAGCTGGCCGGAGCTCGAGGCCTACATGCAGGGCAGCGCCGGCGCGGTGGGCCGCATCCTCGCCGTGCTGCTGGGCGCCCCGCCAGAACGCGACGGCCTGTTCACCCGGCTCGCGCTCGCCTTCCAGCTCACGAATTTCATCCGCGACGTGCGCGAGGACTGGGAGCTCGACCGCGTCTACTTGCCGCGCGAGGACCTCGAGTGCTTCGGCGTCTCGGTCGACGAGATCGCCCGGCGCCAGCCGAGCTCCGGCTTCCGCCGGCTGCTCGCGCTGCAGGTGCACAGGGCCCGCACGCTCTTCCGAGACAGCGCCGGGGCCACCGACCTGGTCGCGCCCGACGTGCGCCGGGGCATGCGGCTGGCCCGGGCCATGTACATCGGCGTGCTCGACCGGGCCGAGCGGCTCGAGTTCGACGTCCTGCGCCAGCGCCCCGGGCTGCGCCCGTGGGAGGTCGCCGGCGCGGTGGCCGGCAGCCTCCGGGGCCGGCCGTGACCCGGCGCGCCACCCTGCGCGGCGCCGCGCGCACCCCGCTCGCCCGCAGCACGGCGGACGTGCTGGTCTGCGGCGCGAGCTTCGCCGGCCTGGCCGTTGCCCGCGAGCTCGCCGGCTGCGGTGCGGACGTGCTCGTGGTCGACCGCTACGAGATCGGCGAGCGCGCGACCTCCGCGTGCGCGGCCCCCCGACCGTGGCTCGAGGCGCTCGGCGTGGCCGGGGCCATCCGCCAGGAGCTCCGCTGCATGCGCTTCCATACTCCACACGGCTCGGTGCGCTACCGGCTGCCCTGGAGCTGGGCGGCCTTCGACTACCGCGAGCTCTGCCGCCTGCTGTGGGAGCAGTGCGACGCCCGTTTCGAGATCGCGACCGTGTCGGGCCGGCGCGCCGACGCGGTACAGACCGACCGGGGCGAGCTGCGCGCGCCGCTCACGGTCGACGCGCTCGGCTGGCGCCGGGTGCTGGCGCGCGACGGGCACCAGCCCCCCGAGGCCCCGCTGTCACGCGGGCTGGAGGTCCACCCCCGCGGCGGCGGCCGCGACCTCGACGTCTGGATCGAGCGCGGGCTCGTTCGCTACGGCTACGCCTGGAGCGTGCCCGCCGGCGCCGAGCAGCGCGTCGGCGCGGGCTCGTACGAGCCGCGGCACCACGTGCGCCGTCCGACCGTGGACCTCGCCGCACGGCTCGGCCGGGCGCCCGAGCGCTTCCAGGGAAACTGGTTTCCCCACCGTCTCCAGCGCGCGGCGGAGGACGGCATCTTCTTCGTGGGCGACTCGGCCGGCCACTGCCTCCCGCTCTCCGGGGAGGGCATCAGGACGGCCTTCTACTTCGGCATCGCCTGCGGGCGCGAGCTGAGGGCAGTGCTCGGGGGCGAGCGTACGCGGGCCGAGGCGCTGAGGCGCTACGCCTCCTTCAGCGCGTCGCACGCGCGCCCCTTCGGCCTGGCCTCACGCCTGCAGTGGCTGATTCCGCGGCTCCCGCCGCGGGCGCTCACCCTGCTGCTGCGCGCGCTGGGGCGCCAGGCGCTGGTGGACCGCGCCTTCGGCTGGTACCTCGACCAGGCCCACCCGAGCTTCGCGTCCGGCCCGCCTCAGGCGGCGGCGACGGCCGGCGCATCCCGCTCGGCCGGGGAGGCGCACTCGCTCACGCCGAGCCACTCCTTGCCGTAGCGGCGCATGTCCTCGATCAGGGGCACGAGCGCTCGGCCCTTCGCGGTCAGCGAGTACTCCACGCGCGGCGGCACCTCGGGGAAGGTGTGGCGCGCGACTATCCCCTGCTCCTCCAGGCCGCGGAGCCGCAGGGAGAGCGTGCGGGGACTGATCCCGGCGAGCGAGCGCTCCAGCTCGCAGAAGCGGCTGCGGCCCTCGGCGAGATCGCGGATTACGAGGATCGTCCACTTGCCGCAGATGATGTCCGCAGTGGCGCAGACGGGACAGCTGGGATCCGACATATTCGGCAGTTTATCGCAACACTTCAGCAACTGAAGTATTGCGGGGCGGGCGCGGCCACGGAGGGCGCGCAGCCCGGCCGGGCCGTGGCGGCGCGAACACCGGTGTAGAAACGGGCGCGGCCGGGCCGCCGCCCCCGCTAGCCGGTCAGGCTGTCGAGGAGGCCCCCGCCCCCGCCGCCCCCGCCGCCGGAGGAGCCCGAGGGCCGGCCCTCGCTGGGCTGCACCAGCACCCAGCCCTCACCGGCGAACGACATCTGGACCGACTCGCCCGAGCTCTTGCCGATGAAGTTCTTCATCTTGATGTCGGTCTTGATGCCGGTCTTCACGCCCGACGCCCAGGTGATGGCGGCCTGCGGGTCGGCGAAGGTCGGCGCTTCGCCGGTTTTGAGCAGCACCGGCGGCCCGTCGGAGAGGATCGCGACCCAGCCGCTGCCGGTCAGGGCCGTATTGAACAGGCCGCCGCCCATCATGCCGCTGGCGCCCTCGACGCGCTTGATGTCCCAGTCGATGCCGGCGTCGAACGCCAGCAGGTTGGCCCCGTTGACGGTGATGGCGTCGTTCTCGAGGTAGATCAAGTGGATCTCCTGGGCGGTTTCGGCGAGGAACACCTCACCCGTCCCCGACATCTTCATGAGCTTGGTGCCTTCGCCGGTCGCCGCCTTCTTCAGCATGCGGCCGATCCCACCCGAGCCGGCGTGCTCGAAGGCGACATCGCCCTGGTAGGCCACCATCGAGCCCGCCTTGGCCTGGATGGTCACCTGGTCGAGGCTGACCTTCAGCAGCTTGGAGTTCTGCAGCGCGAAGGGCTGCTCGGACGCGGTCTCCTGAAACTCGGCGAGGGTGCTCTGCACGGGGACTCCTTGGTCAAGTTCGAT
Organism: uncultured Thermoleophilaceae bacterium; assembly: GCA_963821275.1. GTDB lineage: Bacteria > Actinomycetota > Thermoleophilia > Solirubrobacterales > Thermoleophilaceae > JACVRW01. Next base: position 506,432 of record CAWGDF010000011.1, read on the forward strand.
CGCTGGAGCCTCAGCGTAGTAAGGGGAGGCTGAGGTCCGGCGAGCTGAGGTGCGGGAGACCAGCAGCGCAGGACGCAGCGAGCGACGTGCTCGGACGCGCTGACTACGCCACGTCGCGCAGCTTCTGCGCCTCGGCCAGCGACTGCAGCTTCTTCAGCGACTGGTTCTCGATCTGGCGGATCCGCTCGCGCGTGACGTTGAAGGTGCGGCCCACCTCGTCGAGCGTCCGCGGGTGCTCGCCGCCGAGCCCGTAGCGCAGCTCCAGCACGCGGCGCTCACGGTAGGAGAGGTTCTCGAGCGCCTCGCGCAGGGCCTCCTTGGTGAGGATCTCCGCCGCCCGCTCGTAGGGCGACTCGGCCCGCTCGTCGGCGATGAACTGGCCGAACTCGGACTCCTCCTCGTCGCCCACCGGCTTCTCGAGCGACACCGGCGCCTGGGCCGAGCGCTTGATCGACTCGACCTCCTCCGGCTCGATGCCGGTGTGCTCGGCGATCTCCTCCGGGGAGGGCTCGCGGCCCAGCTCGGTGACCAGCTTGCGCTCGGCACGGCCGATCTTGTTCAGCTTCTCCACGACGTGCACCGGGATGCGGATCGTGCGCGCCTTGTCGGCCAGCGCGCGGGCGATCGCCTGCCGGATCCACCAGGTGGCATATGTCGAGAACTTGAAGCCCTTGCGGTAGTCGAACTTCTCGGCCGCGCGCACCAGCCCGAGCGTCCCCTCCTGGATGAGGTCGAGGAAGGGCAGCCCCTGGTTCCGGTAGTTCTTGGCGATCGAGACCACCAGACGCAGGTTGCTCTCCACCATCTTCTGCTTGGCGTCGAGGTCGCCGCGCTCGATCCGCTTCGCCAGGTCGACCTCCTCCTGCGCCGTCAGCAGCCGGACCTTGCCGATGTCCTTCAAAAACAGCTGAAGGGAGTCGGTGGTCATGTCCGGCTTGAGGTCGATCGTCGCCTTCTTGCGGCGGCTGCGCCGGTCGACAGCGCGCTCGACATCGGGCGCCCGGTGGGTCGGGTCGTCCTCGACCAGCTCGATCTCCGACTTCTCGAAGAACCCGTGCAGCTCCTCGATGTCGCCCTCGTCCAGCTCCACCTCGGCCAGCGCCGTGGCGACTTCGGTGAACGTCAGCACTCCCGTCGCCTGACCCTTGGCGACGAGGAGCTTCACTTCCTCGAGCTCTTGCAGTTCGGCTACAGACATTTTTTCCTCGCGGGCAAGCAGGGCCGGGCGCAGGCACCCGGCCCCAGTCAATCAGACGCTGTCAACAGTAACCCTATAGATAGTGAAGTCAAGGGACGGAAAGCGGCGTTCCCGCCGACTCGAACAATCGGGTCAAGTCCGTTCTACCCAAAACCCCGGTCGTCGCGACCTGCTGGTCCTATACCCGGGCGCGCCCAGACTAGACTCCCCGGCCATGGCGGACGACGGAGGCGTTCTCGGCAACCTGCCGCGCTCGCGGCCCGGACAGCGTAGCGCCAAGCGAGCGACCAGCGGGCCGGACACGGCCGCGCGGCGCGCCGAGCGCCGCGGCGCCCCCGCCGCCGAGCCGCCCGCCTCGACCAGGCGACCGCCGAAGCGGCCCGAGCCGCCGCCTGCGCCGCCCGGCGGCAGCGACCCGGTCCGCGTGGTGCTGCGCGCCGGCGCCAGGGTCGCGGGCACCGGCGTCAAGGTCGCGGCGGGTGTCGCCGGCCGCGTGCTGCGCCGGATCCCGCGCCCCTGAGCTGCGCCTTCGTGCCCGCTCCGGTGCCGCGCCTATCCTCCGCAGCGGTGAAGCCGTGCGCGATCGGGGGTATGCTGGAACCATGGCTGCGGCCTCCACAGAAGCCCCCCGCTGCCTGATCGTCGATGACCACCCGGTGGTTCGCGCCGGGGTCCGCGCGGTTCTCGAGCAGGCCTGGTCCGGCGCGCGCGTGGCGGACGCCGCCTCGGTCGAGCAGGCGGACGCCGCGCTCGAGGGCCAGGCGCCCGACGTGGTGATCGTCGACCCCTGGCGTGCCGGCGGGGACATCGCCGCCCTGGTGACCCGGCTTCAGAGCGCCGTGGGCGCGCCGATCGTGATCTTCACCTCCGACGGCGGCGCCCGCCTGTTGAGTGACGCGCTGAAGGCCGGCGTCAAGGGCTACGTCCGCAAGGACTCGCCCTCGGAGGACCTGATCCGCGCGATCGAGGCCGCGCGGGCGGGTGAGTTCTACGTCGATCCGGGACTGTCCTCCACGATCGTCCTCGACGACGGCGAGCGAACGCTCAGCGCACGGCAGCAGGAGATCCTCCAGATGCTCGCCGACGGGATGCAGACCGATGCGGTGGCCGACAAGCTCGGCCTCTCGACCGAGACGGTCCGCACCCACACCAAGCGGATCCTGGCCAAGCTCGAGGCCTCCACCCGCACCCAGGCCGTGGCGATCGGAATCCGCCACGGGCTGATCGAGTGAGCCCGGCCCCGCCGCTGATCTCCATCGACGAGGCGCGGGAGCGGGTGCTGGCCGCCGTGCACCCGCTGGCCGCGGAGGAGGTGCCGCTGACCCGGGCGCTCGGACGCGTTCTCGCCGAGGACGTGACCAGCGCTCTCAGCGTCCCACCGTTCCGAAGCTCGGCCATGGACGGCTTTGCGGTGGCCGCCGGCCCGGAGGCGGAGCTCGAGGTGATAGGCGAGTCGCGAGCCGGGCATCCCACGGCGCTGACGGTCGGCCCGGGGGTGGCCGTGCGCATCTCCACCGGCGCCGCCGTGCCCGAGGGCGCCGATGCCGTGGTCCCGGTCGAGAACGCCGATGCCGCGAGCGCCAACGGCCGGGTGCGGGTGCCGGCGATCGGCCGCGGCGAGAACGTGCGCTATCCGGGCGAGGACGTCCCGGCCGGCGCGCGCGTGCTCGCGGCCGGGACCCCGTTGGGCCCGGCGGAGCTGGGCGTGGCCGCCTCGGTGGGACGGCCGGCGCTGCGCTGCCGCCTGCGCCCCCGGGTCGCGGTGCTCGTGACCGGGGACGAGCTGACCGAGCCGGGCGCCGAGCTGCCACCCGGCGGCATCTACAGCTCGAACGCCTTCGCCCTCGCGGGGCAGGTCGAGCGGGCCGGCGCGGAGATCGCACTGCGCGAGACCGTCCCCGATGACCACGAGGGGACGCGCGCGGCCATCGAGCGGGCGCTGGCGTCGGCGGATGTGGTGGTCGTGTCCGGCGGGGTGTCGGTCGGCCCGCACGACCACGTGAAGGGCGCGCTGGCGGCGCTGGGGGTGCAGGAGCGCTTCTGGGGCGTGCGCCTGCGGCCCGGCAAGCCCACCTGGTTCGGGAGTCACCCGGCCGGAACCCTGGTGTTCGGCGTCCCGGGTAACCCCGTATCCGCAATGGTGACCTTTCAGCTCTTTGCCCGGCCAGCGCTCGCGGCGCTGCAGGGCGCCGACCCGTCGGCGCGCCGCGGATGGGCGCTGCTCGACGAGGCCGTGCCCCGGCACCCCCGGCGCGAGCAGCTGGTCCGCGTGCGCCTGCGCAGCGCCGATGACGGCTGGCACGCGCTGCTCACGGGCGGGCAGGACTCGCACATGCTCAGCTCGATGCTCGGCGCGGACGCACTCGCCCGGATCGTCCCTGGAGAGGGCCAGGCTGCGCTGGGCGAGCGGGTCGAGGTCGAGCTGTTGTGAGGCCGCGGGATCCGCGGCGGCTGCTCGAGCGGCGCCGACAGGCGGCCGCGCGGGTGAACATCGTGCCGGTCCCGCGCTCGGACTACGCGGAGGACGGCAGCATCGGCAGCCGGCAGGAGGCCGAAGTGACGCTCCCCCGGGCAGAGCTCGACCGGATCTGGTCGGCCGAGTACCTGGAGCGCCTCGCCCGCACGTACTGGCAGTTCCTGACCCGTGCCTTCCTCGGGCTGCTGCGAGTGGTCTACGGCCCCAGCTCGCGCGAGGTCGTGCTGCTGCGGAAGCCGTTCGTGCTGCTGCGCTTCCACGCGCCCGAGTACCACCTGGAGGCCAATCGCGGGACCGTCACGTGGCCGATCGAGGAAGGGCTGCTGGTGGCGCCGCCCGGGCGCGGGCGCGGCTACCTGCGCCTGAGCGTCATCCGCCCGGAGGAGGACGACGGCGCGGCGCCGGAGGTGACGGCGCGGGTGTCGTCGGAGGTGGTGAACTTCTACCCGGTCATCGCGGGCCGCGGCTGGTTCGCCCGCCTGGGGCGGCTGATCTACAACCAGACCCAGCTGCGCATCCACGTGCTGGTCACGCACGCGTTCCTGCGCTCGCTGGCCAATCTCGACCTCGCCCCCTCACGGGTGGGTGCGCTACGCCCGGTGGCTGAGCGGCCGGAGGTCAGCCCAGCCGCTCGCCGGTGATCTCGCGCAGCTTCGTGCGGTCGTGGCGGGCCGTGATCCGCCGCACCGTGCCCGAGCGGGAGCGCATCGAGATCGACTCGGTGGTGGCGCCCTCGGGCCCGCTGTAGTGCACGCCGTCGAGCATCTCCCCGTCGGTGACGCCCGTGGCCGCGAAGAAGATGTGGTCGCCGCGGACCAGCCGGTCGCGGTCGAGCACCTCGTCCAGGTCGTAGCCGGCCTCGAGGGCGGCGTCGCGCTCCTCGTCGCTGCGCGGCCACAGCCGCCCCAGCAGCTGGCCGCCGGTGCACTTGATCGCGGCCGCCGCCAGCACGCCCTCGGGCGTTCCCCCGATGCCGTAGAGCAGGTCCACCGGCGAGCCCACGGTGACCGCGGCCAGCGCGGCCGAGACGTCGCCGTGGGGAATCAGCCGTATCCGCGCGCCGACCTCGCGGATCTCCTTCATGGCGTCCTCGTGCCGCGGCCGGTCGAGCATGATCACCACGAGGTCGCCCACCGGCACGCCCTTCTCCTTGGCCATCAGGCGGAGCGTCTCGGCGAGCGGGCGGTCGAGGTCCAACATCGACGCCATGTCCCGCGACGTGGCCATCTTCAGCATGTAGACGCAGGGACCCGGGTCGAACATGGCCCCGCGCTCGGCCAGGGCGATGGTGGCGATGGCGTTGGGCAGGCCCTTGGCGCAGAGCTCGGTGCCCTCCAGCGGGTCGACCGCGATGTCCACCTGGGGCGGGGAGCCGTCGCCGATCTTCTCGCCGTTGTAGAGCATCGGCGCCTCGTCCTTCTCCCCCTCGCCGATCACCACCACGCCGTCCATCGCGACTGTCTCGAGCAGCATCCGCATCGCGTCCACGGCTGCTCCGTCGGCGCCCTCCTTGTCGCCCCGCCCGATCCAGCGCGCGCAGGCGAGCGCCGCGTACTCGGTCGTGCGCACCAGCTCGAGCGCCAGGTTGCGGTCCGGACGGCCCTCCATGTCAGATCACCCCCGGCGGTTTGCGGGCATCGGAGTAGACGGCCTGGCGCAGGTAGCCCGCCACCAGCAGCCCGGCCGAGGCGATGAGAGCCACGAAGTAGCCGAGGTCGAGGCCGATCTCGACGCTGTCTCCCGGGCGGCCCAGGATGATCCCGTTGCACAGGATCAGGACCAGGGCAATCATCCCGACGACCATCGTCACCTCGCCCGGCTTCCAGGTGAGACGGTGGCCGCGGGCCACTATCCAGGACAGGATGAAGGGCGCCGTGCAGGCGAGCACGAGCAGAACGTCGAGGCTGCTGAAGACCTGCCAGGCGTTCGCCGACTCGCCGCCGCTGGCCCCGGCGATGTTGGAGTTCGGGTTGGTAGCGCTGGTCGAGAACCAGGGCAGCCAGAGCGAGATGAAGAGCACCACCGCCGAGCCCATGCCGATGAACTCGCCCGGCGTCAGGCGCGTGACGTCGAGGTAGCCGCTCCTCCCCCGAGCGCTTGAGGCCTCCATCAGGCGGAAGCTACACGGGATAGGCTGCCACCGCCAATGACCGCTCGCTGGGGCCTTTCTCTCGACCTGCCCGGCCTCCCAATGCCCGAGGCCCCCGACGTGATCCGCGCTGCGGAGGCGGCCGGTTACACGGACGGCTGGCCGGGCGAGGTCCAGGGAATCGACGGCTTCACGCCGGTGACCGTGGCCGCCATGGCCACCGAGCGCATGCGGGTGGGGACCGGCGTGGTGAACGTGTTCACTCGCGGCCTGGCCGTGCTGGCACAGCACTCGCTGGCGCTCCAGGACCTGTCCCAGGGCCGCTTCGTGCTCGGCATCGGGTCCTCCTCGAACGTGATCGTCGAGCGCTGGAACGGCATCCCCTTCGAGCGCCCGCGCACCCGCGTCCGCGAGGCCGTGGAGTTCCTGCGGGCCGCGCTGGCCGGCGAGCGCGCGGGGCCCGGGGGCTTTCGCCTGGAGCGCCCGCCCGAGGAGCCGGTGCCGATCGTTATCGCCGCCCTGCGGGAGCGCATGCTCCAGACCGCCGGCGAGCTGGGTGACGGCGCCTTCCTCAACTTCCTGCCGCTGTCCCGGGTGGAGAACGTGCTGGAGGAGATCCGCGCCGGGGAGCGCGTGGCGGGCAAGCAGGAGGGCTCGACCGAGGTCCTGTGCCGCTTCTTCTGCCTGCAGGGAGACCCCGACAAGACGATCGAGATGGCGCGCTGGATGTTCTGCGCCTACGCCACGGTCCCGGTCTACGAGCAGTTCTTCCGCTGGCTCGGGTTCGGTGAGGCGATCGGCCCGATGGTCGAGGCCTGGCGCGCTGGCGACCGGCCGCGGGCGCTGGAGGCGGCGCCCGAGGAGCTCATCCGGGAGGTCTTCGTCCTGGGCGACCCCGCCGCCCAGCGCGCCCGGCTCGAGGAATACCGGGCCCGCGGCGTGGACTGCCCGGTGCTCCTGATCGCCGGTGTCGAGGCCGCCGCGTACGGCGCCGCGATTGAAGCTCTCGCTCCGGGGTAGGCTCCCCCCGCAAACACAAACCCGAAGGAGGGGCGGATGGCGGTCACCAAGATCATCGAGGTGGTGGGGAGCTCGGCCGAGAGCTCGGACGGCGCGGTGCGGGCCGCGCTCGAGGATGCGCGGCAGAGCCTGCGCAACATCAAGGCCGTGGATGTCGTCTCGACCGGACTGCGCGGCGAGAACCTCGATGAGTGGCGCGCGCTCGTGCGCATCTCCTTCCTGGTCGAGCGCGTCAGCGAGTAGCCAAGCGGCTGTAACGCGCCTGGGCTTCCGTCACACTTGACGAAGCCCCGGCCCGTGACCCTCGCCAAATCCGACACAACGCCCCTCGGAGGGGTCGATGCGCTTCTCGGCGAGGCGCGTGAGCGCACGCTGCGCCTGATCGAGGGCGTCTCCGAGCGCGACCTGACCCGGGTCCACGACCCCCTGATGAGCCCGCTCGTCTGGGACCTGGGCCACATCGCCGCCTTCGAGGACCTGTGGGTCGGCCGCGCCGCCGGCGCCGACCTGCTGCGCCCCGAGCTCGCGGACACCTACGACGCGGCCGAGACGCCCCGCGCCGAGCGCGGGAACCTGCCCCTCCTCGACACCGCCGAAACGCTCGCCTACATGCGCGCGGTCCGGGAGCGCGCGCTCGGTCTGCTCGACAGCGTCCCGGCCCTGATCGCGGAGATGCTCGTCCAGCACGAGCACCAGCACAACGAGACCATGCTGCAGACCCTCCAGCTAGCGGAGCCCGGCGTGTACTCGCCGTCACGGCCCCCCGTGGCGGGCGAGGCGGCCAGCGGCACGCTGGGGCTGGATGCGGGGCCCTTCGCCATGGGCGACGCAGGCGAGGACTTCGCCTACGACAACGAGCGGCCGCAGCACCGGGTGGAGCTGTCCGCCTTTCGCATCGACCGCGCTCCGGTGACGAACGCCGCCTTCGCAGGCTTCGTGGCGGACGACGGCTACCGCAGGCGCGAGCTGTGGTCGGACGAGGGCTGGGCGGTGCGTGAACGCGAGGGCTGGGAGCGGCCCCTCTTCTGGACCGCGGACGGCGGCGTCCGGCGCTTCGACGCGCTGGTGGAGCTCGAGCCGGAGCTGCCGGTCATGCACGTCTCCTGGTTCGAGGCCGACGCCTTCGCGCGCTGGCGTGGAGCGCGGCTGGCCACCGAGGCGGAATGGGAGAAGGCAGCACGGACCGTTCCCGAGCGCGGCCACCTCGACCAGCTCGACTTCGGCCCCGGCCCCGCCGGCCCGTTCCTGGGCGACTGCTGGGAGTGGACGGCCAGCGAGTTCTCCGGCTATCCGGGCTTCGAGGCCTTCCCCTACCGCGAGTACTCCGAGGTCTTCTTCGGGGCCGGCTACCGGGTCCTGCGCGGCGCCTCCTGGGCCACCCGGCGGCGTGTGGCGCGGACGACGTTCCGCAACTGGGACCACCCGCAGCGGCGCCAGATCTTCGCGGGCTTCCGCTGCGTCACGGAGGCGCCGTGAGCGTCGTCATCGAACGCTGCGCCGTGCACGACAGCCTCGCCGAGGACGTGCGCGAAGGGCTGACGCGGTCGTTCAAGGAGCTGCCGCCGAAGTACTTCTACGACGAGCGCGGATCGTCGCTCTTCGATCGCATCACCGGCCTTCCCGAGTACTACCCCACCCGCTGCGAGCGCCAGATCCTCAACCGGCATGCGCCGGCGATAGTCGAGCGCAGCGGCGCCGAGGAGCTGGTGGAGCTGGGCTCGGGCAGCGCCTCCAAGACCCGCGCCCTGCTCTACGCGATGGCCGGGCAGGGAAGCCTGCGGCGCTACGTCCCCCTCGACGTCGACGAGTCGGTGGTCGAGGCCTGCGCGCTCGAGCTCATCGAGCTCTACCCGGGACTGCGGGTGCACGGGGTGGTGGGCGACTTCGGCCGCGACCTGGGGCGCATCCCGCGCGGACAGCGGCGCCTGCTGGCCTTCCTCGGGGGAACGATCGGGAACCTCTACCCGCGCCAGCGAGCCCGCTTCCTCGCCCACCTGCGAGCCGCGATGGGGCCGGAGGACCGGCTCTTGATCGGCACCGACCTGGTGAAGGACCGGGCCGTGCTCGAGGCGGCCTACAACGACAGCGCCGGAATCACGGCCGAGTTCAACCGCAACGTGCTGCGGGTCATCAACTCCGGCCTGGAGGCCGACTTCGAGCCCGACTCCTTCGAGCACGTGGCTTTCTTCAACGAGGCGGACGCCTGGATCGAGATGCGCCTGCGGGCCAACGGCGCCCAGACCGTCCGCATCGACGGCGCCGACCTGGAGGTGACCTTCGCCGACGGCGAGGAGATGCGCACCGAGGTCAGCGCCAAGTTCACCCGCGAGGCCGTCGAGCGCGAGCTGCACGCCGCCGATCTGCGGCTGGACGATTTCTTCACCGACCGCGGACGGCTGTTCGGGCTGGCCTTCGCGCGCCCGGCGTAGATGACTGATTCCACGACCCCGCGCACGCGGATGACGCACGGGACGTGCTCGCTCCGGCCCGGGCCAGCCCGGGCCCTCGCGCACTACCGTCGCCGGATCGGGGTCATCGGCGGGCGTCCTCGCTCCGGGCCGGGCCAGCCCGGCCCCTCGCGCACTGCCGATACCTCCGGGTATCGGCTTCGCCCTGCTTCCCCCGCCCGGCTCGGTCCCGAGCGCCCCCGCGCACACGCGGCCGCGGAACCAATCATCTAATGGACCTCGCCGGCATCGGGGCGCTGGTATCCGGCGGGGCCTCGGGCCTCGGCGAGGCCACCGCGCGCGAGCTGTCCGCCCGCGGCGCCCGGGTCGCCATCGCCGACCTCAACGAGGAGCATGGACCCGCGCTGGCGGAGGAGATCGGCGGCCTGTTCACCGCCGCCGACGTGACCGACCCGGAGCGGGTGAGCGCGGCCGTCGAGGAGGCGGCGGAGGCCTTCGGCGGTCTTCGCCTCGCCGTCTCCTGCGCGGGGATCGGCTGGGCCGAGCGCACGGTCAAGCGCGACGGGCCCGGCCGCGCTGGCGCCGTTCGAGACGGTGGTCCGGGTGAACCTGATCGGCACGTTCAACGTCCTGCGCCTGGCCGCGACCGCGATGGCCGCGGGCGAGCCGGACGCCGATGGCGAGCGCGGCGCGGTCGTGATGACCGCCTCGATCGCCGCCTTCGACGGCCAGATCGGCCAGGCGGCCTACGCGGCCTCCAAGGGCGGTGTGGCCGGCCTGACGCTGCCGGCCGCCCGGGACCTCGCCCGCCTGGGCATCAGGGTGTGCACGATCGCTCCCGGGCTGTTCGACACCCCGCTGCTCGCCGGGCTCCCCGAGGAGGCGCGGCGCGCCCTCGGCGAGCAGGTGCCGTTCCCGCCCCGGCTCGGCCGGCCGGACGAGTACGCCCGGCTGGCCTGCCACATCGCCGAGAACCGGATGCTCAACGGCGAGGTGCTGCGCCTGGACGGGGCGCTGCGGATGCCCCCGCGCTGAGCGGGGGCCGGTCCCCTCAGGGAGCCTGAGGCTCGGCCGGAACCGCCTCGATCTCGCCGTCGGCCTCCGGGAGGTCGGGCTCGGGCACTGCGGGCAGCTGCGGCTGGGCCGGCGGCGGCTGCTGTGGCTGCGGGGTCTGGGGCAGGGGCGCGGCGGCCGGCGGCGCGGGCTCGGCGGGCCGGCGGCGCGGCTCGGCGGAGCCGGCGGCGCGGGCTCGGCGGAGCCGGCGGCGCGGCTCGGCGGGAGCCGGCGGCGCGGGCTCGGCGGGCGCGGGCGGGACGGGCTCGGCTCCGCTCGCGGTCGCGGGCTGAGCGGGGCGCCGGCTCCACGGACCTGCTCGTTCCGGCCGGCTGCCGCGCGGCGCGCAGCGACCGCCCGCCGCCGCTCGGCCCGGCCCCGCCGTTGCGCGAGCCGCCGCTCTGCGAGCCGCCGCGCCGCTGCACGCCGCTCGGCGCGCTGGTCGGCTGCCACCTGGGCATGGTCGGGCGGCTGCGCCTGGCGCTGCCCCTCGGCTCCGTCACCGCCGCTCAGGCCGAGCGCGCCCAGGCCGGCCCCACCGGCCACGGCGGCCGCTACCGCCGCGATCTTGCCCGCGCCGGCCAGGGCGCCGCCCGCCGCCGCGCCGGCGGCCCCGCCGCCCGCCGCGGCGCCACCGCCGGCCGCAGCGCCTGCTCCCGCCTCGGCCGCCGCTCCGCCCGCGGCTGCGCCGCCCACGGCGCCGTCGGCCGCTGCGGCGCCCCCGGCCGCCGCCCCACCTCCAGCGGCCGCTCCGGCCGCGCCCTCCGCGGCGGCGTGCGCCGCAGCCTCGAGCACGCGTTCTTTGAGCAGCGGGGTGGCCAGCACCGGCAGCACGAGCGCGACCCGGCGCCGCTGCCTTGTCACGGCGTCCCGGAAGGCGGTGCAGTCGTCGCAGACCTTCAGGTGACGCTGGATCGACGCCCGGCGCAGAGCGCCGCCGCTCGCGGTGGCGATGTGCTCGCGCACCTCGCGGCAGGGCGTCTCCCGGGCCGCGCGCCAGCCCGCCAGCGAGGAGCGCGCCTGGTAGACGAGCGCGCGCACCTTCTCCTGGCGGCAGCCGATCGCCTCCGCGACCTCGTCGTGCTGGAGGTCGTGGAGCTCCGAGAGCACCAGGGCGGCCCGCTGGTCGTCGGGGAGGCGGCCGATGTCGGCGACCAGCTCGCGCAGGTCGGCTCGCCGCTCGACCTCCTCGGAGAGGCCGGCGGCCGCGAGCCTCAGCTCGTCGCTCGGCAGCTCTCGCCGGGCCCGGATCGACGAGATGCAGCGGTTGCGCGCCACGGCGTAGAGCCAGGGCCGAAGCCGGGTCGGAAGGTCCCCCGCGGCCAGCTGCTGGTAGGCGGCGGTGAGGGTGTGCTGCAGCGCATCCTCCGCCTCCTCGCGGGAGCCGAGCATGTGGCGGCAGAGCGAGAGCAGACCCCGGTGGTGGCGGTCGAAGAGCGCCTCGAAGGCCGTCTCGTCGCCGGCCGCCACCATCCGCGCGAGCTCGGCGTCCTCCACGCCTTGGAGCGAGTCGGGCGCCTCCCGCAGCGCACGAGCGAGCATGGCCTTCGGGTTCCCCGGCAGGTGTCCCTCAAACACCGGAGCGGCGCCCCGCCCCGATGGCCGTGCCTAAGATCAGGTGGCCGCGCTCACCCCCCACCTCAGGAGACTGAACCGATGCCCGAAGCAGTGATCGTCGACGCCGTTCGCACGCCGATCGGACGTGCCTTCAAGGGCTCGCTCGCCCAGCTGCGCCCGGACGAGATGGGCGCGTTCGTGCTCGACGCGCTGCTCGAGCGCAACAGCGGCGTCGACCCGGAGCTGATCGAGGACGTCTACTGCGGCGTCGGCCTCCCCCAGGGACTGCAGGGCTTCAACATGGCCCGGATCATGGTCCTGCTCTCGGAGCGACTTCCGAACTCGGTGAACGGGGCCACCGTCTCGCGCTACTGCGCGTCCAGCCTGGAGACGATCCGCCAGGCCGCCAACGCGGTCCAGGCCGGACAGGGCGAGGCCTTCGTGGCCGCCGGGGTCGAGTGGGTCTCCCGTTACAACGAGTCGGTCGAGGGGGCCCGCCCGCAGGACCAGAACGAGAGGCTGCAGGGCGGCAACGGTCAGCCGGACGCCTACATCACGATGGGTCTCACCGCCGAGAACGTGGCCGAGCGCTACGAGGTCCCGCGTGCCGCCATGGATCAATACGCGCAGCGCTCACAGGAGCTCGCGGTGCGCTCACAGGAGGACGGCTACTTCGAGCGCGAGATCGTGCCCGTCACCCTTCCCGACGGCACCGAGGTGGCCAAGGACGACGGGCCGCGGCCGGGCTCCAGCCTTGAGAAGCTGGCGGAGCTCGACCCCGCGTTCAAGGAGGGCGGCAAGGTGACGGCGGGCAACTCCTGCCCGCTCAACGACGGGGCCGCGGCCGTGCTGGTGATGTCGGCCGAAAAGGCGGCGGAGCTCGGCCTTCGCCCACGCGCCCGGATCGTCACCGCCGCCACGGCGGCCATCGAGCCCGAGTACATGGGCGTGGCCCCGATCGGCGCCATCCGCAAGGTGCTCGACCGTGCCGGCATGACCATCGGCGACGTGGACACGGTGGAGCTGAACGAGGCCTTCGCGGCGCAGGTGATCCCGATCATGGACGAGTGCGACATCCCGCTCGAGAAGCTCAACCCGCACGGCGGCGCGATCGCGCTCGGCCACCCCTTCGGAATGACCGGCGCCCGCATCATGACCACGCTCCTGAACGGTCTCGAGACCGACGACAAGAGCATCGGGCTCGAGACCATGTGCGTCGCCGGCGGACAGGGCCAGGCGATGATCGTCGAACGCCTCAACTGACGGCCGCCGGCGTCCCCACGAAGGCGATGAGCCCCCGGCGGTCGAAGCGCTCGAGGGGCTGCGGAGCTAATCGCCGAGCAGCAGGACGATCTTGCCCAGCTTGCCGCCCTCCTGAAAGCGCTCGTAGGCGGCCTCCGCCTCGGCGAGCGGGAAGCTGGCCGCCACGGGAACGCTCAGGTCGCCGCTCGCGAACGCGGGCAGGACCTCCTTCTCCACCAGGCGCGTGGCCAGCGCCTTCTCCTCCAGCGCGCGGGAGCGCAGGGTCGAGCCCTGGATGCTTCCCCGCTTCTGCATCAGGGCCACCAGGTTGATCTCCGACTTGGGGCCGGTGCCGCCGACGCCGATCACCACGATGCGGCCACCGGTCGCGAGCGACTGCAGGTTGCCGGCCAGGTTCCCGGCGCCCACCAGCTCGAGGATCACGTCGTAGGGGCCGTGCTCCTCGAAGCCCTCGGGCTCGAGCACGCGGGCCCCGAGGCCCTCGACCCCGGCACGCAGCTCCTCCCGCCGGACCGTGGCGCTCACCCGGGCCCCGGCCGCCCGGCCGAGCTGCACGGCGGCCGTGCCGACTCCGCCCGCGGCGCCGTGCACCAGCAGTCGCTCGCCGGGACGCAGCCCGGCCTGACTGAAGAGGGCGTCGTGGGCGGTCACGAACACCTCGGGCAGCCCCCCGGCCTGGGGCCAGTCGAGCCCCTCCGGCACCGGCATTGCGCCGCGTTCGTGCACGAGCGCCAACTCGGCCTGCCCGCCACCGCCGACCACCGCCATCACCCGGTCCCCCTCGGAGAAGCGCCGCGCATCCGGGCCCAGTGCCGCCACCTCCCCCGCGAGCTCGAGGCCGGGGATGTCCGGCGGCGACCCCGGCGGCGCCGGGTAGGCGCCGCGCAGCTGCAGCATGTCGGCGCCGTTCAGCCCGGCCCCGCGCACGCGCACGAGCAGCTCGGCGCCGCCGGGCTCGGGATCGGGACGCTCCTCGACCACGATTCGCTTGTCCTGGATGGTTACGGCACGCACGGTCGGGAACTAAAGCACGGCGGGCCGCGGATGAACGAATTCGTCCCAACCGTTGAATAAACTGCGGTGCCCCCGATGAAAGCCCCCTCGCTTGCGAGCAGCGCGCGGCCGCCACTCTGGCGGGAGGCACGGGTCGGCCTGGAGGCGGCGGCGCTGGTCCGCGACCCGGTCTTTTATGGCCGGGGCGTCGCCCCCGGGAACGGGCGGCCCGTGATGCTGATCCCGGGCTTCCTCGCCGGCGACGGGTCCCTCGTGGTGATGGCGGATTGGCTGCGCCGCTGCGGCTATCGGCCCAGCAGAGCCGGGATGGTGGCCAACGTCGACTGCTCGGGGGCCGCCCTGACCCGGCTGGAGGGCCGCTTGGAACGGCTCGTGAACGACCAGGGCCGCCCCGCCGTCCTCATCGGCCAGAGCCGCGGTGGCGGGCTGGCCCGGGCGCTCGCCTGCCGTCGCCCCGAGCTCGTGGACGGCCTCGTGGCCCTCGGCTCGCCGCAGCTCGATCCGCTGGCGGTGCACCCGCTCGTGCGCCTTCAGGTGCACGCGGTGAGCCGGTTGGGCTCCCTCGGCGTGCCGCGCCTGTTCAAGCGCTCCTGCCTCGAGGGCGACTGCTGCGCCTCCTACTGGGAGGACGTGGCGCGCCCGCTCGACAACGGCCTGCGCTTCGTGTCCGTCTACTCGCGCAGCGACGGCATCGTCGACTGGCGTGTCTGCCTCGACCCGCAGGCCGAGAACGTCGAGGTCAGCTCCTCGCACTGCGGCATGGCCGTGAACTCCGCGGTCTTCCGCGCCGTGGCGGCGGCGCTGGGCTCCGCGGAGGCCGGCCCGGCGGCAGCCGGCGAGCTGCGAGCCGCCTGAGGAGTCAGGGCACCAGCACGGCCGCGCCGTGCACCTCTCCCGCTCGCAGCCGTTCGAGCGCCTCGCCCGCCCGCTCGAGGGCGAACGATTCCACCTCGGTGCGAACAGGCACCTGCGGCGCCAGAGCCAGGAACTCCTCCCCGTCGGCGCGGGTCAGGTTCGCCACCGAGCGCAGGGTGCGCTCGCCCCAGAGCAGGTCGTAGGGAAAGGCCGGGATGTCGCTCATGTGGATCCCGCCGCACACCACCGTCCCGCCCTTGGCCACCGCACGCAGAGCGGCCGGGACCAGCTCTCCGGCCGGCGCGAAGATGAGCGCGGCGTCGAGCTCCTCCGGTGGCGAGGCGTCTGAGTCGCCGGCCCATTCGGCGCCCTGCTCCAGCGCGAAGCGTTGCGCCGCCGCGTCGCCGGCACGCGTGAACGCGAACACCCGCCGGCCCTGGTGGCGGGCCACTTGGCTCACTATGTGGGCGGCCGCGCCGAAGCCGTACAGACCCAGCCGCTCGGCGTCGCCGGCAAAGCCGAGGGTGCGGTAGCCGATGAGGCCCGCGCACAGCAGCGGCGCGGCCTGGAGATCGGGATAGCCGCCGGGGATGGGAAAGCAGAAGCGCTCGTCGGCCACCGCCCACTGCGCGTAGCCGCCGTCGCGCTGGTAGCCGGTGAAGCGGGCGCGATCGCACAGGTTCTCGCGCCCCGACCGGCAGTAGCGGCAAACGCCGCAGGTCCAGCCGAGCCAGGGCACGCCCACGCGCTCGCCCTCGGAGAAGCGCTCCCCCTCGCTGGCCACGCGCGCCACGATCTGGTGCCCGAGCACGAGGGGCAGGCTGGGGTCCGCCAGCTCGCCGTCGAGCACGTGGAGGTCGGTGCGGCAGACCCCGCAGGCCGCCACCTCGAGCAGCACCTCCCCCGCCCCCGGTTCGGGCCTGGCGACCTCCGCCGCGCGGAGCGGGCGGCCGGGGGCGTCTAGCACCATCGCGCGCACTGCTCTCGCATACCATCGCATGCAGCGTGGAGACCGAGGAGTACCGCACCGCCACCTACGAGTTGTGGCAGGCGATGGCCGCCGGTTGGGACGCCGACCGGGTGCTGATGTGGGAGGCCACCCGCGGGGTGAGCGAGCGGCTTCTGGAGGCGGTCGCGCTCCAGCCCGGCGACAGCGTCCTCGAGCTGGCCTGCGGCACGGGCGAGACGGGGTTCGCGGCCGCTCGCGCCGTCGGCCCGCAGGGGACCGCCATCCTCACGGATTTCGCGCCGAACATGGTCGACGCCGCCCGCCGCGAGGCCGACGCGCTGGGGTTGGACGGCGTTCAGGTGCGGCTGATGGACGCCGAGCGAATGGACCTCGCCGAGGACAGCGTCGACGCGGTGCTCTGCCGCTGGGGCTACATGCTCATGGCCGACCGCGCCGCGGCCCTGGCCGAGACCCGCCGCGTGCTGCGCGCCGAGGGCAGGCTTGCGCTCTCGGTCTGGGGCGCGCGCGAGCGCAATCCCTGGGCGGCCGTCCCCGGTCGCGTGATGATGGAGAGGCTGGGCGTCCCGCCGCCGGAGCCGGAGGCTCCGGGAATGTTCTCCCTCGCCGAGCCGGAGCGCCTGCTCGCCATGCTCGACAAGGCCGGCTTCGACGATCCCCACCTCGAGGAGGTGGAGGTGCCCTGGCGCTTCGAGGGCTTCGACGACTACTGGCGCTACGTGGTCAGGCTGACTCCGCTCGGGCTGAGGCTGCCCGAGCTCTCCGAGGCCGAGGCCGGCGAGCTGCGCGCGGAGGTGGAGCGGGGCGTCGCGGAGCATTCCCAGAACGGCGAGCTCGTCCTGCCCGGCGTGGCCGTCGTCGCGGCGGCCCGTTGAGCGCAATGGGCCCGCTGGTCGACGCAGCGTGGCTCTCGACACGGCTCGAGACGGTCGCGGTGGTCGACTGTCGCTACACGCTCGGCCGGCCCGGCGCCGGGGAGGAGGGCTACGTCGCCGGTCACATTCCCGGCGCCGCCTTCCTCGACGTCGATCGCGATCTGGCCGCGCCCCCCGGAGAGCGCGGGCGGCACCCGCTTCCCAGCCCGACGGAGTTCGAGCGGGCGGCCCGCCGCGCGGGCATCGGGGCGGGGGGCCACGTGGTCGCCTACGACGAGGCGGGGGAGGGTGGCGCGCGCGCGCCTGTGGTGGCTGCTGCGCCACTTCGGCCACCCGCGGGTATCGGTGCTCGACGGCGGCCTGGATGCGTGGCGCTCCGCGGCCCTGCCGCTGGCGCAGGGGCGGGAGGAGGTTGCGCCGGGTGACTTCCGCGCCCGCGCGCGCGAGGGGGACACCGTCGAGGCGGAGGAGCTGCTCGCCGGGGACCAGGTGGTCCTCGACGCCCGCGCCCCCGAGCGCTTCCGCGGCGAGCTCGAGCCGATAGACCCGGTGGCGGGCCACATCCCCGGCGCCCGGAACGCGCCCTTCACGGAGCTGGCGCCGGGCGGCGCCTTCCTCCCCCCGGACGAGCTGCGCGAGCGGCTCGAGCGGGCGGGCGCGGCGCCGGACACCGAGCTCGTGGCCTACTGCGGCTCGGGGGTGACAGCCTGCACGCTCGTGCTGGCCGCGGAGCTGTCCGGGCTCGGGCCGGCGCGGCTGTACCCGGGGTCGTGGAGCGAGTGGTGTGCGCGCGGCTACCCGGCCGCGCGCCAGGACAGCGCGCGCTCGACCGACAGCCGCAGCAGCGGCCCCGGCGGCGTCCGCTCCCGGTAGGCGGCATAGCGGGCGACGAGCGCGTTCAGCGCGTCGGGAGCATCGGCCACCTCGATCACAGCGACCCGGCCGACGAGCTGAACCCAGGCCAGCCGGCTCCAGTCGTCGTGGTAGACGTCCACGCACAGTGCGGCCTGCGGGCGCCTCCGCAGGTATCGGACACGCGCGGGCTCGCGGGCGCGCTTCGGCTTGTCGTCGATCGCGCTCCAGACCGCGTCGCCGCTGACCGCGTAGGTCACCGGCAGCACGCGGGGGCGATCGCCGTCGTCGAGGTAGGCCAGCCGGGCCACCCGCTCGGACTCCAGAAGATCGCGGGCCCAGGAGGGGAGCGTCTCTAGAGTCACTGCCCGAGCCTAGAGCGGAGAGGTGAGTTCATGGAGATCGGCATCGGGCTGCCGACCACGATCCCCGGGGTCGACGGTCGGCAGGTAGTGGAGTGGGCGCAGCGGGCGGAACGGGCCGGCTTTTCGACGCTCGGGGTGCTCGACCGGATCGTCTATCCCAACTACGAGCCGCTGGTGAGCCTGGCCGCGGCGGCCGCGGTCACCGAGCAGATCCGTCTCACCACCAGCATCCTGATCGCCCCCTATCGCGCGAACACGGCGTTGCTGGCCAAGCAGGCGGCGACCGTGCAGGCCCTCTCCGGGGGCCGGCTCGAGCTCGGGGTCGCGGTGGGCCTCCGCGAGGACGACTACGAGGCCTCGGGCGTGCCCATGAAGGGCCGTGGGCAGCGCTTCGAGGAGATGCTCGACGAGATGAAGCGCATCTGGGCCGGGGAGGAGCGCGGCTTCGCCGGGGCCATAGGGCCCGAGATCGAGCCACCCACGCTCCTCATCGGAGGCCAGGTCGACGCTGCCTTCCGGCGAGCCGCGGAGTACGGCGACGGCTGGATCGCGGGCGGCGGCGGGCCCGACATGTTCGGACAGGCCCGAGAGAAGCTGCTCGCCGCCTGGGAGAAGGCGGGCCGGGAGGGTAGGCCCAAGGCCGCCTCGCTGGCCTACTTCGGGCTGGGCGACACGGCCGAGGAGGACGCTCGCCACAGCGTCGGCCACTACTACGCCTGGCTCGGCGATTACGCCGAGGCGATCGTCGGCTCGGTCGCCAAGAGCGAGGAGATGGTCCGGGGCTACGTTCAGGCCTTCGAGGCGAGCGGCTGCGACGAGCTGATCCTGTTCCCGAGCTCCGCCGACCCGGAGCAGGTCGACCTGCTGGCCCGCGCAGCGCTGTAGCGCCCTCCCAGCGGCCGTTTCCGTCCCCCGCGCCCGCCACCATGGAAGCGATGGGGTCGGCGAAGCTCGTGCTCGGCGGAGCGGCCACGGCCGCCGTGGGCGTTCGCGTGGCCCGCTCCCTGTACAACCGCTGGCGGGTCCTGCCCGAGGCCGACCGGCATCGGCTCGAGAAGCTCGCGGAGGACCTGAAGGCCCGCGCGCTCGACCTGCGCGGGGCGCTCGACGCGGACAGGGCCCGCGGCGAGCTGCGCAGCGCAAGCGAGAGCTTCGCCGCGGCGCTGGTCCGCACCGCGAGGGCCGATCCCGAGCTCGACGAGGCGGAAGTGGAGCGCCTGCGTGCCGATCTGCGCCGCGAGCTCGACCGGCTCGAGAACGCGGCCCCGGGGAGCATTAAGGCTTCGCGAAGTCGGCGCGGAAGCGACGTGGCCCCTGAGTAGGATTGCGGCTTCCCCGCAGGGAACCTCCTCGTGAATAACTCCGATTCCGCCCAGACTCCGGGGCCGTCGGCACGCCCCGCGGCAGCGACGCTCGAGTTCCGAGGCGCCACGAAGCGTTATCCGGGGCAGTCCGAGCCGGCCGTCGACGACCTCTCGCTGGAGGTGCCCGCAGGCGAGATCTGCGTGCTGGTGGGGCCCTCGGGATGCGGCAAGACCACCGCTATGCGGATGGTCAACCGCATGATCGACATCACCGCCGGCGACATCCTGCTCGAAGGAAGCAGCGTCAAGGAGCGCCAGCCGGCCGAGCTGCGGCGCCAGATCGGCTACGCGATCCAGCAGATCGGCCTGTTCCCGCACCTGAGCGTTGCCGGCAACATCGCCACCGTCCCGCGGCTGCTGGGCTGGGACAAGCAGCGCATCGCCAGCCGGGTGGACGAGCTGCTCGAGCTCGTGGGCCTCCACCCCTCCGAGACTCGCGACCGCTTCCCCGGCCAGCTGTCGGGCGGCCAGCGCCAGCGGGTGGGCGTGGCCCGCGCCCTGGCCACCGACCCGCCGCTCATGCTCATGGACGAGCCCTTCGGCGCCATCGATCCGATCAACCGCGAACGGCTCCAGAACGAGTTCCTGCGCCTCCAGCGCGAGATCCGCAAAACGATCGTGTTCGTCACGCACGACATCGACGAGGCCATCAAGATGGGGGACCGCATCGCCGTCATGCGGAAGGGCGGCAAGCTGGCGCAGTACGCCACGCCGGCCGAGCTCCTGATGAGCCCGGCCAACCGCTTCGTGGAGGACTTCGTCGGCGCCGACCGCGCGCTCAAGCGGCTGGCGCTCCAGCGCGTACGCGACGTGGACCTGTGGAAGGCCCCGCTGGTCCGCGCGGGCGACTCGACCTCCGAGGCCGTCGCCCGCGCCGCGGAGAGCGAGGTGCCCTATCCCCTGCTGGTCGACGACGACGACCGGCCGGTCGCGTGGCTCAACGACCGTGACCTGAGCGGAGTGGTGGTCGAGGCCGAAGGCGCTTCCCGCGCCGAGCCCATCCTGGAGCTCGACGACGTCCTGCGCGACGCGCTGTCCAACCTCCTCGAGGAGGATGTCCAGTACGGCCCGGTGGTGGACGAGCATGGCCGGGCCTTCGGTGTGCTCTCGGTGGAGATCCTGGCCCAGGCCCTGCGCACCGACCCCGAGGAGGTCCCGAGCGGGGCCGACGCCCTGGCGTGAACGCGCTGATCGCACAGGGCGGCGTCCAAATCCGCGGTGACGCGGGCGACGAGGGCTGCGTCGCGAACAACGGCTTCTGCCCGGACTGGATCGTCGACAACTTCGACCGCTATGTCGACCCCTTCTTCCGCCACGTGCTGCTGACGGTCACGGCCATGGGAATCGGCTTCGCGATCGCGTTCGCGCTGGCGCTGATCGCCTATCGGCGGCGCTGGTTCATCAACCCGATCACCCAGGTCACCGGGATCCTCTACACCATCCCCAGCATCGCCGCGTTCTTCCTGCTGCTGCCCGTCACCGGGCGCGGCTTCACCACGGCGATCATCGCGCTCGTCGCCTACATCCTCCTGATCATCTTCCGCAACGTGCTCGCGGGCCTCGACAACGTGCCCACCGAGACGAAGGACGCCGGCCGTGGTATGGGCCTCACCGACCGCCAGCTGCTGTGGCGCGTCGAGATCCCGCTGGCGCTGCCGGAGATCATGGCCGGCCTGCGTATCGCCGTGACCACCACGGTCGGGCTGGCCACACTTGCCTTCTTCGCCGGAGCGGGCGGCCTGGGTGAGTCGATATTCGCCGACATCACGTTCAGGTCGAACGTGGTGGTGGCGGGCGGGCTGGCCGTGCTGCTGGCGGTGCTGCTTGACGGGCTGATCCTGCTGGTGCAGCGCGCCATCACGCCCTGGACCCGGGCGGTGGCGGCGCAATGAGCACCACCCTCGCCGTGCTGGGCCAGTTCGGCGACGCCGTCGGCTTCATCTTCGACGAGCGCGAGTCGCCCGCGGGCGGCAGCCAGGTCGGCGGCCTGGGCGAGATGTGGGAGCTGACCTGGGAGCACCTCAAGCTCTCGATCGCCGCGATGGCCGTGGCCTGCGCGCTGACGGTCCCGCTCGGCCTCTGGCTGGGGCACATCGGAAAGGGCGGCTTCCTGGCGATCAACGCGTCAAACGCCGGACGCGCGGTGCCGAGCCTGGCGCTGATCGCGTTCTTCGTCGCCTACATCGGCGTGGGCTTCACGAACCTGATGCTCGCGCTCGTGCTGCTGGCCATCCCGCCGATCCTCACCAACACCTACACCGGCGTGCGGCAGGTGGATCGTGACACCGTCGACGCGGCCCGGGGCATGGGCATGACAGGCGCCGAGATCGTGCGCCGGGTCGAGCTCCCGCTTGCACTGCCGCTGATCTTCGGCGGCATCCGGATCTCGGCGGTGAACGTCGTGGCCACCGCGACCATCGCGCCACTGGCCGGGGTCATCACGCTCGGCGACCCGATCATCAACCCGAACACCTACGGCAGCGACGGCCAGCTCGCCGCGGCGATCGTCGTCGCGCTGCTGGCCGTGATCACGGAGGTCTCGCTGGGAGCGGTGCAGCGCGCCGTGACCCCGCGCGGCCTCAAGCTCGAGGCTGGCCGAAAGCGCCGGCTCCCGTTTCCGACCAAGAGGAGGGAAGCGACCACATGAGGACTCTGCGCTGGCCGCTGCTACTGATGCTGATGCTGGCCTCGCTCGCCATGGCCGCCTGTGGCGGCGACGACGAGGACGAGGGAGGAGGCGGAGGCGAGTCGACCACCGAGGGCGGTGGCCAGCAGGCCATCCAGAAGGACGACTCGAAGTCGGCCGTGAAGATCACCGTCGGCTCGAAGAACTTCACCGAGCAGAAGGTGCTGGGCGAGATCTACGCCCAGGCGCTGGCCGCCGGCGGATATGACGTCTCGAAGGAGCTCAACCTCGGTGACGAGAAGACCGCGCTGAAGGCGGTCGAGAGTGGCGAGATCGACGCCTACCCGGAGTACACCGGAACCGCGCTGCTCTCGTTCTTCGGCGTGGAGGCGGACAAGCTCCCCAAGGACGAGCAGAAGGCCTACGACCAGGCCAAGGCCGGCTTCGCCAAGAAGGACCTGACCGCCCTGCCGCCGACTCCGTTCACCAGCTCGAACGAGGTGGCGGTGACCCAGGAGACCGCCGACGAGCTCGGCCTGAAGACGATCTCCGACCTGAAGGGCAAGTCGCAGGACCTGACCATGTACGGGTCGCCCGAGTGCCGGCAGCGGCTCGACTGCCTGCTCGGCCTGCAGCAGGTCTACGGGCTGAAGTTCGCGAAGTTCGTGCCGGTGGACCTCGC
Source organism: uncultured Thermoleophilaceae bacterium (assembly GCA_963821275.1). Lineage (GTDB taxonomy): Bacteria > Actinomycetota > Thermoleophilia > Solirubrobacterales > Thermoleophilaceae > JACVRW01. The sequence continues at coordinate 529,096 of CAWGDF010000011.1, forward strand.
CCTTCGCCATGAGGTGCTGTCGAAGGGCCAGGCCGACGTGTCGATCGTCTTCACGACCGACGCGCAGAACGAGCGCGAGGGCTTCGTCCTGCTCGAGGACGACAAGGGCATGTTCCCGCCCTACAACTCGACGCTCGTCGTCCGCGACGACGTCGTCAAGAAGGCCGGGCCCGAGATGCCCGAGATCGTGGGCCAGGTGAACAAGGACCTCACCGACAAGGTCATGCAGGAGCTCAACGCCCGCGTCGATCTCGACAAGAAGACGCCGGAGGACGTGGCGAGCGAGTACCTGTCGGAGACGGGGCTCGTTCCGTCCTAGAGGGCTCCGCGGGCAGCGCCGCGGGTAGCCTCGGACCGGCGTCGAATCGGTCTGGGACTACCCGCGGCCTCCGGCTGTCGAGCGCTCCGCGCGCCGCGCGCGGGTGGAGCACGGTGATGCGGCGGCTGCTTGGATACCCAGCGACGTGTCAGGACCCTTCACAGGCGGTCCGGGCACGGCCGGCTGGTAGCGCTTCCGCGCGCGCCCGCCCGCGGCCGCACCGTCCGGGCCATCCAGGCGTCCAGCCGCTTGAGGTCCTTCTTGCCCCAGGTCAGCCCGTAGAGGAGAAGCGCCGCGATGAACAGCGTGTACCCGCTCACCTGGCCGCTGGCGGCGAAGTCCCAGACTCCGAGCGCGAGGATCCCCGCCGTGTCCAGCACCACGCCGACCACGAACCAGCGCGTTATGCCCTCCAGCCCGAAGCGGTAGCGCAGTACGAGAAAGGCGGCCAACATGATCCAGAAGCCGGCCTCGAGGGCGATGGCGAGTATCCACTTGATCTCCATGGGTTGTTTTATATCAAACGTCTGATATAGAATCAAGCGAGATGCCGAAGGTCGTAGATCACGACGCCCGCCGCGCGGAGCTGGCCGAGGCGGTGTGGCGCCTGGCCTCGAGGGAGGGGCTCGAAGCCGTCACCGTGCGGCGGGTGGCCGCCGAGGCGGGCTGGTCCACCGGGGCGCTGGTGCACTACTTCCGGGACAAGGAGGAGCTGGTCCTCTTCGCCTTCCAGACCGTGGCCGACCGCGCCGGCGGGCGGATCGCCCGGGCGGCGGAGCGCATCACCGACCCCGTCGAGCTTTTGCGAGCGACGCTCGCTGAGATGCTCCCACTCGACGCCGAGCGCCAGGCGGAGGTGAGGGTGTGGTTCGCCTTCTTGGGGCTCGCCCTCACCCGGCCGACGCTGGCTCGCGCCCAACGGGACGCGTACCGAGCCTGTCGCGGCTTTCTCGCTGACACGCTGGCCGCGGCCCAGGCCGAGGATCGCATCGAGCCCGACCTGGACTGCGGCCGCGAGGCCGCGGCTCTGGTCGCCCTGGTGGACGGGCTGGCGGTCCAGGCGGCGTTCGAACCCAAGAGCCTCGGCCCGAAGCGCATCATTGGAGATCGTCGACGCCCAGCTCGACCGGCTGGAGACGCGCGAGCCGGCCGCGCCCTAGTAGCGTCGGCGGCCGTGCCCGCGTCCGCCGGCAGCGCCAGCGCCGTGCCACTGCGCTTCGAGGACGGAGCGTTGCTGGTGCTCGACCAGCGCGCCCTGCCGGCCCAGGAGCGCTGGATCCGCTGTGACTCGCCCGAGCAGGTGGCCGACTGCATACGCACGCTGGCCGTGCGCGGGGCGCCGGCGATCGGGGTGGCCGCGGCCTACGGGATGGCGCTGGCCTCCGACCGGCCGGCGGTGGCCGCGCTCCTGCTCGACACCCGTCCGACCGCGGTGAACCTCGCCTGGGCGATCGAGCGCTGCCTCAAGGCCGCCGATCCGCTGGCGGAGGCTCGCCGGATCCATGCCGAGCAGGAGCAGGCCGACCGCCGGCTGGCCGCCGCGGGCGCAGACCGCTTCAGGGAAGGCGACCGTGTGCTCACCCACTGCAACGCCGGCGCCCTGGCGACGGCCGGCTTCGGCACGGCCGGCGGGGTGCTGCTCGCCGCCTGGGAGCTGGGGCGGCTGGAGCTCGTATGGGTGGGCGAGACCCGCCCATTGCTCCAGGGCGCGCGCCTGACCGCTTGGGAGCTGCGCCGCGCGGGTGTTCCCCATCGGGTGATCGCCGACGCGGCAGCCGGCGGCCTAATCGCCCAGGGGCTGGCGGACCGCGTCGTAGTGGGCGCGGACCGGATCGCCGCCAACGGCGATGTCGCCAACAAGGTCGGCACCTATCCGCTGGCGGTGCTCGCCGCCCGCCATGACGTGCCCTTCTACGTCGCCGCCCCGCTGTCGACCATCGACCCCGCGACCCCGGACGGCGCCCGCATCCCGATCGAGGAGCGGGCTCCGGAGGAGGTCTCCGAGACAAGCGCCGCCTACAACCCGGCCTTCGACGTCACCCCGGCCGCCCTGGTGACAGCGATCTTCACCGAGGCAGGAGTGCTCGAGCCACCCTACGAGGAGTCGATAGCGCGTGCGCGCCCGCGCTGACGTAGCCGACACCGCGCGGGAGATGCACCGGCTCGGCCTCGTAGCCGGCACTGCCGGCAACGTGAGCGTGCGCGACGACGACGGCATCCACATCACCCCGAGTGCCCTGCGCTACGAGCACATGACCGAAGCGGACGTCGTCACCCTCGATCCGGCCGGCACGCAAATAGCGGGCGAGCGCGAGCCCTCGAGCGAGCGCCGAGTGCACCTGGCCGTCTACGCCGCCCGGCCGGACGTGCGCGCCATCGTCCACACCCACAGCGGGCACGCCACGGCCTGGAGCACCATCGGCCGGCCGCTGATGACCCCCGCCATCGAGCGGGCGGCCGGAGACGCGGTCGAGGTGGCGCCCCGGGCCCAGGCGGGTACGCAGGCGATCGCCGCGGCGACGGTCGACGCGCTGGGCGACCGCGCCGCCGCCCTGCTCGAGGGTCACGGCGTGCTCGCCGTGGATCGCGCGCCCGGCCGCGCCCTGGAGCTGTCCAGCCTGCTCGAGCGCGAGGCTCGCAGCGCCTGGCTTGCCCACGGCCTCGACGCGCACGCCCACCTGGCGGTCGCAGCACGCCCGCTGGTGCTGGGCATCGGCGGCGGCGGGCGACGTGGTCGGCGCGCTGGCCACGGCCGAGCTGTGCCGCACCGAGTACGGCGCCCGGCCCGTGGTGGGCGGCGTGAGCTGGGAGCGGCGCCCGGTCGACCCGCTCCCCGGGCCCCGGCCCGTGGCGGAGATCGAGGGCGCTCGCGGGCTCGCCCCCGGCGTGCTCGCCGCCTCGGCCGGCACCCACGTGCGGGCCAGCGGCGTGCGCTTCGCCGAGTCGAACATGGCCGCCCTGCTGGGCGAGGAGGTCGTGCTGGTCGACCCCCACGACGGCCCCGTCGCGATCGCGGCCGGTCTCCGCACTGCGATGAGCCGGCTCGACTGCGACCTGGCGCTCTTCATCGACGTCGGTGGAGATGCGCTGGCTCGCGGGGACGAGCCGGGCCTCGCCAGCCCGCTCTGCGACGCCCTGATGCTCGCCGCGGCGGTGCAGCTCCAGGAGGGAGGCGGCCCCCCGGTGCTGGGCGGCATCTTCGGCGTGGGCTGTGACGGCGAGCTGACGCCGGCCGAGGTGTTCCGGCGTCTGGACGAGGTCGCCGCCGCCGGTGGCCGGGCCGTGCCGCCGCCAGGCCGCCTGACACCGGCCGTGGCAGCGCGACTGGACGAGGCGGTGCGCGCGGTGCCCACGGAGGCGAGCGCGATGGCGCTGCGGGCCTACCGCGGCGAGTCGGGGACCAGGACCATCCGCGCCGGCCGGCGGACCGTCCAGCTGACGCGCGAGGCGGCCAACACGTGGTTCTTCGACCCCGGGGTGGCCGTCGCGGCGACGGCCCGGCTGGCGGCCGCGGTGCGGGAGGTCGCGGACCTGGAAGCGGCCAACGAGGCGCTGCACGCGCTGGGGGTTCGCACGGAGCTGGACTACGAACGTGACCGGGCGCACACAAGCCCGCCCGCGAGCGCGCAACAGTGACTGTGTGCTCAGCCGACTTCCCGATGGAGCCCCGGTGCTCGTCCGCCCCATCCGGCCGGACGACAAGTGCATGCTGGAGACGGGTCTGCGGCATCTGTCAAGGGAAAGCGTGCAGCGGCGATTTCTCGCCCCCAAGACGCGCTTCAGCCGCGCCGAGCTGCGCTACCTGACCGAGGTCGACGGCCGCGACCACGCGGCGCTGGTGGCCGAGTACCCCGGCCATCCCGTTCGCCGCCTCATCGGAGTGGCCCGCTACGTGCGCCTGCACGACGATCGCGACGCGGCCGAGGTGGCGATCGTGGTGGCCGACGACTGGCAGCGCCGCGGTCTCGGCTCACTACTGGCCGAGGAGCTGGCCGCGGTGGCACGGCGGTCGGGCGTCCGCCGCTTCACCGCCACGATGGCCAGCGACAACGTCCCGGCCCACCGCCTGATGCACAAGCTCACCGCGCAGCTGGAGCACCACCACACGGGCGGCGGGCTCGACGAGGTCGTGCTGAACCTCGCCGCCTGAGCGGCCCGGCGCCCCTACGCGCTCAGGAGACCGTCCAGGTCTCCCCGCCGTGCAGCAGTCGCTCGAGCTCCTCCGGCCCCGCCTGGGCCGACGCCTCCTCGAGCTCGAGCGCCAGCTCGTGACCGTAGACCGGGCGCGTGACGCTCCGGAACACGCCGATGGGCGTGGGACCCGTCGGGCGCGCGGCCAGGTGGGCGAGCTCGAACGCCAGGCTGGGCTCCTCCCGTGCCGCGTCGTGGACGAGCAGGTCGTCCTCGCCCACATCGGCCACGTTCACGAGCTCGAGCCGGCCGTCGCTTCCTCGCGCGACCCCGCGCTCACCGTCGGCACCGAAGCGCACCGGCTCGCCGTGCTCGAGCCGGATCTGGTTCAGCTCGCGCTGGCCCTTGGCCCGCACGGCGTCGAAGGCCCCGTCGTTGAAGACGTTGCAGTTCTGGTAGATCTCGACGAAGGCGGCGCCCTCGTGCGCCGCGGCGGCGCGCAGCGTCGCCGCGAGGTGGGCCTTGTCGGTGTCGACCGTGCGCGCGACGAAGGTGGCCTCGGCCCCGAGCGCCAGCGACACCGGGTTGAAGGGATGGTCCTGCGAGCCGAAGGGGGTGGACTTCGTAACCTTCCCCTCTTCGCTCGTGGGCGAGTACTGGCCCTTGGTCAGGCCGTAGATCTGGTTGTTGAACAGCAGGATCTTCACCGGCACGTTGCGGCGGAGCGAATGGATCAGGTGGTTGCCGCCGATGGAGAGCGCGTCGCCGTCGCCGGTGACGACCCACACCGACAGGTCGGGGCGCGACGTCGCCACACCGGTGGCCAGCGCGGGTGCGCGGCCGTGGATGCCGTGCATCCCGTAGGTGTCCATGTAGTAGACGAAGCGCCCGGCGCAGCCGATGCCCGTGACGAACACGATCCGGTCGCGCGGGATGCCCAGCTCGGGCATGAACGACTGGACCGAGGCCAGGACGGCGTAGTCGCCGCACCCGGGGCACCAGCGGGTCTCCTGGTCGGAGGAGAAGTCCGCCTTGGTGAGCTTGAGCACGTCACCGCCGTTGCCGCTGCCGCCGTTCGCGCTCATCCCACGCGCTCCGTGATCTCGTCGATCATGTCGCGAGTGAAGATCGGAAGACCGTCGACCTTGCGGAAGCTCTCCACCCCGACCAGATACTCGGCTCGCAGCAGCTTGGCCAGCTGGCCCATGTTCATCTCCGGGACGAGCACCCGCTCGTAGCTCTTCAGGACCTCCTCGACGTTACCCGGCAGCGGGTTCAGGTGCCTGAGGTGGGCCGTCGCCACCTTGATGCCCAGCTCGCGCCGGACCCGGCGTGCGGCGCCCTGGATCGCGCCGTAGGTCGAGCCCCAGCCGAGCACCAGCAGCGTGGCATCCTCGTCGGGGTCGTCCACCTCGATGTCGGGAACCCGCACGCGCGCGATCCGGTCCGCGCGTAGCTGGGTCATGTGGGCGTGGTTGGTCGAGTCGTAGGAGATGTTGCCCGTCACGTCCTCCTTCTCCAGCCCGCCTATGCGGTGGCGCAGCCCCGGCGTGCCCGGCACGGCCCACGGGCGGGCCAGGTTCTCGTCGCGCGCGTAGGGAAAGAAGCCCGAGGGGTCGGTGGCCAGGTTCGGGTCGATGGGCGGCAGCGTGCCCACGTCGGGCAGCTGCCAGGGCTCCGAGGAGTTGGCCAGGAAGGTGTCGGAGAGCAGGATCACCGGCGTGCGGTGGGTGATCGCGATCCGCGCCGCCTCGATCGCCGAGTCGAAGCAGTTCGAGGGCGTGCAGGCCGCGACCACGGGCAGCGGCGACTCCCCGTGGCGGCCGTAGAGAGCCATCATCAGGTCGGCGGCCTCGGTCTTGGTGGGCATGCCGGTCGACGGGCCGGCGCGCTGCACGTCGATCACGACCAGCGGCAGCTCGAGGGCCACCGCCAGCCCGATCGTCTCGGCCTTGAGGTCCATCCCGGGCCCGCTCGTGGCCGTGACCCCCAGATGCCCGGCGAACGACGCGCCGAGCGCCATGTTGACCGCCGCGATCTCGTCCTCGGCCTGGATCGTCCGCACGCCCATCTTGCGGTGGCGGGAGAGGGCGTGCAGGAGCTCGGAGGCCGGCGTGATCGGATAGCTCGCGTAGAACAGCTGGAGGCCGGACAGCACGCTGGCGCCGATCAGGCCGTAGGCGAGGGCCTGGGTGCCGTTGATGTTGCGGTAGGTGCCGGGGGGCGCGGGCGCCGCGTCCACCTCGTAGTGAACGGCGAGCAGCTCTGCCGTCTCGCCGAAGTTGTAGCCCGCCCGGAAGGCAGCCAGGTTGGCGTCGCGCAGTTGCGGCTTGTCCTCGAACTTCTTCTCCACCCAGTCGATGGTCGGCCGGGTCGGGCGGCCGTACATCCACGAGACCAGGCCGAGGGCGAAGAGGTTCTTGCAGCGGGCGGCGTCGCGCGCGCTGACGCCGTCGATCTCCTCGGTGGCGCGGACGGTCATCGAGGTCATGGGGACGCGGAAGAGCTGATAGTCGTCGAGTGAGCCGTCCTCGAGGGGATTCGACTCGTATCCGGCCTTGCGCAGGTTGTGGTCGGTGAAGCCGTCCTGATTGACGATCACCGTCCCGCCCTTCTCCAGCGAGCCGACCTGGGTGATCAGCGCGGCGGGGTTCATCGCCACCAGTACGTTCGGGCTGTCTCCCGGGGTGAGGATGTCGCGCGAGGCGAAGTGGATCTGGAACGCGGATACCCCATGCGGGGTGCCGGCGGGGGCCCGGATCTCGGCCGGAAAGTCGGGCAGCGTGGCCAAGTCGTTGCCTACGACGGCGGTGGCGTCGGTGAAGCGGCTGCCGGTGAGCTGCATTCCATCGCCCGAGTCCCCCGCAAAGCGGACAACCACGCGATCGAGCTTCTCGACGGTCTTGGGCTCCATTTGGGGTATCGCAGTTCGAGTGTACCCGGGGCGCAGGCGCTTAACGGCGCCTGATTGGAGGCGGCCGCCAGGAACCCCTGAGCACCGAGCGCCGCGGCTCGTAGAGCCGCATGATCACCCTGAAACGGCCTTGGGGTGAGGGCAGCCAGTTCGCGTGGGCGGCGGCGTCCGCCGGGGCCCGGTGTTGGAGGTGGAGCGTAAGGGAACCGTCGGGGCTCCGGCGCAGCCCGCGGGTGCGGTCACCGATCGCGTAGCGGTCGATCGGGTTCGCGTAGAGGTAGCTGGCGCTGTTGTACATCGTGAGCGACCAGAAGGCGCCCACCGGCGGCAGCTGTCCGCGCGGGAAGCGCAGCGTGTAGCGGTAGCGGCCGCGGAGCGGGCGGCCGCGGCTGTCGCTGAACCCATACGGGTAGACGGTCTCGGCCGGGGTGTTGGCGCCCAGGGCGATGCGGGCCACCAGGGCGCGGCCGAGGTAGTTGCGGCCGTAGTCCCCCACGTACGGTCTGGGCACCAGCCAGCCGTTGTTGCGCCGGCGGCTCGATGCGTTGGCGCGTCTCAGCGCGTGCGCAAGCAGCCGCGCGCCGGCGCTCGGCGCCGCGGCGAGAGCGGCGCGCACGCCGCCCTCGGCCTCGCGGGAAGGAGTGCGACCGGGGCCGATCCCGGCGGCCCGGAAGGCACGCAGCGCACAGGCGTCGCTCGGCGCCGGCGGCTGGTCGGCCAGCAGCGCCCCGAGCCCGTCGAAGAAGGCGAGGCGGGACGGGACCCGAACGGGCGGAAGGCGGTCCGGGAAGCCGGGCAGGACCAGGGACGGCTCACGCCGGCCGGCCTCCCAGCTCCCCAGGGGGGTCACGGTGTAGCCCCGCAGGAGCGGGACCACGCCGGCCAGGTCGGCCTCGTCCTGAACGAGTGTCCGCCCGAGCAGCCAGACCGTGTCGGTCGGGCTTCGGACGCGCCGCAGCCCGGCGGGCAGCGGCCCGTCGTAGCCCGGCGGCACGACGACGAACGAGCCCGCCCGCGTGCCGGTGGTCCGCCGGCCGATGTAGCCGATCGTGTTGGAGTAGAGGTCGAGCAGCTGGAGGACGTAGTAGCGGCCGGCGGTGTCGGGCACGTCGATCACCACCGGCCCGCCGGACAGCTCGAGACGTCCGAGGCTGTAGCTGGTGTCGACGTTCGGCGCCACGATCGTCCGCACGCCGGGCCGGACGAGGGCGGCGATGCTGACGATCCGGTTCGCCGAGAAGCGCTTGACGGTCTCATGGACGGTCAGAGGCGGCAGGCCGTAGATCCAGGCCGCCACCCCGGCGGAGAAGGCGCGGCGGGCGGGCCCTCCGGCTGAGCGGTGACGGGCGGCGAAGCGCTGTTCGGCCCGGGCCAGCGCGGGTCCGTACAGCCCGCGCTCGCCGGCGGCGCTCACGCCCAGGGCACAGCCGGGCACGCTCGGCGTCGCGGCCGCCGCCACTGCAGGCAGAAGGGCGGCCGCGAGCAGAACGGGGACGATCCCGCGAAGCACGGCGGGCAGTGTAGGAGGAGGCGGGACGCCGGGCGCCGGGCCGCGGGCGCCGGCGCCGCGCCTCTCGCGAGGCTCGGTTAGAGTGCCGCGCCCCGACCGGTCGCGCGCACATGAAGGTCTCCGTTCCCAAGGAATCCCTGCCCGGCGAGCGCCGCGTGGCGCTGGTGCCGGAGGTCACTCGCCGGCTGGCCAAGTCGGGCGTGGAGGTCGTGATCGAGTCCGGCGCCGGGGAGGAGGCGGGTCATCCGGACGCCGAATACGTCGAGGCGGAGGCCACCGTCGGCGACGGCTTCGAGGGCGAGGTGGTGGCCAAGGTCGCTCCGCCGACGGCGGAGGAGATCGGGCGTATGCGACGCGAGCAGGTGCTGATCGGCTTCCTGTCGCCGCTGACGGCCACCGACACCGTCCGGGGGCTGGCCGACGCCGGCGTGACTTCCTTCGCGATGGAGGCGATCCCGCGCATCACCCGTGCCCAATCCATGGACGCGCTGAGCTCTCAGGCGACGGTGGCCGGCTACAGGGCCGCACTGATCGCGGCCCAGGAGCTGCCTCGGTTTTTTCCGATGCTGACCACCGCCGCGGGCACGATTCGGCCCGCCACCGTGCTGGTGCTCGGCGCCGGTGTCGCGGGCCTGCAGGCGATCGCCACCTCTCGCCGGCTCGGCGCCGTGGTCCAGGCCTTCGACGTTCGCTCGGCGGTCAAGGAGCAGATCGAGTCGCTGGGCGCCCGCTTCCTCGAGCTGGACATGGGCCTGGAGGACGCCGAGGCGGCCGGGGGCTATGCGCGCGAGCTGACCGAGGAGGAACAGGCTCGTCAGCGTGACCTGCTGGCAGAGCAGATCGGGAAGGTCGACGCGGTGATCTCGACGGCTGCCGTGCCGGGCCGCCGGGCGCCGCTGCTGGTGACCGAGCAGGCCGTGCGCAACATGAAGCCGGGCTCGGTGATCGTGGACCTGGCTGCGGAGACCGGCGGCAACTGCGAGCTCACCGAGGCCGGGGAGACGGTCGTCAAGGACGGCGTGACGCTGGTGGGCCCGATCAACCTCCCGGCCTCCATGCCCCAGCACGCCTCGTCGCTGTACGCGCGTAATGTCCAGGCGCTCCTGGAGGTGATGGTCGACGAGGGTGAGCTGAGGCTGAACTTCGAGGACGAGGTGATCGCCGGCGCGTGCGTCACCCGCGACGGCGAGATCGTGAATGAGGGCGCGCGGAAAGCTGCCCAAGGTCCGGCGGAGCCGGACCGGTCTAGCGAAGCCGGGGGCGAAGCTCGATCTCAGAGCGCGGGGCTGGATGCCCCGCGGAGGTAATCCGCGTAGTGGATCTGCTCACCGAGCTGACCATCCTCGTGCTGGCCGCCTTCGTGGGCTTCGAGGTGATCTCGAAGGTGCCCAACACCCTGCACACGCCGCTGATGTCGGCCACCAACGCCATCCACGGCATCGTGCTGCTGGGCGGCATCCTGCTGATCGGCCCGGCCGAGGGCTTTTTCACCGACGCTGCTGTTGCTGATCGCGATCGTGTTCGGCACGATCAACGTGGTCGGCGGCTTTCTCGTCACCGACCGGATGTTGGAGATGTTCCGGCAGCGCAAGCCGCCACCGGAGGTGGAGTCCGGTGAGGAGCGCCCGGAGCTGGAGGAGGCCGCCTGATGTACACGGCCAGCTTCCTGCAGGACCCCGACTTCATCCGCGTCCTCTACATCGCGGCCTTCATCTGCTTCATCGTAGGCCTGCGCCTGCTCAACCACCCCCGCAGCGCACGGCGTGGCAACGTGGTGGCGGCCGTGGGGATGGCCATCGCCGTGGTGGCCACGCTCCTGATCGAGTCGGTCGGCGACTACGGGTTGATCGCGCTCGGCATCGCCGTGGGCACGGCGGTCGGGGTCCCCGCGGCCCGTCAGGTGAAGATGACCGCGATGCCGCAGATGGTGGCGCTGTTCAACGGCGTCGGCGGCGGCGCGGTGGCGCTGATCTCGTGGGCGGAGTACCGCGAGGACCTGGCCGCGGGCGGCAACCCCGAGCTCGACACGCTCATCCCGATCCTGCTGGCCGCCATCATCGGCTCGATCTCGTTCTGGGGCTCGAACATCGCGTTCGGCAAGCTGCAGGAGATCATTCCCGGCCGGCCGGTCCAGCTGCCGGGCCAGCAGTTCATCAACATCGCGCTGCTGGCGGTGGCCATCGGCTGCGCAGTGGCGATCGCCGCCGGCACCGAGTCGCAGGCGCTGTTCATCGCCATCCTGCTGGCCGCGGCCATCCTGGGCAACATGTTCGTGCTCCCCATCGGCGGTGCCGACATGCCGGTGGTGATCTCGCTCCTGAACGCGTTCACCGGGCTCTCGGCCGCCGCGGCCGGCCTCGCGCTCAACAACGTTGCCCTCATCGTGGCCGGGATGCTGGTCGGCGCCTCGGGCTCGATCCTCACGATGCTCATGGCCGAGGCGATGAACCGCTCGATCCCGAACATCATCGCCGGCGGATTCGGTGGTGTCGCCGTGGCCGCCGGCGGGGGCGACGGCGAGCAGCGACCCGTGCGCTCCACCGACGCCGCCGACGTGGCGATCCAGCTGGCCTACGCCTCCAAGGTCGTGGTGGCGCCGGGCTACGGCCTGGCCGTCGCGCAGGCCCAGCACACCGTCAGGGAGCTGGCCGACGAGCTCGAAAAGCGCGGCGTGCGCGTCGACTACGCGATCCACCCCGTCGCCGGCCGCATGCCCGGCCACATGAACGTGCTGCTGGCCGAGGCCGACGTCCCCTACGACCATCTCAAGGAGATGGAGGAGATCAACCCCGAGTTTCCCCAGACCGACGTGGCGCTCGTGATCGGCGCCAACGACGTCACCAACCCCGCCGCCCGCGACCAGACCGATTCGCCGATCTACGGCATGCCCATCCTCGACGTGGACAAGGCCGCCCAGGTGATTGTGCTCAAGCGCTCGATGAACACCGGCTTCGCCGGGATCGACAACCCGCTCTTCTACAACGACAACACCGCCCTGCTCTTCGGCGACGCCAAGGAGTCGGTCGCCGGGGTGCTGAGCGAGGTGAAGGAGCTGTAGGGACCCACGGCTCGGGCGGAGAACCCGGTATCTGGGACGGAGAAGAGCCGGATCCTGAGTTTTCAGGGTGCGACCGTGGCGCAGACGACATGGACGGTCAAGGTCCAGTCGCCCGCGCCGCCGGAAACCCTTCGAATGTTGGCCAACCATCCGCTTCCGCCGGACGGCTGGGAGATGGCCAGGATCGTGTCGTTTGGGACATCCGACTGTGCGCCGCCCCCAAGCGGCAGCTTGCCGGCTGGGCACGTGGCCGTTCCCACTTTCGGGTTGGTGGCGTTTGGGCCGACGGTCGTGGTGACCACCTCATAGGCCGCGAGGCCGGCGGGACCCGGCGGGCCGGGCGGACCGGGCGCGCCGCCCGGACCGGGCGGGCCGGGCGGACCAGGCGGTCCCCCGGGACCTGGCGGGCCGGGGGGACCCGTAGCGCCGCCCGGACCAGGCGGGCCTGAGGGGCCTCCCGCACCGGCGAGACCGCGGGGACCCCGCGGGCCGGGCGGGCCGATAAGACCGGCAGGCCCGGTCACGCCGGGAGCGCCTGCGGGACCGCGCCGGCCTCGAGGGCCGGCGGGCCCGCGTGGCCCCGGACGCTTTGAGAGTACGAGCCGCCGCAAGCGGGGGCCCAGGTCGCGCAAGCGGATCGTGCCGTTCCGGATGTGCTTGCTGCGAACGTCCGTCATGTCCGGACGGGTGGCGCCACCGTTCGCGCCCGCGGTGGCGAGCGAAACAGTCACAATCGCGACGAGAGCACAGAGCGACAGGACCAGGTACCTCATGCGTCCTCCTCCGATCAGGGGCCCGGACCAGAAATGATCCCGCGGACTGCACGGAGCTTGCAACTGACGCAACAAGCTCGTCTCGGCCGACCTCCGGAAGGAGTTCGCGTGGCGATCGCGCCGGTCGCGAGCCGGCACGCCGTTACTTACAGCAGGCTCTCCTGGGTCGCGGCCACCCGCCGCCGGCGGGGCACACCGGCGGCCTCGGCCAGCGCGGTCTCCACGTCGGCCAGGATGGCCCGCTCCGAGCGGGACGCGACGATCGGCTCGGCCAGCCCGTCCACGTGGACGTAGGTGCGCCGGCCGTCGCGGCGGTCGGCCCGCTCCAGCGGCACCAGAGCGTACACGCGGTCGGCCCGGACGAACTTGCCGTAGCCCAGGGGGATCATGCGGGGGTCGCGCTTGGCCGTGGTTCTGAAGATAGCCGCAGGGGCGGCCGGAGTCAGGCCCGCTCCGCGGCGCGCTCCTGTGCGGCCTCGCCACCCGGTCCCACCGGCCGCGAGGCGGTCTCCGCCCCGCGTTCCTGAACGTCGCGCTCGAACAGCGCGTCGGCTTCGGCCGCCGTCGAGCGGGCCTGCCTGTCGAGCAGCGGGGCGAGCGCCGTGCGCAGGACCAGGACCGCCCTGCCCCAGCGGGGCACCACGATCCAGCGGCGGCGCGCGGCGACGCCCGCGGCGATCGCCTCGCCAACGGCCGAGAGCGGGTAGGTCTTGCCGGCGAGCCCGGGCGCCTGCTCGCGCATACCGCCGACCGCCGGGTGCGCGTCACCGCCCCGCAACATGTCGGTGTCGATGAAGGAGAAGTAGCCCACTCCCACGTCCACCCCGAGGTGCTTGACCTCAACTCGCAGGGAGTCGGCAAACGCCTCGGCGCCCGCCTTCGACGCGGAGTAGGCGGCGAAGCCGGGGCCGTGCACCGCCGCCGCGAGCGAGGCCACGACCAGCACGTACCCGCGGCGTTCGATGACCTGCGGCAGACAGGCCCGCACGGTCCGCCAGACGCCCAGAAGGTTGATCTCGATCGTGCGCTCGAAGGCGGCGGGGTCGATCAGGCGGGCCGTGCCCACAGGGGCGATCCCGGCGTTGGCCACCACCACGTCGATGCCGCCGAAGCGCTCCACGGTCGCCTCCACGGCCCGCTCCAGCGCCTCGCCGTCGGTCACGTCGGCCTCGAAGGCCGCCGCGTTCGGGCCGCACTGCGCGGCGACGCGCTCCAGCTCCTCCGGCTCGAGGCCCACCAGCGCGACGGCGGCGCCCCGGGCGGCGAGGCGGCGAGCCGACTCCGCCCCGATGCCCCGCGCGGCGCCGGTTATCAGCACAGTCCGTCCGAGCACGTCCGAGTCCATGACGGCGGCCACCCTACCCCAGCGCCCGAATCAGGCGGCGATAGCGCTCGAACGCCGGCTTTCTGTCGTAGTCGGACTCCAGCAGGCCGAAGTGCTGGAAGAGCGCCGGCGAGGAGGTGTCGGCGTCGCGCAGGTTGAACCAGCGGTAGTCGGTCACGCCGAAGGTCGTACGCCGGCGGTGGACTGCGCGCACCATCGACTCCAAGAGACGGGCCTGGGTCGCGTAGTCGCGGACCGGCGGTAACGTGGGCCAGCCGTTCTCCTCCACCCTGATCGGCACCCGGCGGCCAATCCCGATCCGGCCGGCGAAGCAGCGCAGCGAGGCGAGCGCGCCGACGATCGCCTCGGGCGCTCCACCGGGGTCGAGCGACGGCGGGAAGACGGTGCCCGGGTAGACGTCGAGCCCCAGCCAGTCCACCGAGCGGGCGAAACGGCGGCCGCCGAGGTCGCCCAGCGCACGCCAGAACTCCCGCTCGGACGCGGGGTCGAGCCGCCAGAACCAGTTGAAGCCGATCTCGAGCCGGCGGGGCCCGCGGCGCCGGACCTCGTCCCGGGCGGCGATCACGCCCTCAACCAGCGCGCGCCGCGCCCCGCGGTAGGCCCCGTCCGAGGAGTCGGGCGACAGGGTGAGGTTGACCTCGTTGGTGATCTGTAGCCCGATCACGCGCCGGATGCGGCCGAAGCGGCGGACCACTTCGCGGACGTGACGGCGCCACGCCGCCATGTCGCCCTCCTGGCGGCCGTCCGGGTGGTAGCGCACCTGCAGCTCGATCAGGTAGCCGCGACGAGCGAAGCGGCGCGCCAGGCCGAGGTAGCGGCGAAAGCCCCTCTCGCGCTCCGACCAGAGGAAGCGGTTGAGGCGGAGAACGAATGGCCTCCCCGGCACCCGCAGGCGGTCGAGCGCCGTGTGAGTGCGCGCCCGGCGCTCGCGCACCGCGGGTGCCGGCAGCGCCCCCACCTGACCCGCCTGAACGAGCGGTCCGATCCCGAAGCGCAGCGGAGGGGCCGTCCGTGGGCCGCCGTTCGCGACCTGCGAGTCCCGGACGCAGGCGGCCGCGGAGGGGAGCGGCAGCGCCAGCAGCAGAGCCGGCACGAGCGTCAGGGAGCGGCGCACGGCGGCGGACCGTAACGGAGCCCCGTGCGGCCGGGCGCCGCTCCGCTAACGTCGGCGCCATGAGCGAGGACCTCCAGCCGCGACGGCTGGCGGAGCTGCTGGCCGGCGGCTCGATGCAACTGGTCGACGTCCGCGAGGAGTACGAGCACGAAGCCGGCCGCATCGCCGGCGACATGCACATCGAGCTCGACCGGCTCGCCGAGGACGCCGCCCGGCTGAACAGCGAGCAGCCGATCGTCTTCTATTGCCGCTCGGGCAGCCGCTCGGCGCTCGCCGCCCAGGCCTTCGCGGCCGCGGGCTTCACCGCCTACAACCTGGCCGGCGGGCTCGAGGCGTGGGTCGGCAGCGGCCTGCCGCTCGAGCCCGAGGGCGGCCGGGTGGCCTAGCGGTAGGCAGGACCCAGCCCTCAGCTCAGGGGGGTTTGGTTCCCTAGTTTCCTCATAGGACGCAAGAGAACCAAACCCCCCGGGTTCGCCAGGCGCCGGCTCCGATTGGCGCGCCGGTGTTGGCGTCTCAGGCCCTGCGCAGCTGACCTTCGTAGGGCCCGCGCCCAGTGAGGCAGGCGGCCCCGCAGCGTGCCGCGAGCTTGAGCGCCTCCTCCGTGGACCGCCCGGCCCCGAGGCCGTAGGTCACCCCCGCGGCAAAGCTATCACCGCAGCCGTAGGCGTCCACGGGCGGCCCGGGTGGCCGCTCGGGCTCCCAGCGGCCCTCGCGCCCGTCGGCTTCCGTGAACGTCCCGCCGTCGGCCCCCTCGCTGCGCAGCACGAGCCGTGGCGCCGGGTCGAGCTGGCCGTCCTCGTAGCGCTCACCCGGATCCCGCGCGCTGGACACCAGCGCGTCGAGCTCCACCGCGGCCTCGGCCAGCGACTCGATGGCGCGAGTGGTGGCCACCAGCACTCGCGCGCGACGCGCCTCGCGCACGGCGCCGGCGTCTCCGGCCGTCAAGTAGACCGCGTCGGTCCCGTCCAGCTCGGACCAGGGAAGGGCGTCGGCGGCGCTCGGGCCGAGCCGCGCGCCGATCACCGTGATCGTGCGCTCGGCCTGCGCGTCGAGGTGCACGAAGCCGCGGCGCTGGGGCTCGGGCCGGAAGCTCGCGCATACCCGCACACCGAGCTCGGCCAGGCGCGCCTCCGCCCGGTGGCCCAGCTCGTCGTCGCCGAGCGCCGTGAACAGCGTGGCCTCTCCGGCCAGCTTCGCCAGCTGCACGGCCGCCACCGCGCCTCCGCCTCCGGGCTCGGCGAAGGCCTCGTGGGCGTGGACGATCTCGCCTGGCGCGGGCAGCCGCTCCACCACCGCGAACTCGATCCACTCCACGTGCCCGACCACAGCGACCCGCATCGCGGGGCAGTCTCGCATCCGAAAACGCAGGTCGACCGTAATTGCTGTCGAACCCGCCCGTCAGACAAGCAGAGACCCGATGACCCCCACCACCCAGACCGTGCGCGACCAGGGCTTCAGCCCGCTCCTCTGCGACGTGCCCGACGGCCAGACCCTGCGCGAGTGGGGCGCCGGCCGCCGTCGCCCCCGGGGCCGGCGGTCTAGCGCTCGACGAAGTAGGGCCCGCTTCCCTGGCCGCTGGAGTAGTAGCGGGTCGTGACGGTCTTCTTGCGGGTGTAGAAGTCGACGGCGTCGGGGCCGTGGGCGTGCAGATCGCCCAGGAAGCTGTCCTTCCAGCCCGAGAAGGGGAAGAAGGCCACCGGCGCGGCCACGCCGATGTTCACTCCGACCATCCCGGCGTCCACCTCGTGGCGGAAGCGCCGCACCGACGCGCCGCTCTCGGTGAAGATCGAGACGCCGTTACCGAAGCGCGAGCCCGCGACGATCTCGATCGCCTCGTCGAGGCTGTCCGCGCGCACCACCGAGAGCACCGGGCCGAAGATCTCCTCCTGCACGGCGTCCGAGCCGGGATCGACGTCGTCCAGGATCGTGGGCCCGAGGTAGGCGCCCTCCGGATCGGCGTCGGGGTCGCGGCCGTCCACCAGCAGTTCGGCGCCCGCCTCCACGGCCTGATCGATCGCGCTCCGGATCCGGTCGCGCGCCCGCGGGGAGATCACCGGCCCGACGTCGGTGGTCTCGTCGAGACCGTCGCCCACCCGCAGCGCCTCGGTGGCCTCGCCCAGCGCCGGCATGAGCCGATCGTGGGCCTCGGCCACCGTGACCGCCACCGAGCCGGCCATGCAGCGCTGGCCCGCCGCCCCGAAGGCCGAGCCGATGATCCCCTTGACCGTCTGGTCGACCACGGCGTCCGGCATCACGACCATGTGGTTCTTGGCGCCTCCCAGCGCCTGCACCCGCTTGCCCGCCTTGGCCGAGCGCTCGTAGATGATCCTGGCCACCGGCGCCGAGCCCACGAACGACACCGCGTCGATCCCCGGGTGGTCGAGGATCCCCTCCACCACCTCGCGCCCGCCGTTGACCAGGTTGACCACGCCCGGCGGCAGGTCGATCGAGTCCAGGACCTCGAAGGCGATCTGCTGGGTCAGGGGCACCTGCTCGGACGGCTTCAGCACGAAGCTGTTGCCGCAGCCGATCGCGAAGGGCAGGAACCAGAACGGCACCATGGCCGGGAAGTTGAAGGGCACGATCGCCGCGCACACGCCCACCGGCTGGCGCACGGTCTCGGCGTCCACGTTGCGGGAGACGTCCTCCAGGATGCGGCCCTGCATCGTCGTCGGGATCGCGCAGGCGCACTCGACCATCTCGATCATGCGCGCCACCTCGGCCCGGGCGTCGCCGATCGTCTTCCCCATCTCGGTGGTCACCGAACGGGCCAGCTCCTCCCGGCGCGCATCCAGCCCCTCGCGCAGCGCGAAGAGCCGCCGCGCCCGCTCGATCACCGATACGCCCCGCCAGGCCGGCAACGCCTCCCGGGCGGCGGCCACGGCGGCGTCGAGATCGGCCTGGCTGGACAGGGGCACCCGCGCCAGCACCTCACCGGTCGCCGGGTTGGTCACGTCGAGTAACTCCTCCGACGAGGCGGCCGTCCAGCCACCTCCGACGTAGTTGTCCAGCACACGCGTGGTCACCGATGTGGTCATGGGGAGAAGGGTTGCACGCGCGAGCGGGTCACGTACGCGTCCTCAGCCGTGCGCGAGGGCCCGGGCCGGAGCGAGGGTTAGGGTGCGGCGCATCGAGGACCCGATGCCCATCCGCCGCGGCATCGCCGTGCCCCTGTCCGAGGTGGAGCTGCGCGCGAGCCGCTCCTCCGGGCCGGGCGGGCAGCACGCGAACGTGACGGCCTCGCGGGTGGAGGCGGTCTTCGACGTGGCGGCCTCGCGCGCCCTGAGCGACGTGGACAAGGAGAGGATCACCGCCCGGCTCGGGCCCGTCGTGCGCGCGGTCGCGCAGGACAGCCGCTCCCAGACCCGCAACCGCGAGCTGGCGCTGGAGCGACTGCGCTCCCGGCTGCAGTCGGCGCTTTCGGTCCCGCGGCCGCGCCGGGCCACCCAGCCCACGGCCGCGTCGCGCCGGCGGCGGATGCAGGCAAAGCGCCGCCGCGGCGAGCTCAAGCGGGCGCGCCGCCGGCCGGCGGACGACGAGTAGGCGCTCGCTGGGAATGCCGCCTCGACCACCGGCGTCCTCCGAAGAGGCATCCCACTTCAGGAGACGACGATGGACTACGTAATTCGGATCGGTTGGCTTCGCAGGCTCTTCGCGATCATGCGAGCGGTCCACGCTCACGACTCGCGTGAGTGGATCCGCCGCATGGAAGCACCGCCAGCGCGCGACCCGGGTCGCCGCTCGTAATCTGGAACGAGACGGCGGGAGAGCTCAGCCGCCGCCGGGCGGGGCCACCGCGCCGCCGCCCTCGCCGCTCTGCGGCTGGGGCGGCCCCTGCGGGGCCTGGCCGGTCCCGCCACCCGGCCCCTGGGCCGGCGGGCTGGGAGCCGGAGCGGGAGTCGGCGTGGCCTGGGGCGTGCCCGCGGCCGGCGGGGTCGGCGCGACGGTTCCTCCTGCCGCCGCCCTGCGGACTCACCGCGGCGGGAGGACTGCCGGCGTCGGTGTCCGTCTCGTCCCGATCGGTCTCGGTGCGCTCACGGTCGCGCTCGGTCGTCTCGGTGAGGTCGTCGGTGGTCGGCACCCCGAGCTCGGCGGGGCTGTTCGACGGCTCCTCGTCGTCACCGCCGCCGAGCGCGCTGGCGATGCCCACGATGAGCAGCAACAACACGAGCCCGGCCGCGCCCGCCGCGACCAGGCGCCGACGGCGGTAGACGTCCCCGGACTCGCGACCCGGGGGCCGAGACGGGCCGCGGGGCGGTGGCGATCCGGTCTCCAGCCGGCGTGTGGGCTGGTCGTCCAAGGCGCCGAAGGTAGCAGGTAGCAGGGGAAAACCCTGGTGCGCGCTCTAGGCGAAATGCAGGTCGGCGGCCTCGTCCTCCTCGACCGGCCGCTCGCACGTGGGACACCACCAGCGCGCCTCGACCGGAGTGCCGCAGGCGGCGTGCCGTGGTCCCTCGCCGCCCTCGCGGTGGCGCGCACCCCAGTCCGCCAGCAGCCGCAACGCGCCGGCCAGCTCGCGGCCCGACGAGGTGAGCTCGTAGACGAAGCGCTGCGGACGCTCCGAGTAGGGCTGGGCGAGCACCAGGCCCTCCCCCTCCAGCCGGCGCAGCCGTTGGGTGAGCACGTTCGACGCGATTCCGGGCAGCTCGGACTGGAGGTCACCGAAGCGGCGGGGGCCGTCGAGCAGCGCCTCCACGAGGAGCAGCGTCCAGCGATCGCCGACGGAGTCGAGCGCCGCGGCGAGCGGGGTGGGGGCGCGGTTGGTCATGGCCCGATGTTAGCCCCGCCCGCTGCTGTAGAGTAGTCACTTGCAAATTGCTAGTCACTATTGAAGGCGGAAAGCGAATGAATGCGGTAGCCAGCCTGCAGGACATGATCGGGGCCGCGGCACAGGAGGTGGGCCCCTCGGTCGTTGGGCTCGGCCGCGGCTGGGGGGTCGGCTCGGGCGTGGTCATCGCCCCCGGCCGGGTGCTGACGAGCGCCCACAACCTCCGCCGCGACGAGGTGACAGTGGCCTTCGCCGACGACCGGCGCGAGCGGGCCGCCGTGGCCGGCACCGATCCGGACCTCGACCTCGCCGTGCTCGAGCTGGACACCGCGGATGCCCCGGCGGTGCGCTGGGAGCCCGGCGACCAGCCAGGGATCGGCACGCCCGTGGTGGCTCTGGCCAATCCCGGCGGCCGCGGCCTGCGCGCGACGGCCGGCTTCGTGTCGTCCGAGGGCCGCAGCTTCCGGGGGCCGCGTGGACGCCGCATCCGCGGTGCCATCGAGCACACGGCGCCACTGCCGCGTGGCTCCTCGGGCGGTCCGCTGGTGGATTCCGGTGGGCGCCTGCTCGGCCTCAACGCGCTGCGTCTGGACGGGGGCCTGATCCTGGCCGTGCGCGCCGATGCGGCGGTCAGGGAGCGTGTGCTCCTGCTGGCGAGCGGGGAGGCGCCCGCTCACCATCGGCTCGGCGTGGCGGTGGCGCCGCCGCGAGCCGCACGGCGCATGCGACGCGCGGTCGGCCTGCCCGAGCGTGACGGCCTGCTGGTCCGCGAGGTGGCAGAGGATGGCCCTGCGGACCGCGCGGGCGTGGAGCGCGGCGACCTGATCGTGGCCGCCGGGGAGACCCCGATCGACGGCGTGGAGTCCCTGTACGCCGCTCTCGACGGCGTGCCGGCGGGCGGCGGCAAGCTCCGGTTGACCCTGGTGCGCGGTACCGAGGAGCGCGGTACGGAAGTGGACTTCGCCACGGCCCCGGAGCCGGCGGCATGAGCGCGGTGACCGAGCACCCCGCGCCCGTCGACCCCGGTGAGGCCGAGGCGCTGGACGCGTACTCGCGCGCGGTGGTGGCCGTGGCCGAGCGCCTGGCGCCCTCGGTGGCCAGCCTGCGCGTTATGCGGCGGGTGCGCGGCGGCCGGATGCCCGCCGGCGCCGGCAGCGCGGTGGCGCTGACCCCGGACGGCTACCTGCTCACATCCGCCCATGTGGTCGATCGCTCCACACGAGCGGGCAGCGCCATGTTCTCGGACGGGCATGAGCATCGCTTCGAGGTAGTGGGCCGCGACCCGCTCTCCGATCTCGCGCTGCTCCGCACGGAAGAGGGCGGCCTCGTCGCCGCGGAGCTCGGCGACGCAACCTCGCTTCGGGTGGGCCAGCTGGTCGTGGCCATAGGCAATCCCAACGGGCTCGGCGGCTCGGTGACGGCGGGCGTGGTCTCGGGGCTCGGGCGTTCTCTGCCGGCACGCTCGCGGCGGGCGGGGAGAATCATCGACAACGTGATCCAGACCGACGCCGCGCTCAACCCGGGCAACTCCGGAGGCGCTCTGGCCGACAGCCGCGGCCGAGTGGTGGGCATCAACACCGCAGTGGCCGGCGTCGGCCTCGGGCTCGCGGTGCCGATGAACGACGCCACGCAAAGGGTGATCGCGTCGCTCATGGGCGAGGGCCGCGTGCGCCGCGCCTACCTCGGCATCGCCGGCGGCCCGCGGCCGGTGCCACCCCACGCGCGGAGGCTCGCCGCCACAGCGAGCTGCGTGGAGGTGGTGGAGGTGGTCGACGACAGCCCCGCCGGCCGAGCCGGCATCCGGGCGGAGGACCTGATCCTGGAGGTCAACGGCACGGCCATCTCCCGGGTGGAGGACCTGCAGACGCTGATGGTCGCGGAGCTGATCGGCAGCCCAGTGACCGTACGACTGCTGCGTCAGGGCCGCGAGCGTCGCGTCGAGCTGGTGCCGGCGGAGCTCGAATGATCGAAGCCACGCCCAGCAGCCGGCTCGGCCGGCTGCGCGCGGAGGTGGTCAGCGGGAAGCTTCTCAGGCGCGGCCCGGCGTTCCCTTGACCAGCCCGCTCTGGTAGGCCAGCACGACCGCCTGCACCCGGTCGCGAAGGCCGAGCTTCTGGAGGATGTGCGTCACGTGGGTCTTCACGGTGGTATCGCTGATGAAGAGCTGCCGGCCGATCTCCGCGTTCGACAACCCGTCCGCGATCAGCTCGAGGATCTCCCGCTCGCGGGCAGTGAGCTCCTCGAGTCCCGGCGGGGCCTCCGGGCGCGGGACCCGAGCGAACTCCTGGATCACGCGCTTGGTGATCGTGGGCGAAAGAAGCGCGTCTCCGTCGGCGACGGTGCGGATGGCGGCGATCAGCTGCTCAGGGGGATCGTCCTTGAGGACGAAGCCGCTGGCGCCGGCGCTGAGCCCCTCGTAGATGTAGTCGTCGAGGTCGAAGGTCGTGAGGATCAGGACGCGCGCTTCCTGGTCCGCAGCGAGGATCCGGCGTGTGGCCTCGAGGCCGTCGAGCTCGGGCATCCGGACGTCCATCAAGACGATCGTCGGGCGAAAGCGCGCCGCCTTCTCGACCGCCTCGAGTCCGTTGCGCGCCTCGGCGACGACCTCGATGTCCTCCTCGCCCGCGAGCAGCATGCGGAACCCGGCGCGGACCATCGACTGGTCGTCGGCCACGAGGACGCGGATGCTCATGAGCGGTAGCTCCCGACCGGGAGACGCGTGCGGAGCACGAAGCCACCGTCGTCGCCGCTGCCCGAGCTCATCTCGCCACCGTAGACCTTGACCCGCTCGCGGATGCCCACGAGGCCGTGCCCGTGCCCGTTGGTTTCCGTGGCGCCGCGACCGTCGTCGTGCACCTCGATCCCCAGCGCGTCGGGCTCGTAGCGGACAACCACCTCGGCCTGGCTGGCGTGCGCGTGCTTGAGCGCGTTGGTCAAGCCCTCCTGCACGATCCGGTAGCTGGTCAGGTCGAGCGCGCTCGGAAGCGGGTAGGGGTCGCCATGCACCCGCATACGCACGGGAAGGCCGGCGCGGCCGACCTGCTCCAGCAGCGGGTCGAGGCTGGCCAGACCGCGCTGCGGCGCCAGCTCGGGGTCCTCACCGTCATCGCGCATGGCGCCGAGCAGCCGCCGCATCTCGGCCAGGGCGGTCCGCCCCGTCCGCTCGACCGCCTGCAGCGCCTGCCTGTCGTCGCTGTCCGTGTCCGAGAGGTGGTGCCGCACGGCGCCCACCTGCAGGACCATCACGCTTACCGCGTGGGCGACGATGTCGTGGAGCTCCCGAGCGATGCGGGTGCGCTCCTCGGCCACCGCGAGCCGGGCCGCGGCCTCGCGCTCCCGCTCCGCGACCGCGGCGCGCTCCTCCGCCGCCTCGGCCTGCTCGGACCTCTCGCGCATGGCGAAACCCGCGAGCCAGCCGAGCACGAACAGGAGCGGCGTGAAGACCAGAGCGGCTGCCGTGTGGTTGGGGTCGTTGTAGATGACGATCGCCGCCCCGCCGAGCACGATCGCCAGGCCGGCCCGCGCCTGCGCGGCCTCACCCAGGTTTCCCAGCAGGTAGGCGGCCGCGAACCCGGCGATCGTGGCGCTGGCGGGAAAGCCCACCAGGCGCCCGTCGACGAACGAGATCGCCGCGGCCAGGACCCAGACCGCCGCGGGCGCGCCGAACGGGAAGCGACGGCGCCCCAGCAGCGGCAGGATCACCAGGGCGATCGCGGGGGCGGCGAACCAGACCGTGGTACGCGGCTCTCGCGCCGGGTCGTCCCTGAGGGCCACTTCGAGCACGCTTACGACCGCGGCGATGACGACCAGCGCGTCGAATCCGTACGCGCGCGCGAGGGACGCAGCTCGTCTCACCGGATGAACGTACTGCAAGCCCGAGGGCTCCGCCTCCGACCTGAGTAGGAGGCGAAATCAAGCCTGCCGACGATGTGGCCGCGCTGGTTCGGCCATACCGTCGCCCGATGTACTCGCTGACCACAGAGGCTCCGGTGGCGGCCCCCGCCGTCGCCCTTCGAGAAGTGCGCAAGGTCCACGGTCACGGCGACCGGGCGGTGGTGGCGCTCGACGCCGTCAGCGTCGAGCTCGCACCCGGATCGTTCACCGCCATCATGGGCCCCTCGGGCTCGGGCAAGAGCACTTTCCTACACGTCGCGGCGGGACTGGACCGGCCCACGTCGGGGACCGTCGCGCTCGGTGACACCGAGCTCGAGCGGCTCGGCGAGCGCCGGCTGACGGTCCTGCGGCGCGAGCGGATCGGCTTCGTGTTCCAGGCCTTCAACCTGATGCCGTCGCTCTCCGTCGCCCAGAACATCGCGCTGCCGATGCGTCTGGACCGCCGCCGCGTGCGGCGATCCGAGGTGCGCGAGGTCGCCGCGCGGGTCGGACTGAGCGAGCGCCTGCGGCACCGTCCTGCGCAGCTGTCCGGCGGGCAGCAGCAGCGGGTCGCGATCGCGCGTGCGCTGATCACGCGACCCGAGGTGGTGTTCGCCGACGAGCCGACCGGGGCTCTGGACAGCCGCACCGGGCGCGACGTGCTCGAGCTGCTGCGCGGGGTCGTCGACGAGGACGGCCGCACCGTGGTGATGGTCACCCACGATCCGGTCGCGGCGGCGTACGCCGACCGCGTGATCCTGCTCGCGGACGGCAGGATCGCCGGGATGCTCGAGGCTCCAAGCGCCGACGAAGTCGCCGAGCGGCTCGCGCACCTGGGGAGCTGACGATGCTGCGCCTCGCACTCCTCAGCGCCCGCGGCCGGCTCGGCACCTTCGCCGGCGCCCTGGTTGCCGTGTTCGCGTCGTCGGTGCTCGTGATGGCCGGCGGTGTGCCGTTCGAGGCCGCGCTCCGCGCCGGCCCGCCCGTCGAGCGCTACGCCGCCACCGCGGCCGTGATGACCGGGCAGCAGGATGTCGGCGAGGACCACGACGTCCCGCTGGGGGAGCGCGCCCGCGTGAGCTCCGCGCTCGCCGCCCGGCTGGCGGCCGTCCCGGGCGTTCGTGCGGCGATCGGCGACCTGTCGGTGCCGGCCCGCCTCGGCGACCGGGCAGCCGTCGCCCACGGGTGGAGCAGCGCCGCGCTGACCCCCTACAAGCTGACCGCCGGGCGCCCGCCGGCCGGGCCCGGCGAGGTGGTCGCCGGGTTCCGCGCCCGGCTCGGGGCGCGGCTGCCCTTCGCCTCGACCGAGGCCGCCCGCACGGTCACGGTGGTCGGCGTCGCCCGTCCGCACCACCCGGTCCGCCGGCAAACGGCGATCTTCCTGACCGACGCCGAAACGGCGCGGCTGGCCGGCCACCCGGGACGCGTCGACGCGATCGGCGTGCTCGCCGCGCCAGGATTCGACGCTTCGCAGCTCCAGGCCGCGGCGCCTGGCGAGGCCGTGCTCACCGGGGACGCGCGCGGCAAGGGCGAGTATCCCGAGCTCAACGAGGCACGGACCACCCTGATCGCGAGTCACCGCCGCGTTCGGCGAATTGGCGCTGTTCGTGTCGATCTTCGTCGTGGCCAGCACGATGGGCCTGTCGATCCAGCAGCGCGAGCGCGAGATCGCCCTGTTGCGGGCGGTCGCCGGCACGCCGGGTCAGATCCGCCGGATGATCGCCTGGGAGGCAGGGATAGTCGGCCTGGTGGGCGCAGCGGCGGGCCTCTGGCCCGGTGCCGTCCTCGGCGAGGAGCTCGGGGAGGCGCTGGTGCGCCACGGCATCGCGCCCCCGACGCTGTCGGTCGAGGTCAGCTGGCTGCCCATCGCCGCGGCCGTGGGCGGCGGAGTCGCCGCGGCGCTGCTCGCGGTGCTGGCGGCCGGGCGCCGCGCGGCGCGAGTGCCGCCCACCCGCGCGCTGACCGAGGCGGCGGTCGAGCCACGGCTGCTGGGGCCGGGGCGCGCGATCGGCGGACTGCTGGCGCTCGCCGGCGCCGCGCCCCTGTTCGCGGTGTCGGCCGCCACCAACGCGCCGGACACCGCCGCGGCGACCTCCGAGATGACGGCGCTCTTCCTGGTCGCGGCCGTGGGCTTCCTCGGGCCGGTGGTCGCGCGCGTCGCCGCCGGGCTGATCGGGCCGCCGCTGTCGAGGCTCGCCCCGATCGGGGGCTTCCTGGCGGCCGCGAACCTGCGTACCGCCACGCGCCGCTTCTCGTCGGCCAGCACGCCGCTCGTGCTCACGGTCGCGATGAGCTGCACCCTGCTGTTCAGCTCGACCACTCTGGACCATGCCGTCACGCAAGAGCGGCGGGCGGGGGTCACGGGCGAGCTCGCCGTCACCAGCGCCGGTCCCGGCTTGCCCGACGCGGCGCTGGCCGATGTGCGGGCCACTCCCGGGGTACGCTCGGCCGTAGCCGTGACGCCGACTACGCTCGGTCCGAGCCTAGGGGTGTCCGACGACACCGTCCCTGCCGCGATCCTCGCCGGGGGACGGGGCGGAGGGTTCGCCCCCGGCGTGACCGCCGGTTCGCTGGATCGCCTCCACGGAGACACGATCGCGCTCGGCGGGCGGCGCGCCGACTCCGTCGACGCCAAGGTGGGCGACCGCGTGGCGGTCACCCTCGGCGACGGCAGCCGCACGCGCGCCACCGTCGTGGCGACCTACAGCCGGGCGCTCGCCTTCGGGGACGCCCTGCTCGCACCCGAGCTCGCCGCCGGCCACCAGACGAGCCCGCTGCTGGGGACGATCCTCGTGGACGCCGGCGATCCGCGCGCCGTCGCCCGGCGGCTGCGGCCCTTGGCCCGGCGCTATCCGGGACTGCGGGTGAGCGACCGCGCCTCACTGGCCAACGCGACCGACGCGGACCGCGAGACCAATCGCTGGCTGGGCCCGCTCTTCGTCGCGATCATCTTCGCCTTCACCTCGATCGCCGTGGTCAACACGCTGACGATGATCACGCTCCGGCGCGGGCGCGAGCTTGCGCTGCTACGGCTGACCGGCGCCACGCGGCACCAGGTCCGGTCGATGGCGCGCTGGGAGGCCGTGCTGATCATCGCGATCGGGCTCGGTGTGGGCCTGGCGATCGCGGCAACGGCGCTCCTGCCTCTCAGCCACGCGCTGACGGGTCAGCTCCGCCCGCACGTGCCGCCCGACCAGCTGGCGGCGATCCTCGGCGGCTCGGCGCTGATGGCGCTGCTGGCGCTGGGGCTGCCGACGCGGCGGGCGCTGCGGGCCCGGCCGGTAGAGGCCATCGGGCTCGGTGAGTGACTAAAGGCCGGGGACGTGACGTACCGCGAAGCCGGCGGTCGAGCGCGGCGCCCCCTGCCAGCGCGTGCCCGCGCGGCCCTGGCCGCTGGTGTCGAAGCGCAGCCCGGCCACCAGCATGAAGATGTGTCCCGGGTTGGTGTAGATCGTGATCCACTCTCCCGGGCCCGGCGAGCCGTAGGAGAGGAACCCGCCCGACGTCAGCGGGCTGCGCAGCAGCCCGGCTCCGGCGAGCGCGAAGGAGACCGACCCCGAGCAGTCGTAGCCGGTGTCGCGCCAGGCGCCGTGCCCGCCGCCCCACTTGTAGGGGAACTTGGCGATCTGGTTGCCCGCGAGGATCACCCGCTTGACCACGTCCGGCGCGTCCTCGGGCGCCACGGCGCTGCCGTCGGGGAGCACCCGCGCCCGCGGGCCGGTGGGCAGGTAGGCAGTGGTCGCGAGGTGGCGCTTGAAGCTGGCCAGGGCGGCTCGGGCCTCGCGCAGCTCGGCTCGCACCTGGGCGTCGGTGGGAGCGCCGGGGCTGGGGGCATCGGCGCTCGAGGCCGGTCCGGACGGCGCCTCCGAGCCCGCCCCCTCCAGCTCGACGGCCTGGGCCTTCGAGCGCGGCTCGGGCGCCTCCTTGCGCAGCCTGCGGCGGCCCTCGCGTGCGGCCTCGGGGGTGAGCACGACCTCTCCGGCCGCGGCCTCACGCGCTTCGGCCGACCGCTCGGCCGTCGCCTCGGGCTCGGGCGACCGGCCGCAGGCCGCCGCGGCGAGAGCGCAGGCGGCGACGGCCGCCGGCAGCGCGACCCGCCGGGCGCTCAGCCGCCGGCGCGCTCGGTCTGGTGCCGGGCTTTCCACTCCGCGTAGGGCATGCCGTAGACAAGCTCGCGGGCCGCCGCGTCTTCGACCTCCAGCCCACGCTCCTCGGCGGCCTCGCGGTACCAGCGGGCCAGGCAGTTGCGGCAGAAACCGGCCAGCTCCATCAGATCGAGGTTCTGCACGTCCGTGCGCTCGCGGAGGTGCTCCACCAGCCGGCGGTAGGCGGCGGCCTCGAGCTCCACCTGCGTTACCTCGTTCATCATCTGGAACGATAGGGGGGATGAATGAGCGACAGGCCCAGCAGCGTCCGGCGCCCGCCGATCCCAGCGGGATCGAGGCGCCCCACGACATCCTCGCCGCCGAGGAGTTCGGGATAGGAACCCGCGACGAACGCTGGCCGGCGGACCCGACCGGGATCGCCGAGCCGCACGACGTCCTGGCGGCCGAGGAGTTCGCGATGCCGGCCGGAGACCCTGCCGAGACGGCGGAGGAGCGCAGCCAGACACGCCGGCTGCCGCTCGTCCTGGCGGCCGCAGCGGGCATGCTGCTCGCGTGGCTCTTGCTGCGCCGGACCGCCGGCGGCTAGATCTAGCGCTCCATGGCCGAGCTGTCGCCGGGCAACCGCATCGAGGTGACGGTCGACCGGGCGTTGTGCATCGGCTCGGGCGACTGCGTCGACACCGCGCCCGACGTGTTCCAGCTGGACGACGAGGACAAGGCCGTGGTCGTGGATCCCGACGGCGCCCCGCTGGACGACGTGCTCGACGCCGCGGGCAACTGCCCGGTGAGCGCGATCTTCGTGGTCGGCGAGGAGGGCGACCTGTACCCGTAGGCCGCCCTACTCCCGCTTGCCCCGCCCGTACACCAGCCGCAGGAACCGCAGCAGCGCATTGGTCGTACGGGCCTTGTAGGGCAGCATGTGCGCGTCCTTCTTGGGCGCCAGCCGGGTGATCAGCAGGGACTGCTTCTTCGTGTACTTGCGGATGCCGTCGGCGCCGTGGCGTGACCCCAGGCCCGAGTCCTTCCAGCCTCCCATCGGCAGCTCGAGCGCAACGTAGTTGACCTGCGCGTCGTTCACGCAGCAGACCCCCGCCTCGATGCGGCGGGCCAGGCGCTCGCCCTTGGCCGGGTCCTTCGTCCAGACCGAAGCCTGCAGGCCGTAGCGGGAGTCGTTGGCCAGCCGCACCGCCTCGTCCGCGTCGCGCACCTTCATGACCGGAAGCGTCGGACCGAAGGTCTCCTCGGTCATGCACTCCATGCTGTGGTCGACGTCCACCAGCAGGGTGGGCTCGTAGAAGTCACCCGGGCCGTCGCCCCGGTGACCTCCCACGAGCACCCGGGCGCCCTTGGCCACCGCATCCCGCACGTGCCCGTCGATCAGGTCCACCTGGGGCGGCGAGGTGATCGCGCCGACGTCCACCTCGCCCGGACCACCGGGAACGCCGGTGCGCAGCCCGCGCATCTTCTCCTCCACCTTGGCCACGAACTCGTCGTAGACGGGCTCCTCGACGTAGACCCGCTCGACCGAGATGCAGGTCTGGCCGCTGTTCTGCATCGAGTAGTGGACCGCCGCGTTCGCGGCTCGCTCCGTGTTGGCGTCGGCCAGCACGAGCATCGGGTCCTTCCCGCCCAGCTCGAGGCCCACCGGGGTGAGCGTCCGGGCCGCACGCTCCATCACCTTCTTGCCGACCTCGGTCGAGCCGGTGAACATCACGTAGTCGACGTGATCGATCAGCTCGGCCCCCACGCCGCCGGAGCCCGGCGCCACGATGAACACGTCCTCGGGAAGGCCGCATTCGCGCAGGCCCTCGGCCATCAGCAATGACGTGAGCGGCGTGAGGCTGGCCGGCTTCAGCACGCAGGCGTTGCCCGCGGCCAGCGCGGGGATGCAGTCGCCGAAGGAGTTGTTCAGCGGGTAGTTCCAGGGGCCGATCACCGCGACGACGCCGACCGGCGCGTAGCGGAGCACGAGCTTGCGCCCCAGCACCGAGGGTGCCGAGGAGCGGAGCTTCTCGTCGGCCAGGAACTTCGGCGCCTGCTTGGCCCAGAAGCCGAACGCGCTCGCGGCGTAGCCCACCTCGGCCAGCGCCGCGTCCTCGTAGGCCTTGCCGGTCTCGGAGACGATGGTGCGGGCGATCCGCTCGGCGTTGTCGAGCGTCCACCTCTGGGCTCGCTTGAGGACGCGCGCTCGGCCCTCGAAGCCCAGCGCCTCCCAGCCCGGCTGGGCGGCGCGCGCCCGCGCGACGACAGCTTCCACGTCGGCTACCGAGAGGGCGGGCACGCTCGCCACCACCTCTCCGGTGGCCGGGTTCGTGACCTCGATGGCCTCCGCGGGCTGGCCGCTCGCGGCCGCCTCGCCGGAAGCCTGCTGGGTGGTCGTGGTCTCCGGCACGTCGCTCCTCCTTTAGTCGCTCCGTCGGTGCATCAAGCGGCGGCCAGCTCGCGGCTGCGCCTGGGCAGCGCCCGGGACACGCCCTGGGTGCGCTTGCGCTCGCGCCGCAGCAGGCGCATGTAGGGGTGGAAATCCACCTGGATGGTGTGCCGGGTGGAGGCCACGTAGCGCTTGCGCATCGCCTGCTGCTCGCGCTCGATCTCCTGGGTCATGGCCTCCGCATCCGGCAGGGCGGCCCTGCCCTCCAGCAGGTCGGCCACCCACTCGGACTGCAGCTCGGCGATCGGCATGATCGCCCCGAGCGGCTGCACGAGCCCGATGAAGTAGAGGCCCGGCCGGTCCGGATGGACCACCCGCCGGTACAGCGCCACCTGGTTCCCGCGAGTCTCGATCACGTCGGCGGCCAGGAAGGGGAACGTGATCCTGTAGCCGGTGCACCACACGATCGTGTCGATGTGGACGCTCGTCCCGTCCACGAAGACGACCTGGCTGCCGTCGATCCGCTGGATGTTCGGCTTGATCCGGATGCGGCCGTGCCCGATGCGCGGCAGCAGGTCCGAGGAGACCGTGGGGTGGGCCTCGCCGAGCTTGTGGTCGGGCGTGGGCAGGCCGTAGTTCTCCATCTTCCCCTGCGCCTGGCTCAGGGCGAGGCTGATCATGGCCCGGCTGGCCCAGAAGGGCAGCCGGGCCACGACCCCTCTCGACAGCTCGTCGGTGGGGCGGCCCTGCAGGTACTTGGGGATCACATGAGCGCCGCGCCGCATCGCGAGGTAGGTCATGGCCGAATGGCGCGAGGTCTCGACCGCGATGTCGGTGGCGGAGTTCCCGATTCCCAGCACCAGCACGTTGGTCCCCTGAAAGCGCTCGTCCGGCTCGCGGTACCAGTGCGAGTGCAGCTGCTCGCCCTCGAAGCTGTCCTGGCCGGGGAACGGCGGCTCGGGGTACTTCGGGTTCCAATGGTGGCCGTTGGCCACCAGCACGGCCTCATAGGTGGTCAGGCTGCCGTCGTCGAGGGTCACCTGCCAACGGCCGTCGGTCGTCGGCACGACCTCCGTGACCGCCGTGTTGAAGCGGATCCGGTCCCGGAAGCCGAAGTGGTCCACGTAGTCGTCGAAGTAGCGCGCGATCTGGGCGTGGTGGGGATAGTCGGGGTAGTCCGGCGGCATCGGGTATGTCGCGTACTCCATCATCCGCCGGGAGGTGTTGATGAACAGCGAGCGGTAGGCCGAGGACATGCCGTTGTCGTTGTCGTAGCGCCAGTTGCCGCCGACGCTCGAGCCCTTCTCGAAGCAGTCGAAGGCGATACCTCGCGCCTTCAGCACCTGGCAGGCGGCGATTCCGGACGACCCGGCGCCGATGATGCACACGGCCCCCATGGCCGCGCGAGCGTACCAGTTGGCCGGCCAGCCAATGTAGGCTTGCCCGCACCATGTCGACGCTCGAAGTCAACGGACAGACGCTCTACTTCGAGGAGCACGGAGAGGGCGAGCCGCTCCTGTGCGTGATGGGGCTGGCCGCGGACACGCTCTCCTGGGCGCTGCAGGTGCCGGCCTTCTCCGCCCGCCACCGCACCGTCATCTTCGACAACCGCGACGCCGGCCGCTCGTCGATGGCCGACGGCGCGTACGAGATCACGGACATGGCAGCGGACGCGCTCGCGCTGGCCGACGCGCTCGAGCTGGAGTCGTTTCACCTCCTCGGGGTCTCGATGGGCGGCGCCATCGCCCAGGAGATGGCGCTGGCGGCGCCGGACCGGATGCGCACGCTCACCCTGGCCATGACCTTCGCCGCGGGCGGCGCCTGGGCCCGCACGCTGAGCCGGGTGTGGGGCTCGCGGGTGCGGAAACTCTCGCGCGAGGAGCGCGTGGACGAGCTCATGCTCCTCACCCTGTCCGAGGAGTTCTTCGAGAACGCGGAGGCCGTCGCCTGGCTGCGCGGGCTGATACTGGAGAACCCGCACCCCCAGCCGCCGGAGGCGTTCGCCCGCCAGCTCGAGGCCTCGTCACGCCACGACAGCCGCGACCGGCTCGGATCCCTGTCGCTGCCCGTGCACGTGATCGCGGCGGAGCGCGACATCCTCGTGCCGGTGTGGAAGTCGCGCGAGATCGCCGCGCTGATCGGTGGAGCCGAGCTGACCGTCATCGAGCGCTCGCCGCACGGCGCCAACGTGGAGCGCGCCGAGGACTTCAACCGCGCGGTTCTGGACTTCATCGCGGCCCAGGCCGCCGCGCGGGTCTAGGTCACTAGGACAGCTCCGCTACCGCCGTGTCCAGATCCGAGTCGAGCGGCGCCGCCCTGGTGAACTCGACGATCTCCAGCACGCGGGCTACCGGCTCCCCGGCCGGAGCGACCACGCGCAGCTCCTGACGGCGGCTGCCCAGCCGGCGGACCAGGCCGAACAGCATCGCGATGCCGCTCGAGTCGATGAACTCGAGCTCGCTGAAGTCCACCACCAGCCCGCGCGCCGACGTGGGCACGGCCGCAGCGATGCGCTCGCCGGTGCCTGCCGCGCCGGCGATGTCCAGCTCGCCGGTCACCCGGGCCACCACCACGTTCTGTCGCTGTTCGATGTCCAGGCCCACCAGGCCGTTTTTCACTCGGGACCTCCATGTCCCCCGGGCTCACCGAGCACACGCCGCAAGCGAACGGTGGTGCCTTCCGGCCGGGGCTCCACGTCAACCGTATCCATCAACGCCCGAATGAGCGAGAGGCCCCTGCCCTGATCGCCCTCGCGGGGGTCGCGCCAGGCGCCGAAGTCGCGCACGGCGATCTCCACCTCCCGGCCCTCGCATCGCCCGCTCACCTCGAATGGGAGGCCCCCGGCCGAGCCGGCGTGCTCGATGGCGTTGGTGGCCGCCTCGCCGCACGCGGTCGTGATCTCGGCGATCTCCTGGTCGCTGGCCCCCAGGTGGGTGAGCCAGCGGCGCAGGAGCGCGCGCATGGAGGACAGCGTCTCGGGCGCGACCGGGAGCTCCACCTTGAAGCTGTCGGCCATGGGGATGTTGTGAAGGGCCAAAAGGGCCACGTCGTCGGGGGTGCCGCCGGCGGGCACCAGCCGCGCCAGGAGGTGGTCGCAGAGCCGCTCCGGGTCCGCGGGCGCATCACCCACCAGGGAGGCGAGCTCCGCCATCCCGTCGCCGATGTGCTCCCCGGGCCGCTCCACCAGCCCGTCGGTGTAGAGCAGGACCGTTCCCCCGGGGCGAAGCTCCGTCGAATGCTCCTCGTAGCTGGGGAAGGGGAGCACCCCGAGGGGGACGGATGCCCCACCCTCCAGGAACTGCGTCCCCCCGTTCCCGCCCAGCATCAGCGGCGGGGGGTGGCCGGCGTTGACCCAGCGGGCAACGCTCTGGGTGGGGTCGACGACCAGGTACAGGAGGGTCGCCATCTGGCTGTCCTCCGACTCGGCCCACACGAGGCGGTTCAGCTGGTCCACGACCTTGGCGGGCTCGTGGCCCTCGAGCGCATAGGCCCGCAGCGCGTTGCGGAGCCGGCCCACCATCGAGGCCGCCGCCAGGCCTTTGCCCGCCACGTCGCCCATCACGAGGCCCGCGCCACCGCCCGGGATCGGGATCACGTCGTACCAGTCGCCGCCCACCTCCGCCTCTGCAGCGGCGGGGCGGTAGCGCGCGGCCACCCCAAGCCCCGGGAGCTTCGGCAGGCTGGCGGGCAAGAGGCTCCGCTGGAGCATCTCGGCGATGTGGTGCTCGCGCTCGTACACGCGCGCGTGCGCGATGGCCAGGGCTACGCGGTCGGCGGCCAGGCGCAGCAGGCTCATGTCGTCGTCGGTGAAGCGGCGAGGCGGGGAGGCGCACACCACCAGTACCCCGATGACCGCGTGGTCGGCCAGCAGCGGAACGCCGATCAGCGAGTCGATGTCGAGCTCCCGCATGCTCGGGTCGCGGAGGTCAGACGGGTCGGGGTGGCGAACCAGCAGCGCGTCCCGGGTGGCGGCCACCCGCCCGGCGAGGCCGTCACCGAAGGGAAACGAGCCGACCTCCTCGGGATCGGTGCCGAGCGACGAGGCGCCCAGGCGGAGCTCCTCGAGGCTTTCCGGGTCGGCCAGGAAGATCGTGGCCGCATCGGCTCCCAGGACGCCGCGTACCCGCGTGACGAGGTCGGCGGCGATGTCGTCGAGGGTCCGGTGGGCCAGGGCGGCGTCCACGAGCAGCTGCATGCCGCTCACGATCTCCGCCACCCGCTCCGCCTCCGCGCGTGCCGCCTGGGCGCGGACCAGCTCCTCCCGCTCTTGCTGTCGTCGCCGCCGCTCCGTCACGTCGTGAAGGAAGCCGGAGATCAGCACCTCGTCGCCCACCACCACCTTCGCCACGGTGGCCTCCCCCGGGAAGCGGCTGCCGTCGCGGCGCTGGTACTCGGCGTCGAAGAGCTCGGTGTTCACGGCGCCCTCCGCTCCGATCATCGCCTGGCGCCGGCGATCGGTCCGCTCGCGGAACTCGGGCGGCACGATCAGGCTGCGCATCGGCTTGCCTATGGCCTCCGCGGCGCCCCAGCCGAACATCCGCTCCGCGGCGACGTTCCAGGCCACGATGATGCCGTCGCGATCGATCGTGACGAACGCGTCCGGCGAGGTGTCGAGTACGAGCCGCGTGCGAGCCTCGCTCTCACGCAGCTCGCGCTGCCGCTCCTCGCGGGTCTGCTCCTCGAGCGACATCCGGGCGAGAAGCCGGGAGATCAGCAGGCCGATCAGGGCCGGCGTGCCCACCGCCAGCAGCCAGCTGACCAGCGGGCTCATCGCGTCCTGGACTTCGAGCAGCACCGCGTAGCAGACCCCGAGCACGGCGAGGTGCGCAAGCGCGAGCCGCAGCGGGAAGAAGTAGAAGGCGTACAGCGCGGTCCAGGAGTAGAAGAGCGGGTACAGGGCGCTCCTGCCCACGTAGTAGTTCGCCAGCGTGATGATGAGCGTCCCAGCGACGACGGCCAGATGGATCTGCCACTCCCGGATGCGCGGCGCCGTCACGAACAGCAGGGCGGCGGCGCCGACCGCGACCCCGGCCAGCGCGATCAGCTGGGTGTCGCGCACGGCTTCGGCGTGCGGAAGCGCCAGGGTGAGCAGCCCTAGCGCTGCACCGGCCGCGTACAGATACGCGAGGGAGCGCGCCTTGACGCGGAGATCGAAGAGCTCCGGCATCCTCCTCACCTTGCGGAAAGACTACGGGCGCGCGCGGCGAGTCGGGCGGCCGCGCCCATCGGCCCCGGGCTGTAGGTGACATGGGGTGAGCGCCCCACTGTCCCCGGCCCTCGGCGTGCTATAGGTCCAACCCGCCTCCGCGAGCGGCCAGGCGAGCCAGCGCCTCGTGGCACTCCGCCACCCGGCGCTTGACCGAGTCCTCGTCGGAGCGCGCGTGCACCAGGTCCCAGGTCTTGTCGGCGACGTCGCGGGCGGTCTGCGGCGTCGCCTGGGCGCAGAGCAGATCGACGAGCTTCAGCTCGAAGGTCTGAATCTGCTCGGCCGGATCGCCGGCGGGCATGCGCGGCAGGGGCTCGTCCGTGGCCTCGCGCCACATCTGCGTGGCCATGACGAGGCGGTTGCGGAGCTCCATCTGGTCCACGAGGCCGGGCTAGGCTAGTCGACCTCCCCATCACGCGTCAGCCGGCGCAGCAGCGGCAGCGGATCGAGCGGGCGCCCGCCTGTCCCGCGTCCCCGGCGCATCTCCAGGTGTAGGTGATCGCCCCAGCAGGAGCCGGAGCAGCCCACCGCCCCGACCCGGCCCCCGGCCTGCAGGCGCTGGCCGGTTCGCAACGGCGAGGGGCGCAGCATGTGCAGGTAGAGGAAGGTCCGGTGAGCATCGGGGTCGTGAATCGCCACGTAGTTGCCGCGCCCGCCGTCGTCTCCCTTCTCGACCACCCTGCCGTCGGTGATCGACACCAGGTGGGTGCCGGCGTCGGCGAAGACGTCCTGTCCCTCGTGCGCTCGGCCGCCACGCCAGGCGCCGAAGCGCGCATCCGCCTCCCCGTACTCCACCGGCCCGCGCACGGGGAACACGGGCGGGGTCCGCAGGCGGCGGATGCGCGCGTGGGCGTCCGAGCGCGCTGCCGATTCGAGCGGCTCGCTGAGCGAAGCCGTGGCGATTCGGTCGCCCGGCTCGGCGGCCACCAGGGCGGCCGCGATCGCTGCGGTGCTGAGCGCGCCGAGCAACACGCCCCTCCGCCTGCGCCTCGACACCGGCGGCAGGATAGCGTTGGCCGCGGTGGCGACCCTTCATCTGCTGCGTGTGTTCTGCGCCGGCGACGGCTCGGGCGGCAACCCGCTGGCCGTGTTCCTTGACGGCGCGGAGGTTCCGTCACAGACCCGGCAGCAGGTGGCCGCCGACCTCGGGCTGAGCGAGACGGTCTTCGTCGACGACCCTGCTCGCGGCGAGCTCCGAATCTTCACGCCCACGGTGGAGCTCGACTTCGCCGGCCACCCCACCGTGGGGACCGCCTGGCTGCTCGCGCGCGAGCGCGGTCCGGTGGAGGCACTTCATCCGCCTGCGGGCGCAGTGCCCGTGCGCTACGAAGACGGGCAGTCCTTCGTCGCCGGCCGGCCGGAGTGGCCACCGCACTACCACTTCGAGCAGCTCTCCTCGCCCGAGGAGGTCATCGCCCTCGACGGTCCGCCGCCCGGGCACGATCTGGTGGGCGCCTGGGCCTGGGTCGACGAGGAGGCGGGCATCCTGCGCTCGCGGGTGTTTCCCGTGGCCATCGGCGTGGACGAGGACGAGGCCACCGGCGCGGCCGCCGTGCAGTTGTGCGGGCAGCTCGGACGGCCGATCGACATCCGTCAGGGCCGGGGCTCGCGGATCCTCGCGCGCCCGCGCGAGGACGGCGCCGTGGAGATCGGGGGGCGGTCGCTGCTGGACGAGGTGCGGGAATACGCGGTCAGAGCGCCCTGATTCCGGGCGCGCCCGACAGCAGGTCGTAGTCGAGGGCCCGCGCACGGTGCCCATCCCGGCCTTCCATCGCCTCGGCCACACACAGCGCATTGAGGACGGCCTCGTGCACCAGCTCCGCGCCGGCCTCGAAGAGGCGGCGCATCGTCGCCGAGTCGTCGCGCAGGAACTCGAAGCGATCGCTGTCCGCCTCGGACCGGTGGGGCACGCGATGGGCGGAGGAGAAGGCCAGCACGTACTCGCCGCTCCCGCTCGCGGCGATGCTCCCCGCGCGGGCCACTCCCAGCCCGCCGCGGACGGCGAGGCGGCGCAGCTGGCGCTCGGACAGGGGCGCGTCGGTGCCCAGCACCACCATGATCGAGCCGGCCGGCGCCGGCGGCTCCGGAGCGTCCTCGAGCGCTGCCTCCGGCCCGAGCAGGAGATGCAGGTCCCGGCGCCCGCCGTAGTTCGGGATCACGAGCGCGCCGAGCAGGCGCCCCTCCACGCGCCGGGAGGCCTGGCCCACACCCGACTTGAGGCCGAAGCAGGTCGTGCCCGTGCCGGCGCCGAGGGCTCCTTCGCGAGCGTCGTCCCGCGCGGCGGCGGCGATCGCCTCGAGCGCGTGCTCGGGCCGCACATGCAGTGAGCGCGCGTCCGAGAGCCAGCCGTCGAAGCACTCGCCGACGATCACGTTGACCGTGTCGCGGTCGCGCGCCGCCTCGGGGTTCTGCGCGAGCACGTGTCGCAGCCCGCCCTCCCAGACGGGACCGACCGAGAGCGTGGAGGTGAGCAGCAGCGGGCTCTCCACGGTGCCCAGCTCCTCGAGCTGCGAGAGCCCGGCGGCCTTGCCGTAGCCGTTGATCACGTGGCACGCGCCCAGCACCTTCTGGGCGTACAGGTTGTCGCCGTGGGGAAGGACCGCGGTCACACCGGTCCGGGCGGCGCCGTCGGCCATGGTGGTGTGGCCGACCAGCACGCCGGGCACGTCGACCAGAGCGTTCAGCTCGCCGGTGGGAAAGCGGCCCACGGCGAAGCCGAGGTCACGGAGGCGCCTGCGCACGGGCGGCAGCATAGGTTTCCGGCTGCATGGGAGCGATCGTGGCCAGAGCGCCGCTGCGGGTGGCCCTCGGCGGAGGCGGCACGGACCTGCCCTCGTACTACAGGGAGCACGGCGGCTTCGTGATCTCCACGGCGATCGACTGCTACGTCCGGATCGTGGCTACGACCGGATTCCAGCGCCGCTATCGCCTCAAGCACCTGGAGTGGGAGGAGGTCGACGACCCCGGCGACATCCAGCATCCGATCCTGCGCGAGGCCCTCGTCCATCACTGGGACGGCGGGCCGCTCGAGCTGGCGTCGGTCTCCGACGCGCCCCCAGGCACTGGGCTCGGCTCGTCAGGCGCTTACGCCGTCTGCGCAATCGGGGCCCTGAGCGGGCTGGCCGGCCGCACACCGGAGCGAGGTGACCTGGCCGAGTCGGCCTGCCATCTGGAGATCGAGCTGCTGGAGCGGTCCATCGGCAAGCAGGACCAGTACGCCGCCGCATTCGGTGGCGCCCGCGCCTACACGTTCAATCCCGACGACTCGGTCGACGTCCGTGCCCTCGACCTCCCGCCTGCGATCAGGCGGGCGCTGCACGACGAGTTCCTCCTGTTCTTCACCGGCCAGGAGCGCTCCGCCTCGGACATCCTCGGCGCGGGGGCGCAGCGGCGAGCGCTCGACCGGATCGGGGAACTGGCTCACGAGACCTGCGCCGCGCTGGAGGCCGGCGACCTCGAGGCCTGCGCCGGGCTGATGGACGAGCACTGGGAGCGAAAGCGCGAGCGCGCCCCCGGCACGGTGACCGAGGGCATGGACGAGCTGCGGCGCCGAGCGCTCGGCGCGGGCGCGCGCGGCGTGATCTCCCTCGGCGCGGGCGGTGGCGGCTTCCTGTTGGTCTACACCCCCGAGCCGGAGCGCACCCGGGAGGCGCTGGGCGGCGACGGGGTGCCGGAGCTGCGCTTCGGGCTGGACACCGGCGGCTGGACCGCGGTCGGCTGACTGACCGCTATCGTCGCCGGGCGTGGCGCCACGTTCGATCTGGAACGGCACGATCACCTTCGGCCTGGTGAACGTGCCGGTCAAGCTCTATACGGCGACCGAGTCGAAGACGGTCCACTTCAACGAGGTCCACGTCAAGGACGGCGCCCGCATCGAGCACCGCCGGATCTGCCCCAAGGAGGAGCGCGAGGTCGACTACGACGAGGTGGTCAAGGGCTACGAGGTGTCCGCCGACACCTACGTCGTGCTCGAGAAGAACGAGATCAAGGCGGCCGCCGGCGACCGCGGCAAGGTGGTGCACCTGACCGAGTTCGTGGAGGCCGATGCGATCGATCCGGTCTTCTTCGAGAAGACCTACTACACCGGCTCGCGTGAAGCCGAGGACGCCTACAGGCTGCTCCACGAGGCGCTGAAGCGCTCCGGCCGCGCCGGGATCGGGCGCTTCACCTTCCACGACCGCGAGTATCTCGTGGCCGTCCGCGCGCTGGACGACGTGATCGCCCTGCACACGCTGCGCTTCCACGACGAGGTGGTCGACCCCGACGACCTCGAAATCGACCTTGCGCGCGCGAAGCCGAACAGGCGCGAGGTGCAGATGGCCGCCCAGCTGGTCGACTCCCTCGAGGAGGACTTCGAGCCCGAGAAGCACGAGGACAGCTACCGCGAGGCCGTACTCGACCTGATCAAGCGCAAGGCCAAGGGCGAGGAGATCGACCTGCTGGCCGAGGAGGAGCCCGAGCAGGGCGACGATCTGATGGCGGCGCTGGAGGCGAGCATGGCGAAGGGCAGGGGCTAGGCGTGCCCCGGCCGCTCTGGAGCGGCTCCCTCAGCTTCGGGCTGGTGAACGTCCCGATCCAGCTGATGAGCGCCGCGCGCGACCTCGACTACCACTTCAACGAGCTGCACGAGAAGGACAAGGTCCGCATCGAGCAGCGCCGCTTCTGCTCGGAGGAGAAGGAGGAGGTCCTGTGGGAGGAGGTCGCCCACAGCTATGACCTGGACGGCAAGCAGGTGATCGTGGCCGACGAGGAGCTCGGCTCGGTCGAGCCGCGCAAGACGCGCACGATCGACATCGAGGCGTTCGTCCCGCTGGCGGATGTCGACCCGATCTACTTCAACCACCCCTACGTGCTCGTGCCGGTGGGAGACAGCGAGGGCACCCGGCGCGCCTACCGGCTGCTGGTCGAGGTGATGGGCGACACCGAGCGGGTCGCCCTGGGGCGCTTCGTGATGCGCACGAAGGAGTACCTCGCGGCGGTGCGGGCCCGCGAGGGCGCGCTGCTCCTGACCACGATGCGCTTCCACGACGAGGTGCGCCCGACCGCGCCGATCCCGACCGGCGGCAAGAAGCCCTCGAAGAAGCAGCTCGACCAGGCCGTGGCGCTGATCGACGCGATGGCGACCGACTGGAACCCGACCCGCTACGAGGACTGCTACCGCGAGCGCCTGCGCAAGGTGATCGAGAGCAAGCGCAAGCGCCGGAAGATCGAGGCGCCCGAGCCCGAGAAGGAGCCGGCGCCCGTTCCCGACCTGATGGACGCGCTGCAGCGCGCTCTCGACAACGTGCGCGAGGGCCGGGACGTGCGGACGGCGCTCGAGAACGGCGACGGCGAGCTCGGCGAGCTGAGCCGCGACGAGCTGCTGGAGCGCGCCAAGAAGGAGCAGGTCAGCGGCCGCAGCAAGATGTCCAAGAAGGAGCTCGTAGAGGCGCTCAGCGACTCGGACGGGTCATGACCAGCCAGGCGGAGAAGGGTGCCCGCTTCCGCGCGCTGCACGAGGGCGAGCCGTTCATCATTCCCAACCCCTGGGACGGGGGCTCGGCCCGGGTGCTGGAGGCGCTCGGCTTCAAGGCGCTCGCCACCACCAGCTCCGGGTTCGCCTTCACCCACGGCCGCCTCGACGGCGGGGTGACCCTCGACGAGGTGGTCGAGCACGTCCGGGCGCTCGACGCGGTCAGCGGCCTGCCGGTCTCCGTCGACCTGGAGAACGGCTACGGGGCCGCGCCCGAGGACGCCGCGGCCGCGATCATTGCGGCCGCCGAGGCCGGCGCCGTGGGCGGCTCGATCGAGGACTGGGACCCGTCGGGCGAGCTCTACCAGGCCGAGCGGGCCGCGGAGCGCGTTGCCGCCGCCGTCCAGGCCGCCCGGGACCTGGGGTTCGAGTTCACCCTCACCGCACGGGCGGAGAACCACATCCGCGGCAACCCCGACCTGGACGACACGATCGCCCGCCTCCGGGCCTACGAGCGCGCGGGCGCGGACGTGCTCTACGCCCCGGGGCTGAGAAACGCCGAGGAGATCCGCGCCGTATGCGACGCGGTGCGGAAGCCGGTGAACGTGCTGGCCCACCAGGGCCTGACGATGGCGGAGATCGCCGGCGCCGGGGCCCAGCGGGTGAGCGTGGGCGGAGCGCTCACCTGGGTGGCAGCCGGCGCGCTTGCCGAGGCGGCGCAGAGGCTCGCCGACGACGGGGACTTCTCGGCGCTGGCGGCCGACGTCCGGATCGAGGAGTGGCTTCGCTAGCCGCCGCCCCGCCGGGGGTTTGGTGCTCTTGCGTCCTATAGGGCAACCAAAGAACCAAACCCCCCTCCGGGCTAGCCGGCGAGCGCCTTGAAGCGCTTCATGTTCTCGGTCCTCACCACCTCGGTGGGCAGCCGCTCCATGCTCGAGGCGCCGAAGAAGCCGACCACGCCCGTGGTGCGCTCCAGCACGTAGGCGGCGTCCTCGGGCTCCGCCAGCGGGCTGCCGACCGCCTCGCCGCGGGCGATCATTTTCGTTGACTTAAGCGTCCGGATGCATCTTGCGCTTGGATGCGGGAGGGTGTTAGTTTCGCCCAGCCTTGGCTTCTACGAGTGTGTCCCTGGGGAGGGCGCTGCGGATCACGGGACTGGTGCTCCTTGCGCTGGTCATCGCGTTCCCGATCATCTGGGTCCTGTTCATCGCGTCGGACACCACCTTCGGCCCGGCCGTCGACGACCCCAAGGACTTCCTCATCACGCTGCTCAACGGCGTCACGGCGGCGGCGTTGTACTTCATCGTCGCCAGCGGCTTCACCCTCATCTTCGGCCTCATGCGCGTCGTGAACATGGCCCACGGAGCGTTCTTCCTGCTGGGCGGCTATATCGCGCTCGAGCTGCAGCGTGATCTGGTGCCTGGTGCCGGGTCGGCCCTCGGAATCTCGAGCGCCCAGGTCAGCTTCATGAACTGGCTGCTGCCCCTGCTGGCGGCGGGTCTCATCGTCGGCGGGGTCGGGTTGCTGATGCAGCAGGCCTTCCTGCGCTGGAACCAGGGCCAGGAGCTGCGCCAAGCGCTGATCACGATCGCGATCTCGATCATCGCCGCCGATCAGATGCTCGCCCACTTCGGCGGCATCGCGAAGGACATCTCGTGGCCCCGGACCTTCGACAAGTTCCTCGATCTGCAGGTCGCGGAGGTGCAGTACACGCTCACGCGCATCGTCATCCTCGGCGTGGGCCTGTTCATCGGGGGGGCGCTGTGGTTCTGGCTCAAGCGCACGCGCACCGGGATGGTGATCCGGGCGGGCGTCGACGACCGCGACATGGTCTCCGCCCTCGGGGTGAACATCCAGCTGACGTTCGCGATCGCCTTCTTCATCGGGTCGGCGCTCGCCGGCATCGGAGGCGCCATG
The DNA here is from genome assembly GCA_963821275.1 of uncultured Thermoleophilaceae bacterium. Classification (GTDB taxonomy): domain Bacteria; phylum Actinomycetota; class Thermoleophilia; order Solirubrobacterales; family Thermoleophilaceae; genus JACVRW01. The sequence continues at coordinate 571,953 of CAWGDF010000011.1, forward strand.
GGCGGCTCGTTCGCCAGCCTCGCGCCCGGGGTCGACGGGCTCTGGCTTCTCAACTCGCTGGTGGTCGTGATCATCGGCGGCATGGGGTCCATTGGTGGAGCCGCCATCGGGTCGCTGCTGCTGGGGCTTACCACGAACTTCGCCGCCGCCTACCTCCCGTCCGACTACACGTACTACTCGATCATCTTCACGTTCGTGCTGCTGGCGATCGTCCTCGCCGTACGGCCGCTCGGGCTCTTCGGCCGCCCCGCATGAGCGCCGCGCCGAGCTCCCGCCTCACGCCTGACCGCGCGGTGGGTGGGCTCCTCGTGGTGCTGGCGCTGTTCGCACCGCTCATCGTCAGCGAGTACTGGGTCGCCACGCTCTTGACCCAGACGATGTTCCTGGGAATCGTCGCGGCTAGCCTGATCTTCCTCTCGGCGTACGGCGGCATGGTGTCGCTCGCCCAGGTGGCGGTGTACGGCATCGCGGGGTTCGCGCTCGGCAACCTCACCACGACCGGCAACACCAAGGGCCTCAACCTCGGCTGGGAGCCGGTGCTCGGCATCGTGGTGGCCATCGCCATCGGGGTGGCGGTCGCCTTCATCTTCGGCGCCTTGGCCAGCCGCAGCTACGGCATCTACTTCCTGATGATCACGCTCGTCTTCTCGGTGATCGCGAACCTCTTCTTCGGCCAGGTGACGACCGTGTCGGGCTTCGGCGGGATCAGCGGCATCCCCATCCCGGACTTCTTCAACCGCACCACGCACCCCGACCGCCTCTACTTCGCGACGCTGTTCGTGGCGGCGCTCGTCTACCTCGGGCTGCGCTACGTCGCCCGCACTCCCTTCGGGCTGACCCTGCAGGGGATTCGCGACGACCCGGTGCGGATGCGCTCGCTGGGCTACAGCGTGACGTTGCACCGCCTGCTCGCGTTCACCCTCGCGGGTTTCATCGCCGCGCTGGCCGGGATTCTCTTCGTCTGGTGGAACGCGCAGATCGCGCCGTCGACCATCGACCTCACCGCGACGATCGACGTGCTCCTGATCGCCGTCATCGGCGGAATGTTCCGGCTCGAGGGGGCGTGGGTCGGGGCGTTCGTATTCGTCCTGATCAACAACTACGCGCAGGACGTCGGCTTCGTGGCCGAGCGGTTCCACACGCTGATCGGGTTGATCTTCCTGGTCATCGTGCTCGTGTCCCCCTTCGGCCTGGTCGGCCTGTGGGAGCGGACGGTCGGGCGGCTGCGCGGTCCGTCCAGCCCGGGTGAGACGACCGGGGAAGGAGGTTCGGCCGGCGCTGTGCCGGCAGGTGAGCGTGGATCATCGACGCTCACGGGCTCGTAGAACGACACCGCCGGGGCATGCGTCCACGGCGAGAGGAGGAAGACAGGCAATGTCAGAGGTAAGGAAACGGAGGCGCGGCCTGATGTGGTTTGCGCTTCTCCTGGGAATCGCGGCGCTCGCGTTCGCGGGCTGCGGCGGCGACGACGACGACGAGGGCGGCGGCGGCGGAGGCGAGGCGGCCAAGGAAGCGCCCACCACCACGAAGGCGCCCCCGGGGTACGCCGCCGTCAAGCAGGAGACGGGCGGCAGCGGGACGCCGATCAAGGTCGCCGTGCTCTCCGAGTGCAAGGGCGCGTTCGGCTCGTTCGACAACCAGAACATGGCCGGCGCCACCGCGGCGATGGCCCAGTTCGCCGGCGCCAAGCCCAAGAACCCGAACAAGCCGCGCGACGGATGGACCGGCGGCGCGATCAACGGGCACCCGCTCGAGCTCGTGGGCGTCGGCTGCGGCGACGACACGTCGGGCACGGCGATCAAGGAGACGCGGCGGCTGATGGAGCAGCTCGACGCGGACGTCATGATCGGCCCGCTCTCGGGCGATGAGTCGATCGCGGTGGCCAACTACGCCAAGCAGCACCCGGAGAAGACCTTCGTCAACGGTGCGGCCGGCGCGCAGGACACCACGCTCAAGGTGCGGGCGCCGAACTTCGCGCGCTTCAACGGTGACGGCGCCCAGTTCAACGCCGGCCTGGGCGACCTGGCCTACAACGAGCTCGGTTGGCGCACGGCGGCGGTGATCGGCGACGACTACAGCTTCGGCTGGACGTCGATGGCCGGCTTCATCTCGGAGTTCTGCGCGGCCGGCGGAGAGGTCACCAAGCGGGTCTTCCCGCCGCTGAACACGACGGACTACTCGTCCTTCGCGCAGCAGCTGCCGGACGACGTGGACGGCACGTTCGTGGCCGTCGGCGGCGCGGGTCTCATCCCGTTCCTGAAGGCCTACGAGCAGGCCAAGGGGCCGATCGACGCCAAGAAGTTCCTGGGCAACGTGTTCTGGGGCACGCCGTCGCAGTTCGAGCAGCTCGGCCCCCGGGTCGCGGGCGTGTACGCGGGCGGCGCGGGCACGGCCGGCGATCTGGATACGCCGGAGGCCCAGTACTACGGCAACGGCATCATCGGCAACTGGTTCAAGGAGATCCCGCCCGGTGGTGAGTCCGCGCCCCAGGCGGCCAGTGTGTTCACGTACAGCTACTTCGTGAACACGTGGGGGCTGATCGAGGCGCTCAAGCAGGTCAAGGGCGACATCTCCGGCGATCAGAAGAAGTTGCAGGACGCGCTCGCGCAGATCTCGCTGAACGCTCCGTACGGCAAGATCACGCTCGACGAGAACCGTCAGGCGATCACCGACCAGTACTACCTGCAGCTGGTCGAGGGCGACCAGGGGCTGGCCACGAAGACCGTGGGCAGCGTGCCGGACGTGGACCAGACGTTCGGGGGCACGTTCAGCGATTCGAGCCCGGCGCCGGGACGGACGTACCCGCCCTGCGAGAAGCGGAACATCCCGTGGCTCGGCAAGACCGAGAAGCCGAAGGTCGTCGGGGGCTAGGGGGTCCGTGACGGAGGCAGTATCCGAACCGGCCGAGCCGATCCTGCGGTTGCGCGGGGTCGGCCGGCGGTTCGGCGGCCTCGATGCCGTGCGCGACGTCGACCTCGACGTCGCGCACGGCGAGCGCCGTGCGATCCTCGGTCCCAACGGGGCCGGCAAGACCACGCTGTTCAACGTGATCTCGGGCGACATGCCGGCCACCTCGGGCTCGATCTTCTTCCTCGGGCGGGACGTGGCCGAGGTCTCGGCGCCGGGCCGCGCGCGGCTGGGCATGGGCCGCACCTACCAGAAGTCGCGGCTGTTCCTGGGCCTGTCGGTCGAGGACAACCTCTACCTGGCGGTGCTCGGCACGCGCAAGGGCCACCTGCGCCTGCGTCGCCGGGCGGTCGATCGCGAGCTGCGCGAGCGTGCGCGTGAGCTCGCCGCCCAGGTCGGCCTGGCCCCCAAGCTCGAGACGCTCGTGGGGTCCATCTCCCACGGCGAGCAGCGTCAGCTCGAGGTGGGCATGGCGCGGGCCGTGGATCCCAAGCTGATGCTGCTCGACGAGCCGGCCTCCGGGCTCTCGCGTCGGCGAGCGCGTGGCGCTGACCGACATGCTCCTCGAGCTCGACCGGGAGATCACCCTGGTGCTCATCGAGCACGACATGGACGTCGCCCTGCGGGTCGCCGAGAGGGTGACGATGATGCACGACGGCCAGAAGATCGTCGAGGGCACCCCCGAGGAGATCCGCTCCAACCAGCTCGTGCACGATCTCTACCTGGGCGGCCAGGTGGGCGACGACGAGGAGCAGACTTGAGCGCGGCGGCCGAGAACGAAGGCAGGGCCGCCCCGCACGGCGACGTCGTCAGCGAGCTCGATCCCGACGACGGCTCGCTGCTCGAGGTCTCGGGCCTGGACGCCTTCTACGGCCCGGCGCACGTGCTGCAGGGCGTGACCTTCACGATGGGGGACGAGCCGGTGGCCATCATCGGCCGCAACGGCATGGGCAAGACGACGCTCTGCAACGCGATCATGCAGATCCGACCGGCCACCACCCGCGGCTCCATCCGCTTCCGGGGAGAGGAATGCGTCGGGCGCCCGTCGTACAAGATCGCGGCCTCGGGCATCGGCTATGTCCCGCAGGGCCGGCGGCTCTTCGAGTCGCTTTCCGTCGACGAGCACCTGCGCATGGTCGCCTCCGCGCGGCGACCGGCGCTGGACCCCCGACGCCGTCTACGAGCTCTTCCCTCGCCTCGCCCAGCGGCGCAAGAACGGAGGCATGCAGCTCTCGGGCGGCGAGCAGCAGATGCTGGCCATCGGCCGCGCCCTGCTCACCAACCCGCGGCTGCTCGTCATGGACGAGCCCTCCGAGGGCCTCGCCCCTGCGATCATCGAGTCGCTCACCGAGACGTTCCGGCGCCTGAGCGGCGAGGGGCTTGCGATCCTGGTCGTCGAGCAGAACCTGGCCGTGGCCACGGCCCTGGCGGAGCGGCAGCTCGTGATGGTGAGCGGGCGCATATTCACGGAGACAACGGCCAGCGAGATCGCGAACGATCCCGAGGCCCAGCGCCGCTACCTGGGAGTTGAACGGGCCTGATGCCCGACGACCCGGTCGTCGTCCTCGTGGGGACGCTGGACACGAAGGGCCACGAGCTCGAGTACATGCGCGAGCGCGTGCGGGACGCCGGCGCCGAGGTCGTGCTCGTCGACGTGGGCGTGCTCGGAGAGCCACAGGTGCGGGCCGACGTGTCCCGTGAGGAGGTGGCGGAGGCGGCCGGCGCCGACCACGGCGCGCTCGTGGCCGAGGCGGACCGCGGGCGCGCGGTCGAGGTCATGGGCCGCGGCGCCGGCGCAGTGCTCGGCCGCCTGTTCGAAGAGGGACGGCTGCAGGGCGCCGCTGCGGTCGGCGGCTCGGGCAACTCGTCGATCGCCGCGGCCGCGATTCGCGACCTGCCGGTGGGCGTGCCGAAGCTCATCGTCTCCACGCTGGCCTCGGGCGACACGCGGCCCTACGTCGGGGCCAAGGACGTGACGATGATGTACTCGGTCGTCGACATAGCAGGGATCAACCAGATCTCCGCACGGATCCTGGCCAACGCGGCGGGCGCGATCGCCGGGATGGCGAAGGCGTCGGCGCCGGCGGCGCGCGAGGCCCGGCCGCTCGTCGGCGCGACGATGTTCGGCGTGACCACCCCGGCGGTCACGCGCGCCCGCGAGCGCTTGGAGGAGCTGGGCTACGAGGTGCTCGTCTTCCACGCCACGGGCACCGGGGGGCAGTCGATGGAGGCGCTCGTGCGACGGGCGGCTTCCTTGCCGGGGTGCTCGACCTCACGACGACCGAGCTGGCCGACGAGCTCGTCGGCGGCGTCCTCTCCGCGGGCCCGGACCGGCTCGAGGCGGCGGGTGCGGCCGGCGTGCCCCAGGTGGTCTCGCTCGGAGCGCTCGACATGGTCAACTTCGGGCCCAAGGACACGGTGCCCGAGCGCTTCGCCGAACGCAACCTATACGTCCACAACCCGACGATCACGCTCATGCGCACCACCGCGTAGGAGAACGCCGAGCTCGGAAGGCGGATCGCCGAGAAGCTCAACAGGGCCGGCTCGCCCACGGTCCTCTTCGTGCCGCTGGGCGGCGTATCGGCCATCGACGTCGACGGCCAGCCCTTCCATGACCCCGAGGCCGACGCGGCGCTCTTCGACGCCCTGCGCGAGCACCTCGACGGCGAGCGCGTGGAGGCGCAGGAGACTCGACACCGACGTGAACGACCCGGCCTTCGCCACCGCGATGGCCGACCGGCTGCACGAGCTCATCCAGAAGGCCCGATGAACCGGGAGGAGGCGCTGGCGCGGCTGCGCGCCGAGGTGGAGCAGGGAAGCCCGGTCATCGGCGCGGGCGCAGGCACGGGTCTGTCGGCCAAGTTCGCCGAGGCCGGCGGCGCCGACCTCATCATCATCTACAACTCCGGGCGCTACCGGATGGCCGGCCGCGGCTCGCTCGCCGGCCTCTTGCCCTACGGCGACGCCAACGCGATCGTCATGGACATGGCCCGCGAGGTGCTCCCGGTCGTGGCCGAGACCCCCGTGCTGGCAGGCGTTTGCGGGACCGACCCGTTCCGGCTCATGCCCGTCTTCCTGGAGGAGGTCAAGCGGGCCGGCTTCAGCGGGGTCCAGAACTTCCCGAGCGTCGGGCTCATGGACGGGACCTTCCGAGCAGGGCTGGAGGAGACGGGCATGAGCTACGCCCTGGAGGTCGACATGATCCGGCACGCCCGCGAGCTCGACCTCCTGACGGCCCCCTACGTCTTCACGGAGGACGAGGCGCGGAAGATGGCCGACGCCGGCGCCGACGTGCTGGTCCCGCACATGGGGCTGACGACCGGCGGCTCGATCGGTGCGCAGACGGGCCTCTCGCTCGACGAGGCCATCGAGCGCGTCCAGGCGCTTCGTGACGCAGCCGTGCAGGTCAACCCCGAGATCCTCTGCCTCTGCCATGGCGGGCCGATCGCCGAGCCCGACGACGCCCAGGCGGTCATCGAGCGCACGAACGGCGTGGTCGGGTTCTTCGGCGCGTCGAGCATGGAGCGCCTTCCCACCGAGGTGGCCATGACCGAGAACATGAGGCGCTTCAAGTCCATCCCGATCAAGGAGCGAGCGTGAACGGCAGGTTCATCACCAGTGAGGACATCGAGCGTGAGAGCTTCGATTGGGGGGAGAGCGGGTGGGTCGCGCGGCCGTCGCTCACCGGGTCGACGGGACTGTGCGTCATGGACGTCACCCTGTCGCCCGGTCAGGGACACGCCTTCCATCGCCATCCCGAGCAGGAGGAGATCATCTGGGTGCGCGAGGGGCGCATCGAGCAGTGGATCGAGCAGGACAAGCACGAGCTCGGCCCCGGAGAGGCGGTCTACATCCCGACGAACGTGGTCCACGCCTCGTTCACCGTCGGCGACGAGGACGCCAAGCTCTCGGTGATCCTGACCCCGACGGCCGGCGACGACGGCTACTCGGTGATCGATGTCTTCGAAGAGGAGCCGTGGGCGTCCTTGCGCTGACGGTGTGAAGTCAACCCCAGGAGGTAGTCATGGGACTCGAGGTGAAAGTGCTCGACCTCGAGGACATCGAGCTCGACACGAGTTTCCTGGTACGCAGGAACAGCTGCTGGATCAAGAGGCCCACGAACCCGATCGCGATCGCAGCCAGCACGATCGGCACGAGCCAGCCGAGCAGGTCGTACTCGGACGAGCCGCCCGAGGGTGAGCTGAGGCTGATGTTCAGCCCCTCGCTCTCCTTCTCGAACCAGCCCTTCTGCATCTCGAAGGCGAGGTAGCCGCCCAGCAGGTAGAGGGCGGCGGCTCCTCCCAGCACCTTGGGCAGGCTGCGGTACCCCGAGAGGATCTCCGCGGTCGGTCGGCCGTGGCGGTTGGCCACGTCTTAGAGGGAGACGCATCCTTGACACGTATTGGAAACTCATGCAGAGTTCCCTGTCAAGTCCTGAAGGGACATGATGGCTTTTGTTAAACAGCCTTAAGGAGCCTTTTGACCTCGGGCGTCCCGCTTTCAACGGAATACGGAACCGCCGCGAGCGACCCGGACTTGCTCGACCGTCTCCGTAGCGAGATCGCCGCTGAGCTGGGGGGGGAAGCGGTCACGGCGGCCCCCGAGCGGCTCGACGCCTACACCGCCGACACCTACTGGCTGGCCCTCCATGCCCGCGCCGAGGGCGCGCCGATCGGCAGGCCGGAGCTCGTGGTGACGCCGCGCGACGAGGCCGGCGTGGCCGCCGTGCTGCGACTTGCCGACGCGCAGCGGATACCCGTGGTGGCCTGGGGCGGCGGGTCGGGGACCCAGGGCGGCTCCGTGCCGGTGGGCGGCGGCCTCGTCGTCGACGTCACCCGCCTCGACCGGATCCTCGAGATCGACGAGCGCTCCCTGACCGTGACCTGCGAGCCCGGCGTGAACGGCCGCCGTCTGGAGCGCGAGCTGAACGAGCGCGGCCTGATGCTTCCCCACTACCCGGCCTCGGAGGAATGGGCGACGGTCGGTGGCTACGTCGCGGCGCGAGGCTCCGGCGTGCTCTCCACCCGCTACGGGAAGATCGAGGACCTCGTCCTGTCGATGCGGGTGGCGCTGGCCGGCGGCGAGGTGATCGAGACCGTCGAGGTCCCGCGGCACGCGGTGGGGCCCGAGCTGACCCAGCTCTTCGTCGGCTCCGAGGGCACGCTCGGGGTGATCACCCGCGTGACGCTTCAGATCGTCCCGCTGCCGGCCGTGCGGAGGTTCGCGACCGTGCGCTTTCCGAACATCGGTGCCGGGGTTGAGGCGGTTCGGCGGGCGCTCGCCGTCGGCGCCCGGCCCTCGATCGTCCGCATGTACGACGACGAGGCCACCCGGCTCGCGTTCTCGCCGGTCGTGGGTCAGGAGCTCGACGGAGCCTGCACGGTGTTCGCGTTCGAGGGCGGCGACGCCGACATCGTCGACGCCGAGGCCGGTGCCACGCTCGCGCTGGCGGCCGAGGCTGGGGCCGAGCAGCTCGACTCCGAGCTCGGCCGGATCTGGTGGGAGCGCCGCTACGACTTCTACCACCCGCCGCACCAGCCGGAGCTTCCGTCGGTCTGGGGCACGATCGACGTGGTCGCAACCTACGCCAAGATCGAAGGCGTCTACGAGGCGCTGCGCGCTGCGGTCAAGGGGCCGTTCGCCGACAGCGACCTACAGCTGCGGATGCATTTCTCGCACTGGTACCAGTGGGGGACGATGATCTACGCCCGCTTCGTGGTCCCTGACGGTGGCGGCGGCCAGGAGGCGGTGGACCTGCACGACAGAATCTGGGCCGCGGGGCTGGAGGCCGCGTTCTCGGCAGGCGCCGTGATGAACGACCACCACGGCGTGGGCCTCAAGCTCGCGCCCTACATGGAGCGTCAGCACGGTGCATCGCTCGAGGCGATTCGCCGTATCAAGCGGGCGCTCGATCCCGACGGAATCATGAATCCCGGCAAGCTGGGCCTTTAGACGAGGGAGGAGAAAACCCGCCTATGAAGTTCGCCATGCACAACTGGATGCGCGCGGAGCCGATCGAGACGACCATCGCGCGCCTCGGCAGGAGCGGCTACGACGCGATCGAGATCTCGGGGGAGCCCTCGGTATGGGACACGGCCGAGGTCAAGGGGCTGATGGACAAGCACGGCGTCGGATGCTGGGGCTCGGTCACCCTGATGACGGGCGGCCGGGACCTGCTGCACGAGGACTACTACGTCCGCCGCGGCTCGATCGACTACGTGAAGGACACCATCAGCCAGATCGCCGAGTGGGGCGGCGAGATCATCACGATCGTGCCCTCGACGGTCGGCAAGGTCGTGCCCATGGGTTCGCCCGAGGACGAGTGGAAGTGGGCGGTCGAGTCGCTCAAGGAGTGCCAGGCCCACGCCGAGGAGAAGGGCGTCCGAATCGGCATCGAGCCGCTGAACCGCTTCGAGACCTACTTCATCAACCGCGCCGACCAGGCCCGGGCGCTGGCCCAGGACGTGGGCGGCAACTGCGGCGTCTGCCTCGACATCTTCCACATGAACGTCGAGGAGGGCGACTGGGCGCAGGCGATCCGTGACACCGGCGACCTGCTGGTCGACTTCCACGTGGCCGACAACAACCGGATGCCCTGCGGCCAGGGCGCGATCGACTGGGAGAAGCTGGCGCGGACCCTGGACGAGGTGGGCTACGACGGCTGCGTGACGGTGGAGTTCGTGGCCACCGTGGACCGCAGCCGCATCTCCGAGCGCACCGAGATCACCGACGCCTCCGAGAGCGAGAGCTCGCAGGGCATGGAGCAGTTCCTGCGCGACCACGGCACCGGCACGGTGCCGGAGGAGCTCTACGACCAGTACGTGCAGGACTCGATCGACCGGCTGAAGAAGGCCGCCGAGTCAGTGGGCCAGGCCGTTTGAGCCCGAGCCGCTCCCCGCGCATCGCGCTGCTGGCCACGCTCGACACCAAGGGCGACGAGACCGAGTACGTCCGCGGGCGAGTGCGTGAGCTGGGCGGCGAGCCGCTCGTGATCGACACGGGCATCCTGGGCGAGCCCAAGGACTGCGTGCCCGACGTGTCCCGGGCCGAGGTGGCGCACGCCGCGGGACACGAGCTGGACGCCGTGCGCGCCGCCGGCTCGCGTGGGAAGGCCGTGGAGCTGATGCGCGCAGGCGCCCGTGCTGTGGTCGAACGCCTGTGGCGCGAGGGCAGGATCGATGGCGCGCTGTGCCTGGGAGGGGCGGAGGGGGCCCTCCTGGGCGCGGCCGCCATGTCGGCCCTGCCGCTCGGGGTGCCGAAGCTGATCGTGTCACCGAGCGCCTCCGGCCGCCGTCCCTTCGGCCCCTTCGTGGGCGCGACCGACACGCTGGTGATGCACTCGGTCACCGACATCCTCGGCCTCAGCGCGATCTCGCGGGCGGTGTTCGACAACGCCGCGGCAGCCGTGGTGGGCATGGCCCGCGACGCCGGCAGGCCGGTCGAGGCACTGGGGGAGCGCTGCGTCGGCATCACGATGCTCGGGCACACCACCCCGGCCGTGATGCGCATGCTCCCACGCCTCGCCGAGGGCGGTCACGAGCCCGTGGTGTTCCACGCCAACGGCGTGGGCGGGCCGGCCATGGAGCGCCTGGTGGAGGCCGGGGCGATCGCCGGGGTGATCGACTTCACGCTCTCCGAGCTGGCCAACGCCATGCACCCCACCGGCATCCACGCCACGGGGCCCGAGCGGCTGACCGTGGCCGGCGACCACGGGGTTCCGCAGGTGGTGGTGCCGGGCTGCGTCGATTTCTTCAACCAGGGCGCACTCGACGAGCTTCCGGAGCAGTACCGCGACCGCAAGCGCTACTACCACAACCCCGTGGCCACGCTGGTGCGCCTGACCGCCGCCGAGGAGGCCGAGCTCGGGCGCATCGTGGCCGAGCGGCTCGTGCACGCGCGCGGGCCGGTGCACGTCATGTGCCCGACGGGCGGCTTCTCGCTCGCCGACGTGCCCGGCGGCGATCTGTGGGACCCCGAAGCGGACGCCGCCTTCATCGAAGCTCTGCGGGACGCCCTGCCGCCGGTGATCGCCTTCGAAGAGGTCGACGCCCACGTCGACGACCCCGACTTCGCCGACCTGGTTGCCGACCGATACCTCACGCTGGCCAAGGAGACCGTCAATGCCTGATCGCCCCGTCTCGCACTGCCTGCTCGACCTGGCCCCCCCGGACATCGACTGGTTCCGCGAGCGCTCGGACATCGTGCTGGTCCCGATCGGCTCCTGCGAGCAGCACGGGGCGCACCTGCCGCTGGGCACGGACACCATCACCGCGCTGGAGGTGGCCCGGCGGGCGGCCGAGAAGGCCGACGTGCCCTACACGCCCCCGTTCTGGGCCGGGTACTCGCCGCAGCACATGCGCGAGCCCGAGTCCTCGGTGGGCACGATAACGCTGCGAGCAGCGACCCTGAACGAGGCCCTCTACGACGTGGCCCGCTCGCTGATCCACCACGGCTGGAACAAGCTCGTGTTCGTCAACGGGCACGGCTCCAACACCAAGGTGCTCGACCCGCTGCTGCGCCGGATCAAGTACACGACCGGCGCGTTCGTCGCTCTCTACAAGCCCTACGCCGAGCGCTACATCGGCATGCTCGACGGGCTGCTCGAGAACCCGCCCGACGAGACGCCCGGCTGGCACGCCTCGGAGCTCGAGACGTCCCAGGTGCTGGCCCACAACGAGCGCCTGGTGCACATGGAGCGGGCCGCCGACGACCGCGCCCGGGCGCCCGAATGGCTGCCCGACTCGTTCCTCAAGCAGGACGGCGCGCCCGACGTGGAGTTCCAGGGCTACCAGTACTTCGTCTTCCCGATGGATCACGCGGAGTTCTCCGAGACCGGCGTGATCGGCAACCCGATGCGGGCCAACGCGGACAAGGGCAACGAGGCGCTCGATCGGTTCGCGGCCCATCTGGTCGCCGCCATCGACGAGTTCCGCCCGCTCGAGGTGCAGGTGACCCGGCGGGCGTTCGAGGACCGCGTTTGACGCCGACAGTCCCCCCCGCGCTGCGCCGGTCGCAGATCCTGGAGCGCATCCGGCGCGACGGCGGCGTGACCGTCGCCGAGCTGGCCAGCGACCACGGGGTCTCCACGATCACCGTGCATCGCGACCTGGCCGAGCTGGCCGCGGACGGCCTGATCGAGCGGGTGCACGGCGGTGCTCGCGCCCTCGACGGCGGCGACGACCGCGAGCGGATCGAGACGGCCTGGGATAAGCGGGTCCGGCAAGCCGGTGAGGCCAAGGCCGAGATGGCCGAGCACGCAGCCCGCCTCGTGGAGGACAACTCGACGATCTTCCTGGACTCGTCGTCCACCTGCCTGGCTCTGGCCCAGCGGCTGGCGGCCGAGCCGCCGGGCACGATCTCGCTGGTCACCAACTCGCCGGCCATTGCCTTCCAGCTGACCGCCGAGCCGATCCACGTGATCGTCGCCCCCGGCGAGGTGGACCAGCAGCTGCGGCTGATCGGCGGGCGCTGGACGGCCGAGTTCCTGACCCAGCTGAACCTGGACATCGCCTTCATCTCGGCGGCCGGGTTCACGCTCGAGCAGGGGCTCACCACCTCGCGCCGGCCACTCGCCGACGTGGTCAACACCGCCCGCTCGGTGGCCCGGCGGACGGTGGCGCTGGTCGACTCGACGAAGTTCGGGCGGGCGTCGCTCGTGACCATGGCCCGTCCCGAGGAGGTGGACCTGATGATCGTCGACCACGGCCTGTCGACCGACGCGCTCGCGACCTACCGCAGGGCCGGAGTGCGGATCGAGCAGGCCGGCCCCCCACCCACGACCTGAGGAAGGACTTCGATGGCACGACCCGTGACGTTGTTCACCGGACAGTGGGCCGACCTGGCCCTGGAGGAGCTCGCCGACAAGTGCGGCGGCTGGGGCTTCGACGGCCTCGAGCTGGCCTGCTGGGGCGACCACTTCGAGGTCGACGAGGCGCTCGCCGACGAGGGCTACTGCCGCGCCAAGCGCGAGCTGCTGGAGCGCCACGGCCTGGACTGCTGGGCGATCGGCACGCACCTCGTCGGACAGGCCGTGTGCGACCCGATCGACGAGCGCCACCAGGGCGTGCTGCCCGAGGACGTGTGGGGCGACGGGGATCCGGAAGGCGTGCGGCAGCGCGCCGCCGAGAAGATGAAGGACACCGCACGCGCGGCGGCGCGGCTGGGCGTCGGTGTGGTCACGGGCTTCACCGGCTCACCGGTTTGGCACATGCTCTACTCGTTCCCGCCCAACGACTTCGAGGCGATCGAGCGCGGCTACGAGGAGTTCGCCCAGCGCTGGGGACCGATCATCGACGTGTTCGACGCCGAGGGCGTTCGCTTCGGTCTCGAGGTACATCCCACCGAGATCGCCTACGACTTCGTGACCACGCGCAAGACGCTCGACGCGATCGACCATCGCGAGGGCTTCGGGATCAACTTCGACCCGTCGCACTTCGCGCATCAGTTCCTCGACTCGGCGGCGTTCGTGGAGGAGTTCGGGGACCGCATCTACCACGCGCACGTGAAGGACAGCAAGAAGCGCCTGGACGGCCGCCGCTCGATTCTCGGCTCGCACATCGACTTCGGCGAAGCGGAGCGCGGCTGGACCTTCGTCTCGCCTGGCCACGGCGACGTGGACTTCGAGGACGTCTTCCGTGCGCTGAACCGGATCGGCTACACGGGGCCGCTTTCGATCGAGTGGGAGGACTCGGGCATGGATCGCGACTGGGGGGCGCCGGACGCGCTCCAGTTCGTGCGCCGCACCGACTTCTCCCCCTCTTCGGTGGCCTTCGATGCCGCCTTTTCGCGGGAGGGCTGAGCGATGGCCGAGGAGAAGGTCGGCTTCGTCACGATGGGCCAGGCGGGGGCCGCAGCCGACGTGGAGACGATCGGCGTGGGCATGCTCGGCTACGCCTTCATGGGCAAGGCCCATTCGAACGCCTACAAGACGCTCCCGTACATGGCCTTCCCGCCGCCGTACCTGCCCGAGCTGGTGGCCATCGCCGGCCGCAACGAGGAGGCCGTGGCCGAGGCCGCCGGCCGCTACGGGTTCGAGGGCTACGTGACGGACTGGAAACAGCTGGTGGAGGACGACCGCATCCAGCTGTTCGACAACTCGGGCCCGAACAACCTGCACGCGGAGCCGTCCATCGCCGCCGCCGAGGCCGGCAAGCACGTGATCTGCGAGAAGCCGCTGGGGCGCAACGCCGACGAGGCCTACGAGACCTGGCGCCGCGTGGAGGCCGCCGGGGTCAAGCACCTGTGCGCGTTCAACTACCGCTTCGTCCCGGCGGTGCGGCTCGCGCGCCAGATCATCGAGGCCGGCGATCTGGGCCAGATCACCCACTTCCGCGGTGCCTACCTGCAGGAGTGGGGGGCGGTCGACGACGAGGTCTGGCGCTTCGACAAGGCGCTTGCGGGCTCCGGAGCGCTCGGCGACCTGGGCGCGCACGTGATCGACCTGGCGCGCTACCTCGTCGGCGAAATCGAGTCGGTCGCGGGCACCACGGCGACCTTCAAGCCGGGGCGGGGGGTCGACGACGCGGTCGAGTCAGTCGTTACCTTCGACAACGGCGCGGTCGGGACGATCGAGGCCACGCGCTTCGCGAGCGGGCGCAAGAACGCCTTCACGTGGGAGATCAACGGCACCGATGGGTCCATCGCCTTCGACCTGGAGCGGTTGAACGAGCTGCAGGTGCACGTCGGGGGATCCTCGCCCGGGGAATCCGCCCAGGGCTTCCGCACGGTGCTGGTCTCGGAGGCCGACCATCCCTTCTGGGAGTGGTGGTGGCCGCACGGCCACATCATCGGCTGGGAGCACACCTTCGTGCACGAGATCCATCACCTGCTGACCGCGATCCGCGACGACACCGACGTGGCGCCCGACGGCGCCACCTTCGAGGACGGCTACCGCTGCGCCGAGGTGTGCGACGCGGTGCTGCGCTCGGCGGAGTCGGGGTCGCGGGAGGAGATGGAGTACCGGGGCGCTTAAGGGCCGAGCCCCACCTTGGTTCGGCGCTGGGTGAGGGGGTTTGGTGCTTTTGTTGCCATATAGGACACCAAGGAACCAAGCCCCCCTCCTGCGGCCCGCGCTCCGCCACCCCGCCGGCCACGCGGCTGAGGCTGTGCCGGCGAACGTCGCGCGCGTCGGCGGGTCTCAACGAAGCCCGAGCAGCAGGTCGATCACGAGCTGATCGAGCCGCTCGTTGCGACAGGCGCGCGAGCCGAGCGCATCGAGGTCATGCTGCTCGGCCAGGAGAGCGTCGACGGCGTCCCGCGAGTACGGCTCGGTGGTGGGCTGGGCCAGCTGCCCGACCTTGGTCTCCTCGAGCGCCGCCTGGATCTCGGCGTCCTCGTCGAAGCGCCGGGCCTTGTCCGCAAGCGCGAGATAGGTGCGCATGCAGCCCGAGGCGAAGTCCCACACGCCGTCTGCGTTCTCCACCCGCAGGGGTCGCGCGTCGAAGTGGCGCGGGCCGTCGTAACCCGCGTCCTCGAGCAGCTTGACCACGAAGAAAGCGTCCTTGAGGCCCACGGCGCCGAAGCGGAAGTCCTGGTCGTAGCGGCCGACCCGCTGGGCGTTGAGGTCGATGTGGAAGAGCTTGCCGGCCCACAGCGCCTGGGCCACCGCGTGCTGGAAGCTGAGCCCGGCCATCGTCTCGTGAGCCAGCTCGGGGTTCACTCCCACCATCTCCGGGTGCTGCAGCCGCTCGATGAAGGCCAGCGCGTGGCCGACCGTCGGGAGGAAGATGTCGCCGCGCGGCTCGTTGGGCTTCGGCTCGATCGCGAAGCGCATGTCGTGCCCGCCCGCGCGGACGTGCTCGCAGAGGAAGTCGATCGCCTCGCGGTAGCGCTCGAGGGCGTCGTGCGCCGGCTTGGCGGCGTCCGCCTCGACCCCCTCGCGGCCGCCCCAGAAGACGAAGATCGGCGCTCCCAGCTCGAGGCCGAGATCGATCGCCCTCAGCGTTTTCTGGATGGCGAAGCGGCGCACCTCGCGGTCGTTGGCGGTGAACGCTCCGTCTTTGAAAACCGGGTGGAAGAAGAGGTTGCTGGTGGCCATCGTGACCTGCATGCCGGTCTCGGCGAGCGCGCGCCGGAAGCGCTCCTTGGCCTGGCGGGCCTCGTCCTCGGTCGCGTCCAGCGGCACCAGGTCGTTGTCGTGGAAGCACACCCCGTGGGCCCCCAGGTCAGCCAGGCGGCGCACGGTCTCGGGCGGGTCGAAGCCGGGTCGGGTGGGGTCGCCGAAGGGGTCGTTGCCCCGGTGTCCCACCGTCCAGAGGCCGAAGGTGAAGCGGTGCTCGGGCCGGGGGACGAGGGCCGAATCGTCGGAAGGTGCCGTCTGGGTCGCCATCGCCGTAACGTAAGTTCGGTGAGCCGACAAATCAACCTGGTGGCGGGCGTCGACTGCTCCACGCAGGCCACGAAGGTGTTGATCGTGGACGCGGAGACCGGCCGGGTGGTGTCGAGCGGTCGGGCCCCGCACGAGGTGACCGGCAGCGACGGCGCCCGCGAGACGGACCCGGAGCAGTGGTGGAACGCGCTGCGCGCGGCGCTGGCCCAGTCCGGCCGCGCCGGCGAGGTGGGCGCCATCGCGATCGCCGGCCAGCAGCACGGGCTGGTGACGCTCGACGGGGGCGGCCGCCCGTTGCGCCCCGCCATCCTCTGGAACGACACCCGGTCGGCCCCCGAGGCCCGCGAGCTGACCGAGGCGCTCGGCGGCCCGGAGTCTTGGGCGGAGCGGATCGGGCTGGTGCCCGTGCCCTCGTTCACCGCCACGCGCTGGGCCTGGCTGCGCCGGAACGAGCCGGAGGCGGCGGCGGCCGCGCAGGCGGTGCGCCTCCCACACGACTTCCTGACCGAGCGGCTCTGCGGCCGCGCCGTTACGGACCGGGGCGACGCCTCCGGTACCGCCTGGTGGTCCACGCGCGACGAGGACTACGCCGCCGACGTGCTCGAGCGGATCGAGCTCGAACCCGGGCTGCTGCCGGAGGTGCTCGGCCCGCGCGAGCCGGCGGGGAAGCTGGCCGGGCCGGCGGCGCGAGAGCTGGGGCTTCCCGAGGGCGCGCTCGTGGGCCCGGGGACGGGGGACAACGCAGGCGCGGCGCTGGGCCTCGGCCTGGCGCCGGGCGAGCCGGTGATCAGCCTGGGCACGTCGGGCACCGCCTACGCCGTGATGGACGAGCGGGCCGCCGATCCCAGCGGCACGGTGGCCGGCTTCGCCGACGCCAGCGGCCGCTTCCTGCCGCTGGCGGCCACGCTGAACGCCACGCTCGCGGTCGACCGGGTGGCGGCGTGGCTCGGCCTCGATCGCGACGCCGCCGCCGACAGCACCGACGTGGTGGTGCTCCCCTACCTGGACGGCGAGCGCACTCCCAACCTGCCGAACGCGGCCGGCATGGTGGCCGGCCTGCGCCACGCCACCAGCCGTGAGGAGATCCTGCTCGCCGCCTACGAGGGCGCGGCCGCCTCGCTGGTCGAGGCCCTCGAGCGTATAGCCGGCCAGGGCTCCGGCCTCGACCCCGGAGCGCCGCTGGTGCTCATCGGGGGCGGCGCCCGCGGACCGGCCTGGCAACGCGTGGTGGCCCGCATCTCCGGCCGCGCAGTCCAGGTGCCCGACGCCGACGAGCTGGTAGCTCTGGGAGCGGCCGCTCAGGCCGTCGGCTGCGTCTCCGGCGAGCCGCCCGAGGAGGTGGCGCGCCGCTGGGGTACGCGGCGCGGGGCGACGATCGACCCCCCGCCCGCTCGCGACGCGGCGACCCTGGACCGGATCAGGGCCGTGCGCGAGGCGACGCTCGCCCTCCACGAGGGCGACGCTGGGTAGAGCGTGTAGGCGGCTACCCGCCCGAGGCCGGCTGCGGCGTACGCCGGCCGCGGGCGCGAAGCAGCGAACCGCCCACGAACAGGACGGACACCACGAGCCCGGCCAGTGCCAGAGCCGCCACCAGCCGAAAGCCCCACTGCATCCCGGCGGCGAAGGCGTCCCGCACGAGCTCGTCGAGCCTGTCGCCCACGGGGCCCGGGAAGCGGGCGAACAGGGTGGCGGCCGAGTCGGTGCCGGCCAGGGCGCCGTGGAGGGCGTCGATCTGGTCGTTCGACAGCCTCGTGCCCGCCAGGTCGGACTGGAGCTTGTCCTCGGAGGCGGTGGTGAAGATCGTGGTAGTCAGACCCAGGCCGATCGCGCCGCCGGCCACCTGGAACATGTAGACGATGCCACCGGCGAGGCTGGCGCGCGAGGGGTCGAGCGCGGTGACCGCCGTCGTGGTGATGGATGAGTAGAACAACCCGACGCCGGTGCCGGTGATGACCATCGCCGGGACGAGGAACCACCAGCCCGAGTCGCGCTCTATCAGCGAGACGAGGAAGGTGCCGAGTGCCAGGCAGGCCGCGCCCGCGCTGACGATGGTCTTGGCCCCCAGGCGTTCATAGAGCGGGCCCGCGACGAAGGAGACTGCGGCGAAGATGCCCATCATCGGCAGCATCGCTGCGCCTGCCTCCAGCGGCGAGTAGCCGAGGATCTTCTGGAAGAACTGGGGCAGGAAGAGCAGCATCGCGAAGAACGTGGCCGACATCAGAAGGGTGGCCAGGCAGGCGGCCCGGAACTCGCCGTTGCGCATGACGTCCGGAGGAATGAGGGCGCCCGAGCCGACGCGGCGTTCGATGATCGCGAACGCCGCCAGCATCACGACGCAGAGCGCGAACAAGCCCAGGATGCGTGCGTCGCTCCACCCCCACTCGGTCACCTGATCGAGCGCGAACAGCAAGGCCATGAGCCCCACCGTCAGCGTGGTGACCCCGAGATAGTCGATCCGCTCACGGCCGGTGTCTGCCTTGGACTCGGGAACCGCCCGCCAGGTGACGAAGCAGGCCAGCGCCGCGACCGGGAGGTTCACCCACAGGATCGCCCGCCAGCTGAACAGCTCGACCAGCGCGCCGCCCAGCAGTGGTCCGGCCGCGTTGCCGAAGCCGGCTGCGCCGATGATGAGCCCGCCAGCCAGCCCCGCCTTGTCGTCGGGCAGGATGGCGTAGGTCATGCCGAGTACGGCGGGCCACATCATCGCTCCGCCGATGCCCATCAGCGCGCGGCAGACGATCAGCCAGAGGTCGTCCTGCGCCACGGCCCCGAGCACCGAGAAGAAGGCGAAGATCGCCGCGCCGACGAAGAAGAGCAGGCGCCGCCCGAACATGTCCGCGAGCCGGCCGCCGGTCACGATCAGCACGCCGAACACCAGCGCGTAGATGTTGATCACCCACTGGACGCTGGAGACGTCGGCGTCGAAGTCCTTCTCGATGTTCGGCAGGGCGACGCTGAGCGCCGTGATGTCGTTGGCGACGACGAACACCGCCATCGCCATCGCCACCAGCGCCACCAGCGTGCGGCGGTCCAGGCCGGACATGCAGGGCCGACCGTAGCGGGCGCGGGGCTCGGATACCAGCGCCGATACCGCCGCAGCGGTGTTACGGTGATTCGCAGGTGGATTACCGCCTACTTGGCCCGCTGGAGGTACTGGACGACGACTCCCGTCAGCTGTCGATCGGAGCCGGGCGACAGCGTGCCCTGCTCGCCCTCCTGCTGCTTCGCGCCAACGAGCCCGTGGCGAGCGATCGGCTGGTCGAGGAGCTCTGGGGGGAATCGCCGCCGGCCACCGCGCACAAGATGCTCCACAACCAGGTCTCGGCTCTGCGGCGCGCGTTGGGGCAGAACGGGCGGCTCGAGACCCTGGGCAGCGCATACCGCTTGAAGGTCCAGCGAGGCGAGCTCGACGTCGCCCGCTTCGAGGAGCTCGCCGAGGAAGGCCGGGGGCAGGTAGCCGACGACCCCGAAGCCGCTGCCGAGACG
Organism: uncultured Thermoleophilaceae bacterium; assembly: GCA_963821275.1. Taxonomy (GTDB): domain Bacteria; phylum Actinomycetota; class Thermoleophilia; order Solirubrobacterales; family Thermoleophilaceae; genus JACVRW01. The sequence goes on from CAWGDF010000011.1 coordinate 591,673, forward strand.
CTGCGCAAAGCGCTCGCGCTCTGGCGCGGGCCGGCGCTCTCCGACGTCGCCTACGAGCCGTTCGCGCAGGGGGAGATCGCCCGCCTCGAGGAGGAGCGCTGGGCCGCGTTCGAAGGGCGCACCGATGCGGAACTGGCGCTCGGCCGGCACGCCGAGCTGGTGGGTGAGCTCGAGGCCGCAATCGCTGAGCAGCCGCTGCGCGAGCGACTGCGCGGCCAGCTGATGCTCGCCCTCTACCGCTGCGGCCGCCAGGCCGAGGCGCTCGAGGCCTACCGGCGCGCGCGCAACACGCTGGTCGAGCAGATCGGCGTCGAGCCAGGCGCCGACCTGCGCGGGCTTCAGGAGGCGATTCTCGCCCAGGATCCCGCGCTCGATGTGGTGCCGCTGGGCCTGCCCCAGGCCCTCGAAGGGGGCTCACCGCTGCTGGCCGGCCGCGGGGAGGAGCTCGCCCGGCTGAGCGAGCGGCTGGCCGAGGCGCGCGCGGGCCGCGGCAGCATCGCAGTCGTGCATGGTCCTCCGGGGATTGGGAAGACGCGACTGGCGGCCGAGCTCGCGCGGGTGGCGGTTAGCGAGGGCATGGTCGTCCGCTATTTCAGCGGCGACGCCTCGCCCGGCGCCGTGGAGACCGGTGACCGTCCGACGCTGGCCGTCATCGATGAGCCCCGCTCAGAACTCCTCCGCAGGCTGCCGGGACTCGCGCGTGAACGCAAGCTCCTCCTCGTGCTCCAAACCCAGCCCGCGGAGCTCGCGGCCGACCCCGTGATCGAGCTGGGCCCGCTGGACGCGGACGCGGTGGCCGAGATCGCGCGCCTCTACCTGCCCGACGGCGGCGCAGCGGGCCTGGCGGCCGAGAGCGGGGGCCTCCCGGCCAGCCGTGCATCGCCTCGCGGCCGCGCGGGCCCGGGAGCAGGCGGCCGAGGCGTTGGACGTGAGCGCCGGCCGCACCGCCGGAGACCGAAGGGACCTGCGGGCGGCCGAGGCCGACCTCGCCGGCGACGTGCTGGCCCTTCGGGCGGCGGACGAACGTGAACACCGGCTGGGCGCAGAGGCGGGCGGCGCACCAGGGCGGGCCGTGTGCCCCTTCATGGGCCTCGCCCCTTTCGACGCGGCCCATGCCGAGTACTTCTTCGGGCGCGAGCGTCTGGTGGCCGGGCTGGTGGCCCGGCTGGTCGGCTCCCCACTGCTCGCCGTGATCGGGCCGTCGGGGAGCGGAAAGTCGTCGGCGGTTCGCGCCGGGCTGGTACCGGCGCTCGCCGAAGGGGCGCTGCCGGGCTCGGAGCGCTGGCGTCAGGTGCTCATGCGGCCCGGAGCGCATCCGCTGGCGGAGCTCGAGCGGGCCCTGCCCGATGGCCGCGAGCACGCATTGCTCGTGGTCGACCAGTTCGAGGAGGTATTCACGGTCTGCCGGGACGAGGGCGAGCGGACCGCGTTCCTGGACGCGCTCGTCGGCCTAACGGAAGACCGCGATCGCCGCGTGCAGGTCGTCCTCGCGATGAGGGCCGACTTCTACGGGCGCTGCGCGGCACACGACGGGCTCGCCCGCCTGGTGGGCGCGAACCAGGTCCTGGTCGGCCCCATGAGCCGGGACGAGCTGCGCCGGGCGATCGAGGAGCCCGCCCGCCGGGTCGGGCTCCGGGTGGAGCCGTCGCTGACCGAGGCGCTGATCGGCGATGTCCTCGATGAGCCAGGCGGCCTGCCGCTGCTCTCCGCCGCGCTGCTGGAGCAATGGCGCGAGCGCGAAGGGCGGACCATGCGCCACGCGACCTACGAGCGCACCGGCGGGGTGCAGGGCGCCGTGGGGCGCCTCGCGGAGGACACCTACTCCCGCCTGAGTGAGCCCGAGCGCCCGGCGGCCCGCCGCATCCTGCTGCGGCTGGCCGACGCCGGCGACCAGGAGGCCGCGTTCGTGCGCCGCCGGATGCCTCTCGACGAGCTCGACCCGGAGCACGACGAGCACACCGCGGCCGCGCTGGCGGCTCTCGTCGACAGCCGGCTGGTTACCGCGGACGAGGACACGCTCGAGGTCGCCCACGAGGCGCTGCTGCGCGAGTGGCCGCGGCTCCGCGGCTGGTTGGAGGAGGACGCCGTGGGGCGCCGCCTGCACCAGCACCTGATCCACGCGGCGCGCGACTGGCAGGCCGCCGGCCGCGACCGCGGCGAGCTCTACCGCGGCGCGCGCCTGGCGGCTGCCCTCGACTGGAGCGCCGGCCACGAGGGGGACCTGAACGAGCTGGAGCGCGACTTCCTGGACGAGAGCCGCGCGGCCGCCGAGCGCGAGGCCGAGCGCCAACAGCGCGCGAACCGCCGGCTTCGCACCCTCCTGGCCGGACTCGCCGCGCTGCTGGCGCTCGCGATCGTCGCCGGCGTGGTCGCCCTGAACCAGCGGGGCGAGGCCCGCGACGCCGCCGTGACCGCGGACGCCCAGCGGCTCGGCGTCGAGGCGCTGGGCACGGAGCGCGTCGATGAGGCAGTCCTGCTGACCCGCGCGGCCGTGGAACTTGACGAGTCCCCCGCCACCCGCGGCACCATGCTGTCGGCGCTCCTTCGCGCGCCGGCGGCGGTCGGCGTGGTCAACCTCGGTTGGCCGATATACGGGGCGGCCCTGAGCCCGGACGGGAGGTTGATGGCCACCGGCGACGAGCGCGGTGTCGTCACCGTCTACGACGCCGCCACCCGGCGCCCGCTCGGCCCGCCCTATTACATCGACGGCGGTCTCATCCAGAACGTTCGCTTCTCGCCGGACGGGGCCACCCTCGCCGTCAGCTCCATGCACCCGAAGGACCCAAACCACAACGGGGTCGTCGACCTGATCGATGCGCGTACCCGCGAGCGGACGCTGCGGGTGAGGTTGCCCCGGCTTCCCGAGCCGGCACCTTTCGTGTACACGGATGTCGTTTTCGCCCCGGGGGGTCGCGACCTCGTCGTTCGGCAGGTCCCCGGCGCGGCGCAGGACGCCCCAGCGCCGCCCGTGTATCGCGTCGACAGGAAGACGGGCGCGGTCAAGGATCGCCTCCGTGTGGGGCAAGATGCGGGTTACTTCTACGCGTCGGAGACCGCCGATCGCGAGCGGTTCTTCCTCACCAGCCAGAGCGAGAACCTGACGTGGGAGCTCGACCCTGAGCCGCTTCGGGTCGTGCGCTCTTGGCCGGTTAGCGACTCGGCCGGTGCGGTCAGTCCCGACGGAGCGGTGTTCGCTCTCGGCTCCGACGCAGGCCGGGTCCGGCTGCTCGATCTGGACTCCGGTCAGATCCGGCCGCTGAGAGGCCGCCACGAGGGCGGCGTGAACCGCATGAGGTTCACGCCCGATGGGCGGACGCTGGTGACTTCGAGCCAGACGGGAGAGCTGTTCGCGTGGGACGTCGAGCGCGGGAGTATCGGGCAGCGTTTCGCCGGGCACACCGGCGAAATCGGGGGGCTCGACCTGACGGGCGACGGCCGCACGCTGATCACCGCGTCGGACGACACGCGCGCGATCCTCTGGGACCTCGCCGGCAACCGGCGGCTCGACCGGCGCTTCGTCGTCGGCCGCCCCTTCGACGAATTCCAGACGCCACGAGGGATCGCGGTCAGCCCCGACGGCCGCACGCTGGCGTTCACGCACAGCGACGGAGCGGTCGACCTGATCGACACCCGGACCCTGAAGCGACGGGCGAGCGTCAGCGCCATCGACGGCGTCGCCGCCTCGGTCGACGTTCAGCCCGGACGGGCGCCTGCTCGCGGTTACCGGAGAAGGCGGACGCCTCACACTTGTGGAACGCTCGGACGCTGGCGCCGGCCGGCGAGCTGAGGGGAATGCGGGGCCACTCCCAGGCGCTGGCCTTCTCCCCCGACGGCAAGCTGCTCGCGGCATCCGAGGGGGAAGACAACGGGCCACCGCAGCCGCTTCGGGTGTGGGACGTGCGCCGGCGGAAGCTCACCGCCTTCCGAGGCCGGACCTCGGCCAACTTGATCGCCTTCAGCCCGAACGGCGACCTGATCGCGGGGGCCGCCGGGTCGCGCGGCACCGACGTTCGGGACGTGCGCACGGGCAGACTCGTCAAGCGCTTCGAGGTCGGAAATCTTTCGAGTGATGGGGACTTCTCGCGCTCGGTGGCCTTCTCGCCCGACGGTGACCTGCTGTTCATCGGCCAGTACAACGGCACCGGGCGGCTTTTCTCGACCGAGACCTGGAGGCAGGTCGGCCGGCCGTTCGAGGCCCACACGCTGCGTATCACCTTCCCGGAGTTCACGCCCGACGGCCGCACGCTGGTGACCGCCTCCGCAGACGGGACCGTGGCGCTGTCGGACGTCGAGACCCAGAAGCCGATCGGCTCGCCGCTCGAGCTCGCGCCGAACAAGTTCGCGTCGGCCGCCCTGAGCCCCGACGGCTCGCGCCTGTACGCGATCTCCACCGAAACCGAGGGAATCAGCTTCAAGATGTCCCCGGCGGCCTGGAAGCGCCACGCCTGCCTTGTTACGGGGCGTGAGCTGACCCCCGCCGAGTGGGACGAGGCGCTGCCGGGGCGCCCCTATCAGCGGGTCTGCACCGGGGACTGAGGGCGCGGTTACCGGCAATTAGCGCTGCGTGGGCGCCCAGTTACCGCTGAGGCCGAGCCTTGCTGTCGATCGATCGCAATCCCGCGGTCGCCGACAGAAGGAGCGGAGATGTTCTCCCACAACAGCAGGAAGGCCCTCGCCACCGCCCTGGCCGGCGCCGCGCTCGCGAGCGCGGTCGGAGCCTCGGGCGCGACCGCCGACGAGTACATAGACCTGCGCTCGCCCGACGCCAAGGAAGCGGCCCGCGCCGAGAAGCCATACACGGATATGCGCATGCCCGACAGCCGCGAGCCGCAGAGCCCCGCGGCGACGCCCGACGCCCAGCTGGTGGCCGACGAGCCGTCCACGCCCGGCGCGTTCGACTGGCTGTCCGCAGCGCTCGGAGCCGCGGCCGGCGCCGGGATCGTGCTCGTGCTGTTCGCCGCCGGCGGCGTGCGGCGGCTGAGCGGGCCGGCGAGGGCCTGAGCCCGTAAGCGCACGACATCCGCCGTCGGACCTCCAACCGGCGCCCCGGTCCCCGCGGACCGGGGCGCCGCTCCTAATCCTCCTCGTCCTCCTTGATGTCCCCCGCCCCCCGCTCCTGGAAGCGCTTCAGCTTCTCGTAGAGCTCGTCGGGCGGCACCTCCTCCTGGGGCTCGCTCTCGCCCACCAGCCAGGGCCGCGTCCACCGCGGTGCGCCAGGCCGCCTCGTCGGCGTCACCCCCTTGTCCACTGGCGTGCTGTTGCCCGGTCGGGCTCTACAGTCACCTCGCCAATGCGACTCGCGCGCCTGACGCTGGCGGCGGCCCTCGCCCTCCTGGCCGTCCCCGGCCTCGCCCACGCCCGCGACTTCCCGCGCGACTTCCTCTGGGGCACCGCCATCAGCGGCTTCCAGACCGAGGCCGGTGGCCAACCGGACCACCGGGACACCGCAGCGACTGGTGGGTGTGGAGCCACGACCGGACCAACATCGCCCGCGGCTGGGTGAGCGGGGACCGGGTGGAGCGCGGCCCGGGACATTGGCGGCGCTACCGACAGGACGCCCGCCTGGCCCGTCGCCGCCTCGGGGCGAACGCCTTCCGCTTCGGCATAGAGTGGAGCCGGATATTCCCGCGCTCCACCGCGGCCGCCCGCGACCCTGACGCAGCTCGACCGTCTGGCAAACCAGGGCGCCGTGCGCCACTACCGGCGTGAGCTGCGCGCGATCCGGCGACAGGGAATGACCCCGATGGTGACCCTCAGCCATTTCACGCTTCCGCTCTGGGTGCACGACCCGATCGCCGCCCGCGACGCCTTCGCCCGCGCCGGCCCGGACGAGCCGACGCCGCCGCGGCTTTGGCCCGCGCGGTTGGCTGGACCGGCGCACGGTGAGCGAGTTCAAGAAGTACGCCGCCTACCTGGCCTGGAAGTACGGCGACCTGGTTGACCTCTGGGCGCCCGTCAACGAGCCGGTGGTGGTTGCCACGAGCGGCTACGTGAACGTGCCCGGCGCGCTTGCGGGCTACTTCCCGCCCGGCGTCTACTCGTTCCCTGGGGCGGTCGCGACGGTCAGAAACCAGGCGCTGGCCCAGAGCGTGGCCTACGACGCCATCCACCGTCACGACCGGCGGGCCAAGGTCGGCCCGGTGCACAACATGATCGCCTTCACCCCCTCCGACCCCGCCTCGGCGGCCGACCGGCGCGGGGCCCGCCACGCCGACTACATCTTCAACCGCATCTTCCTCGACGCCGTGGTGCGCGGTATCGACGACCGCAACGTGAACGGGAAGATCGAGGCCGGAGAGCGCAGGCGCCGGCTCGGCGGCAGCGCCGACTTCGTCGGGCTCAACTATTACTTCCGCGGCCGCGTGACCGGGCTGCCTGCGCCGGCCAGCAGCACGATCCCGCTGTTCGACTTCGTGCCCACGTTCTCGTACCGGACGCCTCAGAATCCGGGCGCCGCCCCCTGCCCGACCACCTGCACGGACTTCGGCTGGGAGATCTTCCCGAAGGGCTTTCGCCGCGTGCTGGGCATCGCCGGGAGCTACCGGCGCCCGGTGTACGTGACCGAGAACGGCCTGGCGGACGCCGACGACAGCCAGCGGCGTGACTACCTGCTCGACCACCTGCGCGCGCTTCGGGACGCCCGGCGGGACGGCGCCGCCCGTGTTCGCGGCTACTTCGCCTGGTCGCTCATGGACAACTTCGAGTGGGCCGCCGGCTACTACCCGCGCTTCGGCTTCTTCGGCTACGACCCGGACACGCTGCGCCGGCGTGAGCGCCCCAGCGCCCGCAGCTTCCGGCGGATCGCGACCTCGGGCGCGCTGTCCTCTGATTGACGGCGCGCCAAAAGGGGAAACAGGCGCTCAACAACGACTACGGGGAGGCCCGAATGTACATCGGCATCGGAACGATCGTTCTGATTCTGGTCATCGTGCTGCTGATCGCGTTCGTGTTCTAGACGCGCCGTCGCGGCCGTTGCGCCGGAGCTGCTCCTGGCAGGGGCGCGCCGGCGCGGCCGCGGCGGGGTAGGCTGGCCCGATGGCCCATCGCCTTCCGCCGGGGCCTCGGCTTCCGCAGGCGCTCCAGACGCTCGGCTTCTGGACGCGCACCATGCCGTGGTTCGAGCGCTGCCGTGCCCGCTACGGCAGGCGCTTCACCATCCGCATGCTCTCCCTGCCGCCCTTCGTCCACCTGTCGGACCCCGACGAGGTGAAGCAGGTCTTCACCTCCCCGCCAGAGGTGCTCCATCCGGGCGAGGGCGCGCGCATCCTCGAGCCGATCGTCGGTCAGAACTCTGTGATCCTGCTGGACGAGGGCGCGCATCTCTCGCAACGCAAGCTCATGCTGCCGGCCTTCCACGGGGAGAAGATGCAGCGCCTCACCGGCCTGCTGGAGGAGGTGACCGAGCGTGAGGTGGCCGGCTGGCCGACGGGCGACATGGCGCCACTCCATCCCCTGCTTCAGGAGCTGACCCTGGAGGTCATCCTGCGAGCCGTCTTCGGGCTGGACCCGGGACCCCGACTCGACGGCCTGAGGGACCGGCTCACCCGCATCCTGGAGATAACCGGCAATCCCGGGTCGGTGTTCCCGTTGCTGCGCCGCGGTCCGGTGTGGCAACGCTTCCTCCGGCTTCGGCGGGAGACCGACGCGCTGCTCTACGAACTGATCGACGAGCGCCGCAGCGAGAACGGCAACCGGGGCGACGTGCTCTCCCTGCTCCTCTCGGCGCGTCACGAGGACGGATCGCCGATGAGCGATGCCGAGCTGCGGGACGAGCTGATGACGCTGCTGGTCGCCGGGCACGAGACCACCGCCTCAGAGCTCGCCTGGGCCTTCGAGCGCCTCGGGCGGAGCCCCGAGGTGCTGGACCGCCTGATCGAGGAGATCGACGCCGGTGACGACGATGCCTACCTCACCGCCACCGTCCAGGAGACCCTTCGCCACCGCCCTGTGCTGCCAAACGCCGCTCCGCGCCTGGTGATGCGCCCGGTCGAGATCGGCGGCTGGGAGTACCCGGCCGGGGTCTGCCTGATCGCCAACGGCTACCTCATTCACCACGATCCGGCGATCTACCCCGATCCCTACCGGTTCCGCCCCGAGCGTTTCCTGACCGAGCCGCCCGGCACCTACACGTGGATCCCGTTCGGCGGCGGCCGCCGGCGCTGCCTCGGCGCGAGCTTCGCGCTGCTCGAGATGAAGGTTGTGCTCCGGGCGGTGCTGGCCCGCAGCAGGCCGGTGGCCCGCGACGGCGGCCCGACGGAACGCAGCCGGCGGCGCGCCATCACGTTGAGCCCGCGGGAGGGCGCCGTGACGACACTGCAGGCGCGCTCACGTGAGCGGGCCGAGGCTTACGCGGGGCGGTAGGTCCCGAAGCTCCAGAGGTTGCCCTCCGGGTCGCGCGCCGTGTAGCCGCGGGAGCCGTATTCCTCGTCCCTGAGCTCGCGGGCGAGCTCCGCCCCGGCCTCGACGGCCCGGGCGTGATGGGCGTCCGGGTCCTCGATCACCAGGTAGAGGGAGCTGCGCCCGATGCCCTGGTTGAAGAGAGCGTCGCCGCTTGCGGCTGAGCTGAGCATCACGAGCTCGGACCCGAAGCGGAGCTCGGCATGCTGAACGCTGCCGTCGTCCTCGTGGACCGTCTGCCGCTCGAAGCCGAAGGCGCGCTCGAGAAAGTCGATCGCCGCCTGGGCGTCCTTGTAGATCAGTACGGGGTAGAGAGTTTGCATGGGGCCAGGCTACGGCCGGCACTGACACGTGTCTTGGATGAAATTGACTTGCGCCTGGCATCCTTGGTCCATCGCGGAGAGCAAGCCCTCCTGGACGCCGCCGGGCAGTGGGAAGCGCTACGACCCACTGCCCACCTTTCTCCGCTTGCCGCAACGCGGCTGGCAGATGCTGGGGCGCAGGGGCCGCATTGCGCTGGCCGTGCTGGCTGCCGCCGGGGTCGCCGCCCTGGTGCTGTCCTGGCCCTCCGTGGAGCGCGAACGTGAGGCCGGCGAGCGCGAGCGGGCGCGGGAGACCAGGGCAGCGCGGGCGGCGCAGCGGCGCGCGCTGATCGAGGACCAGCGCCCGCGCCGGGCCACGCTTTCCCCCGCTGTGCGGGACCGGATCCGCGCGGCCGGCGGCCTTACCGATCCCGGAGCCGCGGCACTCGTAGCGGTTCCCCTCGAGACCGCGATCGCGCGCGATGTCCGTGGTCGCGTGCGGGCGGACAAGCTCGAGGGGCCCGTGCTCAACTCCCGCTGTGACCCCGTCAGCGTGCGCAGCCGGCTCGGGGCCAACTACAACTGCTTCGTCCTCACAAACCGCCGGAGCTCGCTGGGCCGCACCTACCGGTCGGGATACCGGTTCAGCGCCCGGGCGCAGCTGCCCGCGGGCACGCTCGCGTGGTGCAAGGAGAACCCGCGCCCCCTACACCCCACCACCTACGTGGTGAGCGTTCCGATCTCGCCTGACTGCCGCTAGCCTTTCACGCCCCCGTGATCGGGCAGACGGCGGGCGAGGTACGCGGTGGGCGTCGTGCCGGCGAACTCGCGGAAGTCCCGGTTGAGATGGGCCTGGTCGTAGTAGCCGCAGTCGTAGGCCACCTCCGCCAGGCGCGGCTCGGTCGTCGCTCGCAGCCGCTCGGCCACCCGGTCGAAGCGGAGTATCCGGGCGAGCGCCTTGGGGGGCATGCCGACGGACATCCGGAAACGCTCGATCAGCCGCCGGTGGCTCCAGCCCAGCTCCTGCGCCAGCCCGCGCATGCCCACCCGTCCGTGTGTTGCCCGCAGCCTCCCCCAGGCCCAGGTGAGCTCCGGCTGGGGTGCCCGCGCCTCGGCCAGCCGTGCCGCGAGCACGGAGTCGAGGAAGTCAAAACGCCGCTCCCAGGCCGGCGCATCCCAGAGGCGTCCGATCAACTCGTCGGCTGCGCCGGTACCCAGCAGGTCGTCGAGTCCGACCGCGCGATTGGTGAGCTCGTGCATCGGCAGCCCGAACAGCAGGTGCGCCCCGATCGGGGTCAGCCGCACTTCGACCCCCTGCTGCTCGCCGTCATGCCCGACAAGCGCGGCGCGGTCGTGCAGACCGGCCACGAAGGAGACCGGGCGCGCCGCCGGGCGCTCGGGGTGCACCGGGTCGGGCAGGCTCAGGGCGGGCCCTGGGCTCAGGATCATCGTCACGTCGGCCGACGGGACCTCGCGGCGGCGCAGCGGGTCGGCGGTACGCTCGCTGTAGCCGGTGTAGTTGCGAACGTAGCCGCGAAGACGAGGCGGCGCGTCTCGGCTGACCATCTCCCAGCGGGCCCGCTCCGACTGGTGTCGCACCACGTGCATCTGGTCACCAGGCTACCCGCGACCGAGTTGCCCGCCTCGTGCCGGTCCTGCTCGGCGGGGCGAAGGGTAGGCAGGTCAGCTGCTCGAGGCCTTGCCCCCCTTGCGTCCGGCCCTCTGCTTCTGGGCCCGGTTGCCGCCGCTGCCGGACCCGCTGCTCTTGCGGCTGCGGCTGCTGCCGCCGCCGCTGCCGGACCGCTTGCCCCCCTTGCTGGAGGCATCCGGGGTATTGGCGATTGCCGCCGCCCGGCTCTTGCTCATGCCCTTCTTGCGCAGGCCCTCGTACTGCTTGTCGTCTTTGACGCTAGGCCCGTGGTCCTTGGCCATGTCGTCCTCACCTCGCTTTCAGCCGCCGGTGGCCTGGCGTTCGGATACCCGAGGCAGCCGCGCGAACACACGGCTGGTCGAGAAGGAGGGTGGCGCCGAGGAGGGCTACGGATGGGCGAGGCGGTACTGGGCCGTGCCGTACTCGGTGCCAGGGGTACCCGGCGCGCCGGTGACGGGGACGCTCGTGCCCGTCTGGGAGGCCTTGCTGCCTCGGAGCTCGAGGCCGGAGCTGGAAGGCGCCGGCGCGCCGGTGACGGGGGCGCTCGTGCCCGACTGGGAGGCCTTGCTGCCTCGGAGCTCGAGGCCGGAGCTGGAAGGCGCCGGCGCCTCGACCACGACGACGTCGGCCGCGGCGGGCTGGAGGCTGGTGTCGTGGTTGTCGAGCAGCGCGTAGGCCCCGGTGGCGGCACCCGCGCCCACGACCAGCGCGAGGACGGGAGCCAGCAGGCTGCGAGTCTGAGGGAGGCGCTCTGCGTATTGCATGTGCCCCTTCTACCTCCAAAACCGCGAGAAAAGTGAGAGGCTGATCACACTCCGGGCACTCGCGGGCGGAGGGCGGGTGCGGCTATGGTCTCCCCGGTGACTCAAGGGCAACGGCCCGTCGAGCTGATCTTGGCGCGGAACCTGATCGCGACGCTGTCCACGCCCGGCTTCCTGGTGGACGAGGAGGGGATCGTCGTCTTCTTCAACGACGCCGCCAGCGTGCTGCTCGGCGTGCGCTTCGAGGAGGTCGGGCAGATGGGCCCGGATGAGTGGGGCACGGCGTTCGGCCCGTTCGACGAGAACGGGGTCAAGGTGCCGGTCGAGGACATGCCGCTCACGATCGCGCTGCGGCAGGGCCGCCCGGCTCACTCCCGCTTCAAGATCCGCTCGCTGAAGGGAGCGGAGAACGACATCGAGGCGGCTGCTCTGCCGATCCTGGCCGTGGGCGGCACGCGCGGGGCGATGGTCTTCTTCTGGGAGAGAGAGGACGCTTGAGGGTCACGATCTGGGGCACGCGGGGCTCCGTCCCGTCGCCCGGGCCCGAGACGGTCCGCTACGGCGGCAACACCTCCTGCGTGCAGGTCACCCTCTCCGACGGCACCGTGCTGGCGCTCGACGCGGGCACCGGCATTCGCAACATGGGCCTGGCCCTCGGTGAGCAGGAGCGCCCGATGACCATCCTCCTCACCCACCTCCACATGGATCACATCCAGGGGCTGATGTTCTTCGCGCCGGCGTTCAACCCGGCCGCCGAGATCGCGATCTGGGGACCCGAGGCCCCCGACGCCCCCCTGCGTGACCGCATCGCCCGCTACATCTCCGCCCCGCTGTCGCCGGTGGAGGTACGCGAGCTGCCGTGCCACGTGTCCTTCCACGAGGCCTCGGAGACCGAATGGGAGATCGGCACAGCCACCGTGCGCGCCGCCTCGGTCACTCACCGTGGGCCCACTCTCGGCTATCGGATCACCGAGGGCGACACGTCGCTCTGCTACATCCCGGACCACGAGCCCGCGCTGGGCACCGAGCTGGAGCAGGACGAGCCGGAGTGGATCTCGGGCTTCGGCCTGGCCCAGGGCGCGACGCTTCTCCTGCACGACGGCCAGTACACCGACGAGGAGTACCTGGCCCGCGTGGGCTGGGGTCACTCATCGCTCGACGACGCGCTCGTGTTCGCCCGCCGGGTCGAGGCCGAGCGCGTGCTGCTCTGCCATCACGATCCGCTTCACAGCGACGAGCTCCTGGACGGCCTGCAGGGCCTGGCACTCGAGCGCTGGGCGGAGCTCGGCGGCGAGCCAGGACGGCTTGAGCTGGCGTGGGAGCGCCAGGAGCTGACCGTCAACTCGGCGCGCTCGCCATCGGCCTGGTAGACAGCCGTTATGGATATTGCTGAGCGCCGGCGGCGGCGGGAGGAGCTGCGCCGGCGAACGGCCCGCCGGAGGCGCGTGGCAGCGGGGGTTGCCGTGCTGGCGATCGTGGGGGGCCTGGTGCTGCTGGGCTCGACCTTCGCGGGCTCCGACGACGACGGACGGGAGGCCGAGGAGGCCGAGGCTCCACCGCCCGAGCTGCCGCGAGGGGGACGGCGCATCTTCCCCGATTGGCGCGTGGTCGCCTTCTACGGCGCGCCCCAGGACGAGGAGCTCGGCGCGCTCGGAATCGGCCGCCCGGCGGCGGCCGGCCGCCGCCTCGCCCGGCAGGCGCGGGCGTACCGCGTCGGCGACCGGCCGGTGCTCCCGGCCTTCGAGCTGATCGCCACGATCGTGCAGGCAGCCCCTGGCGACGACGGGGATCACGCTCACCGCCAGTCGCCCGCGGTGATCCGCCGCTACCTGCGGGTCGCTCGGCACCAGAAGGCGCTGCTGATTCTCGACATCCAGCCGGGGCAGGCGGACTTCAGGAAGGAGGTGCGCGCTCTGCGCCCCTTCCTCGAGCAGCCCGACGTCTCGCTCGCGCTCGACCCGGAATGGAGCATGGACCCGGGCGAGCTGCCCGGCCAGTCGATCGGCTCGACCGACGCCGCGACCATCAACGCCGTCGGCCGCGAGCTGTCACGGATCGTCCGGCGCGGCGACCTTCCCCAGAAGCTGCTCGTGATCCATCGCTTCACCGCCGACATGATCGAGAACGAGAACCGGCTCAGGAGCTACCCCGGTGTGGCCCTGACCGTGAACGTCGACGGCTTCGGCGACCGGCCGAACAAGATCTCCAAGTACCACGAGTTCACCCGCGGCCGGCGTGACCGCCACCACGGCTTCAAGCTCTTCTACCGCGAGGACCTCAACCTGATGACGCCGCAGCGGGTGATGCGGCTGCGGCCGCGGCCCGAGCTGGTCGTCTACGAGTAGCGGTCGTCGGCGGCGGCGGTTATGGGCCGGGAGGGGGTTGTGAAAGCTCCCAGGTGACCTCTCCCGTGGCCGATTCGTGCTCCTGCTCGCATGCGAGATTGCGGTTCGACGGGTTCGAGGACGTGCAGCTGTACGTCGATGACCGTGTTCGAGCAGCCGCTGCCGGAAGCGCCGTCCGACCCCCACGTAACCGTCACGTCGGGCTGGACCATGAAGGTGGGATACGGGTTCCAGCGGGCGTCCGGCGTCGACTGGGAAACCGCCTGGATCGGCGCCCTGCCGCGCCAACTAGAACACACCCGCTGACATTCCACGGACGTTTCGCTGACCTCCCGCTGACGCCCATCCGGCGGACGGGCGTGGCGAGCCGGCGACCCGCCCACCCCCCGTTCCCCGTGTCAACGCTCATCGCCAGCGCGCGATGCCTTCGCCGCCGACCGGGTCGTCTGGCGGTGGGCCGAGCGCGGCGATCCGCTCGCGTGCGGCCTCGACCTCCGCCGGGTCGTCGCCGCGCAGCAGGTCGTAGTTCTCCTGCCCCGCGGGATACGCGCCGACGACGGTGAAGCCCGCGTCCGAGCTCGCACGGCGGTGTCCGGTCCCGGCGGGCAGCACCAGCACGTCCCCGGCGGACACCTCGTAAGCCTCTCCTTGCGGTCCGCCGAGCTCGAGCGCCGCTCGGCCGGCGACGACCGCGAGCGCCTCGTGCGAGGTGGAGTGGAAGTGGTGAAAGCCGAACACCCCGTCCACCCACGAGCCGCCCCAGCCGTGCTGCGCGAACAGCCGGCGGGCGGCCTCAGCGCCGGCGACCGCCGCGTCGACGCCGTGGTAGATGAGCACCGGGAAGCGCGGGTTGTTCGGGATCCGGTCCCCGGGCGGCGCGTGCCAAACGTCGAGCCGCATGACGCTCCGTACGTTAGGGGTGCAATAGGACCCAAACGTACGGCGCGTGAGCGACCTCGGCCGAGCCAAGAAAAGGCGCGGGGGGCAAGCCGGGCAGGTGGCTCGCCCCCCGCTGCCGCTGTGGCGCGAGTCCGCGCCGCAGATCAGTTCGGCCCGGGCTCCGGTCCCGGCGGGATCAACCGCTTCTACCGAGCGGACTCCGGGCGCGGCGCGACCGCGGCGGCGGTGGACGCCTCGTTCTTGGTCTCAGCCACCGGAGCGGACGGCGAGGACGTGATCGCGGCGGCGGTGGCCGCCTCGTTCTTGGTCTCAGCCACCGGAGCAGACGGCGAGGACGTGATCGCGGCGGCGGTGGCCGCCTCGTTCTTGGTCTCAGCCACCGGAGCAGACGGCGAGGACGTGATCGCGGCGGCGATGGCCGCCTCGTTCTTGGTCTCGGCCACCGTTCCCGGCGCCGGCACCTCGGCGACGATCACCTCGGGCTCGCCGACGACAACGGTCTCGCTGTCGAGCAGGGCGTAGGCCCCCGTGGCGGCGGCGGCCCCAACGGCCAGCGCGAGCACGGGACCAAGGAACCTCCTGCTATTGGGTAGGCGCTCTGCGTACTGCATTGAGGTCACCTCCTGGGTAGGGGTCGCGCCGCCGAGGACCCGGAGGCTGGATGCCTGCGGGCTGCGAGTGAGGGAAGCGGGCGGCGAGACCGGTAACTCCTGTTCGCTCCTTCCTATGTCAGGTCACGCGCCGGCAGTGCGAGCTTCGTCACAGAAGGCGCAGAAGCGCCGTCGTTGCGGCGGCAACCACCACGCAGCCGACGATGGAGCCGGTGCGCCACGCCACGAGGCCGCCCGCGAGCCACCCCGACGGTGTCCGCGCCCAGAGCAAGCCGCTGGCCGTCGGCCAGAGATCTGCGTGGCCACCAGGGCGGCGAGCAGCGCCGGGGCCATCAGCACGACGATGCCGGTGAACCAGCGCGGCAGCGCGCGCCCGCCGAGCGCGATCGGCCCCGCGGCCTTGATGGCGGCCGTGATCAGCGCGCAGCCCCCGATCACCGCCACGCTCGTGCTCAGCGGGCCTCCTCCCCACGGCGTGACCAAAGGCCCACGAGCGTGGCGAGGCTCGCCACGAGTACGGGAATTCCCGGCGGCGCCACCGGCACGAGCACCAGCGCGATCAGGGCTCCGAGCGCAGCCACGCCCAGCGCGCGTGGGCTGCGGACCTCGGCGATCAGGAGAGCGAGGAAGAAAGCCGGATACACGGCGTCGAGGCCCAGCGCCTCGGGGTCGCCCAGGGCGTCGCCCCACATCGCCCCGGCGAAGGTCCCGCTCACCCAGGCGACGTACTGGATCGCGGAGGAGCCGAAGAGGAGGCCGCGGTCGAAGCTGCCGTCACCGCGGGCGGCGAGAGCCCAGGACGCGTCGACGACCGTCTGGCCCTGGGCGCCCCGGGAAAGCGCACCTCCCGGCAACGAGGGCGCCAGCGCCACCCCCATCGGCAGAAAGCGCGAGTTCATCAGCGCGGCTGCGGCCACCGCCGCGCCCGCAGTGCCTCCCGAGGCCAGGATCGCAATGGCCGCGAACTGGGCGGAGCCGGCGAACACGATCGCCGACATCACGACCGCCGCCGTCGCCGACAGGCCCGCGCCCTGGGCCACCACGCCGAACGACAGCGCCAGCAGGCCCCCGGCCACGCCGAAGGGCACGCCGGCGCGCAGCCCGTCCAGGAAGCTGGAAGAAGGAGCCGCTTGCTAGCCCCGGTTCAGGCGCCGCCGATCCGGGCCGGCACCCAGCCCGCTCCGCTCCGCGACCACCAGGAGTCCCACAGACGCGATCACGGCGCAGACGAAGCCGATCACGTTCAGCTCCCAGATCGAGCCCGTGCCCAGCAGGTTCGCGATCGTCCCGCCGATGATCGAGCCGACCACCCCGATGAGCAGGGTCCAGAGGATTCCTATGTTCTGCTTGCCGGGAAGCAGCAGGCGCGCGAGGGCGCCGATGATCAAGCCGGCCACGATAAATCCGATCATGGACCAGACGATAGTGACTCGGCCGCCCGGCGCCGGACTATTCTTCGCCGTATGCAGCAGGCGTCCGAGCTGCGCGACGGAGAGCGCTCGCTCTACGAGGGCCGGCCCGCGTGGCGGGCGCTGATGGCCTTCTACGCCGGCGGCCTGCTGCTGGCCGTCGTGGTGTTCGTGATCGTGGGGCTGCTCGTGGGAGAGGTGGCGCTGGGGCTGATCGCCGCGCTTGTGATCGCGGGGCTCACGCTGGTCATCGGCTACGTCCGGCGCATGTTCACCCACTACCTGATCACCGACCAGCGGCTGCGCATCAGCCGCGGGATGGTCCGCAAGCGCGTGAGCGAGACGCGCCTCGAGCGCGTGCAGAACGTCAACTTCGAACAGAGCGTCCTGGACCGGCTCTTCCGGGTCGGGAACGTGGGCTTCGAGACCGCCGGCACCGACGCCTCCGAGTTCCGCTTCGAGTGGGTGACCGATCCCGATCAGGTGGTGCGGGCAGTCCACGACGCTACGTCGCAGCAGGGACCGCCGGCGCGGCTCTAGCGGGCGGCGGCGGGGCCGCGGGGACGCCGCGGCCAAACGTCACGCCGAGCGTCGTCCCCGCCGTGTGGGTGACGTTGGATGGAGGGTTCTGCCCCTTCCTCAAATCCGCCGCCACGGCGGCTTGACATGCAGGTATTTACCTGCATAAACTCCTGCAGGTGACGCTGGATGGACAAGGTCTTCAGAGCGCTCGCCGATCAGACCCGCCGCTACCTGCTGGACCGGCTTCACGAGCGCGGCGGGCAGACGCTGAGCGAGCTGTGCGAGCAGGTCGACATGACCCGTCAGTCGGCGAGCCAGCACCTGGCCCTTCTGGAGGAGGCGAACCTCATCAGCACCACGCGGCGAGGGCGGGAAAAGCTCCACTACCTCAATCCCGTGCCCATCCACGAGATCCAGGAACGCTGGATCGAGAAGTTCGAGCGTTCGCGCCTCGAGGCGCTGAGCGCCGTCAAGCGACGAGCAGAGGAACAGATGAGCGATAGGCCGAGCTACGTGTACGTGACCTACATCGAGAGCACTCCGCTGGAGGTCTGGCGGGCGCTCACCGATCCCGACCTGACGGCCGAGTACTGGGGCCACCGCAACGTCTCCGACTGGGAGGCCGGCTCCTCGTGGGAGCACAGGCGCGCCGACGGGAGCGAGATCGCCGACGTCGTCGGCACCGTCGTCGAGAGCGCGCCGCCCACGCGGCTCGTGACCACCTGGGCCGAGCCCGGCGACGAGAAGGCCGAGACGACTTCGCGGGTGACCTTCGACATCCAGCCCCACGGTGGGATCGTCCGGCTCACCGTGACCCACGAGGACCTCGTCGACGCAGCCGAGCGCGACGAGGCCGCCGCCGGATGGGCGGCGGTGCTGTCCAACCTCAAGTCTTTCCTCGAGACCGGGCGGCCCCTCCCCGAGGTGCCGTGGGAGGTCCCGCGGCGCTGAGCGCCTAGGATCTCCGCCCGTGCTTGCCGCCTATGCCGCAGAAACCGACAGTGACGACCCGCTGAGCGGCCTTCGGGTCGAGGACCGCCCCGAGCCCGAGCCGCCCGAGGGCTGGACGACGGTGGAGGTGAAGGCCGCGGCGCTCAACCACCACGATCTCTGGTCGCTCAAGGGCGTCGGCCTGCCGGAGGACCGGCTGCCGATGATCCTCGGCTGCGACGCAGCCGGCATGGACGAGGACGGCAACGACGTGATCATCCACGCCGTGATCGCCTCCGACGGCTGGCGCGGCGACGAGACCCTCGACCCCAAGCGCACGCTTCTGTCCGAGCTGCATCAGGGCACGCTCGCCGAGCGGGTGGCGGTGCCCCGCGGCAACCTGGTGCCGAAGCCGGAGGCCCTGTCCTTCGCCGAGGCCGCGTGCCTGCCCACGGCCTGGCTGACGGCCTACCGGATGATGTTCGTCAAGGCCCGCCTGCAGCCCGGGCAGACCGTGCTGGTCCAGGGAGCCACCGGCGGTGTGGCCACGGCCGCGATCGTGCTCGGGGCGAACGCGGGCGTGAGGGTATGGGTCACGAGCCGCGACGGCGAGAAGCGCGAGCGCGCCCTCGAGCTGGGGGCGGACGCGGCCTACGAGAGCGGCGAGCGGCTGCCCGAGCGCGTCGACGCGGTCATGGAGACCGTCGGGGAGGCGACTTGGCCCCACTCGCTGCGCTCGCTGCGGCCCGGCGGCGTCCTGGTCGTGTCCGGGAGCACGAGCGGCGCGGCGCCCTCGGCCGAGCTTCGGCGGGTGTTCTTCCTACAGCTGCGGATCGAGGGCTCGACGATGGGCACCCGCGACGAGCTGGTTCAGCTGGCGCGCCTGTGCGAGACGAGCGGCGTGCGGCCGGTGATCGACCGCGAGCTCCCGCTCGCCGAGGCGAGCGAGGGGCTGGCGGCCATGGAGCGCGGCGAGCTGTTCGGGAAGGTCGTGCTTATCCCGACCCGCCGTTGAACTCCGGCATCACCCGGTCGGCCACGAGCTTAAGCTGACCGCGGATGTCGGGCACGTTCTCAATGTCCTCGTTCGCAAAGAACTTGACCAGGGGCGGGTCGGAGAGCGCGAGGATCATGTGCTTGACCCCGGCAGGCTCGATGTCGGAGCGAATCTTCTCGACCACCTCCTCCGGCGTCCCGGCCAGCGACAGCTTCTCGACGTAGTCGGGCGTGAAGAGCTCGTACGCGCGCTTGATGTCGCCCGCGCCGAGCGCCTCGACGACCGGCTGCAGCTCGGCGGCGTCGATCCCATGGCGCGCGAGCTGCTCCGGGGGCATCGAGGAGATGTAGAAGGCAACGAGGAGCCGCGCCGCGTGCTTGGCGGCGGCGGAGTCCTCGGACACGACCGTGACCGTCCAGGCGCCGACGTCCAACTCGTCGAACGATCGTCCGGCTCGGTCGGCGCCTTCGCGCATGTTCTCGACCTGGTAGTCGTAGGCCTCGCGCGAGTAGCCGAGGGCTTGGTGCAGGCCGTCGGCCACCTCGCCGGCGGTCCGGAACGAGCGCGGCCCCTTCATGCCGCCCATCAGCAGCGGGATGCGCTCCTGCACGGGCCGGGCCGCCGTGAACAGACCCGTGTACTGGAAGAAGTCCCCCTGGAAGTCGATCTTGCCGTCGTCCAGGAAGGTGCGCATGACGTGCAGGGCTTCCTTGAGGCGCGAGAGCGGCTTCTGGTGCTCCCAGTCGAGGTGATACTGCTGCATCAGGCCGAAGTTGCCGGTGGAGACGACGGCCTCCATGCGGCCGTCGGTGAGCTCGTCGAGCGTGGCGAGCTGCTGGCAGATGAGCGTCGGCTCGCGCAGGAAGACGTGAGTGACGTTCGGGCCGAAGCGGATCCGGCTCGTCTTGTCGGCGGCCGCAGCGAACAGCACCCAGAGGTCCTTGTGCCAGGTCTCGTCCACCGAGTAGCACGCGTGGTAGCCGAGCTCGTCCGCGGTCTTGATCATCTCGATCGAGTCCGACAGCGGGTAGTCGGGCAGCATGCAGTAGCTGAACTTCATTCCCCCTCCTCCGGCATGGTCTCCGAGTCCAGGCCAAGCGTGAGCTTGTCGTCGGCAAAGTGATCGTGCATCCAATCGAGGTGATCCCAGCGGGCGGCGACGATGCGCTTGGTGTCCCAGGCGGGCAGCTCCTGCTGGGGGAAGATCTGCATCTTCTCCGGGTCGATCTCGTAGACGTGCTCGAAGCGCTCGATTACGTCGTCGTTGATCCGCCGCGGCTCCGGGGGCTTCTGGTCACCCAGGCGAAAGATCATTCGTAAGCCTCGTCGAGCATCTGCTTGCCCGGGTTCATCACGTTGTTGGGGTCGAGGGCCCGCTTGATCTTCTTGGCCACCTCCCAGGCGCTGCCCATCTCGGTGGGCACCAACTCGGCGTCGCCCTCGCGCGTGGCGCCGTGGCAGGCCGTGATCGAGCCGCCGTGCTTGAGCGCCACCTCGGCGATCTCGCGCTTGCAGGCCACCCAGCCGGCCCAGTTGTCGTCGTCGAGCTTCTGCTCCCAGATGCCCACGTCGATCTCCACCAGGTAGTCGGCCCACGGCTTGTAGGGCCCGCTGGTGTAGGCGAACATGCCCCAGTCGTCGAAGATGCCGTACTGGTCGATGTAGCGCTCGACGATGGCGTGCCACTCCTCGCGCACCTGCGGCAGCACCGAGTAGTTGAGGGCGGCGTCCTCGCAGTGCCAGGACATGGGAACGGCCTGCCCCTCCTTGGTGCGGCCGTGCAGCGGCGTGGCGTAGCGGTCGTGGCGTGAGGCCCAGTCACCTTGGGAGATCTCGTCGCCCAGGTACTTGCCGCCGTCCGCGCGGCCCAGCTCCATCACCCGCTTCGCCGCGGGCGACACCTCGGCGCGACTGCCGTACATGGCCACGGCTACCACCGCCCTCACCGACTCCGGCTGTGGGATGTAGGCCTCGTCGTCGCGGCGCAGGTAGCGCAGCTTCCACTCGTCGAACAGCACGACCCCCGCCAGCGTGGCCAGGCCCGACTTGGTGAGGGCGCCCGTGGTCCGGTGGGCCTTCATGTAGTCGTCGAAGGCGAAGAAGGCCGAGAACTCGAGCTCGGGTCGCGGCGCCAGCTCCAGCGTGGCCTCGGTGGTGATGCCGAGCGTTCCCTGGTGGCCCGTGAAGAGCTGCTTGAGCGTCAGCCCGGTAGAGGACTTGCGCAGCTTGCGTCCCCCGCCCTCGGCGATCTCCACGATCTCGCCGGTGGGAAGCACCACCTGCATCGAGATCACGAGGTCGCGGGTGTGGCCGAAGCGCGCGCCCAGCAGCGACCAGCCGCCGGTGCCGATGCGCCCGCCCACCAGTGAGCACGGGTACGAGGCCGGGTCGTCGGGATAGAAGACGCCGTGCGGGCGCAACTCCTCGTTGAGCTTGAGCATGTTGATCCCCGGCCCGACCGTCACCGTGCGGTCGGTGAGGTCGATCTCGTGGATCTTGTTCATCAGCTTCACGTCGACGCAGATGCCGCCGCGCAGTGGCACCGCCCCGTCGGCCAGCCCGGTCCCGCCCGCGCGCGGGACCACCGGGATCCGGAGCCGGTTGGCGAGCTTCACCACCTCGGAGACCTCCTCGGCGCTCACCGGCAGCACGGCCACGTCGGGCATGAACTCCGCCCAGCGGTGCACGGGGAACGGAGCCGGCACCCGCGTCCGGCTCACGCGCGAGCTGAGGTTGGGCAGGACGCGGTCGTCGTCGCCGATGATGTCCCGCAGCTCGCCGACCACCGCGTCGTCGGCGGCGCTCTTGAAGGCCACGCTCACCGGCCCGCCTCCGCCGTCGCCGGTCCGTGCCTCGTGCCCCCCACCTCGATGCCGGCCGAGGTGGCCACCAGCTCGAACAGGTCCATCACCTCCAGCCGGCCCTCGGCCGCCTCGGACAGCGGGCGCTCGGACCAGGGGCAGGCGCTCACCAGCGTGTCCACCTCGAGCGCGTCGGCCCGGTCGACCCGCCGGCGGCTGATCTCGGCGGTGATCTCCGGCTTCTCCACCGGCAGCCCGCCGCCGCCGCCCGAGCAGTAGGACCACTGCGTCACGCGGTCGACGTCCTTGAACTCGATCCCGGGCACCGCCCGCAGCAGCTCGCGCGGCGCCTCGTGCACGCCCTTGCGCTTGTTGAGCCGGCAGGGGTCGTGGTAGGTGACCGAGCGCTGGACCGGCTCGGTGAGCCGGAGCCGGCCGTCGCGGACCAGCTCGGCCACGAGCTCCACGCCCAGCACGATCTCGAAGTCGTAGTCGTCCCCGAAGTACGCCGGGTAGTCCTCGGTGAAGGCGATGTAGTCGTGCGGGTCGGGGGCGAGTATGCGCCTCGCGCCCACCGCGCGCCAGTCGGCCACGTTGTGCTCGGCGTGCTTTCTCGCCAGGTCGACGTAGCCCATTTCCGCCGCAGGGCCGCCGCAGCACCACTGCTCGCCCATCAGCCCGAACTCGACGCCCGCCTTCTGGAGCAGCAGGGCGAAGGCGCGCGAGTACGAGGTGCGGTAGAACGCGGCCTCGCAGTCGACGAACAGGATCGTCTCCCCGCCCACCGGGATGTCGAGCCCTTCGGCCCAGTCGCGCACGCGCTCCTGGCTCACCGGGACGTCACCTAGCACGGGCTCGTTGTGCGCCTCGGCCAGGCGCTCGTTCCAGAGCTTCCAGCCCTCGCGCTCGTTGCCCGTCGCGACCATCAGCGCACGCATCGCCTTCACCACCTGCACGGTCTGCGTGCGGTGGCGGTAGAAGTCGCCCGTGAAGAGCGTGTTCGGGCAGCGCAGCTCGCACGCCCCGCACTGGGTGCAGTGCACGAAGTCGTCGGCCACGTCCTCCACCGAGACGATGCCCTTCTCCATCGCCACGATGTCGGCGTGGAAGGCGGTGGGCGTATGGTTCTCGTTGCGGGTGACCTGCATCACCGGGCACACCTCGCGGCAGAACTTGTGCCCCGAGGAGAAGCAACCGTACGCGTTGTTGCGCCAGCGCTCGACGAACTCGCGCTGAAGCTCACCGTCGCCGTTCGCTGCGTAGTCGGCCACCAGCCCCCCTTCGCTCGACTGCGGCGCGAACGTATCACGCGCCATCAGGCAGGGTCGGCGGCTGGCGCGTAACTCCCCTGGCCGGCGGCCTCGTCGGCTGGCTGCGCGGCAAGGGGCTGAAGCCCGGCCGCTTCTGGTTCGTGCTGACAGCGACCGACGACGCCGGCAACCGCTCCCTGCCCAGGAAGGTGCGCTTCAGGATCGTGCCTCGAACCTGAGCGGCTCCGCGAGGAGCGCGCCGGCGCGCCTCAGGCCACGACGCGCAGGTGGCGCACCGGCCGCTCGCGCAGCTGACGGACCACCGCGTCCACGAGCCGCTCCTCGTCGCGCACCTGGCCATCGGTCACGGCGTCGATCAGCGCCCGCTTGCGCTCGAGCAGCTCGGCCATGTTCTCGTCGATCGTGTCCGGCGCGAGCAGGTAGTAGGCGGTCACCGCGCTCTCCTGGCCGATCCGGTGCAGCCGGTCCTCGGCCTGGTCGTGGCGGGCCGGCGTCCAGTCGAGCTCGAGAAAGGCGACGTTCGAGGCCCGGGTGAGGGTGATTCCCTGAGAGGCCGCCCGCAGCGAGCAGACGATCAGCTGGGGTCCGTCCTCGCGCTGGAAAGCGTCCACCGCGCGCTGTCGGCTCGCTGCGCTGTCCGCGCCGAGGATGTGGACCGCGCCCGGGAAGCGCTCGAGCACCGCCTGCTGGGTCGCGATGTGCTCGGCGAACACCACCAGCGGTTCGCCTGACAACAGGAAGTCGTCGATCCAGGCCAGCCCGGCGGGAAGCTTTCCTCGCACCGCGAGCTGGCGCAGGCTGTTCAGGCGAACCAGCTGCTCGGCGCGCAGCGCAGCGGCCACCTTCGCGTCCAGCGTGCGCAGGTCGAGGGGAAGGGACTGGAGCCAGGCGATCACGTCCTGCTCCGCCAGCCGGTACTCCTCCTCGTTCACGAGCGCCACCGGCACCGTGTCGTGGCGCTTGGCCGGTAGCTGGGCCAGCACCTGCGCCTTGGTGCGGCGCACGTAGCAGTGGGCGCGCAGGTTCCAGTGGAGGCGGTCGTCGCTGCCCGCGGTCCGAAAGCGCCGCGACAGGCGCGCCCCGCTGCCGAAGTCCTCCAGCCGCCCGATGGCCCGCAGCTGGGAGATCAGCTCCTCCGGGCGGTTGAGGATGGGCGTGCCGGTCAGCCCCAGGCGCAGCGCGTCGTCGGGCAGCCGCCGGGCGAGCGCGATCGCGGCCTTGGTGCGGCGCGCTCCGGGATTCTTGACGTAGTGCGACTCGTCGAGCACGAGCGCCTCGAGCCCGCGCGCGGCCAGCCGCTCGGCGTGCGGCTCGAGGATGTCGTAGTTGAGCACGACGATCTCGGCCCGCTCGGCGTCCTCGGTCCAGGCCTCCGCGGTGCGGCCCTCGAGCACCGCCACGCTGCGGTTGGGAAGCCAGATCGAGCTCTCCCGCTCCCAGGTCAGTTTCATGCTGGCCGGGCACACGACAACCGCCGGGAAGGCCCCGTCGCGCTCGAGCGTCGCCAGGGCCTGCATGGTCTTGCCGAGGCCCTGCTCGTCCGCGATGAACGTCCGCCGCCGCTCGAGCGCGTAGCGAACCCCGGCGCGCTGGAACGGATGCAGCTCGCCCCCCAGCACGAGCCCGTCCAGGTCGGCGTCCTCCGCGTAGGAGAGGGCGACCGTCCGGCTTGCCCGGTCGTGCTCGGCGTCCAGCTCGTCCAGGACCGCGGCCAGGTGCTCGTCGACGTGCACGGCGGGGTGATCGGCCACGAAGCGGCCGAGGTCCTTGGCGAGCGCGGGATCGGCGGGCACGCCGACCCCCCAGGAGGCGTCACGGACGAAGAAGCGGCCGGGACGGTCGACCAGGCGCGATTCCGGCAGCCGCCTGAATGCGCGGGCGGGGCTCGGATCCCAGCCGCTGAACAGCGTGACCTCGGGCTCGCCGTCCTCGCCGATCTCGAGCGTGAGCTCGGCCGGGGCAGGCGCCCTGCCCTCGAGCAGGTCGTGTGCGCACGCCCGGGCCAGGTCGTCCACCTGCACGCCCTCGAGGCGGAGAAGAAGCCGCGCGCTCCGTACGTCGAACGGCAGCCGCACGCGGTCCTCGCCCACCGTCACAGCACCCTGCATGTCAGCGGGCGCCTCACCCGAGAGGGTGCGCAGCACGAAGACTCCCGAGCCCTCGTGGGCGGTCGCGGTGGCGAGGGCGCGCCAGCGCTCCGAATCCCCGAGCCAGGAAAGCACCTCGGACGACGGGACGAGCGCAGGAAAGCGGGCGAGCACGGTCTCCACCGAGCGCGCCATCCGCGGATCGGCCGGCACGCGCCAGTGCTTGTGGCGCCAGTTGAACCAGCGTCCGGGCAGGCCCCTCAGCGCCTCGTTGAGCTCCTCGTCGAAGGGGAACTCGAAGACGAGCTCCGGTTCGCGCGGGTTGCCGGCGGCGAGCCAGACGCGCCCGGGAGGCGGAGAGGCGGGAGTGGGCGTGGAATCCGCGGCCAAACGATTGAGACTAGCCGTCTCGTGAGCTGCTTGCGAGCGTGTCGAGCTCGGCGCGCTCGAGCCGCCCGTCGGGGAAGCGCAGGTGCGCCTCGTCACCCAGGCACACGACGCTCTGGGCCTCGCCGCCGAGGGCCATCCGGGCGAGCAGCGCAGCAGCGATCCGGTGAACGTCGCGCACCAGCCCAAGGGTGAGCAGCGAGCGCGTCTCGTTGGCCACGTGACCGTCGCCCACCCGCAACACCACGCGGACGTCGTCGCTGATGCCCCGAGCCGTCATCGCAGCGGAGATGTTCTCGAGGTCGTCGGAGGTCACGAGCGCCACGGCCCGGGCGCGCGGGATGGAGAGCCGCCGCATCAGCGAGGGGTCCGCGCCCCGGCCGGTCACGACCGGCAGGCCGGCCTCCCGGGCGACGCCCACGTTCTCGGCGTCCTCCTCGCGCTCGACCGCCACCACCGGCACGTCGCAGGCGCGCAGGGTCGTGCACAGCCTCACGCCGACCTGGCCCAGCCCCACCACCACGACGTGGTCCCGCCGCGGGACCATGCGCTTCCCCAGCAGGCCGGTCAGGCGCCGGTCGGTCACCCGGTCGACCAGCCCGGCGGTGAAGGCCGCGGCGAACACGAGCGCGATGAGCATCGTGGCCGAGGTGAAGACCTTGTACCAGCCGGGGCCGTCCGAGACCTTGAGGTTCGGGTCGACGGTCACGAGCGTCTTGGCCGAGCCGTAGACGGCGTCCACGACCGAGTCGTCGAGCACGAAGACGGCGGTGACCGTCTCCAGCAGGAAGACCGTGACCAGCCCGATGGCGCCGAACAGCAGCAGCCCCGCGCTCTTGTCGTAGGGAGTGAAGATCGCCCGCGCCAGCGCCTCGGGCCGGCGCGGCTTGTGCTGCGGGATGGGCTCTTCGCGTACGTCGTCGTCCTGCTCGACCAGGCCCACGATCCGGCCGTCCTTGCTGCTCACCGCGGTGAAGCGCTCGTCGATGCACGGGCCCGCGAGCGATGGGGCCACGACGTCCGCCATCGAGGTGACCCGAGTGTTGGGCAGCTCGCGCTCCATGTGCTCGGCCATCCTCTCGTCGAAGATGGTGAGGAGCAGCGGCACCTCCTCGTCCACGCTCCGGACCATCAGCGCCATGCGCAGCACGATGGCGTCCGAGCGCGCGACGACGGCGACGGAATCGATCCCGCCGCCCTCGAGCGCCTCGCTCATGTCGCTCTCGTCGGGCTCCCGGAGCCAGGTGACGCGCGCACCCAACCCCTCGAGCGCCCGCGCGGTCTCCGCGCTCAGGTCGCCGTCGCCGACGACGATCACATGGCGCCCGTCTCCGTCGCGGCCTCCGTCGGCTCCCTCCCCCACCGCGGCGCAGGGTACAGCGCCGCCCGCCGGCCGTGTGCGCGACGTCACAGAAAGCATTTCGGCGCGCCGCGCATCCTCAGAGTGGATGACCACTCACGCCGGCCTCGCACGCAGCGCCTCTTCCCAGCCCGACCGCTTCCGGACGCTGAGACCCGCGCGTCGCTCGCTGGACGTGCTCTTTCTCGTTTCCGCCCACAACAGCCTGAGCCAGAGGGCGTACATCGAGCTCAGCGCCCTCGGCCATGACGTGAGCGTGGCGGTGGTCGGCTCGGCCGCCGACATGGAGGCCGCCGTGGCCAAGCACCAGCCGGAGCTGATCGTCGGCCCGATGCTCAAGAAGCGCATCCCCGAGTCGATCTGGTCCGCCACCCGCTGCCTGATCGTGCATCCGGGCCCCATGGGCGACCGCGGACCGTCGTCGCTCGACTGGGCCATCGAGACGGGCGCCTCCGACTGGGGCGTGATCGTGCTCGAGGCCAACGACGACTTCGACGCCGGCGACGTCTGGGCCACGCGCACGTTCGCCATGCGACCGGCGGGTAAGAGCAGCGTCTACCGCCACGAGGTGCGCCGCGCGGCGGTCGAGGCGCTCAGCGAGGCGGTCGAGAAGGTCGCGGCAGGCGCCTCGGCTCCGCCGGCAGTCACCTCCACGGTGAGCGGGCAGGAGCGTCCGCTCATGAAGCAGGAGGTGCGGGCGATCGACTGGAGCTCCGACCCCACCGACACCGTGGTGCGGAAGATCCGCGCCGCCGAGGGCCACCCCGGCGTCCTGGACACCCTGGAGGGCCTGGAGTTCCACCTCTTCGGCGTGCACCCCGAACGCGGGCTGCGCGGCCCCGCGGGCGAGATAATCGCCCAGCGCGACGGCGCCATCTGCCGGGCCACGGTCGACGGCGCGGTCTGGATCACCCACCTCAAGCGGCGTGCCGAGGTCGAGCTTCCCACGCTCAAGCTGCCCGCCATCCGCGCCCTCTCCTTGGCCGGCCGGCGCCCGGACGTCCCCGAGGTGCCGGCGCCCCTGCACGCGCCGTTGCCCGCCGACCACACCCACCGCGAGCTGACCTACGAGGAGCACGGAGGCGTGGGCTACCTGCGCTTCGACTTCTACAACGGCGCGATGAGCACCGAGCAGTGCGGAAGGCTGCTGGAGGCCTATCAGTACGCGCGCTCAAGGACGCAGACGAAGGTCATCGCGCTCATGGGCGGAGGCGACTACTTCTCGAACGGCATCCATCTCAACGTGATCGAGGCCGCCGACAACCCGGCGCTCGAGTCATGGTCGAACCTCAACGCGATGAACGACCTAGTGCGCGAGATCGTGGTCACGGACTCGCATCTCGTGCTGTCCGCGCTCAGGGGCGACACCGCTGCCGGCGGTGTGCCGCTCGCGCTTGCGGCCGACCACGTGGTGGCGCGCGAGGACGTGGTGCTGAACCCCTACTACGGCCACATGGGCGGCCTGTACGGGTCCGAGTACTGGACCTATCTGCTGCCCCGCCGCGTGGGCCAGCGCGCCACCGCCCGGCTAACGAGCAGCCCCTTCACCCCGATCGGGACTCAGGAGGCGGTCAGCATCGGCCTGCTCGACGCCGCCTTCGGCGCCACCGCAGCCGGCTTCGAGGACGAAGTCCGGCGGCTGGCCGGCTGGCTGGCCAGCCCGGCCGGCTTCAGCCGGCGGCTCGAGGAGAAGCGGCGCCGGCGGGCCCGTGACGAGCAGCGCCGGCCCCTCGAGGCCTACCGCGCGGACGAGATGGCTCGCTCGCACGAGTGCTTCTTCGGGGCCGACCGCAGCTACCACGAGGCCCGCCGGCGGTTCGCCTACAAGCTGGGCTGAGACTCAGCGCTCGTCCGCGTCGTCCTTGCCCTCGTCGTCGGCCGCCTGGCTCACCACGTTGAAGTCGCGGTCGAGCTGCACGTCCACCTGGCTGCCGTCGCCCTTGGTGACCTCGACCTCGTAGTAGCTCTCCTCGTCGCCGACCTCGGTCTCGGTGACCTCGCCGCCGCCGGTGTGGTTGAGCGCCGCGGCGCTCGCGCGGTCGAGAGCGCCGCCGCTGATGGCCTGCTCGCTGTCGTCGCCGCCGCCGGCCGCTCCGGCGATGGCCGCCCCGCCCACGGCAAGGGCCGCGATGGCGGCAACGGCGATGATGATGCCCTTCAACTTGTCGGTCATGGGTTCGTCTCCTTGGTAGTTTCGCTGACCGTCGAGCGCCACCGTAGGCGGGGCCGCTGAGACGTCCCTGAGTAGCATCGCCGGCCATGCCCGGCCTGGCCGCCTTCGACGCTCCGCTCGACTCCGCCGGCGCCGAGGGCGCCGAGGCGGAGGCGCCCGCCGCGCTGCGAGCAGCCGGCGCCCTCGAGCGCTGGCGCGCCGCGGACGAGGGAGCAATCGACGTCCGCATCACCGATGCCCGGCGGGATCCCGAGAGCGGCGTGGTCGGTGCAGGCGACGTCCGCCAGGCCACCGAGGCCATCGCCACGCGCGTGCGCGACCTGCTGGCGCAGAGCCGGCGACCGCTCGTCCTGGGGGGCGACTGCACGCTGCTGCTCGGGGTGGCGGGCGGGCTTCCGGAGGCCTGTGGCCTCTGGTTCGTCGACGGCCACGCCGACTTCTACGACGGCGGGAGCTCGCCGACCGGCGAGGCCGCCGACATGGAGCTGGCGATCCTCACCGGGCGCGGCGGCTCGGAGCTGCTCGGTCCCGACGGGCCGCGGCTGGACCCGGCCGCCGTGGTGCTGATGGGCCACCGGCCCGACTCACTCGGCGAGGACACGGCCTTCGAGAACGCCCGTATCGATCCGGCGATCGAGGCGGTCACGGCGCCCGAGGTTCGCGAGCGCGGACCCGCGCGCGTGGCCGAGCGGGCGTTCGCCCGCCTGCGCGGCCGGCCGGCCTGGCTCCACCTCGACCTCGACGTGCTCGACTCGGAGGTCCTGCCAGCGGTGAGCTACCCGCAGCCGCTCGGGCTGAGCTGGGCCGAGCTCGGAGAGCTGCTCCGACCGCTCATCGCTGCGCCGGGGCTCGTCGGGATCTCGGTGGCGGACTTCAACCCTGAATTCGACCCGGATGGTGTTCACGCCCGCCGGGTGGTCGACGAGCTGGCGGGATCGTTCGAGGCGCTCTGATCAGAGCCCGAAGCGCTCCCGGTGCTCGGCCGGCACCAAGTCGACGTACTCGGAATGGCGCCGCAGGTAGCCGTTCACGAACGGGCAGAAGGGCAGCACGGCGAGGTCCTGGGCGCGCGCCGCCTCGAGGGCGTCGTGCACGAGCCGCGAGCCGAGCCCCTGGCCCTCGAAGCGCTTGTCGACCTCGGTGTGCATGAACGCGATCAGGCCGGGGCGCCGGCGGTAGACGGCCTCGCCGCCGAGCTCGCCGTCGGTCGTGATCTCGAAGCGTTCCTCGTCCGGGTTGTCCCTGACCGTCACGGTCGCCATCGGGGCCGATCGTACACTCGCTCTGTGGCCGCCGACCGTCCACCCGCCGCCTACCGGCGAGCGGGCGCCGACCTGCCCTTCGGCGACCCCGGCCGTGACCACGGCGCACCCTTCGAGGGCTACTACTGGCGGCTGGTGCACCCGGACGACGGCTGGGTGATCGTGTGGCTGTGCGGGGTGTGTCGCGGGCCCGGCGGCGCCTGGGCCACCGTGGCGCTCGCGGCACACCCCGGCGGCTTTCTTCGCCACGGGACGCTCGAGCCGGCCGGCGGCGACCCGGCGGGCTTCGGCGCCTGGGCCGGCGACGAGTTCCGCGGGTCGCTGGAGCGCCTTGATGTGCAGCTCGGCGTGGACGCTCGCTTGGAGGCCCGTCTTCAGCCGCGATTGACCTGGCCGCGTCGCGCCTTCGGCGCGCTCGGAGCCGCCCATGTCGTTCCGGGCCTGCCCCAGTACTGGCACCCGGTGCTGCTGGCGGCCGACGTCGAGGGCGAGGCCGTTCTCGGCGAGCGTCGCCTGCGGCTCGACGGCGCCCGCGCCTACGCGGAGAAGAACTGGGGCCCGGGCTTCGCCGGCCGCTGGTGGTGGGGACAGGCCAACGCCTTCCCTGACGCGGAGATCGGCGTGGCCTTCGCGGGAGGGCGGACGCCGCTGCTCGGAACGAGCGCGGCGCCCACCGCCGTCGTCCTGCGCCAAGGCGACCGCGTGCTGGCGCTCGCGCCGCCGCTGGCCCGGGCCACGACCCGGGTGGGCGAGCTCGGCTGGCGAGTGCGCGTGCGCTCGGCTCGCCACCGGATCGAGCTCGAGGGCGAATCCGCCGGCGTCCAGCCGCACCGGCTTCCCGTGCCCGACCTGCGCCGGCGGCAGGTGGACATGCGCTCCCGGCAGCTGCTCGCGGGGCAAATTCGCCTGCGCGTGCAGCGCGGGCGGCGCACGGTCATCGACGCCCTCTCCCCGCTGGCCGGTCTGGAGCTCGGCGAGGATGTGCACCCGGACCTCCGTCCTCGGCCCGCCGGACCGCGGCGGTGAGTGCCTCCGCCCCGACCAGGCGCTCGAAGGGGCCGACCACCGCCCACAGCGCCCGCAGCCGCCGGGCCGCGCTGCGGTCGACGGGCTGCACGCGTGCCTCCGAGACCAGCGCGGCCGCCCCAGCGGCGAGTGGCTCCGCCCAGTGGGCGAAGATGACGCGCACCGTGCCGCTCTCGTCCCAGTCCCTGAACGCACCGGCCCCGTCCAGCGCCGGGTAGTCGCGCGCCAGCGTCCAGATGCGACCGCACAGCCCGGAGACCAGCATGCGATCGCCCTCCTCCAGCACCGTGAAGGGATACGTGCGAAAGAGCTTCCCGAAGGTCTGGCCCGTCGGCGTTCCCGGGATGCGCCAGCGCACGAGCGGTCCCAACGCCCGCGTCTCGTCCAGCCGCAGCTGCTGCGCCGCCCGCCACAGCTCCCCGTCCGGCACCGACGCGGAGCAACGGTGGTGGGTGCGGATGGCAGGCTTTCCCAGCCAGTCGTCGAGCGAGGAGAGTGACATCAGGTCGTGCTACGCGTACCCCGGCTGGAAGGTCCATTGCGATGCGTCTGATTCAGCATAAGAAGGAGGCGCTGTGGTTCTACCGCTTCGTGTCCCCGGTCTATGACCGCTGGGTCAATCCGCTGTTCTGGACACCCCCGCTGCGGAGCTCCGCACTGCGCCTGGCCCGGCTCGATCATCCCGAGCTGAGAACGCTCGACGTCGGGGCGGGCACGGGCTTCTCCACGGAGGGGATCGTCGAGCAGGTCGACCCCGCGGCCGTCACGATGCTCGATCAGAGCCCCGACCAGCTGCGCCGCGCCCGCAGGAAGCCCGGGCTGGCCGGCTGCACGAAGCTGCTGGGAGACGCCGAGCGCCTCCCCTTCGGGGCGAATTCGTTCGACCGCTACGTCTCCTGCGGCAGCATCGAGTACTGGCCCGACCCCGCCCGTGCCGTGGCCGAGGCCCACCGCGTGGTGCGCCCCGGCGGGACGGCTCTCATCGTGGGCCCGCTTCCACCGCGGCGCCGGCTGGCGCGGCTGGTGGCCGAGACCTGGATGCTCTTTCCCACCGAAGCCCAGTACCGGGGCTGGTTCGAGGCCGCGGGCTTCGAGGAGATCGAGACCCTCCGCCTGGCCGCGCCCTGGAGCGAGGGCGACGGCGAGCCCCGCTACGGGCTGGCGATCGCCGGACGGGCCTCGGCGGCTGGGCCTCCGGCGGCGCCCGCCGGCGGGGGCGAGGACGTCGGCGACCCCTGGACCCCGCGCCGCCTGGCCCGCTTCGCCGCCGGTTCGCTGGCCGGCCTCGCCTTCGTGCCGGTGGGCCTCGTGATGCACCTGCGGACCCGGCTTCTGGGCGGCGGCTGACGTGCCGGCGGCGAGCGCACGGCCCGCGGTCCGCCCCACCGCCCCCTGGCTTGCCGCCGCGGTGACTCTGTGGCGCTTCTCGCGGCCCCACACGCTCGTCGGGACGACTCTCAGCGTGCTCGGGATCTACGCGATCGCGGCGGCGGAACTGCCTCCCGTGGCCCTGGGTGACGGCCTCGGCGACCTCGCTCTGACCCTGCTCGCGGCAGCGGCGGTGAACGTCTACATCGTCGGCCTCAACCAGTGCGAGGACGTCGAGATCGACCGCATCAACAAGCCCTGGCTGCCCATTGCCGAGGGGCGCCTGAGCGTCAGCGCCGCCTGGAGGATCGTGGCGGCCTGCGGCGTGCTGGCCCTGGTGCTCGCGCTGACCCAGGGCTGGGTCGAGCTGGCGGCGGTGGGTGCCGCGCTCGCGATCGGCACGGCCTATTCCGCGCCGCCGCTACGGCTGAAGCGCTACCCCGCGGCCGCCGCGGCCAGCATCTCGATCGTGCGCGCGTGCGTGGTGAACGTGGGCGTGTACCTCCACTTCGCCGACTCCCTCGGCGGCCGGGGGGAGCTGAGCGCGCTGCCCGCGCCGATCGTCGCGCTAACCCTCTTCGTGCTCCCCTTCTCCTTCGCCATCGCGGTGCTGAAGGACGTGCCCGACGCCGAGGGCGACCGGCGTTTCTCGATCGCGACCTTCACCGTGCGCCTCGGCCCGCGAGCCGCCTTCGGCATGGGGATGGCCGCGCTGACCGCGGGCTACCTGGGCATGGCGGTGCTCGGTCCGCTGACCATCGACTCGGCCTCCCCCTGGATCCTCGCCCTGGGCCACCTGGCCTGTCTGGCGCTCCTGTGGATCCTCGCCCTGCGGGTGGACCCGGCCGACGGGCCCTCCTTCACCCGCTTCTACATGCGGGTCTGGGCACTGTTCTTCCTGGAGTACCTGCTGGTGCCCGTCGCGGTGCTGGCCGGGCCGAGCTAGAGCCGCTCGATCAAGCGATCCACGAACGCCGCCTGGGCCGGGTTCAGCTTCTGGCGGGCGGCATCCGGGCCGAACCAGCCCGCCCGGTCGACCTCCGGGAACTCCTGTCGGCGGCCCGAGCGCGGCGGCCATTCCATCGTGAAGGTGTTGCTGCGGATGGCGGCGGCGTCCAGGTCCCCCTCCGCGGCCCAGGCGATCACGCGCTTGCCGTTCTTCTGGGTGACGCTGCCGAGCTCGATCAGCTCTCCGGCGGGCGGCGCTGTCCCGGTCTCCTCCTCGAACTCGCGCACAGCAGCGGCCCGCGGGTCGTCGCCGTCCTCGTACTCGCCCTTCGGAAGCGACCAGACACCTGCGTCCTTGCGCGCCCAGAAGGGACCGCCGGGATGCACGAGCAGCAGCTCCGGGCCTCCGTCGCCGATCCGGTAGAGCAGGAGGCCGGCGCTGCGCCTGGCCATCAGGACTCCGCCGCCGCCACGGGCCTCCCGTTGCGCAGGATCCAGGCGGCCGGAGCCAGCACCAGCACGCAAGCGCCGATCGCCAGCGCCGACACGCCGAGGACGTCCAGGGCGACGCCGCCGAGCAGGGCCAGCGCAGCACCCGTGAGGCCCGACAGCAGGTCGTTGAAGCCCAGGAGCCGGCCGCGTTCGTTGACCTGCGTGCTGTCCGCCAGCTCCGCGGTGGCCGCCACGAACGAGAAGTTCCAGCCAAGGCCGAGGCCGAACAGCGCCACCGCGGTCGCGGGCACGCTGTCGATCCACAGCAGGCTGATCACCGATGCGCCCATCACCAGCAGGCCCCCCGCCAGGGACGCGGTGCGGCCTAGCCGGTCGATCAGGTCACCCACCACGATCACCAGGGCGTACATGCCGACCACGTGGGCGGCGATGATCGGGAACACGTGGTGGCCCTCGTGGCCATGGTGGTCGACCACCACCGCGCCGGTCAGCGTCATCACCGCGACCATCACCGCAAAGCTGGCCTGGGCGGCAAGGAGGGCCGGCACCACGCCGTGTCGTCCGAGCAGCTCCGGCAGCCCCGACGGCGGCGCCGCGGCGTCCGAGTCATGGTGTCCGAGCAGCTGGGCGATGCGCTTCGGGTCGGGGCGCACCGCCAGCACCAGGCCGAGGCCGATGACCATGAAGCCGCCGGCCGCCAGCCACAGCGGAGCGAGCGCGTCGCCGTCCAGGTCCTTCCCCGCGAGCAGCGGGCTGAAGACCAACGGGCCGAGGATGGCGCCGAAGACCGCGCCGAAGAGGACCAGCGCGATGCCCCGGGCCCGGCGCTCCGGCCCGTACATGTCGCCGGCAGCCGTCCGGGCAAGCAGCGCCACGCCGCTGGCGGTGCCGACGCCGAGGAGGCCGATCAGCACCAGCGGCCCGGAGCCGGCCTTGGAGCCCAGCGCGGCCAGCGCGCAGCCCGCGATGCCCACCCCGTATCCCCCGGCCAGCACGGGCACGCGGCCGATTCGGTCCATGGCCCGGCCGGCCGGCAGCGCGGCGAGCGCGCCCGAGGCCAGAACGATCGCCGGGCCGAGCCCGAGCAGCCCCTCGATATCGAGCACGAGGACGAGCGTGATGGAGGCCACCGCCGCCGACAGCTGGAGCATCGCGGAGTTGGCCGCGAGCGCAGCGGAAAGGAGAGCCGTGTTGCGACCTATCGGCAGCGGGCGGGTGTCAGCCACCCAGCCGAATCTACCGGGCGACCCTCAGCCGCCCTCCTCCTCGGACTCGGAGCGCGCTACCCGTCCGTCGATCGGCAGCAGGGTCTGCAGGCCGGCGGCGTGGTCGGCGCCTGCGAGGTTCCCCTCGGCCTGCAGGGCGCGGGCCAGGTTCTCCAGCGCCACCTGACAGAGCTCATGTGAGCAGCGCCGCCGTACCCCGGGCGGCCCGGGCAAGTCGGATTCCGCCGGCCCCGTGGCTACCAGCACCAGCTCGTCCTCGTCCTCCACGCCGACGTACCAGTCCGCGCGGTCCGACAGCAGGCTGAGCGTCACTCCCGCGCGGCGAGCCACCTCCACGAACACGGCCGCGATCAGGGCGGGGTGTCCACGGCGGCGCGCGAGTACCCGGTCGAGCATGAGCGACCCGACGTCCGACCCGCCGGGTGCGAAGCCCTCCTGTTGGACCAGCACGCGCACGAGCTCACGGCTCTGGTCGGTCTCGCGAATTCCGACCCCACGTATCAGGTTTTGTTAGGGCACCCTAAGACCCCGTAGGCGCCGCGTTCACGTCACGGGCTGGCCGATCCCCAGCATGTTGCCCTCGCTGTCGCGAAACCAGGCGGCGCGCTCCCCCTTGCCTCCCTTGCTGGGGTAGTTGCCGGCGACCTCGGCGATGCCGTCAACCGTCTTCAGCCCGGGCAGGTCGACCTCCTCGAAGACCAGGCCGCGACGCTTGAGCTCGGCGACTGTGGCCTCGATGTCGTCGACCTCCCACCCCATCTGCGTGAAGCTGCCGTCCGCGCCTCCCGCCGACTCGAACAGGGCGAACGTGCCGCTTCCGCCGTGGTAGAGCAGGCCGCCCGGCCGCTCCTCGCTGGGCTCCAGGCCGAGCTTCTCCGAATAGAAGCGCCGCGCGCGGTTCATGTCCCGTACCGGCAACCGCGTCGCGATGCGAGCGTTCCCAAGTGTCATGGCCGATAAGACCCCGGTACGGGCCGAAAGTCACCGCTGCGGATACGATCGGCCGGTGCCGGACAGGCTCTACTTCACCGATTCGGACGAGGCCAACGCGCTGATCGCTTCGGATCCGATGGCCCTGCTGGTGGGCTTCGAGCTCGATCAACGCGTGACGGTGCAGAAGGCCTTTGCCGGGCCGCTGGCCTTGAAGGAGCGCCTCGGCACCCTCGACGTCGAGACACTCGCGTCGGCCGACCTGGAGCCCGTGTTCCGCGAGCGGCCGGTGATTCACCGCTACCCCAAGACCTTGGCCCGCCGAGTGCAGGAGCTCGCGCAGCACGTCCGGGACCGCTACGGGGGCGACGCCGCCCGAGTCTGGACCGACGCGGCGGACTCCGGCGAGCTGCGGGCCAACCTCATGGCCCTCCCGGGCTTCGGTGAGATGAAGGTCAAGGGGCTCGGGTCGGTGCTAGCCAAGCACTACGGGGTGGAGGCGGCCCGCGACCTGGTGCCCGGGCACCCGACGCTCGGCGACGTCGACTCGCCGGAGGCCCTTGCCCGCTACGAGGAGGCCAAGCGGGTCCACAAGGCTGAGTGGGCGAAGGGCTAGGCTCCGGCCCCCGCCCGTGTGACGAAGGATCGCGGGCACGACCTCGTCCCAGACGGCCGGCGGCGGCACTTCGTGGCCCATGCCCTCGATGACGAGCAGCTCGGCCCCGGGATCTCGTCGCGCATCGCGTGGGCGTGCCCGACGGGGAACAACGGGTCGTCGCTGCCGTGAACTATCAGGGTCGGAAGAGCATCGAAGCCGCGGCGCCCATCGCGAGGAGAATCGCCGGGTCGCCGGGGTCCCCGAAGGTCTCGGCGCACAGGTCGACGCCGTTGGCCCGGATCAGCCGCGTCGTCACCCGCCTTCGATCTCGTCCTTGAGCTTCGCGGGCATGTTGTCGATCAGGTGACGGCGCAGCGAGTCCACGACCGGTCCGCGGACGACCATGCCGAGCATGCGCCCCAGGTCGACGCGCAGGCTGTAGGTGGCCCGGGTGCCGCGGTCGCCCAGGTCCTCGAACGACCACGCGCCCTCGAGCGACTTGACGTCGCCCCGCTCCTGGCTCCAGCGCAGGCCGCGCGGCCGGTCGTACTCGAACCGCAGGTCGGCCTGAAGGGTTCGCACCTTGGTGTCGCTCTCCGTACGGACCAGCACCTGGTTGCCGTCGCGATCCGTCTCGAGCACGGTCGCGCTCCTGACCTCCTGCTGCCAGCGCGGCAGCTGCTCGATGTCGGCGGCGACGGCATAGACACGTTCGATCGGCGCGTCGATCTCGGCGCTGGCGGATCCCTCGATGGCCACGGTGCCTCCTGTTGGACGAGCCGTCTGTATACAGGCCCGCGCGCTTGCGCGGCCGCTCCCACCGGGCGTAGGGTCGAGGGAAAGCCAATCTTCGGAGGAGGAGGTAGCTCATGGCGGATGGCGGACTTTTCATAGGCTGGGGAGCGCCCATCGCCGGGCGCGAGGCGAAGGGCCTGGAGGTCTTCGGCGAGGCGCTCGAGTACTACGGTCGCCTTCAGCAGGAGGGCCGGGTCGAGCAGTTCGACGTCGGGCTGCTCGAGCCGCACGGCGGCGACCTCGCGGGCTTCGTCCTGCTGCGCGGCGACCGCGAGCAGCTGGCCCAGCTGCGGCTGGACGAGGAGTTCGAGCGCCTGACGACACGGGCCGCCCTGGTCGTGGAGGGCGTCGGGGTGGTCAACGTCTACACCGGCGACGACATGCAGCGGGCGATCGGCGTCTACCAGCAGGCCATCGGTGATCTGACCTGATCGGGAGCTCAGGCGGGAGCCCGTTCCGGGACCCCCTCGTCCGCGGCGTCGCTCGCCTCGGAAGGCCGCCGCGCCTTCAGGCGGAGGGTGACCAGGTGCGCAACGACCACGCCGACGATGATGAGCGGGCCCGCGCCTGCGCCCGTTCCGCTCGTGAGCAGCACTGCAAGCACCGTGGCGGACAACGGCAGGCCGAGCACCGAGACAACCGAAGCACCGATACCCACGGCCACCGCCGGAGTGACCTCGAAGCCCGGAAGCTCGGCGGCGATGAGCCCCGCCGCGGCGCCGAGGAACAGGGCGGGGAACACCGGGCCGCCACGGAAGCTGCCAAGCGACAGGGCATAGGCGATTCCCTTGCAGGCGACCAGCAGCGAGAGCGCGGCCAGCGACCAGGCTTCGGGCGTGGCGACGAGCGGTCCGATGGCGTCCTCGCCGGAGAACAGCACGTTGCTCACGCTCTTGTCAGCGGCCTCGGAGAACCCGATCGCCAGGCCGGAGACGATGAGCCCAACCGCAGGGAGAACCAGAAAGGGCCTTGGTTTCGCGACGCGCTGGGTTTCCCCGGCCAGCCGAAAGATCAGGAACGTGACCACGGCGACCCCGGCACTCAGGAGGATCGTCCAGCCGAAGTCGGCGACGTCCGGCTGCGGAAAGCCGGGCAGATTCAACTGGCTGAGCGAGATGTCGCTGACGCTCAGGCCGGTCAGCGATCCCAAACCGATCCAGGTCAGCGAGCCGATCCCGGAGGCGAGCAGACCCGGCACGAGGACGACCGGCAAGCGGGGGCCACCGAGGCCGGCCGCCTCGATCAGGATCACCGCTGCGATTATCGGCGAGCCGAACAGGAACGCGAGCGCCGCGAACGCGGCCGCGGCCGCGAGCAGGGCGTCCACCTCCTCCGACCCCTTCCGGAGCCGCCTCGCGGCGAAGATCCCGATCCCCCCGCCGATCGCGATGAGGGGGGCCTCCGGGCCGACCACGAGCCCCAGCCCGATGCTGGCGAGGCCGGCGGCGACCACCCCCGGGAGCTCGATCGGCTGCGGCGTTCCTGGATTCAGGCCCTCGGCTGGGATGTGGCCTCCCTGTCCGGGAAGACGCACGATGGCCAGCGCCGTCAGCAGCCCCGCGAGCGCGAGTACGGGCGGGTACCACCACAGCGGGGTGGTCTCGTACCCGAGCTCACTCGGGATGTCGGTGAACACCCACTTCTGCATGTAGTGCACCAGCTCGAGAAAGCCCCAGGCGGCGACGGACACGACCACCCCGACGATCGAGGCCACGACGAGCAGGGCGAGGAACCGCCTGCTCCGGAGCAGAACGGCGGGGTCGGGAGCTGAAGTCGGGGCGTCAGCCATGCGGGGCCTCGCCCTCATCGAGCCTGGGATCCCCCGGTTTCGGGCGACCGAACCAGGATGGGGGCATTCGTCGGGCCGGCCTCAAGGCTCGGCCACCGTACCCGCTCGTCTCGTGCCGCATCTCCCCCGGAGCGGGTGATCTCGACGCGCTGGTCATATCGCCCCGATCGGGCGATGCGGTGCCGCCCAGCTTGAGTGAGGCTCGGGGACTGTGCAGCTGATCCTGCTCCGCGTCGATCAACCCGAGC
Organism: uncultured Thermoleophilaceae bacterium; assembly: GCA_963821275.1. Taxonomy (GTDB): domain Bacteria; phylum Actinomycetota; class Thermoleophilia; order Solirubrobacterales; family Thermoleophilaceae; genus JACVRW01. The sequence continues at coordinate 631,220 of CAWGDF010000011.1, forward strand.
TCCCGTGAGTCGGCGGCTGGCCGCCATCGTCGCGCTGCTGGTGGGAGCCGCCACCATCGCCCTCGCGGTTGCGGTGGCGGTGAGCGAGTTCCCCCGCGGCTTGGGCCTGCTCGCCTGCGTGGTGGTCGCGGGTGCTGCGGCCTGGTACGGCGTGCTCCGGCGGGGAATCGCCCACGTGGCGGGGCTCACCGTTGCCGGGCTGGCGCTGGCCGGCGCCGTGGCGCTGCTTCTCGCGGGGGGCTCACTGCTGGCACAGCTGCTGGTGGTCGCGGGCCTTCTCGTCTCCCTTGCTGCGGCGCGTGCCGCCATCGCGGTGCACGTGCCTCTGCCGGGCGCGACCGCCCCGAGCAATCCCGTTCTCTTCTTCAATCCAAAGTCCGGCGGGGGCAAGGCGGAGCGATTCTCGCTCGCCGACGAGGCGCGGGCGCGCGGGATCGACCCGATCGAGCTGAAGCCCGGCAACGACCTGGAGGCCCTCGTTCGGGACGCCGTGGACGGCGGCGCCGATGGGCTCGCCATGGCCGGCGGCGACGGCTCCCAGGCCGTGGTCGCCGCGGTCGCCGCCGAGCTCGGCCTGCCCTATGCCTGCGTGCCCGCCGGCACCCGCAACCACTTCGCGCTCGACCTCGGCGTCGACCGCGACGATGTCGTCGGCGCCCTTGACGCCTTCGTGGACGGCGGCGAGCGGGTGGTGGACCTCGCGGAGGTGAACGGGCGCGTGTTCGTGAACAACGTTTCGCTGGGGCTCTACGCCGAGGCGGTGCAGCGAGAGGGTTATCGCGACGCGAAGATCCGGACGCTGCTCGACACCGTCCCGGAAGTGCTGGGGCCCGGCAGCGGGGAGCTCGACCTGCGCTGGACCGGCCCGGGCGGGCACTCCCACCATTCGGGCGCGGCGGTGCTCGTCTCCAACAACCGCTACCGGCTCGGCCGTGCAGTCGGCTCGGGGACACGGCCGCGGATCGACGATGGCCTGCTCGGCGTGACGGTCTTCGGCGCGCCCACCGGGCGCGGGGAGGGTGGCCGGCTGTTGCAGCGGCCGTGGCGCGAGTGGTCCGCACCGGCGTTCGAGGTCGACGCCGACCGCCCAATCCCCGCCGGCATCGACGGTGAGGCGCTCGTGCTCGACGCTCCCCTACGCTTCCGCATCCGGCCGGGAGTCCTGAACGTGCGCGTCGCTCGCGCACATCCGGGCGCCTCGCCCTCGGCAATGGCCCCCGAGGGCATGTGGGCCGGCGTGGTCGAGCTGGCGCGAATCGCCCGCAGTGGGCACTCGAGCAACGAACCCTCACAGCAAAGGAGACCCTGATGGATCTGATGGAGATCACCGAGAAGGAGCGGCTGAGCCGCGAGGACGCCGCCGCCCGGCTACACGCCGTCGCCGACGCCCTCGCGCGGCACAACGACGTGGAGTTCGACCGGGGCGGGATCCACTTCAAGGTCCACGTTCCGGACGAGGTGGACTTCAAGCTCGAGATCGAGATCGAGGACGACGAGAAGGAGCTCGAGATCGAGCTCAAGTGGTGAGCGGGCGGACTGAGCGGGCGGACTGAGCACGGTGGGGGTAGCTGCGGGGCGGCTCGGCCGCCGACGCAGGCCGGGCGGCGCGATCGGCGTCGTGGTCCTGCTGTGCGCGGCGGCGGGGATCGTCGCGTCGGAGGTGTGGCACGGCCCGATCGTCCTGTCGCTGTCGCCGAGCCACGGGATCGACGAGGGCGACCTCGTTGCGTTCCCGCTCGTCGTCCTGGCGATCGCGATCGCGCGCGGCACGACTCGGCGCCGAGTGCCGGAGGCGGGGCGCCGTACCTCGCCGGGGAGCCGGTCGCTTCCGGCCGCGGCGATCGTGGTCGGCGCGCTCCTGCTGTTCGCAGGTGTCCTCGTCAAGGCGGGGGGTGGGCCGCTGGTGCCGTCCGGCGGCGGGACGTTCGACGGCACGATCCGGCAGGCGAGCGGCGCGACCGCCGTGCCGGTGCATCACTGGTCGCACGTCGCGTTGACCTACGACGGCGCCATTCTGCGGCTGTACGTGAACGGCCGGCAGGTTTCGAGCCGGCGGACGACCGGCTCGATCCAGACACCCGGCAGCCCGCTGTGGATCGGCGGGAACCATCCCTACGGGGAGTACTTCCGGGGCCTCATCGACGAGGTACGGGTCTACGACCGGGCCCTCGCTCGCGAGGAGATCCGGAGGGACATGGCCACGCCTGTCGAGTCCGCGAGCGGTCTCAGGGCGGCCTATGGGTTCGACCAGGGCTCCGGCCCGCGGGCCACGGATTCCTCCGGCGACGGGAACTCCGGGGCGATCCAGCGTGCCACATGGACCCGGGGCCGCTACGGGAACGCGCTCCGCTTCGACGGCCACGGCGCCCTCGTGAGGGTGCCGGCGTCGGCATCGCTGGACCTCACGGACGCGATGACCCTGTCGGGATGGATTCGTCCGAGCGTGCGGCAAAGTGGCTGGCGGACCATCGTCCAGCGGCAGGCCGACGCGTACCTCCTATCCGCCGGCAGCAGTGGGGCTGAGCGCGTCGGACTGTTCGACGACCTGCGTATCGCAGCGCTCGTGGCGGCAGCCATCTGGTTCTGCCTTCTGATCGCAACCGGCCGGGGCCCCCGCGCCGCCGCTCGACGCCGGTCCTGGTGGCTCCCAGTCGGGCTCTTCGTCCTCGGCTCGCTCGGCGACGCCGCGCTCGCGCCCGGCGGCACCCTCATCGGGCCGGCCCTCGTGGCGCTATGGCTGGCCGCCACGGCCTCGACCCGCGCCCATGCGCTCAGCTTCCTGCTCGCCGCGCTCGTGTTCACGGGCCTGACGATCGCCTCACTCGCCGACCTGGGAGGCGTCGACATCACGCTCTCTCAGCCCAAGGCGCGGTCGCCCGCACGGCAGCGCTCGGCACGCTCTTCCTGCTGGCCGGGGTGCAGGGATTGACGGCCCGGAGACGCAGAGAAGCGCCGCTCGGCGGGCGGTGACCCCCGGGCTCCTCCCGTCGCCGGACGGTACATCAAGAGGTTGCCGAACAGCCTGTCCGGCTCGTAGGATCGGCCGGATGGCCGAGTACGTCCTGGACCATCACCTCGAAGGTGAGCGCTCGCGGCTGGCGCTGATGTCGCGACTGCTCGACCCGATGCACCGCCGCCACATCGAGTCGCTCGCCGTGGGTCCGGGCGCTCGGGCGCTCGAGGTTGGCTGCGGCAACGGCTCGATCTCCGCCTGGCTCGCCGAGCGCGTCGGCCCCGCGGCGAGGTGGTCGCCTTCGATCTCGACCTGTCGCTCGTCGACGTGCAGGCGCCGAGGCTCGAGCTGCGACAAGGCGACATCGTCGCGGGCCCGGTCGATCCGGGCAGCTTCGATCTCGTGACCGCGCGGGCGGTGCTGCACCACGTCACGGACGTCGAGGCGGCGATTCGGAACCTCGTCGCCAGCTTGGCGCCAGGGGCCTCGATCCTGCTGATCGAGCCGGACTTCCTGCCGGTCAGCGTCGCCGAGCCACCCGAGGTGCGAGCGTTCTGGAGCGGCTGGCTCGCATGGTCGCGTGACGAGGGGATCGACTACCACGTGGGTCGCACACTGGCCCCGCGGCTCGCGGCGGCGGGCCTCGAGCAGGTCGCGGGGACGGCCGAGACCGCCGTCTACAACGGGGGCTCACAGTGGGCGGACTACTGGACCCAGACGGTCGTCGAGCTACGCGGCCGGCTCGTGAAGTCAGGCAGGCTCGACGACCGGCTCGTCGATCGATTCCTCGCCCACTGCGACGACCCGACTGGTGGACGCAGACCATCGCCTTCACCGCCGTCCACGCCCGCGCACCCGGCGGCTGAGCTACGTGGCGTCCGGTTCAGCGCAGCTCGCGGAAGAAGCCGCGGATGTCGTCGAGTAGGAGGTCGGGGGCGTCTTGTGGTGCGAAGTGGCTGCCGCGCTCGTAGCGCTGCCAGCTGATGATGTTGGCGTGGTCGCGCTCGGCGAAGCGCCGCACTGACTGGAAGTCCTCGGCGAAGATCGCAACCCCGGTCGGGGTGGTGGTGGGCTCTGTCGGGTGCTGGTCGGCGTGGGTGTCCTCGTAGTAGCGCCGGATGGACGAGCCGATGGTGCCGGTAAGCCAGTAGGCGGAGGCATGAGTCAGGATGTCGTCCGGCTCGAGCCAGCGCTGGAAGAGCTGGGTCACCCAGGCGAGCCAGCCGGCGGGCGAGTCCTGCAGCGCGTAGGCCAGCGTCTGCGGTTGGGCGGACTGATAGGCGTTGTAGGCGAGGCCGCCGGCGGCCGTGAACTGCTCGAGGAACTGCATCGCGCCCTTGTCCTCTTCGCTCATGTCGGCGAACTCCGCCGGGTCTCCCGAGGGGAAGGAGAAGAGCTGGGTGACATGCACCCCCACTACCCGCTCCGCGTCCTTGCGGCCGACCTCGGGTGAGATAAGTGAGCCTGAGTCGTTGCCGTGCGCGCCGTAGCGCTTGTAGCCCAAACGGGCCATCAGCTCGACCCACGCCCGCGCGATTCGCTGCGTGTCCCAGCCCCGGCCGGTCGTCGGGCCGGAGAAGGCGACGCCGGGTAGGGACGGGATGACCAGGTGGAAGGCGTCCGTTGGATCGCCGTCGTAGGCCCGCGGGTCGCTTAACGGCCCGATCAGGTCGAGATACTCGAAGACGGACATCGGCCAGCCGTGTGTGCAGATCAGCGCCAGCGCGTCGGGCTCGGGCGAGCGGACGTGGATGAAGTGCAGCGACTGGCCGTCGATCGTCGTCGCGAACTGGGGATGCGCGTTGAGCCTGGTCTCCTGGTGGCGCCAGTCGAACGCCGTCCGCCAGTGCTCAACCAGCTCGCGGACATACTCGAGCGGAACTCCGTAGCGCCCCGCCGCACCGGGCAGCTCGTCGGGCCAGCGCACCTGGGACAAGCGTGCCTGGAGGTCGTCGAGGTCGGCTTGCGGCAGCTCAGCCTTGAACGGTCGCAACTCGGAACCCTCGGTTGGCTTGCTCACGTGCGCTCCTTTCAGTGTAGACTCTTAGAGTGAAAGTAGTTTAGCGTCTGAGAGACTTAGTTGCCAAGAAGTTCCCTCAAGGCGGACAAGATCGCCGCGCTGATCTCCGCGTTCCGCACAAGCGGCAACCTCGACCGCGCCTTCGACAACCGCGCAGCCGAGGCGCTCGGCGTCAACCTCACCGACCTCCACTGCCTGAACATCGTCGAGAACCGCGGCGGTGTCACCGCCGGCGCCCTGGCGGCGGAGGCAGGCCTCACGACTGGCGCCGTCACCGGCGTCGTTGACCGGCTCGAGCGCGCCGGGTACGCCCGCCGAGTGCCTGATCCCGCGGACCGCCGCCGGGTCGACATAGAGGTCACCGACCACTTCTATGCCCGCGCGGACGACATCTGGCGCCCGGTGGCCGCCGAGTGGCAGGCTGAGCTCGCCCGCCGTTTCACGGGCGACCAGCTCGATCTCATTACCGACTTCCTGCACGCCACGAACGAGCTGACCCGCTACCACCTCGAGCGCATTTCCTCGCCCCGGTGAGCGCAGGCCCGCAGCGCCGCTTCGACAGCCAAGGGGCAGGCGACGGCTACGTGAAGACGTTCACGGCCCGTGCGATGACGAGCCCGAGGATCGCGATCGAGATGACCGCCTGGACCGTCATGGTGATCTTGGCCCACGGCACGAGCGGCATGACGTCGGTGGGGCTGAAGGCCGTCGCGTTGGTGAAGGCCAGATACAGGTAGTCGATGAAGCGAGGTTGCCAGCCCCGTGGTGCGGTTTCCGGGTTCAGGTGTTGCGGGAACGCGAGGTCGGGGTGAACTGGAGCGTGGTGGGCGCGCGCCGCCGCGCCGCCACCGTCCAGCTCCCAATAGAGCAGCGCGAACGCGATGTTGTTCGATAGCCACACCAGGGAGCCGGCCTCGAGGAGATCGCTCGCCGAGTTCGTCTCGACGCCACCGTGGATGAGGTCGTCGACCAGCTGCACCGTCGACCACAGCGCGCCCAAGACGAGGACGGACACAAGCACAATGGAAAGCGCCCGGAGCAGGTGCGAGCGACGGTCGATCTTGCCGGGATCGCCCGCGATCACCGCCACGAGCAGCGCGCCTTCGATGAGCGGGAGCGCCCAGTTCGGGCCGGCCCGCACGGCGTCCGGCAAGAGGACGGTGAGTACGATCGCCGCGACCACAGCGCCCGCCATCGGCCAGCGCGCCTCGCCTCCGACGAAGTCCTCTCCGACCTGATCGGAGGTGCCCGCGCCTGTCGACCCATCGTTCGGCGTATCGGGCCGAAGGGTCATCCGACAGAATCCTAAGCTCACGGCCTGGCTCTAAGGTCCCCCACGCCGACAGCGGATCTATCTCGGAAGGCGGGTTGATCGTGAACATCGTGAAGGTCCTCCCTATGGCGTTCGTGATGATCGCCGGTCCGCAGGTCCTCAGCGCGATCTTCCTTGCGACGAGCGAGAACTGGCGTCGCAACTCGGCCGCGTACGTCGCCGGTGCGGCCCTCTCCATCACCGCGATCGTGACGCTCGCCTACGTCGTCGGCCGCGGCGCCCTGAACGCCGGCGCGTCTCACGACACACTCGACATCGTTGTCCTGGTGCTGCTCGTCGCCGCCGCCCTGCACGCCTTCCTCACGCGCAAGACGGCCGAGCCACCGAAATGGATGGGCAAACTGCAGACCGCGCAGCCCAGGTTCTCGTTCAGACTCGGCTTCCTGCTTCTGGGCGTGTTCCCGACCGACATCCTCACCTCGTGGGCCGTCGGCTCCTATCTCTCAAACCACGGCGATCCGTGGTGGCACTACCTGCCCTTCGTGCTGCTCACGCTGCTATTCCTCGGGCTGCCGTCGCTCCTGATTCTCGCGTTCGGTAGCGAGCGCAGACCTTCCTGCCGAAGGCGCGCGACTGGATGAAAGCGAACTCATGGGTCATCAGCGAGATCGTGATCGTGTTCTTCATCGCCATCACGGCCAACAGCCTCGCGGGCTAGCTGATTGATTCCGCGGCCGCGTGTGCGCGGGGGCGCACCGGGACCGAGCCGGGCGAGGGGGGGTTCCTGACGTTGCGTCCAACTATTGGACGTTTCGTGCGGAACCCCTCCCTACCCCGCCCGTTTCCCCGCCGCAGGCGCCGAAGGCGGCGCGCCAAGCAGGGCGCCACCCGCGTGCGCGAGGTCGCGGAATCAGTCATCTAGCGATCCCGGTCGAGGGGTCTCCTGCGCCTCGCCATATTCGGGGATCACGATGATCGAAGACGCCGCATTCTACGAGCGGCCCGCGAGCTGCTTGAGCGCGGGCGGGTGGGGCGCCACCGGATGTGCCAGTGCGCCCTCGTCCGTGTACTCGGCCCGTCGGAGGATCGTCCAGGCGGCGATCGCCGCCGCCACCATCACCCCGCCGCAGACCCAGTATGCAACCGAGATTCCGTCGGTGATCGCGTCGCGCGCGCCGTCGAGAAGCTGCTCCTGTTTGGCCTGCGGGATCCCGGCCGCCACCGACTGCTTGGTCTCGGTCTCCTGAGCGAGGACGCCCTCCAGCTTCGACACCTGATTCGCCGGCTCGCCGATGCCGAGCAGGAAATCGTTCAGGCGGTCGTGCTGGACGTTCGCCACGATCGTCCCCACGACGGCGAGCCCTACGGTGCCCCCCACTTGGCGTACGGTCTGAACCACCCCGGAGGCCTGGCCGCGCAGGTCCGAAGGGGCGGCGTTCATGGCGTCGGTATTGCTGGGACTCATCACGAGCGCGATGCCGACGCCCGCCACGATGTAGCCAGGCACGAGCAATCCGTAGCTGAAGTCGTGTTGCTCGACCGCGATCCAGAACAGGCTCGCGCCGACCAGGAGCATGCCGACCGTGACTGGGACGCGTGGGCCGATGCGGTCGTAGAGGCGCCCCGCGAGCGGCGCGGCGATCAGCACGGGAATCGTGAGAGGGAGCAGCGCCAGGCCCGCCTCGACCGGGCTGAAGCCGAGCAGGTCTTGGGCGTAGATCGCCCCGAAGACCGTGATCCCGGTCAGGGCGAACTGGATGCAGAAGAGAACGAGCGTGTCGCCGCGGAAGTTGCGGGTCAGGAACAGACGCAGCTGAACCAGGGGGCTGGGCACGCGCGTCTCCAAGGCGACGAAGGCGCCCAACAGGAGCAGTCCGCCGGCGAGCAGCAGGATGGTGGCCGGCGACTCCCAGCCCCAGGTGTTGCTCTGCATCAGCGCCAGCACGATGGCGACGAGGCCGGGCACCAGCGTGAGTAAGCCCGGCACGTCGAACCGCTGGCCGGGCGGCACCCGCCCCTCCGGCCGAGTACGCCGGATCAGGGCGATCGTGATGGCGCCCAGCGGCACGTTGACCCAGAAGACCCAGCGCCAGCTCACGTACTCGGTGAACAGGCCGCCGACGAGCGGCCCCAGCGACAGGAAGATCATCGAGATCCCCGCGTAGACCCCCATCGCCTTGCCGCGCTCGGCCAGCGGGAACGTGTTGATCACGATTGCGCCGGTGGGCGGGAGCATCAGCGCAGCGCCCACCCCCTGGAGCGCGCGCGCCGCGATCAGGAAGGTCTCGGACTGGGCCAAGCCACAGGCCGCCGACGAGCAGACGAACAGCACGATGCCGGTGATCAACACGCCGACGCGGTTGAACATGTCGGCCAGCCGCCCGCCGACCGCGACGAGCGCTGCGAGCGACAGCAGGTAGGCGTTCACGACCCACTGGAGCTCCGTCTGGGAAGTGTCGAGATCGCGCTGGATCGTGGGCAGCGCGACGCTGACGACGGTCTGGTCGAGCAGGATCATCGAGAGCGTCCCGGTCATCGCCGCGAGGATCCACCAGCGTCGACCGCCCGAGCCCATCGCCGGCGACTCTCTCACACAGCCGCGCGCTCAGCACTGGGCCAGGTGCCTCCTCGGCGGCCCCAGGTTCGAATCCTGGTCGGGGCGCTACAAAGAGGTCCGCGCCACGCGTTCGCGCATGAGCTCGCGGAGCCGCGTGGTTACCGCCGGCATTCGGTCCTCGACCTGCTTGAAGTCGCGTGAGAACATGGCGGCCAGGCGCATCGGCGTGTTCGCGATGACCGTCGCCCTGCGGGTGCCTGTGACGAGAACGCCGATCTCTCCGAACACGTCTCCCTCGCCGAGGGTCGCGATGGGCTCGCCGTCGCGCTGCACCTCAGCCTCGCCGGACTCGATCACGAAGAGCTCATACGCGTTGTCGCCCTGGAGGGCGAGGGTGTCGCCGGCATCCACAGTCACCTCGCGAACACGAGACGCGACTTCCGCGCGCTCGTCCCCGTTCAGGTCGGCAAAAAGTGGCATTCCCTCGAGGCGTCCCGGGTCCATCCCAGTTGCTCCTTCAGTATGGGCGGGGGCCATCGTCCCCACACGGCGGCGGTCAGGCGTAAAGAGGATGTGAACCGCCCGGCCAAGCGAGCAGGCGGTGCCGGCCGGCGAAGGCGCCTGGTCGGCGCGACCAGGGCGAGGTACTGGCCGCGGGCAAGATGGTAAGTCCGGGAGCCGGCTCAGCCGACCTGGGTCGGCTGATGCGCCGGTCCGCGGGCTCGCGTCGCCTTGGTCGGAGCGCTCTCCATTGGCGGGGCCTTGTCGCGCGGGTGCTGCTCGTACCAGCGGGCGTAGCGGCCGGCGAGCGGGGCCGCGCTGAGGCCGTGGGCAAAGACCGAGAGTCCCACGGTCAGGTAGATCGCGAGCACGATCAGGTGCTCGTGCGGAAGGTTCGACTCCTCGATCACGATCACCGCGAACACGATCGACGCCAGACCGCGGGGGCCGAACCAGCCGAGGAAGCCGAGTGTCGGCGCTCTGGCGTGCGACCCCAACATCGCGATCGCGACGGGCAGCATCCGCACCAGCGTGAGGCTGAGGACCGCGTACAGGGCGAGCTCCCAGCTCAACTCGCCGAGCGCGGGGCCGAGCAGAATCGCCCCGAAGAAGAGGAATGTGACGCCGTTGAGAACGTTCCCCACTTCCTCGCTGAGCTCGTTGAGGTCCTCGGGATCGCGCCCGAGCGCCAGCCGGAAGGTCATCCCCGCGACGAACGCGGCGATGAAGCCCGATCCGCCGAGCGCGCTTGCCATGCCGTAGGCAAGCGCCGCGCCGGCGCCTGGGATCACCTGCCGCCACGGGCCCGCGATCAGGTCTCGGCGGCCGGCGTGGATGACGATCGCCGCGACCACGAGCCCCCCTACCACCCCGCCGACGACGCCGAAGCCGATCTCCTCGAGCAGCAGCGTCGCGGCGCTGCGGCCCTCCGAGATCTCCGACTTCACGTCGGCGACCGCCACCGCCGCGAACAGCAGCGGGACGCAGATGCCGTCGTTGAGCCCGCTCTCGACGTTGAGCCCCTGGCGGATCCTCCCGGGGACGCGCGGCTCGGTGACGACCGCCTGCCCCAGCGCGGCGTCGGTGGGCGCCAACACGATCGCCAGGATCGCTGCCTCCTCGACGCTCAGCCGGTCGAAGACGACGGCCGCCGCAAGGGCACCCAGCGCGATCGTGAGCGGGAGCCCGATCCCGAGCAGGCGCAGCGGCACACCGACCTCGCGGCGAAGTAGGCGTAGATCGATGCGCGAGGCGTCGCAGAACAGCACCAGCGCCAGCGTCGCCTCCGCCAGCGCCCGCACGGTCGCGCCCGAACTCTCGAGAGCGATCCCGTCCAGCACCTCCGGGTCCCACCAACAGCCCGACGGCGACGAACACCATCGCCGGCGTAACGGCGTCCCCGACAGCCGCTGCGAAATCGCCGCGACGGCTAGCAGCGTGAGCGCCACGATGGCGAGGGACCACTCCATTCACTGCACCACGCTGCCTGACCACGAATGCTCAGGCATCACCCACGCTGGGTGATTTCGGTCCGCGTGAGCCGCCTCTGGCCGTGATCGTTGACACGGCGTTCCTCTGTCTCGACCACCGGCTGCGCGGGACGCGGGCGCAGTCCGGCCGTTGCAGGTTCGACGAAGCATTGGGCACGAGAGCATCGACGTGACCTGGTTGCCGGCAACGGTGAAGTGCGTCGCATCGATCCACCTGCAACGTTGGCGTCGCCGGGCTTCCTGATGTCTTTGAGGTTCCTTCGTGACATTCCATGCAACGCGATGCTTGCTCGGGATGGATTTCCTGTTCGCGAGGCGTCTCCGCGATCTCAGAGCCGCGATAGCGGCAGCCACCGGGCTTCTCCTGCCTCCGACCTCTCTTTCCGTGAGGGACACAACCCAGCTTCCGAAGTCGCCGGGAACGCCGAAATCGGCCGAGATCGTCCCATCTGGGTGATGACCAAACCCCTGGCGAGCGTCAATCTCGACGGAGGCACGCGCATGACCCGCTCCTATTCCACCACCGTCTGTCACCAGTCTGGTGGCCCCCCGGTCGGGCAGGGCGGTCGCCACCACCGGCACGGTCCCTCCGGCGCCGCCATTGGGGACGGTACGGGTCCATCGCCGCTCTACGTGGTGGAGCCCGAGCGCATGACGTGCGCCGAGTGGCGCCGGCGGCGCCAGGCTCTCCCAAACCTGCGCGTCGTTGCATCCCACTGCATCCAGCGGGTGAATTCGGTACGGGACCTCAGGCGGTGGAGCGGGCCCAAGAGGGCAATCGAGTCAAGGAGGATTGAAGATGGGACGAGACAGGCGCCAGCGCAGGCGACGCGCCGCCGCAATCGGAGGAGCCGCCTTTGCGGCCAAGAAGCACAGAGACGCAAAGGAAGCGCAGCAGCAGGAGGAAGCGGCAGCTGCTCAGCAGGCTGCGCCCGCTGACCCCGGCCATGCCGACCGGCCGGCCGCGGCCGGCGGACTGACCCCCGAGGCAATGGAGGAGCTCAAGCAGTTGGGCGAGCTTCACGAGCAGAACGTGCTTACGGACGAGGAGTTCGAGCGCGAGAAGGCAAGGCTGCTGGGTCAAAGCTGAGCGACACCAGGCACTGTCGGCCGACCCGAACGGCAGTCGGCCGCGACGCCAACCACGTGTATTCGGAGGAGCAACCCATGGCCGAAGTAAATACACCCGTCCTCGACGCCCTCGTGAAGATGAATGAAGGGATCCCGGAGCGCTCAGGCCTCGACGACGAGACCTTCATGCTGGTACGGATCGCCGCCTTGGCGTCCACCGGCGCTCCGCCGGCCTCCTATCTCGTGAACATCGACGCGGCGTCGGAGATCGGATTGAGCGTCGAGCAGGTTCAGGGTGTGCTGATCGCGATCGCCCCGGTGGTCGGGAGCGCCCGCGTCGCGAGCGCCGGAAGCTCAATCGCGCAGGCCCTTGGCGTCGCCACCGCGGTCGCCGAGCGGCCGTAATCGGACGTACAGAGAAAGGAGCGAAAGATGAGAGGTGCCGGACGGGTCCTGTTCGCAGCGATCGTGCTCTTGATTGTGGGCACGCTCAACATCATTTACGGGATCGGAGCGCTGGACAGTGCGAACATCTTCGTGAACGACCAGAGGTTCATTTTCACCAACCTCAACACCCTCGGATGGGTGCTGATCATCCTCGGCGTAATCCAACTGACCGGAGGCTTCTCGCTCTTTGCCGGCAACACATACGGGCGGGTCATCGGGATCATCGCCGGCAGCCTGGGCGCGATCGCGAACCTGCTGGCGATCGGAGGCGCCTACCCGTGGTGGTCGCTTGCCATCTCCGCTCTCTGCGTGTGGGTCGTCTACGGTCTCGTCGTCTACAGCGATGAGGGACGTGTCGCTGGGGCGTGACCTTCGATCGTGAGCCCCAGTCCCGGCCGGGCTCTCGCGGCCAATGGAGGGCGGAATCCGCCGTGCGTGACGCCAGCGGCTCCGACCCGAGGGGTAGGGAGGGGGGGGTTCGTTGGTGAGCCGTTGCCGGTCGTACAGCTGCGGGACGTCTGCTTCTTCTCGGGACTTCAGAGCGACCTGCTGCGCCACAGACGCATTCTGCCCTCGAGGGCGAGAGAGG
>CAWGDF010000012.1:0-140328 GCA_963821275.1 uncultured Thermoleophilaceae bacterium
CAGGGCCTCGGCATCGAGCGCCTCCTCGCAGGCCTCGGGGCAGCCGATGTGGAGCGTGCCTATGCCGCGCTGGTTGTGCGTGGCGACGGGCACGGCCTCGAAGACGCGGGCTATCTCGTCGTCGGTGAAGCCGTCCTCCCGCAACCGCTCCTGCGAGCGGTCCATCACGAGCTCCTGGGCGCACGGGCAGGCGGTCATGCCCTGGGCCTCGACCCCGACGAGCCGCCGGGTGCCGCGCGCTGATGCCACAGCCGACCCCAACAGCGTGTAGATCTCCTGGGTCCGCAGGCCGGAGACCGGGGCGCGCTTGTGCTCGGGGTAGCGCGCCGCGATCGTCACCTCGGCACGGCGACCGTCCTGGCGGTCGCGGACGCGCTCCGCGATGTGCGAGGCGAGCGTCTCAGCCCTGAAGGCGGCCTCCCCGAGGATCACCTCGTCGATCGCCTCGTTGACGATCTCCTCGAAGCGTGACATGTGCGCGCCCTTCTGCTCCGGTCCGAGATCGACGAAACACTCGAGCTCCGCGTAGAACAGCTGCTCGGCTCCGTTCGACCGAACGCGGATGACCTTCTCGACGCCCGTTACGCCGACGCGCGAGAGGCTCACGTGGGTCGAGGGCCGGCGCGCCTGAACATCCCCGCCGAGAAGCATGCTTCGCTCCAACATTGGCGCGAGCAACGATATCGAGTGGGCCGTGGGTGGATACTCTTTTCGACCCTATGGCTGACAAGGTGTTCTGGGAACGCACGTGGGGCGGGCACTTCGTGCTCCCGAGGCGCGGGTTCTGGCCCAAGTTCTTCTCCAAGCTCGTGGCCCGTTTGCAGTGGGATCCGGCGGCCATCGACCTCGCCCCTGACGCGCGCGCTTGGCCGGAGCTCCCGGATGAGCGTCGCCGCCACCTCATGACTCTCTTCGCCGGCTTCTGTGTGGCCGAGAACGCGGTCTCCGAGCACATCACGCCGTTCGCCGACGTGGCCAGGAACGCGACTTTGGCCTCACAGGAGAGCCTGATGGCCTGGGTCTTCTTCCTGCAGCGCCGCGACGAGGATCGCCACGCGCAGTTCTTCGACCGCATCGCTGCCGAGGTGCTCGGACTGCCCGGAGCCACCCCGGCCGAGCGGCGCGAAGCGGCCCGGCCCCACGTCCCACCCGCGCTGCTCGAGCTCTTCGAGGTGCGGCTGCCGGCCATGTCCGCGGAGCTCGCGGCGGGCCGCACCGGGTTGGGCGACGGCGTCGCCCTCTACCACATGGTGCTCGAGGGGATCGTCTTCGACGCCGCGCATCACGCGCTGCGCCAGTACCTGGCCGACGGCGCCCTGCCCGGGGTGAGCGAGGGCGTAGGGCGTGTCGAGCTCGACGAGCGCTGGCACATCGGCTTCGGCCTGCGCTGTCTGGTCGAGGCCCAACCCTCCCGAGAGCTCCTCGATGATCTGCTCGCGCGCGCCGAGGACGCCACCGAGGCCTGGGGCGACGCCCTCCCGCCCGCCACGCGCGAGCACCTCGTGGACCTTTGTCACCATCGGCTGGTGGCCGTCGGGCTCATCGAGCCGCACGTGGCGGCGTAGCCGGGTAGCCAGCTGCGAGCCCGCCGGTGCGCGGGGCCTGAGCGCGCGACAATGTCTGGATGGGCGTCCTCGACCACGTCTGTGCAGCATGAGGAGCCTCAGGCGAGCCCTGATCGGGCTGGGGGCGGTGGGGTTCGTGGTCGGGGCCTTGCCGCTCGCGCTCGCGCTGGCGAACGAGGGCGGTCACCAGCGAGAGCTGATCGCCGTCTTCGGGCCGTTGACCGGCTGGGCGTTCATCGGCGCGGGCATCTTCGCCTGGCTGCGGCGCCCGGAGAACCGCGTCGGCGCGTTGATGACCGCCGTCGGCTTCAGCGCGTGCCTCGCAGGCCTCCGGGTCTCCACGGAGCCATGGGTCTTCATAACCGGCCTGCTGTTCATCGCCCTCCAGTGGGCCCTGCTCTATCACCTTCTGCTCGCGTTCCCGAGCGGGACGCTCCAAGGTCGAGTCGAGCACTTGCTGGTCGTGACGAGCTACCTGAGCGCCGCCCTGGTGCATCCGCTCCAGGTCGTGCTGTTCATCGACACCGGTCGTGCAGGGCTGCCGGAGAATCCGCTGCTGGTCGCGGGCGACCCTGACGCCTCGGCCAATGTCACACGCTTTCGCTTCGTGCTCGGCCTGCTGCTGCTCGCCGGCCTCGCGCTGATCCTCGTCCGCCGCTGGGAGGCTGCGGACGGCTCTCAGCGGCGGGCCCTCGCCCCGGTGCTTGTGACCGGTGGCCTGGTGATGGCGCTGCTCGGGGCCTGGTATGCCGCGACGCTCGCCGAGCTCGACCAGGGATTTGTGGAGGGTTTGGAGGAGGCCCGCATCGTGGTCCTGGCCACCGTGCCTTTCGCCTTTCTCGCCGGGCTTCTGAGGACCCGCGTCGCCGGCGCCACGGCGGTGAGCGAGGTGGTCGCCCGGCTCGGAGACCCGAGGGTGCGACGGGGCGGCATCTGCCACGCGCTCACCGATGCACTCAGCGGCACCTCGCTCGAGTTCGCCTACTGGCTTCCCGATCAGCGCGAGTACGTCGACGACGCCGGCAGGCCGGTCGAGCCTCTCGCCGGGGAGTCGGACCGGGTGGTCACCCCGCTCGAGTCAGGCGCGAATCCTGCCGCGGTGATGATCCACGACGCGTCACGGGAGGATGAGCGCGAGCTCGTTCGCGCCGTGGGCTCGGCGGCTACGTTGGCGCTCGAGAACGAGCGTCTCGCGGCGGACCTGCGAGCGAAGGTCGACGAGCTGAGCGCCTCCCGCGCACGCATCGTCGAATCGGGCGACGCCGCCCGCCGCCGCTTGGAGCGCGACCTCCATGACGGAGCACAGCAGCGCCTCGTGTCGCTGGCGCTGCGCCTCCGGGTCATGCGCTCGCAGCTCGACGGCGATCCCCACGCCGCGGGGGAGCTCGAGGCTGCGGGCGCCGAGCTCGATCACGCGCTCGAGGAGCTGCGGGAGCTCGCCCGCGGCCTGCATCCCTCGGTGCTGTCGGAACGCGGCCTCGACGCCGCGATCGAGGGACTGGCCAGCCGCGCGCCGCTGCCCGTCCAGATCGACGCGACCGTCGGGGAGCGCCTGCCGCAGCGCGTCGAGTCGGCCGCGTACTTTGTCGTGGCCGAGGCGCTCACCAACGTGGCCAAGTACTCCGAGGCGAGCCACGCGAGCGTCAACGTGACACGGGAGGACGGAGCGGTCGTGGTCGAGGTCTCGGATGACGGTGTCGGTGGCGCCGACCTGACGAAGGGCTCCGGCCTGCGCGGGCTGATCGACCGCGTGTCCGCGCTCGACGGCGGGCTCCAGGTGGATTCCCGTCCGGGGCGAGGCACGACCGTCCGGGCCAGCATTCCGGTGTGATCATCGCCGGAGGCTCGGCATGCCGAGTGTGTCTGCGGCGGCGCGGACCTGATCGACAAGCACGCGGCCCTCGGCGGTCGGGAGCAGCAGCTTGGCGAGGTCGCGGCGGGCCATGGCCAGAAACGCTTGGGCGTCGATGCGCTCGCAGAGCGCCACCGCGTTGCGCAGGAGTTGCTCGGCTTCGTCCGGGCGTCCGAGGGTCATCGCGAGGCCGCCGACTGGCCGGCCGACTGGGCCGTACTGCCATGTGACGACGTCTGGAAACGGGGCCAGCAGCTCATACAGGCGCGCCGCCCGCGGACGATCCTCGAGCCAGGCGCAGATGTCTGCGGCCCAGGTCAGGGACATCGTCCAGGTCGGGCTGCGGGGCAGGTCGAGCAGGCCCTGCGCGACCGCTTGTTCGAACGCCTCGCGGGCGCCGTCCCGATCGTCGCGCTCGCGGGCCGCGTGCGCCCAGGCGACGAAGAACGTGGGCGGGAGGTTGGTGACCGGCTCCGCCATCGCGCTCCGGGCCTGCTCGTGCTCGGTCAAGCGCCCCTGGACCAGCCGGATGCACGACATCAGCCTGACGAACGCGGACTCCGCGAGCGACGGCGGGGCCGTCGTCTCCCGCGCCGCCTCGAAGCTGCGCTTGGCTGCGGCTTCCGCGTCGGCCATTCGACCGGCAAGCAGCGCTCGGGCCGCGTCCAGGAAGGCGACGGTCCAGCGCGACTTCAGGGTCCGAGCCGCCGCGTGCGCCGCCGCGTTCGCGAGGTCGGCGGCCTCGATGTCGCCGGCCTCGACGAGCGCGAGGAACCGCGCCTGCTGCCCGTCGCACTCGGCGTAGGGCAGGCGCCCCTCGCGGCCCACCGCCACTAGTTCGTCGGCGATCGCAAGGCGCTCAGAGAGGCTCTCGGGGCCGGCCACGATCCAGGAGTGCGACGTGAGGACGGAGGCGAGCGCCGTGCGGTCTCGGACACGGCGCGCCATGGCGAGGGCGCGGCCGACCATCGCCCGGCGCTCGCGGTCGGGCACGCTGGAGAACGCCTCTTGGGCAAGAGACCCCTCCAGGCGGGCCCTGATAGGGCTGTCGCCGGGCGGCAGCAGGGCCAGTGCACGGCGCAGGAGGGTGACCATCTCGGTGTCCTCCTCGAGGAAGTCGGCGTAGTCGAGGCGGATCGTCAGCAGCGCCTCGGCCATGCGCGGGCCGTCGCCGGCGGCTTCCGCGGCCGCCGCGGCCTCGAGCAAGACGGGGTCGGCGCGCTCGTCGCCAGCGAGGGTCAGCGCGCGGCCGCGGGCGAGCTCGAGGTCGAGCCGACGGGCCTCCGGCGCGCCCGGCATCTGCCCGTGCGCGCGCAGAGCACGCTCGTACTGCTGGGCCGCTACGTCGAACGCCAGCCGCGCGACCGCATCGTCCCCCGCCTGACGCGCGTATTGCTGGGTCCTCGCCGCGTCCACCAGGCTGCCGGCCGCCGCGAAGTGGGTCGCCAGGTCCCCGGCGGGGACGAGCCGCCTGTCCGCCGCACCCTCGAGGGCGAGCGCGATCCGAGCGTGGAGGCGCCCTCGCCGGGCGGCCGGCAGGTCGTCCACGAGGGTCTGGCGCACAAGTGCGTGGGCAAAGCTGAACCGATCGAGGATGCCCGTGGGATGCACGAGCCGCGCCCGCTCGGCGGCCTCCAAGGCGTCGAGCGTAGGCTCGAGTCCGAGGTCGATCGCATCAGCCAGGACGTCGGCGTCGAATTCAGCGCCCGCGACGGCGGCCGCGACCAGGACGTCGGCCGTGCCGTTGGGTAGCCGGGCGATGCGCCAGCGCACCAGGTCGCGCGCCCGCGGGGTGGCGGCCGCACCGGGGTCGCCGTCCTCGACTAACGCGGCGATCACCTCACGGACGAAGAACGGGTTGCCATCGGTGACCTCGCGCACGCGTCCGGCAAGCGACGCCCGGCGCCCGGAGTGCGCCAGCATCGCGGCGACCTCGGGCTCGTTGAGCGGTGCGAGGTCCAGCCTGGCGACCTCGGGCCGCCGCGCCAGACCGGTCACGACCTCGCCCAGCAGGGCGGAGCGACTGGGCTCGGTGTCGCGGTAGGTGGCGACTACGAGCAGCCGCATGGGGGCGTCGGCGCGCAGCAGGTGGCGCAGCAGCAGGAGTGAGAGATCGTCGGCCCAGTGCAGGTCGTCGAGCACGAGCAGCACGGGCGCCGCCTCCCCTGCGCCCTCCAGCAGCGCCGCGACGGCCTCCAGTGTCCGCAGGCGCTCGATATCGGGCTCGGCGGGCGCTGACTCGAGGATGCCGGGCAGCCGCTCGGCGAGCACGGGCAGCAGCCCTACGAGATCGCCCGCGCGTGAGCCGACCTGCACCCTCAGCTCGTCGACGGGGCAGGCAGCGGCATAGGCGCCGAGTGCCTCGGCGAACGGCTGCGCCGGCGCGGAGAGGCCGTCGTCGCAGCGCCCGTACAGCGCGACCCCTCCCTGCTCGCGAGCGTGCTCCGCGATCTCGGCCGCCAGACGCGTCTTGCCGATGCCGGGCTCGCCGCTGATAAAGACGCCGCGACGCCGTTCCCCGGCCGCGTCGTCCCACGCCGCCCGCAGTGCGGCGATCTCCGTCTCCCGCCCCGCGAAGGCGGCGCCCCGGTCGATTGTCAGCGGCGCGGCGACTGCCACGGCCACCGTGCGCCGCGCCGCCCATGGGACGGTCCAGGCGCGCACCGGCTGCACGAGGCCCGGCAGGGTCAGCTCGCCGGCGTCGTCGAATAACGCCTCGTTCCCTGTCCCGGCGAGCAGGCGCACGGATTCGGCGGCGAGGATGTGACCGGGCGCCGCCGCGGCGCACAGGCGCTGCGCCTCGATCACCGGTGTGCCGAAGTAGTCCTCGGACTCCCAGGCCACGTCCCCCGCGCTGATGCCGATGCGCAGCTCCAAGCCGAGCGCGCCGCGGCGAGACTGGCGGTCGATGGCCCGCTGCAACTCCACTGCGCAGGTGAGTCCGGCGCCGGCTGCCTCGAAGGTGGCAAGAAGGCCGTCACCGAGCCCCTTGACGCCTGCGCCGCCATGCGCGGTGAGAACGTCTCGCAGCCTGCCGCCGTACTCGCGCCGGCGGCTGTCCGCTTCCTCGTCGCCCAACCGGGCGCGCATCCGCGCCGAGCCGGCCAGGTCGGCGCACAGGATCGTCGCCGTGGCGCGCCTGCGCTCCGGCTCGGGCTGTGCCTCACCCGGTGCGGGGGCGCTTCGCAGCAAGGCGGGATCGTGGGCGAGGATGGCCTGCTGTAGCCGTTCGAGCTCGGGTCCGGGAGGCAGACCGAGCTCCGCGTCGAGCGTCCGAACCGCGTCCCGGTAGACATCGAGCGCGTCGCCCTGGCGCCCGCTGCGATACAGGGCCAGCATCAGCTGCGCGCGGAGTCGCTCCCGCAGCGGCTCGCCCGCGACGAGCGCCTCCAGCTCGCCCACGAGCTCCGCGCCGCGCCCCAACGCGAGGTCCGCCTCCACCCGGTCTTCCACCGCGGCCGCGCGCAGGTCCTCCAGCCGGGCGATCTCGGGTGACGCGAAAAGCTCGAGCGCCACATCGGCCAACGCCGGACCGCGCCACTCCTCGAGCGCCGCACGCAGTCGCGCCGCCGCCCGCTCGGGACGGCCGGCCGCGAGCGCACGCCGACCGTCCTCGCAGAGGCGCTCGAAGCGCGCGAGGTCGAGCTCGTCGGGCTCGACTCGCAGCCGGTAGCCGGCGGCGCCGCTGACCAGTCGGGCGGCCTCGCCGCCCAGCGCGCGCCGTAAGCGCGAGATGAGCGCGTGAATCGAGTTCACCGCCGCAGCAGGCGGCCGCTCGCCCCACAGGTCCTCGATCAGGCGGTCACGCGAAACCGGCTCCCCGTCGCGCAGCAGGAGCAGCGCGAGCAGCGCCCGCTGCCGGCCGCCTGCCACGGGGAGCGGCCGACCCTGGGCGCGCATCTCGACAGGCCCGAGGATCCGAAAGTCCACCGTCACAAGCTTCCCGCCCCCACGCCGCGACGGCAAGGACTGTCAGCGCGGCGCAAGAACCGTGCAACGCGGCGGGCGCATGCTCCTCGGTAGTCAATTCCAAAGGAGCAGAGTCATGGCTACATTCACCAAGGCCTATACGAGCGAGGACACCGCCCGCCGGGCGGTTGAGACGCTGCGGGCCGCGAGCGTGCCGCCGCGCGAGATGCGGCTGCTCATGAGCCGCCCGCTACGCGACGTACGGCGCGAGGCGGTCGGCGGGTTCGCAGGTCCGGTCGGCCCCGACGCCCCCGTCGGAACCTTCGCGGGCCACACGCGCCGGCGCAGCGACGACGCCGGCAGCTTCGCCACCGGCAGCTTCGCAGGCGCCCCCAGCCAAAGGCGAAAGGGTTCCTTCGGCGACGTGGAGCGCGTCACGGTCGTCACGTACAAGGCGGATGTCGAGCATTCCCGGATCACCGGCTATCGCGGGATCCGGCTGCTTCTCCGCAAGCTGGCGCTCGACGACGACGCCGTCGGCCGCGTGGTCGCGGAGCTCAACAGCGGGCACGCTGTCGTGTTCGCCGACGTTCCCGAGATCGCCTCGGACGAGGCCGAGGCGCAGCTCGGTCGACTGGCGCAGGCGGCCTGAGTTGGACCGCCTGGCGCTAGGTGTCTCCCCTCGCCGCTGTCGATCCCGACGCCTGCCGTTCGTCGTTAGGGTGAAGCGGCGAGGGGCGCCGCTCGGTACCAAGGGAGAGGCTATGAAGTACCTGCTGACGTTCGTGGTCGAGCAAGGCGGCATGGAGGATGCATCCCCGGAGGAGATGCGGCAGGCGATGGAAGCCTGGAGCGGCTTCGACAACGAGGCGAGCGAGGCGGGCGCGCTGATCGCATGCGAGCCGCTCGAGCCGGCGGCGACGACCATCCACCTGCGCGAGGATCAGGACCCCGTCGTGACCGACGGGCCGTTCGCCGACACGAAGGAGCAGCTGGGTGGGTTCTGCGTGCTCGAATGCCGGGACCTGGCCGAGGCCCGGATGTGGGCCGACAAGGTCCCAATGCGCTCCGGTGCGATCGAGATCAGGCCCGTTATGGACCTCTCCGGGTTCGGCTACCACAGCAGGACCCTGACTCCGGCCAACGCGGCCGCGTAGGGCGCCGGCTCGCCGCCTCCGCGCGCGCCAGCGCGGCCTAACTCAACGGGAACTCGGAGAAGCGATGGGGGTCTCACGGCAGACGATCAACGCCATTGAGACCGAGCGCTACACGCCCTCGCTGCCCCTGGCGATTGCGCTGGCCCGGTTCTTTGGCGAATCAGTAGAGGAGATGTTCGATGACAGCACCCATTGACACGAGCCGCTGGCTCTTCTCGCTCGTCCCCGTGGGACTTGGAGCCGTGATCCTGGCGGCCGAGGCGACGAACGGAGACCTCGCCGAGGGGCTCGTCTGGTTCGCGGTCCTGGCCGTCCTCGGTGCGCTCCTGGCGTTTGGTGGGCGCTTCGAGGCAGTCCGCCTTGCGCGCGGCGACGGGGAGGATGAGCGGGACGCGATGATCAACACCCGCGCCATGGCAGCTGTGGGCACCGTGCTGACGATCGTGCTCACCGGGGCCATCGTCTTCCAGCTCGCACGCGGGGACGACCCAAGCCCCTACACGCAGATCATGGCGGTGGGCGGCGCCGCATACGTGGCCTCGCTGCTGGTACTTCGCCACTGGTCGTAGTCCGGTCCCGCCGGCCGGGACCGGTCAGGCCGCGCGTGCGCGCCCCCTCACGTTTCCGCGCGCCCCTCGACGTGCGTGCTTACGCATGACGTCCACCAGGTACGCTGCGCGAGCGACCGCAGCGCGAAGCGTTGAGGACGGCGACTTCACCCTGCGAATCGCGCCGAGCCCCGACGGCGTGGTGCTCGGCGCGCACGCCCTGTCCGAAGCCCTCGCGGAGGCCTACCGCCTCCCTCGCCCTCCACTGAACACACAAGCGAAAGGCACGCGATGAAGATAGTTGTCATCGGCGGGAGCGGCCTGATCGGGTCGAAGCTCGTCAGCAAGCTCCGCGCGGAGGGCCATGACCCGCTGGCGGCGTCACCCGAATCGGGCGTCGACATCATCACCGGGGAGGGACTCGCCGAAGCGCTGGAGGGCACCCAGGTCCTTGTCGACGTGGCGAACGCACCCGCCTGGGAGGACGCGGCCGTACTCGACTTCTTCCGGACGTCATCTCGCAACCTGCTCTCCGCGGAAGCGGCCGCCGGGGTAGGGCACCACGTGACGCTGTCGGTCGTCGGTTCCGACCGGCTTCCCGACAGCGGCTACCTCCGCGCGAAAGTCGCGCAGGAGGAGATGGTGAAGGCCGGACCGATCCCCTACACGATCATGCGTGCAACGCAGTTCTTCGAGTTCATCGGCCGCATCGCCGATTCGAGCACTGACGGCAACACCGTTCGGCTGTCGCCGGCCCTCATTCAGCCCGAAGCGGCCGACGACGTCGTCGACACTCTGGCCGATCTCGCGGTCGGCGCCCCACTGAACGACACGGTCGAGCTGGCCGGCCCCGAGGCCTTCCGCCTCGACGAGCTCGCCCAGCGCTTCTTAAGCGCGAGAGACGACCCGCGACAGGTGACCGCCGACGTTCACGCCCGCTACTTCGGCGCCGAGCTGGACGACCGGTCCCTCACGCCTAGCGACGACGCACGCATCGCCCCGACCCGCTTCGAGGACTGGCTCAGCCAGTCGGCCAGGTAGCCTGCCCCGTCGCGATCGAGCAGGGATACGCGACGGCCCAGTGGATCGTCCGCGAAGGGGCCGCCAACAAGCTCGACCCCGAGCGCATCGCGGTCGCCGGCGACTCGGTCGGCGGCGGCATGACCGCCGCGCTGGCGCTCATGGCGAACGAGCGCGGCGACCTGCGCTTCGTCCAGCAGTCGATGTACTACCCGGTCACCGACGCCGCCATGGACACCGGCTCCTACGAGCAGTTCGCGGAGGGCTACTTCCTGACCGCGAAGGCGATGGCGTGGTTCTGGGACGCCTACCTGCCCGACCTCGAGCGGCGCTCAGAGCCATTCGCCTCCCCGCTGCGCGCATCCGACGAGCAGCTCGAGGGACTGCCGCCGGCGTTCGTGATCGTCGACGAGGCCGACGTGCTGCGCGACGAGGGCGAGGCGTACGCAGCGCACCTCCGGGCCGCAGGCGTCCCCGTCACGACTGTCCGCTACGACGGCATCACCCACGACTTCATGATGCTCGATCCCGCAGCGGCACGCACGCGACACGGGCGCCGTCGCGCAGGCGCAGCGCCGACCTGCGCGAGTCGATGTACTACGCCGGTCACCGACGCCGCCATGGACACCGGCTCCTACGAGCAGTTCGCGGAGGGCTACTTCCTGACCGCGAAGGCGATGGCGTGGTTCTGGGACGCCTACCTGCCCGACCTCGAGCGGCGCTCAGAGCCATTCGCCTCCCCGCTGCGCGCATCCGACGAGCAGCTCGAAGGACTGCCGCCGGCGTTCGTGATCGTCGACGAGGCCGACGTGCTGCGCGACGAGGGCGAGGCGTACGCAGCGCACCTCCGGGCGGCAGGCGTCCCCGTCACGACTGTCCGCTACGACGGCATCACCCACGACTTCATGATGCTCAATCCCCTCAGCGGCACGCACGCGACACGGGCCGCCGTCGCGCAGGCCATCGCCGTCCTGCGCGAGGCGCTTCACGGCGCCTAGGAGGCCGGCCCGATACCGCACGAAAGGATGAGATGATCACACCCGCGACTTCGACCGATCCGCTCGTGGAGGCGCTCGCCACGCGGCTGCGTCTGATGGACCTCGTCGGCTGGCAACAGATAGCGACGTGGGCGGAGCAGTCCGAACTCTCGTTCCAGGATCTGCGCCTGTTGCTCGCACTCGCAGTGAAGATGGACGACGGCCCGGCTGCGGTGAGCGAGCTGGGCGACCTCGCCGGCTTCCCGCTCGACGTCGCCTACCCCGCCGTCCACAGGCTCCGGGGTCGCGGCTACCTCCGTGAGGAACGGCGTCAATACTCGCTCAGCCAGCAGGGGCAAGAACTCGTCGCCAAGCTGGACGCGGCGCACCGCGAGGGCATCCAGGCATACGTCAACCAGCTCGATCGCGAGGAACGCCGACGGCTCCTTAGCGCCCTCGCGAACCCGCGCTGAACCCCAAGAGACCGAGGGGGATTTGAGCAATGCCCAGCGATTTCGATTGGATTTTCAAGCGGGACCCGTTCTGGCGCGAGCGGCCCAAGGAGGAGGCGCCGGCGGTGCGCCGCAGCCAGCCCACCGACGCCCGGGAGACGCGTACGAGCCCTTTGGTGCGCTCGCGCCGCAGGGCGGCATCGGGGTCCACTGCGCCAGTGCACGACTCAGAATCGTGAGGACCCTCGAACCCGCCCACCACCGGGTAGACCAGCTGGGTACCCATTCGGTGCCCAAACCCCCGTGAACTCGCGGGAGCCACCGCCGCCGTCGCTAAGCAGGAACACCGCCTGGTGGCCTGAAGCTTCAGCTCCTCTTCGTCCTCCGAGTGCTGTAGCGATGATTTTCACCGTCGCCGCGGGTCTTCATTGGTGGACGCGGGTACCGTCCATCAGGTCGCCCGTGCGTGACGTAAGCACAACCGAGGAGATGACAATGCCCGAGCACAAGGTGGGAACCCGTGACGAATGGCAGGCAGCACGCGACGAGCTGGCGAAGCTCGAGGCCCAGCACGCCGATCTGAATGAGGAGATCAAGAGGAAGCGGGTCGAGCTCCCTTGGGTCCCGGTCGAGAAGGAGTACGTGTTCGACACCGAGGACGGGAAGAAGTCCT
Organism: uncultured Thermoleophilaceae bacterium; assembly: GCA_963821275.1. Taxonomy (GTDB): domain Bacteria; phylum Actinomycetota; class Thermoleophilia; order Solirubrobacterales; family Thermoleophilaceae; genus JACVRW01. The sequence continues at coordinate 12,154 of CAWGDF010000012.1, forward strand.
TGGCCGAGCTCTTCGACGGCCGTTCGCAGCTCCTCGCCTACAACATCATGTACGGGCCCGACTACTCGCTCGGTGCGTGCCCCGGATGCACGAGCCTCGGCGATGAGTTCTCCGGTGGGCTGATCCACATGAACAAGCGGGACGTGACGTTCCTCTGCTTCTCGCGCGCGCCGATCGATCGGCTCGCCGCCTACAAGCAGCGGATGGGCTGGCAGTTCCCGTATGTCTCGACCTACGACACCGACTTCCCTTGGGACTTCGGGCTCGCGATGACCGAGGAGCAGGCGAACGAGATCCCCGAGGTGAAGGAGATGGTCGACAACCCGCCCGAGTGGCTTCGGGAATGGGGCGAGCAGATCGGGGCGGAGCTCAAGGACGGCCTGCGCGAGGGCCCGGGCTACATCGCGTTCGCGCGCGAGAACGGGACCATCTATCACACGTACACCGTGATGGCGCCCGATCCGTTCGTTCAGCCCCACTTCGGCATGCTGCTCGAGCGGACCCCGAAGCCCGGGCCCGAGGAGCCGCGCTCGTGGCGCAAGGACGAGTACCCGGACTGAACGGCGTGTCCTCGCTGCGGACCGTCCACGCGTATCGCCGGGATCAGCTCGCGTTGCTCGGAGGGCTGCTGGCGCTCGCGGTCGTGGCCTGGCTGGTCACCGGCGACCGGATGGGGAGCATGGAGTCGATGCCTGGGATGGCGCTCGGGGGCCTCGGCTTCTACATCACCGTCTGGGTAGTGATGATGGCGGCGATGATGTTCCCGCCGGCGGCTCCGACGGTGCTGACGTACGACCGCCTTCGAGGGGAGTCCGTCGCTCGCGGCAACGGAGCCCCGGTTGACGCAACCGCCCTGTTTCTCTGCGGTTACCTGTTGGTGTGGACCGCGGCGGGCCTCGTCGCCTACGCTCTGTTCGAGGCCGTCCGTTCCCTCGACCCGCTGTTCCTGGCCTGGGACGAGGCCGGTCGGTACGTCACAGCGGGCGTCATCGTGGCCGCGGCCGCCTACCAGCTGACGCCAGCCAAGGAGGCCTGCTTGGCCGCGTGCCGCAACCCGACGACGGTCCTCGCCGAGCGCTGGCGGGAAGGCCGGGCAGGTGCGATCGACTTGGGCATCCGGTACGGGGCCTGGTGCGTCGGCTGCTGCTGGGCGCTAATGGTGGCGCTGTTCGCCGTGGGCGTCATGAGCCTGGGGTGGATGGCGTTGATTGCGGCGTTCATCGGGGCAGAGAGGCTGCTGCCGTGGCCGAGTGCAGCCCGGGGGGCCGTGGCCTTGTCGCTGCTCGTGCTTGGGCTGGGCGTGGCGTTCTTCCCGGCTGACCTCCCGGGGTTCGCCGAGCCGGACGGCGCGATGCACGGAGGCAACGGCCCTGGCGGGTCCATGCAGATGATGCGCTGAATCGGCGGCGCTGGCTCTGCCCGCTCTTCGCGAGCGCTCTTGCTACGGAGCGCCTTCGGGCTTGCGTGACCGCGAACGGCTGACCGCTCCGCGCGGTGTCGAGTTCGGTTTCAGTCCGGAACCCTGGCCAAGACACGTTTCGATCAATTTCAAACAGAAATTGGACCCCCTATTTGGACCCCGTCGAGCCACCGCCGCCGTCGCTAAGACGGAGAAAACCGCCGCAATTTTGCGGCGGTTTTCCGACAGGCGGGCTTCAGGCAAGTCGGGGCGACTGGATTTGAACCAGCGACCTTTCGGCCCCCAGCCGAATGCGCTACCAGACTGCGCCACGCCCCGTGGGTGGAGGGACGATAGCGTCCTCCGCCGTGAGCCGGCCACGCGGGACCATCGTGTTCTTTCCCGAGAGCGCGTACGGGCCGACGAACAACTGCGTCGGCATCGGCGACGTGCTTCGCCGGCGGGGACATCGCGTGGTGTTCATCGTCGAGGAGTCGTTCAAGGGCGCCCTCGAGGCCAAGGGCTTCGAGGAACGCCTCATGCGGCTGAGCCCACCATCGGAGGCCGAGGAGGACCCCGGCCAGTTCTGGAAGGACTTCATCCGCGACACCGCGCCGGTGTTCCGCAAGCCGACCATCGAACAGCTCGAGGGTTTCATCGCCCCCACCTTCAAGGCGCTGATCGACGGCGCCAAGCACGTCGACGAGCGGCTCGTCGAGATCATCGACCAGGTCCGGCCGGACGTGGTCGTCGAGGACAACGTGGTGAGCTTCCCGGCGCTGATGGCGAGCGGGCGCCCGTGGGTCCGCATCGTCTCGTGCAACCCGGCTGAGCTGAGGGACCCACAGGTGCCTCCGGCCTTCTCCGGCTACCCCAGCCACGACCGCTCCGGCTGGCCGGCCTACCGGGAGGAGTTCGCCCGCGCCCACTCGGAGCTGCACGCCGACTTCGACGCGTTCTGCCGCGACCGCGGCGCTCCGCCGCTGCGCGACCTCGAGTTCATGCACGAGTCGCCCGTGCTCAACCTGTGGATCTACCCCACGGAGATCGACTACGCACGCGCCGAGCCGCTCGGCCCGAGCTGGCACAACCTCGAGGCGAGCGTGCGGACGACCGACGACGCCTGGACGCTTCCCGGGCCACTTGCTTCTTCCGACGGCCCGCTGGTGTACTTGAGCCTGGGCTCGCTCGCCTCCGGCGACGTCGAGCTGATGCAGGGCCTGATCGACTCCCTCGCGGAGACGCCCTACCGGGTGATCGTCTCGATGGGCCCTCAGCACGAGGCGCTCCGCCTGGCGGACAACATGACCGGCGAGGAGTTCCTCCCCCAGGCCTCGATCCTCCCCCAGGTCGACCTCGTGATCACCCACGGAGGCAACAACACGGTCACGGAGTCCCTCTACTACGGCAAGCCAATGGTCGTGCTCCCGGTCTTCTGGGACCAGTACGACAACGCCCAGCGGATCCACGAAACCAGCTTCGGGATCCGTCTCGACACCTATGGTCACGAGCCGGACGAGCTCCGCGCCGCGGCCGAGTGGCTGCTGACCGACGAGCGGCTGCAGGAGCGCCTCGCCGTGCTCTCCCGCCGGCTGCAGGAGGCTCCCGGGACCGCCCGGGCCGCCGACCTGATCGAGCAGACCGCCTTGACCGGCGCCTACTTGCGGGTCTAACCTCCGTCTCCCGATGGCGTCGCAGCAGCACCAGCGGAGTCCTCGCCGGTCCAGCGGACCGGACGCGGCCCCCTGGGCGACCGCCATCATCGCCATTGCCATCTAGCCTGCGCGCGGACAACGCGTCGCAGGCCGAACGGTCCTCGGACCGGGATGGCGGCGCCTTCCTGACCGGGACCGGAAGGAGTCGCCACCGTGGTCACCACCAAGAGGCTGTCGCTGGAGCTGAACGGATCCCCCGACGCGGTCATTCGCGTGCTCGTGGTGCTTCGGCGCCGACGCTGCCGCGTCACGAGCGTCGAGTTCGTGGCGGGCGACCGCCACTACGGGGGCCGGCTGGAGATCGGCGTCGCGGCTCCCGCCGCCCACGCGCACTGCGTGGAGGGCTGGCTCGGCCAGCTGGTCGACGTCAGGAGCGTGGGCGGGGGGCCTGCGTAGCAGGGGCGACACCCACTACCGTCGCCACGTGCGCGTGCTCATGTGGAACCTGTGGTGGCGTTCCGAGCCCCGGGCAATCCGCGAGACCGCCATCCTGGCGACCTGCGGAGCCTCGACCCGGATGTGTGTGCCCTGCAGGAGGTCTGGAGCATCCGCGCCGAGGGCAACCTCGCAGCCCGCTTGGCGGACTCGCTCGATATGCACTGGGCGTCGGGTCGCCACACAGCGGAGCGGAGACGTCGAGATGGGCAATGCGATCCTCAGCCGCTGGCCGATCGCCGAGGAGCCGGCCACGGCCCTGCCCTCCGATGGGCTGCCGGACGGGCCTGCACTCGCTACCGACGGGGTCGGCGGCGCGCTGCCGCCAGGTGGCGGCTTTGGCCGAACTCGTGGCGCGGACGGCCGCCGATCTGCCGCCCGTGGTCTGCGGCGACCTCAACGCCGAGCCCGAGTCGGACGAGGTCCGTCTCCTCGAGGGCCTGCGCACGGCACCTTCGGTACCCGGGTTCGGGCTGGTGGCCGTCTGGCGTTTCGCGCCGCCCGGCGACCCGGGCTGGACCTGGAACCCTGTGAACCCGCATGTGGCGGCGGCGTTCGAGGTGAGCGCCCGGATCGACTACATCCTGATCGGGGCGGCGCCAGGCCCACGGCGGGTCGGCCGCCGTGAGGGCCCTACGCAGGCGCCAGGCCGAGCACGCGCGTGATCTCGAGATGCGTGAGGCCGCCGAAGTAGCACCCCTCGACCGACTGCCGGCGCGCCGCCGGTAGGGCAGCCAGAGCGGCCCACGGGCCGGATACGGGCGACCGCAGGGACATGGCCCCCTGCCGAAGGACCCGGGCGATGACCGTCCGGCAGCGCTCGGCCAGGACGTCGAGCGCCGCCCACGCCGCGAAGCAGAGCCCACCGACGGTGCCGGTGGCGGTGAGCAGGACGCCGGCTGCCGCCGCCGCGGAGACGCCGTGCGGTCCGAGGATCAGCACGCTCGCCGCGGCGCCCACGCTCAGCCCGAACGGGAGCTGCCCGAGCGTGACCACCGCTATCAGCACGGCGATCGCGTCGAACAGGGAGGCGTCGACCCCCACCGCATGCAGCATGAGCCAGTTTCGGGCAATCTGCGAGAAGACCGCGATGAGCACGAAACCGACGAGCAGCGCCCGCCCGTTGAGCGTCCGCATGACCGCCAGGCCCTGGGCCAGCCAGCGCGCCTTCGCGAGGGCAAGGCCGCGGACCGCCATGCTCACTCCCGCCACGGCGGCCAGGCATACCAGCGGCACCCACCAGGGCAAGCCGAGCGGACCCACCAGGGTGAACGACGTCAGCGCAGCCAGACCGGCCTCGACCACGAGGATGGGCAGCTCCGCCGCGATCAGGGCCGGCACCCGCGGGCTCTGATCCGGAGCGGTGCGCCGCAGGGCAGCGATCCGTGCTGCCGTCCCCAGCTGGTGATTGAGGAGATTTCCGACGCAACCGAAGCTGGAGGCCCGGTACAGCTTCCGCCGGCCGACGGTCCCGCCCGAGGCCCTCACGCAGACGTGCCAGGCCTCGCTGCGGGCAACCAGCGCGAGCACCTGCAGGGCCACGGCCAGGGCGACCACCGCCGGGGCCGCGCCGGTGATCCCCGCCTCGAGCTCGTCCCACTTGCCGACCAGCACGGCGCCGAGCAGCAGGCTGGCGCCGATCGAAGCGGTCATCGTCAAGCCGGTCCGCCGCTCGCGACAGTGCTCGCGCAACCCCGCCCACACGGACTCATCGCGGGCTTGCCGGCGACGGCGATGCTGCTCGAGCATCGGGCCTCTCCTCGACCTGTTTCGGGTGAACCGACGCGACAGGTGGCGAAGAAAGCCTGAGGTGGCGGTCCGGGACTGGTTCCACTCTATCCCGAAGCGGCGGCGCTAGTCTTGAGGAGCAATCTCCCACCTCGGGTGTCGCGCTCCCTGCGCCCCCTGTGGTCTTCGCCCTCGGGGAGCGGTGAGGTAGGGCGAGTGAACGACCAGGACGACCAGGGGAAGTGGCAGACGTCGACGCGCGGTGACGCGGCCTGGAAGGAAGCCCGAGCGAGCGTGGCCGCCCGCAACGACACCGCCCGCAAGGCGGGCAAGCAGCGCCGGGAGACCTATGAGCGTGAGCGGGCTCAGGCGCGCCACGCGGCGGAGGAGCGCCGGCACGCTCAGATGCTGAAGCGCCGCACGCCCTGACCCGAGTCGGGCGGGGCTTTCTGTAGAGCGGGCGGCGGGAATCGAACCCGTCTCCGAGAGCTTGGAAGGCTCTTGTGCAGCCGTTACACCACGCCCGCAGCTGCCTGCGCTCAGGATCCTAGCCAGCGTTTCGGGTTCTCGACCATCATCTGGTCGAGCTGCTCCCTGCTCATCCCGTGCTGCTCAAGCTCGGGAATGACCTCCTCGAAGAGGAAGGTCATCGACCACTTCGGGACCTCCTGGGCCTTGAGGTAGTCCTGGACCTCGCGAGGGAACCAGTCGATGGTCGAGCAGTAGTCCTGGGCCAGGAACATGCGGTCGGCGTAGCCGCGCTCGAGCAGGGCGAGCACGGTCGCGTTGCGCTTGTCGGTGGGGAGAAAGATGTCGAGCCCGTAGCGATCCATTCCTATCCAGCAGCCCGTGTCCAGCAGCCGCTCGATGTAGTCGAGATCGTCCGTGTCGCCGGTATGGGCCACCTGGACCTTGCCCGGCTCCACCCCCTCCTCACTGAGGATCTTCATCTGCTCCGGGCCGGTCCCGCTGGCAGGGCGCGAATGGGCCATGATCGGCAGACCGGTCTGCCGTGACGCGCGCGCAGCCGCGCGGTGGACCTTCTGGATGTTCGGCGTCAGACCGGGCTCGTCGGCGGCGCACTTGATGAACGCCGGCTTGATGCCGGTGCCCTGGATGCCGTGCTCGATCTCGTGGACGAACACCTCCGCGAGCTGTTCCTCGTTGCGGTTGAGGAGCACCTGCGGAAGATGGTCGTAGGTGTAGATGCCGGTGGCCAGCACCACGTTGAGGCCGCTCTCGTCCGCCACTCGCCGGCTGAACGCGGCGTCGCGATGCAGGAACATGGCGCTCGGCTCGACGACCGTCGCGACGCCGTGCGACCTGACCGCGTTGGCGTCTGCGATCGCGGCCTCCCATTCCGCGTCCTCGTCGTACAGGTGCGGGAACTGGAAGCGGGCAGCCTCGTCGGTGGTGCGGAAGTGCTCGTGAATGAGAGTCCGCCCGAGCTCCTCCACGTCCATGGGCCCGTTGACGGTCTCGACGGTCGGCATACGGCTCTCCCTCCGGTGCGGTGGCGGGCCGGAAAGCTATCCGTGGTCACGCGTAGCGGGCCGCCTGGCGGCGATCCAGCAGCACACCCAGAAGAACCCCGCCCACGGTGAGCACCAGCGCCAGCGCCAGACGGAGGATGAAGAGCCCGTCGATCCCCTCCCTCAACAGGGTGATGAGCGCGAGCCCGAGCGGGAAGACGAGGGCAACCCAGTGCAGGCGGCCGGGGGCGGCATAGCCGAAGGTGAGGCCTCCGAGGAAGAAGAGGATGTAGGCGACGATGTCCATTGGTGGGCGGCGGGCCGGGGCGCTGGGCGCCGGGAGCGGGGCAGCCAGGACTCGAACCTGGAATCGCCGGCTTTGGAGGCCGGTGCCGTATCCAATTTGGCCACTGCCCCGAGGCGGGCTCGATTCTAGGGAGGGAAGGCGCGGGACCAGGTTCCTGTACGTAGCTCGCGCCACGGGCTGCGGCATGCGGGCGGAGGGATTCGAACCCCCAAGCTCTTGCGAGCACCGGGACCTAAACCCGGCCTGTAGACCGTTCCAGCACGCCCGCGGGCGACCCATTTTATGAAGATCCGACCGGAGCGCATGGGAACATACGTTCGTGCGTGGGATCGACGAGATGAGGAGGGTCGAGATGCTCTTCGCAGAGGGTCTCACAAGCACCAAGATCGCCGCGCAGACCGGGATTCCGAGGTCGACCATCAGAGATTGGCGGCTCCAAGGTTTTCCGAGCGGCAGATACGAGGGACGGCGTGCTCGGCCCTGCCCGCTATGCGACCCCGGAGTCGAGCTGGTGGAGGCCGCATACGCGTATTTGCTCGGCCTCTACCTCGGCGACGGTTGCATCTCGGCGCACCCTCGAACCTACGCGTTGCGGTTGTTCCTGGACGCGGCCTATCCGCGGATTGTCGGCGAAGCCCGTGCGACGATGGAGGCTGTTCGGCCGGGCCAGCGGGCATGGGCCAAGCTGAGCAGGTCCAGCCACTGCTGCGTCGTGGTGATGTACTCGAACCATTGGCCTTGCCTCTTTCCCCAGCATGGACCCGGACGCAAGCATGAGCGCCCGATCCTGCTAGCCGCGTGGCAGCAACACCTCGTGGCTGACAATGCGAAGGAGCTTGTCCGCGGCCTGATTCACAGCGATGGTTGCCGAGTAGTCGCGAACGACCGCGGCCTGAAGAGCGTCCGATACCACTTCTCCAACAGGTCGGAGGACATCAAGGCGATCTACTGCAGCGGGCTCGACGCGCTTGGAGTTCAGTGGACCCGACCCTGCAATCAGCAGATAGCGGTCTACCGAAAGGCCTCGGTGGCGATCCTCGATGAGTTCGTCGGCGCCAAGCGATAGCAGTTTCGCAACCGCATTCGCTGCGCTTTCCATGGCTCGGCGCCGGAGCCCTCACCCAGCCCGCGGCCCGTCCTCACAGGGTATTGTCACCCGCAATGCCCGACACGGTCGTGCTGCATCCCAACCGGGACAAGGCCGAGTCGAAGACCACCCGGGCCGTGGTCGTGCTCCTGCTGCTGGTCAGCGCGGCGCTGATCCTGATCGTGACGCTCGGCGGCTGGTCGGTGCTTCAGGGGGCCCAGGTGGTCTCGTTTGCCTTCGTGGTCATCTACTTGGTGATGGCGTACTTCATCTGGCGCTGGAGCCGCGGGCTGCTGCCGGTTGCCGCGGCGCTGGCAGTCCTGCTCGCGGTGTTCGCCGCGGTCGCCGCTCCGGCCTGGTTCGAGCGAGACAAGGACGGCTTCGTCGACCCGGCGCTGGAACCCGCCTTGCTCGGGCTTCTGACCATCATCCTCATCCCGATCTCGCTGCTGTTGATCGTGGCCGCGCTGCGCGGCTTCCAACAGCACTGGAACGTCGAGGTCGAGGTGAGCGGCGACGAGGCCGAGCGCCACCGCGGCGGCGGGGGCGGCCACCTGCAGACGGCGTAGCGGCGCTAGCGCCCTACGATTGAGACGCAGCACGCCCGGGTGGCGGAATTGGCAGACGCCATCGACTCAAAATCGATTGCCTCGAAAGGGGCGTGTGGGTTCGAGTCCCACCCCGGGCACTCGCGATCCAGGCGGGCATACTGCGGCCGCCATGGCGGCGGGCGCCCGCGGCGCTGGACCGGGTGGCGCTCGCGCCGGCGGAGTCGTTCTGCGCCGAGCTGATCCGGCGGGTGGACGCCGTGCTCGGGCCGGAGGTGACTCGGGTCAGCCGGAGCGAGCGCTGACGCTCCCCGCCCGCTCGACGAAGAAGTCGAGCGCGTCGGGGTTGGCCAGCGAGTCGCGGCTGGCGGCGCTCTCGGGGTCGGCGCCCTGCAGGATCTTTTTCACCGGCACCTCGAGCTTCTTGCCCGAGAGGGTGCGCGGCACCTCGCCGATGGCCTCGATCTCGTCCGGCACGTGCCGCGGCGAGCAGTGCTCGCGCACGCGCCCCCTGATGCGCGAGGCGAGCTCGTCGTCCAGCTCCACCCCTTCCTGGGGGACCACGAACAGGAGCATCTCCTCCCCCACGTCGATCACGAGGCTGTCGGCCACGTCGGAGTCGCCCTCCACCGCGCTGTAGATCTCGCTGGTGCCCATACGGACCCCGCCGCGGTTGATCGTGGAGTCGGAGCGGCCGTAGATCACCGCGGTCGCGCGCTCGGTGATCTTGATCCAGTCGCCGTGGCGCCACACGCCGGGGTAGGTGTCGAAGTAGCTCTCGCGGTAGCGCTCACCGTCCTGATCGCCCCAGAAGCGCAGCGGCATCGACGGCATCGGCTGGGTGATCACGAGCTCGCCCACCTCGTCCACCAGCGAGCGCCCGTTCTCGTCCCAGGCCTCCACCGCGGCGCCGAGGGCCCGGGCCTGCAGCTCTCCCGCGTACACCGGCAGCAGCGGACAGGCCCCGACGAAGGCCGTACAGAGGTCGGTGCCGCCACTGGTGGAGAAGAGCCAGGCCTCAGGGAACTGGCTGTAGACCCACTCGAAGGCCTCCACGGGAAGGGGCGACCCGGTGGAGCCGATGCTCCGCAGGCGCGGAAGCTCCGGCGGCTCGTAGCCGGCCTTGGTGCAGGCGCCGAGGAAGCCCGCACTGGCGCCGAAGCAGGTGATTCCGGTCTCGCCGGCAAGCTCCCACAGCGCCTCGGGGTCGGGCCGGCCGTCGTAGAGCACGATCGCCGAGCCCGCGAGCAGCCCGCCGACCAGGAAGTTCCACATCATCCAACCGGTGGTGGTGAACCAGAAGAAGCGGTCGTCCGGCGAGAGGTCGGAGTGCAAGTTGGCCTTCTTCAGGTGTTCGAGCAGGATGCCGCCCTGGCCCTGGACGATGGCCTTTGGCAGGCCCGTCGTGCCCGATGAGTAGAGGACCCAGAGCGGATGGTCGAAGGGCACGCGCTCGTGGTCGAGCTCCGCGGCCTCGGCCAGCAGACCATCCCAGTCGCTCGGGACCATCACCGTGTGCTCGATCGACGGAATGGCGTCGACGATCTCCGCCACGTGCTCGCGCCGGTCGAAGTCCTTACCGCCGTAGCGGTAGCCCTCGATCGCGATCAACACCTTGGGCTCGATCTGCTTGAAGCGATCAACCACGGTGGGCGTTCCGAACTCCGGCGCACAACTGGACCACACGGCGCCGATGCCGGCCGTGGCGAGAAAGGCGACGACTGTCTCGGGAACGTTCGGCATGTAGGCCGCGACCCGGTCTCCCCGGCCCACGCCCAGCTCGCGCAGCCCCGCGGCGCAGCGCGCCACCTGGTCGGCCAGCTCGTCCCAGCTGACCTCCGCCGGCGGCGAGGACTCCGACGCGTACACGATCGCCGGGGCGCCCGCCCGCGCCCGGCTGAAGACCCGCTCGGTGTAGTTCACCTCGCTGCCCGGGAACCACTCGGCGCCCGGCATCTCGCTGCGGGCCAGGACCCTGTCCGGGCGCGGGCCGAGGTCGAACCAGTCCCAGATCGCACCCCAGAAACCCTCGAGGTCCTCCACCGACCAGCGCCACAGCTCCTGGTAGTCGGTGAACCCGCGCTGCTTCATGAAGCGGGCCATCTGGGTGGCCGCTGCCGACTCGGCGGTCGGTTCCCAGAGCAGATCGCCCTCGCGCATGCGACCCGTGATTCTAGGCCTGGGCGGCAGCGCGGGCGGCCAGACGGGCGCGGTACTCGTCGCGGCGCCGCTCCTCGTCGGCCACCAGCGGAGTCAGCAGGGCCCGGCCGGCGAGCGGGGCCACCCCCATGACCGCGAAGGCCGCGTGCCAGGACCAGCCGGCGGCCAGCGCGCCCAGTCCCACCGGCACCGCCGCGGCGGCGACGCGCATCAGGGTGTTCTGCAGTCCCATCGCCCGGCCGGCCTGCGCGCGCCCGGAGATCTCAGCCGCCGCCGTGAACGAGAGCCCGTTCCAGCTCATCGCGGCGACCCCGCCGGCGACGACCACCGGCACGAAGAGCGCGTCGGGAGCCTCGCTGAGGGCGGCCGCGGCGAGCAGCAGGGCCCCTGCGACAGCAGCGAGCGTGCGGAACGGGCCGATTCGCTCGTCGCGCCGGTCCGACCAGCGTCCGACCACGATGCGGGCTGCGGCGCCGCCGAGTTGCGTGAACCCGAGCGCGAAAGCCGCGGCCGTGGCCGACCAGCCGCGCTCGCCGAACAGGTGCAGCACCAGGAGCGAGGTGATCCCGACCTGCCCCACGATGAGCAGCGCGCTCGCCGTGCTCAGGCGCCAGATGCGCGGGTCGCGGGCGGCGGGCGGCGCGGGCGGCGCCGCCGAGCTTTGCGGTGGTGGCTCGCGCAGCCAGATCCCGGCGGCCACCGCTGCCGTGAGCATCGCGCCGGCCAGCACCATGAGCGCGGTATCGAGGTCCGTGGCCGCTGTGAGCACCGGGAGAGTGAAGGAGGCCGCGGCCGCGCCGAGCGGCACGGCGGTTTGCCGCAGGCCAAGGGCCATTCCGCGCTCGCCCCGGGGAAACCAGCCGAACACCGCCCGGCCGCTGGCGCCCACTGCAGACGAGGCGAGCATGCCCACCGCCACGGCGGCGGCCAGCAGCCCTGGGTACCCATCGGCCTGGGCAACGACCACCAGGGCGAATGCACCCCCGGTGAGCCCGACCGCGAGGACGAGCCGCTCGCTCAGCCGGTCGGCCAGGGCGCCCCAGCCGTACACCGTCACCACGGTGCCCAGGCTGAACGCGGTGAAGATCCCGGTGACCTCGACGAGCGTCAGGTCGAAGGCGCCCTGGAACGCTGGGCCGAGCGCCCGCAGCCCGCCCTGCACCGCGGCAAGCGAGGCCGTCGCAGCCGCGCCGAGGCCGAGTACGACCCAGCGGTACCGGGAGCTGTGCGCGGCGGAAGCCACGCCTTCGAGTCTATGCGGGGCGTTGCGCGGCTAAACCGGCGTGACCGGGTTGCGCTTGGCCGGCCGGCTGCGGTCCCGTGAGGCGTAGGCTGCGAAGCGCTTCACGAGCTCGCCCCGCAGCTGCTCCGGTTGCACCACCGCGTCTACCACCAGCTCCGACGCCAGGTTGAGGATGTCGATCTCCTCCTGGTACTCGGCCCGCAGCGCCTCGGTCCGGCGGGCACGCTCGGCCTCGTCCTCGATCGCCTGAAGCTGGTTGAAGAACACGGCGTTGATCGCCGCCTGTGGTCCCATCACGGCGATGCGGGCGCCGGGGAGAGCCAGGCAGGCGTCCGGCTCGTAGGCGGGCCCGGCCATGGCGTACAGCCCGGCTCCGTAGGCCTTGCGCACGATCACCGAGATCTTCGGCACGGTGGCCTCGGACACGGCCGAGATCATCTTGGCGCCCGCGCGGATGATGCCCTGTCGCTCGACGTGCGTGCCGATCATGAAGCCGGGCACGTCGGCGAGGAACAGCAGCGGGATATTGAAGGCGTTGCAGGTCCAGATGAAACGGGCGGCCTTGTCGGCCGAGTCGACGAAGAGCACGCCCCCCTTCTGGCGCGGCTGGTTGGCCACGATGCCGACGGCCCGCCCGTCGAGCCGGGCGTAGCCCACGATCAACTCCCGCGCCCAGCGCCTCTGGACTTCGAGGAACGAGTCGGCGTCCACCAGGGCGTCGATCAGCTCCGCCATGTCGAACGGCTTGTTCTCGTCGGCCGGGATCTGGGGCAGCTCTCCGCCCGGCTCGGCCGGCGGTCCCATCGGCGGCTCGTCCTGCCAGTGCTGGGGGAAATAGGAGAGGTAGCGCTTCGCGGTGTCGATGCCCTCCTCATCCGAGCGGACCAGGAAGTGGCCGCAGCCCGACACCCCGGTGTGCATGCGGGCGCCGCCCATCTCCTCGAGGCTCACCTTCTCGCCGATCACCATCTCGGCCATGCGCGGCGAGCCCAGGTACATCGAGGCGTTCCCGTCACGCATGATCACTACGTCGCAGAAGGCCGGGATGTAGGCACCGCCGGCCGCGCTCGGGCCGAACAGACAGCAGACCTGGGGCACGACGCCGGAGAGCTTCACCTCGGTGTGGAAGATCCGCCCCGCCCCCCGCCGCCCGGGGAACATCTGCACCTGATCGGTGATGCGCGCGCCGGCGGAGTCGACCAGGTAGACCATCGGAGCGCGGTGCTCGAGCGCCTGCTCCTGGATGCGAATGATCTTCTCCACGGTCTTGGGCCCCCACGAGCCCGCCTTGACCGTCGGGTCGTTGGCCATCAGGGCCACCGGCCGCCCGGCCACGGAGGCCATTCCGGTGACGACGCCGTCGGCGCCGAGGCCGTCCTGATCCCAGTTGGCGAGTAGCGCGTCCTCGATGAAGGAGTCGCGGTCCACGAGGCGAGCAACCCGCTCGCGCACCGGCAGCTTGCCCTGCTCCTGCGCCTTGTCGTGGTGGCGCCGTGGGCCGCCGCCGCGCGCGCGCTCGAGTGCCTGCTTCAGGTCCGACATGGCCCGCCGGAACGTATCAGCGGGCCCCGCGCAGCTGGTGACGCAGCCAGCGCCGCACCAGCAGGTGGCGGACGCGCATCGCGCCGAAGCCGGCAACCGCGCCGAGGGCCGCGGTACCGAGCGGAGCGAAGGGCACCGAGCCGAGAACGAGCAGGCCGATGCCGGCGCCCGCTTCCGCGCCGATGATCGCGCCCGCGATCTCGCGTGGCGCCAGGCGGCGCGGGTCGGGCGGCGGCAGCGGCTCGCCGGCCATGAAACGACGCGGCCAGCTGTCGCGCGCGGGCAGGACGGGCGCGGGCTCCGGCTGGGCGTCGGCGAGCTCGGGCTCGGCGTCGGCGGGCTCTGGCTGGGCGTCCCCCTGCTGCATGGGGTCGGACTTCGGCCGAAGGAGCGGCAGTCCTTTGCCCTGCAGCAGTACACCCGCGGACGAGTCCGTCGGTTACCCCCAGCTCAACCAACGCGCGCCGTCCCGGAGCGCGTGGCTAACCTCGGTCGCTTGATGAGAAAGTTCTCATCGAACGCTCACGGCTGGCTCACGGCGCGGCGCCAGGCTGACGCCGTGTGAGGACACCGGACCGCGGTGATCATGAGGACGCTCTCATTGAAGGGGCGTCTCGGCGCGCTTCCGTTCGTCGCGCCGTGGCCGCGCTGGTCGCGATCGGCCTCGTCCTCGGCGTCCTGGGGGCAGCCGCGATGCGGCTGCTGAGCCCGGAGGGCCCGCCCGCGGTCGCGCCGATCGAGCTCCGCGAGTCGAGCGGCACAGGTTCAGCCGACCGGCGCTTGAAGCGCCCCGAGCCCGGCCGCCAGGGAGGGAGCCGTGAACGGCAGCAAACCGGCGGAGCGGGCGGCTGATGGCCCATTCGCGCCGCCGGCGCCTGTTGGCGAGCGCGCGCGCTCGCATTCTCGTCTTCTACCTGGTGCTGCTGCTGTTCTCGACCGTGGTGGGAGCGATCGCGCTGCGTGAGGTCCTCACCGCCCGCGCCGGCGACCGCGTGGACGAGGCCCTGGTCCAGGAGACCGAGGAGTTCCGCAGCCTCGCCCGGGGCAGCGACCCGCGCACGGGCGAGCCGTTCGGGGACGACGTGCGCGCGCATCTTCGACGTGTTCCTCTCGCGCAACGTCCCCGGCGAGAGCGAGGCGTTCTTCACCTACGTGGACGGCGAGCCGTACGACACTCGCTACGCGCCGGGCCTCCGCCGCCGAGCGCATCCCGGCTCTGGACACGCTCGCGAACCGCGGCGTCCACCCAGAACGGCGAGGTCGAGCTCGACGACGGCCGCCGCATCCGCTACGTGGTCGTCCCCGTCAGGGTGGACGGCCGAAGCCTGGGGTCCTTCGCCGTGGCGATCGACCTCTCGGCCGAGCTCGACGAGGTCAGCGACGCGCTGCGGACGGCCGCCGGGGTGAGCATCGGCGTGCTGCTGCTCGCGTCGGCGCTTGCGTGGGTGGTGGGGGCCGCGTGCTCGCGCCGCTGCGAGCTCTGCGCGATACCGCCCGCTCGATCAGCGAGACCGACCTCACCCGGCGGATCGACGTCGCAGGGCGACGACGAGCTCGCCGAGCCTCGCGCGCACGTTCAACGAGATGCTCGACCGGCTCGAGGCAGGCCTTCGCAAGCCAGAAGGAGTTCGTCAGCGACGTCGGCCACGAGCTGCGCACCCCGATCACGATCATCCGCGGCCACCTCGACGCTGATGGGCGACGACCCCGGGAGCGGCGCGAGACGCTCGAGCTCGTTGGTGACGAGCTCGACCGGATGAGCCGGCTCGTGGACGACCTCGCTGCTGCTGGCCAAGGGCGAGCCGCCCCGATTTCCTGCAGCCCGAGACGATCGACCTCGACGACCTCACCGGGAGCTGTTCGCCAAGGCGTCGGCGCTCGACGAGCGCGACTGGCGACTCGGCGCCGTCGGCGACGCGCGCTTCGTCGCCGACCGCCAGCGGCTGACCCAGGCGATGATGAACCTGAGCCAGAACGCCGCCGCCCATACCGGCAAACGGGACGCCGTCGAGCTCGGCTCCGACGTGAGCGACGGGACGCGTACGCCTCTGGGTCCGGGACACCGGCCCGGGGGTGCCCGAGGACGACCAGGCGCGCATCTTCGAGCGCTTCGTGCGCCTCGACCGCGCGCCCACGAGGGCGCCGGCCTCGGCCTTGCGATCGCGCGTGCCGTCGCCGAGGCCCACGGCGGCCGGGTCGAGCTCGACAGCCGGCCGGGTGCCGGCGCCCGCTTCACCGTGATCATCCCGACCGAGCCGCCCCAGGAGGTCGGCACCCGATGAATCGCATCCTGATCGCCGAGGACGAGCCCCGCCTCGCCTCCTTCCTGGAGAAGGGGCTGCGCTCCAACGGCTTCGTGACCGCGGTGGCCGAGGACGGCGCCCAGGCGACCCGATGGTCCGCGACAACCAGTTCGACCTGCTCGTTCTCGACCTCGGGCTTCCGGTCAAGGACGGCACCGAGGTCCTGCGGGACCTGCGCGCGTCGGGTCAGCGCATGCCCGTGATCATCCTCACCGCGCGCGACGACGTCAGCGACAAGGTTGCCGGGCTGGAGGGCGGCGCGGACGACTACGTGACCAAGCCGTTTCGCTTCGAGGAGCTCCTCGCACGCGTGCGAGCGCGCCTGCGCGACGAGCGCACGGTCGAGCGCACGGTCCTCCGCGCGGGCGAGATCGTGCTCGACCTGCGCACGCGGCGGGCCAGCATCGGCGGGCATACGGTCGATCTGACGGCACGCGAGTTCACCCTGCTCGAGGTGCTGATTCGCCACGCGGGGCAGGTGCTGAGCCGCGAGCAGCTCCTGTCCCACGTGTGGGGCTACGACTACGACCCGGGCTCGAACGTGGTCGACGTGTACGTCGGCTATCTGCGGCGGAAGCTGGGGGCGGAGACCATCGAGACCGCGCGCGGCATGGGCTACCGCCTCGCGGCGTAGGGCATCGGGCTCACACCTGCGGGTTCGGGGTCGGCTCCGGGCCCGAGTAGTCGTAGAAGCCCAGCCCCGACTTGCGTCCGTACCAGCCCGCGGCGAGCATCTTGCGCAGGGTGGGCGGCTTGGCGAAGCGGCGTTCGCGGAACTCCTCGAACATGACCTCGCAGATCGAGCCGAGGGTGTCGAGGCCCACGAAGTCGGCCAGCGTCAGGGGCCCCATGGGATGGCCGGCGCCCGCCTTCATGGCCGAGTCGATCTCGTCGACCGAGCCCACGCCCTCCTCGTAGGCACGGATCGCGTCGAGCATGTAGGGAATCAGCAGGCGGTTGACGATGAAGCCGGCGCTGTCGCGCGTGGGGACACCCAGCTTGCCGAGCTGCTCGGCAAAGGCCCGGCCGGTCTCGAAGGTCTCGTCCGACGTGGTCACGCAGCGGATGACCTCGACCAGGCCCATCACCTGGGGCGGGTTGAAGAAGTGCAGCCCCATGAAGCGCTCCGGGCGGCCGCTGCGCGCCGCCTGCTCGACCACGGGGAGCGACGAGGTGTTGGTGGCGAAGATCGCGTCGGGCTTCGCCACGGCGTCGACCTCGGCCCACATCTCGAGCTTGCGCTCGAGGCTCTCGGGGATGGCCTCGATCACCAGGTCGCAGTCCGCCAGGTCGCCGTAGTCGAGCGCGCCGCTGATGCGGCCGCGCGCAGCGTCCGCGTCGGCCTGTTCCAGCTTGCCCCGCTCCACGGCGCGCGCGAGCTGCCTGTCGATCCTCTCGAGCCCCCCTTCGAGCGCGTCCCGGTCGAGCTCGCGCACCGTGACCTCGCATCCGGCCTGCGCGGCGACCTGCGCGATGCCGTGCCCCATGAGGCCGCAGCCGATCACTCCCAGCCTTCGGATCTGCATTAGATTCAGGACCCTATGGCACTCGTGAAGGTCGAAGATCGCGGCGCTGCCCGCCACCTGGCGCTCAACCGCCCCGAGAAGCGCAATGCGCTGAACGGCGAGCTGATCGCCGAGCTGGCCGCCGCCGTAGAGGAGGCCGCGGGGGACCCGGCCGTACGCGTGGTCGTCCTGCGCGGCGAGGGCGCCATGTTCTCGTCGGGAATGGATCTGAGCGACCTGCGTGCCCTGTCGGAGAGCCCGGAAGACCTCCGTCGCTTCCGCCGACCGATCCTCGCCGCCTGGAACCTGCTCGAGGAGATGCCCAAGCCCACGATCTGCCAGATCCACGGCGCGGCGCTGGGCGGCGCGTTCGAGCTGGCGCTGGCCTGCGACTTCCGGACCATGGCCGAGGACGCCGTGGCCGGCATCATGGAGGTGCGGGTGGGGCTGCTGCCCGACGTGGGCGGCTGCTCGCGCCTGCCGGCGGTGGTCGGGCTGGGCAACGCCAAGGAGCTGATCATGACCGGGAAGGTCATCGACGGCCGCGAGGCGCACAGGATCGGGTTCGCCAACCGCATCGCTCCGGCCGAGGAGCTGCAGGCCGCGAGCGAGGCCCTTGCCGACGAGCTGCTCGCCTGCGCGCCTCGCGCGGTGGGCATGGCCAAGCGGATCATGGACGCAGCGGCCAAGCCGGCCCTCGCGGTCACGCTCGAGCAGGAGGTGGCGGCTCAGGAGAGCTTGGCGGCGAGCGAGGACTTTGCCGAGGGCGCGCGCGCCTTCTTCGAGAAGCGCAACCCCGATTTCGCGGGCCGCTGACGACCCCGGAAATGCGACGGGCCCGGATGCCGTGTCCGGGCCCGTACGCGTACAAGCCGAGGCAGGGTCGGGGGAACCCACTGTGCCGAAAACCGGCCCCGGCGCTGCCTGAGCGTTATACCCAAAAAGGCGTATGCCTACACGCATGTGGGGCAGCGGGGGTCAGCGCCGCGGTGCAGGCGCCGCCCTGGCCGCGGGCCGTCGGGCGACGAGGCCGAGCACCAGCGCCGCGAGCAGCGCCAGAACGGCGCTCGCGATCCAGGCGGACTCGTAGCCGGCGGCCGCTGAGATCGCCCCGAAGAGGGCCGGTCCCCCGGCCGCGCCCACGTAGATGCCGCTCTGGCTGACGCCGGTGGCGGCGCCGGGAGCGTCCGGGTGGCTCTTTACGACCGCGAGGTTGAACAACCCCGGCCAGCCCCAGCCGAGCGCGTACGCCGTGAGCGCCCCGAGCACGAACGGGGCAGGCACGCCGCTGGCGAGCAGCAGGAAGCCCGCCGCCCCGCCGCCCAGCAACAGCACGACCGCGCCGTAGCCGTAGTCCCGCCGGCGATCGGCCCTCACGCCGAGGACCACCCGGACCGCGAGGCTGATGGCGCTTCCGAGCGCGGCCAGCAGGCCGGCCGAGCCCTCGGCGATGCCGGCCGCGACAGCGGACGCGACCAGATAGGCCCCCATCGCGTTGGGCCCCGAGCTGGCGAGCGCAGCGCCCGCCGCAATCGCCATCAGCTCACGGGTGGGGCGGGGCGCCGGCTCGCGCTGGAGAGACGGGCGCAGGTGCTGCGCGCTCCGACCGAGCGCCAGGGCCACCGCCAGCGGGCCGAGCGCACAGAGGGCGAACGTCGCGCGCCAGCCCAGCGGCAGCGCCAGCAGCGGCAGCGCCAGCCCGCTGACCAGGATCGCCACCGGGATCGCCGACTGCTTGATCCCGAACGCGAGGCCCTGACGCTCGTCGGGGACCTGCTCGGCCATGAACACGTTGATCGCCGGTTGGCTGACGGCGTTGGCGAGGCCGGCCAGGGCAAGCAGCGCCAGCAGCGCGGCCAGGGAGCGCGCCAGCCCGGCCGTGGCCAGCAGGCACGCCGCGGTGAGCAGCACGCAACCGCGCATCGCCCTCGCGGCCCCCACACGCTCTGCCAGGCGGCCGCCCGGGCCGGCTCCCAGGGCGCCGGACAGGAAGAACACCGTGACGCCGAGGGCGACCACCTCGACGCTGACGTCGAGGTCCCCGCGAATCTGCAGGGCGAGAGTCCCGACCAGGAAGCCCGGCAGGACGGTGGCCGCGCCGGCCGCGACGGCGAGCGCGGACGGGCGCGCGACGCCTACGCCAGCCCCACGACGTTCGCCATCACGGACACGCCGATCACGCACAGCACCGCGCCGATCACGTCGAACACCGCGCCCGCCTTGATCATGCGGGTGATGGGGAGCAGCCCCGAGGAGTAGACGATCGCGTTCGGCGGGGTCGAGACCGGCAGCATGAAGCCGTAGTTTGCCCCGAAGATCGCCGCGAGGGCGGGAATGGTCGGGTTCAGGTCGTTGGCTCCCGCGATCGAGATGGCGATCGGGACGACGATCGCCGCGCTGGCCGTGTTGCTGGTCGTCTCGGAGGTGATCACCGCGATGACGACGACGATGATGGTCACCCCGATCAGGCTGGACACGCCGAGCGCGTCGGACAGCGACTCCCCGATGACCGCGGCCAGGCCGGTCTCACTGAGCAACGTGCCCAGGGTGATGCCGCCTCCGAAGAGGATGATCGTGCCCCAGTCGATGCGGGCCGCCTCGTTCCAGTTGAGCGTGAAGCGGCGCCGCTTCCAATCGACGGGCAGCAGGAAAAGGGCCGCCGCCGCGAGGATCGCGACGATGCCCTCGTTGGCGGCCTCGCCCACCTGCACGTAGGCGTCGGAGTCGTCGCCGGCGAAGATGCCCACGAGCCCGGGGAGGAACCAGCCGACCAGCGCGAAGGCGAGCACGATCAGCGTGTTCTTCTCTCCCCGCGAGAGCGGGCCGAGCTTGCCCCGTTCCTCGGCCACGTACTCCTCGACCCCGTCGACCTCCTTCACCTCGGGCCGGTTGAACCAGATCACGATCACGATGACGGCCACGAACATGACCACGACGATCGGGAGCGCCATGATGAACCACTCGAGGAACGTGATGGGCTCGCCCGTCTCGTCCTCCAGCAGCTGACGACCGATCAGGTTGGGCGGGCTCCCGATCGGCAGGAGCAGGCCGCCCACGGTGATGCCGTAGGTGATGACCAGCATCAGCGCCGAGCCGAAGCGAAGCCGCTCAGGGTCGCGGTCGCCCGCTGCCTGTCGGGCCACCATGCCGCCGACCACACCCATCACGCCAAGCGCGATCGGCAGCATCATCGCCGCGCCCGCCGTGTTCGACATCACCGGCGAGGTGAGCGCGCCGATCAGCCCGAAGGCGAGGATGATCCGATAGGTCGATCCACCCACCGAGCGCATGGAGAGCACCCGATAGGCGAAGCGGCGGTGCAGGCCGTGCACCACCATCGACTGGGCGATGATGAAGCTGCCGATGAACAAGAAGATCGTGTCGTCGGTGAACAACGCGAAGACGACGTCCACGCTGCTGTCGTCCTCGGGCGGCGGTGGCGTGGCCTCGAGCAGCGCGCATAGGACGACGCCCAGCAGGGCGGTGACGGGGATCGGGATCGCCTCGGTGACCCACCACACCACCACGAAGGCCAGGATGGCCAGCAGGCGGTGCTGGTTGCCGTCGAGGTCGAAGGGGAAGGCGAGCATGGCCACGAGCACCAGCGGGCCGAGGAAGAGCCCGACCGTGCGGCGACGGCGCTCGAAGCGCTCCTCGGCCGGGGACAGCCGCCCCTCCTGCTCGTCGAGCGTCCTGTAGGTGCTGCGCGCCTCGGGCCGCTCCTCACGGCTCTCGGGTGCCTCGCTGCGTTCCTCTTCCGGCGTCTCGGTTGCCATGTCCCCCTCCTCGGAGGGGCCACTACCCGAAGGTCGGCCGGGCTACGCCGGGAAATGCTGAGAGTCAGCGGCGAGGGTCGGCGCCCGAGCGCGGATTGGCCTGCGCCCAGGCGACGATCCGCTCGGACCCCTGAACCACGTCGCCGTCGTCGGTCACGAGCAGCGGCACCCACTGCTGTCCGGTGAGCTCGCGCACCCTGCGCCGGCCGGGGTTGAGCGCCTTGGGCAGCAGTCCCAGCCCGTAGGTCCTGGTGACCTTCGGGTCCCAGCCGGCCTCCATCAGCGCCTCGTGGGCATTCCGACAGGGATGGCCGCCGGGCCGCCACGGTGTCGCGAAGGTGCCCCAGCAGACATAGAGGTCCACGGCACGCAGACTATTGGTCGAGCGCGATCGCATGGGCTGCCTCCAAGCAGGCGCTCACGCAGCCGATGTCGGCGCTCAGGCCGGCTTCCACTGCACGGGCCCGGCCTTCAGCACGTGGCTGCCCAGGGGCCGCCCGAGCACCTCCTGGGCCGCCCGGGCCGCGGCCACAAGCCGCTCGAGGTCCACGCCGGTCTCGAAGCCCATCTCATGCAGCATCGAGACCAGGTCCTCGCTTGCGATGTTGCCGGTCGCGCCCTTCGGCACCGGGCAGCCCCCCAGCTCACCGAAGGAGCTCTCGAACGAGCGCACCCCGGACTCGAGCGCGGCCAGCGCGTTGGCCAGGCCCTGGCCGCGGGTGTTGTGAAAGTGGGCGGTGAGCTCCGCGTCGAGGTCGGCCGCGGCGAAGAACTCGCGCACCTGGAGCGGGTTCGCCATCCCGGTGGTGTCGCCGAAGCCGATCTCCTCGCAGCCCGCGTCGATCAGCCGCCGGGCGATGGCGAAGACGCGCTCGCGCGGCACCTCGCCCTCATACGGGCAGCCGAAGGCGACGGAGATCACCCCTTCGCAGCGCAGGCCCTCGTCTCGCGCGCGGGCCACGACCCGCTCCAGCCCGGAGAGAGACTCCTCGATCGAGCGGTTCACGTTCGCTCGGTTGTGGCTCTCGGAAGCCGAGAGGAAGAGGTTCACCTCCTGGAAGCGCTCACGCAGCTCGAGGGCGTTGTCCAGCCCGCGCTCGTTGGGGATCAGCACGGTCACTCTCACGTCGTCGGGGATGTCCGCGCGGCGGAGCACCTCGGCCCCGTCGGCCAGCTGCGGAATCACGTCGGCTCGCACGAAGCTCGTGACCTCGAGACGGCGCAGGCCGGTTCGGGCGAGCATCTCGACCAGCCGCACCTTGTCGGCGGTGGGGATCACCTCGGGCTCGTTCTGGAAGCCGTCGCGCGGACCGACTTCGCGGATGTTCACCATGGCTAGATCCTGGCAAGTCCGCCGCTTACGCCCAAGGCCTGCCCGGTGACGTACGAGGCGTCGTCGGAGGCCAAGAAGGCGATCGCGGCGGCGACCTCGTCGGGCTGGCCGAGTCGGCGGAGGTTGGTGGAGCCCACCATCGTCTCGACTAGCTTGCGGCCAAGGTCGCCCATTCGCTCGGGCGCCCCCATGAGCAGTGGCGTTTCGATCGGCCCCGGCGCCACCGCGTTGCTGGTGATGCCGTAGCGGCCGTTCTCGATCGCGATCGCCTTGGTGAAGCCGATCACCCCCGCCTTCGCGGCCGAGTAGGCCGCCGAGCCGCTGGAGCCCACGCGCCCCGCCTCCGACGCGGTGTTGACGATGCGCCCCCGGCGCCGCTCCTGCATGCCCGGGAGCACGGCGTGGGTGACCGCAATCACCCCACGGAGGTTCACGGCCAGCACGCGGTCCCAGAGCGCCGGGTCGGTGTCCGTGAACCAGCCCCACTCGTCGTAGCCGGCGTTGTTGACCAGGATGTCGATCGGACCCAGATCCTGCTCCGCCGCCTCGACCGCCGCATGGATCGCGTCGTCGGAGCGCACGTCCAGCTCGTAGGCGGAGCTGTCGATCTCGCCGGCCACCGCGCGCGCCCCGTCGGCGTTCAGATCGCTCACCGCCACGCGCGCGCCCTCGGCCGCCAGACGCCGGCAGGTGGCCGCCCCGATGCCCGACGCGCCGCCGGTAACGAGGGCTGTGCGCTCCGCAAGTCGCAAGGCGGCGGGCAGCGTATCCCAAGCCGCAGGCAGCGGTAGGGTGGCTGCCTCGTGCAACCGGTGCCGATCATCGGGGGGACCGGCGCGATTGGCTTCGCCCTCGCCCAGCGCCTCGCGCGGGGCGGGGTGCCCGTGGTGATCGGGTCCCGCGACGCCGGACGGGCTCGCGAGGCGGCCGGCCGGATCGGCGCGGGCGCGGAGGGCCTCGTGAACCCCGAGGCCGTGACCCGCGGACCGGTGGTGCTGCTGTGCGTGCCCTTCCGCTCGCAGTCCGAGACGCTCACCAACCTCAAGCAGGCGCTTCAGCCCGGGCAGACCCTGGTCGACGCCACCGTGCCGCTCGCGGCCGCGGTAGCCGGCAAGGCCACCCGGATGCTCGGCGTCCCCCAGGGGTCGGCCGCCCAGCAGGCGCAGGAGATGTCACCCGAGGGCGTGGAGGTGGTCGCCGCCTTCCACACGCTGAGCGCCCCGGTGGTGGGCGACCTCACGCACGAGCTGGACGAGGACGTGCTCATAGCCGGCGACTCGCGAGAGGCCAAGGGTCGGGTGGCCGGTCTGGTGCGCCACATCGACGGGCTGCGCCCCGTGGACTGCGGCCGCCTGGAGGTGGCCCGCTTCATCGAGGGCATCACGCCGCTGCTGATCTCGGTGAACGTGCGCAACAAGGTGCACGCCGGCGTACGGCTGACCGGCATCGAGGAGCCCCGCTGGTAGTCCTGCTCTCGGGCGGAAGCGGCGGGGCCAAGCTCGCCCGCGGCTTGCTCGACGTGGCCGACGAGCTCGTGGTGGTGGCCAACACCGGCGACGACGTGCAGGCCTACGGCGTGCACGTCTCGCCCGACCCCGACCTCGTGACCTACTGGCTGGCGGACGAGATCGACGAGCGCGGCTACGGGCTGCGCGAAGACACGTGGAAGGTGATGGAGGCGCTGGAGGTCGCCGGGCGGCCGACGTGGTTTCGCCTCGGCGACCGTGACCTGGCGCTCTGCCTGGTGCGGACGGAGGAGCTGCGTCAGGGCCGGCGCCTGACCGAGGCCCACCGGGCGGTGGTCGAGGCGCTCGCCGTGCCGGCGAGCGTGCTGCCCATGAGCGACGAGCCGGTGGCCACCTGGGTCGGGGCCGGCGGCCGCATGCTGCCCTTCCAGGAGTACATGATCGTGGCGGGGGCGCCGGCGCCCGTCGAGGCGGTCGAGCTGCGGGGGCTCGAGCGGGCGCGCCCCAGCGACGATGTGCTCGCAGCCCTGGCGGAGGCCGAGGCGATCGTGATCGGTCCTTCCAACCCGGTGATCTCCATTGGGCCGATCCTCGCGCTGCCCGGCATGCGCGAGGCGCTGGCCGGAGCGCCGGCGCCGGTGATCGCCGTGAGCCCCTTCGTGGACGGCCGCGTGCTCAAGGGCCCCACCGACGCCTTCTGCTCCTACGCCGGCATCGAGCCCAGCGCAGCCGGCGTCGCTCGGGCCTACTCCGAGGTGCTGGACGGAATCGTCGCCGACGAGCCGGCGCCCGGCCCGGCCACCCTGGTGGTCGACACGCTGATGGACACGCCCGAGCGGCGCCGCCGGATGGCCATGAACACCCTGGAGTTTGCGGCCTCTCTCGGCGGATGAAGGCTCGCTCCGACCAGGCCCGCCCGCTACGCTCGGCGGCACCGATCGGACGACTATGAGAACGATCGCGATCCTCCCGGTGAAGACCTTCACGGCCGCCAAACAGCGCCTGTCCGGCAGGCTGGGGGCAGGCTCGCGCCAGGCGCTCGCCCAGGCGATGTTCTCCGACGTCCTCGCCGCGCTGCGGCACGTGCCTGGCCTCGACGCGGTGGCCGTCGTGACCGCCGACCGCGTGGCCGAGACTGCGGCGCTTGGCGGCCCCATCCGGATCCTGCGCGACCCCGAGATGGCCGGCCAGTCCGAGGCCGCCCGCATCGGGATCCGGCACGCCCTGGACGCGGGCTTCGACCGCGTCCTGCTCGTGCCGGGTGACACGCCGCTGCTCGATCCCGCCGAGCTGGCGCGGCTGCTGGAGCGCGGCCCCGGCGCCGCGATCGTGCCCGATCGCCACCTCACCGGCACGAACGCGCTGCTGCTCGCTCCCCCGGACGCCATCCAGCCCAGCTTCGGGCCGGGCAGCCTGGCGCGCCACACGGCCGCGGCCGAGGAGGCCGGGCTGGACTGGTCGATCGAGCGGCTGCCCACCCTGATGCTCGACGTGGACACTCCCGACGACCTGGCCGAGCTGGCCGGCGCGCTCGAGCTCCGACGCGGCAAGGCGCCGTCCACTCGCGGCGCGCTGCGCCAGCTGGACCGCGCGCACGCCCGGGCGTCTGCACCCGCCACCCGCGGGACGCCGGTCCGCGCCTCTGCCTGAGAGCCGGGCCGTGTCTCCCCCGCGGCGCTCTCTTCTCTGCTTGCCCCTGGACGTCCTCCCCGACGTCCGTGCCGGGGACGACCTGGCGGCGCAGCTCGCGGCGGCCGCGCCCGGCGACCTGGCCGGCGGCGACGTGGTCGTCGTCTCGCACAAGGTCGTCTCGAAGGCCGAGGGCCGGGTCCGGCGTCTGGCGGAGATCGAGCCGGGCGAGCGGGCCCTGACGCTGGCGGCCGAGCACAGCAAGGACGCGCGGCTGATCCAGGCGGTGCTCGACGAGTCGGCCGAGGTGCTGCGCGCGTCCGGCGGGGTGCTGATCTGCCTCACCCGGCAGGGCCTGGTCTGCGCGAACGCGGGCGTCGACCAGTCCAACGCCGGAGCGCCGGGTGAGCTCGTACTCCTTCCCGAGGACCCCGACGCCTCGGCCCGGCGGCTGCGCGGGGGGCTGGCGCTCACCCGCGGCGTCCGGCCCGCGGTGGTGGTGGCCGACTCGTTCGGCCGGGCCTGGCGCCTCGGGCAGACCGACGTGGCGATCGGCGTGGCGGGCCTAGCTCCGCTCGAGGACTGGCAGGGCCGGCCCGACGCCTACGGGCGCGACCTGCGGGTGACCCAGATCGCAATCGCCGACGCAGTAGCGGGCGCCGCCGACCTGGCCCGCGCCAAGGATTCGCACGAGCCGGCCGTGCTCGTGCGCGGGCTCGAGCGCTATGTGACCGAAGAGGACGGGCCCGGCGCGGCCGCGCTGCGGCGGCCGGCCGAGAAGGACCTGTTCCGCTAGATGATTGACTCCGCGGCCGCGTGTGCGCGGGGTCGTGGAATCAGTCGTCTAGGTCCGAAACGGGCCACGCACCTCGTAGATCGCCCCCGGCCCCGGCTTCTCGTCGCTCGCTGGGAAGGCCCGCTGCGACGAGAAGAACATGCGGGTCCCCGCGGGATCGAACGTCACGCCGGTGAGCTCCGAGCCGCGGTGCTTCGGGCCGGTGACCGACAGGAACCTCGACACCCGCCCGTCGACGCCGATCACGCCCATGTCCACCTCGTCGGTGGCGATGTCCTCGCACACGAACACCTCGTGTCCGCGGGAGCCGGTCAGCTGGTCGACCCGCAGCAGCGGCGCGCTCCGGGAGGCAAGGCCGTCGTAGACGACGCGAATGCGCCCCGATTGAAGGTCGTACGCGTGGACGCGGTGGTCGGCGGTGGTGCTCACGTACAGCGTGTGCCCGTCGAACCAGACGCCCTCGCCGCGGGCGAACTCCGTGCTCCCGGGCACCTGGCGCCGGGTGCGCTCGCGCGTGGCCAGGGGATCGGGCACCTTCACCCACTCCACGCGGCCGCCGCGCGCCACCCGGGCGATCTCGAGAAGGCCGGCGGACAGGTCGGGCCAGCGCCTCGGCGTGTAGCGGTAGAGGCCGCCGTCCTCGAGGTCCTCGGTGAGGTAGACCCGCCGGCCGCGCGCGTCCACCGCCGCGGCCTCGTGCTTGAACACCCCCATGGCCCGGTGGGGCCGCGCCCGCTGGCGGCCGCTCGGGTCGCACTCCCACACCCGTCCCTCCTCCACCTCCTCGCAGGACAGCCAGGTGCCCCAGGGGGTGCCTCCGCCGGAGCAGTTCTGCGTAGTGCCCGAGAGGATCCGGTAGGCCGCGTCGACCTCGCCCTCGCGGTCGAAGCGCAGGGCTGAGGCGCCCCCCTCGAAGGTCTCGGAGTTCGACGCCAGCACGAACCCGCCGCCCTCGCGCGGGAAGGCCGCCATCCCGTCGGAGGCGACGTGCCAGCGGTAGCCGGTCCCGGGCACAGGCTCCCCGCCCCGCGCCAACAGGCGGGAGCGAAAGCCGGCGGGCAGGCGGATCCCGTTGGCGTCCGGGGCCCGGAGCGGCCCGTAGCCCGGGCCCGCCCGCGGGGGCCGGGTCTGGGCGCCGCCGAACAGGTCGTCCCAGAACGCGGCGCCCAAGGAGACGCCGGCCACGCCGCCGATCCCGAGCCCTATGAACTCGCGGCGGCGCATGACCCCAGCGTGCCCGCCCCCCGGCGCTCCGGCGTGAACATCGTGCGAAGACCCCGTGACCGAGTTGCTACGCCGCGAGCGGCAGGTCGTAGCGCCGGCGGATGCCGTAGAGCGTGTCGCGCTCGGCGGCCGGGCGGCCGGCGGCGTGGGCGGCCGCCACCAGGTCCTCGGGCTCGAGCCGGACGCCGTGGTAGGAGCCGGCAAGCCGGCTGATGTTCTCCTCCATGAGGGTGCCTCCGAGGTCGTTCACGCCCCAGTCGAGCGCCTCGGTGGCGGCCTCCAGGCCCATCTTCACCCAGCTGGCCTGCAGGTTGGGGATGGTGCGCCCCAGGGCCAGGCGGAAGACGGCGGTGTGCTTGAGGTTCTCCTCCCGCGAGATCTCCTCGATCCCGTGCGTGCGCCCGAGCAGCGTGTGGAAGGGGATGAACGACAAGGGCACGAACTCGGTGAAGCCGCCGGTGCGCTCCTGCAGGGCCCGGACCACCCGCATGTGCTCCGCCAGCTCCCAGGGCTCCTCGATGTGGCCGAACATGACCGTGACCGTCGAACGCACGCCCGCCGCGTGGGCGGCCTCGACGATCTCGACCCAGCGGGCGACCGGCAGCTTGTTGGGCGAGATCCGCTCCCGCACCCCGTCGTGGAGGACCTCGGCGGCGGTCCCGGGTGTCGATCCCAGGCCGGCGGCCTTGAGGCGCGCGAACACCTCCTCCAGGGGCAGGTCGCCGGCCATCGCGTCGATCTCCATCGGCGAGTAGGCGTGAAGGTGGATGTCCGGGGCGGCGTCCTTCGCGACGCGCAGCCACTTCTCGTAGTCGGCGATCGTCCATTCCGGGTGGATGCCCGACTGCATGCAGATCTCGGTCGCCCCGAACTCCACCGCCTCGGCCACCCGGCGGCGGAACTCGGCCTCGGAGTGCTCGTAGGCATCGGGGGAGCGCCGCCCCTGGCCAAAACCGCAGAAGGCGCAGCCCACCACGCAGATGTTCGACACGTTGATGTTGCGGTTGACCACGAACGTCACGCGCTCGCCCGCAAGCTCCCGGCGGAGCTGGTTCGCCGCCTGGCGCATGTCCTCGATCGCCTCCGGGCGGGTCTCGGAGAACAGCGCGGTCAGCTGCTCGCCCGAGAGCGCCGCTCCGTCGCTGGCCCGGGCGATGGCTCCCGGGACGAGCTCGGGGCGGCGCGGCCGTTCCTCGCGGCGGCCGGAGCCGCGCCGGGGGATGAAGCTCCAGTACTTCAGCTTGATCACATCGAGAACGCCCTGCTCGAGCCAGCCGGCGTCCATGTACTGCGGGTAGACGCACATCCGCTCGGTGAGCGCGTAGCCGGCCGGGGCCAGGCGCTTGCGCATGCGGTGCACCGAGGGGAACGGGTGCTCGGGGGAGATGTGGTCGCCGTTCGCCGACAGGCCGCCGAGGTCCGTGGCCCCCTCCTCCACGAGCGGCAGCCACCAGTCGGACAGGTTCGGCGGGATCTGCACTCCCACCCCGGGCAGAAGCCGCCGGCACTCGCGCACGAGCGAGCGCATGTCGTCGAGGGTGATCGGCGTGGCCCAGCCGGGGAGCGGCAGCTCCCCCGCCGGCGGGCGCTCGCCCTGCTGCGCCTCGTCTGCGATGGCGGCCGGCTCGGCGCCGTAGTAGCGCGGGTGCGGTACGAAGTTCTGCAGGATCAGCTCCTGCAGGTGGCCGTGCTGGGCCTGCACCTCGGCCAGGGCCTCGAGGGCGGCCACTCGGTCCTCGGGCGACTCGCCGATCCCCACCAGGATCCCGCTCGTGAACGGGATGCGCAGCTCGCCGGCCGCCCGGATCGTGTCCAGGCGAACCTGCGGATGCTTGGTGGGCGAGCCCTGGTGGACCACCAAGTCGGACCGCACCGACTCCAGCATCAGCCCCTGCGAGGCCGTGACCTCGCGCAGCCGAGCCAGCTCCTCCGGCGTGCACACCCCCACGTTGGTGTGCGGCAGCAGCCCGCGCTCCAGCGCGCGCTCGCAGGCCCAGGCCACATAGGAGATGAAGTCGTCGTGGCCGTAGTCGCGCAGCCGGCGAGCCACCTCCGCGTTGACCTCCGGCTTCTCGCCGGTGAGCACGAGCAGCTCCTTCGCGCCCCGGCGGGCGGCCTCGTCCAACAGCCGCTCCACCTCCTCCGGCGCATAGAGATGCGGGCGGTGGGTGGCGAAGGCGCAGTATTTGCAGTAGCACCGGCAGGTCCGCGACAGCGACAGCGTGTAATTCCGCGAGAACGTGACCCGCCGCATCCCGTGGGAGTCTAAGTGCCCGCCCCTAGGCTTCGCTCGTGCGCCGCGTCCTCTGTCTGCTGCTCGCCGCGGCCATCCTGATCGGCTGCGGCGAGGACACGCCCCGGGAGCGGGCGAGGGTGGCACTCGACTTCCAGCCCAATCCCGCCCACGCGGGGATCTACGCGGCGCAGCGCGAGGACCTCCCGACCGACTACGGGCTGGACCTCGACGTGCGGGTGCCCTCCTCCTCGACCGATTCGCTCAAGCTCCTCGCCGCTGGCCGCGCCGACGTAGCCGTGGTGGACATCCACGATCTCGGTCTGGCGACAGAACGCGGCGCTGACCTGGTGGGGATCGGGGCGCTCGTCCAGCAACCGCTGGCCGCGGTGATCGCCCGCCCGGGGATCGAACGCCCGCGCGACCTCGAGGGCCGCCGCGTGGGCGTGACCGGCGTGCCCTCCGACGACGCCGTCCTCCGCTCGGTGGTGGAGAGCGACGGCGGCGATCTCGACCGCGTCCGGAGAGTGACCATCGGCTTCTCCGCGGTGCCCAGCCTGATCGCCGGGCGGGTGGACGCGGTGGTTGCCTTCTGGAACGTGGAGGGGGTGGCGCTGCGCCGGCGCGGGGTGCGTACGCGCGAGTTCCGGGTTGACCGATACGGCGCGCCGCGCTACCCGGAGCTCGTGCTGGTCACCAAGCGCGGGAGCCTAACCCGGATCGGTGAGAAGCTCGCCGGCCTGCTCGACCTGCTGGCGGTGGGCACCCGCGCGGCTCTTGCCGACCGCGCTGAGACCGTGCAGGAGCTGGTGGAGGCGTCGGGCGCCGATGAGGGCCTCGTGCGGGCCCAGCTGCGCGCGGTCGCCTCCGCCTTGCGGCCACCGATACGGCTCGACCTTGGGGAGCTCGAGGCCTGGGCAGCCTTCGACACCCGCTTCGGGATCCTCGAGCGGCGACCCGATGTGAATGAGGTCTTCCGCCCGCCCTCGAGCTGGCCGGACGCCCTAGCCGCCGCTCTCGATCAGCGCCTCCACGAGTGCGGCCGGCTCCCGCGCCATGCGCGAGCGCGGCACCACGCGGTCGAAGCCCGCCTCCTCGGCACGCCGGCGCACGTCCTGCTCGACGTGGGCGTAGAAGCCCAGCCGCGGCGACGTGGCGCCGGCGCTGGCGGCGATGCGCTCCTCGGAGTCGGAGGTGAGATCCACGACCAAGAGGTCGGCCTCGGCGTCGGGCGGTAGCACCTCGTGCCCGGCGGCGGCCAGCGCGCCCTGGAGCTTGGACCCGAACAGCAGGTCCGGGCACAGAAGGGCCACGCGCGCCATCCGCCCCCCTACTGCGCGCGGCGCTTGCGGAACTCCTGGCGCACCGACTCGGGACGCCCCCACATCTGCGTGACCTCGACCCGCCCGGAGCGGGCCTCCCGCACGGCCAGCTCGCCCTCCATCCCCTCGGCGTCGAGCAGCGCCAGTGTCCCGCGGGTGGTCTCCGGCGCCGCGGCGTGGCCGAACTCGTGGGCCACGCGCAGCCGCCAGTGCCAGTCGGCCTTCGAGTAGGGCATGGCGTTGATCTGCACCAGGAGCGCAGCCGCGTCGATGTAGCGGCTCTCGTCGAAGATGCGCAGGTCGAGCTCGAGCTGGGTCCAGTCGGGCGGCAGCGAGTCGACCACGGCCTGGAAGTCCTCGGCGAGCGCCATCGCGCGCCGAACCCTACCCACTGAAGGTGAGCACCAGGAGGAAGCCGTTCAGCCCGATGATCAGGGCGGCTACCGCGGCGGCTGCGGCGGTCGTGGCCCGGCGATTGCGAAGGCTGCCCATCACGTCGGCGCGGCGGGTAAGCAGCACCAGCGGCACGAGCGCGAACGGGATGCCGAACGACAGCACGACCTGGCTGACCACGAGCGACTTCGTCGGATCGAGCCCGATGGCCAGCACCACTAGCGCGGGAGCCATCGTCACCAGCCGCCGGGCCAGCAGGGGGATGGAACGGCGGATGAAGCCCTGCATCACGACCTGGCCCGCATAGGTCCCGACGCTCGAGCTGGACAGGCCCGAGGCCAGCAGCGCGATGCCGAAGGCCGCAGCGGCGCCGCCGCCCAGCTCGATCCCGAAGCCGGCGTGGGCGGCCTCGATCGAGTCGACGTCGAGCACGCCGTTGAACAGCGCCGCCGCCACGATCAGCATCGCCATGTTGACGAGGCCGGCCGCCCCCATGGCCAGCCCGACGTCGACGCGCACGAAGCGCAGCAGCCTGCGCCGGTCGCTCTCGCGGGGAGCCTCGAAGCGGTCTTGGGTGAGCGCCGAATGCAGATAGATGACGTGCGGCATGACGGTGGCGCCGAGAATCGCTGTGGCGAGCAGCACGCTCTCGGTCCCCTCGAAGCCGGGCACGAAGCCCCCGGCCACGCCCGCCGGATCGGCGCCGGTGTGGACCAGCTCGTACACGAAGCCGAGCAGGATCACGCCGAGCAGCCCGGCGATGGTGGTCTCGAAGCGCCGGCGGCCGCGGCGCTCGAGCCCGAGGATCGCGAACGCGACCACCGCGGTGATCAGGCCGGCGGGGAACAGCGGGACCCCGAACAGCAGGTTGAGCGCGATCGCGGCCCCGACAAACTCGGCGAGGTCGGTGGCCATCGCGATCAGCTCCGCCTGGATCCAGAGGCCGACCGAGACCGCCCGCGGGAAGCGCTCCCGGCACAGCTCGGGGAGGCTGCGCCCGGTGGCGATGCCGACCTTCGCCGAGAGGTACTGGATCAGCATCGCCATCAGGTTCGCCCCGAGGATCACCCACAGCAGCAGGTAGCCGTACTGCGACCCGGCGGTGATGTTGGTCGCGAAGTTGCCGGGGTCGACGTAGGCCACGGCCGCGACGAACGCCGGGCCGAGCAGCGCCAGCCTGGCCCGCCAGGCCCGGGCGCGTAGCCGTGGCCTGATCGCCCCGACCGCGCCGGGGAGGACCGCTCCAGCCTGCTGGTTCACGCCGCTACGGTCCGCATGGCGCGCGTCAGCGCGCCGCCAAGTACATGGGTCGAGCCACCGAAGCGGATGGTGAGCGGGCCCTCGAAGGGCTGGCGCTCGACCACCTCGAAGCGGTCTCCGGGCGCGATTCCGCGCACGGCGAGGTAGCGAAGCATCTCGGGGTCGGAATCGGAGACCCGCACGAACACGCCCCGGGCCCCGGGCGCCAGGTCGGCCAGCGAGTCCGTGGGCCGCTCTTCGATCGTGCCCTCGCGCGTCGGGATCGGATCGCCGTGCGGGTCGTGTGTCGGATCGCCGAGCTTGGCCGCGATGAGCTCGGACAGCTCGGGCGAGATCGCGTGCTCGAGCACCTCGGCCTCCTCGTGGACCCGGTCCCACGACATGCCCAGCGCCTCCGCCAGGTAGAGCTCGAGCAGCCGGTGATGACGCAGCACCTCAAGGGCGACCCGGCGGCCTGCCCGGGTGAGCTTCACCCCGTGGTAGGGCTCGCGCACGGCTAGGCCGAGCACCTCGAGCCGCTTGACCATGGCCGAGGCGGAGGCGGCCGAGACGTCCAGGCGCTCCGCGATCGCGGAGGTGGACACCGGCCCGTCCTCGCGCTGGGCCAGCGACCAGATGGCCTTGGCGTAGTCCTGGACGGCGTCGGAGACCAATGGGA
Source organism: uncultured Thermoleophilaceae bacterium (assembly GCA_963821275.1). Classification (GTDB taxonomy): domain Bacteria; phylum Actinomycetota; class Thermoleophilia; order Solirubrobacterales; family Thermoleophilaceae; genus JACVRW01. The sequence continues at coordinate 45,688 of CAWGDF010000012.1, forward strand.
TGACGCTGCGCGTGGCCATCAGGCGCTCACCAGCAGCCCGGTCACGTACATCACGAACAGGCCGGCCAGGAGTCCCGTCGCCGCAAGCGGGTGAAGCAGGCGGCCGGCCTCGTCCTTGACCGCCGGGGCGATCTGGACGATCACGCGGGCGATCGCCCCCGCCCCGACGCCGAACATCAGCGCGGCGAAGCTGGGGTTGAAGGCCGAGGCGCCGATCCAGGCACCCAGGACGGCGGGGGCGCCGGCCAGCAGGCCCAGGAGCACGAGCCGCCGCAGCCGCGCTTCGCCCTCGCGGGCCACCGGCGCCACGATCGCGAGGCCCTCGGTGGTGTTGTGCAGCGCGAAGCCCACCACCAGCGTGGCCCCCAGCGCGAGCGCGCCGACCGCGTACGCGGATCCGATGGCGAGCCCCTCCCCGAGGTTGTGCAGGCCGATGCCGAGGGCCACCAGGAAGGCGGCGCGGTACCCCAGCCCCAGCGGAGACTCGCTCGACTCCTCGGCGTCGTCGTCCAGCTTGTCCCTGCGGGTGGAGAGCCAGCCGTCGACCGCCGCCAGCGCGAGGTAGGCCGCCGCCGCTCCCAGCCAGACCAGCGCGGCGCCGCCCAGCGACTCCGGTCCGCTGCCGGCCAGCTCCGTGCCCTCGAGCAGGGCGTCGATTCCTAGGAAGGCGAGCAGCCCGATGGTGAAGGCGAGCAGGAAGCGCATCCAACGGGCGTCCACGCCACGCAGCCAGGGCAGCCACAACATGCCGATGGCCACGGGGATCACCCCGACGTAGAGGCCGATCAGCGCCATCAGCCCGTAGAAGCCCAGGTCGGCGTCGGGGCTCTCCACCGCCGCATCGATCGTGTGGTCGATGGTCGCCCCGGTGGCGGTGAGCAGGGCGATCTCGTAGGCCTGGCCTTCGATCCAGGGGTACTGAACGTCGATCTCACCGCCGGCCAGACGTCCCAGCTCCTCGTCGCTCTGGCTGAAGTCGGCGAAGCCGTCGTTGACGATCACCTGCCGCACCTCGACCGGGTCGGCCCCGTCGTTGCGCACGTGCAGCTCGATGCGGCCGGGCTCGAGCACGGTCCGCTCGACCGTCAGCTCCTCCTGGGGCACGCCAATGCGGTCCAGACCGGGAGCGTCGAAGGCCACGAACAGGCCGATGGCCACGGCGAGGATCGCCAGCGGCAGGACCCCGGCGAGCCAGGCCGGCCGGCGGGCGCTGCGCGGAGCGGTGGCGGAGCGGGCTTCCACGGCTAGTCGACCACCTCGAAGAAGCCCATCCACCCCAACTCGGCGAACTCGCTCACGTGGGCGTGGAACATGTACTTGCCGGGGTAGGGGAAGCGCAGCTCCAGGATTCCGCGCTCGCCCTGGCCCTGGACGACGGTGTCGGTGAAGTCGCGCGGCTCGAGCTTTGTGCCGGTCGGGTAGTAGTCGAAGAAGTTGGCGTGGATGTGGAACGAGTTGACGAAGTCGAACTCGAGCGCGTTCACCAGGTAGATCCGAACGAGCTCGCCGCGCTTGACCCGAACCGGCTCGTTCATGTAGGCGAAGGCCACGGTGTTGACCGCGTAGACCTCGTTGGAGCGGTCGAAGTTGGTGTCGAAGCCGTTCATCACCATCACCAGCTCGTCCGCCTTGGGGCGCCCTGCCTTCGGGTCGATCAGGAAGGCGCCGTAGAGGCCCTTGGCGATGTGGTCCGCCAGCGGCGTGGAGTGGCAGTGGTAGAGGTGGAGGCCGAAGGGCGTGGCGTCGAACTCGTAGACCGTGGACTCGCCGGGAGCGATGTTGCCGGCGCCGATCCCGGGCACGCCGTCGACGGCCGCCCGGTGGATGCCGTGGAAGTGGATGGTGTGGGGGTGTTTTGACCCGTTGACGAACCGGACCCGCAGGCGCTCGCCCTCGCGCGCCCGCAGCGTCGGGCCGGGGACCCGGCCGTTGTAGGCCCAGGCCGGGTACTTCACTCCCGGAGCCACCTCGATCTCGCGGTCCTCGGCCACGAGCTCCCACTCGCGGACTCCGCCGCGGACGCTGCCCTCGTCGAAGTCGCGCAGCATCTCCTGCGGGTCGAAGCCGTTGACGCGCGGGTCCACGCCGCCCACCGTTCCCAGGTGGCCCGAGCCGCTGTGTGCGGCCCGGGCGGCCGCGCTGTGGTGCGCGGCCGCCGAGGCGTCGCTGCCGTGAAGCCGCTCGTGGGGCACGACCTCGTGCAGGATCGGCAGGGCCGCGCCGGTCGCGGCGGCGCCGCCGATGAGCTTCCGGCGCGAGACTTTGCTCTCCCACATCTTCGATATTCGTGCCATTCAAGAACGAGTTTAGCCTTGGCTAAACCTAGCATCGATCGCGCCTGCTTGCCGGACCCGCCTACCATTGGGTCCATGGCCGTGGTCACCGACGAGTACGCGCTCCTTATCGAGTCAGCCGGGCTGCTCGACCGCTCCGAGCGCGCCAAGTTCTCGGTCCGCGGGAGCGAGGCGGCCGACTTCCTCCAAGGGCAGGTGTCGAACGACGTGGAGGCCCTCGCGCCCGGCAGCGGCTGCTACGCCACCGTGCTGAGCGTGAAGGGCAAGCTGCGCACCGACCTGCGCGTCCTGCGTGGCGAGGACTGGTTCTGGCTGGACACCGAGGCGATCGGCCACGCGGTGCTGCGCCACATGCTCACCACCTACACGCTCGGGCGCGAGGTGCAGTGGGAGGACCTGACCGAGGACCACGCCCAGCTCTCCCTGGTGGGCCCCGGGGTCGACGGACTGATCGACGATCCGCCGCCCGCGGAGGAGCACTCGTTCGTCGACACCGGCAGCGGCCTGCTGGTGCGCACGGCGCTGGGCCTGGACCTGCTCTGCTCGGCGGCGCGCGCCGGCGAATGGCGCGAGCGACTGGGGATCGAACCGGTGTCCGAGGAGGCGGTCGAGTGCCTGCGCATCGAGTCCGGCCGGCCGCGGCTCGGCTACGACATGGACGCGGAGACCATGCCGCAGGAGGCCGGCATCAACGAGCGGGCCGTGAGCTTCACCAAGGGCTGCTACGTCGGGCAGGAGACGGTCGCCCGCCTCCACTACCGCGGCCGGCCGAACCGGCACCTGCGGGGGCTTCGCCTGTCGGAGCCCTCTGAGCGGGGGAGCGAGATCACGCTGGGAGAGCGAGTGGTGGGCCGGCTGGGCTCCACGTGCGTCTCCCCCCGCTTCGGGCCGATCGCGCTGGCGATCGTCCGGCGCGAGGCGGAACCGGGCGATACCGTGCTGGTCGACGGCGCCGAGGCGACGGTCGTGGAGCTCCCGTTCACGGGTGACTGAACGACGGCGTCCCGCGAGCCGGAGCGGCCTGTCCGGCGACAGCCCGCTCCTGGGCGGGCCGCTTGTCTCCGAGGCGGGCGCCGAGGATGCAGCGCCGCCCGAGCCGGCCTACGACGCCCGCCTCGACGCGCTCGACCTTCCCGCCGCACCCCCGCAGGCCGACTCCGTCCCGGATCTGCGGCAGCTGCGCGAGCTCATCCCGGCACCCGAGGCGGGCCGCACGATCGACGACTGGGGCCGTTCCCAGCGCGTGATCGACCTGATCGAGCCGCTGCTCGACTTCTACTACCGCTACTGGTTCCGGGTGGAGGTCGACGGCGTCGAGCACGTGCCGGCGGAGGGCGGCGCGCTGATCGTGTCCAACCACTCCGGCGCCCTGCCGCCGGACGCGCCGATGATCATGCAGGCGGTCCGTCACGAGCACCCCGCTCCGCGCCCGATCTACATGCTGGGCGAGCACTGGTTCAAGGGCTATCCGGGCGTGGGACTGCTGACGAACAAGATCGGCCTCGTGGCGGCGCACCCGGCGAACGCGCAGCGGCTGCTGCGTGACGAGCAGCGGCTGGCGCTGGTGTTTCCCGAGGGCCAGAAGGGCTCGCGCAAGCTCTACTGGCAGCGCTACCGCCTGCGGCGCTTCGGGCGCGGCGGGTTCGTACGCACCGCCATCCGCGCCGGCGTGCCGATCGTGCCCGTCGCCGTGGTCGGGGCGGAGGAGGCCATGCCGATCTTCGCCCACGTGCCGCTGCTGCAGCGGATCACCGGGCTCGCCTACTTCCCCGTCAACCACGCCTTCCCGCAGCTGGGCCTGGCCGCCGCGTTCATGTACCTCCCGGCCAAGTTCAAGATCCGCTTTCTACCGCCGGTCGACCTTTCGGCCCACCCGCCCGGGGACGCCGACGATCTCGCCCTGGTCCAGGGGCTGGCCGAGGAGGTCCGGGCTGAGATCCAGCGCGAGCTGGGGCAGCTTCTCCTGGACCGGCGGTCGGTGTGGTTCGGTTAGTGTCCGTCCGCGAGGGATGAGGGCACGAGTCGTCGTCACCGCCGGGATTGCGACCGCGCTCATCGCGGGCTGCGGGGACGAGGATTTCGCCAACGAGCCACGCCCGCCGGTCCCGGTCGAGCTGACCGGCGTGGTGCAGGACGAGGCGGTCACGGTCTCGCCGGCCCGCATCGGAGCGGGGCCGGTGCGGATCACGATCTCCAACCAGACCCGGCGCCGCCAGAGCATCACCCTCGAGGGCGAGACCCTCGAGACGCAGGTCGGGCCGGTCGACCCGCTCGACACCGCCACGATCCGCAGCTCCCTCGATCCGGGCCTGTACGAGGTGCGCGCCGGCTCGGCGGTCGCCGTGCCGAAGGAGATCCGTCCGGCGCTGCTGCGGATCGGCCCGGAGCGCCGCAGCTCGAGCGGCGACCTGCTGCTTCCCTAAGGGCTAAAGCTCCAGCTGATCCACCTCCGCGGGCCGCGGCTCGTCGTCGTCGCCGCTGCGCACCAGCGAGTCGATCTCCTCCAGCAGCGCACGGACCCGTTCGCCCATGGCGCCCACGATGTCGTAGGCCCGGTCGATGTTGCTCTTCGCGCCGGTCAGCTGCTGCTTGATCTTCCGCTCCTCGCTCAGAGCCGCGACGGCCCGCTCGACCGCGTCGCGTACGGCGCCCGCGTCTATGCCGTCGCCCTCGCCGCGCTGCATCAGCACGCGGGCCCGGGCCAGGCGGTAGGCCAGCTCGAGCGGCAGGGTGCCGGCCCCGGGATCGAGCGCCACCACGAGCTTGTCCCCGTTGTACTCGCGCAGCGGCTCCAGCTTGGCCGGCACCTCGCCCTCGGTGGGCACGACGAGCACGGCGAAGTCCGCGCTGCGCTCGGCCATGGCCTCGTCGAGCTCGGCGAGCGCGCGCGGTGTGCTCATGCGGCTGTCCTTCGCCTCGAACACCAGGCGGCCGCGGGCCGGCCCGGCGCAGGCGTCGACGCCCACGACCACGTCGCCGCGCTTGCCGGTGGCCTCCCTGAAGTCGCCCACGGCCTGGGCCACATCCCCCTGGGCCAGCGCAAGCTCGTCCACGGTGTCGGCCACGAGCTGCTCGAACGTGCGCCCCTTGGCGGTGCCCCGCTCCCGCTCGGCGGCCACGTCCTCGAGCTTCTCCTTCTCCAGCCGGAGGGCCTGCAGCTGCTTGTCCAGCTCCGCCATCTGGCGCTGCAGCGCCTGCTGGCTCTCGTACTGGCGCTGCTCGGCCAGCTTGAGCGCCTGGAGAGTTCCCGTCTTGAAGTCGGCCAGCGGGTTCGCCCCGTCGGCCGAGGAGAACAGGCGCATGAGGTCCTCCCGGGAGCGGGCCATCGACTCGCTGATGAGCTCGCGAACGCGGTTCTGCACCGAGGCGGAGCTGCCGTCGGAGAACAGCTTGTCCAGCTCCTTGGCCAGGTGCCCGTGCTCGGGCCCGAAGACCTGCTCCACGCGCTCGTTGAAGTACTCGGCCACCTCGCGCGCCCGGTCGGAGAACTGGACGTTGAGCTCGGTGGCGGCGCGCTCGAACTCGGTCTTCACGTACTCGGCGTTGGCCGCGGCCTGCTCGCGGTCGAGCACGCGGGCGCCGATCTCCACGGCGTCCCGCACGGTCTTGGCCGGGTCCTCCCCCGCCTGCTCGCGCTCGCGCACGACGCGGACGGCGCAGTCGTCGTCCACGAGGAGCCCGTCGATCGCCAGCCGGTCGCCGGTGATCCGAACCTGGGCGTGCCTGAGGGGGGTGGCTGCTTCCATGAGGGTTCAGTCGCACCGTAGGGGGGCGACCTGACGGAACGCGGCAAGAATTGCGGGAGCGGGGTCAGCCGGGCAGCCAGGCGGCCGGGAGCGCCCGCGGCAGCCGGCCGGGGTAGCGCACCACGACCTCGCGCGAATGAGCCGCGGCGGGCCGGCCCTCGATCAGCGGCCGCAGGTCGTCCATGCTCAGCAGCAGGGCCACGCTCGTGGCGATCTGGTAGTCGGCCAGGTTGCGCTCTGGGCGGCCGATCACGCCCTCGGCGAGCAGCTCGTCCACGCGGTCGACCAGCCCGGGCAGCGCGGCGAGGTCGCGGCGCACGGCGGCGTCGTTCGCCCGGTTGAGCCGGGCCGCCAGGAACACCACGGGGGTGGCCATGCGCGCGGCCAGCGGCAGCGGGATGCCGAGCCGGGCGTCCTCGAGGTAGGTGCGGACCGTCGAGCGCTCGCGCTTCAGCGACGCCCAGACGAGCCGCCGCGCCATGGGCTGGAGCACCTCGTCGCCCCAGGACTCGGCACGCAGCACGGCATCGCGAAGCTCGGGATCGCGGGGAACCAGCCGCGGCTCCGGGCGGAGCGCGTCGAGCGCCAGCCCGATGCGCCGGGTGCCCTGCAGGCGGGCGCCGTCGAGCCGCACCGCCGGGGCCGTCACGCCTTGGAAGCCCAGCGCCCTCAGGGCGATCCGGTGCACCCCGGCGACGAAGTCCACGCGCCGGTACTCGACCCCCTTCCGGCGCAGCATCAGCTCCGCCGCCAGGGTCGGATGCGAGGCCGGGACGCCGAAGAGTGTGGCGGGCATGGCAGAGCGATCCTACGGCAGCCGGAGCGCTCGGAGCCGCGCACGGACACTTGCGTTCGCGTATGCAACACTTGCTTGCATGCAAGCAACGGGAGTGGTACCGGCCGAAGCCGAGGGGGCGCTCACCCACGACCTCACCCGGCTGATGAAGCATCTGCTCGAGTCCACCGGGCGCGACTTCTTCGTCGCCCTGGAGGCCGCCGGCATCTCCTTCTCGCAGGTGAAGTGCCTGATGATCCTGAGCGACGAGGCCAAGCCGGTCTCGGTCAAGGACCTCTCGGACCGGCTGGGCCTCTCCGTTCCCGCGGTCAGCCGCGCGGTCGAGGCTCTCGTCAAGCGCGGCGAGGTCAAGCGCGCCGAGGACCCGCGCGACCGCCGCAGCAAGCTGGTCTCCGTGACCGCTCGCGGGCGCCGCACCTACGAGCGCCTGCTGGAGGTGCGCCTTGCCGCCGTGGGCCGCTTCACCGCCACCCTTGAACCCGGCGAGCGTGAGGCCCTCGCCGCCGCCGTCGCCCCGATCGTCGAAAGGCTCGAGCTGTGACCGACCGTATCCGCCTCAACGAGGGCAACCGCCGCTGGTGGACGCTCGGAGCGATGTGCTTCGCCCTGTTCATGATCATGCTCGACAACACCGTGGTGAACGTCGCGCTGCCGTCCATCCAGGACGACCTCGGCGCTTCGCTCTCCGGGCTCGAGTGGACCGTGAACGCCTACACGCTGACCTTCGCGGTCCTGCTCGTCACGGGTGGCCGGCTGGGGGACATCCTCGGCCGCCGGCGCATGTTCCTGTTCGGCGTCGTGGTCTTCGCGCTCTCGAGCGCGGCCATCGGTCTCGCCCCCAGCCAGGCGGCGCTTGTGGCCGGGCGTGCGATCCAGGGCGTGGGCGCGGCCTTCATGATGCCCGCCACGCTGTCCATCATCACCGTGACGTTCCCGCCCGAGGAGCGCGGCAAGGCGATCGGGACGTGGGCCGGGGTGTCGGCGCTGGCGCTCGCGATCGGGCCGGTGGTGGGCGGCGCGCTCACCGAGTACGTCTCCTGGCGGGCGATCTTCTTCCTCAATCTTCCCGTGGCTGTGGCGGCGGTGGCGGTCACCCTGTTCGCCACCCGCGAATCGCGCGACGAGACCACCACGCATTCGATCGACTGGCCCGGGATCGCGGCGCTGTCCACGGGCCTCACTGCGCTGGTGCTCGCCCTGGTGGAGGGCAACGCCTGGGGCTGGGGATCGCCCGAGATCGTGGCGCTGCTGCTGGTGGCGGTGGCCGGGCTGGTCGGATTCGCCCTGCTCGAGCCGCGGGTCCGCGAGCCGATGGTGGAGTTCAAGCTGTTCCGCTCGCGCACCTTCCTGGGCGCGAACGCGGTGGCCTTCATCGTCTCGTTCGCGATGTTGGCGATCTTCTTCTTCGTCGCCCTCTATATGCAGAACCTGCTGGGCTACTCGCCGGTCGAGGCCGGGGTGCGCTTCCTCCCGACGACGCTCATGATCGTGCTGGTCGCGCCGATCGCCGGGCGGCTCGCCGACCGCGTCGGGCCCCGTCCCCTGATCGTCACCGGGCTGACGCTCACCACCATCGCCCTGTTGATCCAGACCCGCATCGACGTCGATACCGGGTACGGCCTGCTGTTGCCGTCGTTTGTGATCATGGGCGTCGGCATCGCCCTGGTCATGTCCCCGATGTCAACGGCCGCGATGAACTCCGTGGTGGCCCAGAAGGCCGGCGTGGCCTCGGGCATCCTCTCGATGAGCCGCATGGTGGGCGCCACCTTCGGCGTCGCGGCGATCGGAGCGTTGTTCCAGCACCTGGCGAGCTCCAGCCTGCGGGACTCGCTCGCGGGCCTGCCCGTCAGCGCCGCGCAGCGGGAGGCGCTGCTGGACAACCTCGGCTCGGGCCAGGCCGCGGACGCGCTGCGTGGCCTCGACCCCGCGATCGCCCAGCGCGTCCAGGAGGCTGGGAACGAGGCTTTCATACACGCCCTCTCCAACGGGATGTGGCTCTCCGCCGCCATGGCCGCGGCCGGCGTGGTGATCGCGTTCGTCTGCATCGCACCGCTCCGCAGCGAGCGGCCCGACGCCGAGGAGCGCCCGGCCGCCGCGGGCGAGGCGGAAGCGGTGTCCGCCTGACCTGTGCGCAGGTAGCATCCGCGGCCGTGGCAGAGACCGTGGAGGGTGCATGGCCGTTGACGTGAGCAAGGTGTCGGAGCTCGAGGTCGAGCCCGGCACGCTGCCGGAGACGATGGCCGCCTGGGTCATCCGCGAGGAGCGCCTCGGCGAGCCCCGGGACGCCTTCCAGCTCGAGGAGGTCGAGGTGCCGGAGCCCGGCGCGTTCGAGGTGATCGTGCGGGTGCTGGCCGCCGGGGTGAACTACAACAACGTCTGGGCGGCGCTCGGCGAGCCCGTGTCGGTCATGCGCTACGGCGATCATCCCGACTGGGGCCACCACATCGGAGGCTCGGACGCCTCGGGCGTGGTGTGGAAGGTGGGCCCCGGCGTCACCCGCTGGAAGCCGGGCGACGAGGTCGTGATCCACTGCAACATGGCCTCCTACGAGGACAAGGAGGTCCACGGGCTCGACCCGCTGGCCGCTCCCTCGCAGATGATCTGGGGCTACGAGACCACCTGGGGCTCGTTCGCCCAGTTCACCAAGGTGCAGGCCCAGCAGCTGCTCCCCAAGCCGCAGAACCTCACCTGGGACGAGGCGGCCTCCTACGGGCTCGTGTATTTCACGGCCTACAGGATGCTTGTCACCCAATGCCGGCTACAGCCCGGCATGCGCGTCCTGATCTGGGGCGCCGCCGGCGGGCTCGGCGTGTTCGCCACCCAGCTCTGCAAGATCGCCGGCGCCCACGCCGTCGGCGTGGTCTCCTCGGCCGAGAAGGGTGAGCTGGTCAAGCAGCTGGGCGCCGTCGACTACATCGACCGCAGCGAGTTCGCCGGGATGATGCGCCATGGTGGCGAGACCCCCGACGAGGAGAAGGAGCGCTTCAAGGTCGCGCGCGGCTTCGACAAGCGGGTGAGGGAGATCCTGGGCGAAAAGCCGGACATCGTGTTCGAGCACGTGGGCCAGGCCACGTTCCCCACGTCGGTGTTCGTGGTCAAGCCGTTCGGGAAGGTCGTGATCTGCGCCGGCACCACCGGCTACAACCTCGACTTCGACGTCCGCTACCTGTGGATGCGCCAGAAGCAGATCATCGGGTCGCACTTCGCCAACGCCTACGAGTGCAACAAGGCCAACGAGCTGATCGAGTCGGGCCAGATCCGGCCGGTGCTGTGGCGGACCCTCGGCTTCGAGGGCGTGCCCGAGGCTCACCAGCTGATGCGCGACAACCAGCACTTCGGCAAGATCGCGATCCTGGTGGGCGCCGAGGACGAGGGGCAGGGCAGGAGCACGGAGGGCCTGGGGGCCATCCGCGCGGAGGTGGGCGCATGATCCTGGTCGAGATCCGCTGGCCGATCAACCCGTTCCGGGGCGACAAGTTCGCCGAGGGCTGGGCTCCCGCCGCCGAGGCGGTGCTCGACTACGGCGCCACCCAGTGGGAGTTCCGCCGGGCGCTCGACGGCCGGCTCGACTTCGTCCAGACCGCGATGTTCCCGACCAAGAAGGACTTCGAGCGCTACTGGTACTCGGAGGAGATCGCCGAGAAGCGCGTGGAGATGGCCGGCGCCTACCAGGTGCCGCTGCTACCCACCTTCTGGGAGATCGTGGATGCCGGCGTCTCGCACGAACTCAGCCCTGCTCCAGGGGAGCCATCGTGAGCCCCGCGTCCTTCAGCTGCTCCCAGTAGAGCTCCGCGGGCTCGCGCGCGCCGCTCCAGACGATGGCCCGGCCGCTGTTGTGGATGGTGTTGGCCATCGCCATCCCCTGGTCGTAGCTCACGCCGGGGAGCACCTGGGACAGCGCCTGGGCCACGCCCTCGAAGGTGTTGTGGTCGTCGTTGAGGACGATCACGCGCCAGTGCCCGCCGACGCCGGTCCCGGGCCCGCCGGTGCGCGGCAGCTCGACGGTCTCGGCGGTGGTCATCCGGCCTTCTTCCTCCAGTAGCGCTCCAGACCCTGGTAGAGCTGGTCGGGCGGCATGGCCTGCTCGTAGATCTCCGTCGTCGCCGGGTCGGTGGCATCGCGCACGCGGTCCTCGATGCCGGCGATGAAGCGCTCCTCGCCCTCGAGCCGAGCCCGGTCGGCGGCGTCCATCAGGGCGGTACGCACCCGGTGGAGCTGATCGGCGACGTCGTTCACCTGGCCGAAGTGGGTCAGCCTCAGCGACTGCGGGTTCCAGGCGGCGATCGTGTGAAGCGAGTCGAGCCAGGCCTCCACGTCGATGTCCGGGGGCGGCGTTGGGGCCAGCGTGAACTCGTGGGGCGGGATGCGCACGCCCGCCATGTCGCCCACATAGGCGTCGCGTGATTCCTCGTGCAGGTAGGAGACGTGATGTGAGGCGTGGCCGGGTGTGTGGGCCACGCGGAAGCCCTCAACCACCTCGCCGCCGGCGAGCCGGCGGATGCGCTCCTCCGGGACGGGAGCCACCTCGCCCCACAGCTCCTCCATGGCGTCGCCGTACAGGCGACGGGTGCTCGTCAGCAGCTTCGAGGGATCGATCAGATGCGGGGCGCCCAGCTCGTGCACGTAGACGATCAGCTCGGGATAGCGGCGGCAGAGTACCCCCGCGCCTCCCGCATGGTCGAGATGGATGTGGGTCAGCAGCAGCGCACGCGGAACCGTGGCGCCCAGCCGGTCCTGCAGCGTGTCCAGGCATGACGCCGGTCCCGGGTCGACGACCAGGCCATCCACCTCGTAGGCGCAGATCACACGGTCCCGCCCGAGGTGCAGCACGTCAATCGCACGGCTCACGGGTGCCCGACCATACAATTCTCCTGATGGTCGAGCATCGCCTCCCCGAGCGAGATCGCCCTTGGGTGATGCGCACCTATGCAGGACATTCGACGGCCCGCGAGTCGAACGAGCTCTACCGCAGGAACCTGGCCAAGGGGCAGACGGGCCTCTCGGTCGCCTTCGACCTCCCCACCCAGACCGGTTACGACCCCGACGCCGAGCTGGCACGCGGAGAGGTCGGAAAGGTGGGCGTGTCGATCGCCCACAAGGGGGACATGCACATCCTTCTCGACGGCATCCCGCTGGACGAGATGAACACCTCGATGACGATCAACGCCACCGCCGCGTGGCTGCTGGCCCTCTACATGACCGTGGCCGAGGAGAACGGCGTGGAGCGGCACTCGCTCCAGGGCACGACCCAGAACGACATCATCAAGGAGTTCCTCTCCCGCGGCACCTACGCCTTCCCGCCCGAGCCCTCGATGCGGCTGATCGCGGACATGATCGCCTTCACCGTCGAGGAGGTGCCGCGCTGGAACCCGATCAACATCTGCTCCTACCACCTCCAGGAGGCGGGGGCCACGCCGGTCCAGGAGATCGCCTACGCGCTGTCCACCGCCCAGGCCGTGCTGGACCGCGTGCGCCAGCGGGTGCCCGAGCACACCTTCCCGCGCGTGTTCGGCCGCATCTCGTTCTTCGTCAACGCGGGCATCCGGTTCGTGGAGGAGCACGCGAAGCTGCGCGCGATGGGCCGGCTCTGGGAGGAGCTCGGCCGTGAGCGCTACGGGGTGGACGAGGAGCGCTACCTGCGCTTCCGCTACGGCGTGCAGGTGAACTCGCTCGGCCTCACCGAGGCGCAGCCCGAGAACAACATCATCCGGATCGTGCTGGAGGCGCTGGCGGTCACCATGGGACGCTCGGCGCGGGCGCGGGCCCTGCAGCTGCCGGCCTGGAACGAGGCGCTCGGGCTGCCGCGGCCCTGGGACCAGCAGTGGTCGCTGCGCATCCAGCAGATCCTCGCCTACGAGACCGACCTGCTCGAGTACCCCGACCTCTTCGAGGGCTCGAAGGTGATGGACGGGCTCACCGAGGAGATGATCGAGGGCGCGCGGGAGGAGATGGCGATCGTGGCCGAGCGCGGCGGCGCGGTCGACGCGGTGCCCTACATGAAGACCCAGCTGGTGGAGTCCAACCGCGAGCGGGTGCGCCGGATCGAGGCGGGTGAGCTGCGGATGGTGGGTCAGAACGTGTTCACCGAGACCGAGCCGTCACCGCTGCAGGAGGGAGAGGACGGGGGGATTCTGCGGGTGGATCCGGCCGTCGAGGCCTCTGCCATCTCCGCCCTGGGTGAGTGGCGCTCCGCTCGCGATGAGGCTGCCGTTCGGACCGCGCTCGATGAGCTGGGTAGGGCGGCTGCCGATCCGGACGTCAACGTCATGCCGTTTACGCTCGCCGCGGCTCGGGCGGGGGCCACCACCGGTGAGTGGGCCGCCGTGCTGCGGGAGGCCTTCGGCGAGTACCGCGCGCCCACCGGGGTGGGCGGGGCCGGCGCCGCCGTGTCCGATTCGGCTCTGGCCGAGCTGCGCGACCGCGTCGAGCGCGTGTCCGAGGCCCTGGGGCGGCGGTTGAAGATCCTGGTCGGCAAGCCCGGACTCGACGGCCACTCCAACGGCGCCGAGCAGATCGCCGTCCGGGCACGCGACGCCGGCATGGACGTGGTCTACGAGGGCATCCGCCTAACGCCGGCGCGCATCGCCCGCACCGCGGTCGACGAGGGCGTGCACGTGGTCGGGCTCTCCATCCTCTCGGGCTCACACGCCGAGCTGATTCCCGCCGTGCTGGCCGAGCTGGCCGACGCGGGCGTGGACGTGCCCGTCGTGGTCGGCGGGATCATCCCGCCCGCCGACGAGGAGGCCCTGCTGGCGGCCGGGGTGGCGCGCGTCTACACCCCCAAGGACTTCAAGGTCACCCGCATCATGGGCGACATCGTGGAGCTCGTGGCCGAACGTCACGGAGTTGGTGCAGTCTCGTAACGCTGGTCACCCACGCGCGCGCCGCGGCGCGCGATCCTGGGGTGCATGGCGGGGGTTCCGACGAAACGTCCAATAGTTGGACGGAACGTAGGGAACCCCCTCGACATCCGCTCGGAGAGCTGGCCCGCCGCCAGCACAACGTGGTCTCTCTCACCCAGCTCAGGGCGCTGGGGCTGACGGCGAGCGGGTGCGGAGCCGGGCGGCGAGCGGCCGGCTACCCGTATCCACCGTGGCGTGTACGCGGTCGGCCACGACCGCCTGACCGGCGAGGGGTGCTGGATGGCCGCCGTGCTGGCGTGCGGCCCGGACGCGGTCCTGTCGCATCGGTCGGCCGCGGCGCTGTGGGGCCTGCGCCCGACAACCGGGCGGTGATCGACGTGTCGCTGCCCGGCCGTCAGTGCGATCGCGGCCCGAGATCAGCGTCCACGCGGCGCCCAGCCTCACGAGCGCCGACCTCACCCAGCAGCAGGGGATCCCCTGCACCACCGTCGCCAGCACCTTCTCGACCTCGCGGCAGAGGTCGACCAGCGCGGCACCGAACGAGCCGTCGACCGCGCTGAGATGCTGCGCCTCTTCGACCTGCGCGCCGTGGAGGAATCGGTGGCCCGCGCCAATGGTCACCGGGGCGCGGGCTGCTTGGCGGAGTGCTTGACGGTTGGCGCGAGCCACGGACTGACCGAGACAGGGATCGAGGAGCGCTTCCTCTGTGCCTGCGACGGCGCGGGGCTGTCCCGGCCGGCCGCCAACGCATGGCTGGTGCTCGACGACAGGCAGGTCAAGGCCGACTTCCTCTGGAGGGCGGAGCGGCTGGTGGTCGAGACCGACGGCCGTGACGTCCACAGCACGCGAAGGGCCTTCGAGGACGATCGGCGCCGCGACCAGAGCCTGCTCCTCGCCGGCTACCGCGTGGTGCGCTTCACCTGGGGCCAGGTCGCCGGGGAGCCGGAGCGGGTGGCCGCCACCGTGGGCGCTCTGCTCGCTAGCGTCCGGCGCCGATGACGACCGACCCCGCAGAGCTGGGCCGCCGGCTGCGCGAACGGGACCGGGGCGCCGCGCCGGCGGCGCTCAACCTGATCGAGGATCGCTCGCCGGCGGGCCGGGAGCGGTCGGCCGAGCTGCTGGCCGAGGTCTCCCCCGCCGCGGTCGGGGGCGAGGCCGCCAGCCAGATCGTGGGGGTGACCGGGCCCCCGGGCGCGGGCAAGTCCTCGCTGCTGTCGGTGCTGGTGGCGGACTGGAGGGCCGGCGGCCGGACGGTCGCCGTGCTGGCGGTCGATCCCTCCTCCAAGCGCTCCGGCGGCGCGCTGCTCGGCGATCGCGCCCGCATCGAGCACGACCCGCGCGACGACGGCGTCCTGATCCGCTCGACCGCCGCCGGCGGTCGGCTCGGCGGGCTGGCGGTGGCCACCCGCGAGGCCGTCGAGGCGCTCGCCCCGGCGTTCGACCTGGTCGTCGTGGAGACCGTCGGCGTGGGCCAGTCGGAGACCGACGTGGAGGAGGTCTGCGACCAGGTGGCGGTGGTGGTGCAGCCCGCCTCGGGCGACGTGCTGCAGTTCCTCAAGGCGGGCATCATGGAGGTCCCGGACGTGCTGGTGGTCACGAAGGCCGACCTCGGCTCCGCAGCCGCCCGGGCACAGCGCGACCTGGCGCAGGCGCTGGCGGCAATCGGGTCGCAGGACGTGCCGGTGGTGGCGGTGTCCTCGATACCCCCGCCGACCGGCATCGAGGAGCTGAGAGCCGCCCTCGACGCCCACTACGCGGCGCTCGACCTCCCCGCCCGGCGGGCGCACTCCCGGCGGCTGTCCGCCTTGCGCGAGGTCGAGGCCGAATGGGGCGAGCGCGCCCTGCGCGCGCTGGGCGGCCGGCGGGAGGCCGAGCGCCTCCTGGCCCGGCGCGATCAGGCCGCCGCGATCCCCCAGCTGGTGGAGGAGCTGGAACGGCGGGCGGAGGTGGGCGGGTGAGCGGGCTGGTCCCCCAGGCCCTGCTGCTGGTGGCCGTCTTCGCGGTCGCCACCCTGGTGGCCGAGCTGGCCGGGGCCGCCAACCTCGGCGTTGCCGTGGGCGTCGGTCAGGTGGCCTTCGCGGCTACGCTGGTGTTCCTGCTCGTCAAGCGCTGAACGGCAACGACGGTGTCGCGCTCGGCCAGGATGCCCCAGCCGTCGGTCCCGGGTCCGCCGAAGAGCGCCTCCACCACCGCGGTCGGACCGGGGTCGCCGCCCCTCGCGTCGTGGAAGGCCACCACCCCGCCGGGCTCGACGAGTGGGTGCCAGAGCTCCCAGTCGAGGCGGCAGGCGGCCTCGGAGTGGTCGCCGTCGATGAAGACCAGGCCGACCGGCAGCCTCCACTCCCGTGCGACCGCCTCGCTCGTGGCCACGTGCCAGTGCACCTCGGGCCCGCCGCGCCTGCGAGCCGCACGCCCCACCACCGCCTTGACCGCCCCCTCGTCGGCGGCCTCCCACCACTCCATGCCGCTCCCGAAGGGCTCGATCAGGTGCAACTCGGCCGCGAGGGGCAGGGCCCGCGCGAGCACCAGCGCCGACGAGCCCTCGTAGACCCCCACCTCGACGGCCCGCCGGCGGCCCCGGGCCAGCTCTCCCAGCAGGGCGGCCTCGCCCTCGGAATGCATCGTGCGCGGCGGGATCAGCCCCGCCCGCAGGGCCAAGGCCCGCAGGCCGGCCGAGTGGCGAAAGCGGTCGGGCACGCGGCTGCGAACGGCGTTGGGCAGCACGGAGCGCATGGTAGGCCCGCTGGATGACTGGTTCCACGACCCCGCGCACGCGGATGACGCACGGGACAACCCCGCACCCGGCCCGAGCCACGCCCACACTACCGTCGCCGGATCGGGGTCCATCGGGCTCGCCGATACCTCCGGGTATCGGCCTCGCCCTGCTTCCCCCGCCCGGCTCGGTCCCGTGCGCCCCCGCGCACACGCGGCCGCGAAACCAATCATCTAGTCTCAGCGCCGCTTGGGACTGGGCTCGTTCATCTCGGTGGGGCGCTCGCTCGAGACCGCGATCCAGCGGGTGGAGCGGGCGGAGCGACTGGGCTACGAATCGGTCTTCGTCACCCATATCGCGGCCCGCGACTCGGTGACGACGCTGATGGCCTACGCCGCCCGCACCGAGCGCATCAGGCTCGGGACCGGCGTCCTGCCGATCTACTCGCGCACGCCCGTGGCCACCGCCCAGTCGTTCGCCACGCTCGACGAGTTCTCCGAGGGGCGCGCGGTGATCGGGCTCGGGGTCTCCCACCGGCCGGTGGTGGAAGGCTGGTACGCCGACACCATCGACAAGCCGGTCCGCGAGATGCGCGAGTACGTGGGCGTCGTGCGGGCGATCCTGCACCGAGAGGATCCGCCGGCCGGTGAGCGCTTCTCCTCCCGCTTTCACTTCATGGGCTTCGAGCCGCGCGCCGCCCTGCCGATCTATCTGGCCGGCCTCTCCCCCGGGATGCTGCGGCTGGCGGGCGAGATCGGCGACGGAGCGATGCTCTGGCTCTGCAACCCCGACTACATCCGCGAGGTGGTGGTCCCCGCGGTCAGCGAGGGCCGCGAGCGGGCCGGGAAGGGCCTCGAGGGCTTCGACATCGTCGCCGCCGTGCCGAGCGCGGTGACCGCCGAGCCCGGCGAGGCGCGGCAGCGCCTGCGGCAGGAGCTCGTCCCCTATTTCTCGCTCCCCTTCTACCGCGCGATGCTCGAGCGGTCCGGCTATGGCGACGACTTGGCCGGGTTCGACCGCGGCATGCAGGAGACCGGGCCGGGCGCGGGCGCGGCGGCGATCTCAGACCGTTTCCTCGGCCGTCTCGCGGCCATCGGCTCGACCGAGGAGGCCGTCGCGGCGGTGCGGAGCTACCGCGATTCGGGGGCCACCTCGCCCTGCGTCGGCCCCGTCGCGAGAACGGATTTCGACTCGACCCTCGAGGCGCTGGCCAGAGCCCTCGACGGGTGAGCGGCCTGGGCAGCAATAATGGGGTAATGGAAGGATCCGCCCCCCAGTCCCTCGGGACCCAGTCGAGCTGGCTGCGGTGCTACCGCTGCTGGTCGCAGAACCTCGAGGTGCAGCTGCACTACGAGGGAATCCTCAAGGTCGACCCCGACAGCGGCGAGGCCGTGGAGCCGGTCGAGGAGGTGCAGGAGGCCGTGGTTCAGTGCCTCGACTGCCTTCACGACCAGCCGCACCTGAGCCTCGCCTTCTACGAGGAGAACGGGCGCCGCGTCTCCCGCATCGAGCCGGTCGAGGACCGCTGGGAGCGGATGGTCACCGGCACCCCGTGGGTGGCCTCGTGCACGGTCACGGTCGACGCCGAGCAGGTGGAGTCCTGTTCCGGCCCGGAGGCGGCCGAGTCGCTCGCCTTCGCCGCCTTCGGCGACCACGGGACACGTGAGTTCTTCACCCACGTGCGCTTCCACAAGCACGAGGAGGAGAGCATCGTGATCCACATGCTGGTGGAGCTCTACGCCCGCTCCTCGGAGGAGGCCACCGAGGTGATGGAGTCGGCCGCCCGCGGCCTGCTGACGATCACGTCGCTCGCCGAGGAGTCGCGTCCTCCGGCCTCGAGTGCCGACGAGCCGCACTGAGCACCACCCCGCGGTCGGCGAGGTCCGCGATCTCCGCGTCCGTACGCCCCAGCTCGCGCAGCACGTCGGCGGTGTGCTCGCCGAGCAGCGGCGGGGGCGAAGGTCCACCGCCGGCCGGCTCCGGCTCGAGCCACATCGGCGAGGCGACCAGGTCGAGCGGACCGCCGCTGGGATGCTCCACCCGCACCGTCGCGGGGCGCCCGGCCGACGCGGCCGCGGCCAGCGCCTCCGGCACCGACCGCACCTTGCCCACCGGCACCCCGGCGGTCTGCAGGGCCTCAACCCACTCGTCGGCCGAGCGCTCGCGCAGGCGCTCCTGCAGCAGCGGAATGAGCTCCTGGCGCCGCTCGACCCGGGCGGGGTTGGTGGCAAAGCGCTCGTCGTCGGCCAGCTCGGACCGGCCGAGCACCTCGCACAGCCTGCGGAACAGCCCGTCGTTGGCGGCGGCCACAGCGATTCGGCCGGAGGCGGTCTCGAAGTCCTGGTAAGGCACGATGTTCGGATGCGCGTTCCCGTAACGCTCCGGGTCCCTCCCGGTGACCAGCGCGTTCTGGCTCACGTTCACCAGAGCGGCGAGGCCGCTGTCGAGCAGCGGCACCTCGATGCGGGCGCCCTCCCCCCGGTGCAGCGCTGCGAGGATGGCGGCGGCAGCGTGCAGCCCGGCCAGCACGTCGACCAGCGCTACGCCGACCTTGTACGGCGGCCCCTCCTCTGGCCCTGTGATCGACATCAGGCCGCTCTCGGCCTGGACCACGAAGTCGTAACCGGGCCTTCCCGGCGGGTCGCGTCGCGAGCCGAAGCCCGTGATCGCGCAGTAGACCACCGCCGGGTTCGTGGCCCGCACCTGCTCGTAGCCGACCCCGAGCCGCTCGGCCCCACCCAGCTTGAAGTTCTCGATCACTGCGTGCGCTCCCCCGCAGAGCTCCAGCGCCAGCTCACGGCCCTCGGGGTGGGACAGGTCGAGCGCGCAACTGCGCTTGCCCCGGTTCACCGACAGGTAGTACGCCGCCTCGCCGCCCACGAACGGCGGGCCCCAGGAGCGCGTCTCGTCGCCCCCCTCCGGGCGCTCGACCTTGATGACGTCGGCGCCGAGGTCGGCGAGGACCATCGTGCAGTAGGGGCCGGCCAGCACGCGGGAGAGGTCGACGATGCGCACGCCGGCCAGCGGGGTGGAGGATGACTCGGTCATCGAGCGAGATCCTGACAGGGGCGCGCGCCGCCGTGGCGGCGCTCGAGGACGCCGGCGTGGACGTGGCCTTCGGCCTGCCCGGAGTGCACAACCTGGCGCTGTGGCGCGAGCTCAACGCTTCGCCCATCCGCCTGGTTGGGGTCAGGCACGAGCAGACGGCCGCCTACGCCGCCGACGGCTACGCCCGGGCGAGCGGCCGGCTGGGCGTCGCGCTCACCACCACCGGCCCCGGCGCCGCCAACACCCTGGGCGCGGTCGGCGAAGCCTGGGCCTCGCGCCAGCCGGTGCTGGTGATCGCCACCGACATCCCCACCAGCGTCCGGCGGCCGGGCGTCTGGCGCGGCACCCTGCACGAGGCCACCGACCAGGCCGCCATGTTCGTCCCGGTGGTCAAGGACGCGGTGCGTGTGCACCGTGCCGAGGACGTCGGGCCCGCGGTGGCCGCGGCGGTCCGGACCGCGCTGGCCCCGCCGGCGCGTCCGGTCTACGTGGAGGTCCCCACCGACCTGCTGGCCGCCGAGGCCGGCGGGGCCGCTGACGGGGCGCCCGAGCACGTCCAGCCCGGACGGCCTGTCGCGCCGCCGGCGCCGCCCACCGACGACGACCTGCGGCGGGCGGTCGAGCTCCTGTCCCGCTCCCGCCGCCCGCTGGTCTGGGCCGGCGGCGGCGCGCTGCAGGCCGGCGCCGGCGAGGCTGTGGCCCGGCTGGCCGAGCGGCTGGTGGCCCCCGTGCTCGCTGACCTACTCCGCGCACGGCCTGCTGCCGCCGGACCATCCCTGCCTCGTGGACGCGCCGCCCCACGTGCCCGAGGTGGGCGCACTCTGGGACGAAGCCGACCTGGTGGTCTCGGTGGGCAGCGACTTCGACGGGATGATGACCCAGGGCTGGAAGATGCCCCAGCCGCCGCATCTGCTGGCGCTGAACGTCGACGCGCGCGACGCCGCCAAGAACTACCGGCCCGACCTCGTGCTGGAGGCCGACGCGGCCGCCGCCGCGACGGTTCTGGCCGAGCGTCTGCCCGAGCGCGGCGGCCTCGAGGCGCTCGGCCGGCGGGTGGGCGAACTGAGGCGGCGTATCCGTGAGGAGCTGGCGCAAGCCGCGCCCGAGGCCTTCGCGTTCCTGGCCGCCGTCGAGGCGGCGCTGCCCGACGACGCGGTCGTGATCTGCGACATGTGCATCCCCGGCTACTGGCTGGGTGGCTTTCACCGCACGCCCGCGCCGCGCAAGCTGTCCTATCCGCTTGGCTGGGGAACGCTCGGCTGCGGCTTTCCGCAGGGGCTGGGCGCGGCCCTCGCCGGCGAGGGGCCGGCGGTCAGCATCTCCGGCGACGGCGGCTTCCTGTACGCATGCGGCGACCTGGCCACCGCCAAGCAGGAGGGCATCCCGCTCACCGCGGTGGTGGTTGACGACGGCGGCTACGGCATGCTCCGCTTCGATCAGGACCGCCGCGGTGATCCGCACGAGGGCGTCGACCTCGACACCCCGGACTTCGTCGCGCTCGCGGCCTCCTTCGGGATCCGGGCCGACCGCGTCGACGGGCTCGGGGAGCACTTCGCAGTGGCGCTCAAGGGCCACGTCGCGCTCGACGAGCCGACGCTGCTGGTGGCCAGGGCGAAGCTGGGACCGCCCCCGAACGTCTCGCCGCGCTGGTACCGGCGATGAACGAGCGACAGCGGGAGGCCCCTCCTCCCATATCCCGCCGCCTGAGCCGGCGCGCGGCCGAGCAGCTCGGAGCCACGAGCGGTTCCGAGCTGCTGGAGCAGGCCGCCGAGGTCTCGCGCGTCGGCCTGCGCACTCGCCGCCAGCGGATCATCGCCACCGCCCGCCCGATCCTGCACACCTCGGTGGCTGCCGCCGGCGCCTGGCTGGTGGCCACCGAGGTGCTCAACCACCCGCAACCCTTCTTCGCCCCCATCTCCGCGGTCATAACCCTGGGGCTCACCGTGGGCGAGCGCGGCCGCCGCGCCGTGGAGGTGGCGGTCGGCGTGGCCCTGGGCATCGCCATCGCAGACGCGCTGGTGGCGGTTATCGGCACCGGCACCTGGCAGATCGCGGTGGTGGTCGGGCTGGCGATGCTGGGCGCGACCCTGCTGGGCGGCGGGCCCCTGGTGGCCACCCAGGCGGCCGCCTCGGGCGTGCTCGTGGCCACGCTGCAGCCCCCGGACGGCGGCTTCGACTTCGACCGCTTCCTTGATGCCCTGGTGGGCGGCGCCTGCGCGCTGATCGTGGCGATGGTGCTCCTGCCCGTGAACCCGGTGCGCCTGGTCAGCGAGCGCGCGCAGCCGGCGCTGGACAGCATGGCCCGGGCGCTGGAGCGCATCGCGCGGGCGATCGAGGAGCGCAGCCCCAAGGAGGCCGACGCCGCGCTGATGGCGGTGGCCAGCGTGGACTCGCTGCACGACGTGATGCTCGAGGCCCTCGACGCGGCGGGCGAGGCCGCCCGCCTCACTCCCCGCCGTCGCGGCGTTCGCTCCAGCCTGCAGCGCTACGCGGTGGCCGGCGGCGAGCTGGGGCTGGCCGTCGAGAACGTGCGGGCGCTTGCCCGGGGCGCGGTGCGCTCGGTGGACCTCCAGGACACCGTCCCGCCCGAGGCCTGCGAGGCCATCCGGGAGCTGGCCCGGGCCACACGGGCGCTCGCGGACTACCTCGAGGGTGGCGACGACGAGGCGGTGCGCGCCGCGGCCGAGCGGGCGGCTGCCCTCGCCAATGGCGTGCTGGAGGCCACCGGCAATCTCTCCGCCGTGCACATCGTCGGCCAGGTGCGGCTGGCCGCGGTGGACCTGATGCGCGCCGCGGCGATCGAGCGCAACGAGGCGCAGGAGGCCGTCCGCGGCGCGTTCCAGGAGGTGCGAAGCCGCTGAGCCCGCCTCACGCCGCCTGGGCACCTCCTCGAAGAGGTCAGCACCGGTAACCGGCGAACCTTGCGGCCCGGCCGACGTTCTAGGTGCGAGTGGAGCAAAATGCCGTGGAGGAACCAGGCGACGCACCCTGTGGACGGCGCCGCCGGAGGAGGATGATATGCACGGGAATCTCGCTCGGACGGCCCTTGTAGTGGTGCTCGTCCTGACAACCTGCATCGGAGTCGCAACGGCGCAGGCGGCACCGTTTGCCGCGACCCCGCCGGTCGAGGCCTCGGGTACGTCGCCGTTCACCGGGTGCACCACTCCGCCCGGACCGGGGCCCGGCGTCAACTTCACCAACGGGGAGGTCGAGCCCTGGGTGGACGTCAACCCGGCGAACCCGGACAACCTGGTCGGCTTCTACCAGCAGGACCGGTGGTCCAACGGGGGCGCCAAGAGCAACGTGGCCACCGTCACCACGAACGGCGGCGCAAGCTGGACCCAGGTGGTCGTGCCCGTGGGAACTATCTGCAGCGGGAGCGGCGACTTCGAGCGCGCGTCGGATCCCTGGGTGACGTTCTCACCGAACGGCGTCGTGCACGCAATGAGCCTCGTCACCGATTCCGACCCACCGGCCGGCTTCGGCGACAACGGCATGAGCTATAACCGCTCGACCGACGGCGGCGCCACCTGGGAGGACCCGATCCTGCTGATCGAGGACACCAGCGCGCGCTTCCTCAACGACAAGAACAGCATGACCGCGGACCCGAACGACTCCGACTTCGTGTACGCGGTCTGGGACCGGCTGCAGACAGCAAGCGCGGACACACGCCTGCCGTCGGCCGAGAACCGGGCGGGGCTCGGCTTCAAGGGACCCATCTACTTCGCCCGCACCACGAACGGCGGAGACTCGTGGGAGCCGGCGCGCAAGATCTACGAGTCGGGTGCCAACAAGCAGACCCTGGGCAACCAGATCGTGGTGGAGCCGGCCGCAAGCGGAGGGTCGCTGTTCGACTTCTTCGCCGACATCACCAACGCGTCGGAGCGGCGCAAGATCGTCGGCCCGGTCGGCGTGTCCTATATCCGCTCGGACAACCGTGGTGAAACCTGGACGAAGCCGATCAAGGTGGCGGACCAGCTGCCGATGTCGCTCTTCCGGGCCAGCAGCACGATCGATCCGGAGTCGCCCCCGGCGCCGTGCCCGGCCCCGGACTCGCAGGGCAACTGCCCGATCCGCAGCGGCGACCTACTGCCTGAGGTTGCGGTCAACCGCTCCAAC
This sequence comes from uncultured Thermoleophilaceae bacterium, assembly GCA_963821275.1. Classification (GTDB taxonomy): domain Bacteria; phylum Actinomycetota; class Thermoleophilia; order Solirubrobacterales; family Thermoleophilaceae; genus JACVRW01. Next base: position 69,267 of record CAWGDF010000012.1, read on the forward strand.
GGGAACCTCTACGCCGTCTGGATGGACGCGCGCTTCGACGGATTCGCGAACGATGCGATCGCGTTCACCCGGTCAACCGACGGCGGCGGGAGCTGGTCGGCGCCGATCAAGGTCAACCTGACCCCGGAGACCGAACCGGTCGGCGATCAGCAGGCGTTTACGCCTTCGGTGCACGTCGCGGACGACGGGACCCTCAGCGTGTCCTACTACGACTTCCGCAACAACACCGCGGATACCGCCACGCTGCTGACCGACCACTTCGCGGTGCATTGCCACCCCGACGAGGAGGACTGCGCGAGCCGGGCAAGCTGGAACGAGGAGACCCGTATCACTCCCACCTCTTTCGACATCCGCGAGGCGCCCTTCGCACGCGGGTACTTCCTCGGTGACTACGTCGGCCTGACGGCCACCGACGAACCCGCAGGTGCCGACGGCCCGAAGAACGACTTCCTGTCGCTCTTCGGCTCCACCGACGGGCTGGGACCGAGCAGCATCTTCTCGAGCCGGCTGTCGGAGTGAGCCTGAGGCGCGGGCCCGCCGGTCAGGGATCGGCGGGCTTGCGCCCGGAGGCCAGCTTCACCGACACCGGGAGCTCCAGCCCCCCACCGGCTTCGTAGTCACGGACGATGTCGTCGAAGGCCGCCCTGATCCGCCCCTGCATCTCGTCGGTCTGACGCAGGATGAGCGCCGACGTGCGGACGGTGCCGCCCAGCAGGCCGTTCCAGAGCGCATCGGCGGAGGGCTCGGTGTGCGTGAAGGCGAGCGTGGTTGTCTCGACATCCTCGAGGCCCGGGCCGCGGAGGAGGCGGGCGAACTCCGCCTCGTCCGAGAAGCGGAAGAACGGCGGCCCGGCCGGGATGTCCTCGGGCGCGCCGGCGCCGGCCGCGGCGATCGCCTCCAGGAAGACACCCAGGAAGCGCGCCTGCTCGGGCGAGTCCCAGACCGTGAGCGCCACGCTCCCGCCCGGGGCCAGGACGCGGGCGAACTCCGCCGCGCACCGCTCGGGGCGACCCACGTGCAACATGAGGAAGTTCCCCACGACGGCGTCGAACGACCCGTCGTCGAAGGCGAGCGCCTCGGCATCGCCCGTGCGGAAGTCGACCTGCGGATGGAGCCGGCGGGCGAGGGCGACCATCGACTCGGCGACGTCCACCCCCACGACGTCGGCGCCCCGCTCGGCTGCGGCCGCTGCCACGTGACCCGGTCCGCTGGCCACGTCGAGCATGCGGAGGCCCTGACGGACAGCGGCGGCGTCGAGCAACGGCTCCACGGCCCGGACGGTGATGGGCCCGAAGAAGTCCTCGTAGCCACCGGCGCGGGCCTCCCACCCCGTCGCCTCGAACGCGTTGAAGGCGTCGGGGTCGACCGGCGGGTCAGTCATCGCGAGCGATCCTACGCTCGCGTCCCGTGGGCCGGCTCGTCAGGCCTTGACTTCAAGTTCACTTGAGCTTGTAGTCTGCGACGACAAGGAGGTTGTCCCGATGACACAGCTCGCTTCCCTGGACAACGAGATCGAGGGGCTCTTCGCCTCGACGCCGGAGACACTGCCCTTCGCGCCGGGGCTCCACATCCGGGCCTTCCTGCTGCGGCGAGAGCAGGGCAACGTGCTGATCTACAGCGTCGCCGGGCTCGCGTCCGATGCGCCCGCGATCGAGGAACTGGGCGGCGTTTCGCGGCGCTACCTCAACCACAGCCACGAGGCCCTGTTCGCCTCCGACTGGGCGGAGGGCCCGCTGTTCGTGCACGAGCGCGAACGCGCGGCCGTGGCTCGGAAGATGCACGTGCGCGCCACCTTCTCCAGGCGCCACACCCTCGACGACGACCTCGAGGTGATCCCCACGCCGGGACACACCAGCGGCGCCACCGCCTACCTCTGGGAGAGCGCCGGCCGGCGGCTTCTCTTCACCGGCGACACGATCTATCTCGCCGATGGCGAATGGGTGGCTGCCGTCCTCGAGTCGAGCGACCGGGACGCATACATCGAGAGCCTGGAGCTCGTTCGCGAGCTCGAGTTCGATGTGCTCGTTCCCTGGGCGGCCACTGGCGGCCGGCCGTACCAGGCCGAGACCGACCGGACCGACGCCCGCCGGCGCATCGACGCGATCCTCGGACGACTGCGGCGCGGCGAGAGCCGCTGACCGTTTAGTCCCAGCCCAGTCGGTAGCTCGAGTCGCCGGTCAGCTCCACCACGTCCATCTGGGCCTTCTGGAGCTTGCCGGCGTAGTCCCAGTTCATCGACTGCCAGCGGGTGAACTGGTCGAGGACCCAGACGCCCGACTGCCGGCTGCCGTTGCCGGACTTGCCGTTGCCGCCGAAGGGCAGGTGCGCTTCGGCCCCGGACGTCGAGTTGTTCACCGACAGCATGCCCGCGCTCACCTGCTCGCGGAAACGGAAGGCGGACTTGGCGTCGTTCGTGTAGATCGCCGCCGACAGCCCGTAGCCGTGGCCGTTGGCCAGGGCCACCGCCTCGTCGAAGTCAGCGAAGGAGGCAACGCCGACGAGCGGGCCGAACGTCTCGGTGCGGTAGATCTCGTCGTCGGCGGTCACACCGTCGACGATGGTCGGGTGATCGTAGATCCCGATGTCGGGGTCCCCCGCGAAGCCTTCGCGAGGGTTGTCGCTGGTGATCCGGCCGGTGGCGCTCGAGCCCGAGACCGTGTGGTGGTCGCGGATCAGCTCGAGCCATTCCGTGAAGCGGTCGTGGAAGCGCTGGTGGATCATCGGGCCGTACAGCACCTCGTCGAAGGGGTCGCCGATCGGCGCTTCTTCCACCGCGCGCGAGAAGCGCCGAATGAACTCGTGGTGGACCGACTCGTGGACGATCACCGTGCCGAGCGAGGTGCAGCGCTGCCCGGCCGTGCCGAAGCCGCTGAACAGCGCGCCCTCCACGGCCAGGTCCAGCTCGGCGTCGGGCATCACCACCAGCGGGTTCTTTCCCCCCAACTCGAGGCAGGGGGACTGCAGGTGCCGCCCGCACAGCTCGCCGATCTTCGCCCCCACCGCGGACGAGCCGGTGAGCCCGACCTTGTCGACGAGCCCCTCGTCGAGCGCGCGCTCGATGCCCGCGAAGGCCGTCGGCCCATCGCACTGCACCAGGTTGAACACGCCGTCCGGCAGGCCGGCGTTGAGGAACAGCGAGGCCAGCGCGTCTCCCAGCGCAGGGGTGTACTCGGCGGGCTTCCAGACCACCGCGTTGCCACACAGAAGCGCCGGAACGAGGTACCACGAGGGGACCGCCACCGGGAAGTTGCCCGCCGTGACGATGGCGGCAACCCCCACCGGGTTGCGGAAGGTGAACAGCTGCTTGTCCGGCATCTCGCTGGGCACCGTCATGCCGTACAGGCGCCGGCCCTCCGAGAGAAAGAAGTCGCAGGTGTCGATGATCTCCTGGACCTCGCCCAGCGACTCGGGGTAGGGCTTGCCGATCTCACGCGTCACGAGCCGGGCCAGCGCCTCCTTGTTCTCCTCGACCAGCCGGCCGATCTGAGCGATGGCGCGGCCGCGAGCGGGGGCCGGCACGGCGGCCCATTCGCGCTGCGCGGCCCGGGCCGCGCGGCAGGCGTCGAGGAAGGTGGAGGCGTCGCCGAGCACGGCCTCGCAAACCACCTCCTCCAGGTTGGCCGGATTGCGCGACTCGATGCGTTGCCCCTCCTGGCGGGCTTCGCCCGCGACGATGGAGGAGACCGTCCTGGTGCTCGTGATGCTCATGGGCCGGAGGCTAGCCGGTGCCGGCCGGTGCGGGAAGCCGCTCGCGAAAGCCGCCGTGCACGTTTGGCCAGCTCGCCCTTGGGTCCACTAGTGTGCGCCCGTGGCCGCCCGCTGGTCCCACCTGCCCTCGATGGGCAGCCGGTCTTGGAGTTGGGTACTGGCGTTCGGGTGCGCTACGGCGATCGCCGTCGCTGCGCCGGCATCGGCCACCGTCCTGACTCCGACGCCGGACGCCCTGGACGGCAGCTCGTTCCAGGGTGCCGACGGCGACCAGGACGACGCGCCCGCGCTCTCGCTCATCGACTGGCGGGACCGGCAGGCGGCAGGCCGGGTTCATCACACCTCCGACGCGAACGCTGGGGACACCGCCTTCACGGGCGGCAGCAAGGAGCTCAAGCCGGGCGACTGGGGCCTCAGGGAGGAGGCGGGCGGCGTCAACCCCGCCAAGGACAACATCCGCGACGTCTGGTCATCGGTCAGCCAACCGGGGGCGAACACGTTCGTCCAGCTCGGGTTCACCCGCGAGAAGGAGGAGGGGACGACCTTCCTCGCCTTCGAGCTCAACCACGACGCCCGCCTGTGGCACAACGGCAAGGCGCGCATCCCCTGCCGGCGCACCGGTGACGTGCTCGTTTCGTATGAGGCCAAGGGAAACGACGTGGACGTGGTGATCCAGCGCTGGATCACCGAGAGCACCGACGCGGCGTCAGGCTGTGCGCAGACGGGCCGGCTCGACGGGTACACCGGGTTCAGGCGCAACGTGGCGCAGGGCGCGATAAACGACACGGACATCGCCAGCCGGCTGCCCGGCGCATACGACGGCACGGTGCCCCGGCGTCGCTTCGGCGAGGCGGCGCTGAACCTCGCCCGCCTCGTGGCCGACGGCTTCGGCAAGCCGTGCCTGGCCTTCGCTTCGGTCTGGGCTCACTCGAGGTCGTCGTCGAGCTCGGAGAAGTCGCAGATGCAGGACTACGTCGCACCCGAGCCGCTCAAGGTGCGCACCTGCGCCGCCTCGGGCACGAAGTTCTTCGACCTGAATGCCAACGGGGTCCGTGACCAGGACGATCCCGGCATTCCGCGCTTCAAGATCTGGGCCGACTACGACGAGGACGGCGTCCACGATGCCGGGCGAGCCGTTCAGCATCAGCGACGACCAGGGCCAGTATGTGATCTATGACATCAGGCCGCCAGACGGCACCTACAGGCTGCGGGAGACGCTGCTTACGCGCAGGGCTCGCAGCCGCGCCGTCGCGACCGACTGGCTCTGCTCCTATCCGAACGCGAACACACCGGGCGCCACCGGCGATGCGCCAAATGGCCGCTTCGGCTGTGCCTCGGGGCTGATCAACCCGAACCGCACGCCGTACGCGGAGGGCCGTGACTTCGGCAACTGGTTCCCCGCGCGGCTGACGGTGAGGAAGGAGATCGAGCCCGCCGGTGATCCGGGTCGCTTCAACCTGCTGGTGAACGGACGCGTGGTCCTGCCGGCGGCCGGCGACGGCGCGAGGATCACGCGCTCGGTGCCTCCCGGCACCTACGACGTCTCCGAGATCGCCGCCGAGGGTACGAACGCTGCCGACTACCGCTCCACCGTTGAGTGCCGGCGCAGCGCGACGCGGCGAGGGCGCCACCGGTCGGCCCCGGTCTTCGAGGACCTGGAACTGTCGGCCGGTCAGCGGGCGGTGTGCACGTTCCGGAACATCCGTCCCGGCGTACCCGCGATCGCGATCAGGAAGACGGGGCCGGCCTTCGCGGAGGCGGGCGACAGGCTTCGGTACACGTTCGCCGTGACGAACCCGGGCGACGTGCCCTTCCCCGCGGACGCCGTCCGGGTCAGCGATCCCCAGTGCGACGATCCGCCCGAGCTGGTCGAGAAGGACGACGCCTCGGGTGCCGACGACTCGCCGGGAACGCTCGATCCCGGCGATACCTGGACCTACCGCTGCTCGAACCGGACCGACTCCGGGGGCGACGCTTGCGAGCCGACCAGGATCGACAACACGGGCACGGTGAGCGGCACCACGGGTGGGTCGACAGTAACCGCCGACGACTCGATCGGCACGATCATTTTCTGTCCGGACGGGCCCCCGCCGCCGATCCCCGAGCCGCCAGATCCGCCCCGCCCCGGCGGACCCGATGAGCCAGGGGCGGTTGCGCCGCCGGGGCCGGCGCCGCCGAACGCCGGCGACGCGGCAGTCGCGAGCTTCATCCTGCGCCGGGCGACCCGAGAGCTGCATCTCGGGACGCGTCCCGCGCGTGGACTTCAGTGGCACCCGCATTCGCCGCATCCGGGTCTACGCGAACGGGCGCCTGAGAAGGGGGCTCACGGTGCGGACGCTGCAGCGCCGAGTCACACCGCGCGTGACTCTCCCTCCGGGCCGCTACCGGCTTGCGGTTCGCGTGGTGTTCCAACGTGGCTCCGGCAGCCCGCCGGTCAGGCTCACACGCGCGATCCGGATCTGCGCGGCGGCGGCGCCCCCCGTCACCGGATAGCCTCGCGGACATCCTTGGGCGACGCGTGACCTCCGCCCCCCACCGGGCCGACGTCCTCGTGGCCGGGGGCGGCATTCACGGCACGAGCATCGCCTTCCACCTCGCCGAGGCCGGCGTCGACGTGCTGCTGTGCGAGCGGGCCGAGTTGGGCTCGGGCTCCACGAGCAAGGGCGCCGGCGGGGTGCGCGGCATGTTCTCCGACGAGCTGAACGTGCGGATCGGGCTGCGCAGTCTCGAGGCGTGGGCCGCCTTCGGCGAGCGGCCCGGCAGCGACGTGGGCTTCGATCCGGTCGGCTACCTCTTCCTGCTCTCGAGCGAGGAGCAGGTCCGCAACTTCGAGCGCCAGGTGGCGATGCAGAACCGGCTGGGGCTGCCCAGCCGGATGGTCACGCCGCCCGAGGCCGCCGAGCAGTCGCCGCTGGCCGGGCTGGAGGGAGTCCGGGCCGCGGCGTTCTGCCCCCGGGCGGGCCTGGCCGTCCCCGACGCGGCGGTCCAGGGCTACGCGGCGGGCGCGCGCGCGCACGGTGCCCGGGTGCTCACCGGCTGCGAGATCAGCGAGCTTCGGGCAGGAGATGGCGCGTGGACGGCGCAGACTCGCGGCGGCGAGCTGACAGCCGGGGCGGTGGTGTGCGCCGCCGGGCCCTGGTCAGGCGACCTCAGCGCGCGCGCCGGCGTGCCCCTGCCGGTGACGGGCGAGCGCCGCCGGATCGCCTACACCGGCCCGCTCGAAGGCCTTCCCGAGCGCGTGCCGATGACGATCGACTTCGAGACCGGCTTCTACTTCCACCGCGAGGGCCCGGGCCTGCTCTTCGGCACAAACGAGGTCTGCGAGACCCAGGACGAGTGGCTCGAGCGCGCGGTCCCGGTGCTCGAGCGGCGCGCGCCGGTGCTGCTCGACGCGCCGATCGCGGGCGGCTGGTCCGGCCTCTACGAGATGACCCCGGACCACAACGCCCTGATCGGAGAGGCCCAGGCGCCGGCCCGCTTCCTCTACGCCACCGGCTTCTCAGGCCACGGCTTCCAGCAGGCCCCCGCGGTCGGCGAGATCGTCCGCGACCTCTACCTGCGCCGTGAGCCGTTCGTGGACGTGGCGCCGCTCGCGGCCGGCCGGCCGGAGCGGCGCGAGCGGAACGTCGTCTAACCGAGGCGCTCCTCGAGCGTCTTGAGCTGCGTGCGGAGCGCGTCCGGGAGCCGGTCGCCGAAGCTCGCGAAGTGCTCCTTCATCTGCGGCAGCTGCGCCCGCCACTCCTCGGCGTCGACCTTGAGCAGCTCGGTCATCGCTTCCTCGGAGATGTCCAGGCCCTCGGTGTCGATCGCCCCCGCCGCCGGCACGCGTCCGATCGGGGTGTCGACGGCCTCGGCCTCGTCGTCGCAGCGGCGGAAGATCCAGGCCAGGACGCGGCTGTTCTCGCCGAACCCGGGCCAGAGGAAGTTGTCGTCGTCGTCGGTGCGGAACCAGTTGACCATGAAGATCCGCGGCAGCTTCGCGCCGTCCCGCTCACCGCAGCGCAGCCAGTGGCCGAAGTAGTCGGCCATGTGGTAGCCGCAGAAGGGCAGCATGGCCATGGGATCGAAGCGCAGCTCGCCCACCGTGCCCGCCGCCGCGGCGGTCATCTCGGAGCCCATGATCGCTCCGAGGAAGACGCCGTGCTCCCAGTCGAAGGCCTCCTGCACCAGCGGGACCACGGTGGCGCGGCGGCCCCCGAACAGGAAGGCGTCGACGGGGACGCCGGCGGGGTCCTCCCAGTTCGGCGCCATCGACGGGCACTGCGACGCCGGGGCGGTGAAGCGGGCGTTCGGATGCGCGGCCTCGGCGTCCGAGTCGGGCGTCCAGTCGTTCCCGTGCCAGTCGATCAGGTGCGCGGGCGGCTCCTCGGTCATCCCCTCCCACCAGACGTCACCGTCGTCGGTGCGCGCGCAGTTGGTGAAGACGGAGTCGGCGTCGACCATCTCCATGGCGTTCGGGTTCGTCTCCTCGCTCGTGCCGGGCGCCACGCCGAAGAAGCCGGCCTCGGGGTTGATGGCGTAGAGCCGGCCGTCGTCGCCGAACTTCATCCACGCGATGTCGTCGCCGATCGTCTCGACCTTCCAGTCCTCGAGGCTGGGGACCAGCATCGCCAGGTTCGTCTTGCCGCAGGCGGACGGAAAGGCGCCGGTCACGTGCTTGACCTTCCCCTCCGGTGAGGTCAGCTTCAGGATCAGCATGTGCTCGGCCAGCCAGCCCTCGTCCCGGGCCATGACCGAGGCGATCCGGAGCGCGAAGCACTTCTTGCCGAGCAGCGCGTTGCCGCCGTAACCCGAGCCGAAGGACCAGATCTCGCGCGTCTCGGGGAAGTGCACGATGTACTTGTTGTCGGCGTTGCAGGGCCAGGGAACGTCCTCCACACCGTCTCCGAGCGGCATGCCGACCGAGTGGAGGCAGGGGACGAACTCGCCCTGCTCGCCGAGCACCTCGAGCGCCGGGGTGCCCATCCGGGTCATGATCCGCATCGAGACCGCCACGTAGGGGGAGTCGGTGATCTCCACCCCGATGTGGGCGATCGGCGAGCCCAGCGGCCCCATCGAGAACGGCACCACGTACATCGTCCGGCCGCGCATCGAGCCCCGGAACAGCCCGGTGAGCGTCTCGCGCATCTCGCCCGGGTCGCGCCAGTTGTTGGTGGGCCCCGCGTCGTCCTCGTCCCTCGAGCAGATGAACGTGCGGTCCTCGACGCGCGCCACGTCGTCGGGGTCCGAGCGGGACAGGTACGAGTTGGGCCGCTTCGCTTCGGACAGCCTCTCGAAGGTCCCCGCCTCCACAAGCTGCTGGCAGAGGTCGTCGTACTCCTCCGCGGAGCCGTCGCACCAGTGGATCGCGTCCGGCTGGGTGAGCTCGGCGACCTCGTCCACCCAGTCGGCGAGCTTGCGGTTGGTGGTCGGGGCAGTGGTGGTCTGGCTCATTTGAGGTGGGAGTCTCCTTGGGTGTTCAGGGGCCGCTAAGCGTATCCCGGCGCTCCCTACACTGCCCACCCATGCGGGCCGTATTGCGCTTCCTCGCGGCCGTGATGATCGTGAGCGGGGTGCTGCTCATCGGTGACGCGGCCGCGACTCTGCTCTGGCAGGAGCCCGTGTCCGCGTTCGTCTCCGAGCGCCAGCAGACCAAGCTCGAGGAGCAGCTCTTCGACCCGCCGGCTCCGGTCAAGAAGCGGGTTCGCGAGCGCCGGCCGCTTCCGGGCGACGCCATCGGCAAGCTCCAGATCCCGGCGATCGGCGTGTCCGAGTACGTGGTCGAGGGCACCGACACGGGCAACCTGCGCAAGGGGCCGGGTCACTACCCCGACACGCCGCTGCCCGGGGAGCGCGGCACGGTGGCGATCGCCGGCCACCGGACGACCTACGGGGCTCCCTTCCGCGACGTAAACAAGCTCAGGCGGGGGCAGGTGATCTCGCTCGACCTGCCCTACGGCCGCTTCATCTACCGCGTGGAGCGGGTGAAGATCGTCGACGACCAGGACCTGTCGGTGCTGGAGCCCGTCGGCCACGACCGCCTCATGCTGAGCGCCTGCCATCCGCTCTACAGCGCCGCCCAGCGAGTGATCGTGTTCGCCCGGCTCGCCCGGCGCGCGCGGTCCACGGTCAAGCGGGCATGATGGCCGGCACGGCGCCGCCGCTAGTGAGCGCGGCGGCGGCGCTGGTGACCGCGCCGGTAGAGCGTCGCCCGAAGACGAGCCAGAGCAGCGCGGCCCCGGCGCCCCGCCGTCAGGCCGGCGAGGATCGCGGGGAAACGACGATCGAGAGCGGCGGCCCGCGGCTGCGTTCTCAGGGCGGCCCGGAGCGCCGCGCGCGCGGCGGGTGCGTCGTCCGCCTGAAGCCGGTCGAGTGCCAACGACAGGCGCAACCCAGCGCGCCGTTCGCGGCGCTCGGACTCGCTCAACCGCAGGTCGGGAGCGAGCTCGCGCGCGAGGGCATCGCCGTGCTCAAACAGGGCCGCAAAGTCCTCCGCCTGGCCGGGGAGACCTGACATCTGGGCGTCGTGAGCGCGGTACTCGGCGTCGGTCTCGTCGACACAGCCCACCGGGAACCGCAGGACGAGGCGCAGCCAGAGCTCCCAGTCGAAGAGGCGCGGGAACGCAGCGTCGAGCCGTGCGCCGGCGGCTTCGAGCGCCTCGCGGCGCACCACGACGCTGTGCATCACGTCGATGACGCTGCGCCGCAGGAGGTCGGGGACGATGCGCTCACGCGGCACCACCCCCTCCGGATAGGGAGCCGGGGCACGCGCGGTCACCTCCCCCCTCTCGTTGATGTCCACGTGCCCCGAGAACACGAGGGCGCACTCGGGATGCTCCTCCAGGAACGACAGCCTCCGCTCGAGGAAGCGCGGCCCCCAACGGTCGTCGTCGTGCAGCAGGGCGAAGTAGGGGGCCGAGGCGGCCTGCATCAGGGTGGTCATAGCTTGGGTCGCGGTCATCGGCTCGGCCCGGCGGTGTTCGAGTCGGGCGTCGTCGCGAAACGCCCGCAGCGCATCGCCGATGGCGTCGTCCCGCGAGTCGTCGAGCACGATCAAGCGCAGCTCACGGGTCGTCTGGCCCAACACGGATTCCACCGCCTCGGCCAGGAAGAGCGGCTGGCCGTGCGCGGGCATCCCGATGTCCACGAGCGGCGCGTCCACCCCGCTGGCGTCAGCCGGCCGCGGCGATGCGCCGGTTGAGGGCGTCCACGCGCGTCATCACAGGGTGGGAAGCGTATCCGCCCTCAGCCACCGCGCCGGTCAGGTGCTCACAACCGTGAGCAGGAGCCGCTCGAGCCATTCCGGACCCTCGTCCTCGACCCACAGGCGGGGCAGCTCGAAGCGGTCGGTCAGGCGGGTGACAGGCCCCGGAGCCGTGCCCGCGCCCAGCTCGTACCCGGCCCGGCGCACGGCGCGCCGCGCGGCCGCGCCGTGGTCGCCGAAGGGGTAGGCGAAGGTGCCCGGCGGGGAGCCGAGCCAGTCGGCGAGATCTGCACGACTTCCCTCCACCTCCTCGCGCAGCGTGTCCGGGCTCTGGGCCGCCAGCCCCACGTGAGCGCGGGTGTGGGCGCCCACGTCGATCAGCGGACTGGCCGCGAAGCGTCGGAGCTCATCCGCCGTCAGGGGCCGTGTCGCTCCGGTATCGACCGGCCCGGCGACGCCGGCCTCGGCTCGCACCTTCGCCAGCTCCGCCATCAGCGTGCCGGGGTCCGAACGCCGCAGCGTGTCTTGGAGGTCGAAACGCCCCACCGCCTCCAGCTCGTCCCACCAGTAGGGTCGCCCGTCGCGGATGAAGCTCGTGGCCGCGAACAGCGTCGCGGGGAGCTCCGCGGCCGTCAACGCCGGCAGGGCGGCGGTGAGGTTGTCCACGTAGCCGTCGTCGAAGCTGATGGCCACGGCGCGCGGGGGCAGCGCGCTCCGGCGCGCCGCCTGAGCGAGCTCCGACAGCCGCAGCACCCGGAACTCGGCCGCGAGCAGCCCCAGCTGCGCGGCGAAGCGCTCGGGACGTACCCGCATCCGCCAGCGGTCCGGATCGTCCTCGGCGGCCACGCGGTGATAGAGCAGGATGGCGCCCCGCGGGGAGGCGCGCCGGGCCAGGTAGCGCCGGCCCACCGCCAGCGATCGGGCGATCACGCCAGTTGAGCGGGTGTCAGCCGGTGGCTGTCCTCCTCCACCTGCGAGGCATCTCGAGACTCGAAGAAGAGAATCAGAAGCACCACCAGCACCAGTGACACCGCCAGCACCGCGAGCCAGTACAGGACCTTGAGAAGGGTGCGAATCACCGCGCAGGCAGCATACGGACCGGCGCCGAGCCTAAGATGACGGGCCTATGGGCACCCGGGCGGTGATACTTGCCGGCGGCAAAGGGTCGCGACTCGGGCCCTACACCACCGTCCTCCCCAAGCCGCTGCTGCCGGTCGGCGATCGCGCCATTCTCGACGTTGTGGTCCGCCAGCTGCGCAGCTACGGCTTTCACGATCTCACGCTCGCCGTGGGCTACCTCTCACATCTGGTGCGCGCGGTCATGGGCGACGGTACACGCCACGGCGTGACGATCCGCTACCACGAGGAGGAGGAGCCGCTGGGCACTGTCGGGCCGCTCGCGACGATCGAGGGGCTCGACAGCACCTTCCTGATGATGAACGGCGACGTGCTCACGTCGCTCGACTACGGCCAGCTCCTGGACATGCACAAGGAGGCCGGCAACGTCCTGACCGTGGCCTCCCACCGGCGCACCGTCAAGATCGACTACGGCGTGCTGCATCTCGGCGAGGCGCGGAGCGAGACTCAGAGGATCGTCGACTTCGAGGAGAAGCCCGAGCTCGGTTATGTGGTCAGCATGGGCGTCTACGTGCTCGAGCCTCGCGCGGTGGAGTACGTGCCGGAGGGCGAGTACATGGACCTGCCCAACTTGGTGCTCAAGCTCGTCGAGGCGGGCGAACCGGTGGGCTCGCACGTGTTCGACGGCTACTGGCTCGACATCGGCCGCCACGAGGACTACGAGCAGGCCATCCTGCAGTTTGAGGAGCTGCGTCCGATGCTGATGCGGGAGACCACGGAAGCGTGACCGTCCTCGTAACCGGCGGGGCGGGCTACGTGGGTGCGCTCGTGGTCTCCGAGCTGCTTGCCGCGGGCCGGCAGGTAAGAGTGCTCGACTCGCTGCTCCACGGGCAGGACGCGGTGGCCCGCGAGGTGGAGGCCGGGGGGGAGCTGATCCGCGGCGACGTGCGCGACGGCGAGCTCCGCGCTCGTGCCGTGGAGGGCGCCGAGGCCGTCGTTCACCTGGCCGCCATAGTCGGTGACCCGGCCTGCGGCCGGGACCCGGAGCTCTCGCAAGCCGTGAACGTGGAGGGAAGCCGAGGGCTGGTCGACGCCGCGGTGGGCGCAGGTGTCGAACGCTTCGTGTTCGCCTCCACCTGCTCGAACTACGGCCGTATGGCCGACCCGACCGTTCCGATCGACGAGACCGCAGAGCTCGCGCCCGTCTCGCTCTATGCGGAGCAGAAGGTGCAGATCGAGAGGATGCTGCTCGAGGGGAATCACGACGGCCTCCGGCCCACCTGCCTGCGCTTCGCCACCGTGTACGGCGTCGGCCCTCGCATGCGTTTCGACCTGACCGTCAACGAGTTCACCCGGGACCTCTGGGCCGGTCGCGAGCTCGAGGTCTTCGGCGAGCAGTTCTGGCGCCCCTACGTCCACGTGGCCGACGCGGCGCGGGCCGTGCGCACGGTCCTCGAGGCCCCGTCCGAAAAGGTCGCCGGAGAGGTGTTCAACGCCGGTCACTCCGACGAGAACTACCGAAAGCTGGACCTCGTCGAGTTGATCACTGCGCGGCTGGGCCGGGGCGAGGTGAGCTACGTCCATCGCGACGAGGACCCACGCGACTACAAGGTGTCTTTCGAGAAGATCCGCTCTCAGCTCGGCTTCGAGCCCCGCTACCGGGTGCCCGACGGGATCGACGAGCTCATCGGTGCCCTCGACGAGCAGCGCTTCGGCGACCCCTTTGACGGCCGCTTCTCCAACATCTAGCGGTCGATGAGCGACACGCTCGTCCCCCTGTTCGACGTTCGGCTCGGGGAGCGCCAGGTGGAGGCGGTGGCGGACACACTGCGTTCCGGCTGGCTGACCCTGGGGCCGCGGACCAAGGAGTTCGAGGAGGCCTTCGGCGGCATGCTTGGCGCACGCCATGCCGTTGCGGTCTCCAGCTGCACCGCAGCGCTTCATCTCGCGTACCTGGCCGCCGGCGTGGGCGACGGCGACGAGGTGATCGTCCCCGACATCACCTTTGTGGCCACGGCTGCAGGAGTTCGTTATTGCGGCGGCGTGCCGGTGCCGGCCGACATCGCCGGCCCCCACGATCTGGGTCTCTCCGTGGAGAGCGTCGAGAGCCTCATCACCGCCCGCACCAAGGCCGTCTGCGCGGTGCACTACGCGGGCTATGCGGCCGACGTCGAGAGCCTGCGCACCCTCTGCGAGGACCGCGGCCTCGCCCTCATCGAGGACGCCGCGCACAGTCCGAGCGCCACGCCTGTGGGTGGCGGACCGAAGCTCGGCACCTGGGGCCTGGCGGGATGCTTCAGTTTCTTCTCCAACAAGGTCATCTCGTGCGGCGAGGGGGGCCTCCTGGCCACCGACGACGATCGTGTGGCCGAGCTCGCCCGCAGCGTGCGTTCCCACGCGATGACGTCCGGTACCTGGGACCGGCACCGGGGGCACTCGGCGGGCTACGACGTGACCGGACTGGGCTACAACTACCGCCTCGACGAGCCCCGCGCCGCCCTGCTGCTGGCCCGCCTGCCGGATCTCGAAGCGGACATCGCGAACCGTCGTGTGCGCGTGCACCGCTACCGCTCGCTCCTGTCGGGCTTGGCCGGCGTGACGGCGCCCTACACCGACGAGGAGGTCGACTGCTCGTCCTGCTACGTCATGCCGGTGATGCTGGACCAGCCCGAGCTGCGCGAGGACCTCCGCGCCTTCATGCTCGAGGAGCGTCGCATCCAGACCAGCGTGCTCTATCCGGCGGTGCACGAGTTCAGCGCGTACCAGGGAAGCGCCCGCTCCGAGCTGCCGAACAGCCGGCACGCTGCCCGGGCGGAGCTGACGCTCCCGCTCTACCCCCACCTCACGGAAGGCGATCAGGATCGCGCAGTGGCCGCGCTCGCCGACGGGCTGGCGAAGCTCGGAGCGGCGGCGGGCGCAGGCTGAGCCATGTCCGGCGCCGACCTGCGCGCGAGTCCCGCGGCCCTGCCGTGCCTGCTCGCAGCGGTCGCCCTGCTGGTTCTGGTGGCGGCCGAGGGCGGCTTCCAGCCGGCGGCCTGGTACGGGGCGGCAGTGCTCGTCCTGGCGCTTCTCGCCGTATGCCTGATCGCGCTGCCGCTGCCACGGCCCGGCTGGCCCGCATTCGCGGCCGCAGGGCTGGCCTTCGCCTACGCGGCCTGGAGCTGGCTGTCGGTGAGCTGGGCCGACGATCAGGGGGCTGCCGTCGAGGGCGCGAACCGCGCCCTCTTCTACGCCCTGGTGTTCGCGCTGTTCGCGCTGTGGCCGCTGCACGCGAAGCCCGCCATGGCGCTCATCGGCCTCCTCACCCTGGGCATCGCCGCGATCGGCCTGGTGGAGCTGCTCCGGGTGGGGTCAGCCCAGGATCCCGTCTCCTTCTTCTTCCGCGGGCGCCTCTCGGAGCCCGTCGGCTACGCGAACGCAAATGTGGCGCTCTGGGCCATGGGAATGTGGAGCGCGATCGTGCTCGCCGGGAGGCGCGAGCAGCATCCGGCGCTGTCGGGTCTGTTCCTGGGGTCGGCCGGGGTGTTGTCCGGCCTCTCGCTGCTCGGTCAGAGCCGGGGGTGGCTGCTGGCGCTCCCGGCGGTCGCGGTGGTGGCGGTGGCGATCACACCGGGGCGAGGCCGCGTGCTCGTGGCCCTGGCGGCCGTGGCGCTGGGCGTGCTCGCCATGGCATCGCCGGTGCTTTCGGTCTACGACGACGCGCCCGACGTCGCCGTCGCCACGAGCTTCCCCGCCGCCCAGCGGGCGATCCTGATCGTGTCGGCGGTCCTGGTCGTGGTCGGTGCGCTGGCGGCGCTGGTCGACCGGCGGGTGGACATGCCGGCCGACAGCCGGCGCCGGGTGAGCGCAGGGATCGTCGCCTTGGCGGTGCTCTGCTGCGTCGCGGCCGTTGGCGCCTATGCCGTCGTCAAGGGCAGTCCCTTCGACCGCGTCTCGCAGGCCTGGGCCGACTTCAAGGAGGGCGGGTCGGCCGGCGCGGGCGAAGGCTCCCGGCTGAGCGACGTGGCCACCAACCGCTACGACTTCTGGAGGGTGGCCTGGGACAACTTCGAGGCGCATCCGTTGATCGGGGTTGGGGCCGACAACTTCCAGGAGGACTACCTCAGACGCGGCACGAGCGCGGAATCGCCGCGGCATCCGCACTCGCTCGAGCTCAAGGTGCTGTCCCAAACTGGACTCGTGGGCGCGCTGATGCTGCTGGGGGTGTTCGCGGCCGCCGGGCTGGCGGCGTCCCCCGCGCTCTGGCGCGGCCCGCCGTCCGCCGAGAGCGGGCCGGTCGCGGCGGGCGTTGTCGTGTTCGCCTACTTCCTGCTGCACGGATCGGTCGACTGGCTCTGGGAGTTCGCCGGTCTGGGGGGCGTCGCGTTCGCCTGCCTGGGCATTGCGGTGGCTGCGGCCAAGGGCGGCGAGGCGGTGCCACGATCGGCGGGTGGCTTGGTGCGGGTGCCGGCACTCGTTGGCGCAGCGGTGGTCGCGCTCGCGCTCGTTCCTGCCTGGTTCTCCGAACGCGGTCAGGAACGCGCTCTCGACGAATGGCGCCAATCGCCTGCCGACGCCTTCGACCGGCTCGACCGAGCCGCTGCGCTCAACCCGTGGAGCGCGACGCCGGCCGTGATCGCGGGCTCGATCGCCGTGACCCTCGGCGACGAGGAGCGCGCCGTCGCCGAGTTTCGGGAAGCTCTCCGGCGCGATCCGCGGAACTCATACGCGCTGCTGATGCTGGGTGCCCTGCTGTCGCAGCAGGGCAATGAGGCCGCTGCGCGCCGCCTGCTGGCGCGGGCGGTCGAGGCGGCGCCCAACGCCGAGCTGGCCAACGCCGCGCGACGGCGAGTCGCCCGCGGTCGTCGTCTCGATGCGTCCAGGGTCGCGGCTAGTCTGCGGAGCGCCACCGAGAGGCGTGTGGCGCGCGATTTTCAGGACTGAGCGGGGCCGTGATCTTGGTCACGTTTAGCAAGTATTTAGTGGCGAGTTGCGAAGGACCGTGGTACTTCTGGGGCGAGGTCGGAAGCAGGGCGGAGCAGGAAGTTTCTCGTCGGCCTCGATCATTCTGAAGAGGTTGCCGTGCATGAGCACGGCGCCTTCACTCGAAAAGGAGCCTTCTGGTCATGAATCGAACCATTCGTATTGTTATTGCCCTTGCGTGTGTGGTGGTCCTCGCGCTTCCCTCCGCTGCCTTGGCGCAGACGGCGAGCGAAGGCGGGTACGGCGACGACGCAGCGGTGCTCGGACAGGTGCAGGACCCGAACGGCGGCGGCGGCAACACCGCCTCCGGCGGCAGCCTTCCCTTCACGGGAGCCGAGCTCGGCGTGCTGGCCGGCGCCGGTGCGGCTCTGCTGCTCGTCGGCTTCGGCCTGCGCCGGATGACGCACAGCCCGCGCGCGGTCTCCTAGCACCCCCGCCGGCCACCGCCGGCAGGGCCAAAGACCAGAGTAACTCCGGGCCGGGGCGCTAGCGCCCCGGCCCTTCTACGTGCGCGAACGGCCCCACAACATCGCGCGGAATGCGGCGCTCGCGTTGACCGGGCAGCTGGTCACGGCCGCCGTGACAGCCGGCCTGACTCTCTACTTGGCGAGGGCGCTCGGCCCCGACGAGTTCGGTGTCTTCTCGCTCGCGCTGGCCATCGCGAGCACCCTGGTGCTCGTCTCCGACTTCGGTGTCTCTCAGTCGGCGGCCCGCTTCGCGGCCGAGCATCGCGAACAGCCCGACCAGGTCGCGGAGGTGCTCGCCAGCGCGCTCCGGCTCAAGCTCTGGCTGGCCGGCGGCGTATGCGTGGCCCTCGCGCTGCTGGCGGGGCCGATCGCCGACGCGTACGACCAGCCGACACTGGCCTGGGCGTTGCGGGCGATGGCGGTTGCGCTCTATGGGCAGAACCTGATGGGCCTTTACGGCGGCGCCTTCGTGGCTCTGGCGAGGGTGGACCTTGACCTCCGCATAGTGCTGGTCAAGAGCCTGGTCGAGGCGGCGGCGACCATCGCTCTCGTGCTCGCGACGGCGGGTGCAGCCGAAGCGGCGCTCGGGCGGGCCGCAGGTTTCGTGGTCGGCGGCGCGCTCGCCGTCGCTCTCGGCGCCCGGCTGCTAGGCCGTCAGGCAATTGGCCTCGGCGCCCCGCAGCGCGTGAGCACCCGCCGCATCGCCGGCTACGCGGGGGCGCTGTTCGTGATCGACGGCGCCTTCGCGCTCTTCCAGCAGATCGATGTGCTGTTGATCGGCGCCATCCTCACCGCCTCGGCCGCGGGTCTGTTCCAGGCGCCGCTCCGACTGATCACGTTCCTCGGCTATCCCGCCCAGGCGATGGCGAACGGCGTCGCGCCGCACCTCGCGGGTCCTCCGGAGATCCGGCGGGTCGGCCCCTTCGAAGCCGCGCTTCGTTACACGCTCCTGTTTCAGGTGGCTTTGGTGCCGCCCGTGTTGGTCTGGGCCGATCCGATCGTCGAGCTGTTGCTGGGCTCCGAGTACACGGAGTCGGCCGGGGTGCTGCGCGCGCTCGCCCCCTATGTGCTCATGCTCGGGGTCGGCACGCTGCTTGCCTACAGCGTCAATTACGTGGGGGAGGCCCGCCGGCGCGTCCCGGCGGCGATCGCCAGCATCACCGTGAACTTCGTGATCGACCTCGTGCTGATTCCCGAGATCGGGATCCTGGGCGGAGCGGTGGGCACCGACGTCGCCTTCGGCATCTATACGCTCGCACATCTCTGGATCTGCAAGAGAGTGCTCGACGTGGCGCTGCGACCGCTCGCCATGACTCTGGTCAGGGGCCTCCTCGCCGCGGCGGCCATGGCGGCCGTGCTGGCGCTGTTCGGAACGGCCGACGTGGGCGTGCCCGCTTTGCTCGGCGGTGGAGCGCTCGGACTGGTCGTATACGTTGCCGGCCTATTGGCGCTGCGTGAGACGTCGTTTGCCGAGGTGTCTCATCTGGGTGGTCGGGTGGGCACGCTGCTAGGCCGTCAGGATTGACTCACGCCCATCACGGACGCGGACTCCTTCAGCACGAGCTTGTACGTCAGCCGGCGATTACGGCGTACAGGCGGGCCAGCCTGTCCGCCCAGGCGCCCAGGCCCATGGCGCTCTCGATGTGGGCTCGCGCGGCAGCGCGGGCGGCCTCGCTCACGTTAAGCAACTCGGCCGCGGCGGCGGCCAGCCGGTCGGGCTCTCCCGGCACCAGCCTGCAGGCGTCGAGGCCCTGGCCGATCAGCACCTGGCCGGGGATGTCGGTGGCCACCACGGGCACGCCCGCGGCCAGGGCCTCGGCCATCGCGAAGGGCATGCCCTCGGCACGGCTGGGCGACAGGAACACGTCGGCCGCCGCGTGGAGGCTGCGCGCATCCTCCTGGGGCTCGAGCACCCAGACGCTGTCGGAGACGCCGAGCGTGGCCGCCAGTTCGCGCGCCGGCGCTCCTCCTCCCACGGTCACCGCGGCGATCGGTCGCCGGCCGCTCAGCAACGCCGCGGCTTCGAGGAAGCGGTCGCCGCCCTTACGCTCCCAGTCCCACCCGAAGTGCAGCAGCACCGGTCGGTCGTCGGGCAGGCCGAGTTTGCGCCGGGCCTCCGCCCGCTCCTCCGGCCCCACCAGGGCAAAGCGCTCCACGTCGATCGCGTTTGGCCAGAGCTCGGTCCGGTCGCGCGGCGCGCCCCGGGCCAGGGCCGAGTCGAGGATGTTCGGCGCCACGCACAGCACCCGAGCGATGCCGCGGCCCAGCAGGCGGAACTTCGCCTGGTTGCGCACCCGCGCCGCGAGGCTGGGCTCCAGGCGGCTGTGCAGGTGCCAGACAAAGGCGGTTCCGGACCGCCCGCGGGCAGCGCGCGCGCTCGCCATGTCGTAGAAGGAGAAGTGCGAGTGCAGCACTGCCGGCCCAGGAGTGCGTTTGACGGCGTCCCGCACGGTGCGGTCGAGCTCGGTGCCGCGCCGGTCGGGAGTGAACGTGAGCCGCATCGGCCCGTGTTCCAGCCGTGCGGCCCAGTCGCGCTCGCGGGCGCCGGACGGGAGCAGGAGCTCCCCCTCCCAGCCCCGCTCGGCTGCGGCCCGACCCACCGCCTCGAGCATGGAGATGAACGAGCCTCCATATGGGCCGTCGTAGCCGGCCAGCTGGATCACCCTCACCAGCGCAGCCCCTCGGTCAGCGCCCGTGCCTCGGTCAGGTCCGCCCTCGTTTAGACGGCGACCGGGCATGAGCAAGGGCGGTCATGGCTGGAAGCCTATGATCCCGCCATGACGCTGCAGGCCACCGAGAGGCAGGGGGCCGCCGCGGCGCTGGAGCGCCTGCCCTCGCTCGAGGCCGACGTCGCCAAGCTGGTGCACCGCATCTCGCCGTTCGTGGCCCTGCCGGCGGGGGCGCGGGTGCTCGACCTCGGCGCAGCGCAGGGCGTTACGGTGGCCGCCCTGCGCCGAGCGGGGTTCGACGCGGTTGGAGTCGAGCCCTGGGACGAGGCGCGCGCGGCTTCCGACAGTGTCGCGGAACAGGCGGGACTCCCGGTCGAGGTCGTCGCGGGCAGCGCCTCGAGCATCCCCTTTCCCGACGGCACGTTCCAGCTGGTGCACGCGCAGTCGGTGATGGAGCACGTTCCGGACCTGCCGGCCGCCCTCCGCGAGATCGCGCGCGTGGTCCGTCCCGGTGGGGGCTTCTGGTTCATGACCACCAGCGCGCTCTCGCCCCGCCAGAACGAGATCCGCGGCTTTCCCCTCTTCCCCTGGTATCCCGCTCCGGCGAAGCGCCGAATCATGGACTGGGCGGTGCGCGAGCGGCCCGGGCTGGTGGGCGGCACGACGATGCCGGCCTACCACTGGTTCACTCCCCGCATGGCCCGGCGCGAGCTGCGCGCCGCCGGATTTGCCCACGTGGTCGATCGCTGGGAGCTCAAGCGCGAGGACGAGCTCACCGGATGGCGCCTGCGGGCCCTCCGCGCGGTGCGGTCGAGCAAGCTGCTCAAGCTGGGAGGGGACGTGGTGGTGCGCGACTCGTCGTACCTCGCGATCAGGTAGCCCGGCGCCCGCGCGGCACCGTGAGACGGAAGGCGACCTTGCCCGCGAACGCACGGGCCCGGAGGGCGCGGGACCGGGCGTAGCGCTCGAAGCGCTCGAGCATCTCGCCGATCTGCGCCCGGGGAGAGACGATCATGAGCGCTCGCAGCTGGTCGATGTGGAGCTCGTGGTACGCGGGGCTGGCCAGGTTGGGCACCCGGTGCGGGTACAGGTCGTAGAGCGACCACCAGCCGCGGTCCCAGCGTCCGAGCGACACGGCGAGCCCGTCCAGCGCCGTCTCGTACTCGGCTCTGGCCTCGCCGTCCCCCAAGGCCAGGGCCACGTCGAGCAGGCCCCAGACGGCGTAGATCCCGCCGTTGAGCACGTACGAGGGAGGCCGTGTGGGGTACTCCTCGTAAAAGGGCGCCCCGTCGAGCTCCGCGCGCACACCGCCCGCCCGGCTGTCGACCCGGTAGGGCTCGAGAACCCGGCGGGCGGCCGCCGCGAAGCGGTCCTCGCCGGTCGCGGCATGAACCCGCACCAACAGGCTCGCCGCCTGACCCTGGGCCATCGCCGAGAGCCAGGGCGGCCGCAAGCGGAACGTGTGCGGATAGGGGTGCTCGTGCACGAGCCCGCCGCTCGCGTCGAGCCGAGCGACGAGCCCGTCCGCGACCCGTATGGCGGCAGCCAACCAGCGCTCGTCTGTCCCGTGCAGCCAGCGCTCATGCGCGCCGAGCCCCCACTGAGTGGCAACCACGTGGAGGCTCGACGGGGGCGGGCCGTCCGGCTCCACGGCCTTGACCCGCAGGTCGATGTAATAGCCGCGGGGGATTGCCGGGTGGATCAGCGAGCCGAGCGGCTGCCCGAAGGATGTGCTGAAAAAGCCGCCTCCGGGAAGCGCCTTGCGAAGTGCGGGACCGAGCTCCACGCCGGATATAGTCCCCCGGACTCGCGATCGGGGGGTTGCCGGGTGCCGTGCTTGCTTCAAGCTGCCGACAGTTCATGCTGCTTGCGGCCGCGCTCAGCGCGGCCGTGTTCGCCATTCCCTCGCTCTCCGACGAGGCGCCGGGCGCTCGGCCGAAGTCGGGTTGCGACCGCTTCGCTTCACCGAACGGCTCGGACCGCGCCTCCGGAACGGCCGCAAGGCCGTTTCGCACGCCTGCGCGGCTGGTGGCTGCTCTGCGCCCGGGAGACCGGGGCTGCCTCCGGCGGGGTACCTACTACGGCCCCCTCCGTATTCACCGCGGGGGCCGGGCCGGCAGGCGACTCGTGCTCAGGGCCTTCCGCTCCGAGCGGGTCCGGTTCGTCGGGCGGCTGTGGCTCGACGCCGCCGCCGATTATGTGACGATCCGCGGGCTCCACCTCGACGGCACAAACAGCCTCAGGTTGCCCAGCCCGACCGTGAACGCGCAGCACGCGCGCTTCGTCGGCAACGACGTGACCAACGCGCGCAGCGGCATCTGCTTCTCGCTCGGTCACGAGCGCTACGGGATCGCCGAGGACGTGGCCATCGTGCGCAACCGCATTCACGACTGCGGCCGGCTTCCGCCGACGAACCACGAACACGGGGTCTACCTCAGCATGGCGCGGCGCACCCTGCTCGAGGGCAACTGGATCTACCGCAACGCCGACCGCGGAATCCAGCTGTCGCCCGACGCCCAGGACACGCTGGTGCGGGGCAACGTCATCAACGCCAACGGACAGGGCATCATCTTCTCCGGTGCCGGGGCGGTGTCCTCCGGCGGCACGCTGGTGCAGGGCAACGTGATCAGCAACTCCCTGGTGCGTCACAACGTCGAGTCCTTCTACCCCGCGGGCACTCCGATCGGCAGCGGCAACCTGGTGGAGGGAAACTGCATAGGCGGCGGCGTCCGCGATGACGGGAACGGCGGGATAGCGCAGGCCGTGGGGTTCTCGGTGGGCCGCAACATGATCGCCGCTCCCCGCTTTCGCCGTTGGGACGGGGCCGACCTACGGCTGGCCCGAGGCGACCGCTGCGCCGCAATGCTCCAGGCGAACCCGAGATCGATTCCGGGCCCGCCCCGTCGCCGCTGATCCGCCGGCCAGACCAGAGGCATCGCTTGCCGATCCAGGGAAGGCATGAGAAGGTCGATCGTGCCCCAGCGCCCGGTCCCCTCGCTCGTTCGCGCCTCGACGCCTGCCTTGGCGTGCGCCGTGATCCTCGCCCTGGGCGCGCTGACCGCCGGGGCGGCCGGCGCCGCTCCACGCGCTGCCGAGCCCGGCAGTCACGGGCTCGCAGGGGTCCCCGAGGCACAACTGCACGACTTCGAGACGCAGGTGCTCGGGCCGGCGCACGCCCGCGAGCACGCCCGTCTGCGCGCCGCGGAGCGCGCCGGGCTGATCAGCGAAGCGGAGGCGGCCCACGCGGAGTCCAACCGCGACGAGGCGTCCGCGGGCCGGCTGGCGCCCTTGGCGGCGAGCGACGACCCGGCCGTGGCAGGCCGCTGGAGCGCCCCGTTCTCCATACCGGTCATGGGCATCCACGCCGCGATGCTGCCCACGGGCAAGGCGATGTGGTGGTCCTACCCGATCAACCCGAATCGGCCCTACGGCGACCCGAGCTACCCGAACACCGCCCAGGCCTGGCTGTGGGACCCGGCGACGGGACAGACCAAGCGGGTGGACCCGCCCCTGTGGCGTGATCCCGCCGACGGTCAGCTCAAGCCGGCCAACATCTGGTGCAGCGGCCAATCCTTCCTCGCCGACGGGCGGCTGCTCGTAACGGGCGGCAACCTGGCCTACCAGGGCGCGGGCAACCCGCCCTTTGCCGACTACGCCGGCCTCAACAAGGTCTACACCTTCAACCCCTTCAACGAGACCTGGACCGAGCAGCCCGACATGGCGCGCGGGCGCTGGTACCCGAGCCAAGCGCTTCTTCCCGACGGGCGGGCGGTGATCATGTCCGGCCAGGACGAGGGGGGCGTGCCCTCGCGCTACAACAAGGACATCGAGATCCTAACGCCGTCGGTATCGCTCGACGGGCGCGGCACGATCAGCCGGCTGGGGGGCCGCGGCGGCGCCGGGCAGCCGCCCGACGGCGGCCTCTACCCCCACCTGTTCGCCATGCCGAGCGGGCGGCTGATGGTCGCGGGCCCGGATCCGAACGACTCCTGGTTCCTCAACGACCCGGGAACGGGCAACGTCTTCGGTTGGAGCGACTTTGCGGCTCCGTCTCGCCGGCGGCTGTGGGGTTCCGCAGTCCTGCGCCCCGGCACCGCGGACGGCTCGACCAAGGTCACGCTGCTGGGCGGGTCGATGCCCGACTACTCCACCAGCCCGCCCTCGAACGCCGGGGGCGTCGCGAGCACCGAGACCCTGGACGAGGCCAACTCCGCCGCCGGCTGGCAGCCGGGCGCCGCCATGAACATCGGCCGCAGCCATCTGAACACCGTGCTCCTGCCCGACAGCTCCATGGTCACGGTGGGAGGCGGTGTGGGCACGCGGCAACCGGAGGGCCAATGGGCGGCCGACCCCAAGCAGCGGCAGGTCGAGCTCTATGACCCTGCCTCGAACAGCTGGCGGCTCGGGGCCGCTCAGGCCGAGTCGCGGGCCTACCACTCCACGGCGCTCCTGCTCCCGGACGCGCGCGTGCTGTCCGCCGGCGATGACGTCAACGGCGGCATCGACCGTGACACGGCCGAGATATACGAGCCGCCCTATCTCTTCAAGGGCCCGCGGCCGACCATCAGCTCCGCTCCCGCCACGCTGAAGATCGGACAGTCCGCCAGCGTGGACACCGCTGGTGCGACGGCGGCAAAGGCCGTGCTGGTGGCCCCCGCGGCGGTGACGCACGCCAACGACATGAACCAGCGCGTGGTGCCGCTGGTGGCGACGCCGCGCAGCGGCGGGCTGACCGTGAGCGCTCCCGCGGCCGGCACGATCGCACCTCCCGGCTACTACATGATGTTCGTGTTGAGCGACCAGGGCGTGCCCTCGGTGGCCAAGTGGGTCAGGCTCGAGCCCAACGCGAGCGCGCCGCCGGCCGGCCTGGTGGCGGCTTACTCGTTCGACGAGGGGACCGGAACCAGCGTCGCCGACGCAGCGGGCAAGGGCAACGGCGGCACGATCTCCGGCGCAAGCTGGGACTCGGCGGGCAGGAACGGCAAGGCGCTCTCCTTCGACGGGGTCGACGATCGCGTGACCGTCCCGGACGCGAACAGCCTCGATCTCACCTCCTCGATGACCCTCGAGGCTTGGATCAAGCCGCGGACGGCGGGCGGGTATCGCACGGCGATCCTCAAGGAACGCCCGGGCAATCTCGCCTACGCGCTCTATGCGAGCACGACCCAAGCAAACCGGCCCGCCGCGGAGGCGGGATCGGCGGAGTTGCTTGGCTCTTCGGCGCTGACCGCCAACACGTGGAGTCACCTGGCCGCCACCTACGACGGCTCGGTGCTGCGGCTGTACGTGAACGGTGCGCTGGTGGGTTCGAAGAACCAGTCCCTCGGGCTGCCGACGTCGGGCAACCCGCTGCGGATCGGCGGCAACGCGGTCTGGACCGACGAGCATTTCGACGGCCTGATCGACGACGTGCGCGTGTACAACCGCGCGCTCAGCCCAAGCGAGATCCAGGCGGACAGAGACACGCCGGTGGGCGGCGGTGCCCCCCCGCCGCCGCCACCACCCCCGGACACCACCGCGCCGTCGGTGTCGCTCACCGCTCCCGCCGACGGCGCGACCCTCTCCGGCACCGTCAACGTGACCGCCAACGCGTCCGACGACACGGCGGTAAGCGGCGTCCAGTTCAAGCTCGACGGGCAGAACCTCGGAGCAGAGGACACGACCGCCCCCTACGCGCTCCCCTGGAACACCGTCTCGGCGAGCAACGGCAGCCATAGCCTCACCGCCGTCGCCCGCGATGCCGCCGGGAACAGCAGGACATCCGCAGCGCGCTCGGTAACTGTCCAGAACTCCAGCACCCCCCAGGGGCTGGTGGCCGCCTACTCCTTCAACGAGGGCTCCGGCACGATCGCCACCGACGCGTCCCCCCGGCGCAACACCGGAGCAGTCAGCGGAGCCGCCTGGACGGGCGCCGGGCGCAACGGCGGCGCGCTCAGCTTCGACGGCGTCGACGACTGGGTCGCGGTGCCGGACGCGGACTCGCTCGACCTCACGAACCGAATGACCCTCGAGGCCTGGGTGCGGCCCGGGACAGCGAGCGCCTGGCGCACGGTGATCCTCAAGGAGCGGATCGGGAGCCTCGCCTACGCTCTCTACTCGAGCACCACGAGCGCCGGCCGCCCGAATGCCGAGGCGGGCTCGGCCGACCTCTACGGGGCCTCCGCCCTCCCGACGTCCGCCTGGAGCCACCTGGCCGCCACCTACGACGGCTCCACCCTGCGCTTCTATGTCAACGGGACCGAGGTGGCCTCGCGCTCGTCGACTGTCCTGATGCCGAAAACGACCGGTGCGCTCCGGATCGGCGGCAATTCGATCTGGGGCGAGTTCTTCCAGGGAACGCTGGACGACGTAAGGATCTACGACCGCTCCCTGAGCGCCGCGGAGGTTCGATCTGACCGGGACACAGCCGTGCCGCTCGGAACGCCCTAGTCACAGGCACCGCGCTACGATGCGGCGACGAGGATTCCAGGATGGAATCGCAAGCCGAATGGATTCGGCATCGCGCCCGATGCCTATGGCTACCTGCGGCCTTCGGGAGGGGTCGCGGGCGCGTTGTCCGGCCTTCTCCTGCTCGCGGCCGCGCCCGCCTCGAGTGAAGAATCCGTTCCCCAGGGCGGGGGCTGCTCCAGGACCGTCTCGCCGGGGCCCGTCGCGGACGTGCAGCGGCTGGTCGATTCGCTGGAGGCGGGGCAGACCGGCTGCCTGCGGGCGGGAACCTACGCGGGCTCCCTGAAGATCACCACGGCCGGCATCACCCTCCGCGCTCGGCCGGGAGAACGGGTGACTGTCAGCGGTCGCCTCTGGATCGCGGAGGGCGCCGACGAGGTCACGGTCGAAGGCCTGACCCTAGACGGCCGCAGCCCCCGCGGCCTCCCCTCCCCCACCGTCAACGCGGACGGCGCCGTCTTCCGCAGCAACGACGTGACCAACCGACACACCGGAATCTGCTTTTCGCTCGGCCACGCGGCCTACGGGCGCGCCGACGGCACGCTCATCGAGAGCAATCGCATCCATGACTGCGGGCGTCTGCCGGCCACCAACCACGACCACGGCATCTACGTAGCTGCGGCCAGCCGGACGATGATCCGAAACAACTGGATTCACGACAACGCGGACCGCGGCATCCAGCTGTACCCGGATGCCCAGCGGACCGTCATCACCGGGAATGTGATCCACGGCAATGGGCAGGGCGTGATCTTCTCCGGCGACGCAGGAGTCAGCTCGAGCGACAACCTAGTCCAGGGCAACACGATCACGGGCAGCAACGTACGCAGCAACGTGGAGAGCTTTTATCCGGCGGGCACGCCCGCCGGCCGCAACAACATCGTGCGCGGCAACTGCATCAGCGGCGGCGCCCGCGACTTCGGAAACGGCGGGATCGCCGAGCCCAGGGGCTTCCTGCTGTCTGCCAACCTGATCGCGGACCCCCGGTACGCGGATCCTGGTGCGAGTGACTTCCGGCTGCTCCCGAACAGCCCCTGCCGGGGCGTACTCGCCCAGCCCGACGCCGTCCCGGGCCCGGCCGGCACGGGGGCAGCGCACGCGTCGCCGGCGGGCGCTCGGGTGGTACTCAAAGTCCAGCGGCGCTGGGCGCGGCGCGGAGGGCGGCTGCCGTTGCGCGGCCGCGTGCCTGGCGCTCGCGCCCGCGAGGGTTCGCGCGCGCTGATCGTGGCGCGCTCGGCAGGCAGACGCCGCCGCTTGGCCGCGGCGGACGTGCGGAGAGACGGCCGCTTCCGCGCCCGGCCGCGTCTGCGCGCGGCCCGCCGGGCACGCACCGTGGGGATTCGGGCGGTCGTGCCGGGCGTAGGCCGGTCGCCCGAGGTGGTCGTGAGCCTCGCGGGTCAGCGAGCCGGGCCGGCCCGCTTGAGGTAGAGCAGCTCCTCGTAGAGCGACCCGAAGCGCTCGGCCGCCCGCTCCATCGAATACTCGGGTAGGCGCACCGCCGCTGCCTCGCTCAGGCGTCGACCCAGGCCGGGCTGGTCGAGCACCCGGGCCAGCGCGGAGGCGAGGGCCTCCGGATCCCGGCGCGGCACGAGCAGACCGTTGATCCCGTCGTCCACCACATCGGGAATCCCTCCCACGGCGGTTGTCACCAGCGGGGTCCTGTGCGCCATGCACTCGAACATGAACAGAGGGAGGCCCTCGAAGTCGGAGCTCATGGCGGCCACGTCAAGCTCATCGAGCACGGCCCCGACGTCAGTGCGGGCGCCCGGCAGGTGCACCCGACCCGCCAGCGGGGAGCGGCGGGTGGTGGTCGTCAGGTCCGCTCGACAAGGCCCGTCGCCGACGATCACCAAGTGAGCGTCGGGGTGATCCGCCAGCAACAGCGCGAAGGCGTCGACCAGCACCTCCACGGCCTTCTGCGGACGCAGTTGAGCCACGGTCCCGATCAGCGGAGCACCCGGCGGCACACCCAACTCGCCGCGCACGTCTCCACCGGGCGGCTCCGAGCGGGCAACGAAGGCCGTGGGGATGGCGATGGTCTTGTGTGCGGGGACGTGCTCGAGCTCGACCATCCGGCGCCGGTCGGCCTCCGAGACAGCCACGAAGCGATCCGCGAGGCGTCCGATCAGCTGCCCGTCCAGCAGACGCCGGAGCGGTTGCCCCTCCCACGACCATGTGTGCTCCTGTGCGACGATCGCCGGCACCCGGCCGAGCCGGCCGAACAGGCTGCCCCACACGTTCGAGCCGAACTTGTGCGTGTGCAGCAGCTCGATCCGCTCCCGCCGCAGGAACCGGATCAGTGTCCGAAAGGGCCGCAGGTCATAGCGTCCCGAGCGTCCGAGTCCGAAGTGCGGGATCTGAGCCTCGTCGAGCGCACTCGCGAGCGAGCCGCTGACCCCGCGCGTCGCGCACAGCGAGACGCGGAAGCGGTCGCGCGGCATCGCCGCCGCGAGGCCCACCGCGAAGCGCTCCGCTCCCCCCGCGCCGTCCGACACGTCGTCGACCAGCACGAGCACCCGTGCCGGACGCCCGCTTGTCACTCCCCCTCCTGCTCGCGCCGCACCGCGATCGCGAGCAGGCAGGGGCCGAGCGCCAGAAGCAGCCAGAGCTGCTTGCTGAACTGCTCGGAGAGGAACATGCCCGCGGCAAGGAACCCGAGTAGGGATACGAGCAGCGCGCGCGAGAGCAACTCCATATCGTCGTCTCCCGTGCGCTTGAAGAGCCGTACGGCCCTGAACGTGCTGCTGAGGCCGAAGCCGATGATGGTCAGGAACAGCGCCAGGCCGATGAGGCCGAGCTCGGCCCACACCTCCAGATAGAGGTTGTGCGCGACCTTGGGAGTGTCCACGATGAATTCCGCGCGCTCGATCGCGCCAGGCTCGAGCAGGTAATGCACCGATGCGACCGGGAAGTTGCCTGCCCCGATGCCGTTCGAGGGCGAGTCCTGAATCATGCGCCAGCCCACGGCCCAGATGTCCGAGCGTCCGGTCCCGCCGTCCAGCTTGGTCACGCGCTCCCGCTGCTCGGGCGTCGCAGAGAAGGCCAGGTAGCCGCCGATGCCGATGCAGACGGCGGCAAGCAGGGCGAGCGCCGGAAGCCGCCAGCGGCCGCCGAAGACCACGGCGGCGACAAGCACCACGGCGAGCGACACCAGCCCCGTCCGCGAGAAGCTCAGGAGCACGCCCGCGGAGCACACCACGATCGCGGTCGCCGCGAGCAGTCGAACGCCGGGCGAGCGGTGACGGCTGACCAAGAAGGCCGCTGCGAGCGGCAGGGCGGCCACCAGGCTGGCCGCCAGCTCGTTCGGATCGGCTCCGGCGCCGCTGAGGCGGGCGATGTCCTCGGGCCCCACGGTCTCGGCCGGCGAGGCAATTCCGTAAAGGGCGGAGATGAGAGCGCCCACCAGGAAGGCGCCCACCACCCAGATCGCGTGTCGTGAGCGCTGCACCGCCGTGAACACGATCAACAACAGCACGATGTTCAGCCCGTAGCGGTAGAAGGACTCGAACCCCGCTCCGGGATCCTCTGCCCATACGATGCTCAGAGCGGTCCACGAGAGGAAGGCGAACAGGACGTAGGAGACGGCCGGATGCGCGGCGAAGAAGTCGCTGCGCGCGGCGCTGGATGTGGTCAATGTGGCAAGCCACGAGATCGCAAGCAGGAGGCCGGCCGCCTTGGCGAAGGTCAGGGTCACTCCGCCGAAAGGCAGCAGGTCGAGGAACGAGATCACCGTGAAGATGCACAGCCCAATCGTCAGGTCGGCCAGCACCAGCACCACGAAGCCCAGGCCGAGGGCGGCAATCGCCGCGTAGGCCGGGTCGAGCCCGGCGAGCAGACCGAGCACGAGGCCCGTGACGAGGAGGCCCGCCTGTAGCGCCCTTACGGGGGGGTCGGCCCGCGCGCCCATGTCGGACGCTCAGCTGCGGGCCGACGGGGCCTGAGCGCCCGCGCGCTCCTCCCAGCCCTGACGCTCGTCCACCATCCGCTCGCGCTGGGCAGACAGGTAGTAGGTCTCCTTCTCGGAGGTGCCCACGCCGACCACAGCAAACCCGGTCGGGTCTATCCCGTTCTGCTCGAGCACGTCTCCCAGTCGCTGAAGTTGGGTGATGCGGCTGCTGCCGAGCCGAACGACGATCACCACGTCATCGGCTCGCTGCGCGAGCGGCAGCGCGTCGATCACCTCGGTGAGGGGAGGCGAGTCGATGATCACGATGTCGGCTAGGCGTTCGGCCTCCTCGAGCAGGGCGGCGGCCGTCGGGAGCGAAAGCACCTCGGGCACCGACTCGTCCGCGCCTCCCACGAGCAGCAGGCGTAGGTCGTCACCGAAGGGCTCGACCGCCACCAGGGCCCGCTCGAGGCTCGTGCGGCCGAGCAGCACACGTCCGATCCCCACCCGCGGCTTCACGCCCAGGGCAGCCCCGACCGTGGGCCGACGAAAATCCGCCTCGATCAGGATGACCTTGCTGCCCCCGCGCGCGAACGAAGTGGCCAGGTTGATCGCGGTGGTGGTCTTCCCCTCGGACGGCGACGGGCCGGTGATCAGCACCGACTTGCCGCCCGCCTCGCCCTCGTGCTGGGCGCTCAGCATCGCCCGTAGGGTGCGGTAGGCCTCGGCGGTCATCGGGGAGAGCTGGTCCGGCGCAAGGGCGCGACGCTCTCTGTGCCGCGGGCCGATTCCCATGCGGCGTGGCCCGAGGTCGGCGGTCGGTGCGCGCGCCTCCCGCGGGATGCGCGCGAGTACCGGTAGCCGGTACAGCTCGCGAAGCTGCTCCTCGCGCCGCAGCCGCGGGTCGATCGCGTGCAGCAGGAAGGCGCCCCCGACGCCGAGTACCAGGCCTGCGAAGATTCCAGCCAGGATGGTGAGCTTGGGCCTCGGAGATGCGGCAGCTTCCGGCGTGGCGGCGCGTGTCTCCAAGCGCAGGGTGGGATCGGACCCCTCTCGAAGGGTCTCGTAGGTGGCCAACTGGTCGACCAGGGAGGGCGACGCCTGGTCGCTGCCTCCTGCCGCCTCGATACGCCCTTCGATGCCCGGGATCAGCCGATCGAGGGCACTATGCAGTTGATCGGTTCGCTCCTGCACCGCAGCCGCGCCGAAGGCGTTGGCGAGCTCTCGAGCGCGCGTCGGGGACGAATCGCTCGCCGTGACCGCGACGATGTTGCTCTGCGCGACCGGCTCCGCTGTGACCTGGCTCAGCAAGTCGACCGGCCGGGTTTCGAGCCCCAGCTCGCGGGCGACCCGTGCCGCGACATCGCGCTGCGTCACGAGACGGGCCGCGGTTTCGACATCGCGTGTTGGGTCGGGGGACTCGGAGATCAGACCCGCCCCGGGCACCTGCTCCTCGGCCGAGACCGGCGTTACCAGCAGGTCGGCCTCGGCCTCGTAGGTCTTGTCCGCCACGGCCAGGTAAACAAGTGCGGCCGCGGTGGTAACCGCCACGCAGGCGACGATCAGCCAGATCCGCTCGCGGAGAATCGCGAGGTAACGGCTGAGGCCCGGTTGCTCGAGACTCGGATGGCGCCAATCCGGTCGGCCAGGTCCGCCGGGAAGGGTCCCCCTCTCGTCCCGGGGCGTCATGCGCCGTACTATGACACGACGACCAGCGCCCGGCCGACGACTCGTCCGAGGGGGCGAGCATGAATCACCTGCTCCACGCCTCGAGGAGCGTCCCCGCCGGCGCCTTCGAGTTCAGCTTTGGCACCTTTGCCGCCGTCGTCGCGGTGGCTGTCGTCGCCATAGGCGGCGAGCTCGTGATCCGGACGTTCGCACAACGCCGCGGGCTGCCCAGCCCCGGCGGCTTCCAACCGACCCTCACCCCCCGGGGCGCCCAGCAGTTCTTCGAGCGGGTGATGTTCGTGATCGCCCCCTCCGCCGTCGCGGCGGCGATCGCCGCGGTTCGCGACGAGAGCGCGGCCCTCGGCCTTCTCGTGTTTGCGGCCGTGCTCCTCTGCACCGGCGTGATGTGGCCGTCCGCTCCCCGCTCCACCTCATGCCGCTGGCGCGCACGGTCCTTCGCTTCGCCCTGCCCGGCGGTGGGCCTGCTCGTGGCTCTTTCGCCGGGACTCGTGGGCAGCTGGGACCTCACGCCGGTATCTGCGCTTCCGCCCTGCTCGGCGCCTGGCTGATCGTCGATTTTCGGTACCTGGCTCGAGCGCGCCTTCGACGCGGAACGCCCGATCCGACTGGCGGTGATCGGCGGCCCCCGAGCTGGCCAAGAACCTCGCGGCGGAGATGCGCCAGACACGCATCCGCGGCTACGTCGTCGTCGGCTACATCGGCCCCGAGCCCGACCCGCTTCCCGATGAAGACCTCGACGAGCATTCTGCCCTGGCTCGGCGACCTCTCGGACGATCCGCGAGACGGTCCAGGTGATCGGCATCGATCTGCTCGCCGTGGGACCGGACAGCCCGCGGCTGCAGGTCTTCGAGGACCACGGCGGACAGCTGCCTCGACCTGCCGGTGCGGATGATCGAGGCGAGCGCCTTCTACGAGGACGTGCTCGGGCACGTGCCGATCGGCCAGATCAACTCGGCGTGGTTCCAGTGCATCATGCACCCGCGCTACAGCCCCACCTCGCCGCTCTCGAAGCGGCTGCTCGACCTGGCCGTGGCGCTGCCGGTCGTTCGTGCTCGCGGCCCCGCTCATGGCGCTGCTGGCCGCAGCGGTCAAGCTTGGCCGACGGCGGGCCCGCCTTCTACCGCCAGCGACGGGTGGGAGAGCAGGGGCGGGAGTTCGAGATCGTCAAGTTGCGCACGATGCGCATTGACGCAGCCGAGCTCGCCGGCCGGGTTCCGAAGGACGAGCTGATCACGCCCGTCGGGCGCGTGCTGCGCAAGACCCACCTCGACGAGCTGCCGCAGCTCATCAACGTGCTGCGCGGGCGACATGACGCTCGTCGGGCCCCGCCCCGAGCAACCGCAGCTGGTCGAGGAGCTGGCTCAGGTGGTGCCCTACTACCAGCGTCGCTCACTCGTCAAGCCGGGCGTGACCGGGTGGGCTCAGGTTCGCTGCGGCTACGCCGGCACGGAGGTCGGCACGGCCTGGAAGATCTGCCACGACCTCTACTACGTCAAGCGCCGTTCGATCGTGTTCGACCTGCTGATCATGCTCCAGACGATTCACGTGCTGGTGGAGCGCAGCTCGGAGGACGTGGAGCTCGAGACGCCGTCGCAGGACTTCATCCTCGGCGAGGCCGCAAGCCTCGTCAGCCGGTAAGCGCGGCGTGACCGCGACGCGACGGTCGACGTCAGCGTGCTCGTGCCGGTGCTCGATGAGGAGCGCCACATCCGCCATGCGGTCGCGTCGCATGCAGGCCCAGGACTACCCCGGTGAGTCTCGAGTTCATCTTCGTGGACGGACGATCGAGGACGCGCACGCGCGCGACCCTCGAGGAGCTGGGCCGCGCCGATGCCGCGCATCCGCGTGCTCGATAACCCGGCTCGACGGACGCCTCAGGCGCTGAACCTGGGCCTGGCCGCGGCCCAGGGCGAGTTCGTGGCGCGCATGGACGCCCACACGCACTACCCCGCCGACTACCTGTCACGAGGGGTCGAGCGGCTACGGCGTGGCGACGTCGCCCACGTGAGCGGCCCCCAGCTGGCGCAGGGTGACGGTCGCTGGTCGAGGCGCGTCGCGCTGGCGCTGTCCACTCCGCTTGGAGCCGGCGGCGCCGGCTTCCGGACCGCGGCCGCGGGCGAGATCGAAGTGGACAGCGGCTTCACCGGCATATGGCGACGGGACGATGCTCGAGCGCTATGGCGGCTGGGACGAGGGTTGGCCCGTAAACCAGGATGCGGAGTTGGCCGCACGTCTCCGCGCTGATGGGCGGACGTC
The DNA here is from genome assembly GCA_963821275.1 of uncultured Thermoleophilaceae bacterium. Lineage (GTDB taxonomy): Bacteria > Actinomycetota > Thermoleophilia > Solirubrobacterales > Thermoleophilaceae > JACVRW01. The sequence continues at coordinate 103,608 of CAWGDF010000012.1, forward strand.
TGGTCTGCCTCCCGAGCTCGCGGCCGCATACATCCCGCGGGACAGCCTGCGCTCGCTGGCGCGCCAGTACTGCCGCTACGGCGCCTATCGCGCCAAGACGAGCGTCCGCCACCCCGAGAGCATGCGCCGCCTCGCACGTGCTTGCCCCCGGTGTGGTGGTGGCTCTCGGTGTGGCAATCGTGGGTCCGCGCTGGGCACGTTTGGTGGCTCGGGGCCTGCTCGGCCTTTGGGTGGCCGCTCTCGTCGCGACCGCCGCCAGGGCGGTACGCCGGGAGCCGGCGCGCGGGTGACGCCGCCGCACTCCCGCTAGTGCTCGCGACCATGCACCTGTCCTGGGGCGTCGGCTTCATTCTGGGCTGCCTGCGCTTCGGTCCTCCGCTGCGCGCGCTGGCTCGACTGGCCGGCGCACGACGGTGAGGGTTGCGGTCTACACGGACTATCCGTACCGCCGGGAGGCGGGTCGCGTGTTTGCCGAGCGGGCCTTCGTGCTGTTCCTCGGCGAGGTCGCCAAACGCGTGGAGCGGCTCTCGCTGGTTGGGCGTCTGCACCCGGCGGAAGGCCGCGCCGAGCGGTCGCACTACGCGGTCGCGGACGAGATCCAATTCGTGCCGTTGCCCCATTACGAGAGCCTCGCTCGCCCGCGGGGCGCACTGCGGGCGATGGCCGGGTCGCTGAGGGCCTTCTTGCGGCGTGCTCGACGAGGTCGACGCCGTCTGGCTGCTCGGCCCCCATCCGCTCGTCCCTGGCCTTCGCGGCGGTAGCCGCGGCGCGCGGGCGGCGCGTTTTCCTGGGCGTACGTCAGGACCTGCCCCGCTATGCGCGCACGCGCCATCCGCGGCGCCGCGCTTATCACCTTGCGGCCGACCTGCTCGAGGGCGCCTACCGGCTGCTCTCGCTCGCCTGCCCGACGATCGTGGTGGGGCCGGATCTCGCTCGCAGCTATCGCCACGCTCGCCGTCTGCTCACGGTTTCGGTCTCCTTGGTGCGCGACCGGGACGTGCCCGATGCCCCACCGGAGCGAGACTGGGACGGCACGCTCACCGCGCTGAGCGTGGGGCGGCTGGAGCCGGAGAAGAACCCGCTGATGTTGGCCGACGTGCTCGCGCGGCTCGACCGCCGGTGGCGCCTCGTCGTCTGCGGCGAGGGACCGCTCGCGGGGGACCTCGGGGCCCGCCTTGCGTCCCTGGATGTGGCGGATCGGGCCGAGCTTCGGGGCTACGTGCCGATCGATGCCGGCCTGACGGCCCTCTACCGGGAGAGCCACGCCCTGCTACACGTCTCGTGGACCGAAGGCGTTCCGCAGATCCTCTTCGAGGCGTTCGCCGCCGGTTTGCCGGTGGTGGCGACCGCCGTGGGTGGGGTCGCCGACGCGGTCGGAAAGGACGCCCTGTTGGTTCCGTCCGGGGATCCGGTGGCGCCGGCGATGGCCCTCGAGGAGCTGGCGAGCGATCGCGCGCTCAGGGAGCGGCTGGCCGCCTCAGGCCTCCAGCGGGTTCGCGCCCGTACCCTGGAGGCGGAGGCCGGCCGAGTGGTGCAGTTCCTCAGCGAGGAGCCCTCGCGGTAGAGACCCCGCGGTCCGGGCCGCCGCGCCCCACCCTTCGGTACTATGCGCGCCGAACTGCCGAATCGCCTCTGGTCTGGGCCAGGGCGAACGGGGGAACCATGTCGTTGGGGCTAACCGCGGCCTTGTGTTGCGGCGCGCTGCTCTTTCTGCGCGAGCCCGTCAGCTAACCCCGTAGGCCGGTGAAAGAGGGGGATAAGGGTGCCGGAATTCCGTGCCGTTGCCTTGCGGAGCGCGCTCGCGGTTTGCCTGATCCTGTCCGGGCTCGTCCCGGCAGCAGCCGCCGCCGCGCCGAGGGAGCCCGAGATGGTCACGGCGATCAACGCCGCGCGGGAGCGCCACGGCCTCGGACCACTCCGCCTTACCCGCAGCCTGGAGCGCTCGTCGCGCGCCTTTGCGGGGCGGCTGATGCGGACCGACGTCTTCAGCCACGCCGCGAGCATCCAGGCGAGCCCTCGCTTCCGGGCGCTGGGCGAGATCCTCGCCCTGCACACCGACCGGCGCCCGCGCCGGCGCTCGACGCTCCGCCGCTGGCTCAACTCGCCGGGCCACCGCGCGATCATCCTCAGCCGCGCCTTCAGCCGGGTGGGCGCGGGCCGGGCGGTCGGGCGCTTCGGTCGTTCCCGGGCGACGATCTGGGTGGTGCAGTTCGGCCGCTACTGAGCCGGCGTCCGGCGCGGGACCAGCACGGCCCGCTTGAACTCCGCCACCAGGGTGCCGTCCTGGTTGAGCACCCGGGTGTGCACCTTCACGATCCCGCGGTCCGGCTTGGACCCCGAGGGCCGCACGTCGAGCACCTCGGATTCGGCGAACAGCGTGTCACCGTGGAAGACGGGCGCCGGGTGCGACAGCTCCTCGGTGGCCAGGTTGGCGATCGCCTTGCCCGACACGTCGGCCACCGACATCCCCAGGGCCAGCGAGTAGACGAGCGGCCCCACCACCACGTTGCGGCCCTGCTGCGACTCGGCCGCGTAGACGTCGTTGATGTGCAGCGGGTGGTGGTTCATGGTGAGCAGGCAGAACAGGTGGTCGTCCGCCTCGGTCACCGTCTTGGCCGGCCAGTGCTTGTAGACGGCGCCGACGTCGAAGTCCTCCAGATAGCGGCCGTAGGGACGAGCGCCCGATGCCTCGCGGTCGGCCTGGGCGGTCTCTACGGCGGCGGTCTTGGTCTCGCTCATGGGGCGCGGAATGCTAGCCGCAAGCACCCGGCTCGGCCGGGTGCGCGCGGATCGCTCACCGCCGCAGGTAGCCTTGGCCGCCGCATGCGCAACCCACGAGATTTCTTCAAACCGCTCGCCATCGGCGCCCCCGAGCCGCTGCGGGAGATCCCGGTCCTCCCCTCCCGGATGATCCATTTCCTCGACTTCTCCAACGAGAAGATGGTGGCCAAGGCGCCCGACATCGCGCCGCAGGTGGACATCCTGCTCGGCAACCTGGAGGACGCGGTGCCGGTGGACCGGAAGGAGGCCGCCCGCGACGGGCTCATCCGCGTCGGGCGCGAGATGGACCTCGGTGAGACCGCGCTCTGGACCCGGGTGAACGCCCTGGAGAGCCCCTGGGTGCTCGACGATCTCACCCGGATCGTGGCCGAGATCGGCGACCGGCTGGACGTGGTGATGGTGCCCAAGGTCGAGGGGCCGTGGGACATCCACTACGTGGACCGCATGCTCGCCCAGCTCGAGGCCCGGGCCGGGCTCGAGCGTCCGCTGCTGGTGCACGCGATCCTCGAGACCGCCCAGGGGGTGACCAACCTCGAGGAGATCGCCACCGCCAGCCCGCGGATGCAGGGCATGAGCTTCGGCCCCGCCGACCTGGCCGCCAACCGGCGGATGAAGACCACGCGGGTGGGCGGCGGCCACCCCGGCTACAGGGTGATCGAGGACCCCGACCCCGACGACCCCGATGCGCCCCGCCTGACCGCGCAGCAGGACCCCTGGCACTACTCGATCGCCCGCATGGTCGATGCCTGCGCGGCGGCCGGGATCCTCCCCTTCTACGGCCCCTACGGCGACATCCGCGACGTCGAGGGCTGCGAGGCCCAGTTCCGGGCCGCGTTCCTGCTCGGCTGCGTCGGCGCCTGGTCGCTGCATCCGGTCCAGATCGAGATCGCCAAGAAGGTGTTCTCGCCCGATCCGGAGGAGGTCCGCTTCGCCAAGAAGGTGATCGAGGCGATCCCCGATGGCCGCGGGGTGCACATGATCGACGGCAAGATGCAGGACGACGCCACGTGGAAGCAGTGCAAGGTGATGGTCGACCTGGCCGAGATGCTGGCCCGAAAAGACCCGGAGCTGGCCGAGGCCTACGAGCTGCAGCCGGCGTAGCCGCCTCGGGGTAGGGTCTCCGCGCCCTCATGCGCTTCTTCGAGTTCGAGTCCCGCGAGATCGCCCGCCGCGGCGGTATCCCGGTCACCGACTTCGGCTTTGCCACCAGCGCCCAGGAGGCGCGGGAGATCGCACACCGGATCGGCGGTCCGACCGTGATCAAGTCGCAGGTGCTGAGCGGCGGGCGCATGAAGGCCGGCGGCGTCCGCTTCGCCGACGACGCGGACGAGGCCGCCGAGCACACGGAGGCGATCCTCAAGCTCGAGATCGGCGGCCACATGCCGCGCGGAGTGCTCGTCGACCCCCGCGCCGACATCGAGCAGGAGTACTACGCCGGCGTCGTCTGGGACGGGCTGAGAAAGCGCCCGGTGATGATCTTCTCGCCCGTGGGCGGCATCGACATCGAGCAGGTGGCCGAAGAGCAGCCGGACAGGGTCGGCCGCCGCCACTTCTCCACCGTTCATCCCTTCTCGGACTACATGGCCAAGGAGGTGATCGCGTCGACCGGCGTGAGCGGCCGGGCGCTCACGCGCATCACGCCGATCCTCTCCCGCCTGGCGCGGCTGTTTCTGCAGTACGACCTGACGCTGGCCGAGATCAACCCGCTGGGCGAGCTGGCCGACGGCTCGTTCCTGGCCCTCGACGCCCACATGGACATGGAGAACGAGGCCCGGCCGCGGCAGAAGGCGCTGCTCGCCGAGCTCGGAGTCGGTGACGAGGAGACGCGCGCGGCCCGCGAGCCCACTGCGTTCGAGCTGGCCGGCGAGGAGGTCGACGCGATGGACCACCGCGGGGTGGCCGGCAACGTGACCGAGTTCGACGGCGAACCTGGGGCTCGTGATCGGCGCCGGCGGCGGGTCGCTGACGCTCTTCGACGCCGTCCGCGCCCACGGCGGGCGCCCGGCCAACTACTGCGAGATCGGCGGCAACCCGTCGGTGCGCAAGGCCTGCGGCCTGGCCAAGCTCGTGCTGGAGAAGCCGGGCGTGGACAAGATCGCGGTGATGATGTCGATCGTCTCCAACACGCGGGTGGACATCGTCGCCCGCGGCGTGATCAAAGCCTGCCTGGAGCTGGGCTACGAACCGGCGGAGAAGATCGCCATCTTCCGCATCCCGGGGGCCTGGGAGGACCAGGGCTTCAAGATCCTCGAGAAGTACGGAGTGGAGTACTGCGACCGCTCGGTGTCGATGCACGAGGCGGCGCGGCGGGCCGTGGAGAAGGGCGCGTCGTGAGCATCCTCATCGACGCCGACACCACGTTCATCGTCCAGGGCATCACCGGGCGCGAGGCGGTGAACCTCACCCGTGAGTGCCTCGACTACGGCAGCGGCGCCCGCATCGTGGGCGGGGTGACCCCGGGCCGGCTGGGGCGCGACGTGCACGGCGTGCCGGTGTTCGACACGGTGGCCCAGGCGGTCGAGCACCACGGCGGCCCGATCCACGGCTCGGTTGTCACCGTGCCGCCCGCATTCACCAAGGACGCCGTCCTGGAGGCGATCGATAACGGCGTGAAGCTGATCGTGATCGTGACCGAGCGCATCCCGCGTGGCGACGTGGCTCAGATGGTCGAGCTGGCGGGTGAGCACGGCGCCCGGATCATCGGGCCGAACTGCCTGGGGATCATCGTGCCGGACGTGATCAAGATGGGCGGGATCGGCGGCCCGGCCCGCGACGCCGCGAAGGCCTACAGCGCCGGCCCGGTGGGTGTGATCTCGCGCTCCGGCGGTATGACCACCGAGATGTCGTCGACCCTCACCGCCGCGGGGCTGGGCCAGTCCACCGCCGTCTCGATCGGCGGCGACGCGATCATCGGCTCCACCTACGCTGAGCTGATGCCGCTGTTCGAGCACGACGACGAGACCCAGGCGATCGTGATCTACACCGAGCCCGGCGGACGTATGGAGGCCGAGCTCGCCCGCCACGTGACCGAGGTGAGCGAGCGGAAGCTTCCGATCGTGGCCTTCATGGCGGGCCGCTTCATGGACGAGATGCCCGGCATGAGCTTCGGCCACGCCGGCACCATCGTCGAGGGCAAGGAGGACACCGCCACCGAGAAGATCGCCCGGCTGGAGGCCGCCGGGATCACCGTTGCCGAGGAGATCTCCGAGATCCCGGCCCTGGTCAAGGAGCGCCTCGGGGCGGCGGTCTGATGGACGGGATCTTCATCCGAGTGGACGTGACCGAGGAGGTCCGCGGCGATCCCGAGCTTGCCCGCAAGCTCCAGGAGGCCTGCCCGGTCGACATCTTCGCGGCCGGCGAGGCGGGACTGGAGATCGTCGAGGGGAACCTCGACGAGTGCGTGCTGTGCGAGCTGTGCCTCGATGCCGCCCCGCCGGGTGCGGTGCGGGTGGTCAAGCTCTACGACGACGGCGCCGCACTGGAGCGCTCCTGACCACCCCCGAGGTCACGCCCGCGCTGTTCAGCGAGCAGATCGCGGGCAGCTTCCCGGGCGAGCTCGGGATCGAGCTGCTGCGCATCGAGGATCGCGAGGTCGAGGGGCGGCTGATGGTGGACGGCCGCCACCTGCACCCGGGCGGCTACGTGCACGGAGGCGTGTGGGTGGCCTTCGCCGACACCGTGGCGGCCTGGGGAACCATGCGCAACCTGGACGGCGGCCACGGCTTCACGACCGCCGAGCTGAAGGCCAACGTCTTCGCGGCCGCCGGGCCGGGCGACGAGCTGAGCGCCATCGGCCGCCCCCTGCACATCGGCCGGCGCACGCAGGTCTGGGAGGTGCGGATCCGAAACGGCGAGCGCAACGCCGCCTTCTTCACGTGCACCCAGATGGTGCTCTAGCGCCGCGCCAGCTGCCGCTGCAGCACGTTGCCCAGCAGCTTCGTGACGGCCGGGTCGCCCGTCACGCGCAGGTGGCCGTGCTCGTAGGCGTCCGCCCAGTCGCGCAGGCTGCCCTCGGCCGCCAGCTCGTTGAACTGAGGGCGGGCGATCGAGATGTCCAGGCGGGCGTCGCCCGCCGGGTCGCGGTCGATCTTCGGACCCGGGACCTCCACGCGCCAGATCGGCACGTCGCGGCCGCGCGCCCGGAGCTCCAGCCGCAGCACGAGCTTCAGCTGCCTCACCGCGGGCACCTCGTCCTGCAGGCGCTCGATCGCGCCCCGGATGAGCGTCCTGGTGTCGCCGGCGGCCACTAGATCCTGTTGCGCTCGAGCAGCTTCTTGCCGATCACCATGCGCTGGATCTCGGAGGTGCCCTCGCCGATCAGGAGCAGGGGCGCGTCGCGATAGAGGCGCTCGATCTCGTACTCCTTCGAGTAGCCGTAGCCGCCGTGGATGCGGAATGCGTCCTCGACCACCTCCTTGCCCGCCTCGGAGGCGTATAGCTTGGCCATCCCCGCCTCGAGGTCGGAGCGCTCGCCGGCGTCCTTCATGCGGGCGGCCTTGAGGGTCAGCAGGCGGGCGGCCTCGACCTTGGTGGCCATGTCGGCCAGCTTGAACTGGATCGCCTGGTGGCGGGCGATGGGGCGGCCGAAGGCCTTCCGCTCCTGCGAGTACTTGAGCGCCAGCTCGAGCGCCCGCTGCGCGATGCCCACTCCGCGGGCGGCCACGTTCACACGGCCGACCTCGAGCGCGTCCATCATCTGGGAGAAGCCCTTCCCCAGCCCGGCCTCCTCGCCGCCCAGGATGCGGTCGGGCGGACAGCGGTAGCCGTCGTACACGAGCTCGGTCGACTCGACGCCCTTGTAGCCCATCTTCTTGATCTGGGGCGGGATCACCAGGCCCGGGTTCTCGGCGGCGCCGGCCTCCTTCTCGGTGAGGAAGCAGGTCATGCCCCGGTGCGCCGGCTCGGCCTTGGGGTCGGTCTTCATGAGCACGAACACGACGCCCGAGCGCAGGCCGTTGGTGACCCACATCTTCTGGCCGTTCAGCTCCCAGTCGCCCTCGGCGGTCTTCTTGGCCACGGACTTGATGCCCTGCACGTCGGAGCCCACCTCGGGCTCGGAGAGCGAGAAGGCCGCCCGCAGCTCCCCGGTGGCCATGCGGGGCAGGAAGTGGTCCTTCTGCTCGTCGCTGCCGAACTTCATCAGCAGGTAGGAGCCGATGAAGTGGGTGTTGACGATCCCGGAGACCGAGATCCAGCCCCGCGACAGCTCCTCCACGATCATCGTGTAGGTGGTCAGGTCGAGGCCCATACCGCCGTACTCCTCGGGGATGGTCACGCCGAAGAGCCCGAGCTCCTTCATCTGCTCGACCACGGCCTCGGGGAACGTGTCCTCGTGGTCGTGCGCCTCGGCGACGGGGAGGACCTCGTTGTCGACGAACTGGCGGACCATCTCCGTGATGGCCTTCTGCTCGTCGGTCTTCTCGCTGTACGCGCCGGTCGCTATCGCCATGGACGGCGCAGGATACCGGCGGTCGCTCGGCGGCTGCGCGGGATCAGTAGTTGCGCGGGTGGCGGGCGACGAACGCCGAGGACTCCCGCAGCGTCCGGCTCCAGCGGGGGCCGCTGGAGGGGCCCGGGGCGTCCGAATCGTGCATCGAGGTGTCGAAGCGGAAGCCGGCGATCACGGCGTAGGCGTGGCCGCCGTGGGCGTAGACGGTGATCCACCTGCCCGGGCCGGGCTGCCCCCAGCTCATGAACGGGCCGGACGGCAGCGGCGAGCGCAGGAAGCGGCCGCCTCGCAGCGCGTAGCTCACCGCGCCGGAGCAGTCGTAGCCGCTGTCGAGAACGCCCTTCACGAAGGGCTGATGGCCGCCGCCGTAGCGGTAGGGCTTCTCCACGATGCGGTTGGCGGCCTTGATCGCGCGCTTGATCCGCCGGGGCGCCGACGCCGGCGCGAGCACGCGGCCGTTCACCAGCTTGGCCTTGGCGGGCGGCGGCGGAGGCGGCACGAACATCGCGCCGCCGCCGGAGCTCGAGGCCTCCGCGCCGACGGGCGCCGCGACGGCGAGACAGGCGCAGCCCACGACGGCATGCAGCAATCTGTTGCGTGAGGATGTCGGCATTCTCTTTCGAACGCCTACGGGGTTAGCTGACGGGCTCGCGCTGAAAGAGCTCGCGCGCCCCCTCACGGATCGAGGAGGTTCGCCCCAGTGGCCGAGGCCACCTTGGTTCCCCCGTTCCGCCGCAACCGGCGGATTCGGCGTGCGCGGCAAGCTAGCAGATATCGCGGCTATGTGAACCGGCTACGTTGCCGGCGAGATCTGTCAGTCTCCAGATCGCAAGGGCGGCGGACAGACCCGTCTGTCCGTCCACGGCGGTACTCGTTCCTCCGAATACTGGCCAGGTCCACCGATAACTGACTAGTCAGTCAGCGATCTGTGATAGGCGTTCCCCGATCTCATGGCCATGACCCCGAGAAAGCGCCTCACTGCCGAAGAGCGTCGCTCCGCGATCCTGGATTCGGCGCTCGAGGTCTTTGCCCAGCGGGGCTACCACTCGACCTCCATCGACGACATCGCCCGTGCCGCCGGGATCTCGAAGGCGCTCATCTACGAGCACTTCGTGTCCAAGCAGCAGCTGCACGCCGACCTGATCGCGGTCCATGCGAGCGAGCTGTTCGAGCGGCTCGGCCAGGCGGTCGAGCGCGTGGACCCCACATCCGGCGCGGAGCGGCTGGAGGCGGGCCTCGAGGCCTACTTCGTCTTCGTGGAGGAGCACCAGCCGGCCTGGCGCATCCTGTTCCGGCAGGCGCTGGACCCGGAGTCGGCCGAGGTGCTCGACCGCATCATCGCCCAGGTAACCGCAGTGGTCGCCGCCCTGATCGCCCAGGACCCGGGCGCCTACGCCCCCGACGAAACTCACGCCGAGCGCGAACGGCGCATCCAGCTGCTCGCCCAGCTGCTGGTCGGCGCCGCCCAGTCGCTCGCGAACTGGTGGGCGGACAACCCGGCCGTCCCTCGAGCCACGGTCCTCCAGAACGCGATGGACTTCACCTGGCTGGGCCTTCAGCGGATGAGCGAGGGCGCACGCTGGCAGCCGGGATGAGCCGGCCCGGCCGGCCCTGACGGTGAACTTCGCCCGGGACATCGTCGGCGCCGCCGACCCGGGCCGGACGGCGCTCGTCGCGCTGTCACAGTCGGGCGAGCGGCGCGAGATCGCCTTCGGCGAGGTGGCCGACCGCTCGGCCCGGCTGGCCGGCACGCTGGCGGCCGGTGGCGTCTGCCGCGGAGACGTGGTCACGACCGTGATCGGCAACCGCCCGGAGTGGGCGTACGCCATGGTCGCCTGCTGGCGGATCGGCGCGGTCGCCCAGCCCTGCTCCGAGCAGCTGCGGGCCAAGGACCTGCGGGCTCGGCTGGAGCTGCTCGAGCCCGCCGCGGTGCTCGTCGACGAGCGGGACGCCGACACGGTCGCGGCCGCCGGCTTCGACGGGCTCACGCTCACCCTCCCGGACGAGCGGCTGTTCGATGCCGAGCCCGCGCCGGCGATCGACCTCGAGGGCCACGACCCCGCGCTCATCGTGTTCACCTCGGGCACCGCTGGTGAGCCCAAGCCGGTCCGCCACGGTCAGGGCTACCTCGCCGGCCAGCGGGTCCAGGCCGAGCACTGGTACGGCGCCCAGGCGGGCGATCTGTGCTGGTGCACCGCGGCCAGCGGCTGGTCGCTGTCGGCGCGCAACGCGTTCGTGGCCGCCTGGCTGCGGGGCGCAACCGGCCTGCTCCACGACGCGCGCTTCGACCCCGAGGAGCGCCTGGACCTCCTGGAGCGCGAGCGGGTCGACGTGCTCTGCATGTCCCCCACCGAGTACCGCGCGATGGCCAAGCGGGCCGAGCTGCGCCCGCTGCCCCGGCTGCGCCACGCCTGCGCGGCCGGCGAGCCGCTGAACCCCGAGGTCGTGCGCGTCTGGCAGGAGGAGGTCGGCGCGGCGGTGCACGACGGCTACGGCCAGACCGAGACGGGCCATCTCACGGGCATGCCGATAGGTCCGCCGGTCCGGCCGGGCTCGATGGGCCGTCCCCTGCCCGGCTTTCACGCCTGGATCGACGGGGGCGAGCTGGTGATCGACCCCGGCACGGTGCCGACCTTCTTCCTCGACGCTGCCCGGGACGAGCCCTGGCGCACCGGCGACCGCGTGTCGGAGGACGACGACGGCTACCTCTGGTTCGAGGGCCGCACCGACGACGTCATCATCTCCGCCGGCTATCGGATCGGCCCCTTCGAGGTGGAGTCGGCGCTGGTCTCGCACCCCGCCGTGGCCGAGGCCGCCGCGGTGGCCGCGCCGGACGACGAGCGCGGTCAGGTGGTGCGGGCGGTGGTGGTGCTCACCGAAGGCCATGCGCCCGGTGAGGACCTGGCCGGCGAGCTGCAGGAGCACGTGAAGCGTGAGACGGCGCCCTACAAGTACCCCCGCATCGTTGACTTCGCCGAGTCTCTCCCCAAGACCCGCAGCGGGAAGATCAGGCGGGCCGTGCTGCGGGACATCTAGGCAAACGGGTCGAGCGTCGCCAGGTACTGCCGCAGCAGCGGGTCTATCACCCGCCAGTGGCCGCGGCTCTGGTGCTCGAGGATCCCGGCGTCGCGCAGCAGCTTGAGCACTCGGTCGCGCACGCCGGGATGGAGGCGCTTGGGCGGCGCCTGTCCGGCGGCGATCGCGCGCGCCACGAGCAGGCCGTGCTTGTGCAGGAGACGGATGCGCTCCACGACCTGCTCCATGGTCGGCCGGTCGCCCTCGAGCGCCCGCTCCAGCCCAAGCTGGACGAGCTCCAGGTCGATGCGGCGAACGTCCAGCTCGATCGAGACCAGGTGCGCCTGCTGGGCGATGCGCATCGTGGCCCGGGGATGGCCGCCGCCCAGCTCGATGATCCGCTCCAGGGCCGCATCGGCGACCTCGCAGTCGTCGGCTGCGAAGCGCTCGGCGAGGCCGCGGCGCCACTCCGCCGTACCGATGGGCCGCAGCGCGTAGAAGCTGCCGAAGCCGCTGAAGGCGCGCCGGCCGGGGGCAAAGAGGTCGCGCATCGTGTGCTCGATGCTCCCGGCGAACAGGTAGCTCACGCTCGTCGAGCGCTGGAAGATCGCCCGCATGCGGTTGGTCACGGCGTCGGGGTCGCCGTACGGGCGGCGCGCCGAGGCGACCTCCTGGAACTCGTCGAAGAAGAGAATCAGGCGCCGGCCGTCGGCCCGGGCAACCCGCTCGGGAAGCTCGAGCGCCAGGTCCAGGGCGCGCTCGGGATCCTGTGCCGCCCGCCCCGGGTTGAGCGCCATCTCGACCCCCTCCCCCAGCTCGCCCACCAGCCGCAGCAGCAACTGGGCCTGGGCGGCCGAAAGCGCCGCCCTGCCCGCGCTGCGGGCCCGTCGCATGGCTCGGTGCGCGGCGGAGCGATTCGCGATCACCGCGGCGGCCACGGCCTCGGCCAGCTCGGCTGCGTCGGCCACGCGGAAGAGGTCGATCCGCGCCGTGTAGCAGCCGCGCCGCTTGAGACGGCCCAAGGCGGCCTCGCACGCGCTGGTCTTCCCGGTGCGGCGCGGCCCGGCCACGATCAGGTGGGTGCCCGCCTCGAGCCGCGTGGCGATCTCGCGCACGTCGTCGCGGCGGCCGATCAGCTGGCTCGCCGGTATGGGAGAGTCCGTCGGGAAGAGATCGCCGCTGGCCTGCCTCACCCGGCGCAGTTTACACACGTCTCCTGTAAGCAATACGCAGAATATGTGTACTGTGTCCACGCCGCTTGGACGCGGCCCGCGTGGGTAGGCTCAGAGAGCATGGCCAATCGCCTGGCGGACGAGACCTCTCCCTACCTCCTGCAGCACAAGGACAACCCGGTGGACTGGTACCCCTGGGGCGAGGAGGCGCTGACGCGCGCCCGCGAGGAGGACCGTCCGATTCTGCTCTCGATCGGGTACTCGGCCTGCCACTGGTGCCACGTGATGGAGCGCGAGTCGTTCGAGGACGTGGACACCGCGGCGTTGATGAACGCGCGCTTCGTGCCGATCAAGCTCGACCGCGAGGAGCGGCCGGACCTCGACGGCATCTACATGGAGGCCTGCCAGGCGATGACCGGCTCGGGCGGCTGGCCGCTGAACGTCTTCCTCACGCCCGAGCAGGTGCCGTTCTACGCCGGCACCTACTTCCCGCCCGATTCGCGGATGGGCATGCCGAGCTGGCGCTCTGTTCTCACCGCGGTGGCCGACGCCTGGGACGAGCGGCGCGACGAGATCCGGCGCGGCGGCACCCGCATCGCCGAGCGGCTCCGGGGCGGCGCGCTGCTGCAGCCCTCGGCAGAGCCGCTGACCGAACAGACTCTGGACGGCGCGCTGGCCGGGCTGCGCTCGCAGTACGACCCCGCCAACGGCGGCTTTGGGGGCGCGCCCAAGTTCCCGCCGGCGTCCGCGATCGAGTTCCTGCTGCGGCGGGGCGAGACGGAGATGTCGGCCCACACGCTGCGCGCGATGGCCTCCGGCGGCATGTACGACCAGGTGGGCGGCGGCTTTGCCCGCTATTCGGTCGACCCCTACTGGCTCGTCCCCCACTTCGAGAAGATGCTCTACGACAACGCGCTGCTGGCCCGCGCCTACCTGCACGGCTGGCAGGTCACGGGCGAGCCCGTGTTTCGGCAGGTGTGCGAGGAGACGCTCGACTGGGCCCTGCGCGAGATGCGCGGACCCGAGGGTGGCTTCTTCTCCGCCCTGGACGCCGATTCCGAGGGCGTGGAGGGCAAGTTCTACGTGTGGACGGTCGAGCAGATGCGGGCGGCGCTCGAGGGCGAGCCGGACGCCGACGAGGCGATCGCCTGGTTCGGCGCCACCGACCGCGGCAACTTCGAGGGCGCGAACATCCCCGTGCGCGGTCCTGGGCAGCCGGAGCGCCTGGCCGACTGGCGAGGGCGGCTGTGCGAGGCCCGCTCGCAGCGGGTCTGGCCTGGCCTCGACGACAAGCGCCTCGCGTCCTGGAACGCGCTCATGATCTCCGCGCTCGCCGACGCCGGTGCCGTGCTGGAGCGAGCCGACTACCTGGAGGCGGCCCGCGAGTGCGCCGGGTTCGTGCTGGGGGAGATGAGCACGCAGGAGGGCCGGCTGCTGCGCACCTGGAAGGACGGCCGCGCCAAGCTGAACGCATACCTCGAGGACCACGCCTTCCTGCTGGAGGCGCTGCTCTCGCTGTACGAGGCCACCTTCGAGCCGCGCTGGTTCGCGGAGGCCCGCGCGCTGGCGGACCGCCTGATCGAGCGCTTCGCCGACCCCGAGCAGGGCGGCTTCTTCGAGACCTCGTCGGACCACGAACAGCTCGTGGCGAGGCGCAAGGACCTCGAGGACCACCCCATCCCCTCCGCCAACGCCAGCGCGGCCTACGGGCTGCTGCGACTCGCCGCTCTGACCGGGGACCACGAGTACGGGCGCCAGGCGGAGTCCGTGCTGCGGCTGCTCCACGAGCTGGCCGCCCAGCACCCACAGGCCTTCGGCCACCTCCTCCAGGCGCTCGACTTCCACCTTGCGCCAGTGCGCGAGGTGGCGCTGGTGGGCGACGACCTGAAGCCGCTCGAGAGGGTCGTGCGGGACAGCTTCCGGCCGCACCTGGTGCTGGCCGGGGGGGCCGAGGACGGCGTGCCGCTGCTCGAGGGCCGGGTCCCGGTCGACGGCCGGGCTGCCGCCTATGTCTGCGAGCGCTTCGCCTGCAAGGCCCCGGTCACCGAGCCGGACGCGCTGCGCCGGCTTCTGTCCTGAGCCCGTCCTCGCTCTGCACCAGCGGGCCTCCGGCCCGAGAGCCGTCCTCCCCGCGGCCGTCGGTCTTGGCCAGCGACGACGGCCACCACACCTTCGGCCCCAGCTTCAGCACGATCGCGGGCACCAGGACGCTCCGGACCAGGAAGGTGTCGAGCAGGACGCCGAACGCCACCACGAACCCGATCTCGGTCAGGAAGACGAGCGGGAGCACCGCCAGGACCGAGAAGGTGCCCGCGAGCACGATGCCGGCGCTCGTGATAACTCCTCCGGTGACAGCGAGAGCGCGCAACATTCCCTCGCGCGTGCCGTGCTTGAAGGTCTCCTCGCGTGCCCGCGCCATCAGGAAGATGTTGTAGTCCACGCCCAGCGCCACCAGGAACACGAACGCGAACAGCGGCAGCGACGGGTCCGAGCCGGGGAAATCGAAGATCACCTCGAAGGCGAAGTAGCCCACACCGAGGGCGGCGAGGAAGCTCAGGATCACCGTGCCGATCAGGATCAGCGGCGCCGTGACGGCTCGCAGCAACAGGACGAGGATCAGGAACACCACCACGAGGACGATTGGCGGGATCACGGTGGAGTCCCAGCCGGCGGCCTCCCGGACGTCGAACTCGACGGCGGTGGCGCCCCCCACCACCGTGCCCGCCACCGCGCCGGACGCGGCCTCGCGGATCGGCTCGACCAGGTCGAAGGCCTCGGTCGAGTAGGGCGGCGGCTCGAGCGTCGCCTGCACCAGAGTCCCCTGCTCGCCCTCCGCCACCGGCGGCGAGACGGCCTCGATGCCGTTGGTTTCCTCGAGCGCGGCGGTCACGGCCTGCACGTCGCCGTCGGGTGGCACGATCACGTCCGCGGGCGCGCTCGCCCCCGCCGGGAAGCTCTTGGCCAGGATGTCCTGACCCTCGACCGACTCCACCGACGTGCGGTAGCCGTCGTTGGTGGTCAGGTCGGTGGAGAAGAAGGCCAGCCCGGCGCACATCACGAGCAGCACGACGATCGAGCTCGTGAGCACCCGGGCCGGGCGGGCGGCCACGCGGTCCCCGACGCGTTTCCAGAAGCCGTGGGTCGCGTCCGCGAGGTGCTCGTGCTGCGTGCGCCGCACCTCGTAGGGCTTGAAGATCGGGCCGTCGAAGACGCTCACCACCGACGGGGTCTTGACCCGGCCCCGAGTCAGCGCGGACACGAGCTTTCGCAGCAGCCCCGTGAGGATGGTCAGGGGGAGCAGGATGAACGCCACCAGCGCGGCGCCGATCACCGGAAGCAGGGCGCCGAAGCTCGACCCCTCGACGATGCGCTTGCCGCGGCCGCTCTGGGCCACGTCGGTGGGCGCGGTCCAACGCGGGGTGTGGGGCACGAAGGGCCAGAACGCCCGCCGGCCGAAGATCGTGAGCAGCGCCGGCAGAAGGGTCAGCATCGAGATCGCCGCACAGGCCACGCCGAGCGCGCCGATCGGGCCGAGCCCCGAGGTGCCGTTGACCTTGGCGATCGTCAGGCACAGCAGCGCCGCGATGACCGTGGCCGCCGACGCGAACACGGCCGGGCCGGCCGACCTCATCGCCGCCTGCATGGCCGCGTGCCGGTCCTCGGTGTTGTGCAGCTCCTCGCGGTAGCGGGCCACGATGAGCAGGGCGTAGTCGGTGCCCGCGCCGAGGACGAGCACCGACATGATCGAGCTCGACTGGCCGTTGATGGTCACGCCCAGCTCCGAGATCCCGTAGCCCACCGACCGGGCCAGCATCTCCGCGAACATCACCGACGCCAGCGGGATCCAGAAGAAGACCGGCGACCGGTAGATGACGATCAGCAGGAAGATCACCAGCGAGACCGCGGCCAGCAACAGGGTCCCGTTGATGCTGTCGAAGACCTTGATGGCATCGGCCGCATAGCCGGCGCCGCCCGTGATCTTGACCTGGAGGCCTCCGCCCGGGTCGGACACCGTGTCGCGCCAGAAGTCGACCGGGTCGAGGATGCTGTCGGCCTCGCCGTCGCCCTTCAGATAGGCCGTGACGATGGCCGCCTTGCCGTCCGGGGAGCAGATCGGCCCGACGAAGGGGGCGTAGTCGGCCGGCTGGCCCGGGATCGGGGTGGTCGGCCCGCCGCAGCCCTCGGGAAGGTTGCCCCCCGGCGGTGCGCCGCCGCCCTGGCCGCCCTGCTGTTGCCCGCCGTCCTCCTGACCTCCCGACGCCGCGGTGGCGCCGTCGGCCACCACCGCCGGGAAGCGCCTCTCCGTCAAACGCTGGGCGTCGTCGCCGATCTTCTGCAGGTCTGCAGGCGTCAGCCCCGACTCGCGCCGGTAGACGATCACCGCCGGCGCGAGCTCGCCGCCCTGCAGCTCCTCCGCCGCGGTGAGCACCTTGGTCGACTCGGCGTCCCCGGGCAGGAACGATGTCGACTCGTTCTGCTCCGCGTCGGTGAACTTGCCGGGCAGGTTCGCCCCGAAGGCGATGAAGATCCCGACCAGCCAGATGGCGAAGACCACCCACTTCGCGCGGCGTCCGGCGGCGAGCTCAAAGATCGAACGGCGTTTGCGAGTCATCGGTTAGGTATCTTTACCATCTAGATGCTTGACAGTCAAGACTCTTTACAACTACGGTTACGGCAATGAGGGCCGATCCTCTTGACGTTCTGACGGCGCTGCAGCGCTGGGGGTTGGAGAACGACCGTTACGACCTCGCCGTCGCGCGAGCCCACGGCGTCGGCGTGACCGAGACCCGGGCGGTCGACCACCTCCAGGCCGCCGGGGAGCTTACCCCCGGCGAGCTCGGCGAGGCCCTCAGCCTCACATCGGGTGCGGTGACCGCGCTCATCGACCGCCTCGAGCGGCTCGGCTGGGTCACCCGCTCACCGCACCCGGACGACCGCCGCTCGCTGGTCCTGCGGCTCACCGAGAGCTGCCATGAGCTGATCGAGACCGTTTGGGTCTCCTACACCGAGGCGCTCGCCGACGCGGCGGCCGACCTTCCGGCGGCCCACCGCGCGGCGCTGGTGCGCTATCTGGAGCGGGCGGCGGACATCGCCGCCGAGGGCGCTAGAGAATGGCGAGGTAGCGGTCCAGCTCCCATTGGGTCACCTGGACGCGATAGTCCTCCCACTCCTGCCGCTTGATCTCCACGTAGCGGTTGAAGATGTGCTCGCCGAAGGTGCGCAGCACGAGCTCGGACTCCGCGGTCAGCTCGATGGCCTCCCCCAGCGTCTCCGGTAGCTGCTCGATCCCCAGCCGCCGCCGCTCCTCCGGGCTGATGTGGTACAGGTTCTTCTCCATCGGCTCCGGCAGCTCGTAGCCCTTCTCGATGCCCTCCAGGCCCGCCGCGAGCAGCACCGCGAACGTCAGGTAGGGATTGCAGGCGGGGTCGGGACAGCGGATCTCGGCCCGCGTGGCCTGCTCCTTCCCCGGGTGGTAGAGCGGCACCCGCACGAGCGCCGAGCGGTTGCGCCGCGACCAGGCGCAGTACACCGGCGCCTCGTAGCCGGGCACGAGCCGCTTGTAGGAGTTCACCCACTGCGCGAACACCGACGTGATCTCGCGCGCGTGCCGGAGCTGGCCGGCGATGAAGGCCTTGCCGACGTCGGAGAGGTAGTACTGGTCGTCCGCGTCGTAGAACGCGTTGCTGTCGCCCTTGAAGAGCGACTGGTGCGTGTGCATGCCCGAGCCGTTCTCACCGAACAAAGGCTTCGGCATGAAGGTCGCATGCCAGCCGTACTTCATGGCGTACTCCTTGACCGTGATGCGGTAGGTCATGGTGTGGTCGGCCATCTCGAGCCCGCCCGCGTAGCGCATATCGATCTCGTGCTGGCTGGGGCCGACCTCGTGGTGGGTGTACTCCACGTGGATGCCGAGCTGCTCGAGCGCGAGGACGGTCTCGCGCCGCACGTCGGATCCGGCGTCGAGCGCTGTGAGGTCGAAGTAGCCACCCTCGTCGAGGATCTCGGGGACGCCGTTCTCCGGCCGGGCGTTGCGGAAGTAGAAGTACTCGAGCTCCGGCCCGACGTAGAAGCGGTCGAAGCCCATCTCCTCGGCCCGCTCGAGCGCCCTCCGCAGCACGTGCCGAGGATCGCCCTCGTAGGGATCGCGGTCGGGCGTGACCACATCGCAGAACATGCGCGCGACGCCCTTGTCATCCGGCCGCCAAGGCAGCACGCTGAAGGTCGAGGGATCCGGCATGGCGATCATGTCCGACTCCTCGATGGCGTTGAAGCCGGTGATCGACGAGCCGTCGAAGCCCATCCCGCCCTCGAAGGCGTCATCCAGCTCCAGCGCGTTGATCGAGAAGCTCTTGAGTTGACCGAGGATGTCGGTGAACCAGAGACGGATGAAGCGGATGTCGCGGTCGTCGACGAAGGACTTGATGTCCTCGGCGGTGGTCGGCTGCTCGGCCATGGGGCTCCTTCGCGGGTCGGCTGTCGGGCGCGTGAAGCCGCGTAGGCTAACGCCGCGCCGGCCGGCGCGGAGTGGCGGCCGCGCCGGGGGAAAGCTCAAGCGGGACAGGATTCCAGCGCCCCGCTTGAGGTTTGCCACGTATGCGGGGCAAAAGCTCAAACCCAACGTCCGGGGGGCGCAGGGATCAGGGCTATGGCGGGCGCGCGCGCCTACAGCCAGGTCCGCGCCCAGACCTTGAGCGCCCCCACCGCCGGCTCGAGCGCTTCGCCCTTCGGGGTGAGCGCGTACTCGACGCGCACGGGCATCTCGTCGAACACGCGCCGCTCGACGATGCCCTCCGCCTCGAGCTCCTTCATGCGTTCGGAGAGCAGCCGGTCAGACAGGTCGGGCACGAGCCGCTTGAACTCCGAGAAGCGGGTCGGGCCATCCAGGAGCACGAACAGGATGGCTCCCGTCCAGCGCCTGCCCACCAGCTCGACTGCCCGGTGGTACGAGGAGCAGCAGGTCTCGCGCCGAACGATTGTGGCCTGCGGAGAGGCCATGCCGTACATCGTAGTCCCCCCGCCGGCCCGCCGGAGGCCTTACGCGGCCTGAAGCATTCGGGAGCCCTCGCTCGACCCGTCGAGCGGCACGTCGCCGGCCCGGGTCACGAGATTGCCGAAGGTGGCCAGAGCCACGTGGGCGATGGTCTCCAGGATCTGTTCGTCGGTCCAGCCCGCCTCGAGGGCCTCCTCCTGCTTGTGCCGCGGCGGCGGCCCCTCGCTCTCCACCAGCGCCTTGACGAAGCGCAGGAGAATCGACTCGCGCTCGTCGCGGGAGTCGAACTCGCGCGCGAGCGCGATCTCGTCCAGTCCCAGACCGGCCTCGCGCGCGGTGCGCTGGAGCGTCGAGAGGGCGTACTCGCTCTCCTGGTGCTCGGCCACGGCAAGCCCGATGCGCTGCTGGGTGGCGTAGGGCAGGCTGCCGTGCCGGAGCTCCGACCGAAAGCGCGCGTACGACCGCAACACCGCCGGCGAGCCCGCGAGCACGCCGATGAAGTTGGGAAGCTGCCCACCGCCGGCAAGCGCACCCTTGAGGATGGGCACGCTCAACTCGGGCGCGGTGAGCTCGTCGTGGACTTGGAACCTGCTCTCTTTGGTCTTCATGGCTTCGCTTTCTGCCTGCCGCTTACTGCCCGTAAGTTTAGGGGAAAAAGGAGTGGTCGGCACTCCATAGCCGCAAAACGTCCGGCTCGGCCGGATGGCCCATCAGGAGATACGCGGACAGCCCGCTCTTGGATCGGTGCGCGGCCGCATCGGGCGGGGTCGCGCCTTGTCGCCCGGCGGATGGCTACGCGTGCGCGGTCCCGGCGGCCACCGCCACCAGGAAGAGCCCGAGCAGGAACGCCCAGAGGGCGATCCGGTCGGGCTGGGCGAGCTGGCTCTCCACGACCGAGCGACGCCGCCGTGCCGGGACCGGATGACCGGTGATCGTGATCGTCCGGCGCCCCCCGGTCTCGGGCACCTGCTCGAAGCGCCGCGGGGCGTCGTGGGTGGCGTCCTCGACGACCGGCGATGTCCGGCCGATGCGGCGGGGCTCCTCCAGGGAGTCAGGCTCCGCCTCGGAGGGCTCGAAGCGGGAGGGTCGGCCCTCGGCCTGCTCGATCTTGCGCTCCCACTGGAGCAGCACCGCCTCGCGGCTCAGGTCCTGCTCGTTGTCCTCACGCAGGATGCGTGCTCCCGCTGTCTGCATCGACTCTCTTTCGTCTCGCCTGCGGGGTTAGCTGACGGGCTCGCGCTGAAAGAGCTGCGCTACGTGACTGCTCACGATTCGCCCCAGGCCTGCCGGCCGTCTGGGTCCCCCGCGTCCCGCCGGCGGGCGGAACTTCGGCTTGTGTGGACGCGGGCATGCTAGCAGCACAGCGAAGGCGTCGGACGGAAAACCCGCGCACAGAGCGGGATAGACGCGAATCGGCCCGATTTACTGGCCGGCCACCAGCGAGACGTACCGGGCGACGTCCTGGGCGTCCTCGCCTTCGTACAGATTCGAGGGCATGCGGCCCTCGCCGCTGCCGCCGCGCCTGATCGCGTTCAGCACGCGCTCACTGTCGAGGTCGCCGAGCTCGTCGAGGTCCGGTCCCGTGACGCCACGGGCGTTCACCGCGTCGAGGTTGTGGCAGCTCTTGCAGGCCTGGACGAACAGCACCTTGCCGTGCTCCTCGCGCGCCGTGAGATCGTCGGTGCGAAGCGCCCCCACCGCCCCCGCGGACTCCTCGCGCGCGCCGATCACGCCCACCGGGACGACCACGCCGAGGAGCAGGTACAGGCCCAGGATCGCGAACGTGAAGACGCGACCGCCGCGGGTGAGATAGGCCTGCCGGGCCGCGCCGGGGCTCCCGCTGAACGCGATGAACAGGACGGCAATCCCCAGCACCACAAAGGGGGCGATGATGATGATCCAGCCCACGGGTGCGGGACTCTACCTCGCCTGTCCGCCGGGGCCACCAGGCGGGCGAAGGCGCGAAGGCGGGCGGCTCGCTGCGCGCAGCGCCCGGCTCAGCCGGACCCGGTGGCCGCTGCGCGCCGTGCGCGCTTCCAGCTGCCGTAGGCCGCGAAGACGTCGTCCAGCCCGGGGAGATCCTCGTCGTGGGACACCTGCTGCTGGTAGTCGACCATCAGCAGGCGCTCGGGGCGGGCGCCGATCGCCGCGGCCACCTCGCGGATCGCCCTGCAGACGACTTGCTTCGACACGCGCCGCTCACTGCCCGAGCGCCGCGCCTGGTGGGCGAACACCCCCGCCGCGCTGCCTCGGGCGCCGGGCTCGGCGGAGGGCGTGGGCCGCGCGCGGCCCATGCCGACGAGAAGCCGGCAGTGCGGGCAGCGCAGCGGCTCCGCGGGCCACTCGTCTCCGACCCTGCGCTCGATCAGCAGGTGGCAATGAGGGCAGTACGCATCCCTGTTGGTCTTCTTGGTGCGTTTTGGCGCCCGTACCCGGATGCTGCTCTATTCGCCGGATTGCGTGCCCCGCAAACCGGATCTTTCCGCGGGCGAGCCGCAGAACCAATAGGAAAGGCCCCCTGAGGGGCCCCTCCCGTAGCCGGCCGGTAAGCCGGATCCTGTCGTGGGCAGCCATCCATCTCGTCCGCCTGCGGCGCTCGAAGGAGCGCCGCGCCGGACGGGGCCTTCGGCCCTGCGGCCTACCTGGAGCTCTGCGGGCCGCGTCGTCGCTCCTGCTTGGCCTTGCACCGGGTGGGGTTTGCCTGGCCGCCGCGTCGCCGCGACGCCGGTGCGCTCTTACCGCACCATTTCACCCTTGCCTGTGCGGAGCTCTCGAGCGGCTCCGCCATCGGCGGTGTGTTTCTGTGGCACTTTCCCGCGGGTTTCCCCGGGTCGGTCTCCCGACCACCCTGCCCTGCGGTGTCCGGACTTTCCTCGAGGGGCCGGTTGTCTCCCCGACCTCCCCGCGGCTGCCTGGCCGGCGGTCTCAATAGTAGGTACTTCTGCCGCGCTCGACCAGCGCTCCCAATCAGCTGATCCGGCGTGCCGCAGCTCTCGCATCCGCCGTAGCCGCCGTCGCCAAGGTGGACACTGCTCTGGCACACCGGGCACTCCGCCTTCCCGGCCCCCTGGAGGCTGTGCCAGGCGGCGTCCAGGCGCTCCGCGAGGGTGACGCAGCCGTCATCGGTCTCCGGGCCCGCGGCGTCCTCCGAGAACAGCCGACCGACCGCGGCAGATTCGAGAACCGCGCTGCTCACGACACCCTCCGGCAGACGCCCACCACCCGGCCGAGGACCACCACGTCGCGGCTGCGGATCGGGTTCAGCGCTTGGTTCTCGGGCTGCAGGCGGACGTGATCGGACTCCCGGAAGAACCGCTTCACGGTCGCCTCGTCGTCCACGAGCGCTACCACTATCTCGCCGTCGCTGGCGGTGTCCTGCCGGCGGACGATCACGTGGTCGCCCTCGAGGATGCCGACGTCCTTCATCGAGTCCCCCTTCACGCGGAGGATGAACTCACCCTCCTCGCCGCCCGCGATCGGGGGGACCGTCACGTACTCCTCGATGTTCTCGTCGGCCAGCACGGGCTGGCCGGCCGCAACCTGGCCGACCACGGGCAGGCCGACAGGTGAAACCGCGGACTTGGCCTTGTCCACGAGCACCTCGATCGCCCTCGGCTTGGAGGGGTCGCGCCGGAGCACGCCGAGCTTCTCGAGGTTCGCCAGGTGGGCGTGCACCGTCGAGGACGACGTGAGCCCGATCGCCTTCCCGATGTCGCGGACGGTCGGCGGGTAGCCGTGCTCTCCCCGGTAGCGCTTGACGAAGTCGAAGATCTCCTGCTGGCGCTTGGTGAGGTTCAACTCGACCATATAGCCCTCCCGCGGAGCCGTTTCCAGAGCAATGCTTCGAACATGTGTTCGTAGACTAGCGGGGCCCCCGGACGGCAACAACAGGCCGGGAGCGGGGGGCGTAGCGGCTCTATACTGACCTCGCCACGCGCCTGTGGCGGAACTGGTAGACGCGCAAGGTTGAGGGCCTTGTCCCGTGTAAGCGGGGTGGGAGTTCGAATCTCCCTGGGCGCACTCGAAGACACCTGCAAATCGCGGACGCTGCTCGAGGCAACGATGCACGCGCTCAAGCACCCGGCCTACCGAGAGCGCTACCAGCGCAACAAGCGCCGGCTCGGCAAGCAACGCGGCGCCAAGGTCGCCCAGATCGACATCGCCCGCCGGCTCGCCCACGCGATCTGGCACATGCTTTCCCGCAACCAGGAGTTCGCTCCCCCGAGGCGCCGCTTTTCGTCTGGCGGCCTGACCGCCCTTTCGGACATGCGCCCGCGAGCGAACGTTCCAATTTCGCCTAATCCTCCCGCCCAGGAGGCCATAGAGACATGAGCGCTGCTCCAACCCCCGAGACCGCGCGAGGACCCAAAACAGAACTACCGACCTGTACTTGATGCCATGAAGGAGCGGGCCTCCTAGCGAACCGGTGCCCGAGGCGCTATGCCGTCGGGCGCACACTGTTTCCCGGATCGGAGGAGGCCCACAGATGAATTCTGTCGGCATCGACCTGCACCGCAAGCGCTCCCACGTCGCTGTGCTCGACGCGGACGGCACGCAGCTGCTGTCGCGGCGAATTGTCAACGACCCGCAGATGTTCTTGGAGCTGCTGGAGGGGATCGACGGCGAGTCCAAGATCGCGCTGGAGGCGACCTACGGCTGGGAGTGGCTGGCCGACGTGTTGGAGGAGGCCGGCTACGAGCTGCACCTCGCGCACCCGCTCAGAACGAAGGCGATCGCCGCCGCGCGGGTGAAGACCGACGCCGTCGACGCGCGCACGCTGGCGCACCTGTTGCGCGCCGACCTGCTCCCTGAGGCCTATGTCGCCCCGCGCGAGCTGCGCGATCTGCGCGACCTGCTGCGCCACCGGGTGGCGCTCACGCGCATCCGCTCGGCGCTCAAGCAGCGGGTCGGGGCAATTCTCGCCAAGCACGGCATCCAGCGCCCCTACAGCAATCTGTTCGGCCCCGGCGGCATGCGCTTCCTCGACGGAACTCGAGTTGCGCCAGGGTCCCCGCCAGCGGCTCGACAGCCTGCTATCGCTGATCGCCGACTTCGACCGCGAGATCGATCAGACCAGCGCCGAGATCGACCGGCGCGCCAAGGCCGACCCCTACGTCGAGGTGCTCTGCCAGATCCGCGGCATCGGGCGCTACATCGCCATGCTGGTGATCGCCGAGGTCGGCGACATCACGCGCTTTCCCTCCGCCCGTCACCTCTGCGCCTGGGCCGGGCTCACCCCGACCGTCCGCAGCTCCGACGGCAAGGCCCGGCTCGGCCACATCACCGGCCAGGGCTCGCCGGCGCTGCGCTGGGCCTTGGTCGAGGCCGCCCAGCACTCCGCCCGCGGCAGCGGCCCACTGCGCCAAGCCTACGAGCGGATCACAAAGCGGCGCGGCAAATCGGTCGCCAAGGTCGCCGTCGCCCGCAAGATCCTCACCTCTGCTTCTACGGCCTGCGCGACGGAGAAATCCGTTGCCTAACGCCACGGGCCAAGGCGCGCACGATCAGAACAGTGGCGGTCACACCATGACCCGCCGCGCAACTGCCGCTGCCCCCAACCCCGAGGCGACCAGCGGACGCTCGAGCGAGCTCGCGTGTTGTCAATGGCCTCCACGCGCCCACCAGCGCCACCGACGGCCGCGAACTTGATTGAGCCCTCGAGCACCGCACGACACTCCGGCCCGCCCAGCGCGGCCGAATGGATGACTGGACCGCTTCCGCCCGCCTCCCGGCCGTCGCCCTACCCGGGACGCCCAACCAGCCGAGGCCCATGACCGCCCCTTGACACGGCCCGCTCCTTCATGGATGACACCAAGCCCTCCTTCATAGAGACGAGCTGCGGTCGTGTCAGCCGGCGCTGACCCGGCTTCTCCTTACGGCTCCGAGCGATAGCGGCGCGTACCGCGCGCTCGGTCAGTTCCTTCCCGTGTTTGCTGCCAGTGGCGGCCTAGCGCTGCGTGTCGGCCTCGAGTGCGCAGTTGCACGCGCCGGACATCGCGCTCGGCGGTGGTACCCCACAGGGGACGAGCCGACCGGAGATGAGAGGTGACCGAGACACCATTCGAGCAGCTCATCGGGGGGCCGACGAGCGAGGGCGAGAAGATCTGTCACATTGTCGGGCCCCACGACCCGGACATGGCGCTCTCCGGCAAGGATGTCACGGGCTATTCGTGGAACCCGCCGTGGCCATGTGCGTCGTCTCTGTCGACCTCTACGAGCAGGGCCGTGGGCGCCGATAGACGGAGCGACCCCGCTCGTCCGCCCCCTGCGGCCGCGCCCGCCCGCGGGTGGCGTGGGCGGACGCATTGCCGGACCGGCGGTGCGAGCCGATCGGGAGCCGACCTTCGCGGGGCCGGTACAGCCGCGGGCGTACGCTTTCGGTGTCGTGACGCCGCGGGCGACCGACTGGGGCTTGGCGTTGTTCGTCGGGTTGCTGTTCGCGACCGGCCTGATGAGCCTGTTCGCAGGCCAGCATGGCGATGCGTGGGTCTTCGGCGCGCACGGTGTCGGCGGCTTGGCGCTGGCGGGCATGGTGGGCTGGAAGCTGCGGCGCGTGTGGCGGCGGCTAGCGCAGCCGTGGCGCTGGGACCGCCGCACCGCGGCGGGCGCGGCCGCTCTCGCCCTGGTGGCGGCGACGCTGCTGTCGGGGGTGGGATGGTCGAGCGGCGCCCGGCTCTCGGCGGGCGGCTACAACCTGCTGAACTGGCACTTCGCGCTCGGGGTCGTGCTCACGATCGTCGTGGCCGTCCACGCGGTCGTGCGCGCAAAGCCGCTCCGGCGGCGGGACCTGGCCGGGCGGCGGCAGTTCCTGCTGGCGGGGGCGGTCGCCGCCGGGTCGTATCTCGTCTGGGAGCTGCAGCGTCCGCTGTCGGCCGGGTTAGGCCTGCGCGGCGCCCGCCGCCGCTTCACCGGCTCCTACGAGGCCGGCTCGTTCGCCGGCAACGCCTTCCCTTCGACCTCCTGGGTCGCGGACAGCCCCCGGCCGCTGCCCGACGACGCCTATCTCCTCGAGCTTGGCGGGCTGGTCGCCCGCCCGCTGCGCCTTCCGCTGGTCGAGCTTCAGGCACACGACACGCTCGTGGCCACGCTCGACTGCACCGGCGGCTTCTACTCGCGCCAGCGCTGGAGCGGCGTGCGCCTCGCACGGCTGCTCGAGCGGGCCGGCCCGCTGCCCGCTGCGAGCCACGTGCGCGTGATCTCGCACACCGGCTATCGCTGGAGCTTCGAGCTGCGCGTCGCTCGCAGGTTGCTGCTCGCCACCGGCGTCGGAGGAGAGGCGCTCTCACACGAGCACGGCGCGCCGGTGCGGCTGGTCGCGCCCGGCCGGCGCGGCTTCGAGTGGGTGAAGTGGGTGGTCCGCGTCGAGCTGCACGACGGCCCCGACCCGGGCGCGCCCGCCTCGACGGTGTGGAGTAGCTTCACGCCCGAGGGACGCGGCGCAGCCTGATCACGGTCGACCGCGAGGCGTTGCGACGCGCGGGCGGAGTGCGCCGAGCGGTAGTGCGCGCGGCAGCCCGTCCGCCAGGGCTGCGCGCGGCGTGCCCCGGAGCTCCTGGTCGGCTCGGGTGCGGGCCGTGGTATCACGTTCAGGGAGGCCAGTCAGAAAGGAGAGGGCATGGAGTTCAAGTCCGGAGATCGCGTGCAGGTCGAGTCCGAGTCGACCGAGCGGCCGCCCCGGACGGGCGTCGTCGAGGAGGTCGTAGAAGGGACGGCTTACCCTCGCTATCGCATCAGCTGGGACGACGGGCACGAGAGCATCTACACACCCGCTGTGGGCGCGCTGAAACCCGCCGAGCCGACCGAGAAGGCATAGAACCGAGGACACGAGGCCGGGCCCATACCCGCCAAGCTCGCCGGCGCAATAGTTCCTGGGGATCAGGACGCTCGACGGCTTTGGCTTCGGCGCACGCTGAGCTCTGTCGGCGTAGGAGCGATGTGACAATCACGGCGGATGACGTCGGCAGCGCCCACGCGCGTGCTGGTGGTGGCTCACCGAACCGCGGCGACGCCGAGGCTGCTCGACGAGGTGCGCGCCCGTGCCCGCCGCTCCCCCTGCAGCTTCACCCTGCTGGTCCCGCGCCCCTACTGGGACCCGGAGACCGAGGAGGCCGCGACCACGCTCGTCGGTGATTTCGAACTCGAAGGACTTGCCCATCCGGAAGCGGTTCCAGAGCGCGCCGGCGGCCAGCCCGATCTGGTCGCGGCCGCTTAGCGTGCCCTGCTCGACGCGCCGCTCGATCCTGGAGAGCGCCCGCTCGGTGGCGCGGACCATGTCCTCTCGCTTGCCGGCGCGCGCGGCGGCGACGAGCGGGTTGCGGCAGCAGATGAGCCGCTCGCCCGGGAAGTCCTCGGATTCGATCTCGGCCAGGCTCTGCTCGTCAAACTAGGCGCACCCGCTCTCGTCCAAAACGCGGGCGGTGAGCCGGCCCCGCATGAAAGGCACGCTAGCCGCGAATATGCTTGTCGGGCATGGGTGGGTGGAGCTCGCGCCACCGAGAGACACAGGAGCCCGGCCCGCAGGCCTGGTGCGTCTGTGGCGAGAAGGTCACCATCGCCGACGCGCGGGAGGTGACCCTGCCCAACGGTCGTCCCGGCTGGGAGGGCTACTGCCCCGCGTGCGGCGCCCCTTTGTTCGCGATCCGCCGCAAACCGGCGGGCGGCTGACGCACGACAGCTGAGGCCGCGTCTCGTCTGGCCGGCGCAGCTAGGCTTCGGGCGTGGACGCCTAGCTCGCGGTGGCGAGCAAGCGCGACCAGCGGGAGTACGCCGAGAGGCCAGTTCCGGAGGAGGCGGTCAGGCGCAGCCTCGACGCCGGCCGCGTCGCCGGAAGCGCCAAGAACCGTCAGCCGTGGCGGTTCCTCGTGCTAGGGGACCGCGGGCTGGTCGACCAGGTTGCGCCCGACCGTCTACGCGTCTCCCGACCTGCTCGGCGCCCCGCTGGTGATCGCAATTGTGGTCAGCGGCAAGGTCCGGTCGCCTTCAGCGCCGGGCGCGCGGCCCAGAACATGGTGCTGGCCGCGTGGAACGAGGGGGTCGTCTCCTATCCGAACGGAATCGCGAACCCGGAGGGCCTGGCCGAGCTGCTCGGACTCAAGGCGGATGAGCAGGTACGGAACGTGCTCTCGTCGGCTATCCGGCGGCGCGGGACCCCGAAGCGCGCCCGCCCGAGGGGTGTCCGTCGAGGCGGTGCGCGAGGCCGCCTCGCTGCTCGAGTCGCTCGGGCAGCAGGTCCAGGAAATCGCGATCGAGGTCGAGGAGGGCTACGCCGACAACTTCATCAAGGTCTGGATCGCCCGGACGGGCGACGCGGTCCACCCGTACGAGCGGCTCTGCGGGCGGAAGCTCGACGTCGACCAGCTCGAGCTGCTCAGCCGCGAGATGTACGAGCTCTCGAGCCAGATCAACGCCCCGACTACCTGGGCGCGCTCGACTGGCTGCGCCGCTACTCGCGGCGGCTGATCGCGATGTGGGAGCGGGGCGCCGTGCTGGTCACGCCCATGCTCGTCAGGCGGGTCGCCGGTCGGCGTGCGGATCGTGGGCCGCCCGCGGGCGCGGAGCTCTTGAGCTCGTTTGCCGTGCGGCTCGAGGCCGCGCGGCCCTGGGCAGACCGGCGCGCGCTCGCCGCCGCCTGAGCGCCCGCCGCCGCTCGTCAGGCGGCGAAGACGGCCAGCGTGGCGGTGAAGCCGTGCACGAAGTTGCGGTCGCCCACCGGGCCGATCTCGCCCGCACAGAAGAAGCCGGCTGCAGGGGCACCCGAGAATGCGCGCTCGATCTCGGACGCGTCGTGATCCGACGTCTCGAACATGTGCGAGCCGCGCCCGTTGCAGGTGAAGACGAGGGCGCCCGCCGGCGGCCCGCCTAGGGAGCGCAGCTCGCGATCGAGCGCCTCGCGCAGGTCCTCGTGCGCCGACGCGCCATCGCGGACCTGCATGCGCACCGTCTGGCCGACGCGCACCTGCTCCCCCACGCTCAGCGAGCCGCTCTCCTCGTCCACGCCGATCAGCGCCCGGATCAGGAAGTCGCCGCGGTCGTACTCGGGCCGATTCGGGTCGATCACGATCCCGAGCAGCAGGCCCTGCGAGGCGAGCGCGCGCTCGCCCGGATCGAGCTCGGCGATCGCCGTCCGCAGCCGCTCGAGCGCCTGCTGGCTGGCGAGCTGGTGGATCACGTTCCCCTCGGCCGCCGTGATCGCCATCTCGGGCCCGATCGGTCGCGCGCCCTGCGAGACGCACACCCGTACGTCCACGCTCGAGAGCGCGACCCCAACGGCGCCCCGCCTCACCACCTCGTCGTCGTGCATGAGCACGGCCATCCCCGGGCCGCCGCCCGCGCTGGCAAGCCCTCCGACGACGGGCAGCCCGGGCCGGTCGTCCGCGAGCTGGGCGAGCACCGGGGCGATCGGGAACGTGTGCGGATCCACGAGGACGATCGCGGCGTCGGCGCCATCGAGCTCGGGCATGCCCGCCACCGCAACGCCGGTCTCGCTCGTGGGAACGGTCTCGAGGCGGAAGGTCTCTATCTCCGCGCCCGGCAACGACGCCGCCCAGACCACGACGCCGCCCTCCTCGAGCTCGCGGCCGTCGCCCACCACGCCCTGCGCGCCGCAGCCGAGCAGCGCGCGGGCGTGGAGCCGGTCCTGCACGGCCGCGAGCCCCTCCTCGGCGTGCCCGAGGTTGGCCGCGCCCGCGAACACCACCGCCAGATCCGCCGGCGCGCCTCCCAGCTGGAGCGCGGCGCGCGACGCCGCCACGGCGAACGAGTCCACCCCGGCGTCGGTACGGGCGAGGCCCGTCGCAATCCGCGCGTTCATCCCGCCTATCTTCGCGCGGGCCGGCCGCGCGCGTCGAGCCCATCCCGGCCGCGGGACGAGTCGGGGCTGACGATCGTCGTCAAGTAGCGATCGCTCGCTGGCAGCCGCGGCCGAGCCGCCCTGCGGCTGACCGGCCTGCCTACGGCCGACCCCCCCGGAAATGGACCGACGAGCAACCTCCCTGCGCGGCTACTTGCCGGTGCATCGGGAGTTAGCTCCTCGTCGTCCAGGAAGCTCGAGGGGACGCGCCAGACGAAGCCGCCGTCGGGCTCGCGGCGCCTGACCACGAAATCGCGGATCAGCGCCGCCTCGCTCCCGTTGACCGCCAGGACCAGCGCGTGCCGCACCTGACTAGATCGAGCGCACCCGCTCAACGATCGGAGCATCGCGACGAACCACTCGGCCGACAGCCCCGCTTCCCCGCTACGCGAGTAGGCCACCCCGGCAGACCGGCCGCCCGGCCGAGGCTTCCGGCGGGCGGGTTCGCGCCTAGGGCCCGGCGATCAGGACGAGCACACGCACGGTGTGGACGGGCGCGGACGAAGACACCGGGGACCTGTGCCGGGCCCACGGGCGGCAGCAGTCATGTTGACTACAGAAATGCGCCGTTACCACGTCACAATCGCAGGCCGGTTCCCGAAGTCGAGTGTCGATCAGGGGTTGGCCACCTTTCGCAAGCAATTCACCCAGCGAGGCGCGTGGGACGAGGGCCTGTCCGGCCTGCGGGAGGAGCTCGGAAACGTCTGGCTCTCGGTGTCATCCGAGTTCGAGGCAGCGTCACCGCGCGCGGCCGTGATGGAAGCCTTGAAGGCCTACGAAGATGACGCCCACGCCTCTATCGGCCACTTCAACGCCATGGAGACGCATGTGCAGCCGGCGGACGAGATGCGCGGCACCACGTTGCGTCGAACCCACTAGCCCAAGCTCCACTCCCTGCGCTTCATCGTCTCGATGACGCGGACAGGGGCCACGTCCGGTAGGTATCGGCCGATAATCGCCAGGCGGGCTTGGCCGAGCGGATCGCGCAAGACGCTCATGGGCGTGCCTCCGTGAGCCAGATCGGGTCCGACGGAGACCGGGTTTCGTGGTTCGGCAGGGGTTTTTCAGCTGGCGTCGTCGAGCAGCTCGACGCCGCCCTGGATGCCCCTGGACACGGCGACTCGAAAGAACTCGCGGTGGGGATGGCCCACGATGCGGCTCCGGAACTTGGCTACCTCTGCTTGGTAGAGCCCGTGCTTCTCGTTGGCGCGGAGGTGGTCGAGGCTGTCCGCGAGGTCGATGGCCATTACCGTGCCGTCGTCGCGCACCAGGAAGAGCGCGCCGCGAAAGCCCTCTTCCTCCCGGGCTGCGGGGATGATGCCCTCCTCGAAGAGGCGGGCGGAGTCCTCGATGTCCTCAGGCTCGACCTGAGCGAACGTCACGCGGGCGTGCACGACGAAACCTCCTGTTTCGGGGCGGGCAAGACGTCCTGGCCGCGCTTAGCGGACGCGTTGAAAGATAAGCAGCGCGGACCGAGGCGGTTGGCGAGCGCGCGAGAGCATCCGGGGCGCCCTCGGGTTGCCGATGCCATCATGGCCAGGAGCGTGATCTCCGTCGCGCAAGGCGGGAGCGCGCACTCCGTCGCTGCGGATGCCAGGGGCAACACTGCGGACTAATTCCTCGGCGGGGGGTGGTCCTTGATCTGGTCGGACCACGCCTGGGCTCGCGTCTCGAGGGCCTTGATGTTCTGTGCCTGCAACGGGTTCATCTGGGCGACGACGTTGCGCAACTGCTCGAAGGTCTCGAAGTGCGCGGTCACCCATGCCTGACTGGGGAACATCGGGCCGAGCACCGGCCGGCGCGATCGCCGTCGAGCGCTCGCTCCACGAGGGCTTCTTCGCCCGCTTCGGGCTGAGCGAGGAGACGTGGCGCGCACGCCTATGGCGCCCACAAACCTCGCCTACACGAGCTACCTGATCGCCACCGCCTACGGCGGCTCCTTCCCCGAGCTGCTCGGGGCGGTGCTGCCCTGCTACTGGATCTATTGGGAGGTCGGCAAGGCCCTGCTTGAGCGGGGTCGCCGGACCCCCTCTATGGGCGCTGGATCGAGACCTACGGCGGTGAGGAGTTCGCCCAGGGACCGTCTCGGGCCCGAGCTCAGCCCGGCGGAACGCGCGAGCGCCGGGCGTCACTTCGCCAGCACGAGCCGGTACGAGTGGATGTTCTGGGACATGGCTACCGGAGCGAGCGCTGGCCGATTTCGGCAGAGCCGCCCCGCCCAGCCAAGCGGTAGGTGATCGACCACGTGCCGGTGGTCGTCTCCGACCGCGGCGCGGAGGTGCGCGCCTACGGCCAGTACTACGGCGCGACCATCGCCCGCGACCGCGCCGCGCACCGGCTCGTGATCTTCCAGGACACGCTCGAGCGCGACTTCGGCTCCGACCCCGACCTGCTCCCGCCAGGTCGAGCGCACCCTGCGCCACGCGGTCGCACACCACCTCGGTTACAACGAGCCAGGGGTCGCCGCGCTCGGCTTCTGAGGCTGACCGGGCTGCGGCGAGACGCGGCGTGGAAGCTAGGCTGCGGGGCGTTAAGGTCGCGTACATCTTCTCCACCTCCGGGCACACTGCGAGCTACAAGCTCGGCAAGATGATTCTGCCGCAGCTCGAGCAGGGAAACCACGGGGTGGAGGTCGTCGGGATGTTCTTCTTCGACGACAACACCTACGTGCTGCGCGCGGGCGATCCGCTCGGCGAGCGCCTCGCCGAGGTTGCCGAGGAGCAGGGGATCATGCTGATGCTCTGCGACCGGTGCGCGATCGAGCGCTCGCTCGCGGAGGGGGAGCCGGGCGACTGCCGCCCCAGCGGCACTGTCGCGGGCGTGCGGGTCGGCTGCTTTCCGGACCTCTACGGGGCGCTGTCGGGAAACCCGCCGGACCAAGTGATCACGCTGTAGCTGCGAAGCGCAAGGCGGTCTCAGGGCTCAGTCGTGCCCGCTAAGCGACCGGCTCGCTGCCGGCCACCGAGGCGCGCTGGATGTTGGTGGGCTCGGCGCAGCAGAACCATGCCTCGGTGAGCCGCGGGCGCGGCTCGACGTCGCCAAGGTCGGCGGGGTCGGTTGAATGTCCCGCGGCGTCGGCTACCGCCCGATACAGGGTCCGAAACGTCGACACGCCGTCGACCTCCGCCGCGACATCGGCCTCGACGATTTCGGCGAGCTCGGCATGGAGGCGATCCAGCTGCGGATCCCCGGCTTGCCAGTCATACGTGAGGCGGTCGCGATCGTAGTCCTGCAGGTGCGGTGTGATCTCGGGGCGATCGAGCAGCAGCGAGCCCTTGGGCACGAGCAGACGGATCGTGTACTGGATCGGATCCACGTTGCCCACCATCTCGTTGGCAATCACGAAATCGAGGATCTCGAGGATGTCCTGCGGTGTCGCCCAGGGCGTGAACGGCAACCACGACGGGCGGATCTCGATCCCATGCTCGCGCAGCAGGGCCACCGCCTGGGCGGCCTCGTCGGCGGTGTGACCCTTGTCGAGATAGGTGAGGATCTCGGCGTTGAGCGACTCGAACGCCGAGATCACGAAGAGGCACCCAGATTCGCTGAGCTCGGGCCAGACCTGACGATGCTCGAGGATGTGCTCGACCTTGGTCGTGCAGTCGAAGGTGACCTCGGGAAAGTGGCGGTGAAGCTCGCGCGCCACTTGCCGGGAATGCTTGACGCCGTTTAGGAAGTCCGGGTCGCCGAAGGTGATATGGCGCGCCCCCGCCGCCACCAACTGGGCGATATCCGCCATCACCACGGAGCTCCCGACGATCCGGATCCGGCCGTCGTAGGCGACGGGCACCGGGCAGTGCCGGCACTTGTGCACGCAGCCGTGGCTGGCCTCGACGTACCCCGCGAGCTGCTGCTCGCCATCGCGCTCCAACCGCGCGTAGCGCTTGAGGGGCGGCAGCTGCCCTCGGCTCGGGGTGTGAAACTCGTGGCGCCCCAGGTCGATCGAGCTGGTCGCCGGTCGCACCGCCGACGAGTCGCCGAGCGCCTCGACCCACTCCACCAGCTCTGACTCGTACTCGCCGGCGATCAGCCGGTCGACCAGCCCACCGATCGTCGGGTCGTCACTGACCGCGGCGTAGAGACCGTAGAAACAGATCGGCAACCGCGGCCGGATCGCTCGAATCTGCTCGCCGGCGCCAATCGCCAGTCGCATCGCGGTGTGCATCGGAACGGAGACGCCGACGGCCTCGGCCCAGCCGATCTTGTCTCGATCGAGCTGCTCGACGGAGAGATCGATGCACCGAACGCGATGCCCGGCGGCCTCCAGGGCGGCCGCCGGCGAGGCCAGGTGCAACGGCTGATGACCAAGCTCGTAGGTGGAGATCAGCAGGACCCGCACAGCGCCAGGATAGCCTTCGCTTCGCTTCACTCCGACGGCTCGCCGATCACGATCTCGAGCCGGCCGTGGGCGGTGCGCAGCGTCCGCTCGACCCGCTCGGGCGTCTCGCCCCGGGCGAAGAGGAAGCCGAGATAGCGGTCGGCCTCGGGCAGCGCCCGCACCGCCTTGCCGCGCGCGATCGAGATCTCGAGCCCGGTCACGCCGGGCACCGCCCGTGCCTCGGCCTGCCCGCGCACCTCCTTCAGCACGCCCGCCTTCGGGATCGGGAGCATCATCACCCCGGAGGCGGCGACCTCGCGGCCCAGGTCGTCGAGCGGCAGCCCGAGGGCGTGGCGCAGGATGAGCTCCTCGAGGCTCACGCCCACCCCGAAGCGCAGCGAGCGCGAGCACAGCCCGCCGACAGAGCGCGCGGCGAGCTCGAGCATCCACACGCGCTCGTCATCGATGCGCAGCTCGGCGTGGACGGGGCCCTCGCGCAGCCCGAGCGCCGCGCAGGCATCCGCGGTCGTGCGGGTCACGGCCGCGACGATCTCGACCGGCAGCCGCGACGGCGTCGTGAAGATCGTCTCCTCGAAGTAGGGGCCCTCGAGCGGGTCCGGCTTGTCGAAGACCGCCAGCGGCTCGAGCGAGCCGGCGCGCAGCAGACCCTCAACTGCCACCTCGGCGCCGGGCACGTAGCGCTCGATCAGGAGCGGCCCCTCCGGGTCCTCCCCGGCCTCGGCGAGGATCGCGCGAACCCGCGCCGCCGCCGCCGCCGCGGCCTCCGGATCGTCCGCCCGGATCACGCCGCGGCTCGCCGACAGCGAGAGCGGCTTTACGACGCAGGGAAGCCCGACGGCGGCGGCGAGCGCCGCCGGGTCGTCGCTCGGGCCGACCGTGCGATGCTCGGGCTGCGGCACTCCGGCGGCGGCGAACGCGCGCCGCATCGCGGCCTTGTCGCGCGTCGCGGCCGCGGCCTCCGGCGGGTTGCCGGAAAGCCCCAGCCGCTCGGCCGCGAGCGCGGCCACGCGCACCCCCTGGTCGTCGACGGCCACCACCGCGTCGAGCGGCCTCTCCTCCGCCAGAGCCGCGATCGCTTCCGCGGCCGCCTCCGGCCGGGACAGGTCGAGCGTCAACTGGCTGTCGCCCATCGAAACGAGCCGCCGCTCGGACGCCACCACGACCTCGGCGCCGAGCGCCCGAGCGGCGGCGAGGAAGTCGGCCGCCCGGTAGCCGGCCGTCGGCAGCAGGAGGAGCAAGCGAGCCACGCCGGTATCGTAGGCCCGGGCCGATGAGCGCCGACGATCACACCTCCCGCGAGTCGATGCTGGGCATCACCGACGCCGCCTACGACAAGGTCATGGGCTTCCTGCTCCGGGAGGCGGAGCCCGAGCGCCAGGCGATGTGGCTCGAGGTGACCGGCACCGCCGCCAACCAGTGGACCTGCAGCCTCGCGCTCAAGCCGCTCGACGCGGCGGCGCCCTACGACGCCGTCGTCCGCCACCGCGACCTCGCGATCGTGGTCCCCGAGCGCGACTTCGACAAGGTCCGCGGCGCGACGATCGACTGGCTGGACGACCCGTTCGGCGCCCACGGCCTGCGCGTCGACAACCCCAACACGCCGAGCCCGGCGATCGACGCGCCACCGCCCGCCGACCTGAGCGGCGACGTAGCCCAGCGCGTGATCCAGGTGCTCGAGCAGCAGGTGAACCCCTCGATCGCCGCGCACGGCGGCCGCGCCGAGCTCGTGGCGGTCGAGCAGGGAACCGCCTACCTCAGGCTGGGCGGCGGCTGTCAGGGCTGCGCGATGGCCACCGTCACGCTCAGCCAGGGGATCGAGGCGGCCATCATCCAGGCCGTGCCGGAGATCACCAGCGTGGTGGACGTGACCGACCACCAAAGCGGCACAAACCCCTACTTCGAGGCCGCGAAGAAGTAGGCGCGACCAACGCCCCCGCGCGGACCATCCGCCCGCGCATGGACCTGCGCCAGGAGCGGGTCTCGATCGAGACCGACCGCTACCACATCGAGGGCGCGCTCACGCCGCCGAGCGAGGGCCCCCGTCTGCGGCATCGCCGTCAGCTCGGAAGGCGTAGGAGAGCAGCCCCCGCGTCGTCGGCGCGGCTCTTGTCGTCCAGGTAGCGCA
>CAWGDF010000013.1:0-370471 GCA_963821275.1 uncultured Thermoleophilaceae bacterium
GGAGTCTGCGCGACCGGAGCCTCAAGCGGCCCGCCCGGTCGTACGCGCATCCCGTGCTCTCGTCTTGTGGGCCGTAGAAGACCCTTACCCGCTTGACCGCCGCTCGGTGCCCAGGGCTAGTACTGACCGCCCGCTGAACGCCGTTGCACCGAGAAGATAGGACTTCGAGACGAACAATCCGGCCTCGCGCCGGGCCGTGGCGGCCGGTGCGGTCGAGGGCGTCGGCCACGCCGGGGCGGATGGATTTGTCCGTCCGATCGACGGCGGTCAGAGCAGCTCGGCGACCAGCTCCGCGGCGCGGGCGGCGCCGTCGCGTTCCACCTCGCGGTAGGCGACCTCGCGGCCGATCTCCTCGGCGATGGCCGCTGCGATCACGTCGGGTCCGTCGGTCTCGAAGTCCATGCGCCGGCCCGCGCCGTAGCGCTCGAGACGGTGCCGGACGTGGAAGTTCTGCTCGAAGTGGTGGCGCAGCGGGAAGTACAGGAAGGGACGCTTTCCCGCCGTGAGCTCCATCGCGGTGGTGAGGCCGCCCTGGACGACGGCCAGGTCACAGGCCGCCAGCAGGCGGTAGAGGTCGTGCACGTAAGCGTGGATCTCTAGGCCGTCGTGCTGCGGGAGCGCTGCAGGATCGATCCGAGGTCCCGCTATGGCGATCATCCGCAGCGCCGGCACACGCCGCCTCGCTTCGGGGAGGGCATCGCTCACCTGCCGCAGCAGATCGGCGCCCACGCCCGAACCGCCCACGGTCACGACGCAGACCTGCTCGTCGGGCTTGAAACCCAGCTCGGCCCGTAGTCGCTCGCGGTCGAGCGTGGTCTGGTCGAAGCCCGTCACGTAGCCGGAGAAGTCGAAGTGGTCCCCCGTCCAGTCACGGATCGAGGGTAGGTCGGCCCCGAAGCGCTCGGGCACCACATCATCCGGGTTGCCGACGAAGATCGCGCGGTCACGTACACGTGGGTAGCGAGCGATCTGCTCGATCATCTCGGCGTTGTAGTCGGCGGTGAGGAACGCTTCGCGCTCTCCTCCGTCCTCGAACGGCAGCCAGCCGATGAAGTCGGTCAGCCAGACGTAGGCGGCGCGCTTCTCCTCCGGGTTCTCGTGCAGGTAGTAGTCGAGCTCCCACGCCTCGTCGCCGATCCAGAGGTCGTAGGGCTCGTCTCGGACCACGTCATGGAAGACCATGAAGTTCGCGCACAGGATCTCGTCCATGCGGCGGATCGCTCGGAAGGCGTGCAGGTCGTGCTCGGCGCACTCCGACTCGATGTGGCCGGACTCGTTGGCCAGGTGTCGGCTCGCCGGGTGCACGCGCTCTCCCTCGGCCTCGAGAACCTGGGTCACCGGGTGCTGGGCGAGCCAGTCGATCTCGAGGCCGGGGACGCGGCGACGCAGCTCCGAGGCGATGGCGACGTCGCGACGGGCATGTCCGAGCCCGATCGGCGAGGAGACGAAGAGCGCTCGTCTGCCCCGGTTGGCGGCGCGCCGCCAACGCGCCACCGGGCGCGCCGGCCCGATGAAATCACGCAGCAGCACGTTGACCTTGACCGGGTCGCGTGCCATCGGACCGTGCCCCGAGCCCTCCAGAGTGACGAGTCGCCCGCCGGTGGCGCGGGCGAGCGCGGCCCCCTGGGCGTGAGGGCGGATGAGATCGCGATCGCCATGGATGACGAGCGTCGGGCACCGCACCCGCGCGCAGAGGTCGGCGAAGCTCTCCAGGCCGCAGAGGCCCAAGGCCGAGTAGCTGTCGCTGAGGGTCTTGACGTCGGTCTCGAGCGCCCAGCCGACACAGTCCTCGATCTGCTTGGTGGAGTGCGGCTCGTTGAACATCTTCGCGAAGAAGAAGTTCAGGAAGCCCTCGTAGTCGCGCAGCCAGTAGTGGCGGTTGTGCTTGGCCCAGCCCTCGTCGGTGTCGAGCGGCTCCTCGAAGCGGCCGACGATCTCGCGCTCGGGATGGCCGGGTGCCAGCGCCACCGCCGGCCCGATGTAGGCCACGGCCGCCGCCCGCTCGGGATGTTCGGCGGCCAGCAGCGTCGCCCACAGCGCGCCACACGAGAGTCCCGCGAGCACCGCCCGCTCGGTTCGCGTGGCGTCCAGCACGGCGACCGCGTCGGCGGCGAACTGGCTCTCGACGTAGGCCTCTACGCCGCACGGGCGATCCGAGCGCCCGTTGCCGCGCCCGTCGAAGGTCACGACACGGAAGTGACGAGCGAGGTAGGGGATCTGCATCTTCCAGTGGCGGGAGTGGACGATCGACCACGTGGGCAGCAGTAGCACCGTGGGCTCGCCGTGGCCATACACCTCGTAGAAGAGACGGACCCCGTTACGCTCGACGAAGCCCTCCTCGTCGGGGTAGCGCGCGCGGGTCTGCTCAGACATCGCACGCGAGACGACGGTGGTCTCCGGCACGGCCACAAAGATAGGACGCGTGCCGGGGGCCGACTATTCCCAGCCGGTTCAAAATGCCACCGCGCCCTTGCCCGTCCATGCGGCGAGCTCGAACAGCACCGCCGGGCTTGTACCGGTGCCGCTGCTGACGCACGTGTGGCCCCGCCGGGTCCAGGTCACGGCGCGATCCCCGCCGGCGCGGAACAGGAGGAACCGCCGGTTGCCGCGCCGCACCACGCGGTACCGAGCCGGGGGCTGGAGCGCAGCCCGACACGATCGTGTAGGCGATCCGGCGCCCAGCCCTGGAGTAGAAGGCCGTGAGGGTTGCTCGCACGAGCTTCGGCCTCGCGTCGGGGATTTGGACGCGCGACCTCGACAAGGCGCACCGGACCGCCCACCGCTACGCACCGGCGCGGTGTGGATCAACTGCTATAGCGTGTTTGACGCCGCGATGCCAATTCGCCGGCTACAAGGAGTCGGGCTGGGGCCGGGAGATGGGCCACAACGCGTTGGAGAATTACCTCGAAACCAAGCCCGTGGTGATCCAGCTCGCGTAGCGGGCGACAGTGCAATGGCCGGGGCCGCGCGCCGCGCCGCCCCGCCCTCACCGATCGAGAGAGAGGCACTATGAAGGCCGCCGTCGTTCATGACTTCAGCCAGCCGCTGAGCATCGATGACGTCCCCAGGCCCGAGCCGGGCGACGGCCAGGTGCTCGTCCGTATCGAGGCCTGCGGCCTGTGCCACACCGACATCCACGCCGCGCACGGCGACTGGCCGATCAAGCCCGACCTGCCGCTGATCCCGGGCCACGAGGGCGTGGGGATCGTCGAGGCGCTCGGGCCCGGCGCCGGCGAGGAGATCAGCGAGGGCGACCGGGTCGCCATCCCGTGGCTCGGTTTCGCCTGCGGACACTGCCGGTACTGCAACTCGGGCCGGGAGACGCTGTGCGAGGCGCAGCTCAACACCGGCTACTCGGTGGACGGCGGGTACGCCGAGTACGCCGCCGCCTATGAGCGCCACGTCGTGAAGGTGCCCGACGGCGTGGACTCCCTGGACGCGGCGCCGCTGAGCTGCGCGGGCGTGACGGTCTACAAGGCGGTCAAGAGCTCCGAGGTCGGCCCTTCGCAGCTGTGCGCGGTCTTCGGTGTCGGCGGCCTGGGTCACCTGGCGGTGCAGTACGCCAAGATCCAGGGCGCGACCGTGGTCGTCGTCGACCTGGAGGACGACAAGCTGGAGATGGCGAGGGAACTCGGCGCCGATTACGTGGTCAACGCCGCCGAGCAGGATCCCGCGGCCGAGATCCAGAAGCTGGGCGGCGCCGATGCCGCGGTCGCCCTCGCGGTGTCTCCCAGACCCTTCGAGCAGGCCTTCGACTCGCTGGCTCGCGGCGGGACGCTGATGATGGTCGCCCTGCCGCCGGACAACTACGTGAAGCTGCCGATCTTTGAGACGGTGCTCAGGGGGATCAATATCAAGGGCTCGATCGTCGGGACCCACCGGGACGTCGAGGACGTGTTCAAGCTGCACACGCTCGGTCGCACCCGCGTGCTCCACGAGACCCGCCCGCTGGAGGACGTCAACGAGGCGTTCGACGACGTCCTGCACGCGCGCAACAAGTCGCCGCGCCTGGTCCTCACCGTCTGACCACCGGCCAGCGACCGAACCCCCCCGCCATCCGCTCGCGCAGGAACGTCATGCACGAACTCCTCCCATCGCGCGGCGCGATCGGGCCGGCCCAGTCCTCGGGAACCGACCCCGCGGCCAGGTCGCCTTCGCCGTGGCGAACCGCCTCGTCGGATGCTCAGGGCGAAGCGCCTCGACGTTGCGGGAGGTGAGCACCGGCTTCCCGTTGCTCTTGTGGCGGAGTTCGCCATGCGGATCACGCGAGCGCGGAAGACGCGCAGGGCCTTGGGGTTGGCGGTCAGCAGTCGGTGTGGTAGACGGGATCGGAGGGACCCGAGTTGTCGCGATCGTGCTTGGGGATCATATGCCGCCTCCCTCGCCGAGGGGTTCGGCCCCTGCGCGCCCGACGTCATGAAGGCCCAAGGTGGCCGAGCGCCTGATCGCGAGGAGGCGCTGGCGCCTCCGGTCGACGTCGAGTAGGTCGCCGACCGCATCCGCGAGACTCAACGGGCGGATCATTGACTCCTCGAAGCAAGCGGGTGAGGGGACGGCTCAGCGCCTACGCGAAGGCGCTCGAGAGCATCGCCGAGCTTCAGGAAAATGTCGCCAAGGGCAGTCAGCTCGACTGGATCACGACGTTCGCCACCGCCGAGGCGACTTCACGCGGGACCTGGCCGAGGCGTACACCGCCGCGGCCCGCAAGCTGGTCAAGTAACTGCGCGGACGGCGCCACTCTTGTCCACCCCGGCTGAGGAGCCCGGCGCTCCCGCTCAGCTACGGAAGCGGCTGCGCTCGGCCGCGCAGCGGGTGCGTCTCAGCGAAGGGGATCGCCCGGCGCGGCCGTGAGGTGCAGGTCCTCCAGCGCCTCGAGTGAGAAGCCGCCGGCCGCGCCGGGGGCGACGTCGAGGTGGAAGCTGGGGTGCTGCCAGCGGCGGTTTTGATCGCCGTCGATGACGACGGGGACGCCGGCGAGGGCGCCGAGCTGCACGTCGTGCGGGCTCGCCGGGAGGTCGGCGGCCCGCAGGCACATCGGGGAGCTGCCGTCACAGCAGCCCCCCGAGAGGTGCACGATCAGGTCGCCGTGCTGGGCCCGCAGGCGCTCGAGCAGGTCGAGCGCCGCGGGCGTCGTGGTGACCCGCTGCGGCATCAGAAGAAGCCGAGTGGGTTCGGATCGTAGGACACCAGCAGGCACTTCGTCTGGCTGTAGTGGTCGAGCATCATCCGGT
Source organism: uncultured Thermoleophilaceae bacterium (assembly GCA_963821275.1). Lineage (GTDB taxonomy): Bacteria > Actinomycetota > Thermoleophilia > Solirubrobacterales > Thermoleophilaceae > JACVRW01. The sequence continues at coordinate 5,232 of CAWGDF010000013.1, forward strand.
GGTTCTCGCGGCCGACGCCCGAGTTCTTGTAGCCGCCGAAGGCCGCGTGCGCGGGGTAGAGGTGGTAGCAGTTCGTCCACACGCGGCCGGCCTGGATGCCGCGGCCCATGCGGAAGGCGCGGCTCGTGTCGCGCGTCCATACGCCGGCGCCAAGGCCGTAGGGCGTGTCGTTGGCGATCCGCAGCGCCTCGGCCTCGTCCTTGAACGTGGTGACCGCGAGCACGGGCCCGAAGATCTCCTCCTGGAAGACCCTCATGGCGTTGTGGCCCTTGAGAACGGTCGGCTTGTAGTAGTAGCCGCCCGCGAACTCCCCCTCGGCGTCGTAGCGCTCGCCGCCGCAGAGCAGCTCCGCGCCCTCCTCGAGGCCGATCTTCACGTAGCTCTCGATCTTCTCGAGCTGGGCCTGGGACACCTGTGGGCCCATCATCGTCGACAGGTCGAGCGGGTTGCCCTGCTGGATGCGTCCGATCCGTTCCAGGCAGCGCTCCATGAAGGCGTCGTAGATCGACTCCTGGATGAGCGCCCGCGAAGGGGCCGTGCAGACTTCGCCCTTGTTGAACGCGTAGAGGACGAGGCCCTCGATGGCCTTGTCGAGGAACGCATCGTCGTCGTCCATGACGTCCGCGAAGAAGATGTTCGGCGACTTGCCGCCGAGCTCCGTGGTGGACGGGATCAGGTTCTGCGCGGCGTACTGCATGATCAGGCGGCCGGTGACGGTCTCGCCGGTGAAGGCGATCTTCGCGATCCGCTTGCTCGAGGCAAGCGCCATTCCGACGGACGCGCCGGGGCCGGTGACGACGTTGATGACGCCCGGCGGGACGACGTCCTGAAGCACCTCCATGAGCTTCAGCAGCGACCACGGCGTCGGGCTCGCGGGCTTGATCACCACGCAGTTGCCGGCGGCGACCGCGGGCGCCAGCTTCCATGCCGCCATCAGCAGCGGGAAGTTGAACGGGACGATCTGCCCGACGACGCCGAGCGGCTCGTGGAAGTGGTAAGCGATCGTGTCCTTGTCGATCTCGGAGATCCCGCCCTCCTCAGCGCGGATCGCGCCGGCGAAGTAGCGGAAATGGTCGATCGCCAGCGGAAGGTCGGCGCCGAGGGTCTCGCGGACCGGCTTGCCGTTCTCCCAGCTCTCCGCGACTGCGAGCATCTCCAGATTCGCCTCGATCGCGTCAGCGATCGCGTTCAGGACCTCGGCGCGGTCCGTCGTCGAGGTCTCGCCCCACGCCTCGCGAGCCGCATGCGCGGCGTCGAGCGCGAGGTCGACGTCATGTGAGGTCGAGCGCGCGACCTCGCAGAACGGCCGTCCCGTGGCGGGACTCGGATTGGCGCTATAGGCGCCCTCGACCGGAGCGACCCAATGGCCGCCGATGAAGTTCTCATAACGCGGCTCCAGCGAGACAGCGCTTTCGCGCGAGCCTGGTGCTGGATAGACAGTGGTCTGGACGGCAACGGCCATGACGCAGCCTCCTCGGAGGATTCAACGGCTCATTAAGAGAACTGGCCCCGCAGTCGATCCCGTTCGCCTCAATAGTGAGTTGCCTCGTCGCGCTGGCGCGCGCCTGGGCGTAATACCGCTTCTTCGGCCGGGATTGTTGGCCACAGGGCCAACCTGAAACAAGGGTACTCCTCTAGAGCGCGCAGTGCGTGCCCGAGGCTGCGCCAGCCGCTTCGCCGGACCCTCCAGCGGGCGCTCTTCTTCAAGACGTGAAGGGCGTTCATCGAGGCGCGCACAGACGGCTTCTCTGGGGGCTCTCGGCGCGCGCTGTAGCCGAGCGGGGTCTTCGCCCTCTGGCAAGGGAGATCTCTGAGCGGGAAGTACGCGCTGCCGACCAAGCCCGCAGGAAGTCGGACCGTCCGGCCGGACGCGGGGTGCACGTCGGGCGAGGTGCCTGCGTATGCGCATGAGTATGGGACTAGGCGATCCTTCGGGCGCAGAACGAAGAGGTTTCGCCCGCGCCCGGCAGGACTGTTCGAGGTTGAGCGCGCGCGGGATCGCCCACCTCGTGCCATAGCGGCGGACAGCGTCGGCAGCCCGCTGTGCCGCTCGACCTCCTCGATGGCCGAGAGCGAGGGCATCTGCACGCAGGCGGAGAGCACCAGCGCATCGCAGTCACGCAGGTCAAGGCGCTTCCCGTGGGTCTTGAGGTCCTCCGGATCGAGCGCAGCGACGGCGTGGTTGCGGACGACCTCAAGGCTGATTGGGTCGCCGACCTCGATCCCGCCATCCTCGATGTGCCCGGCGACGAGCCGCGTGAGCTCCCTTGCGATAGGGCGTGACCATCCCGATCATGCGGGCGCTGAGGGCATGAAGCGCATCGACCAAAGCGCCCCGCCGAGGAGACCACCGGCGCCGGTGCGTGCTCTTGATTCGATCTCGGCCTACACGACCTAGTGACGCTTGGCGCCCTGCGCCAGGATCGCGACCGAGGTGATCTCGCCGATCCCGTAGTGCGCCATCAGCGCCCGGCAGCCGGGCTGGCGGCGGGCGAGCGCCCACAGCTCAAGGTCAAGCGGCGCACGCTGTCCATCGACCGCGTCGATCATCTGCAGGGCGACCTGGATCTGGCGGTGGGCGGCGTCGGGCAACTCGAGCGCCTCCAGCCAGCCGCGGCTTTCGGGCCTGAGCAGGTCCCGCCGGCGCTCGACGCCTGTGGTGGTAGAGCTGCGCCTGGATTCCGCTGCTGCCACTCGCAGCGCTCGTCGATCAGCGTGTGCCGCAGCCTCATCCTGGCAGCTCGAGCATCTGCTCGGGCGGGATCCACGACTTCGGCACCCGCCCCGCCTGCAGCAGCTCGCGCAACCGCCGCGCGTCCTGGCGGTCGGTCTTGGCGCGCTTCTCCGGGCCGCGCAGCGCACTGGTCTCCGCCGGCTCGGCCAGATGCACGTCCGCACCCACCGCCCGCAGCTCCTCGACCATGAAGCGCCAGCCGGTCGTCGCCTCCAGCGCCGCCTCGATCTGCTCTCCGTCCGCCGGCATGCTGGTGGCGGGCTACCTGCGCCAGGCGGTCTACGGCGACGCGCGCAAGTCGCCCGGGGTGTTGTAGCGTCCACAGCGATGGGGGACGAGACGGCAACGGATCTCGCCGGGAACGGTGCCGGCGGGCCTCCGCCCGACCGCAACCTCGCGCTCGAGCTCGTGCGCACGACCGAGTCTGCGGCGCTCTCGTGCGCGCGCTGGATCGGCCGCGGCGACAAGATCGCCGCCGACCAGGCCGCCGTCGACGCGATGCGCACCATGCTCGACACCGTGAGCATGAGCGGGGTCGTCGTGATCGGCGAGGGGGAGAAGGACGAGGCGCCGATGCTCTACAACGGCGAGCAGGTAGGCGACGGCACTGGGCACGAGATGGACGTTGCGGTCGACCCGCTCGAGGGCACCGAGCTGTGCGCGAAGGGTCTCCCGAACGCGATCGCGACGATCGCACTAGCCGAGCGGGGGACCATGTTCGACCCCGGGCCGTGCGTCTACATGATGAAAATGGCCACCTCGCGAGACCTGGCGCACCTGGTCGACCTCGACCGGCCGCTGCCCGAGACGCTCGAGCTGATGGCGCAGGAGAAGGGCCAAGGGGTCGGGGACATCGTGGTGATCATGCTCGACCGCCCGCGCCACGAGGAGGCGATGAGGGAGATCAGGGAGGTCGGCGCGCGGATCCGGCTGATCCCGCACGGCGACGTCTCCGCCGCGCTGGTGGCGGTAACGGCGGGCTCTCCGGTGGACCTGCTCTGGGGGATCGGCGGCACCCCGGAGGGCGTGCTCGCGGCGGCGGCGATCCAGTGCATCGGCGGCCAGATCCTGGGTCGGCTGTGGCCGCGCGACGAGGAGGAGCGCCAGGCCGCGATCGACGCCGGCTACGACCTGGACGAGGTGCTCGACAAGGACCGGCTCGTGAGCGGCAGGGACGTCTTCTTCTCCGCAACCGGAGTCACGAGCGGGGAGATGCTCCAGGGGGTGCGCTTCCACGGCAACGACGGCTACACGGAGTCGATCTCGATGCGCGCGCGCTCGGGAACGGTGCGCACGATCCAGGCGCGCCACGACCGCGCGAGGCTGCGGGTGATCGCGGAGCGGATCTCCTAGCGCCGCCGGGCGCCTCCAGACGGAGCCGAGCGCGACGTAATGGAGGCGGGCAGCGCCTACTAGGGGCGCGAGGCTGGGCGGCCACGTCGACGTAGACGACGCCCGGCTCCCGACGACCGCTGCGGCTCCGCCGCGGCACCGCGACTCGCATCAGGCGGACCTCGCGGCCAGCTCGGGGTCTTGCGAAGCTCGGGATCATCGGTCAGCGTGCCGATCAACGGACGCCTGTTCACGGCCGCCAAGCGGCGATACGGTTGCGTTGAGCCGCACGATCGCACCGGTGCGGTGCGCGTCGTCAGGCTCGGGCCCGCCGAACTGGTCATCCGGGATGCGCAACCCGCCGTGGCTGGAAGGCCGATGTGCGCTACGTGCCCAGCTCTGAGAATCGATCACACGGTGCCACGCTCGGAGACCGACTCGAACCCTTCTGCAACGGCACCCGCTTTCGGGTTCCGCTCACAGCTTGTTTGTCGCGTGCCGCACTGAGAGGCGGAGGCCCACGCTCGCAGATGAGCGCAAACTCTGCGGGCCACCGAAGAATTCGTAGCTGAGTGGTGGCTTGAGCAGTGATCGGAATCGACGTAGCACTGCTGCAGAAACCCATTCTGTGCAGCGACTTCGTGAGGGTGAGCGACGGGACTCGAACCCGCGACCGCCTGGACCACAACCCGGAGCCCGCAGCCGGCAGGAGCGCCTGGGGTGGGACGGTCCTGGTGGTTAGAGGCTACCCGGCGCCGGCGGACTTACCTCAGAACGACCGGCCAGTCAGCCACGAGGTCCGCCCTGGCCGACTTCTGCAGCAAGGTAGCTCGCTTCGGTCACGCGGCTCCCCCGCTCGCCGACTCCTGGCTCCGGTCTCTTGGGCTCGCCACTCTGGACGAGCGCAGCCCCTCAAGTTCGCAGCTCTGTAAGAAATTGGGCCCCATTTGGGCCCCGCGGGCGCTAAGCGAGGCGAGGCTAGAACGACGAAACCCCCGCGTTTACGGGGGCTTCGTGAGGTAGCGGGGGCGGGATTCGAACCCGCGACCTTCGGGTTATGAGATCGCTCGAAGGCGGTCACTTCAGTCCTGTAGCCGCATCAGAGCGCGGCCCAGGTGCTCTCAGATCGGCCCAGATCCGCTCAACATGGAACCACGAATGGAACCACGGTGCAGCCCCGGATCTGTTCGGCAGCCCTCAAGGACACCGGGTCTAGCGACCGCGTGAGGGACGCAGCCCGGCTTCGGAATCCGGCCAGAACGCCCAAATCGGCCGAGATCGTCCCATCTGGGCGATGACCAAACCCCCGAGGAGCGTCAATCTCGGAGGAGGCACGCGCATGACCCTCTCCTCTTCCACGACCGCCTGTCACCAGTCTGGGCGCCCGCAGTCGGGCAGGGCGGTCTCCATGAGCGGCACGGTCCCTTCCGCGCCTCCACTTGGGGACGCTACGGGTCACTCGCCGCTCTACCTGGTGGAGCCCGAAATTCCGGAGGGCATGACGTGCGGCGAGTGGCGCCGGCGGCGCCAGCCTCTCCCAAGGCTGGGTCTGCTCGCGCACGTAGGTGCGTGGCGGCGCTGGCACCGGTTCAGGGGGTGCCGTCGTGAGCCGGGTCCGCTCGAGTCGTTGCAGCCCATTGCATCTAACGGTGCATGGGGTGCGGACCTCGGGCGGTTTGAGCGGGCCCAACAGTGCAACCGACACAAGGGGGATGTGAAGATGGGACGAGACAGGCGCCAGCGCAGGCGACGCGCCGCCGCAATCGGAGGAGCCGCCTTTGCGGCCAAGAAGCACAGAGACGCAAAGGAAGCGCAGCGGCAGGAGGAAGCGGCAGGTGCTCAGCAGGCTGCGCCCGCTGACCCCGGCCATGCCGACCGGCCGGCCGCGGCCGGCGGACTGACCCCCGAGGCGATGGAGGAGCTCAAGCAGTTGGGCGAGCTTCACGAGCAGAACGTGCTTTCGGACGAGGAGTTCGAGCGCGAGAAGGCAAGGCTGCTGGGTCAAGGCTGAGCGACACCAGGCACTGTCGGCCGACCCGAACGGCAGTGGGCCGCAGCGCCAGCTACGTCTAGTTGGAGGAGGAACTCATGGCCGAAGTGAATACACCCGTCCTGGACGCCCTCGTGAAGATGAATGAGGGGATCCCGGAGCGCTCAGGCCTCGACGACGAGACCTTCATGCTCGTACGGATTGCCGCCTTGGCGTCAACCGGCGCTCCGCCCGCGTCCTATCTCGTGAACCTAGGGGTGGCGTCGGACCTCGGGTTGACCGTCGAGCAGGTTCAAGGCGTCCTGATCGCAATCGCTCCGGTGGTCGGAAGCGCCCGCGTGGCGAGCGCCGGCAGCTCCATTGCCCAGGCCCTCGGACTCGCCACCGCGGTCGCCGACGAGTCGAGATAGGGCGGGCGAGTGACCCATATTCGGGTGGGAAGCATCGCGCCCACAGTTAATAGTGACTGTCAGCACTTCCGCGATCGGCGTAGACGACGCGACCGGCACGAGGCCCTCACTCCTACAGCTCGGCAAGCGTGTCGATGGCAGAGTTCGCAGAGTTTTCTCGACGCTCGTCGCTTGCCGCGTCGACGCCGGAGTGGAACTCGTCCGGCTCGAGGGCGGGCGGGTCGGCCGTGGCGCCTTGAGGCGACGTTCGGTCGGCGGGTCAGACGAGGGCCAGCCTTTCCGCACCGCCTCCTCGAGGATTACCTGACGTGATGCGCGCTCGGCTTCGACGCCGGACGCGTGACGCAGAGCCGCGCCGCCCCGAGGACGACTACATCGAGGTCGACGTTGCGGAGCTGACGGGCGTCTTTGCCGCTCCGCATTGGCTGCGCGATGTCGGGCTCACGGCGTGGCTCCTGGTCGGCGTCACCTTGTTCCTGGTCGGCGCTGTCTGGCTGCTGTCGCTCACGCAAACGATCGTGCTCCCCGTGATTGCCGCCGGGGTGATCGCGGCGGTCGCCGCTCCGCTGGTTGGCTGGCTCCAGCGTCAAGGGGTGCCCCGCTGGGCGGGCGCGATCCTGCTGCTCATCGCGGCCGTCCTGCTCGGCGCACTGGTCGTGTTCATCGTGCTTGCCGGCATCACGAGTCAGAGCGGTGACTTGAGTGCCCACTTGGACGAGGCCAAGAACACGATCGAGGGCTGGCTGGAGGACTTGGGCGTTGAACGGGACGACGCAGAGAACGCAACGCAGGACGCCGACTCGTCCGCAACCCAGGGCGTTAGCGCACTGCTCAACGGTCTCGCGACGGGCCTCACGGAGCTCTCTTCGCTGCTCTTCTTTCTCGCCATAACGGCCCTCAGCCTCATCTTCCTACTCGCCGACGGCCCCAAGATCCGGGCCTGGGGAGAGCGCCACATGGGCGTCCCAGCGCCGGTCGCCCGCATAATCAGCACGCGGACTCTCCAGTCCTTGCGGGGCTACTTCCTCGGCGTCACGCTGGTGGCGGCCTTCAACGCGGCCGTGGTCGGGCTCGGGGCGCTGCTGCTCGGCGTCCCGATGGCGGGCACGATCGCGGTGGTCACCCTGCTCGCCGCCTACGTTCCCTATGTCGGGGCCTGGACGGCGGGCGCGTTTTCTGTCTTGGTCGCGCTCGGCGGCGCCGGGACGGACGCCGCAGTCGGCATGATCGTGGTCCAGGTGCTTGCGAACAGCGTGCTGCAGCAGCTGGTGCAGCCGCTGGCCATGGGCGCCGCGCTCGGCATTCACCCGCTCGCCGTCCTGATCGTCACGATCGGCGGCGGAGCCCTCTTCGGTGCGGTGGGGCTGATCCTCGGTGCGCCCATCACATCGGCCGTGACCCGAATCTCGGCCGACCTATCGCGCGCCCGTGCCGAGGACGAGCGGGATGAGACGCTCCCCCAGGCAGGGGGGCCAGACCCCGCTCTCGCGAGCGAGTGAGCCAGCTGTGCACGCTGGTTAAGTCGGGCCGTAATCGGCATCGCGCTCGAAGGAGAGCAGCGAGCTGAGGCGACTCCATCGCGAGGCGGTGAAGGGCTGTTGGTGTCGTGTGACGAGGACCAAGTCACTCACAGTCGATCGTCGCGAGTGTTTGTTCGTAGGAGCTCGCCAGGTCGGCGGCTGCAGAGTGCACCTTCGCTGCCGCGCCGGTAAGAGAGGCCCGAGTTGAGGTCGCCCGTGACCGCGGCGAACTCGGAGGTGAACTCCTGGTTTGCCGACTCGACCTCCTGCTTCGCTCGTCGTTGAGGTCGCCCTGCCCGTCCTGGATCGCTCGAGGTCCTTCTCAATGGCGTTCAGTCACCTGATCGCGCTCGCGATGCACCTCACCGTCGGGCTCTCGGTTTTCGCCCATGACCTGAGCGCCGCCCCGCTCGCCAACCGCTACGCCCGCTGGTACCAGCAACACCAGCGCGACCAGTTCCCGCCAATAGAGAGCGCCCCCACAGCACAACCCACCGAGGTTGCGACATGACTTGGCGGACCACAACAGGGGAGACTTGACGCGTTGAACGCCGGCCGGCGCAACGGCCGGTCATGGCGATCCGGAACCGATCGTCTTGGGTGATCAGATGGCCGGCCTGCTCAGGCTTCTGCCGCCCGCTCGTCCTCGCCGTAGACGATGAGGCCGTGGACGACGTACACGCAGAGGGCAAAGAGGGCGAGGTTCCACCATGGGTAGGCGCCCCCGATCGACAGCAGCGCCCCGAATGCTCCGAGGCTGGCGCCGATGATGCCGATTACGCGGCCGTAGGTGCTGCCCGCCATCAGCGAGAAACCACCCGTGAGCTGGATCACCCCGAGGATGATCAGGACCCAGCCGAGGGTGTTGAGGTTTGTGAGTATGTATCGCGTGTCGTTGACGAAGATGTTCGCGTTGTCTAGGGCACCGATGCCATAGATGATGTTGAGCGTGCCAACAAGCAACAGCATGATTGCCGCGAACAGAACTCGGCCCGCACCTCGCATTGCCGTACCTCCTTGAGGGATGAATCGGCCGCTTGTCCGCGACCGTGCATTATCGAAGCGCGAAACAGAACATGCTTCATCGCCCAGATGGCATGAAATTCGCACTTGAGTGCCGCTTGCTCAGGGAGCCCGTTGCGCGTGGGAGCGATCGAGAATGTCAGCGGCACCATGACCGGAGCATTCCCCGACCCAGCGACCGGTACGGCACGTCGCCTATGCGCTGATCCCGTAGGCCGCGGCGACGTGCGTGCCGGCCTCGTGCAGAGCCTTCTCGTCGTCGTGGCTGCCCGGCTTGAGGTCGAAGACGACCTCTTCACCGTGCCGGTGAAGGGATATGGCGACTTGGCCGCATAGGACCGGTCGACGGGCAGGCCGGTATCGCGGCCGACGTCCATTCCGGCGTACCCGGAGAAGCGGACGCCGACCGTCCTCTCGACCCGTCCTTCGCCGATCTTCGCGTGGTTCGCGTACAAGGAGAACGTTCCGCCGGCCGACCGTTCCTGCCGGTCGGCGTCGAACTGCATGCGAACCACGACGTCGCCGATCGGGATCGGCTCGGTCGAGACGTGCTCGTAGCGCTCGACGCCCATCATCGGGTAGCTGGGGTGCAGCAGGCCATCTCGTCGACCCAGAGCGAGAAGCCGCCCATCTCGTCCGCCTCGGCGACGATCACGCCCTCGGCACCCTCACCAGGGACCGAGAGCTCTGCCTCGATCGCGTAGGAGCGGCCGTAGACGCGCGGGATCATCCCGGACGGTGCGCTCGCGTCCTCGAAGGTGTGGTTGAAGCTCGTTCCCTCCATCGGCTGTTGGGCGGTCCCGTCCACGACCTTGGCTCATCCAGGCTGCCGGACGGATCATCCTCGCCGAGCGACTCGAGGAGTACACGGCCTGAGCACCCACGAGGTCATCGTGATCGGAAGCGGCGCCCCCGACGGTACGCCCGCAAGTTTCGTGCCCGGGCGACGTCAAGGGGCGGTCGCCGACGGAACCGCGCCGATGATCGACGTGCCCGACCGAGGACCCGGGGTTCTGGGCGTGCACTGAACCGCACGCGCCTCGCCACCGGATCTCGAAGCAGCTTGTGCGCCACGGACGCATCTGCCCTCGACGGTAAGAGGGGCTGGACCCTGCAGCACCCATCTCAGATCACCTGGTGCCGCGGGCGGCCCATCCGCGCCGTCGCCCAGTCGGTGAGCACCCCCACACGCCGGCCGACGCCGCCGCCGAGGTAGTAGAGGTGGACGCCGAGGTAGGTGGCGAACGCCGGGCGACCGGAGAGCTCGAGCCCCCTCACCTCGCAGACCGCCTTGCCCCGCCCGACGACCGCGAGCGCGCCCTTGTCGAAGTAGCGAAACGGCGTGGAGGCCCCCGGCTGACCGTTGCAGATCGCCTCGGCCACGTGACGCGCCTGCTGGATGGCGACGGTCGCCAGCCCCGGCAACGGCCTGTCCCCGGGTCCCGCCAGGCTCGTCATGTCGCCGATCGCCGAGATCTCGGGATGCCCGGGCAGCGTCAGGTCGGGCCGTACCTCGATGCGTCCCGCCCGGTCCGTGCTCGCCCCGGTGGCCTTCGCGAGGGTCTCGCTGAAGCTGGCGGCGCGGACGCCGGCCACCCAGATCACGGTTCGGGCGTGGACCCGTTCGGTCGCCCCGCCGACGTCGATCGTGACGCCGTGCGGGTCAACCCGGGTGGCGCGCGCGCCCGCGCGCACCGTCACGCCGAGCTCGGCGAGGTATCCGGCCGCCTTGGCGGACAGCTTCTTGCTGAAGGCCGGGACCACGCGCTCGCCGGCGTCGAGCAGGATCACCCGCGCGCTGGCGGGGTCGATCCGCGCGAAGCTGCGCTTCGGAATGTGATGAGCGGCGATGGCGAGCGCCCCGGAGACCTCCACGCCGGTGGCTCCGCCGCCGACGACGGCAAACGTCAGCCACTCGTCCCGCGACCCCCGGTCGCGCGCTCGATCCGCCTGCTCGAACGCGCCGTAGACGCGGTTGCGCAGCTCGAGGGCGTCGCCAAGCGTCTTCAGGCCGCACGAGACGTGCTGCCATTCGTCGTGGCCGAAGTAGGACGTCTGGGCGCCACAGGCGACGATCAGGCTGTCGTAGTCGAGAGGCTCGCCGCCCTCAAGGATCACCTGCCGCCGCTCGGCGTCCACGTCGGTGACCTCCGCCATCAGGAACGTCGTGTTGGCGCTGCGCTTGAGCGCCGTGCGGAACGGGGTGGCGCACTCGCCAGTGGAGATGGCGCCCGCCGCAAGTTGGTAGAGCAGGGGCTGGAAGAGGTGGTGGTTCGTTCGATCGACCAGCGTCACGTCGACATCGGCGCGCCGCAGCTTCTGAGCGGCGGCCAGACCACCGAAGCCGCCGCCGACGATGGCGATGCGGCGCCGCTGGCTGCCCTTCGTCTCAGTGGGCACGAGCGGGCTCTCCTTGGCCCTGCCGCACCCCAAGGCGCTCGAGCACGGGGTCGCCGTGGTACATCATCCCGACTTGACTGCCGTTGGCTCCGCTGTAGCGACCGCACTCTCCGCGAGTGAGGTGGTCGGCAGACGCGCCGTGAACCACAGCGACAGCAGCGCCGCGAGCGCGACCGCACCGAGCGACAGCCGCAGGGCGTCGAGCTGCGCGTCGCCGTAGTCGTCGGCGACCGCTCGGGCCTGGTCCTGTGTGAGCCCGCCGTCCACCGCCGCCTTCTCGACGGTCTCGACGGGCACGATGTCGATCCCCTCTTGGGTTCTCGCGACGATCGTCTCGCGCGCGGCCGGCGGGATATCGGGGTTGTCGGTGATGCGCTGGCTGAAGCCGGTCGCGAGCGACGCGATCAGCACCGCGCCGATGATTGCCGTGCCGAGAGAGGACCCGAGGTTCTGGGCGGTGCCCTGAAGTCCCCCCGCCTCGCTGGTCTGCGTGGGCGCGACGGAGGACATGATCACGTTCCCCAGCTGCGAGGCGAGCAGGCCGGCACCGGCGCCGACGAGGGCGAGCGCCACCTTGAAGCCGGTCTCGTTGAGGGTCACGTCGAGCGTCGCGAGCATCACTACCGCGCCGACGCTGACCGCGACCAGCCCGAACTGCGCGACAGTGCGCGGCGACCGCCGCCCTGCGATCCGCGGGCCCAGCAGCGCGAAGACGAGCATCGCCAAAGACAGCGGGAGCAGCCGCTTGCCGGTCTCGAACGCGTCGAGGCCCAGCACCACCTGCAGGTAGACAGGGATGACGAAGAACGTGCCCATGAGGACGAGCTGCTGCCCGACCAGTGACGAGAGCCCCGCCCGCAGTTGCGAGATGCGCAGCAGCGTCATTTCCAGCAGCTGGTCGCGGCCGAGGCGGGCACGACGCTGCTCCCACGTGGCGAAAGCCCAGAGCAAGGCGAGACCGGCGAGCACGATGAACGGCACCGGCGAGAAGCCCAGCGGCGTGATCTCGGTGCCGCCGATCTCCGGCGGCGTCCGTGGCTGCACGAAGCCCCACACGCTGCTGCGCAGGATCGCGAACACCACCAGTGCCAGGCCGGCCGAGGAGAGCGCCACGCCCACGATGTCGAGCTCGGGACGCCGCTCGGCGGCGGGCGCCCGCGCGATCTGCCCGCGCAGCAGCAGGATGCCGATCACGACCACAGTCTCGCCGGCGAACACATAGCGCCACGTGAACTCCGTCGTCACCCAGCCGCCGATCAGCGGGCCCGCGGCGATCGCGATGGCGGCTATTCCGCCGAGCAGTGCGTACGCCAGCGCGCGCTCGCGGCCGTCGTAGCTGGCGGCGGTGAGCGCCGCGATCCCCGGCACCACCAGCACGGCACCGAACCCCTCCACCCCCGACCAGCCGACCAGCAGCACCGAGAGGTTCGGGCTCAGCGCCGTCGTGAGCGACCCGACCCCGTAGATCGCAAGACCGATCGCGAACGCGCGATTGCGGCCCAGGATGTCGCCGAGCTTCGCGCCGAGGAGCATGAACGCCGCCATCACCAGCGTGTACAACGTGATCGCCGTCTGCACGCCCTGGATCGTCGTGTCGAGGTCCTCGACGATCTGCGAGATCGCGACGTTCATCACACTCGTGTCGAGCACCATCACGAACTGGGCCGAGGCGAGGATGAGCATGGGGATCCACTTGCGCACGGCGGACAGACCCTACGTCGGAGGCCAGCGCCGCGCCTCGTCCGTTGTGGGGGAAATTCCCATCAACGGACACGGCGCGGCCCGGTCATGCCGAGCCTTAGGGATGCGAGCGCGAAAGCGGACACTGCGGGCGTGCCCATCAGAGGGCGGGGGCCGGTGGCGCTGTGCCGGCGGCGTACTCCTGCATCGGAACGTCGCCGGCCGCCCACGCCGCCATCACGGGGTCGATGATGCGCCAGGCCTCCTCGGCCTCGTCGCCACGGATGAACAGCATCGGGTTGCCTTGGAGCATCTCCTCGATCAGGTGGGCGTAGGCGGTGAATCGCGGCGGTGTCGAGCGGGCCTCGAGCTGGCGGTTCTCGGCCGTCTGCTCCGGACCGTTGAGCGTCGTGGCGACGCGCACGTACGGTTCTATGAGCCCGATCGTGAGCACGTTCGGCTCGACTCCGGGAAACCGGTCGGTCAGGTATCTGGGGAGCGGACGGAAGTGGATCGCGATCTCGGCGGAGTCCGCCTCAAGGGCCTTGCCGGAGTGGAGCGTGAACGGGACGTCGTCCCACCGGGGGCTGTTCAACCCGAGAGTCAGGGACGCGTACGTCTCGGTCTCGCGGCTGGGGTCGACCCCGGGTTCGTCGACGTAGGCGGGCACCTGCCGGGAGCCGATCGTGCCGGCGGTGTACCTGGCGCGGATCGTGTCGCTTCGCATTCGCTCCGCCGAGGGCGTGGCCACCGTCCGCAGCGCCTCGACGCGCACTGCCCGGAAGGAGTCGGCGTCGGCTCGGGCCGGCTGCTCCATGAGGACCAGTGCCGTCGCCTCCATGAGGTGGTTTTGCACCATGTCCTTCAGGGCACCGGCACCGTCGTAGTAGGAGGCCCGGCCCTCGAGAGTGAGGCTCTCGAGCCAGCTGATGTCCACGCGGTCGACGTGCACCGCGTTCAGGATCGGCTCGAAGACGCGGTTGAGGAATCGCAGGACGATGACGCGGCGGACGAGCTCGCTGGAGAGGAAGTGGTCGATGCGGAAGATCGTCGGCTCGGGCAGCTGGATGCGGAGGATCTCGTTGAGGTGGTGTGCCGAGGCCAGGTCGGTGCCGAAGGGCTTCTCGATCGCCACCGCGTCCGCGGCGCCCAGCGTCGTCGTCGCGAGCGCCGGCAGCACCTTCGTTAGTAGGCTGGGCGGCAGCGCGAGGTACACCAGCGTGTCCGGATGATCGTCGCCGATCACGCGGCGAACGTCCTCCGGCCGGGTGACGTCGGCGGGCTGGAAGCTGAGCATGCTCACGACGCTGTCCCTTGTAGCCGGCGTCACGGTCGCATGCTCCGGCAGCTCGCCGGCAATGTGCTGGCGGAAGTCGTCGGTCGACCAGTCGGTGATGTCGGACCCGACCACGGTCAACCCGGGTGGCAGCAGCTCAGCCTCGGCCAACTGGGCGACCGCCGGCAGGAGCAGGCGGCTGGTCAGATCACCGGAAGCTCCGAATAGGACCATGCGCTCGATCATGGAGTGACGCCTTTCCCGGCTCGTTGGGGGAGGTCTCTGTAGCGCGGCGAGGGCTGGGCTGTCACCCCGGGGCGGCAATGGAAGATCGCGCCCGCCAGCGGCTCGTCGGCGCGCCGCTCGGAGTCGACCCATGACGTCGTGATGTAAAGGTCGCCGCCGTCGCCGCCGCCGAAGACCACCGAGGTGGGATTCGACGTCGGCAGCTCGACGACGCCGTCGAGCGTGCCCTCGGCGCGGTAGCGGTGAACCGCCCCGGCTCGTCCCAGGGCGACCCACAGCATGCCTTCAGCGTCGACGGTCATGCCGTCCGGCCAGAGCTGCTCCGTGCTGAAGTCGAGGAACCGGCGGCGACCGCTGAGGGCACCGGTCGCGCGGTCAAGGTCGAAGACGTCGACGACGCAGTGGGCCGTGTCAGCGAGGTAGAGCAGGCCACGCGGCTCATCGAATGCGGGCCCGTTGGAGATCGTCAGGCCGTCGACCACACGGGTCACCCGGTCGCCGTCGACGCGGTACAACGCCGCGTTCCGGGGCCGCTTGTCAAAGGCCATCGTGCCGATCCAGACCCTTCCACGGCTGTCGACCTTGGCGTCGTTGGCGCGGTTCTCGGGCCTGTCCTGCTCGATCGGAACGCGCAGATCCAGCGTGCCTGTGGTGCGGTCGAGTACCGCCAGGCCCTCCGGGCTTGCGACCACCGGCTCGCCCGTCGCGCCGAGCACCACGCCACCCGGCTGCCCAGTGGTGCTCCAGGAGCTGTGCTCAGAGGACTCCGGATACCAGCAATGGACCCGCTCTGCGGGGATATCCACCCACCACAGGCGGGCCGTCGCGGCGTCCCACAGCGGGCCCTCCGCATGCTGCGCCCGCACGCTCAGCGCGACCTCAACCGGGGTGTCGCCCATCGCGCAGGCCCCCCGTCAGATGTGGTCCAGCGCCCCCGAGCGCCGGGCCGGTTCGTCCTCCTGGGTAGGTTGCCGGGACTCGAGTCGCGCTTTCAGTTGGGTGATCTCGTGCCGCAGTTCGGCCACCTTCCGGCGCTCGTCGACCAGTTCGGCAGCAAGACCGCGCAGCGCCGTACCCAGTCGCTCGGTGCGAAGCTCGCGTTCGCCGGTCAGCAGCCTGAGCGCGGCCTGGGCGCGCGGATCGGAGTCCGAGGGGGTCTCTGGGCTGGACACCGCGTTCCTCCTTCGGGGCCGCCATAGTCGAGCGTCGCGTGGCCTTCGAGCAGCGTTGCGACGCTCGTGCTGTAGGCGCAGCGTAAGGGTGCGCCCTCCCGTCCGCCTCATCCCGATGGCATGAATTCGAGCCTTCCCGGGAGCGGCAGTCCGGCGCCACGGCGTGGCCGAGCCACAAGCCTGCAAATCGGGCTATCGGCACCGGCGTTGGCGGTGACGCATCGGGCAGGTATGCCGCAACTGTGCGCACGGTCCTGCGGTCGCCGGCGCTAACTCGTGCCAGACTCCCGGAAGATCGGAGAACGCAACGACCGCAGAGCGGCTTCGCTGCCCCGCTAAATGCCTTCTGGACGCACAGACGACCTCGATGTGATCGTGATCGGTGCCGGGCCAGCGGGCGTCGTCGCTGCGCTGCGCGCGGCGCGACTCGGAGCTAGAACTGCCCTCGTCACGCGCGACGAACTCGGGGGAATGGCCGCCAACGACGGGCCGGTGCCGGTGCGGACCTTGGCCCACGCGGCGCGCCTGATGCGGGAGGCAAGGCAACTCGGGCATTACGGGATCCGCGCCGGCGAGCCCACGCTCGACTATCGGCGTCTGCTCGCCCGCGTGCGCGAGGTGACCGGCGACGTGCGCGCGCACGCGCTCTTGCGCCACGAGCTCCAACAGGCCGGCGTGACCCTCTACGAACACGCCGGAACCGCTCGCTTCGTCGCGCCGCACGTGATCGAAAGCGACGACGGACCTCGACTGCGAGCCGCGAACGTCATCGTGTGCACCGGCGGCGCGTCGCGCAAGCTCCCAGTGCCAGGCTTCGAGCTGACCTGCACCCACAGCGACGCCTGGCGCCTCGAATCGGCCCCCGACTCGCTGCTGGTGATCGGCGCCGGTGCGACCGGGGTCCAGGTCGCCTCGATCTTCAACGCCTTCGGATCGCGGGTCACCCTGTTCGAGGCCGCCCCCCGCATCCTCATGAGTGAGGACGAGCAGGTGGCGGCAGCGATGAGCACGGCGCTGGAGGCCTCCGGGATGCGGATCCTCGAGCACGCCGGAACGATCGAGCGCTTCGAGCCCTCTCCCGCCGGCGTCCGACTCGTCTATTCCGGGAGCGGTGCGTATGCGCATGTCGACGCGACGCTCGCCGTCGTCGCGGTCGGCTGGGTCGCGAACACCGACGGCCTCGATCTCGCCGCCGCCGGGGTGCAGACCGAGCAGCGCGGCTACATCAAGCGTTGACTCCCAGCTCCGCACGACCGCTCCGGGCATCTACGCCGCCGGAGACGTCACCGGGCACCTGATGGTCGTCCACGAGGCCGCGCGCGAGGCCTACCTGGCCGCGACCAACGCGACCGTCGGACGCACCGACGTCCTTCCCGCGGAGGTCAGTCCGCTCGGCAGCTTCACCGACCCCGAATACGCCTCTGTCGGGCTCAGCGAGGCGGCCGCCCGCGAGACCCATGACGTCGTCGTGGGGACAGAGGGCTTCGACTCCATGCCGCGCCCGATCATTGACGGTCGCCCCACGGGGTTCTGCAAGCTCGTCGCCGACCGCGAGAACCACACCATCCTCGGCTGTCACATCGTGGGTGAGCGGGCCGTCGAACTCGCCCAACTGGCGGCGCTCGCGGTGGCGTCCGGCATGAAGGTCGAGCAGCTCGCCCTGGTTCCCTTCTCATTTCCCACCTACGCCAACGCGCTCGGACGCGCGGCGATAAGGGCCGCGCGCCAGCTCGACTCTCGCTCGGGCGGGGCGGACGAGGAGATGGCGTGGGACGCCGGCGTCGCCGTGACCCTCGATGATTGAGGCACTTTCGGTCGCCCCGCTGCGATCGACGACGACATTGGTGTCGTCCGGCTCTCGGACAAGCGCCTCGGTCCAGCGGGCGAACGTGACGCGGCGGGTGATCATCGCGGTCAACCAGGCCGGATCCGCGCCCGCGAGCGCGAACTGCCACATGCTCCCGGCCGACCCGTCTACCGCACGATGTCGGTAGCTACGCCAGCGCTCTCTGCTTGATCTGCTCGAACTCGGTCTGACTGATCGCGCCGCTGTCGAGCAGCTCCTTCGCGTGCGCGATCTCGCTGCCGGGCCCGCCGTTGCCGGCCGTCTGGCGGACGTAGGCGTCGAACTCCGCCTTCTGAGCCTGGGCCTGCTGAACGTCGCGTTGGCCCATCTCCTTGCCCTCGGCGATCAGGTAGACCAAGACGCCGAGCAACGGCACGACGATCACGAACACGGACCAAAAGAACTTCGCCCAGCCGCCGATGTCGTCCCTGCGGAACACGTCCGCGAAGACCTTGATCAGGAGCCAGAACCAGACCACGAAGCCGAAGAACACGAGCATCGTGCCGAGGATGTCGAGGAATGGGTAGTCAGCCGCAATCACCATCGGAGGTCCCTTTCTGTCGGAGACGACGCGATTGTCCCCAGGCCCCGGGGCACGCGCATCCCCCAGATCGGGGGATCCGTGCACTTCAGAGCTCGTCGAGGCTCCCCCGATGATCCAGGCCTGACGTTACGACGGCGCGGCCCCAGGACTCGCTCGGAGCGACGATCTATGAGGAGAGCGCGAGCCCCGGATCATCAATGCCCAGCAGCTGCCCGCGGCCGGCCCGTCGTCGACCCGAGCAAC
The DNA here is from genome assembly GCA_963821275.1 of uncultured Thermoleophilaceae bacterium. GTDB lineage: Bacteria > Actinomycetota > Thermoleophilia > Solirubrobacterales > Thermoleophilaceae > JACVRW01. The sequence continues at coordinate 23,648 of CAWGDF010000013.1, forward strand.
TGGAAGCCGCCGCGTAGCTTCGCGCTCACTCTCGCGTAGAGGAGTTACTCGCGCGCCGTCAGAGGCCTGTCTCGGCCGCGACGCGGCCGGACTGGGCGGCCTCTTGCAGGGCGCGGTAGTCGCGCTCGTTCTGGTCTGCGTAGGCCTCTGCGAACGAGGCCAGCGCACGATCGAAGCTGTCGCCCCCGCCGAGGTAGCTCCCGATCGCGATCGCGTCTCCGGAGCGGGCATGGGCCTTGGCGAGCGCCCGGCCGCAGAGCTCCGCGTAGACCGTCATGGCCCGCGGGTTCATCAGCTCGACCAGAGCCGAGCCTTTGCCGTCCCAGAGTTGGCGCATGTAGAAGTCCCGGCTCACGCCGTCGAAAGCCGTGACCCGGATCCAGCCGAGCATGATGTCGCTGGCGGCCTGAGTCAGCCGCTGGCCCTCGACGACCCGCTGGCCGTGCTTGGCGAACTTGCTCTTGCCCAGGAACGGCTCGAGCACCGATGCCTGCGCCTCCTTGAGCTGCAGGAACAGCGGGTCGTTCTCGTCGCGGCCGAGCATGAGCACTATCCAGGCGCGCGCGCCGACGCTGCCCACGCCGACAACCTTGTGCGCCGAGTGGACGTAGCGAAAGCGCTCGAGCAGCTGCCGGCGGTCGGCGCTCAGGGTGCGCCGGTAGGAGCGGATGACTCCCCGTACGAACTCCTCGAGCTCGGCCTGTTCGACGCCCGACACGACCTCCTCGATCGGCACGATGAGCGGCGGGTCGCTCGCGATCCGGGGCTCGCCGTCGACGATCGTCGTGAGCTTCGCAAATGCCCTCAGGCTGTCCTTCGAGCGCGCCTTGGCCAGGTTGCGCTCGAACCGCTTCCGCTGCTTTGGGGTCCCCTGCCGAGCCGCCAGCGCGGCGATCTCGTCCACGTCGATGCGGGAGTACCAGAGGTCGAGGTTGGACATCGCGGCGAAGCCCCTGATCGCCTCCCGGTACGAACGGGTCACAGTTCGATTGATCGACCGCCGCTGTTTCGCGTCGAAGCCTCGATCCCGGCCGGCCACGGCGAAGCTGGCCACCAGCCGCTTCACGTCCCACTCGAACGGGCCCGGCAGCGTCTCGTCGAAGTCGTTGATGCTGAACACCAGCCGCCGATCGGGCGCGGCGAAACCACCGAAGTTGGACAGATGCGCATCCCCACAGAGCTGCACCTCCAGCCCCGTCCGAGGCGCCCCGGCCAGATCGGCCGCCATCGGGTAGGCCGCACCGCGGAAGAACGTGAACGGCGACACCAGCATCCGCCCATAGCGGATCGGCACCAGCTCGCGAACCCGCGTGGCAGCCTGCTCCTCCAGCAGCTCGACCGGATCACGCCGGTCAGAGGCCGGCTCCCATTCACCATGCCCGGAGCGCGGCGCCACCGCCCTCGCCGCCTTGCCCCTGGCCGCCCGCTCCCCGGCGGAGAGGTGCGGTATCACCTTGGGCTTGGGCGCCGCCTATCGCGCTCGGGGGTACCGGCCGCCTCCGAGCCATCGACGGGGGTCTCAACGTGCGCCATGGTGTCGCTCCCTTCGCAGCCAGGCGAAAGCTCGAGTAGCTCTCAATGTGGCGTCGGCTCCATGGAACCGCGCCGCCGGCGATCGGTCATCGCCCAAATGGCATGAAATCCCGGCTGGCGCGGACTCGTCAAGGGGATAGCGGGCATCTTGCTTCGGCCAGTTCTGCACAGTAGGATCTAAGGTAAGGGGGGGAAATCTTGGACCTTTGGAGGATTTCGCATCGTTCTCCATCGGCTGGCCGGAGCCGAGGTCGATCAGTAGCCGCGGCAGCGAAACCGCGAGGCGCGTATGACGCACCCGGGAGCGCGCGCCTCGGCGGCTAGTGATGTCAATCACTACGGCCGCGCCGGCGTTCGAGTTGTTGGAGTCGAAGCTGCGCGCGCCGCAGGGTCGCGACGGGACCGTCCCGCGCACGGCGCTGATCGGCTTACTGGAGGAGGAGTGGGGCGCGATCCCGGTCGTTCTCGTGTCCGCAGGCCCCGGCTGGGGGAAGACGACGCTGCTCGCTGAGTGGGCTTCGCGGTCGCAGCGACCGTTCGCCTGGGTTTCAGTCGACGAGAACGACAACGATCCGATCGTCTTGCTGACGTATGTCGCCACGGCGCTCGACCGGGTCTCGCCGCTCGCCCCGAGCGTGTTCGAGGCACTGGCGTCGCCGGGCGTTTCGATCGAGGGAACGGTGGTCCCGCGCCTGGGGGTGGCTCTGGCGACGATGGACGAGGCAGTCGTCCTCGTCTTGGATGACCTGCATCTGCTCGATAGCCCGGCATGCTTGGATGCCATCGCCGCGCTCGCGAGGCATGTGCCCGAGGGCTCACAGCTGGCGCTCTCGTCGCGGGGGCACCCCGCACTGCGCTTCGGGGCGCTGCGCGCGCGGGGCCTCGCGCTGGAGATCAGTCCGAACGAGCTGAGCATGGACGAGGCCGAGGCGCGCCAGTTGCTGAGCGCGGCCGGTCTGGACCTGGCTGATGGCGAGGTCGCCGAGCTCACCGAGCACACGGAGGGCTGGTCTGCAGGTCTGTACCTGGCGGCGCTCTCGGCCAAGGCGGGCGGGACCGGGGTGAAGGGCGTGACCGCGTTCCGCGGGGACGACCGTTTTGTCGCCGACTATCTCGTCTCCGAGCTCCTCTCGCGCCTGCCCCGCGACGAGCTCCGCTTCCTGACGAGGACCGCCGTTCTCGAGCCCATGTCGGGTCCGCTCTGCGACGCGGTCCTCGAGGACAGCGGCTCCGCGGCGATTCTGGACTCGCTGGCGCGTTCCAACCTGTTCCTGGTGCCGCTGGACCGGACCGGGGAGTGGTATCGCTACCACCATCTCTTCCGGGAGCTCCTGCGTTCGGAGCTCGACCGAGTCGAGCCGGATCTCGTGCCGCGTTTGCTCGCTCGTGCGGCCGACTGGTGCGAGGCGAACGGGCAACCGGAGAGCGCGATCGGGTATGCGCAGGCGGCCGGGGACGTCAACCGTGCGGCGTGGCTGACCGTAGCTAACGGTCCGGCCGTCTACCAAAGCGGCCGTGTCGCAACCGCCGAACGCTGGCTCAGTTGGCTGGAGGCGCATGGGGCACTCGAGCAGAACGCGGCGGTCGCCGTGCTCGGCGCACTACTCGCCGCGGCTTGGGGCCGGCCCGCGGAGGCGGAGCGTTGGGCCGATGCCGCCGAGCGTGGGAGCTACGAGGGGGCCCTGCCCGACGGCAGCGCGTCGATCGACTCGTGGCTGGCCCTCCTGCGCGCCCAGCTCTGTCGTCGAGGAATTGGCAGGATGCGTACGGATGCGGAGCTCGCGGTCGGGACGCTCGCTCGTGGGAGCCGGTTCTGGGCGCACGCCCTGGGGCTGCTCGCGATCTCGCGGTGGCTGGCCGGCGAGGTCGACGAGGCCGACGACCTGTTCGCCGAGGTTGTCGAGGCGGGCCTCGAGCTCGGAGGGACGGACTTGGTGATGGTGGCTCTGGGCGAGCGTGCCGCGATCGCGGTCGGAATGGGAGCGTGGGTCCAGGCAGAAGAGCACACGGACCGGGCGCTCGGGATCATCCGCCGGTACGGGATGGAGGAGTACCCGACCAGCGCGCTCGCCTATTCCGTGGCGGCTCGCGTCGCGCTCCACCGTGGGGACGTCCCCCGCGCGCAGGAGCTGCTGGCGCGGGTGCAGCGCCTGCGGCCGCGCCTCACCTACGGGCAGCCGTACTACTCGGTTCAAACCCGCCTGGAGCTCGCCCGGGCCTACCTGACACTCGCCGACGCCGGCGGCGCGGAGACCATGCTGCGCGAGATCGAGCCGATCCTGCGCCGACAACCAGACCTCGGAGCGCTCCCCGCACAGGTTGTCGAGCTCCGCGCGAACCTGAAGACGATGCGGGCTCACGCCCCCGGGGCCTCGACTCTGACCGAGGCGGAGCTGCGCCTGCTGCCCTACCTCGCCACGCACCTCTCCTTCCGCGAGATCGGCGAGCGCCTGTACCTGTCGCGCCACACGGTGAAATCACACGCCATGGCGATCTACCGCAAGCTCAACGTCACGTCCCGCAACGCCGCCGTCGAACGCGCCCGCGAGCTCGGGCTGCTCTAGGCAGCGCCGGCGCTGCCCGGCTTTTTCATGCCATCGGGACGATGACGCCGCGGCGCCCAAGGTGTCTAGTTCGAGGAGTCCGCGGGCACGGTCCGCGGAACGTCCCGGGATGCCGACAGAGGAGGAGATGGCCGATTACAAGGAGACCCTGCGCAGGCTCGCGCTGAACGACGAGCGGTTCGTGGAGTCGGTGCTCGGCATGGGCCACGACACGGTCGAGGTCTCACGGCTGGATCAAAAGACGCACGCTCTCGTCCGGCTCGGGGCGTCGCTGGCGATCGACGCGGCGCCGAGCTCCTACCAGTCGAACGTCGAGGTGGCTCTGGCCGCCGGCGCCAGCATCGACGAGATCGTCGGGACCCTGATCGCCGTGGCTCCCACCGTCGGCCTTGCACGCGTCGTTTCCGCCGCGCCCGAGCTGGCGCTGGCGCTCGGATACGACGTCGACGCGGCGCTCGAAGCGCCCAGCGGTGACGCGGAGTGAAGGCCGCGCCCGCAGTCCGCATTCCTCACCGGGTCGGTCGCCGTAGCCTGCGGCACTTGGTCGAGCACCGGAGAGCCCGAGCAGGGCTCACGGCGCCGGTGCAGCGCTCGAAACAGTTGCCCCCTCACACCTGACCCCCCGATCATTGTCGAGGTCGGTGCGCCGGCCGCTCATCCCGATTTCATGCCATTGGGGGGATGTCCGCTGGTTGTGGTCGTTGGAGGATTGTCGCCAGGAGTTCGGGCGCGGGGCGGAGACTGAAACCGCCGGCGTCGGCTAAATCGGCGGCGCTCGTCGTCGGCGGCCGGAGAGGAGCGTTCCATGAACCAGTCGGTGGAGGGCGTTGGTTGGCTCTGTTCGCCGACGTCGTGGGCCTGCGCGAGTGAACAGGGGGACAGCCGTGGGAGGCTGGGCGGCCGTGGACTCTGATCGCGCACGGGCGCTGGCCGAAAGGCTGCACCATGGGCAGCGTGACGCTGGCGGGGCGCCGCTGATCGGCCACGTTCGGAGGGTCGCGGCCGCAGTCCCTGGGGACGCGCGCGTCGTCGCCTGGCTTCACGAGGTGTTCGAGTACACCTCGGTCTCGGAGGAGGCGCTGCTGGCGGAAGGCCTCTCGCTCGACGAGCTGCGCGCGCTCCGGCTCCTGACCCACGACAAGGATCCGCAGTCGAACGCGGGCTATCTGGCCCACGTCGAGCTGATCGCGCGGGCCAAAGGTGCGGGCGCAAGCGTCGCCCGCAGGGTCAAGCGCGCGGACCTGGCGGATCGGGCGCTCAAGCCTCCGATCCGCGCCAACGGCTGGTCACCTCCCTACGAGCTTGCGCTCGAGATCCTGCGCGACGCGCCGCCTCCCGACACTCGCGCCCCTTCTCCTCCGCCGCCTCCGAGACCCGGACGCACATGACACCTGCAGCCGATGCCGCTCCCGATGCGTCCGCAGCGGGGCGTCCGGCCGTGTGGAGCGGCTGGACGAAGCCACAGGCCCGGCCGGAGAGCGAGGCCGCGCGTAACTCCCAGAGACGAGCCCGACCCGCCGAGAACCGAACCCGAGTCTCGCGCCGAGCGACTCGGCTTCGCGCTGCGCAGCCTCGCCGCCGAGCTAGTCGAGGAGCGCCGGCGGGTCGCTGAGCTGTGCCGGGAGGTCGCCGAGCTGAGATCGCGGCTCGAGTCTCTGCAGCCGACCCAACGCAGCGACCGGCCATGAACGCCCTGCCCCGGTCTACCTGGTTTCGCGTACGGCTTTCGCCTACTTGCCTCAATTACACAAGTCTCCGTTTGCGTCAAATCGAGGCTCTGCCGAGCGAAGGCTTTCGGCTCCAGGAGTCTTGCGTCCGGGCAGGCCATGTTTGGCGTTCAACGCCAACGTCAAGCCAACCTGACCCGCTTCACCGCAAGAATCCGGCGGCTTGACGCACGGCGGTTTCGGCGGCGTGGGCACTCAACGAACCTGCTGACCGCCTCGACCGCAACTTAGGGAACGGACTCAGCGATCCCGCGGCATGAGACCGCCACTGGCGTTCCCGCCGCCAGCAGCTCCGAATGCGCGCTCGACGAACGCGACGCCGTTCGTCGCATCCGGGGCGTAGTGCGAGTAGATCTCCGTCGTTTTGCCGTCGGCGTGACCCATCCACTCATGGATCGCCCGCAGCGGCGCGCCGGCCGCCGCCATCTGGGTGCCGAAGGTGTGGCGGAGCTCGTGGAACGTGACCTTGCGGAGCTCGGCGCGCTCGAGGGTGTCGCAGAAGCGGTTCCGGAGCGTCGAGGCGTCGTAGACGAGGCCCGTCTGCGGGTGGCAGAAGACGAGGTCGTCGTCCGAGCGGTAAGGCGAGCGCTGGAAGTGCCGCTCGAGTTCGCCTGCCAACCGGTCGGCCATCGGCACGGAGCGGAGGTAGTGCGACTTCGGCGTGTCGACCTCAGCGCTGCGTCCACGCGGAAAGTTGTCCGCCACCCTGATGCGGCATGCGACCCAATCGACGTCTATCCACTTCAGCGCCAGCAGCTCACCCTGGCGCAGGCCCGTGGTGCACGTCGCCGTGGCTGGCTCGGGCTTCGGTCGCTTGGCCACGAGGCCTCAGCCGCGCAAGGCGGCCTGCCGCCTGGCCAGCGCCGCGCTCTCAGCCTCGGCGATGTGCTGCCGCTCCTGGGCTGCTGTCTCTCGGGAGAGCTCGGCCTGCTGCTGGGCCTGCTGCTTGGCTTGCTCGTTGCGCTGGCGCTCCTGGGCCTCGGCCTTCAGCCGCGCCTCCATCTGCGGGGCTCGTGACCGACCTCGAGGTGGCCGGGTCAGGCTGGGGGGCTCGACGGATGCGGTGCCGCGCCGGCTGACGGCCCTGACCTGGGCATCGAACAGCGCGGCAAAGGAGGTCGTGGGCCAAAGTTTACGCCCCCTGCTGACCTCTGGTCAGCAACGTCCTGCCTGGCGATCCCGGTCCCGGCACCCCCTCCTCGTCCATAGCGACAGTGAGCCGACACCAGTCACGGCCGCGTCTTCTCACCAGGGGCACCGTACGGCTCGTGGTGCCCGGCGCGCCGGTACGCCTAGCCCGCGCGGATCGTTCTACGCGCAGCCTCAGGCGTCAGGCCCCCAGGGGAACGGCGGCAGGATAGGGGCGGGATAGACGATGGTGCAGCGGGACGCGCGGTGCCGGAGCCTCAGGAGCTTTCCGGCGTCGGACGCCTCCTCTAGCTGCAGTCCAGCGGCGCGAACGCCTTCTCGTAGGACGCTTCGAGCTGCTGCAGCCCGGTGAGGACCCGTGCCTTCGCATCCGAGGCCGAGAGCGAGGTGCCGAGGTCGCTTTCAACATTCTTGACGGTGGTGGTGAACTCGTTGGTGGCCGCCTCAACCTCGCTGCGGCGGTCGTCGCTGAGGTCCGACTGCGCGTCAGCAATGTCGTTGAGGTCGTTCTGGATCGCGTCTAGGTTCTGCGTCACGGCGTCTGTCGTGACGGTCGCGAGCGTCAGGCTGTTCAGTTCGTCGACCTGCTTGGCGATGTCATCCCTGGCATCGCAGACCGTGTTCATGGCCTTCTCCTCATCGGATTCACCGCACGCGCCCAACGCGAGCGCGAGCAGCGCGACGACCAGGACACTCCGCGCGGATCTCATACCCGGAACCTAGAGCGCGTAGGCTCGGCACCGCATCCCCCAAAGTGGGTGATCCAGGCCGGGCGCCATGGCGGCTCGCCGCCGACCCTCGGGTGGACCGCGACGAGTGCGCGATCTCATTGGGGGCCGCCCGGCGCTTGCGCTCCCATACGCGCTCCCCTGCGAGGTCACGAACACATGTTCGCAGCCGCTTCGACTGGTTACCCGCAGTCTCGGACGTTCGGCTACCGCGTTGCATGGAAAGCGCAAGCGGGCAGCTCGCGGCGAGCATGGATTTCATCGCGCGCTATGGCGACGAGGAACGGCTCAGTGCGGCTTCGATTCGTTCGAGCCGGCTGTCAACTTTACGGAGTTGCTCCGCCATCGCAGTCTCGGCATCCGAGGGCTCATGCCGTGAGCGCGACACGAAGGTGCTCGTGATCGAGGCGGTGATGACCGTCAGGAAGCCGATCCCGAGAAGCATGACGAGCACGGCGACGAGCCGTCCGGCGAGATTCGTTGGAACGTTGTCGCCGTACCCGACGGTCGTGACGGTCTGGACGCCCCACCAGAGCCCGGAGCCGATCGACGGAAAGCTCTCGCCGTCGACGACGGTCACCAGGAGCCCGGCGACGACGGTCATCACGGTCGACACCGTGGCGATCACGATGGCGGCGCCACGCGGCGTGGTCGCGCGCGCCACCGCCTTGTCGAGCCGCCGTTCGAGCCTAGACTCGTCGGCCATCCTGCATGGGTTCGGGTTCGCCGGTTCCAGTCCTGCCATCCCCGGAGAACAGCCGACAGGTCATTCGAGTCCCCCCCAAACCAACACTGTCGCTCTGGACGGTGGCTGTTGTACAAACCCCGGGGCGAGGCCGCTGGATCGTTTCTTACGGTGGGTTCCGAAATCGGCCACCGCATCCGTCACGCGAGGCGCGTCCGTCCCGACGATGGCCTTGCTGCGGAACTCCAGGCGCTTCGGAAATCCGAGTGGGAAGCGGACTTGCACTGAAGGGTGAGCGACGGGACTCGAACCGCGACGGCCTGGACCACAACCAGGAGCTCCGCCGGAGCCCTGGGCGGAAATATCCCAGGTCATGGCGGCGATCCCGACGCGCCTACCAGCCGCCCGGCGTCTACCTCGCGTCTACGCCGGAGCACAATCCCGGTTAGGCGCGCGCGAGCGTCGCGTTCGGCGATATCTGCGACTTCCAGGACTTTCGTGTGCTCGAGCCGCCGCGCTGCGCCGCGGTTCGCAGCCCCGTGCACGACTCATAATCCCGAGGTCGGTGGTTCGCATCCACCCGGGGGGGATTTGTCTGAGATGCAGGCACTTCCGGCCATCAGGGTCTGATCGGCGCCGAGGGCCTCCCGCAGCTCGAGGCCGGCCGGTAGTCGTTGCCAGCGTCGTCCTGCGGGACGGTCGGCAACTCCGAGCCCGCGGGGCGCCCGGGTTGCTCCGTCCCTGCTGCCACGATGTCCCGGTGACCACCGCCGCCCGAGAGACGTTCGAGACCGGGGCGTTTGATCGTCTGCGCACGCTCACGGGAGACCCTTCGGCGGAGTTTCGTCCCGATCAGCTCGAGGCGATCCGCGACGTGGTCCTCGACCGCAGCCGCGTGCTCTGCGTGCAGCGGACCGGCTGGGGGAAGTCGGCGGTGTACTTTGTCGCGACGGCCCTCCTGCGTGACGCGGGGGCGGGGCCCACGCTGATCGTCAGTCCCCTGCTCGCGTTGATGCGGAACCAGATCGTCGCGGCCGAGCGGCTCGGGCTGCGCGCCCACACGATCAACAGCACCAACCGCGGCGAGTGGGATCGCGTCCGCGAGCTACTCGCCGACGGCACCGTCGACCTGCTCCTGATCAGCCCCGAGCGACTCAACAATCCGCGCTTCCGCGACGACATGCTGCCGCTCTTTGCGGCCTCGGTCGGGCTGCTGGTGATCGACGAGGCCCATTGCATCTCCGACTGGGGACACGACTTCCGTCCTGACTACCGCCGGGTCAAGGACATGCTCGACGCGCTCGCCCCGCAGGTAGCCGTGCTCGGCACGACCGCGACCGCGAACGACCGCGTGGTCGGCGACGTGCTCGAGCAACTGGCCGGTGCGAACAACGAGCCGCTGCGCTCCTACCGCGGCCCGCTCGCGCGCACTAGCCTGCGCCTCGAGACGCTCGACCTGCCGCGTCCCGCCGAGCGGCTCGCCTGGCTCGTCGAGCACCTTCCGCGGCTGCCGGGCTCGGGCATCGTCTACACGCTCACCAAACGCGATGCCGAGCAGGTCGCGGCCTTCCTGACCGCCAACGGGGTCCCTGCGCTCGCCTACAGCGGCGAGCAGGACACCGAGCAGCGGATCGCCACCGAGGAGCGCCTGCTCCGCAACGAGATCAAGGCCGTGGTCGCCACCAGTGCGCTCGGGATGGGCTACGACAAGGCGGACCTGACCTTCATCGTCCACTTCCAGGCGCCCGGATCGGTCGTCGCCTACTACCAGCAGGTCGGCCGCGCCGGCCGCGGCGTCGACCACGCCGACGTGATCCTCCTGCGCGGCGGCGAGGACCGCAGGATCCAGGACTTCTTCATCGAGCAGGCGTTCCCAGCGCGCGAGCGCGTGCGCGCGGTGCGTGACGAGCTCGCGGCCTCGGGCGACGAGGGCCGCACGACGCGCGACCTGATGAGCGTCGTCAACATCGGCATGGGCCGGATCGAGTCGATGCTGAAGATCCTCGACGTCGAGGGCGCGGTCACTCGCGCCGGCAACCGCTGGCACGCCGTGCCCGACAGCGACTGGAGCTACGACTCGACCCGCTACGAGCAGGTCACCGCCCTGCGCCGGGCCGAGCAGGAAGCGATGGCGGCCTACGGCGCCGACGGCCGCTGCCTCATGCGCGCCCTGCAGGAGGAGCTCGACGATCCCGATCCCCAGGACTGCGGCCGCTGCTCGGTCTGCACCGAGGCGCGCTTCGGCAACCCGCCCGACGCGAGCCTCGTCGAGGTCGCCCAGCGCCACTTACGCTCGCGTCCGCTCGAGCTCGAGGTGCGCAAGATGGCGCCGGACGCCGCGACCGGGGCGATGCGCAAGATTCCCGAGGACGCTCGCACCGAGCCCGGCTGGGCGCTCGCGCGCGTGGGTGACGGTGGCTGGTGGCCGGCGATCGAGCGTGGCCTGCGCGCCGGCCGCTTCGACGACGAGATCGCCGTCGCGCTGGCCGACGTCCTGAGGGAGGCCGGGACGCGCGTCGCGTGGGTCACCACCGTCCCATCGGCTCGCCTCGGGGGCGTGGTCCCCGATCTGGCCGAGCGCGTCGCCGCCGAGCTCGGCGTCGACTACCTCGGCCTTGTCGCCCGCAGCGTGGACCGTCCACCCCAGCGCGAGATGGCGAACGCCTTCCAGCAGGCGGCCAACGTGCGCGGCGCCTTCACTGTTACGGCCACACCGCCCGCCGGCGCGGGCGTCCTGCTCGACGACCGCCGCCTCTCCGGCTGGACGATCGCGATGGTCGGTGGCCAGCTCCGCCGCGCCGGTGCCGAGGCAGTGGTGCCGCTCACCCTTGCGACGCTGATGTGACTCGGGCGCGGACGCCTATTGTCCCGGCATGGCCTACACCACCGTCGAAGGGCGGCAGCAGCTACTCGGCGCCCTCGCGGAGGCGATCGATGAGATCGGACTCGCGCTCGCGTCACTGAGCGCGGCGTACGAGCGGCTCGACATTGCAACCGCGGACACGCTCGAAGAAGAGCTGTTCGGCCCGGCCCAGCGCGCGTACGGGCGCGCGAAGCGGACGCATGTGGAGTTCGCCGAGCGGCACGGGATGGCCGGGCGCGTCTTCGAGCCGCAGTCGGCCGGGGTTCCCTCGACAGGGTCAAGGGCTTCATCGACCATGCGGTTGCGGCGGTCCGCGCGGCCGGTGGCACCCTGGCGACACTGCAGGACTCGCCGATGCTGCTGGAGGTGGGCGACGTCTAGCTGCGGAAGGCCTCACGGAGGTGAGGGAGCTGATCGACGAGATCACCCCCCGAGCCCGCGAGCTGGTGCGTCGACTAGGGCGTTAGGCCCGAGCCGCTCAGTTCGTGGTGTTGCGCTCTGACGTGATGCCCGTGCTGAGCGTGTCCGCCACGAACACGTCGTTGGCGCCGCCGAAGACGTTGCCGGTGATCTCCACCGTGTGGTCACGGCAATGAGATTCTCATTGAGCGCCCCCAACCGCCCACTTGTGTCAGCGGTCTATCCACCTCGAGGTCGCAGAGGGCGCCGCGGCGCTCAAGGGGCGAGACCACGAGGCTTCCGATGAAGTGGCGGGTTCTTATCACGCCCCGGTCCTCATTCAGTCCTCAAACGTCCGGCAATCGGCGTGAAATCCCAGACACCCGGCGTGTCGTACGCCAGCGTGAAGCAACGCGTTTGCAGGCAGTTTGTGGCTGGACCCCTCCCCCACCTTCTGCTTGCCATGCAGAAGGTCGTGGGTTCGAATCCCATCAGCCGCTTCTCGAAAAGGCCTGCATTTGCAGGTCTTTTTCGTGCGCGGCTGGTGCGACAAGACGTCGACACCCCACGTCTTAGCGATTCCGCCGCCCGCGAACAGGACGATGAAGATCTCGCTGTCTCAGCCTGCGGCCGGCCGGACGGGGTGGACGGAGATGATCGCCTCGTCGCGACTTGATCGCTTGCAGACCCGGTGGGCGTCGCGAACGCCTACACACGAATCGGCCACGCCGACGGCAAGACGGTCATCACAATGGGAACCCCCGAACCTGTGAGGTCGAGATGACCCTTGGCGAAAACGCCGCCAACAGCGCAGTCGGTGCACTCGAGTCGGTCGAAGCGGTCGACGCGGCCGCGCTCAAGCTTGCCGGGGCGGTGACCAATGCCATCCCCGTCGGTGCGCCGCGGGACGCGCTATCCGGCACGTGGCTCGGCCACGCGCTCCATCCGGCGCTGACGGATGTGGTCATCGGGTCGTTCCTCAGCGCGACGCTGCTCGACCTGCTCGGCGGCGACGACACCGGCCGCGCGAGCGAGCGCCTCATCGAGATCGGTCTCGTGACCTCCGCGCCGACGGTCGCCACCGGCCTGAGCGATTGGGCCTTGACCGTCTACGGCGACCGCCGCGCCCGCCCGGTTGGGCTAGCGCACGCGAGCGCGAACCTGACCGCGTCCACGCTGTATGCGGCGTCCCTCGCCGCGCGGCGCCGGGGCGCCCCGGGCCGGGGCAAGCTGCTCGGCGTCGCGGGCGGCGCGGTGCTCTCAGTCGGTGCCTTCCTCGGCGGGCACCTCTCGTTCACGCGCGGAGTCGGTGTCAACGAGACGACGTTCGACGAGGGGCCCCGCGACTGGACGACGGTCGAGGCGGGCGAGCTCGAGGATGGCCAGCCGACCAGCGCGATGGCGGGCGACACGCCCGTTCTGGTGCTCAGGCACAACGGTCACCTGCATGCGCTGCACGATCGCTGCTCGCATCGCGGCTGCCTGCTCAGCAGCGGTGAGGTCGAGGGCGAGTCCATCACCTGCCCCTGCCACGGCTCGCGCTTCGACCTTCGCGACGGCTCGATCGAGCGCGGCCCGGCGACGGCGCCGCAACCCGTATTCGAGACCCGCGACCGCGAGGGCGCGATCGAGGTGAGGCTACCCGCGCCCGCTTAACTCGCTACCGCGTCGTCGCGGGGCCTTAGCGACTGAGGCCTGCGGCCGGCCAGGACACAGAACCGAATCGTCGCCAAGGCAATCGCCGGCTCGCGGGCCGGAGGAATGCCAAAACGATCGCCGGCACGCGCACCTCGGCCGCGCAGCCGAGGCCCTCGGCCTCGCCGCATAGGGTTGTGGCATGGACGAACTTGTGGTCGTCAAAGTCGTTGGGACCGAGCCGGAAGCCGAACTGCTGTGCTCGCTGTTGCGGAGTGCGGGTATCGAATGCGCGGGCCGACAGACGAACCTGGGAGCGGGGGCGGCCGATGGCATGCCAGGCGGCCCCTATGAGCTCGTCGTCCTGCCGCAAGACCTGGACGATGCTCGCAACATCCTGCGGGAACGTAGCGACACGGGCGAGCAGTGAGGCCATCCGCACTCCATGCTGCATCCGCCACCTCACACTTCAACCGAACGCGACTCCGGTGAGGCGCCTGCCTCCGTCTTATGCGGGTTTGCCGGCGTCGATCCACCGGCGGAAGACGGCGACGCGCTCCGCGGGCCATGCTCCGTCGCATGGCATCGTGCCGGCCTCGAGCCGGTCGAGGATGGCGTCGGCGTGGGTCGAGACGTCGTCGAGGGACCAGAGATCGAACGCGAAGCGCATCGAATCGCGGTCGCGCTCGCGAAACAGTGGCTTGATGTGCTCCTCGAAGTGCAGCGGCTCGTCCGGCCCCGACAGCTGAGCTGAGTCGCTCGCGATTGTGGCTGCCCCACCGCCATCGGTCAAGAAGCGACTCGCCGCGCCCCAGTCGGCGAAGTGCCGAGCAAGCGAGTCCGCCACGGCCGTCAGCGCGCCCTCAACAGGTCCGAGCGCGCTCGCGACGTCCTCCGGCGAGCTCTTCATGACCGCAGCGCAGAAGGTCGAGGCATCACGCAGGCGCTCCTCGAGCAGGACCCAGGCGGATTCCCGATGAGGCAGGAGGTCGTCGTCCTCGTAGAAGAGCTCGAAGCTCGGCCCCGCGTTGCGCCCCGGGTGCTCCGGTCCGACCGGCAGCGTCGTGATCAGCTCCCCGAGCGGCCTGAGCACGCCACCCATCAGGGTGACCGCCGCGTTCGCCAGCGTTCCTAGCTGCGCGTCCGTCTCCTCCGTGTGCGCGAAGTACCGCTCCAGGATCTGCAGGAGGATCTCGTAGCTGACGTTGAAGAGATCCGTGCACTGTGACGTCACGCGATCGCCGATGAGGGGGATCGAGGCGTCGCGCTCGCCACGACGCACGGCCGCGAACATCACGGGGCGGACCGGATCGGCCGCCGGATTCGCCGCGAGCATCCCGCGGTACTCCTCGAGGATCTGGACGAACTGGCCGAAGTGGGCCGCCTCCCAATGCCCGCGCGCCCCCTCGCCCTGCTCGAGGATCGTGTCGAGCGCTCGCTGGGCCGACGCGAGATCGGTCACGGCCACGAGCTCGGGCCAGTGGAAGTCGGTGCTCGTCGCCTGTGCGCGCGGCGGCCCGACGAACAGGTTGCGCTCGCCGAACTTGTCAGCGAGGTGCGCCAGACCGTGCTCGATCGAGCGATACAGGTGGCCGATTGTTGCGAAGTCCTGCAGCTGGGGCACGATGTCGCCTTCGGCCATCAGGGGCACCGCATCGTGCACGGGCGCGTCGATGCCCTTTGCGCCCTCGAGCGCCATGCCCTCCGGGCGCTCGAGGAACATGAAGTGCTGTAACGCCCGCTCGCCGAAGGGCACCAGTGTCAGGTTCACACCGGCCGGATAGTGGTGCGCAGGTGCGGGCAGGTTCGGCCGGGTCAGATGAGGCGCCGCACCGATCGCGGAGAGCACGTTCTGCACGAGCGCGAGGTGCAGCATCTCCTCGGTGGCGACGTGGGCGACCGCGTGGCGCCAGCGGCTGACGGCTTCGAGTTCCTCCGACGTGAGCCCCTCGTCCGTGCTCTGCTTCAGCGAGAACGCCGCGAACAGGTACTGGCACATGATCCCGTGCTCGAGCTCGGCGGCCTGGCACAGCATGTAGATGAGCGCCTCGCGATGCTCGATGACGAACGGCGCCTCGGGCTCTGCCCGTCCGCCGCGCGTCGCCAACACCTCGGCGAGGCGACCCCGCCCGGCACTGCCGGTCGGATCAGTCATTTAGAGCGCCTTCCACGTGCGCGTGTCGACAAGCCTACGTAGGAACGCTGATCGACGCCGGTGAGGGACTACCGCGTTCACGCGGAGCAGACGAATCGCTTCACGAAGTCGAGTGCCGTCTGTGCCACCTCGCGCCAGCCGCTGTCGATCGTGAGCGAGTGCCCGCGGTTCGGGATCCTGGTGATCTCGGTGACGGACTCGTTGTGCTTCTGGCGCTTGTAGGCGGCGTGGGCGATCGCCCACGGGACGGTGTGGTCCTTCTCGCCCTCGATGATCAGCAGCGGGCCACGGTCTGGATTCCTGGGATCGACCTTCGCCTCGGTGAAGGGGTTGAGGTTTGCGTTCGCCATCTGCGCCAGGGCCACCCCGGGCCCGGCGACGTGGTACGTGTCGTACAGCTGCCGCGCCTCCTCGTCGTCGAGCGCGTTGGCCCATCCGTACTTGAACTGGTCGAAGGTGAGGGTGATCGCGCGGCCTCGGTTGAGCGGATTCGCCAGCACCGGGCCGCTCGACCTTCAGTGTCGAGAGCGGCAGGGGCAGGACGCCTCGGAACGGCCCCGGGTCGATCGCCACCGAGGCGGCCGAGAGCCCCCGGTCGGCGATCATGTGGGTGAGCAGGCCGCCCGTCGAATGGCCCATCACGGCCGGCTTCTTGTCGAGCTGGTCGATCACCTTGGTGGTGTGGTCGGCAACCTGCTTCAGGGTCTTCTTCGCGAAGGCCTCGGGGTTGGCGCGGGCTTCCTCGACCGATTCCGGGTCGTCCGGCCAAGAGGGCGTTACACCCGCGTAGCCGTTCTCTTCGAACAGACCGACCCAGTTGTCCCAGCTGCTCGGCAGCAGCCAGAGCCCATGGATGAAGACGACCGGCGTCTTGCCGCTCGAGTTGGCTTGATCGATCTGGCGCTGCTCGCGCTCGGTGATCTCGGCTTCGGTAGGGACGATGTTCGGCGATGCGGACATGAGTCGAATCCTTTCGTGGTGATAGCGGGCCTACCGGCCCGCTTGTTGGAGGATGCGGCGACGCCCATACTTCACCGCTCCACCACCTTCCTGGCGCGAGGTGGATGGTGTCATGCAGCGAGGCTCCCGCACGCGAGGCGCTCTCGCATCGGCCAGGACGCCAGCCTGACTGGCTAGTCGCTAGGCGCGCTTGGGTGGCTGGCCGGAACCGGCTGAGCTGGTTGCGCGGGTGATGTCGAGCGAACGCGCGTGGCACGCTCTCGCCTTCCATTGGGTTGCGACACTCGCTCCTAATTGGCGGGGCTTCCGGAGTCGTCGGCCTGGAGCGCGGGATGCATCAGAAAGCCCTGGTCACGTAGGCCTTACGCCGCCGAAGGATCCGCTTTCTCCTTGAGACGCGCCCGCGTCCGGGCGGCTCTCACGGCCGCGCTGAGGGTGTCGACGTCATACGCCCCCTGGTGCCGTTGGCCATTGATGAAGAAGCTGGGCGTCCCGGCCACGCCGCTTGTGTCGGCGCTCGCCACGTCCTCGGCCACTCGCTCGGCGTGCTCGCGGCGGCGCAGTTCGTCCCAGAAGCGTTCGACGTCGAGGCCGAGCTCTTCCGCGTGGCGCTTCAGGTCGCGCGGCGTCAGGTCGTCCTGGGAGGCGAGCAGCTTGTCGTGCATCGGCCAGAAGGCCCCTTGGGCGCCCGCCGCCTCGGTGGCCTCGGCGGCCATCTGGGCGTTGAGATGGACGTCGCTGAGCGGTAGGTGGCGCCAGACGTAGCGCAGCTCGTCGCCGAACTCGTCGAGCAGCTCGCGAATCGCGATCTCTGCCTGCCGGCAGTAGGGGCACTCGTAGTCGCCGTACTCGACCAGGGTGACCGGGGCCGACTGGGGTCCGCGGATATGGTCGCGCTCGGGATCCACCTCGTCGGAGAGATCGAGCAGGTCGTCGTCGGTGCCGGCCAGCTGGCGCGCGCGTACCCCGGCTGGGGAGCCGGGCGATCACTCGGAACACGACCCAGCTCAGCAGAGACGCCAGGATCGCGGCGCCGAGCACGCCGAGTTTTGCCTCCTCGAGCTGTTGGCCCTCGAAGGCGATGCCCGCGATCAGGAGCGACACCGTGAAGGGGATTGCGGCGACGGTGCCGCCGCCGAGGATCACGGGCCAGCTCAGCGTGCGGTGCAGGCCGGTGACCCGTGTCGCGAGCCAGGTTGCGGCGACCACGCCGACCGGCTTTCCGATCACGTAGCCGAACAGGATCCCCAGGGTGATGGGCGACGTGACGGCGTCGCCGAGTAGCTGCCCGTCCAGATGGATGCCGACGCTGGCGAGCGCGAACAGGGGCACGATCACGAAGCTCGTCCACGGGTGCAGGCGGTACTGGAGCCGTTCGTTGCCCGAGATCGCGGACGTCACGCCGAGCTGTGCGGACCGGGCGAGCTCGGGTGTGGGCTGCTCGCGAAAGGAGCGCGTCAGCTCCGTTACGCGCTCCAGGTCGGTACGCGCGGGCGGATACGCGCTCACGGCGAGCCCGACCGCCAACCCGGCGAGCAGCGGGTCGATGCCCGACTCGTGGAGCGCCACCCAAACGCCCACCCCGAAGAGCACCGCGGCCGGCCCCCGCCAGGCAACCGGGGCGTAGCGCAGCGCCAGCAGCAGGCAGAAGAAGCCGGCCGCGACAACGAGGGCAAGGACGTCGACATGGTCCGTGTAGACCGTTGCGATCACGAGCAGCGCTACGAGGTCGTCGATCACCACCAGGGTCAGCAGACGAACCCGCAGGCGCGTGGCACCCGGGGCCACCAGCGCGAGCACCCCTAAAGCGAACGCGGTGTCGGTCGACATGGCCGCGCCCCAACCATGCGCCCCGGCGCCGCCGCCGTTGAGTGCCAGGAAGACGAGCACCGGGACCGCCATGCCACCGGCGGCCGCCATCGCGGGAAGCGCGATGCGACGCCGCTCCCGCAGCGCTCCCATGTCGAACTCGCGCCTCGCCTCCAGCCCGACTACCAGGAAGAAGAACGTCATCAGGCCCTCGCTGACCCACTGCCGAAGGTCCATCGAGATGCCCTCGCTTCCAATGCGGATCGAGAACTCGGTGTTCCAGAAGGACTCGTAGGAGTCCGACCACGGCGAGTTGGCCCAGGCGAGCGCTGCGACCGCCGCGCCCAGCAGGACCAGCGCACTCGCGGACTCCGTGCTGAGGAAGTCGCGGACCGGCGCTGCGAGGTTCCGCGCCCATGCGGTGCGCTCCGTAAAGGGCCGTGTCAGGGCAGTGGATCTGGAAGCCACTTGCCCTGCATTGAACCCGGCTAGCGTTCCTCCGTCATTGCTCGTGAGTCTCGACCTCCTTCGCGAATCCGGAATGCCCGCATCGGCGGCAATCGTCGAGCTAGGGCCGCTCGCGGTGGATATTGCGCGTGCGACCGTCTCCGGACTTCCGAGCGGTCAACTTCAAGCCGCGATCGAGCGCCTGGCTGCTGCCGATGCGATCGTCGCGTCCACGCCGATCTACAAGGCCGGCATCAGCGGACTGTTCAAGTCGGTTGTCGACCTGCTCGACAACGACCTGCTGGTGGCCAAGCCGGTGCTCCTCGCTGCAACCGCTGGAACATCGCGGCACGCCCTGGTGATCGACGATCAAATGCGCCCGCTGTTCGCCTACATGCGCGCGCTCGTCCTTCCGACGTCCGTCTTCGCTGCATCAGAGGAATGGGGAACGAACGAGCTCGGCGAGCGCATCGAGCGCGCCGCGACCGAGCTCGCCGTGATCGTGGAAGCCGAGGTCGAGGCTCGGATCGCCGACCGCGCGTGGTCCGCGTATCAGCATCAGTGCGCCGGAAACGCGAGCCGAGCTGCGCGCACCGCCGACGATGTCGATTTCAACTCTCCGCTCATGCGTCTGGCAGCCGGCGGGACAGCCATGGCCGATACCTCGTAACTATCGCCTGGTTGCGAAGCGCTACTGACGAACGTGCCCGGGCCGGCAGATCGACATGGCGTTTGCGGCCTCAGCGGGCCGCCAGCCAGTCGGCGACGTAATGCGGCGGGTCGCCGCGCCACTGATTCCGGACCGCGAGCTGAATCAGCTGATTCGGGTCCCGGTCGTAGTCGGGTTGCCCGCCCCTTCCCGCGAGGTAGAGCACGACCGCCGTCGCGACGGCCACACCGGGATCCTCCACGTCGTAGTCGGCGCCCTCGGCCGCCAGCGCCAGACGCTCCTCGAGGTTCTGGACGGCGGTTACCGGCTCGTCGTCGTCCTCCAGCTGCACCTGCAGTCGCGCGACCTTGGGATCGCGCCCGGCAGGGTCTGCCACCTCCGCCGCGTGGCGGACCAGTTCGGCGACCGTGGGCGTGTGCCGGTCCACTGCCAGGATGCTAAGGAGTCAGCCCGACGTTCGTCGCTTGGAAATCGCCTGATCGTGCCATGTGGGCCGGCAGCCTGGCCTGAGACGTTTGGCACCCCCTACGCAACCGCCCAGCGGAAGAGGTGTGCTCATGGCATCCATCAGAGTCGGCGAGGAGACCTCGACCTCAATCGACCTCTACTACCTGCCGACTGAGTATCCGACCGACGCGGTCGCATGATTCGGCGGAGGCTCAGGAGCGGTGACGAGGTGCTCGTCCGGCCCATCGGCCCCGACGACAAGGGGCGCCTGCTCGACGCGTTCGAGCGCTCGAGCCCGGAGTCGCGCTACCGCCGCTTCTTCTCCCCCACCCCGAGACTGTCGGCCGCGCAGCTGAGGTATCTCACGGAGATCGACCACCACGGACGCGAGGCGCTCCAAGCCGTCGACCCGCGAACGGAGCAGGGCCTCGGCGTCGCCCGCTACGTCCGATTGCCCGACGACCCGACCATCGCGGAGGTCGCGGTCGCCGTGGTTGACGAGTGGCAGGGGCGAGGGCTCGCAAGCGCGCTGCTGCA
Organism: uncultured Thermoleophilaceae bacterium; assembly: GCA_963821275.1. GTDB lineage: Bacteria > Actinomycetota > Thermoleophilia > Solirubrobacterales > Thermoleophilaceae > JACVRW01. The sequence goes on from CAWGDF010000013.1 coordinate 43,956, forward strand.
CGACCTGGCGGCCCGGGCGCGCGAGGAGGGCATCGCGCGCTTCAGCGCCTCGGTGCTGGCAGTGAACGACCCCATCATGAAACTGTTCCGCAAGTTCGGCGAGGTGCACATGACCAGCCGCGACCAGGGGGTCGTCGAGCTGCAGATGGACCTGCCCGAGGAGGGCATCCCCGAGACCCTGGCGCACACCGTACGCGCCGTTGCCCAAGGCGACATCCAGCATCACGCCAGGCGTCCCGCCCAGAGCTGACCACCGCGCGCAAGAAATGGCACGTTCATGCCATGCCCACAGCGGCATCGCCGGCGACCATCGCGGTTTCCATGCCGAGCACCACCAAGATGAAAACCAGGCAGCGCAAGGCCGACGGCCTCGACGTCAGGTGCGCCGAAAGCGATGCAGCCGGCGAAGAGACCGTCCTGCTCCTAAGCCCCTGGCCGGAGAGCCTCTTCGCCTGGGAGACGATCTGGCCGCGCCTCGCCGAGAGCGCGCGGCTGGTCGCCATCGATCTGCCGGGCTTTGGCAAGTCCGAGGGCCGCCCGGAGCTCTACTCCCCACACGCCATGGGGACGTTCCTGCTCGAGCTGATAGACGAGTGGGAACTGGGTCGCCCCCACGTCGTCGGGCCGGACGTTGCAACCGGAGCGACGCTGTTCGCAGCGGCAGAGGACCTCGATCGGTTCCCGAGTGCCGTGGTCGGCAGCGGGGCCGCCTCGGTTCCGCTGGAGGTGACGGGCGCCCTGAAGGAACTCATCGAGGCGCCCGACACGAGTCGGTTTCAAGCCGTCGACGGCCGCGACATCGTCGCTGGAGCCCTCGATGACAACCAGCGACACCCGCTACCCGAGGCGGTTCGAGAGGACTACCTGAGCTCGTATGAAGGCGACCGCTTCGTCGAGTCGATGGCCTACGTGCGCAACTACCCGAACGACCTGCCGATCCTCGCCGCCAGGCTAGGTGACATCCGGACGCCGGTTCAGATCATCGCCGGCCGCCATGACGCCCTGGTGCCACCGTCCAACGCCACGTTCCTGCACGATCGCCTGCCCGAAAGCAAGCTCGACATCCTCGACACCGGCCATTTCACCTGGGAGGACGGCGCCGAGCGGTACCTGCAGCTGACGAGGGCCTGGGTCGAATCTCACCCGGCCAGACGCACCTAGAATGTCGACCGGGCTCGCAACCCACCTGATCGTCCTGCCGGGCGGCGGCTATTCGGCGCATGCGCCCAATGAGGCCGAGCCGGTAGTCGACTGGCTGACCGGGGTGGGTGTGCGAGCCAGCGTATTCCGCTACCCGCTGTTGGTGCGCCACCCTGCGCCGCTGGACGCCTTGCTGGCCGAGATTCGCCGCCTGCGCGAGGGTGGCGTGGAGCGCATCGGGGTGATCGGCTTCTCCGCGGGGGGACATCTTGGCGGCCTGGCCGCCCTCGCCCCCGGCGCCGATCCAAGCGAAGCGGTCGACTTCGCCGTACTGGGCTACGCGATCACCTCGATGGAGACCGAGAGCTATCGGCCGGCTCGCCTGATCCTGCTGGGCGACGACGCGACGCCCGAGCTGCGCCGAGCGACGTCACTCGACGCCCTGGTGACGTCCCCGTCGCCGCCGTTCTTCCTTTGGCACACGGCCGAGGACCCATACGTCCCGCCGGAGCACAGCTACAGGCTTGCCTCATCGCTCGCGGCGCACGGCGTTCCCCACACGACCCATGTCTTCGCGCACGGCCCCCACAGCCTCGGCCTGGCGCGGGGGGCGTTGGACGCGGCGGCCTGGACGTCCCTCGCCGCCTTCTGGATCAGTGAGCAGAGCGACACCGGACCCGCCACCCCCCCAACCGCAAGGGAGACAGCATGGAATTGACCACCGCCACCCATCAGACGGCGACCACGGATTTCACGATGTCGACTTCCGTGCCGAGGGCAGCTCACGAGTACACCGAGGGGTGGTGCGAGGGCGGGGAGATTGGCGATGTCGCGCTGAGCGGCGGCGCTCGCGTGCGGTACCTGCGCGTGGGCAGCGGTCCGCCCATGGTCCTGATGCACACCGTGCGCACGCAGCTCGATCACTTCCAGTTCGTTATCCCGCGGATCAGCGACGCGTTCACGGTCTACGCGCTCGATTTCCCCGGCATGGGCTGGTCCGACATCGTCCCGGGTGCGAGCTACGAGGAGCCTGCGCTGCGAGCCGCGGCCGTCAGGGTGGTCGAAGAGCTTGACCTCTCGGACGTCACGCTGGCCGGCGAATCGATGGGCGCCACGGTGGCGCTCACTGCCTCCCTCGACCTCCGCGACCGGGTGCGCCGGATCGTCGCCTTCAACGCCTACGACTTCGCCGACGGCGTCAAGCGAGCCAACCTGCTCGCGCGGCTGGTCATCGGGAACGTCCGCCTACCGGCGTGGGGCCCCATCATCGCCCGGCTTGAGGAAAAGCGGGTCCTCGCGGGCATTCTGCGCGGCGGACTGCACGACCCCAGCCAACTGCCCGACCATTATCTCGACGAGCTCCGTCGCGTCGGCCGGCGCCCCGGATACCCGACGGTGGCGAGAGCGATCTACCGCAACCTCGAGAGCCTGATCGCTTCCCGCGCGCGCTATGCGGGCATCGACGTCCCGGTCACGCTGGTCTACGGCGACGAAGACTGGTCGCGACCCTCCGATCGCCAAGCCAACATCCAGACTATCCCCGGCGCCCGCCACATCGCCCTGCCCGACACCGGCCACTTCGCCGCGCTCGAGGCCCCCCAAGACGTGGCGCGAATCCTGCTCGACCCTACCCCCTGAGCGCCGTGCCGAGGCGGCCGAGGACGTGAACGCGTTTCTCAGTCGTGATTGACGGCAATGCGCGTCAGGTCGACGCGAGAGTTGATGTTGAGCTTGGCGAAGATCTGACGTAGATGACTATTCACGGTGTGGGGCGAAACGAACAACTTCTCGGCCACCTCCCGATTGGTTAGGCCCTGAGCCACCAGCCGAGCGACGCCGAGCTGTGCATCGGTCATTGCATCCCAGCCTGATTCTGGGCGATCCGGCACACTGACCAAGCGGCGGCGTACCCCCTGCGCACGCAGGCGGCTACGAACCCGCCTGGCGTCCCAAGCAGCTCCGGCGTCGCTGTAGAGAGTTAGCCCCCGGTCGAGCACCCCGACCCCCTCCTCGGTGGCACCACGCTTTATCCGCGCAGCCCCCAGGTCTTCGAGCGCAGAGGCCTGCGCAAGGGGCCGGGGGCCACCCTCGAAGAGCTCGGCAGCGTGCGCGAGTTCCAGCTCGCTCTCATCAAGCAGGCCGCGCGCGTGCGCTGTGGTGGCGGCGGCGGTGCGCACGCCGGGATTCAGTGCTGAGCGGCGCTCGGCTGACGCGACCGCGCTCGCTGCCAATTCATCGTCCCCGGCGGCGATGGCGATCCGGACGAGGTGCGGCTCGTCGGTGCCATCCGGGGGAAACAAGGGCATGACCGATTTGCGCTCCTCCTCGCCGAGCGCGCAGAGCCAGGCTCGTGCGCCGGCCGCATCGCCCTCGGCCATCGACTGCAGCGCCAGTAGCCACGCGGCATTGCGGCGAAAGCTCGGGGGGCTCTGCTCGAGCATCAGTCGGGCAAGCTCGGCCGTTCTCTGCTGACGGCGACGGTCACCCAGGTGGAGCGCTATGCGTCCCAAGGCGACCACTCCGGCCACATCGAGAATGCTCTGGTGGCCCTCTTCCTGGTCGGGGCTGAGCTGCCCCTCCAGGATCGCGGCGGCATCCTCAAGTCTTCCCGTTTGGAAAAGCAGCCTGCCGCGCCAAGTCTCGAAGATGTGCAGCGCCCAGCCCTGTTGGTCGCGCTGCGCTGCGGCGAGGCCGTCAGCGGTCAACTCGAGCGATTCCTCGACACGGTCGAGCATCATCATGATCTCGCAGCGCCACTCCTGTGTGAGGCGCTCGCGTGCGTAGTCATGTTTGGCGGAGCCGGATCGGGACGCAGCTTCGGCCAACTCGAGTGCGCGCACGAACCTTCCCGCGGCCACCTCGAGTCCAGATTCGGCGAGATCCAGCATGAAGGCGGCGTCCGCGTCCCCGCTGCTGCCGATTGCGGTCTTGGCCTGTGGAAGGTTCGCGAGCCCCTCCTCCGACCGGCCGCCCACCGTGAGGTTGTGGACCGAACACGCGAGGTGTCGCGCTCGAAGGGCGGGTGGCAGGTCCGCCAATGCGAGCGCTTGCCGGTCTGCGGCGACGCGCACGTCAGGCGAGAGCCCAAACATTCCGGCGATGCTGAGCAGGACGTCCGCCTCCTGCTCGGCTGGAAGCGCCTCGCGCAGAGTGGTATCCGCGAACGCTCTCGCCTCTTCGACTCGAGCGGCCTCGTGTAGCAACACAGCGGTTTGAGTCGCGAGCGGCCCGCGCAACGGGTGCCTGCTCGGGGCAAGCTCCAGTCCCCGCCGGCTCAAGTCGGCCGCAGCTCCCGGATCCGACACCGACAGAGCATCGGAAGCCTTCAGCAGGGTGGCGATCGCAACCTCATCACCCGCTTCGGCGCTCGCCGCGAGTTGTGTGGCGACCTCGACAGGGGCAGCTCCGGCCGCTAACAACACGTCGGCCGCCTGACGATCGAGCGCGCGCCGCGCGGACACGGGGACGCTCACACGCACCGCGTCCCGCGTGATGTCGTGCCCAAACGCGAACCGCTCATCACTGTCGAGCAGCACGCCGGATTGGATCAGCTCCTCGATCGGTGCCAGCAGGGGCGACGGCGGCCGGTCGAGCATCCTCGCGAGCTCGTCGAGCGAGAACGTTCGCCCCAGGGAGGCCGCCACGATCGCCGCCTCGCGTGCGGACTCCGACATTCCCCGCAGCCGCTCTCGCATGCTGTCTCCCACCCGACGCGGGAGCCGCGCCTCGGTGAGCTCGGCCTGTCCCTCGTCGATCCGCACGAGCTCCTCATCGCGGAGCCCTGCGAGGAGCTCCGTCAGCAGGAACGGGCTGCCATGCGCTCCGCTCATCAGCGTGCGCAGAGCGTCATCGGGCTCTGCCCCCAAGGTGTCGACCGCGACCTGCAAGACCGCCGCCTCATCGAGCGGGCCCAGCTCAATCCTCTCGGCGCCGTCCTGTTCGAGATACTCAATCGCGCTCAAGAGCCGGCCTGAGCCCTGCTCTGGGCGAAACGCGATCATCCAGCCGATGGGAAGCGCCCTGAGCCGTGACGGAAGCGCGCGCAATGCCGCGGCGGTCCCGTTGTCGGCCCAGTGTTGGTCATCAAGGCAGACGAGCATCGGCCCTTGGAGCGCGGCGCGCTCGAGCAGGGCCTGAAGGTCCTGCAGTAGCCAATAGCGTTGCTCGGGAAGTGCGTGCAGATCTCGCAGGGCGCTCCGGTCGAGGAGCGGCGGGTCCCCACCGAAAAGCGCTTCCATCAGCGGAGCCAGTTCCACGATGCCTTCGCCTGGCTCGGCGGCGCCGGAGCCGACCCTGAACGACATGCGCCCAGCGATCCTCGCGCCCTCTTCGAGCAGCCGGCTCTTGCCCATTCCGGCGCCGCCCTCCATCAGCAGGACCGCGCCAACGCCGGAGCGAACCCGATCGAGCTGGCTACCGAGGATGGCCAGTTCGGCATCTCGACCGCGGGCGATCAGCCCGCGGAATGCCGCTTGCTGCATGAGGCCAGTCTATGCCGGTACTTCCCCCCGGATTTGCCGGCAAGCAAATGAGCGTAGTTGCGGTCCGAACCGGACGCACGCGCACTGGGCCGGGTGCCCATTGGGTGCCCGAATCCCCGTGATTTCCCGGTGACCGCCAGCGGATTCGTGAGGGGCCGCAGCGTGCTGTTCGTGGTCCGCGGTCCGGGATTCACCAGCCAGTCCCCAGTACCCCGGGCGTCGGGCTCTTCGGCCTTGGGGCTGGGGCTACGATCGTCGCGGCAATGGCTACGACCATGTCACGCGCCGCGGCGGTCGAGCACAACCTGCCGGAGCCGCTGACCTCGCTGGTAGGTCGCGCGCGCGAGCTCTCGGCGATCGGTGAGACCCTGCGCAGGACGCGGCTCGTGACGCTCACCGGCCCGGGCGGTGTGGGTAAGACCCGGCTCGCGCTCGAGCTCGCCAGGGCTCAGTCGGGTCGACGCCCGGACGGCGTCTGGCTCGTGGATCTGACGGCCGGCGGCGGAATACCCGACGTGGCCGCCGAGACGGCGCGGACGCTCGATGTCCTCACCCCGCGGGAAGGCACCCCAACCTCCGCGCTGCGCCGCTACCTCGTGAGCCGCGACCTGCTGCTGGTCCTCGACAACTGCGAGCACGTGGTTGATACGGCTGCCGAGCTCGCCGCCGATCTGCTCACCTCGTGCGCCGGGGTCCGGATATTGGCCACGAGCCGCGAGCCGCTCGAGGTCAACGGAGAGACGATCTGGCGCGTCGATCCGCTCGGGGCCGAGGACTCCTACCGCGTCTTCGTGGAGCGAGCCCGGCAGCGCCAGCCGGATTTCCTGCCCGGTGCCGACACGGACGCCACGATCACTCGTCTGTGCGAGCGTCTCGACGGGCTGCCGCTGGCCATTGAGCTCGCGGCGGCGCGAGTCAGCGTCATGTCACCAGAGGAGATACTCGCCGGCCTCGAGACGCAGCTTGGCGTGCTCGGAGGCGGAGGCCGGCTGGCGCCCGCGCACCACCGAACCGTCCACGCCGCCGTCGAGTGGAGCTATGAGCTCCTCGATCCCGCTGAGCAGGGTGCGCTCCGCACGCTCGCCGTCTTTGTCGGCGGCTTCGACGGCGACGCCGTCTCGGCGCTCGGCCCCGCGCTGTCGCTCGAAGTGCTCGCCCGGCTGGTGGACAAGTCGCTCGTCGCCGTCATGGAGAGCCCGCGGGGAAGGACGCGATACCGGCTGCTAGAGACGGTGCGCGAGTTCGCCCACCAGCTGCTTGCCGACGCCGGCGAACTGGAGGCGGCCCGGGAGCGCCACTTCGGCCATTTCGCCTCACTTGCGGACCTGGCGCGCGAGGAATGGCGCGCTACCGGCAAGCAATGGTTCGTGAACCGGCTGGACGACGACTACGAGAACGTGCGCGCGGCCCTGGAGTGGTCGGTGGATGCGGACCCATGCGCAGGAACCCGGGTGATGGGCGCCACCCGCGATCTGTTCTTCCGCTTCGGCCAGGCCGACGGGGCTCGCCTGGCTCCGCTGCTGCTCGAGCGCTGCGACGACCAGGACCGCTACCGGGTCGAGACGCAGATCGCGGCGAGCCAGTTCGCCGCGATGCTGGGCGAGTTCGCCGAGGCGGATCGCATCCTGGCTCAGTCGAGGGAGCTGAGCACGCGACTCGACGACCCCGTGCTCGAGGCCTGGACGCGCTTCTTCCAGGGTCTGTGGGCCACGCTCAGCGGCGCGGTGGACGCCGGCCGAGAGCAGCTGACGGTGAGCCGGGACCTACACCACGAGTTGGGTATTCGGATTGGGGAGGGCCGCGCCCTGGCCGTGCTCGGGATGTCGTACGTGATGACCGGCGAGGTCGACAGCGCCAAGGAGCTGATCGAGTCGGCGCTCGAGCTGTACGTCGCCGAGGCGGACCAATGGGGCCAGGGCACCTGTCACATGTGGCTCGGCATGATCGCCGAGTCGTCCGCGTCCGATCCGGCCTTCGCCACCGACCACTACCGCACGGCGGTCGACTTCCTGCGGCCATCGCGGGACGCGTCGCTGCTCCCCGTGGCCCTGATCGGACAGGCCGGCGTGATCGCGCGCCGGCGCCCGGAGGACGCCCTGAAGGTGGCGGCGGCCGCCGTGGCCCTGCGGGCGCGAGTGGGCGGCGTGTTCCCGCCGTTCTATCGCGAGCGACTCGACCGCGCTCGCGTTGCCGCCGAGGCCGGCGTCGGCCCGGACGCGGACCGCGTGTGGTCCGAGGGCTCCCGCCTCTCCGTCAACCAAGCGGTGGCGCTCGCCTTCGGCGACTCGACTCCGCGGCCGGCGTCGCCCTCGGGACTCAGCGGTCGCGAGCTGGAGGTCGCCGAGCTGGTGGCCGACGGCCTGGCCAACAAGGCGATCGCCCAGCGCCTGCACCTGTCCGTCCGGACCGTGGAGAGCCACGTGCGACACGCGCTGACCAAGCTGGGGCTCGACAACCGCACGCAGCTCGCCACCTGGGCGCGCGAGCGCATTCAGTAGCGAATCGGCAATTGCACTGAAGATCCGCCACGGTCCCGAGCCTACGTTGGTCCCTAGCCCGCGACTGAGGCGGGAAGGCAACGAAAGGAGCAGGCGATGGCGTACTGCCAGATCCTCGAGCACCCCGACCTGACCCCCGAGAAGATGGAGCAGGTCATGGCGCACGTGCGCACCACGGGGCCGGTTCTGCCCGAAGGCGCACGGCTGCTTGTGGCGGGTCCCGGCGAGCCAGGAATGCGCGTGATCACCATCTGGGACTCGAACGAGGCGCGGGAGCGCTTCCTCTCCGAGCGGCTGAGGGAGGCCTACGACGAGGCGGGCCTCTCGCTCGACAGCGCGAACGTGACCGTGTTCGAGGTTTCCAAGCTGGCCGCCGGCGACCTCACCGGCGCACCGCAGCCGGCCTGAGCGCGAAGCGCCAAGAGCGGCGTCCCCACTTCGGGGCGCCGCTCGCCGGCGCCCCCGGCGCCGTGCTAGGAGCCGCCGAACGGCGCTCCGCCCTGCGCCGCTCCTGGCCGTCGCGGCTCGAGCTTCCAGTCCGCGGTGTTCGAGTACTAGGCGAGCAGCTCGTAGCCGTGCTCCTTGACGATCGCCTTGATGGCGTTGATGTCCGGTTCCTCGTCGGGGGGCGGTGGGAGGGTGCGGCTTGCGGCGGGCACACTGGTCACACGGACCACTTCCTCCATGCCCCCGGGGACCATGAGGAAGAGCATCCGGCCGCCGGAGTCGCCGACGCTGTAGCGGTGGGGGATGTCGCGCGGTCCGAAGAGGTAGTCGCCCGCGCTTGCCTCGATCGTGCGGTCACCGACCTCGAAGGTGGCGCTGCCTTCCAGGATCCAGAACCCCTCGTCGTCGCGGTGATGCACGTGGAGCGGCGCCTCGAACCCCGGGGGGTTCGTAACCTCGATGATCGTTAATTGGCCACCGGTCTCAGCCGCCGTGGTCTTGATCACGGCGAGCGTGCCGAACCACCAGCGCGCCTCGCCCTCGTCGCTTGGAACTGCTAGCGGGGCCAGCGCCGTCATCTGACTTGTCTGCTGCGTCATTGGTCCTCCTCTGTGGTCGCGCCGTCGCGAGACAGGAGAGCGATCGCATAGCGCCAGGCGCCGTCGCTTCCGCGGCGCACGACGTTGATGCCCCGCTTGGCAAGGATCAGCCCCGTGTTGCGCGCCTGGAGGACGCGGGCCGGCTCAGCGAGGTACGTTAGGTCGCTTTCCCACATGTCGCCTGCCAGCCGCGCGATCTGGTCTCCGCCGCGTGCCTCACGCAACCCGTCGACGAGCATCGCGCAATCCTCGAACAGCTCGGCTAGGGCCTCGCGGTCGCGGATCACGAACGCGTCCTCGAACAGCGTCTCGAGCTCTTCTGGCGTGCGCGCTCCCGGTCTCATTGAGGCGCGAAGGTAGGCCTCAAGAGCCCGTCTGCCTATCCCAGAAAGGTGGTATTTCGCTTGCGGCCGAGCGGGCGTAGCATCCGCTCATGGGCCCGTACGTGCACCAGCGCGCCGCCGAGCGGATCGCAGAGCTCTCCGCGTGTGGCTACGACCTGGTGACGTTCTGGCGAGAGTGCACCGAGGTCCTCGACGCGGCCGTTTCCCACTACGACAAGCCGTGCTGGTACACCCTCGACCCGGGGTCGCTTCTGATCACGAGCCACTACCACGACGGGCTGCCGGAGTACCCGGCCAAGATGCTGCGCCACGAGTACTACGGCGACGACGTCAACCAGATCTCCGATGTGGTGCATTCGCAATCCGGGATCTCGACTCTGCACGAGGCGACCGGAGGCGATCCCTCATCGAGCCCGAGCTGGCACATGAACATGGCGATGGGCGGCGACCAAGAGATGATCGCCGCGCTGCGGACCGGCGGCGCGGTCTGGGGCGCCGTCGGTCTCTATCGCGCGCCGGGCGAGCCGCTGTTCGACAGCGAGGACAAGGCCCTTCTGCAGGCGATCGGACCCGATCTGGCGAGGGGAGCGCGCACCGGGCTCCTGGTCGGCGAGGCCCGGGATCCCCAATGGCCGGACTCCCCGGGGCTCGTCGTCCTCTCCGAGCAGGGGGAAGTCGAGTCCGTTACGCCCGGCGTCGAGCAGTGGCTCTCCGACCTCCCCGACGGTGACTGGGACGCGGGCAGGCTGCCGTCCGCGGTTCACGCCGTGGCCGGCAGGGCGCTGCGGACGGCGGAGAGCCGCGACGATCCGGGGCGAGGTCGCGCTTGCCCGTGTGCTCTCGCGCTCGGGGACCTGGGTCGTCCTTCACGGCACCTCGCTGGTCGCCTCGGGTTCGCGGCGAGCGGCGGTGATCGTCGAGCCGGCGCACCCGGCGCGGATCACGCCACTTCTGATGTCGGCCTACGGCCTTACCGAGCGCGAGCAGGAGGTCACCCGGCTGGTCCTTCGGGGCGACTCGACCGCCCAGATCGCCGAGCTCCTCGTTGTCTCCCCCCACACGGTCCAGCAGCACCTCCAGAACATCTTCGAGAAGACCGGCGTACGCAGCCGCCGTGAGCTGGTCGGCAAGGTTTTCTTCGCCCACTACGAGCCACGCTTTCGCGACAACGAGGAGCGCGCCCTCGATCACGACCCGCTCCGCGGCGAGCCGTTCCCGGACGAACCGAGGGATTGCAGTTCGTAGCGCCGCCGGTGAGGATCGCCGAACCGTTGGTGAGGTCCATGAGAACTCCTCTACGCCGCAGTAGGCGGTCCGAACCAGATGGTGAGCGCGTCAGCGAGGCCCAGCTGGGTTAGGTCGCCAACCCAGGCCACATATCCGTCGGGCCGAATCAACACGGCGGCGGGAGCAGTGACCGCCCCGAGTGCCGGAAGCTCCCACGTACCAATGTATTCGGCGTCGATCAACTGAACCCGATCTGCCCATGGAGTGATGTCGAAGCCGCCGGCCTCACCGAGGTTGAGGAGCACCGGCCGGGCATCGTGCAGGAGGGCGAAGACCCGCAGCGGGCCTTCGTCGGTGACCAGGTCGAGATCGGGCATGCGGCGTCCGAGCAGCGGGTGCCCCTCGCCGAGGTCGTAGTGGATGTCCAGGCCGAACATCATCGCGGCGAATCGCCGGCGAGGCTCGTCCGCCATGAGGAGCTCGGCAATGGTGTCGCGCAAGGCCTCCGTGCGTTCGTCTGGGCGGCGGAGCGCGACGTGCGCCATCGTGGTGCGGAGCACGCGGGCAGCGACCGGGTGACGCTCGGCGTGGTAGGTATCCAGGAGGCTTTCTGGAGATGTCCGGTTGACCACTTGGGCCAGCTTCCATCCCAGATTCATCGCATCCTGCACACCGGTCTGGAGGCCCTGTGCACCGTCCGGGGAATGCACGTGCGCGGCGTCGCCGGCCAACAGGACTCGTCTGTCGCGGTAGGCCGCGGCCTGCCGAGTCATATCGGTGAACCTGGAGATCCACGTGGGACTGTGGATCCCGAAATCGGTCCCGTACACGGCGATGAGCGCGTCGCTGAGATCGCGCAGAGTGGGTTCGGTCGTGGGTCCGACGTGTGCTTCGGTCACCATGACGCCCACCGGTCCGCTATCCGCGTAGACCACCTCGCCGTCGCGGATCTCGTAGTCCACCCTCCCGAGGGCGTGCTGGCCGAGAGCGTCGTGGTGGATGCCCCATTCCTCCGGCTCCTGGGCCATCTGGACCTCGGCGATCAGGCTGCTGGTCGTCGGATCCGACCCGGGGAACTCGATGCCGGCCGCCTTGCGGACCAGACTCCGTCCTCCGTCGCAACCAACGAGGTATTCCGCCCGCAGCGACGCGCCGTCGGACACCTCGACGTCGACGCCGGTGTCGTCCTGCGCGAATCCCGTGACCTCACGTTCGCGGTAGATCGGCACCTCGAGCTCGTCGACCCAGCCGGCAAGGATGCGCTCGATGTGGTTCTGCCACAACCCGATCGAGTAGGGATGCCGGGTGGGAAGGCTGCCGACGTCCAAGGGGGCCCCGGCGAACTGCCCGACCTGGACCACCTGCCCCTCCGAGAGGAACCGATCGGCGATTCCGCGCTGATCGAGGATCTCGATGGTGCGTGAGTGCAGACCACCTGCGCGCGTGCCGGGGAGGTCCTGGCTGGCGCGCCGCTCGACGATCGCGACGTCAACGCCCGCCAACGCCAACTCGCCCGCCAACATCAGCCCTGTCGGACCTCCTCCGGCGATCACCACCGCATGCTCGGTCATCGCCACACTCCGGCCGGCATCAGGGGATCGCTCAGCGGCACCCTGGACTCAGCCTCGCTCTTCGTCAGCCGCCGCCGAGAGCTCGTACGTGTGGTGCGTCGCCAGTGCCACATGCTCAACTCCAACACGGCTTTCGCGCCTTCCTCTCTGGAGTTTGCGGTCACATCATTCGTCATTAGCCGGCGGCCGACCATCCCAGGATCCTGGGCTAGCTCAGAGAAAGTGTCCGCTCGCGAGATACGGGGCCGGGAGCTGCGGGTCGCGCACTCCGATGTAGCCCTCCTGCGGCGAGCAGCTGCGCCTGACCTTGCTCGTGGATGCAGCGAGCGGGCGCGCTGGCACGCTAGCCACAATGACACCCATGCCAAACCAAGCGGCGCCGCATGGCCAGGCGCGGGACCGGGCACGGACCGAGGACTAGCGCCTATGGACTACAGCAAGCTCATCAAGAAGCTCGAGCTGCCGCCCGAGTTCACCGCCCCGAAGCTGCTGACCTATGAGGACCTCGCGGCGAGAGCGCTTTCACGGGAACATCTCTCCGACGACGTCCGGGGCATCAACGCGAGCATCGCGCTGATCCAGAAGACCCGGGGCGGCGGCTGGCCGACCGAACCCGTCAGCGAAGACTTCAACTACGTCGACCTCGTCTGGCACGAGCTCGAGTTCCGCGACGGAACTTCCTTCGCGTACGCCGTCTATGACAGCGCAGATCGGTACCTCGGCTGTTGCTACCTCTACCCCATGGGGCGGCGCACCGAGCTCTCCGAGCACCGGCTCGCCCATGACGTCGACGTGAGCTGGTGGGTGACGCCGGATGCCTACAAGCTCGGCTACTACCAGAAGCTCTTCCGCGCGTTGCGCCACTGGGTCGCCGACGACTTCCCGTTCGAGGCGCCTTACTACTCCAACGCCGAAATACCACGCGAGTAAGCGGCCCGGGTTGCCTGGGCGACGTGCCCACCAGCCGCTTTCACGCGGATTCCGGCACGCCTGGGGCCGCAGACAGCACGGCCTGCGAGCGGCGAGAATCGCACAGATAGCAACGCTCGAAACGGACGGTGGTCGGGATGGTTCGGCGGGTGTTGAGCGGCTTCGAGCTCCTCACCGTGCGGAGAATTACGGAGGCGCCCTCGCCCGGTCAGGCGGGTTGCGCCGGGGCGCCGTCGGGTGGCCCGCGGCCGGCGCCGGCGTCCTCCGATCGGGACTGTCGCGTCGGGATCCCGCCGGAGAACAAGAGTGCCGCGGCGGCGACGACCGCGATGATCGCCAGCGCGACTCGCAGCGCGCGCAGACGCGCGCTCGCGTTCTCGGCGAGGATCGCCGCGGCGGTTTCCTGGCTCACTCCGGCCTGCTCGAGCGCCGACTCGGCGTCGGCGTCCGAGAGGAAGGGGACGCCGCTGGACAGCTCCAGCTCGGCCTGCTGACGGACCTCGGGCGGGACCGCCGGGTTCTGCTGGATGCCGGCGACCAGAGTGGCGGTGAGACTCGCGATCAAGACCGACCCTGCCAGCGCCGTTCCCAGCGACGCTCCGATGTTGGTGGCGGTGTTCTGCAGGCCGCCAACCTCCGGGCTGAGCTCGTCGGGCACGGCCGACACGGTGACCGCCCCCAGCTGGGACGCCAGGGGCCCCGATCCCCAAGCCGAGCAGCAGCAGCGGTCCGGTGACGATCTCGGCCGAGGCGTCCTCGTCGATCGCGACGAGCAAGACGACGGTGCCCGCGAACATGGCGAGCAGCGCAAGCCGGACGACGCGGCGCGGGTTGGCGTTCGGGCGGAACCGCGGGATTCCGGCGGCCGCGATGAGCAGCGTGATCGAGAGCGGCAGCAGGCGGACGCCGGTGTCGATCGCGGACAGCCCGAGCGCGACCGAGAGAAACAGCGGCACCACGAAGAAGACGCCCGACTGGACGAAGTACTGGAAGAAGAACATCCGCAGGGCCGCCGATCATCTGGACGTTCCGGAGGATGGACGGGCGCACCAGTGGCTCGGCGCCGCGCTCCTCGAGCCGCGACTCCCACAGGAAGAACAGCCAGATCAGGAAGAGCCCCCCGAGGATCAGCCAGAGCACGGCCGACATCCCGAACAGCTCCGGTGCGTCCGGCTTGGGCGTGACCCACCCCCAGACACTCGAGCGCAGCACCCCGAAGACCGCCAGGCCCAGGCCCGCCGCCGACAGCCCCACGCCGACGAGGTCGATCCGCGGGCGCCGCCCCGGCGGTTCGTCCTCGATCCGCCGCGCCAGCGCGAGGATCAGCACCACGATCAGCACCTCGCCGGCGAACACCAGCCGCCAGCTCAGGTAGGTCGTGAAGAGCCCGCCGATGAGGGGCCCGATGGCTACGGCGACCGCCCCCGCCGCCATCACCAGGCCGTACGCGCGCGGCCGCCCCTCCGGCCGGAAGTTGGCCGCCACCAGCGCAACGATCGCTGGGAGGATCAGCGCGGCACCCACGCCCTCGAGCAGTGACCACCCCACGAGCAGCACCGGCAACGACGGCGAGATGGCCGTCGTGAACGAGCCCGCTCCGTAGATCACGCACCCGATGGCGAACGCCCGCTTGCGTCCGACCAGGGCGCCGACCTTCCCGCCCGTGATCATCAGGGTCGCCATCACGAGCGTGTAGAGGGTGATCGCCGTCTGGATGCCGGTCACGTCCGTCCCGACGTCCTCGGCGACCGTCGCAATGGCGACGTTCATCACCGAGGTGTCGAGCGTCATCAGGAACTGGCCCGCGGCCAGCGTCAGCAGAACGACCGTCGCGCCGGCCTGCGCCCCGGATCCACCGGCCCCCGTGCTATCGGGCATGACGAGCCATCATCGCTTCCCGACGGGATGCGCGACACGCCTACGGACGGTCCTCGCGTGGCGCCGACCCGCCGGGCTCCATCTGGGCGAGCCGGGCCTCGATCTGCTCCAGCTTGGCGAGGACCTGCTCCTCCGAGTCGGAGCGGAGCCGGCGTGCCTGCTCGATCAGGGTCGCCGTGACCGCGGCGCTGATAACCGTGATTAGGGCGATCCCGTTCAACATCAACACCGCGCCGATCAAGCGCCCGGCGGTCTGCTTCGGCACGATATCTCCGTAGCCCACCGTCGTCACGGTCTGCAGCGACCACCACAGGGCATCGTTCAGGTTGTCGAATTCCTTGTGGTCGAAGAGCCACACGGCCAGGCCGGCGGCGACGGTCAGGGACACGGTTGCGGTCGCGATGATCCGTGCCGCGCGCCTTGGCGTGATCGGTTGTCCGAACAGCGACTTCTCCACCATTCCGTGGAGCCGTTGATCGGGCGGCGGAGTCCTCTGCGCTTCCATGGCCTGTCGGGGCCTCGCGTAACTCGAACCGCGAGGCGAGGGGAGTATCGCGGCCCTCTCGGCCGGATCGGGGCCGGGCAGAAGGGATCAGGCCACGGGTTGTGGTGTCCCGGCGATCATCACCCGATGCCCCTCTCCCGGGAATAAGGGCCTCGGCTTCCGGGTCTCTCCCGAGGAGACCCGATGATCGCCGCCGAGGTGCACATTCGCCTTCAGGAGCTACAGGCCGAGCGCGCGCTTGCGGCAATCGAGGGGCTGGCGAACAACTCCGCCTACATGGCCGACCTCGAGCAGGAGATAGCGGCCACCCGGAGCGCCTACGTGGGCGCCGCAGTGACGGAGATAGCCTCCCTTCGGTCTCGGCTGTCCGGGCCGCAGGTCGGTTGAGTGGTGGGTTCAACCCTCCACGCCGGTGGCCTCGTGCGGAGCCCCGCCAGGAACTCCGACTGCCAGTTCTGCAAAGTCTTCTCCCAGAAGTCCGGTCGCGTCAGGTACTCCCCCCAGGAAACCGCGTCCTGATGATGGTCGAGCCGTTCGGCGTTGTAGTCGGTCACTCCGGTCAACGATTGGGCAAGCCAGCTTCCGATCCAGATCACCGCCATCACGAGCAGCAGCTCCTGGTCCGATCCCCTCCGGGCCTCGCCGATCTTCTTGGACTCGATACTCGGACTGCCAGTTCTCCATGACCGCGGTGGCGACCTCCGACGACGTGACGTAGCGGCCGATCGAGATACGCGCGTCCCCGTGGCGATCCTGGTCCTCGTTGAAGTCCGCGTGCCCCGCCACGGCCTGGAGCACCAGGGCCCCGAGGAAGAGCAGGAGGAAGGCGAGCGAAAGGCCGTTGTGCCTGAGGAAGCGTTCGGCAGGGAGACCGAGGCGCTGGTCACGTGCACGCTCGCGCCGGCGGCCACGCCTCCATCAGGCAGCCCGAGCGTGAGGATCGCCTCGTCGCAGGGCCCGCTCGCCTCCTCCTCCAGCGTGCTCGGGTCTCCCTCGGCCAGTAGCGCACAGGCCGCCCCGCCCTGGCGCTGCTGGATTGCGGCATGGAACGCCTCGGCCGTCGCGGTCGCGTCCGGCCCCCGCTCCGTAGCCCCGCATCCGGCCACCGCGACGCATCCCAGTGCCACCACGAGCTGACGCGCGACCGCCATCGTGGCGATTGTCTGCTCCCGGAAGACGGAAGCTCAGCGCGGCTCCAGGTCGGCCTCGAGCGCGGAGTGATCGCTCAGGCCCGCCTCCCGCCAGGCGTGGTGGTAGACGCACGCGGTCGGCCGCAGCTCCGCGGAGGCGAACAGGTGGTCGAGGCGCCAGCCGCCGGCGTGCCCCGCGATCCGCTGCCAGGTCCAGCTGGGCTCCGGGCTCGCGTAGCCGTGGAGGCTGCGAAATGCGTCCGCGTAGCCCAGGTCGCGTAGCCCGGGAACCACTCCGAGCTCGGCCCGGTCCCACTCGAGGCCGCGGTCCTCACGTAGCCGCCCGCGCGAGTCGCGCGCGAAGGAGAGCACCTCCCCGGCCAGGGACTCGCGCCGTGGCGTGTTCAGGTCGCCGCAGAGCACCCGCGGGCCTGGTGGAGCCGCCTCGAAGGCGGCCCGTATGGCCTCCAGTGTTCGTACCTTCACCCAGCCGTTGGCGGCGTTTGGCACGTGCACGCACTGAATCTCACCGCCGGCCAGCGTGGTCGCGCCGACCACGGTCTCCGGCCACGGGACCCCGATCGTGGTGCGCGCCTCCCCCAGCCGGGTCCGCGAGGCCAGCAGGACTCCGGTTCGGCGGCTCGGCGCGGGCTCGCGGCGAGGATCGGCCCAGTCGAGCGAGATCCGGACATGCCGGAGTCCGAGGACGCGGCAGGCCGCTCTCCAAAGCGGCGCCGTGCGCTCGGTCACCTCCTGCAGGGCGAGCAGGTGCGGTTCGCGCTCCGCTATCACGGCCGCCTGCTCCGACAGCCGCGACACCCGACGGGCCACGTTCCAGCTCAGAATCCGCATTCCAAAGCGGAATCTTGCCTCAGCGTGGGCGGTTGAGGCCCCCACCCCCCACCCCCCAGTAGGGGGGAACCCCCCATACCCCCGCGGGCGCTGCCGGGCGATGCTTGACCCACGATGAGGAGCGGAGCCCACACCCAGACCACCGGCGCAGGCGAGCAGCTGGAGCGCCTCTTCGACGCCACTTTCGGCGCCGACGGCCTCGAGGACGGGCTGAGCTTCCTCTGCCCCGACATCGAGCTCGACGTGTCCGAGATGCTCGACGGCGCGGTCTACAAGGGACGCGCCGCGGTCCGCGCGTACTGCGAGTCGCTCGCTGACGCCTGGCAGGCGATGGAGATGCAGCCGGAATCGATCGAGGAGCGGCGCGGCGTGGTCGTGGCGCTGGTCCGGTGCCACGCCCAGGGCCGCGAGAGCGGCGTGAACGTCCAGGCTCCCGCGGCCTGGGTGGCCACCCTCCGCGATGGCAAAGTGGCCAGGGCGCGATTCACGATGAATCGCGGACGGGCGCTCGAGGCGGTCGCCTGAAGGACCAGCCATGTCGCCGGGGAACGTCGATCTCGTGCGACGGGTCCACCGCGACTGGAACATCGGCGGTTGCCCGGCGCGGTCCGGTCTGCTGGACGCCCGCGTCGAGTGGGTCAATCCCGACGGAGCCGTCGAGCCCGGCACCCGGAAAGGGCTCCCCGCCTTTCGCAGGGCCGTGCGCAAGGTTCAGGAGAGCTTCGTCGAGATGCGGATCGACGTCGAGCAGTGCGTCGAGCTCGACGCCTGCCGCGTGCTCGTGATCGGCACCTGGTGGGGACGGGGGCGCGTGAGCCACGTGCGCCTGAAGCGACGCATGGGGTTTCTGTGGACGGTGAGCGACGGCCGTGCGTGCCGATTCGAGTGGTTTCACGACCCGGGGGCGGCTCTGGAAGCCTCCCGCCGGGCGCAAACCCAGCTGGCGCTCTAGCCGCCGGTCCCCAGGCCAGGGCGATCCGCTGACCCGTGCGGGGCCTGCCAACCGCGGGCGCGCGTCGACCACCTGCGCCGGCGGGATGGAGGTCAGTGCGGCCGCCGATTCAGCCGGATTCACAGCCATGCCGGCGCCGCTCGAGGGTGGGGCCAGCCCCATCTCCCCTACGTGCTCCCCGCACCCCTACTGGGGGGAACTCCCCCATACCCGCAGCAGTTCGGCGGAGCGATCATGTGCGCAGGATGAGGAGCGCGAGCCCCCACCAGAACCATCACGGCGGAGGAGCGCCCGCTCGGTCCCGATGCGGCCGCGCGCGGGCTGGAGCATGGCCTGGACCTGCTGAGCCCGGACGTCGAGCTCGACCTGTCTGAGCTGCCAGACGGCACCGTCCTCTACGGTCGTGCCGCCGTGCGCGAATACTGGGAGCGGCACGCCGACGTCTGGCAGGAGTTCGAGATCGAGCCGGAGTGGGTCGCCGAGCACGACGGCGTGCTGGTGGCGCTGGTCGAGCTGCGCGGCCGCGGGCGGCTCAGCGGAGCCCCGGTCGCCGCGCAGGCCGCCTGGGTGGCCGACGTGCGCGACGGCCGGTTGAACAGCGCTTTCCTGACTTTCAACCGCGGCCGGGCTCTCGAGGCCGTGAGTACCTGAGGGGGGGCCGCCCCCGTCAGGCCGCCGCGCCGGTGTGGACGACACCGCCGTTGGAGAGCACGACCCCGTCGGCGCAGGAAGCCTCCACCAAGCCGTCCTGGAACTGCTCATGGTAGAGCCGCGCGTAGAGGCCACCACGGGCCAGCAGCTCCGCGTGCGTGCCCCGCTCGACGAGCCGGCCGCGGTCGAGAACGAAGATCACGTCCGCCGCGAAGATCGTGGACAGGCGATGCGCGATCGCCAGGGTGGTCCGGCCCCTCATCAGGGGCTCGAAAGCCGCCTGCACCAGGCGCTCGCTGGTGGTGTCCAGCGCCGACGTGGCCTCGTCGAGGATCAGGATGCGCGGATCCTTGAGGAAGACGCGGGCGATCGCCACCCGCTGCTTCTCGCCCCCCGACAGGCGGTAGCCGCGCTCTCCCACCAGCGTGTCGTAGCCCTCGTCGAGCTCTGTGATCCGGTCGTGGATCAGCGCCGAGCGGGCGGCCGCCTCGAGCTCCTCCTGCGTGGCGTCTCGCTTGGCGTAGAGCAGGTTGTCGCGCACGCTGGAGTGGAACAAGTAGGTCTCCTGGGTCACGACGCCGACGATCTCCGACAGCGACGCCAGCCGTATCCGGCGGACGTCGAGCCCGTCGATCTCCACGCTTCCCTCGCTGGCGTCGTAGAGGCGCGGGATCAGATAGGAGACGGTGGTCTTGCCCGCGCCGCTGGGGCCCACCAGCGCGCCCAGCTGCCCGGGCTCGATCGTGAGCGAGAGGTGGTCGAGGGCGCGCCGGCGTGACGGCGGCCCGGCACCGTCGGCGGCGGCTCCGCCGTCCAGCGGCGAGCTCTCCGGGTAGAAGAAGCTGACGTCCCGCAGCGCAACCTCGCCGCGCACCGAGCCCGGAGAGAGCGCCACCGCGTCGGGCGCGTCGACGATCTCGGCCTCCAGGTCGAGGTACTCGAAGACCCGCTCGAACAGCGCCAGCGAGGACTGGACCTCAACCGACACGCGGAGCAGGGAGATGATCGGGAAGAAGAGCCGCGTCTGCAGCGCAGTGAACGCGACGATGGTCCCGGCGCTGATCTGCGGGCCGGTCCCGCCGGCGAGCGTGATGCCGGCCACGAGGTAGACGATCGCCGGGGTGATGCCGAAGAACGCCTGCACCAGGGCGAAGAAGCCCTGGCCGGTCATCTGCTGGCGCACCTGCAGGCCGGCCAGGCGCTCGTTTGCCTGGCGGTAGCGCTCGATCTCGTCGGCCCGCCGCTCGAAGACCTTGGCCAGCAGGATGCCGGACACCGACAGCGTCTCCTGGGTGATGGCGCTCATCTCCGCCATCGACTCCTGCGTGCGGGCGGTCACCGCACGGCGCGCCCGGCCGACCCGCCAGGTGACGAAGACGAAGACCGGCACCAGCACGAGCGAGACGAGCGTGAGCTCCCAGGACAGGACCACCATCGCCACCAGGCTGCTGGCCACGGTCACGACGTTGGACAGGATCGACGACGCGGTGCTGGTGACCACGGTCTGGACGCCGCCCACGTCGTTGGCCAGCCGCGACTGGATCTCGCCGGTGCGCGTGCCGGTGAAGAAGGCAAGCGGCATCGATTGGAGATGTGCGTACAGGCGGTCGCGCAGATCCTGCATGACCCGGTTGCCCACCCAGTTGGTGAGGTAGGTCTGGGCGACGCCGAGCGCACCGAGCACGAGCGGGATCGCCACCATCACCGCCACCAGCGCGTACAGGAGGCCCAGCTTGGGACCGCCCTCCACGAACAGCGCATCGTCGAAGACCACCTGGATCAGCAGCGGGTTGACGATGCCCAGCGCCGAGGTCACGACGATGGACACCAGGATCAGCGCCGTCCGGCCGCGGTAGGGCGAGAACAGGCCTACGATCCGGCGCACAAGGCGCCGGCGCTCTGCGGGTCCTTCCTGGCTCACCCCTCGACGGTACCGAAGGGCCGCCGGCCGCCCGGCGCGCCCGGCGGCTCCGGCTCACACGGCCCGGGTCCGCCGCCTATCCCGCGCTGCCGACGGCGCCGGCCGTCTCCGCGGCCGGCTCCCAGCGGCTGTCCGTGGTGACTACGGACCGGGTTGGGTGACCTGAGCGGATGACCCTGCCCGCGTGCGGATCGATGCTTAGCGCCGATAGGGTCGCCACCGTGGAGGAGCCCACAACCAAGCCCGACACGATCAGCATCGTGCTTGCGGACGACCATCCGGTCGTACGCAGCGGGCTGCGGATGCTGCTCGAGGCCGAGAACGGCTTCGAGGTCGTCGCCGAGGCCGGCGACGTGGACTCGACGACCCGCTACGTGCTCGGCCACAAGCCGACCGTGCTGGTGCTCGACCTCAACATGCCGGGCGGCTCCAGCCTCGAGGCCATCCCGAAGATGGCCGAGACCTCACCCGACACGGTCGTGGTGGTGCTGACCATGCAGGAGGACCCCGCGTTCGCGCGCGCAGCGCTGCAGGCCGGGGCACGCGGCTACGTGCTCAAGCAGGCCGCCGGGACCGAGCTGGTGCAGGCCATCCAGGCCGCGGCCGGCGGGGGCACCTGGCTGAACCCGGAGCTGGGCGCGCGAATGGCCGCCGCCCCCCTGACCCCCAGCGGTCCACCCGGCGACCTCACCGAGCGCGAGGTGGAGGTGCTGCGCCTGATCGCCCTGGGCCATACCAACAACGAGATCGCCCAGCAGCTCCACCTCAGCGTCCGCACGGTCGAGACTCACCGGGCCCATATCCAGCAGAAGCTGGGTCTCTCCACGAGGGCCGAGCTCGTCCGCTACGCGCTGGACAACGAGCTGATCGAGCGGTAGCGGCAGGCATGGACGTGGCGCTGCTCGCGCTCGCGGGCATCGCGACGGCGCTGGCGACCGGCCTCGGCGCGGTGCCGGCCTTCGCCGCCGGCGCGATGCTCTCGCTGGTGGCCGTCGAGCTGCTGCCGCAGACGCTCGCCCGCGGCGGCCGCGCCGCCGCTCTGGCCGGCGCACTCGCGGGGGCGGCGCTGATGCTCGCGCTCGCTGCCACCGTCGGGGTGGAGCAGGGCTGACCGAGCGGGCCTGCGGCAAACCACGGCCCCCGATAGCGGGGCTTGTCCCGATGCGGCCGGAGCGACCGCGCTGGCAGCCTCGATCACGATGCCAAACGAGCGCACACGGGTGACGGTCGTAGGGGGCGGGGTGGCCGCCCTCGAGGCGCTGCTCGCGCTGCGCGCGCTCGCCGAGGAGCGGGTGGATATCGAGCTGATCGCGCCCGAGCCGGTGTTCGCCTACCGGCCGCTGGCGGTGGCGGAGCCGTTCGGCATCGGCCAGGCCCACCGCTACGACCTGGTCAAGATCGTCCAGGACCATGGCGCGGTGCTGCATCTCGCCGGCGTCCATGAGATCCGGCCGGCGGAACGGCTCCTTGTGACCTGGGACGGGCGATCGCTCGGCTACGAGCTGCTGCTGCTCGCGGTCGGCGCGCGCCCCGCGGTAGCGGTGCCCGGCAGCGTGTCGGTAACCGGGCCCGGCTACACGGGCCGGTTCCGGACGGTTCTGCGGGAGCTCGAGGAGCGCCGCATCAGGCGGGTGGCCTTCGCGGTTCCCGCGGCGACGACCTGGCCGCTGCCGCTCTACGAGCTTGCGCTGCTCACCGGTGCCCGGGTCGCCGAACGCGGCCTGCGCAAGGTGGAGCTGCACCTGGTGACAAGCGAAAGCGAGCCGCTGGAGCTCTTCGGCGCGCGCGCCTCGGCCGCCGTGCGCGAGCTGCTGGAGCGGCGCGGAGTGATCCTCCACACCGATCGTGTGCCGGTGGAGGCGCAGGAGGGCGCGCTGGTCACCGTGCCGGGCGACGCCCTTCCGGCGGACCGCGTGGTCAGCCTGCCCCGGCTCGAGGGATCGACGGTCGTCGGGCGTTCCCCACGACGGCGAGGGATTCATCCCGGTGAACTCGAACGGCCTCGTCGAAGGGCTGGACGACGTGTACGCGGCCGGCGACGCCACGACCTGCCCCATAAAGCAGGGGGGCGTGGCCGCCCAACAGGCCGACGCCGCGGCGGAGGCCATCGCGGCTCGCGCCGGCGCGCCGGTCGAGCCCCGGCCCTTCCGGCCGGTGTTGCGCGGGCTGCTGCTGACGGGCGGCACGCCCCGCTACCTGCGGGCCGAGGTCTCGGGCGGGCGCGGTGAGGACTGGGCCGTCTCCGAGCACGCCCTCTGGTGGCCGCCCAGCAAGGTCGCCGGCCACTACCTCGCCCCCTACCTCGCGCTTCACCACGGCGAGATCGAGCGGCCCCGCGGGGGCATCCACGTGGAGCTCGACGTCGGCGGCGGCGCCACCGCGGTCCGGTTGAGCTAGACGGTCACGGGGCCGCCCGCAGCGGCGGCTGCCCGCCCTGGCGGATCGGCAGGTTGGCGCGAACGGTGGTGCCGCGCCCGGGTGTGGACTCGATCGCGAGCCGGCCGCCGACCAGCGCGACCCGCTCCCGCATGCCGGTCAGGCCGAAGCCACCGTCGGCGCGGTCCGGGTCGAAACCCTTCCCGTCGTCGGTGACCGTGAGGCTGATGCCGTCCTGCTCCTCGACGATCTCGACCGAGGCCCGCTCGGCCCCCGCGTGCTTCGCCGCGTTGGTCAGCGCCTCCTGCACCAGCCGGTAGACCGCCGTGGCCAGGTCGAGGTCGACGCTCGTCGCGGAGCTCTCGGCGAGCTCGATGCGGGCGTCGATCGCCAGGCCGGTGATCGAGGCCGTCCTCCCGAGCAGCGCCTCAACGGCGGGCTCGACCCCCAGCTCGTCGAGCGCCGCCGGCCTGAGCTCGGTGATGAGGCTCTGTAGGCCCCTGATGGACAGGTCGATCTGCTCCAGGGCGCCCCCGACGGCGGAGTCGAGCACCTCGAGCCGCTGCGCCCGCCGGGCGCTCTCGAGGCTGACCTTGAGCGCTCCCAGCTCCTGCAGGGTCTCGTCGTGGAGCTCCCTCGCCCAGCGCTTGCGCTCCTCGTCGGATGCGCGAATCGAATGGCGGAGGCGCTCGGCCTCGACCGACTGCGCCGTGGCGATCGCGATGGCCGCGCTGGCTGCGAACGAGCTGAGCACGTGCTCGTCCTCGGTGCTGAACTGGGGGCCGTCCTGCGTCCGATCGAAGGCGATGACGACGCCGCGGGCTCGGCCGCGGTAGCCCAGCGGCGCCACCAACGCCGAGCGTGCGTCGGTGGCCAGCGGCTCGAAGCCGTGGCTGGCCCGGTCGGTGAGATCGGGGATCCGCTCCGTGCGCCCCGTCGCAAGGGTCGAGAACGCCACCGCGCTGACGGCGGGCAGCACCGTGCCGATCACCTCCGGCGGAGCGTCGCCCGCGGCGGCGACGACCATGAGCTCGCCGCTCTCGTCGATCAGCACGAAGAGCGACCGGGCCTCGATCAGCGCCCGGCCGCGCTTGACGATCAGCTCGAGCACCCGCTCCAGATCCGTCTCGAAGCCCACCGCGCGAGCGATGGTGGCGGTCGCCTCCAAGCCCCGCACCGCCCGCTCGAGCTCGACCCGCCGCCGCTCGACCCGGTCGTAGAGGCGGGCGTTGTCGATCGCGATTGCCGCCCACTCGGCCAGCACCACGACCGAGGTCTCGTCGGCGTCGTCGAACTGCCCGCCACCCGACTTGTCGGCGAGATAGAGGTTGCCGAACGCCTCCCCCCGGATGAGGATGGGCACGCCCAGGAAGGTGGTCATCGGCGGGTGACCGGGCGGAAAGCCGAAGGAGCGCGGATGCTGGGTCACGTCGGGCAGGCGCAGCGGCTGGGGGTGGCGAATCAGCTCGCCCAGCACGCCGCGGCCGCGGGGAAGCGGGCCGATCGTCCGGCGGGTGGCCTCGTCGATCCCCACGGACAGGAAGCGCTCGAGCTCCTGCTTGCGCTCGTCGAGGATCCCCAGCGCCGCGTACGTCGCCCCCGTAAGTTCGCGGGCGGTCTCGAGCACGTGCTGCAGCACGCTCTCCAGCTCGAGCTCCGAGACCAGCACACGGCCGACCTCGAGCAGCCGACTGAGCTCACGCTCGCCGAGGCGGATGGGCGTCTGCTTCGTCACCGATCGAGGGCGCAGCGTACACGCGGCGGGTCGGCTTCCCGCCCCGCCCGCCGGCCGCTGGGCCGCTATGTGCCGACCACCGCCGGTCGCTCCTCCCGCGACTCATCCTGGACGCGTGCCCGGCCGCGGGCACCGAGGGTGAGAACGAGGAAGCCGATGCCAGTCAGAAGCAGCGCGACGCCCATGACGATGCTGAACAGAGCGACCTGCTGTGCGAAGAAGGAGACGTTCAGTGCCGTGCCGAGCGCGGTCTCCGTCACCCAGATGCTCCGGGCGGGGTTGTCCATCGGTGACCCGTCCGGGCGCTTCTGGGCCTCCCCGGCGTTGTCGGTCCCCTTACCGTCGGCGGTGGCGAACCGCGGCATCTGCGCATAGGTCTTGCCCCCGGTGGCCTCGAGTGAATGGATGCGCATGTATTCCGCGAAGCACTTCGCCTCCCTCCGGTGTCGACGACCTCGTCGGCGACATTGCAGGTAGGCAGCTCGACGTTCTCGAGCCCAGCCTCGCCGGCGGCCTTGGCGATGGCCTGGGGCGTCATGTCGGGGCTGCCGGTGATGCTCTCCGCCTCGAGCTTGTCCGAAATGTCGCTGCGGCCCGTCGCTCCTACCACGATCGAGCCTGTTCCGAAGAGGATCAGAACGACGCTGGCGATGATGCCGCCGACAACGAACAACCGACTCATGGCTGGTCCCTTTCGCTGGAGATCTGGGGCGACAATCGTCGCGAGGCGGGCCGGCGCCGCCATCCGTACGAGTCCGGCGCCTTGCTGCGGGCGATTACGTATTCATCGGACGTGCGCCGACTGCTCGGTGTCCAACCCGGCCAGGTAGGGACCGAGCTCCGCGGCGACGACCTTCTCGTCCGCCGGCCAGGGCGGCGTCTCGTGCACCTCGGACTCGAAGCCCTCGGCTCCCACGACCCGGGCGCTGATGTAGAGCGGCTTGGACCCGGTCAGCAGCTTGCCGCGCAGCAGCGGGTGGAACGCCTCCGGCTCGGAGCCCGCCCCCGCGCGGGCCGCGATCGAGGCGGCCGCCGTATCCGCCATCTGCGAGCTGAGGCCCCCGTGCTTGATCGGGTAGGCGGCCGCGTCACCGGCGCAGAACACACGACCGCCCGTGCCCGGGACGCAGCAGTGCTGGTCTATCGGCACGAAGCCCTGGGCGCCGCCGCCGGGCAGGCCCTTCACCGCCGGGCCCGTGACCCTGGGCATGGCGATCATGCGTGCGGGATGGAGCTCGACGCCCTGGGGCTGGATCAGGAGCTGGCCCTTCGCGGGCACCTGGGCCAGGGCCGAGCTGAAGACCTTGATGCCGGCGCCCGCCAGCAGGTCGCTGACCGCGTCGCTGGCCGCGGAGCCGAAGATGGCCAGCGGACGCAGCTCGGGCGTGACCAGCGTCAGCTCCAGGTCGTCGATGCCCATGCTGGTCGCGCGCTCGGCCGTCATCAGGGCCAACTCGTAGAGCGGAAGGGGCCACACCGGCCCGACCGGGAGGATGAAGGCCAGGCTGGACGTGTAGCCCTCCTCCACGTCCTGCACCACGCCGCGGTAGACCTCGTCCGCCTCGGCGTCCCGGAAGGTCCCCGCGTGGTCGTAGGCGTCCACCTGCCCCGCTCCCAGGGCCACCAGCAGCGCGTCGTACTCGAGCCGTTTGCCGTCGCCGGTTCCCACGGCCTGGGCCTCGGGATCGACCCAGTCGAGCGTGTCACGTGTCCACTCGGCGCCGCAGTCGGCGGCGATGCGCCGCAGCGGGTAGCGGCTCGGCGCCCCGAAGGAGAACGGCTCGCGCACCGCGAGCGGCCGGTAGACGAGGTCGTCGTTCGGGGCGATCACGTCGATCCGCACCGAGTCCCCGGCGAGGCGCCGCAGACGAAGCAGGCCCTCGGCGGCGGCGATGCCGCCGCCGCAGATAACCACGCGAAAATCGGTCATCGGACGACGGTATGGCCTGCGCCCTGGGCCGCCATCCGGGGACTGCCGCCGTCCACTGCGGAGAAGTACGGAGCCCGGCTCGATGCGGCCCGGCGGTCAGCGCTCGACGAGTCCCTGGTCCAGGGCCCAGCGAACGAGTTGGGCGCGGGTCTCGAAGCCTTGACGCCGCTGGATCCGCGCGCGGTGGGTCTCCACCGTCCGCTGGCTGAGCACGAGCCGCTCGGCGATCTCGCGGTTGGTGTGGCCCAGCGCGATCAGCGAGACGATGTCGCGCTCGCGCAGAGTCAGGCCGTCATCGCCCCGCCGGCGCTGGAAGTCGCCCGCCGCCATGCGGATCGCGTGCACCACGCGCGGGCCCGGCTCGCCGGCGGGCGGAAGGACGATCGCGGTTCCCGGAGAGGCGCGCCGGAGACTGGGCAGCGAGCACAGCCCCTCGTGGTGCGCGAGCTCGGCCGAGAGGACCAGGACGCTGGGCTGCAGCGCCCTCAGCGCCTCCTCGGCGTGCGCGAGCGAGCTGACGCGGCCGATCACCTCGATCTCGGGCCCCGCGAAGTTCAGCTCCGGGGCGTCGGCCCTCCCGCCGGCCAGCAGCACACGTACACGCACGGGCCGAGGGTGGCGCGCTCGCGGCTCCGCCGCATCCGGGCCGACTCCGGACGGCGCTTCGGAGAACTACGCAATTGAGCGGTTGGCGCTGCGAGGGTAGGCTCAGACCCAGGAGACTTCATCCGCCTCGTGAGCGACTGAGGGGAGTGCACGCTGGCCGGAGAGCGGAGGGACCTGCTGGTCTCCAAGACCTGGGTGCAGGCCGTGGCCTTGGTCGTGCTGTTCGGCTTCTTCGTCCTCGGGCTGCTGGCCTACCGCACCTACCAGGCCAAGCCGCCCATTCCGCAGCGGGTGGTCGATCCGGCCGGCGAGCTGCTCTACACCGAGCGCGACATCGAACGCGGCCAGGAGGTCTTCCTCAACCGCGGCCTCATGGAGTACGGCTCGGTCTTCGGCCACGGCGCCTACCTCGGGCCCGACTACACCGCGGACTACCTGCGTCGGGCGGCGAACCAGGTCCGCAGGAGCTACGGCGGTGCGCGATCCGACCGCGCTGTGCAGCGCACGATCGAGGACTTCCGGACCAACCGCTATGACGGTCGCACGGGCGTCCTCGAGCTGAGCGGGCCGCAGGCCGCCGCCCACCGGCGGCTCGTGGCCTACTACTCCCGCTTCTTCTCCGAGCCGAGCACCAAGCACGGGCTGCCGTCGGACCTGATCACCGACCGCGGCGATCTGGCGTCGCTCACCGCCTTCTTCGGGTGGACGGCCTGGGCGGGCGCCGCCGAGCGTCCCGGCCACGACTACATCTACACGAACAACTGGCCACCCGAGCCGCGGGTGGCCAACGAGCCCACGGCCAACGTCGTCGTCTGGTCGGTGCTGTCCCTGATCGCCCTGCTGGGCGGGATCGGCCTGCTGTTCGCCGCGTTCGGGCGCTGGAACATCCTCGGCTGGCACGGCCGCGAGCAGGCCACGCTGTCCTTCCGCACCCCGGGCGACGTCGCCCTCACGCCGGCCCAGCGTGCGTGCGCGTGGTTCTTCTTCGTGATGGCGGCGCTGTTCGTCATCCAGGTCTTCGTGGGCGCCGCCTCACAGCACTACCGCGCCGAGCTGGCGAACTTCTTCGGCATCAACCTCGCCGAGCTCCTCCCCTTCAACCTGATGCGCACCTGGCACGTGCAGTTGGCCCTCTTCTGGGTCACGACCTCCTTCGTGGCCGCCGGGATCTTCCTCGCGCCGATGATCGCCCGGCGCGAGCCGCGCGGCCAGGGAAAGCTGGCCTTCCTGCTGCTCGGCGCGCTCGCGGTGGTGGTCTTCGGCACGCTGATCGGGTCCTTCCTGGGCGTCCACGACCTGCTGGGCGATGCGGCCACGAACTGGTTCGGCCTGCAGGGCTTCGAGTACCTCGACCTCGCCCGGGTGTGGCAGGTGCTCCTCTCGATCGGCCTGTTCGTGTGGGTGTTCATGCTCTGGCGCGTCCTGCGCACGCGCCTGCGACGCGAGCACGCCGCGAACATGCCCTGGCTGTTCTTCTTGGCCGCGCTCGCGATCCCGGCCTTCTACGCCGTGGGCCTCATCGCCCAGACCGGCCAGCACTTCACGGTCAACGAGTTCTGGCGCTTCTGGGTCGTCCACCTCTGGGTGGAGGACTTCCTCGAGCTGTTCACGACCGTGATGGTCGCCTACATGTTCGTGCTGCTCGGGGTGGTGAGGGAGAAGGTCGCGCTCACCGTCGTCTTCCTCGACATCATCCTCTACTCGTTGGGTGGCGTCATCGGGACGATGCACCACCTCTACTTCTCCGGCGAGCCGGCCGAGCACATGGCGCTGGGCGCCTTCTTCAGCGCCGCCGAGGTGATCCCGCTCACGTTCCTGACCGTCGAGGCGTGGTCGTTCCTGCAGCTCGGGGCGGCCCAGCAGTCCAAGTCGCGGACGCCGTTCCCGCATCGCTGGGCGGTGATGTTCCTGGTGGCGGTGGGCTTCTGGAACTTCCTCGGCGCGGGCATCTTCGGCTTCCTGATCAACCTGCCCGTGGTCTCCTACTACGAGATCGGCACCGCGCTCACGGCCAACCACGGGCACGCGGCGATGATGGGCGTCTACGGGATGCTCGCGATCGGGCTGGCGATGTTCTGCCTGCGCTATCTGATCCCCGCCGAGCGATGGCCGGAGAAGTGGGCCCGGATCGCGTTCTGGTCGACGAACATCGGCCTGGCCTGGATGTGCTTCGCCACGCTGCTGCCCCTCGGGATCGCGCAGCTGTACAAGTCGGTCAACGACGGCTATTGGGAGGCGCGCGACCTGCGCTTCCTCACCGAGGACACCAACGCGCTGCTCGAGTGGCTGCGCCTGCCGGGCGACGTCGTGTTCATCGTCGGCGGAGCGCTGCCCGTGCTCTACATCGCCTACATCGGGGTGCGGCACACGGTCAAGCGGGTCACCCTGGAGGAGCCCGAGGACATCCTCTTCACCGAGATCGAGGCCGCCGAGGGCGGGGCGGAGGTCAGCTCCGAGGAGGCCGCCGCCGCGAGGGTGACATGAGCGCCGAGGCACTGCTCGCGGCCGGGTACTCGCTCGCGCTTCTGGTGGGCGCCGGCCTGCTCGAATGGCTGTCGGCTCACACGCACCGGCGCTCGCTGCGCTACCGGACCGCCGGCTTCGACTACCACGACGACCACGACGTATGGGTCTGCCCCGAGGGCGAGCACCTCTGGCCCCACGAGTTCGACCACGAGCGCCGGCTGGTCCGCTACCGGGCCAAGGCCCACGTCTGCAACGCCTGCGCCATCAAGGAGCGCTGCACCGACTCCGATCGCGGACGCGAGATCGTGCGCCCGCTCGATCCCTGGCCCCACTCCGAGGCGGGCCGCTTTCACCGGGTGATCGCCGTGATGCTGGTGGCGCTCGCCGCGCTCGTCGCCGTCGTGGGCCTGGCGCGCAACCACCGGCCGGCGGAGGCTGCGCTGCTCGTCGGGCTGCTTCTCGCCTGCGGGTTCTCCTTGCGCCTGCTGGTGCACGACCTGCGCGTGCACCCAGCCAACTTCCCCGAGCCGAGCCCGTCAGAGGGGTTGCGCATGAGAAGGCCCTGATGTGGTGGGAGCTGGTCCGCTACCTCCACGTCCTGGCGCTCGCCCTGTTCGTGGGCGGCCAGATCATGCTGGTGGTGGCGATCGTGCCGGTGCTGCGCGGAGAGCCCGAGGGGCTGATGCTCGGCGTGGCCCGCCGCTTCGGCATCGCCAGCGCGATTGCCATCGTCGTCCTGCTCGTCACCGGGATCGCGATGGCGTCGCACTTCGTGCGCTGGGAGGACGAGACGCTGCACGCCAAGCTCGCGCTGCTGGTGCTGGCCCTCGTCCTGACCGGGCTGCACATCGCCTCACCGCGCAGCCGGCTGATCTCGCTGTCGCTGGCGGCCACCTCGCTGCTGGTGGTCTGGTTCGGGGTGGTGCTGACGCACTAGAGGCCTGATGCGGTTCCCGGGCCCGATTCCGGGGGCTGTCCTGCCCTGACCCCCTGCTGGGGCAGCAATGCAGGACGACGGACTACGGCCGCAGGCTGAACGGCGGGTAGGCGTCGGTCACGAGGATCAGCGCGTAGCCCACCACGCGGTTGTGCCAGCGCATCACGCCGACCACGAACCCGAAGAGGCCACGCGGATAGCGGCCGCTGAAGAGGATCACGAACCACGCGGCGATCAGGACGAAGAACACCCCCACGTAGAGGATGGCGAGGACGATCAGGTGCGGGATGGCGAGCAGCCACTTGACCAGCGGCAGCCAGCGGTTGAGGTCGCGCGGCACGTCGGGATAGGGAAAGTCGAGTTGGACCGACTGGTGCTCGTCGGTCGAGGGGTAGCGGTCGTCCAGCAGGGCCACGTACGCCCCCACGCGGTTGGTGAAGCGAAGCAGCTCGAGGTTCCAGTCGAACCACCAGCGCGGATACTTCTCGCGGAAGAGGATCATCAGGAACGGAGGCACCGCCAGCAGCCCGGTGCCGGTGACGACGACCGTTCCCGCCTCCCCGCTGCCCTCCGAGTAGCCGGTCGAGTATCCGACGATGCTGCACAGCACGATCGCGATCGGGATCACCGCGAAGATGCGAAAGGCCGTGGAGACCCGGTTGAGTGGACGGTCCGGATAGTCGACGTCGAATGTGACCGGATGGCTCATGTGTGCAGCTCCGCCTCCTTGGCGATCGTCTTGAGCTGGGCCCGCAGCACGAACCCGGCCAGCGGCCCGGCCACCCGCCAATAGCGCAGGAAAGCCCGGCCGGCCGAGTCATCGGTGGCCTGCGTGCGGGTCTCGTACGAGACGAGCGTACGGACCGGTCCGTACTCGCGGAAGGAGGCTACAGGCGCGCCCGCCCAGAAGCGGCCGATCATGCCGAAGGCGACTTCGCGCGGCGGATCCTCCCCCAGCAGGACGTACTGGCCGTGGTCGCGCATGCCGGCCAGGGTCAGCCGCGTATGGCTCTCACCGCACGCTCGACGATCGTCCGCAGCCCCACGAGCGCACGCGCGACCGCGCTCTGGCTGAACGCCTCCGCAAGGTCGGCCCGCAGAGCCGCCTCATAGACCCGCTGGGGTGGCCCCACGATCACCCGGTGGTCGACTCGGGTCGCGTCCCACTGGTACGTGAGCAGAAGCTGGAGACGGCGCTCCCGAACCCGCCGACCAGGCCGTTCGCTGCAGGAGAGAAGGCCCGCATTCTGCGGGCCTTCTTGTCTGTCCTGACCGGATTCGCAAGCCGTCCGGCGGCGGCGAGACGCGACGTGTGGCCGATGAAGGCCGCGCTCAGAGGCCGCGCTCGCGAGCATCCCGGTTCAGGGCACGGGACATCTCCGACGGCTCGGTGCTCTTCTCCAGCGCCTCGATCCGCCCCTCTTCGCGGACGGACTCGCGATGGACCGCGTCCTGCAGCCCCTCCAGGAGCGCTTCAAGCTGGTCGATTCGCTCCTCCAAGGCTTCGATACGCCGCTCGTGCCCCGCAAGGGCCTGGGGAGCCGCGTCCGGGGGCCGCCTTCCGCGACGCAATTGACCGACACGGGCCAGGATCGCGACGCGACGAACCGGGCCCCCGCTTGGATCGCCGGTACTCGCCATGGTCGAAACCTCCCGCTGCCTCCTTCTCAGGAGCCGCGCGAGGGGAGGAGGAAGCAAGACCCAACGAGCGGTACAGACCGCGCCGGCCTCTTCACCAAGACTACTCGTAAGCCGACCTGCCCGGAGGTCGATGGGGCGGAAGTGATCATCCTCGCCGAGGCGGCAAGCGGTCGTCCTTGAGGCCGGTTGTGCTTGTCACGTGGATTCCGGCTCGTTGACCATGCTGAGCTGCTCGCCTACGCGAGTTAGCGTGAAGACGCGGCTTGTTGTGCCGCGCGGTCGTACGACCACGACCTCGAAGGCCTCCGCCCGCCCCCGCGCGTCGGCCCGGAGGATCGTCCGCAGGCCTGCCGGGTCGAGGAAACAGACGGCCCTTAGGTCGAAGACGACGCGCCTTAGGACGGGTGCTCGGGAAAGGCGGTCGAGGGCCTCCTCAACCAGCGGGACCGCCGCAAGGTCGAACTCCCCCGCAAGACGCAGGTGCAAGGTGGCGTCCGACTCCTGGGCGGCCACCAGTAACGGGCTCGGGTAGGCCATGCTGGCTCGACTCTCGCGGGCGCTCGCTCTCTCTTACTCCGCTTCGGCAGGTTCGAGGACGAACACCTCAACCGCGAGGTCGGGGTCTATGTGGTTCTGGCTCATGAAGGCGATCACCCTGCGACCTAGCTGCCGTTCCACAATTGCGACGAGGTCGCCGCGCATCGTCTGCTGGTAGTCGTGGCGTAGTTGGAGGACGCGGTCAGCGAGACCGTTGCCGACCAGTTTCTGCTCGCCCTTCGTGAGCGTGTCTGCCAGCACGATCGTCACCAGGTCCTCGTTGATCAAGGTCTTAGCCTTCGTAGGCCCTCGACCGGTGTACTCACGGAGGAGCTGGACCGCTGCGGTCGAGATCATCGGGCTCGACCCGACGCCTTCGTGCTGCATGTCCATAGGGCACCTTCGATCCGCGCGTCCTCGGCGGGTGTATGCACCACAAGCGGGAGAGGAAACGCAGGAGTCCCAGTAGCAGCGTGTACGTGGAGCGTACTCCTCCTAGGTCGGGGTGGACGCGAAAGGCCCGCATTTTCCGGGAAGGTTCCTGCCCCCCAACTTGTCTGAACCGCTCGACATCTTGTGTGGGGCTCGCCGTCTGGGTGATAATCGGTGTTTCCCGATGGGACCGACGCTGACGTGTCACGGCAGCGACGGGACCACACAAAGGGGGGCCGACTATGAGCGGGACCCACCTACCGTCGGTTTTGACCAGCTACCGGGATGCCGTCACGGAGCAGCTCAAGGCGGGCGCAGCGTTCGGCGACATCGAGGACTCGATCGACGCGGCCGAAGACCTGGCGATGGACGAGAAGGCTGCGCTGTGGCTGTTCGCCTTCTCGCTGCGCGATCCCTCCGAGCAGCAACTGGAGGCGCGTACCCACCTGGCAGCGCTTCAGTAATCGCCCGGCGGATACCGAGGTCCGAAGAGACACGGCGACGCGAGTTGCTCGAGGAAGTACACGGGTAGCCGGCTACTGAACCCACCGCTCGGACCTGCATCTGGCCCTGCAGGTCCCGCCCGTCGCTGTTCCACGGGCCATCACCGCGGGCCGCCGGGGTCATGCTCGCCTGGGACTAGAGTCCTCCTTATGCGCACTGACGACGAGATCCGAGCCCTTCTGAGCCGCCTGTCGCGGCGCCACCCGTCCGGCGGCACGGTGATCGAGCGCGCGGCGATCGTCGCCGCGGGGGCCGACTCGGCCACGGTGGTGGCCTGGATCCTCGACCATGCAGGCGAGCCCGAGGCGGCCGCCGGCATGTCGTCCAAACGGGGGCTGCATAGCCCGCGGGTCAGCGGTCCGATCGGGCCCGCGCCGCGCGCGCCGGCTCGGTACGTGTTGCCCGCCGGCGCGCTCGACTGAGCTCGGTCACTCACCGCCCGGCCTGCGGTTGACCCGCTCCCAGTGGTCCGAAGGAGGACTGAGCGCCGCTACGGCGGGTAGCGGCCCTGATCGGGCGGTCTGGATCTCCAAGCGCGTGTCAGTCGGGAATGCGCCTGATCGTGGAGGAAGTGCGGCGAGCCTCGACGCGCGCTACGTGGACGGGGCCGTTTCGTGCTCGTGGCGGAGACGTGTGGCCGCGCTCGGGCGTACGGTTCGGCCGCAGACATGGAGACCGTCCCGCTTCAGCCCGTCGACTCGCTGACGGTCACCACGCTGATCGACAACGCGACCGACCTTCTCCTCCAGGACGAGGGGCCGGCCCGGCGCTCCCCCTGGGGGCCCGCCCTGGCCGGTGACGCCCTGCGGGCCGAGCACGGCTTCTCGGCCCTCGTGACCATCACGCGCAACGGCCGCGAGACGCGACTGCTGTTCGACACGGGCGTGACACCCGACGGCATGGTCGAGAACATGCGCCGGCTCGAGCTCTCGCCGCGCGACGTCGACCTGATTGTGCTCAGCCACGGCCATTGGGACCACACCACGGGCATGGACGGGCTGGTGAGAGAGCTCGGGCGCGCCAACGTCCCGGTGCTGATCCACCCCGACTTCTGGTCTCAGAGGCGCATCGCGCTCCCGGGCAAGGAGCCGATCATGCTCCCCACCACGAGCCGCTCCGCGCTGGAGGGCGCGGGCTTCGAGATCACCGAAGAGCGCCAGCCGTCCTTTTTGCTCGACGGGTCGCTCCTGGTGACCGGTGAGGTCGACCGCACAACATCCTTCGAGCACGGGCTTCCCCATCACGAGGCCCATCGCGAAGGGGGCTGGCGCCCGGATCCGCTGATCCTCGACGACCAGGCGCTGGTGGCCAACGTGGCCGGCCGCGGTCTCTTCGTCCTCACCGGCTGCGGCCACTCCGGGATCGTCAACATCCTGCGGTACGTCCGGCGGCTCACCGGCGTCGACAGGCTGCACGCCGTGGTCGGCGGATTCCACCTGAGCGGCCCCGCCTTCGAGCCGATCATCGGCCCCACCTGCGACGCGCTGGTCGAGCTCGCGCCCGACCATCTGGTCCCCGCCCACTGCAGCGGCCTGCTGGCCGTGCGGGCGCTGGCCGACAGGCTGCCGGAGGCGTTCATCCAGAACAGCGTCGGGACGCGGCTCGAGTTCGGTCAGGTCTCGGGGTAGGACGGCAGGCGGCCCGCGCGGCGGCGCACCACGCCGGCCAGCTGCGCGACCTGCTCGGGATGGGCCCCGGCCACGTTGCGGGCCTCCCCGGGGTCGCGAGGCCTGTCGTAGAGGTTGAAGCCCCGCCCCTCGTTCTCGGCGAACAGGGCCCAGCGATCCGTGCGGACATAGAAGCTGTTGCCGTACCCGCCCCACGCGTGCTCGCGGGCCGGAGGCTGCCCTCCGCCGAGGAGCGGGGACAGATCGACGCCGTCCATGACCCGCGGGGCGGTCACACCGGCCAGCGCAAGGAGCGTGGGGCCGACGTCGTGCGTGGAGGCGAAGTAGGGGCTGGTCTGGCCTGCCCGCCGCCGCTCGGGGTCGACCACGATCAGTGGCACATGGATCAGCTCGGGGTGCAGGTAGGTCGAGCTCTTGCCCGTGAGCCCGTGGTCACCGAGATAGAAGCCGTGGTCGGAGACCAGCATCACGACGGTCTCGCGCTCCAGCCGCATCTCGTGCAGCCGGTCGAGGAAGACTCCCAGCCAGCGGTCGGTCATCGTCACCTCGGCGGCGTACAGAGCCCGCATCCGTGCCGGCAGCACCTCGCGGTCGGACCCGAAGAGATAGTTGTCGACCCGTGCGTAATAGGGCTTCGCGGGCTCGGGCCCGTGGTAGTCGGGGTCGCCGTAGAGGTCGACGTACTTCCGCGGCGGCGTCCAGGGCTCGTGCGGCTCGAAGGTGTCCACCACCAGCGCGAAGGGCCGCCGGCGCGCCGCCTCCTCGAGCAGCCGTGACCCGTCGCGGAACACCCTGGCGGCGAACGAGCGGGTCTCGTCGTGCGCGTAGCGCCCGTTGGACAGGTAGCGCACCACCCGGTCGCGGGTGTCCGGGTCCTCCAGCGCGGGCGGCAGCCAGTGGCGCAACTCGGCCGCCGAAACGCCGGTGGCCCGCCCGCCGATCTGCCCCCCGCGCCGGGCGAAGCGGTCGAAGCTGGCGCGGAAGCGCGCGTAGGGCGGCGCAAAGCCCAGCGAGGTGTTGTCTGTCGCGTACGCGGTCCAGTAGCCCGCCCGGCGCAACACGCTGGTGAAGGCGGCGCCCACGTCGTCCAGCGGGGCCCAGCCCGGCTCGGGCAAGAGCCCCGGATAGCGATGCCAGCCGCGGAACGGGAACACCCGCCGGCCGCTCAACAGCGAGCGCCGCGCCGGAACGGTGGGCATGGCCTC
Organism: uncultured Thermoleophilaceae bacterium; assembly: GCA_963821275.1. Classification (GTDB taxonomy): domain Bacteria; phylum Actinomycetota; class Thermoleophilia; order Solirubrobacterales; family Thermoleophilaceae; genus JACVRW01. The sequence goes on from CAWGDF010000013.1 coordinate 81,079, forward strand.
GGGATAGAAGCGGGTGAAGCTGAGGCCCTCGCGGGCGAGCGCGTCGATGTTCGGCGTGCGCGCCTGCGGCCCGAAGACGTGGTCGGCTCGGAGGGTGTCCACGATCACCAGCACGACGTTCGGGCGGGGGTCGCCGCGGCCGCTGTTCGAGGCCCGCCGCGAGCCGGCGAACACATCGCAGCCGGCGAGCGCTCCGACCGACGCGCCGCCCAGGGCGAGGAAGCGCCGCCGGGTGGTCGGGGCCTTCCCGCTCAGGGCGCCGGGGCCCGCCCGCCGGCCACGCCGGCCGTGTCGCGCCCGGCCCGCCGCCGCAGGGCGACGCCGGTCAGGATCTCCCTCACGATGCGGTCGCCGACCAGCGCCCCGTAGTCCGCCGTGCCCACCTGGGTCGGAATCACCTCGACCAGGTCGGCGCCCACGAGATCGAGCCGGGAGGCCACCTCGCGCACCGCCCACAGCAGATCGGCCGAGGCGAGGCCGCCGGGCTCGGGCGTGCCGGTCCCGGGCACGAAGGCCGGGTCGAGCACGTCTATGTCCACCGTGAGGTACACGGGCCCCTCCCCCACAGCCTCCAGCGCCCGTCGGACGACCTCCTTGATGCCGTGGTCGCGAACGTCGTGCATGAACAGGCTGGTGATCCCGTTCTCGGCCTGCCAGGCAAACTCGCTTTCCCCCGGCCAGTAGCCGCGCAGGCCGATCTGCGCGTAGCGGCTTCCGTCCACATGGCCGTCGTCGACCAGGTGGCGCATGAACGTGCCGTGCGAGAGCGTGGCCCCGAACACCTCCTCCGCGGTATCGGTGTGGGTGTCGAAATGGACCATCCCCACGGGCCCGTGCGCCCCGGCGCAGGCGCGCGCGCACGGCTTGGTGACGGAGTGGTCACCACCGAGGGTGAACGGCAAGGCGCCGGCGGCAAGCACCTCCCCCACCAGCGCCTCGATCGCCTCGTGGGTGCGAGGGGCGTCCGTTGGGACCACAGCCGCGTCGCCGAAGTCGATCACGCTCAGCTCCGCGAACGCGTCCACCCCCACCTCGAGGTGGGGCCCCGGCGGACAGCTGGCGGCGCGGATCGCCCGCGGGGCGAAGCAGGTCCCGGGCCGGTCGGAGACCAGGTCGTCCATCGGCGCGCCCACGATGGCCACGTCCGCGTCCGCCAGATCGGCAGCGTCCTCGGTGTACGGGCTTCCGGCGAAGGTGGCGAGACCCGCGTAGTCCGGCTTCTCGCCGATCGCCGCCCAGCGGCCGAGCGGGTCGATCATCAGTCCAGGCTGGCCATCACGTGCTTGACCTCGGTGTAGTCCTCGAGCGCGTACATGGACAGGTCCTTGCCGTGGCCGGAGTCCTTGAAGCCGCCGTGAGGCATCTCGGCGGCCAGCGGGATGTGATCGTTGATCCAGACGCAGCCGAAGCGCAGGGCCTTGGACACGCGCAGGGCGCGGCCGATGTCCCGGGTCCAGACCGACGAGGCCAGCCCGTAGCGGGTGCCGTTGCCCCAGCGGATCGCCTCCTCCTCGTCCGCGAAGCGCTGGACGGTGACCACCGGGCCGAAGATCTCCCGCTGGACCATCTCGTCGTCCTGGGTGAGGTTCGCCACCACCGTCGGCTCCAGGTAGAAGCCGGGCAGGTCCGGCTCCTCGCCGCCCGTGACCACCTCGGCGTGGTCGGGCTTGCGCTCGAGGAAGCCCTCGACGGTCTCGCGCTGGCGGGCGCTGTTGAGCGGGCCGAGCGTCGTGTCGGGCGAGAGCGTGTCCCCCACGACGAAGCCCTGGGCCTGCTCGGAGAGTCCGTTCACCAGGTTGTCGTAGGCGCCGTCGGTGGCCATCACGCGGGTGGCCGCCGTGCAGTCCTGGCCGGCGTTGTAGTAGCCCGCGCCCGCGATCGTCTCCGCTGCGGCCTCGATGTCGGCGTCGTCGAAGACGATCACCGGGGCCTTGCCGCCCAGTTCGAGGTGGGTGCGCTTCAGCGAGTCGGCGGCCGCCTTGGCGATCCGCTTGCCCGTCTCCACCGAGCCTGTGAGCGACACCATGTCCACCTCGGGATGGGTCACGAGCGACTCGCCCGCCGGCTGGCCGTGGCCGGCAATCACGTTCAGCACGCCCTTGGGGAGGATGTCGCCGGCGAGCTCGGCGAGCTTGAGCGTGGTGACCGGCGTGGTCTCGGCCGGTTTGAGCACCACCGTATTGCCTGTGGCGAGCGTCGGGCCGATCTTCCAGATGGCCATCATCAGCGGGTAGTTCCAGGGCGCGATCTGCCCGATCACGCCGATCGCCTCACGGCGGATCATGGAGGTGTAGCCCTCGAGGTACTCGCCGGCGGCCTTGCCCTCCAGGCAGCGCGCGGCCCCGGCGAAGAAGCGCACCTGGTCCACCATGGCCGGGACCTCGTCCTCGAGGAACGCGTGGCGGGGCTTGCCGGCGTTGGCCGACTCGAGGTCCGCGAGCTCCTCGGCGTTCTCCTCCAGCGCGTCGGCAAGCCGGAGCAGCATCTGCGAGCGCTCGCCCGGGGTGAGGGCCGCGTAGCCGTCGAAGGCGGCCCGCGCCGCCTTGACCGCGCGGTCCACGTCCTCGGCGGTGGATACCGGCGCCTCGGCCATCGCCTCGCCCGTGGCGGGGTTGACGATCGGCTCGGTCTGTCCCTCGGCCGGATCGGCCCAGTCTCCGTCGATGAAGTTCTGCAGGGTCCTTACCGCGGTGGCCATCGCTCTCCTCTCCTGCCGACTCAACCCATCTTGAACGCCAGCGCGTCGTGTCTGGGAGGTGGGTCGGCGTCCACCTCCACCGGTGCGCCGGCGAAATGCGAGTGAATGCCCTCGATCCAGCGGCGGCAGTGGTCGGTCAGCTCATTGTCGTCGGTCTGCATGCGAGAGCGGGCCACGAGGATGCCCAAGTCGGCGCCCTTGTAGCGGTAGTCGCCGGGTGCGAGCACGCGCAGGTAGAAGCCTTCGGTGTCGTCGTACAGGCTGTGCCAGTCGTTGCCCCAGCGGCTGAAGCTGAGCCCGTCCTCTCTGTCGAGCCTCCAGATCCCGGTCTTGGGCGCCGCCGTCAGCAGGTCGACCTGGTCCCGCGACTGCTTGAGCACCAGCTGGCTCCACGCGTCGCTGGCCTGCTGCTCCGCCCAGCGCTCGTTGACGTCCTCGACGTCGATCTCGTAGTCCACGTCCATGTACTCGAGCAGGTGGAAGAGAAACAGCGGCATGTCCGCGTAGGCGCCGGCGCTCACGTTGGTCATGGAGCTGATGCCGCTGATCCGGGGGTTGAGCTCGCCCAGGTACAGCTCGCCGCTGTCGGCGTCGACCAGGTAGTCGACCTCCAGCAGCCCGCGGTAGCCCTCCTGCGCGAGGCGGTCGCCCAGACGGCGCGTCAGCTCCCGGGCGCGCTCCCGGTGCTCGGGCGCGAGCGCCTCGGGAAAGATGTCGTTGCCGCACCAGCCGCCGCGGTAGGGGGTCAGTTCCGGGTAGCCGGTCAGGTCGGTCATCAGCGGCCCCACCACCGTGCCGTGGCGGGTCAGGCAGGCTTCGACGGCCACCGCGCGCGGGTCGATGCGGCGCATGACCTTGAGCTCCTGGCCCTTCATGTCGTCCGCGTCCTTGTCCCAGTCCTTCTCCGAGCGGACGAAGAAGGTGGTCTTGCCGGAGTCGCCGTACGGAGTCTGCACGACCAGGTCCTCGCCCAGGTCCCCCTCGCGCGCCAGCGCCAGCAGCTGCTCGTGGCTCTCCGCGCGGCCGAGCACGTTGGGCACGCTCGGCACGCCGGCCTCGTCGGCCAGCTGGGTGGTCACGATCTTGGAGTCGAGCCGGTGGCGCAGCTCAGCCGACGGCAGGGCGATCTCCAGGCCGGCCTCGGCCGCCAGCGACTCCGTTTCCTCGTCGAAGAACACGAAGACCGCCTTGCCCCCGGCTCCCCGCTGCTTCACGCGCTCGAGCACCTCCGGATGGGTGAGCAGGTAGTTGCAGACGTCCTCGATCGAGCCGAAGTCCTCGTGCGGCAGCTCGCGGGGGACGAAGACCCGCGGGTGGCTGCCCTCGAACGAGTCGAAGTAGTTGACGAAGAAGAAGTTCGCCACCCAACGGTCGATGCCCAGCAGGTTGAAGGCGGTCGGCGAGACGAAATAGACCGGGGTCTCGTTCGTGCGGAAGAAGCCGCGGATCTCCGAGATCCCGCGTAGCGTGGTGCCGGCCGAGCCCATGGGCGCGATTGTAAGTGCTCCCCGCCTCGCCATACGATGGCCGACGTGACCGCGCACCCCCTTGACCCGCTCTCCGAGAACGAGATCCGCCGGGCCGCCGGCATCCTCCGGCGCGATCAGGGGGTCGGCGCCGGCTGGCGCTTCGGCATCATCGAGCTGAGAGAGCCGGACAAGGCGGCGCTCGCCGCCGGCGACGGCGTCCCTCGCGAGGCCGCCGTTACCTGCTGGAACCGCGAGGACGGGCAGACCTACAAGGCGGTCGTCTCGCTCGACGACGACCGGGTCCTGGCCTGGGACCACCGGCCCGGCGAGCAGGCGAACTTCACCGAGGACGAGTTCCTCGACATCGACGAGGTGCTGCGCAAGGACCCGCGCGTGGCTGAGGCCCTGCGCCGCCACGGCGTCGAGGACATGGACCTCGTGCTGCTCGACACCTGGGCCTACGGCGCCCACCTGATCCCCGAGCGCTACCGCGGCCGGCGGGTCGGCTGGACCGATGTCTGGGTGCGCGACTCCAAGGGCTCGAACCCCTACGCGCATCCGGTCAGCGGGCTCACCTTCGTCGTCGACGTCAACTCGCTCGAGCTGCTGGAGATCGAGGAGCTCGACGCCGGCGACCGGCCCCAGGCCATGGGCGAGTACGTGCCCACGCTCGTGCCCGGGCTGCGCCAGCGCGACGACCTCAAGCCGCTGGAGGTCCGGCAGCCGGAGGGCGTGTCGTTCAGCCTCGACGGGACCTTGCTGAGCTGGCAGCGCTGGTCGATGCGGCTCGGCTTCAACCCGCGCGAGGGGGTGGTGCTTCACAGCGTGGGCTACGAGGACGGCGGCCGGGTGCGGCCGGTCGCGCATCGGATGTCCTTCTCGGAGATGGTCGTGCCCTACCGGGACCCGACCGCGGACCACATGCGGCGGACGGCGTTCGACATCGGCGAATGGGGCCTGGGCTTCATGACGACCTCGCTGGAGCTGGGCTGCGACTGCCTGGGCGAGATCACCTATGTCGACGCGGTCATCCACGACACCAAGGGCGAGCCGCGGACGATCAAGAACGCGATCTGCATCCACGAGGAGGACGATGCGGTGCTCTGGAAGCACGTCGACGCCGACGCGGGCGCCGAGACGCGCCGCTCGCGGCGGCTGGTCGTGTCCTTCCACGCCACGGTGGCCAACTACGAGTACCTCGTCTACTGGCGCTTCTACCAGGACGGCAACATCGAGTGCGAGGTGCGGGCCACCGGGATAATGGTGACCACGCATTTCCCGGAGGGCGAGGCTCCGCCCTACGGGACGCTGGTCGACGAGCGCACCTACGCCCCGTTCCACCAGCACTTCATCGTTGCCCGGCTCGACCTCGACGTCGACGGCCAGAGCAACACCGTCCACATGATCGAATCCGAGGGGCTGCCGATCGGGCCGGACAACCCGGACGGGCTGGCGATAGTGCAGCGCAGCACGCCGCTCGTGACCGAGGAGGAGGGCAAGCAGGACTACTGCTGGGAGACCCAGCGGTCCTGGAAGGTCGTGAACGCCGAGACCGAGAACGGACTGGGGACCGCCGTGGGGTACAAGCTGGTGCCCGGCGGCGCCATCCCGGGGATGATGGATCCTTCGTCGCCGGTGTTCCGCCGCGCCCAGGCGATCGGGCACGACCTGTGGGTCACCCCGTACGATCGCGACGAGCGCTACCCCTGCGGCGAGTTCCCGGTACAGGCGGCCGAGGACGCCGGCCTTCCGGCCTGGACGGCCGCCAACCGCTCGATCGAGGACACGGACGTGGTGCTCTGGTACGTGTTCGGCATCCACCACGTCACCAGGCCCGAGGAGTGGCCGGTGATGGCGGTGGACACGGTGTCGTTCTGGCTCAAGCCGTTCGGGTTCTTCGACCGCAACCCGGCCCTGGACGTCCCGCCGCAGTGACGGAGAGCACAGAAGAGATCCTGTCCGCGATCGCCGCCGAGCGGCCCGCGATGGAGGACCTGCTCGTGCGGCTCGTGGAGGCGCCCACGCTGCTGGGCCACGAGGCGCCCGGCCAGCAGGTCATGCGCGAGGCCTTCGCCGAGCTCGGGCTCGACCCGCTGGACGTGCCGCTCGACCCGGAGGCGCTGCAGGGGCACCCGGGGGCGTCCTCCTTCAGCTGGAAGGTGGACGGCAAGGCCAGCGTGGTCGCCGCCTGGGAGGCGGCCGTGCCGGCCGAGGGGCGCTCGCTCGTGCTCAACGGGCACATCGATGTGGTGAGCCCCGAGCCCACAGTGATGTGGTCCTCGCCGCCGTTCGAGGCCCGTCGCGACGGCGACTGGATGTACGGCCGCGGCGCCGGCGACATGAAGGCGGGCCTCGCGGCGATCGTGGGCGCGGTGCGCGGCCTGCGCGCGCTGGGACTGGCGCCGCGGGCCCGGGTGGAGCTGCAGTCGGTGGTCGAGGAGGAGTGCAGCGGCAACGGCGCCCTGGGCTGTGTGCTGGCCGGCCATAGCGCCGACGCCGCCATCGTCACCGAGCCCACGAGCGGCGCGATCCAGCACTCTCAGGTGGGCGTCCTCTGGTTCTGTGTGCGCGTGGCCGGCCGCCCCGCCCACGCGGGCGACGCACCGCAGGGGCAGAACGCCATCGAGGCCACGTTTCCGATCGTCCGGGCGCTGCGCGAGCTGGAGGACGAGCTGAACGTCGATCCCCCGGCCCCCTACGACGTCTACCCGCACCCCATCAACCTCAACGTGGGGATGATCCGGGGCGGCGACTGGCCCTCCACCGTGGCCGGCGAGAGCGTCACCCACTTCCGGCTGGCCCTCTACCCCGACGGCGAGGTCGAGGAGCTCAAGCGGCGCGTGGAGGAGACGGTGGCCGCGGCCGCGGAGGATCCCCTGCTCGAGGGGTTCGTCGTCGAGGTGCGCTACGACGGCTTTGCCTGCCGCGGCTACACCCTCGACACCGAGGCGCCGCTCATCGGTGCCCTGGCCGGTGCCGCCGAGCGGGCGACGGGAGAGCGGCCGGCGCTGTTCGGCTCCACGGCGACGACGGACGCCCGCGCCTTCCAGCTCTACGGGGACTGCCCCGCGCTGTGCCTCGGCCCCCACGCCGAGGGGGTGCACGGGGTGGATGAGCGGGTGTTCCTGCCCTCGATGGTGGAGACCGCCCAGGTGCTCGGGCTGTTCATAGGTGACTGGTGCGGGTTGAGCGCGAACTGACGGGGTAAGCCGGGGCGGTGGCTACCGTTCCTCCGATGTCATCGCTGTCCGATCTGCCCGACTGGGTCAAGTCCCTGGGGTTGCCAAAGGTCGCCGTCGAGGCGATCGACCGCTATTGGAAGCCGGTCTGGGACGAGATCAAGGACGAGCTCGACCTGCTCCCGGCCCACCGCGACCGGGTGCCGGACGTGCCCGAGGGCGAGTCGATCGCGTTCGCGGCGATCGAGGAGCTGGAGCCGGGCGAGCGCTGGCGCGAGTCGTTCGAGGCCATGTGGCCCGCCTACCGCTCCTGGTACCTCAAGGAGGGCCAGCGGGCCCGGCCGAACATCACGACCTGCCGGAAGATGCTGAAGACGCACATGCCGGAGCTCGTGCCGACCTACGAGCGCCTGGTGGCGCTGACCGACGAGGACGAGCTCGCCGCACGCTTCCTCTCGCTCTACCGCCCGCCCGGCTTCGTGGTGGGCTGCTCCCAGGGCGCCTGGACCGGCGAGGGTGGCCCGGCGCTGGTGCGCAACTACGACTATCCGGCTTCTCGCGCCGAGGGGCTCGTGTACTCCACCGCCTGGACCGGCCGCCGGGTGATCGGCATGAGCGACTGCCTCTGGGGCCTGCTCGACGGCGTGAACGACGCCGGCCTGGCTGCATCGCTGACGTTCGGCGGCCGCCGCGCCGTGGGCGACGGCTTCGGGATTCCGCTGGTGATCCGCTATCTGCTCGAGGTCTGCACCAACGTGGCCGAGGCGCGCGAGGCGCTCGCCGGGATCCCCGTGCATGCGGCCCAGAACGTGACGCTGCTCGACAAGGGCGGCGATTTCGTCACCGTATGCCTGAGCCCGGACCGGGACCCCGACTTCCGCGACGTGCCGGCGGCGACCAACCACCAGCGTCGCGACGACTGGCCCGAGTACGCCGAAGCCGTTCGGACCTTCGAGCGCGAGCGCGTGGTCCTCGAGCTGCTGCAGGCCCCCGACCTGACCCGCGAGCGCTTCGTGGAGGCATTCCTCGAGCCGCCCCTCTACAGCATGGCCTTCTCGAAGGGCTTCGGGACCCTGTACACGGCCGCCTACTTCCCCGCGGAGGGGCGCGTGGAGTACCGCTGGCCGGATTTCACCTGGAGCCAGTCGTTCGCGGACTTCGCCGAGGGGTCACACACCCAGCGGCTGGCCGAGGACATGGCCGATCCGCTCGCAGCCGGCCAAGCCGGCCGCTCGCGGCGGCAGGCCGCCTGACACGGCCCCGGGCTCAGTCGGCGCGACTGTCCCGGCCGCGCGACGTGAGACCCTCGAGCACCACCTCGACCGGCGAGCGTCGCCGACCGCCGTTGAGGGCCCCGCGCACGCGGTCGACCTCGTCCAGAAGCTTGCTCACCTGACGGCCGGCGGAGCCGACCTCCTCGGCCGCCTTGAGAATGTCCTTGCTGGCGCTCTTGGCTCGTGAGCCGCGCGGGCTGTTGATCTTCACGAGCGGCTTGTGGGTGCCGGGGATCGGCACGCCGAGCACGCGGCGGGGCCCGCCGCCCCGCGCGGCGAGCGCGAAACCGCCGGCCAGCCCGGCCAGAGCCGCCCCGCCCGCGATCGCCGGCGTCCTGACCTTCTTCGCGGCGTCGCCCACGGCGCTGCCGGCGCTCGATAGAGCGTCGCCGGCGCTGTTCACCGTGCCCTTGACCGTCTCGACGCTGCGTCCGGACGAGCTGGTCTTCCGGGCGCTCGCCGAGGACCGGCTGCGGTTGCCGGCCGCGCGTGACCGGTTACCGCTCGAGTTCGAGTTCGATCGCGAGGTCCTTGTCTTGGGCTTGGACTTGGAGGCCGAGCTCGACTTCGCCCGGGATCCTGAGCTGCTCTGGGCCATGGAAGCCCTTCCTTTCCAGCGTTTCTCGTCTAGAGGGTGCTGCCCGCCTTTGGAGACAGGCAAACATCGCGCGCGGGCGCTGGCTGCCGGGGCTACTCGGCGGGCTCGGTGCTCTCCTCCGCCGGCTCCATGGGCAGGCCCAGCGGCGTCTCGGCTGCGGGACCCAGGCGGGCGTCGGCGGCGCGGTCGAGCTGCTCCTCTTCGGGCTTCTCGGGTCGGCGCCGGGGCCCCTCGCCGCCCTGCCCGCCGTTGTACTCCATCAGCGGCCGCAGCAGGTCCGTGGGGATGGGCAGGACGATCGTGGAGGCCTGGTTGTTCGACACCTCCAGCAGGGTTTGGAGATAGCGCAGCTGGAGGGCGGCCGGGTTGCCGCTGATGATCTCGGCGGCGTCGAAGAACCGCTGGGAGGCCTGAAACTCGCCCTCGGCGTTGATGATCTTGGCCCGTCGCTCCCGCTCGGCCTCGGCCTGCCGGGCCATGGCCCGCTGCATCCCGCTGGGGATGCCCACGTCCTTGATCTCGACCGTGGTGACCTTGATCCCCCAGGGATCGGTCTGCTCGTCAATGATCTGCTGGAGGTGCTCGTTCAGGCGCTCGCGCTCGCCCAGGAGATGGTCGAGGTCCGCCTTGCCGAGCACCGAGCGAAGGGTGGTCTGCGCGATCTGGGAGGTCGCGGCCCGGTGGCGCTCGACCTCCACCACCGACTTGATCGGGTCGACCACGCGGAAGTAGGTGACGGCGTTGACCTTGGCCGGCACGTTGTCCCGGGTGATCAGGTCCTGGGGCGGGATGTCGAACGTGACCGTGCGCAGGTCGGCCCGCACCATGCGGTCGATCATCGGTATCAACAGCACGAGGCCGGGCCCCTTGGCGCCCACGAGGCGCCCCAGCCGGAACACCACGGCGCGCTCGTACTCGCGCAGCACACGCACAGATGAGCCGGCGAGCACAGCCAGAAGGACGACGATGATCACGATGGCGACCAGCACGGCGGTCATGACTCGAGTTCCCACTCCTCCGCGCGCCGGACCGACAGGGTCAGCCCGCTCACGCGCTCGACAACGACCTGATCTCCCTTGCGCAGCGCCGGAGCCTCGTCCTCCTCCCAGCACGGCCGCGCCCGCCAGAGCGCGCCGTCCACGAGGATCTGGCCCAGCGGCGAGGGCTCCTGGCGCACCACGCCGACGTGGCCCACCAGCGCCTCGGCGCCGGTACGGGCCCGCCCGCGGATGACCGGGATCGAGGCCCGCACCGCGTAAAGCAGCAGAGCCCCGGCGCCCAGGCCCACGGCGATGGCCACCGACAGCGCCAGCGCGAGGCCCCCGCCCGCCGCGTCGAGGGCGACGCCCACGCCCGTGGCCAGCGCGGCCACCCCGGCGATCCCGAGCGCGCCGAACGTCGGCAGGTGCGCCTCGGCCACCAGAAGCGCGGCTCCAATGACGAGCAGGACAATGCCCAGTGTCAGCAGGGGAAACCTCCTTTCCAGTGATCGTAGCGCGCGCCGGGCGCGTTCTTGGTGGCTTTCGCGCCGGGAGGGGCGCTGGGGACGACCGCTCGTCACAGCTCCGCGTTTCCGGTTCGGCCTGGGACCGGGCGCCGTTGGGCGGGGTAGGGCCCCTACACCGGCGACCGGCCTCCGACCGTGGCCCCGAGAGGGTCCTGGCGACCTTCGCCCCGTCATCCGAGCAGAAGTCGCCACCCCCCGCGGCCCGAAGAGGGTCTGGCGACTTTGGCGCCGTTACCCGAACGCAACGCGCCACGCCCTCCGCACCCGCGCCGCCTGGGCCCCGGCGCCCGACGTGCGCCGGCGCTCAGCGGAGCGGGAGCAGCACCTGAAAGCGGGTGTCCCCGGGCTTCGACTCGAGCCGCAGCTCGCCGTGGTGGCGAACCACGATGCGCTGGGCGATGTCGAGCCCGAGCCCGGTGCCCTGACCAACGGGCTTGGTGGTGAAGAACGCGTCGAAGATGCGCGCCTGCAGCTCCTGCGGGATCCCGGGTCCGTTGTCAGCCACCTCGACACCGACGCGCTCACCCTGTTTGCTCGTGCGCAGTGTGATCTCTCCGTCAGGGCCGACCGCGTCGATCGCGTTGTCGATCAGGTTCGTCCAGACCTGGTTCAGCTCGGAGCCAGCCGCTTCGACGGCCGGGAGCTGAGGATCGAGCTCGCGCACGACCTCGATCTGCTTCTGGCGCAGCTTGTGCCCCAGAAGCGTCAGCGTGGTCTCGAGTCCCTCATTGACGTCGACGCTCTGACGCGGGGCCTGGTCCAGGAACGAGTAGTTCCTGACGGCGCTGACGAGGTCGGCGATGCGGGTGGTCGCCTCCTCCAGCTCGGTGAGCAGGAGGCCCGCACCGGCGCCCGCGGCAACGAAGCGAAGGCCGGATGCCAGGCCGTCGTCGCCGACGCCGGTGGCGACGCGGTCGACCCAGTCGCTCGCCAGCCCCGCCTCGCCGAGGGCGGATGCGACCTCGCGGGCGTCCCCGAGGCCGCGCGCTTCGAGCGTTTCCACCAGCTGCTGCTCACGATCGCTCTCGGCAAGCGGGTCGAGCCGCTCCCGCGGAGCCGTGGCGGGGGCCGCCTCGGCGCCGAGCGCGAAGAGGGCAGCGAGTTGCTCCGCGGATGCGCCCGTGCTCAGGAACACGTCCAGGGCGTCCTGTCGCTGGCGCTCGTAGTCACGAAGCGTCGCTATCCCCCGGGCGGCGGCGGCCGCGGGGTTGTTCAGCTCGTGGGCCAGACCGGCGGCGAGGTTGCCGATCGCAACGAGCTTCTCGCGGTCGCGCTCGATGCCCTTGACCGTCCCGCTAACGGACTCGAGCACGGGCAGGAAAGCGCGAAGCAGCGAGGGGTGGGTGAACGCGAGGCGGCGGAGCTCCTCTCCCGCGAGCTCGAACACCATCGAGTCGACGACGGCGAACGTGCTTCCGCGGTAGGGGGTGTCGGTGAGCAGCGCCATCGCGCCGAGGTAGCCGCCCGGCCCGTGGCTCATCATCAGCACCTGCTCGCCGGCGACCTCGCGTGTGGTCTCCAGCTTCCCCTCGAGCACGATGTGGAAGGCGCTCGCCCGCTCGCCCTGGCGGAACAGGAACTCACCGGCGGAGAGGAGGCGCTGACGCCCGACCTCGCCCAGCCGCGCGAGTTCTCCGTCAGCGAGGCTTTCCAGGACCGCCACGTCGCGCAGGCGCTGTACGGTCATCGCGCCGCCGGCATGAGCACCCCGCCGAGGTACTGGTGGACCAGCTGCACCGCCATCGAGCCCTCCCCCACCGCCGAGGCCACGCGCTTGATCGACTGGTCCCGGACGTCTCCAGCCACGAACACGCCGGGCAGGCTCGTCTCGAGTGGCAGCGGATCGCGCTCGAGCGGCCAGCGATGCCGCCCGTCGATCCGCTGCACCGCGCTGCCGGAGACGATGAAGCCGCGCGCATCGCGCGCCACCGTGCCGCCCAGCCAGTCGGTCTCCGGCCGCGCGCCGATGAAGATGAACGCCGCGGTCACGGGCAGGCGCCTCTCCCTCCCGGAGACCGCGACCGTCAGCTCCTCCAGCCGGCCGTCGCCGGACGCCTCCCTGACCACCGCCTGCGTGGTGACCTCGACGTTCGCGAGCGACCTCAACCGCTCGATGAGGTATCGGGACATGCCCTTCTCGAGCCCGTCGCCGCGGGCCAGCAGGGTCACGCGTCGCGCCCTGGCGGCGAGGTCGACGACGGCCTGACCCGCGGAGTTCGCTGCGCCCACCACGACGACATCCTCCCCCTCGACCGCCGCGGCCTCGGCGCGCGCCGCGCCGTAATAGATGCCCGAGCCGGTGAGCGCCTGGACCCCGGGCGCCTCGAGCCGGGAGTAGTGCACGCCCGTTGCGATGAGCACGCTGTGGCAGCCGATCTGCTCAGCGGCGTCGAGCACGACCAGTCGCGCCGGGCCGTTCTCCCGGATCGCGAGAACCTCGCGCGCCGTGAGCATCTCGGCGCCCAGGCGTTGCGCCTGGGCCGTCGCGCGCCGCGCGAGATCGGCGCCGCTCAGGCCGCGGGGGAACCCGAGGTAGTTCTCTATCCGCGAGCTCTGTCCGGCCTGCCCGCCCGCCGCGTGGCGCTCCACGAGAAGGGTGCGCAGGCCCTCGCACGCTCCGTAGACCGCCGCCGCCAAGGCTGCGGGCCCACCGCCCACGATGACGAGGTCATAGAAGGGAAGCTCGGCCTCCGTCCGCAGGCCGACTCTCGCGGCGATCTCTCCCTCGGACGGCTGAACCAGGGCCGTCCCGTCCTCGAAGACGAGCACCGGCAGCTGGGCGTCGTCGAGCCGCGCGGCCGCCATCAGCTGGGCCGCCTCGGGCTCCGCGATGTCGAGCCAGCGGTAGGGGACGCCGTTGAGGGCCAGGAAGTCGCGCGTGGCGTGCGCTTCGGCCGAGAACCGGTGTCCCACGAGTCGCAGGCCCGGCTCGGAGAGGCGCGCGGCGGACTCCGCCTCCCAGTCCTCGAGAACGTCGTCGAGCACCGGGTAGAGCCGTTCCTCCGGCGGGGTCCAGGGCTTCATCAGGTAGTGGTCGAGCCGGAGCTCGTTGATGGCCCGAATGGCCGCCTCGGTGTCCGCATAGGCCGTCAGGAGCACCCGCTTGGCCAGCGGGGCCAGCTTCAGGGCGGCGGCCAGGAACTCCACGCCGCTCATGCCGGGCATGCGCTGATCGGCGACGAGCAGCGCGACCGGCTCGCCGCGACGCACGATCTCCTCGACGATGCCCAGCCCCGCCTCGCCGGAATCGGCCAGCAGGACGCGATGGCGCGAGCCGTACCGGCGCCTGAGATCACGTTCGATCGCGCGGCCGACAGCAGGATCGTCGTCGACCGCCAGAACGAGCGCGCGCACCGGCGGCGAGTCCACCATCAGGCGACTGTAGTCGATCTCCCGGGCCGCTTTTTTGCGGACGGCACGAGCAACGGTTGACACGTCCGGCGGCGCGCCACTAGTCTGGCAAACGTTTTCCATGGCCGTGGAGGCGAGCACTCAGGGACAGGCGCGGAGCGGGGCGCCAGCGCGGCGAATCGGCATCGTCATGAACGGCGTGACCGGGCGCATGGGCACCAACCAGCACCTGGTGCGCTCCATCCTTGCGATCCGCCGCGAGGGCGGAGTCGGCCTCCCGGACGGGGGGCGGCTGATACCCGAGCCGCTGCTCGTGGGACGCAACGAGGACAAGCTCAAGGCGCTGGCTGAGGAGCACGAGGTGGAGCGCTACACCACGGATCTCGACGGCGCTCTGAGTGATCGCGGCCAGAGCGTGTACTTCGACGCGCAGACCACCGCCCTGCGTGCCGGCGCGGTGGAGAAGGCGATCGCGGCGGGCAAGCACATCTACTGCGAGAAGCCGTCGGCGCCCGACCTCGACAGCGCGCTGCGGATCGCCCGGCAGGCGCGGGACGCCGGTGTGGTACACGGGGTCGTGCAGGACAAGCTCTTTCTCCCCGGGATGCGCAAGCTGCGGGCGCTCATGGACGAGGGGTTCTTCGGCCGCGTCCTCTCGGTGCGCGGGGAGTTCGGCTACTGGGTCTTCGAGGGCCCGAAGCCGCTGCCCCAGCGGCCCTCCTGGAACTACCGCACAGAAGACGGCGGCGGCATCGTGGCCGACATGTTCTCCCACTGGCGTTATGTGATCGACCATCTGATTGCGCCGGTCCGGAGCGTCTATGCCCTCGCGGCCACCCACATCGACGAGCGCATCGCCGAGGACGGCCGGCCCTACCGCTGCACGGCCGAGGACGCGGCCTACGCGATCTTCGAGCTCGAGGGCGGGGTCGTGGCCCAGCTGAACTCCTCCTGGTGCGTGCGCGTGGACCGCGACGAGCTGTTCGAGCTGCAGGTGGACGGCACAGCAGGGAGCGCGGTGGCCGGGCTGCGGGACTGCCGGCTGCAGACCCGCGCGCGAACGCCACGAGCCATCTGGAACCCCGACCTCCCCAACCCGCTGCGCTTCCGCGACGGCTGGGAGACGTTCGGCGCCGAGGGCGACTACGACAACGCCTTCAAGGCGCAGTGGGAGCAGTACCTGCGCCACGTCGCCGGCGGCACCCCGTTCGCCTTCGACCTGTTCGAGGGGGCCAGGGGCGTGCAGCTCGCCGAGCTGGCCGAGCGCTCCTGGCGCGAGCGCCGCGCGCTGTCGGTGCCGGAGCTGCCCGCGTGAGCGTCGCGGCGCCGGCCAGCGTCGACCTTCCCCGCGCCGACGGCACGCTCGAGTCCTACACGCCGGGCGAGCCGGCAGCCTACGAGCAGCCCCGCTCTCCCCTGCGCTCGCGGGTGTTCTACGCGGCCGCTCACGTCGTTGGGGATCCGCTCGCCGACCCGGCCGGGCCGGCCCGGCTGGACTGGGAGGCGACGCTCTCCTACCGGCGCCATCTCTGGTCCTGGGGGTTGGGGGTGGCCGAGGCCATGGACACCGCTCAGCGCGGGATGGGGCTGGACTGGCCGGCCGCCCGCGACCTGATCCGGCGCTCGGTGGCCGAGGCGAAGGCCTGCGGCGGACTGATCGCCTGCGGCGCCGGCACCGACCAGCTGCCCGCGGGCCGGCCCGCCCCGCTCGAGGTCATCGGACGGGCCTACCTGGAGCAGCTCGAGCTGATCGAGGGCGCGGGCAGCCCCGCGATCCTGATGGCCAGCCGGGCGCTCGCCGCCGCCGCCCGGAGCCCGGAGGACTACCGCATTGTCTACGACCCGCTGCTCGAGCAGGCCGGCAGGCCGCTGATCCTCCACTGGCTCGGGGAGATGTTCGACCCCGCGCTCGCGGGCTACTGGGGTGGCGCGAACGTCGACGAGGCGGCCCGGCTCGTGCTCGAGCTGATCGCCGACCACGCCGACCGGATCGACGGCATCAAGGTCTCCCTGCTGGACGCGGACCGCGAGCGTGCCCTGCGCGCGGCCCTGCCCGGCGGGGTGCGCCTCTACACCGGCGACGACCGCAACTACCCGGACCTGATTCGCGGCGACGGGGACTCCGCGAGCGACGCGCTCCTGGGCGTGTTCGACGCGATCGGACCGGCCGCGTCGACCGCACTGCAGGCGCTCGACGCGGGCGATCCCGACCGCTTCGACGCCGTGCTGGCCCCCACCCTGCCTCTCGCCCGCACGCTGTTCTCGCCCCCCACCTTCAACTACAAGACCGGGATCGTCTTCCTCGCCTGGCTCGGTGGCCATCAGGACCATTTCCGCATGGTGGGCGGCCTGGAGAGCGCCCGCTCTGTGCTCCATCTGAGCGAGCTGTTCCGGCTGGCCGACCGAGCCGGTCTGCTCGCCCGCCCCGACCTCGCCGTGGAGCGCATGCGCCGGCTGCTGGCGCTGGCCGGGGTGGGCGTGTGAGCGAGGCGGCGCCGCTCGCCGACCTGTCGCGCGTCAGCCTCAACCAGATCACCGCCGACCAGCTCTCGCTCGACGAGGCGGTGGAGGCGTCCGCCGCGGTGGGCCTGCCCTGGATCGGCGTCTGGCGCCACAAGCTCGACGCCGGAGCCGAGCGCGCCGGCCGGCTGATCGCAGAAGCCGGGTTGCACGTCTCGAGCCTCTGCCGGGGCGGCTTCTTCCCTGCCCCCGACGCGGCCGCGCGCCGCGAGCGGGACGACGACAACCGCCACGCGGTCGAGGAGGCCGCCGGGCTGGGCACGGACGTGCTCGTTCTGGTGTGCGGCCCCGCCCCGGACGGCGACCTGCGGGCGGCGCGCCGAGATGTGCTCGAGGGCATCGAGCGCCTTCTGCCGCACGCGGCGGAGGCCGGAGTGCGGCTGGCGATCGAGCCGCTGCACCCGATGATGATCGCCGAGCGCTCGGTGGTGGTCACGCTCGCCCAGGCCAACGACATGGCCGAGCGCTTCGACCCCGCCCAGGTGGGCGTGATCGTCGACGTCTACCACGTCTGGTGGGACCCCGAGCTCGAGGACGAGCTGGCGCGGGCCCGCGGGCGCATCCTCGGCTACCACGTCTCCGACTGGCTCTCCCCGACGCCGGACGTGCTGGCCGGCCGCGGCATGATGGGCGACGGGGTGATCGAGCTGCGGCGGCTGCGCGGGCTGGTGGAAGCGACGGGCTACCGGGGGCCGATCGAGGTCGAGGTGATCAACCCGGCCCAGCAGGGCCGTCCCGGCGACGAGCTGCTGGCGGAGGTGGCCGAGCGCTGCCTCAGCTGCGTCTAGCCGTGGTCGAGCGCGGCACCACCGCGTGCGGCAGCAGGGTCTCGGGCGGCCCGTCGGCCTCGTCGCCCACGATCCGCCGCGCCGCAGCGGCCCCGAACTCGTAGATGGGCAGGCTCACGGTCGTCATGTCGGAGAAGCGCGCCAGCCGCGTGTCGGTCATGCCGGCGACCGAGACGCGCTCAGGCACCGGCACGTTCCCCGCCCGCAGCGCCCCCAGCGCGCCGATCGCGGTGGCGTCGTTGGCGCCGATCACGGCGTCGGGCAGCCGCTGCCCCTCGATCATCTCGCGGGTGACCTCGAAGCCGCGGTCGTAGCCGAAGTCGCCCCGGTGCACGAGGTCGGCCGGCAGGTCGGCCGCGGCCATCGCCGCCCGGAAGCCCTCGAGGCGGTCGCGGCTGGCGTACAGCCCCTCGGGGCCTCCGATGAAGGCGATGCGCCGGTGCCCGAGCGAGATCAGGTGGGCGGTGAGGTCGAGCGCGGCCGCGCGGTTGTCGGAGTGCACGCGCGGACCGTCGAAGTCGCGCAGGGCGGCGCACACCACCTCCATGCCCCGCTCGCGCGCCCGCACGACCGCAGCGGCCAGGTTCGGCCCGAGCGGGTCGTCCACGTAGCCGCTTCCCGCGAACACCACTCCCTCGGCGCGGTAATCGCTCAGGAGCCGCAGCTGGGCGAGCTCGGCCTGGGTGCTCCGGTCGGCGTTGCAGACGATCGTCATGTAGCCGGCGAGGGCGGCCACGTCTTCCACCCCGCGCGTGATCTCGGCGAAATAGGGGTCGACGATGTCGCCCACCACAACGCCGATGATGCGGCTGCGCTGGGTCACCAGCGCGCGGGCGAGGGCGCTCGGGGAATAGCCCAGCTCCTCGGCCGCCCGCAGCACCCGCTCGCGCGTGGCGTCGGAGACCGGATGCGACGAGCCGTTGAGCACTCGCGAGGCGGTCGCCACCGAGACGCCCGCCCTCCGGCTCACGTCCGCCAGGGAACCGCCGTTGCGCTGCGTGGCCATCGGCAGGCCCAGAATAGCGCGGCGGCAAGCGTTTGCCGCAATCGCTTGACACCCGTCGCGAGGGCGCAATACGCTGGGATGGCAAACGTTTTCTCGAAGCGGCTGGAGGCAGGATGGCGACCGAGCTGGCGGAGCGGCCCTGGACAGGCAAGATCTTCGTGGACGGCGAGTTCCGCGAGGCGGAGGGCGGCCAGGCGGCGGCTGTGCTCGACAAGGGCAGCGGCGCGGAGCTGGGGCGCGCGGGGCTGGCCTCGGAGGCGGACCTCGAGGCCGCGATCGGTGCTGCGCGGAGGGCGCAGCGCTCCTGGGCGGCCGAGCCCTACGACATCCGGGCCGGCCTGCTGCGCCGGGTCGCGGCGCTCCTGTCGGAGCGGACCGCCGAGATCGCCGACCTGATCGTTCGCGAGACGGGCGCGATCTCCGGCAAGGCGGAGTACGAGGTCGGCGGCTCGGTGAACGAGCTGCACGAGGCGGCCGGTCTGACCTCACGGGTGGGAGGCGAGGTCGTGCCATCGCACAACCCGGACAAGCTGAGCATCGTCCAGCGCGTGCCGGTGGGCGTGGTGGCGGCGATCACGCCCTGGAACTTCCCGCTCATCCTCGGCTTCCGAGTGGTCGCCCCGGCGATCGCGCTGGGCAACGCCGTCGTGCTCAAGCCCGCGCCGGAGACACCGCTCTGCGGCGGCCTGCTGATCGCCGAGCTGTTCGCCGAGGCTGGAGCGCCTCCCGGGGTCATGCAGGCGGTCACCGGAGGCGATGACGTCGGGCGCGCGCTCGTGGCCGACGAGGGCGTGGACATGGTCCACTTCACGGGCTCGTCGGAGGTCGGCCGGGAGATCGGCAAGGTGGCCGGCTCGCAGCTCAAGCGCGTCTCCCTCGAGCTCGGGGGCAACAACGGCTTCGTGGTCCTCGACGACGCCGACGTCGAGGCCGCGAGCATGGTGGGCGCCTGGTCGGCGTTTCACTACCAGGGTCAGACCTGCATCACCGCCGGGCGCCACATCGTGATGCGGCCGCTTTTCGACGAGTACGTCGAGCGGATGGCGACGCGGGCGTCGGCGATCGCGGTGGGTGATCCGGCGACCGGCGATGTCGGCCTCGGGCCCATGATCTCCGAAGGCCAGCGCGACCGCGCCCACGACCTGCTTCAGCGCTCGCTCGAGCGCGGCGCCAAGGTGGCCGAGGGCGGCACCTACGAGGGCAACTTCTACCGCCCGACGGTGGTGACCGAGGTCACGCCGGACATGCCGGTCTGGACCGAGGAGATCTTCGGGCCCATCGCGCCGGTGCTCGCTGTGGACAGCGAGGAGGAGGCGCTCGAGCTCGTCAACGACACCCCCTACGGACTCGTGAACGCGGTCTACACCGGCTCGCTCGAGCGCGGCCTGGCGTTCGCTGAGGGCGTGAGCTCCGGCATGGTGCACGTGAACGACTCGACCTGCCTCGACGAAGCCCACGTGCCCTTCGGGGGCATGCGGCAGTCGGGACTCGGCGGGCGCGCGGGCGGCGACGCCAACATCGAGGAGTTCACCGAGCGGCGCTGGATCGGCCTGCAGAGGGGCCCGGTCGAGTACCCGTACTGATGAGCTGCTTCGACCTGGTGGTGGCCGGCGGCGGGGTGGCCGGCCTGGCCGCCGCCGCGCATGCAGCCGGACGCGGAGCCCGCGTGACCGTGCTGGAGAAGGACGAGCGCCTCGGCGGGTCGGGGGCGCTGTCGGCGGGCATCCTCTGGACCGCCCCGGATCTCGACACCTTCGCCCGCGTGTGCCCCGACGGCAACCTCGAGCTCGCGCGCGCGCTGGTGGAGGGCTTCGACGCGGCGGTGGAGGCGGTTCGCGCGACCGGCGTGGAGGTGAGCGAGCGCTGGAGCGGTCAGATGGGGTTCGGCGTGGCCCACCGCGTGGACATCGCGGCGCTGCTGCGGCACTGGCCCGAGGCGGTGATCCGAGCCGGCGGCCGGGTCGAGTTGGGGAGCGCCTGCCAGGGGCTGCTGCGGGACTCCGACGGGGCGGTCCGGGGGGTCCGGCTCGCCGGCGGGGAGGAGCTCGAGGCGGGCGCGGTGCTGCTGGCCACCGGCGGCTTCCAGGGTGATCCGGAGCTGGTGGCGGATCGGCTCGGCCCCGGGGCGGCGGACATGCTTGCGCGCTTCCACCCCGGCAGCGCCGGCGACGGCCTGCGCATGGCCCGCGAGGCCGGCGCCGCGGAGGCGGCGGGGCCGGGCGACGGCTTCTACGGCCATCTGGTGCCGCGCCCGCTCTCGCGCTTCGTCACCGAGGACTTCCTGCCCCTCACCCAGTACCACTCCTGCTACGGGGTGCTCGTGAACGTCAACGGACGCCGCTTCGCCGAGGAGTGGCGCGGCGACGAGGTGTCCAACCAGGCCACGCTGCGCCAGCCCGGGGCCCGGGCGCTGCTGCTGTTCGATGAGCGTGTGCGGGCCGAGCATGCCGTGGGCCCGCCCTACCCCCACGGCCAGGTGGTGGACCGCATCGCCCTGGCCTCCGCCGCCGGCGCCCACGTGGTCCGGGCGCCTACGCTGAAGCGGCTGCTTGCCGCCGTGGCCGGCTGGGGCTATGACGCCGCCGGCCTCGCCGAGGCGCTCCGCGACCGCGGCGCCGCGCTGCGCGAGCCCCCGTTCCACGCGGTCGAGGTGCAGCCCACGCTGACCTTCACCTTCGGCGGGCTGCGGGCGGACGCCGACGGCCGCGTGCTGGACGGCCACGGCCGCCCGCTGCCGCGCCTGTTCGCCGCCGGCGCCGACGTGGGCGGCCTGCAGGGCCCGGGCTACGTCGGCGGCCTCGTGCTCGGCTTGGTGTTCGGCCCGCGAGCCGCCGACGCCGCTCTCGAGCGGAGCCCCGCCCATGCCTGACCCCGACGTTCTGATCGTCGGCGCCGGCCCCTCCGGCGCGGTGACCGCCAAGCGCCTGACCGAGGAGGGCCTGAAGGTCACCGTGCTGGAGCAGGGCGACTGGCCCGACTACGAGCGGGCGCGCGCGGCCCACCCGGACTTCGAGCTGACCTCGGGGCAGTACTGGGCCTGGGACCCGAACGTCCGCGCCGCCCCGGGCGACTACCCGATCGACGACTCGGAGTCGGACATCACCGCACTGATGTGGAACGGCGTGGGCGGCGGCAGCGTGGTCTTCGCCGCCCACTGGCAGCGCAACATGCCCTCCGATTTCTGCGTCCGCACGCTGGACGGCGTGGCCGACGACTGGCCGCTCACCTACGAGGAGCTCGAGCCCTACTACGTGCGCGTGGAGCGCGACTGGGGCGTGTCGGGGCTCGCGAACGACACTGCCTTTCCGCCCGGCGACGGGCCGCCGATGCCGCCCGTCCCGCTCGCCCCGATGGGCCGCCGGGTGGCGAAGGCCCACAACGACCTGGGCTGGCACTGGTGGCCGGGGCCGAACGCGATCGCCACCCGCCAGTACGGCGCCCTCAACCCCTGCGTCCAGCGCGCCACCTGCCTGTGGGGCTGCGCCGACGGCGCCAAGGCCACGGTCGACCGCACCTACTGGCCGGTGAACCAGAGAAACGGCGTTGAGCTCGTGACCCGCGCCCGCGTGCGTCGCCTGCTGGTGAGCGGCGACGGCCTGGTGGAGGGCGCCGAGTACCTCGACGCCAACGGCGGCGAGCACGTGCAGCGGGCTGCCGTGACGATTCTGTGCGCGAACGGCATCGGCACCCCCCGGCTCCTGTTTCTCTCGGGCGAGAACGGCGGCCTGGCCAACTCGTCCGGGCTGGTGGGCAAGCGCCTCATGCTGCACCCGTTCGGCACGGTCACGGGCCTGTTCGACGAGGAGCTCGAGAGCTGGCAGGGGGTGTGGGGCCAGCACATCCACTCGCTCGAGTTCTACGAGACCGACGACGCGCGCGACTTCGTACGCGGGGCGAAGTGGGGCCTGCAGCCCACCGGCGGCCCGCTGTCGATGACCCGCGCCTACCCCTGGGGCGCCGAGAACGCGATCTGGGGCGAGGGCTTCCACCGCGAGCTGCGCCGCCGGCTGGGACGCTCGGCGATGTGGGGGATCATCGCCGAGGACCTGCCCGAGGAGACGAACCGGGTGACGCTCGACTCCGAGAGCCCGGACGAGCACGGCATCCCGGGCGCCAAGGTCATCTACGCCAACTCCGGGAACTCGCAGCGGATGATGGCCTTCCACCGTGAGCGGGCGCGAGAGTCGCTGCTGGCGGCAGGGGCCTACGACGTGATCATCGCGCCCTTCATCGAGGCCACCGGCTGGCACATCCTGGGCACGTGCAAGATGGGCGACGACCCGGCCGACTCGGTCGTGGACCGCTTCGGCCGGAGCCACGACGTACCGAACCTGTTCATATTCGACGGCTCGACCTGGCCCACCTCGTCGGGCATGAACCCCACCGCCACCATCGCCGCGATGGCACTCCGCAACAGCGAGCACCTGATCGCCGGGCGGCGCGACCAGAGGGAGCCCCGATGAACGACCGGGGCGAGGCCGCGCTCGACCGCGAGACGCTCGCGGCCCTCGCCGACGTGCTCATACCCGCAGCCGACGGCATGCCCGCCGCCAGCGAGGCCGGAGCCGCGGGCAAGCGCCTCGACGAGGTCCTGCGCCTCCGCAGCGACCTGGAGGAGCCGCTCCAACGGCTCACCGAGCGCGCCCGCCGAGCGGACCCGGCCGGCGAGGTCGAGCGGCTGCAGGCCGAGGAGCCCGACGCCTTCGAGGCTCTGTCTACGGCGGTCGCGGGGGCCTATTTCCTCAACCCGGACGTGCGCCGGCGAATGGGCTACCCGGGCCAGGAGCGGCGGCCGATCGAGGCCGAGGACCCGCCCGACTACGAGCAGGACGGCCTGCTCGGGTCGGTTGTCGAGCGCGGGACGATCTACCGGCCGACCCCGGAGAGCCGCCGTCCCTAGACGACCTCGTCGAGCGCCTCGTTCACAAGCTCGTCGGCGCGGGCGTTCTGCTCCCGGCGCACCGACCGCACCGCCCAGCCGTCGAAGTCCCGGAGCGCCCGCATCGCCTCCTGATACAACGGCCTGAGGCCGGCGTGCTTGACCTTGTACTCCCCTCCGATCTGGCGAGCGATCAGCTCCGAGTCGTTGACGATCTCGACCTCGCTCGCCCCCAGGTCACGGGCCAGCTCCAGGCCCAAGAGCAGCGCCCGGTACTCGGCCACGTTGTTGGTGGCCTCGCCTATCGCGGCCTTGCGCTCGCCCAGGGGCCTCACCCTCGGGCGTGGCGGCCACCGCGGCCACCGCAGCCGGACCGGGGTTGCCGCGCGCGCCCCCGTCGACGTTGACGACGACCTTCAAGGACCGCTTGATGCGGCGCCGTTCGCCACGACGCGCCCGTCGGCGTCGATGGTCGCGTTCCACTCCTGCAGGGACTCGTCGAGCTGGTCGAGCTCCTCGCCCTTGGCGAGCATCATCACCGGGTCTCCCTCGTCGCCGAGGTCGATGCGAAAGCGGTACCAGGACAGCTCCCAGGCCACGACGAGCGAGACCTCGCCCGGCTGGTCGGGGTCGGGCTGGGCGGCCACCAGCGGCGGCCCGAGGGTGCGCGCCAGGCCCGAGATGGTGCGGTAGTGGTCGGAGCCGTTGAACAGCTCGAGGGCCCGCTCGACCTTGGCCGGCGCGGTGGTGGGCACGGCCCGGACGTGGCGCGGGTCCTTGGGCCGTGAGCGGGGTCGCTCGCGCGGGGCCGGGGCCGGCGCCGGCTCGTGTGCGGGCTCGGCGCCCTCCGCCTCGTCGGGAGCGCCGTAGGTCGCCTCCTGCTCGGAGAACGTGGAGCGCTCGGACTCGGCCGGGTGCGGCGCTGGCGCCTCCACCTGCGGGCGCCGGCGCAGCCGTCCGAGCACGCCGCGGCGCGGCTCGGCCCGCGGGGTGCTCGCCGGCATGCTCTCGGCCACCGACTCTCGGATCCAGCCGTGGTGCTCGGCCCGCCCGTAGCACAGGTCGCACACCTGCTGGCGCTGCCCGCCCGGAGCCAGGTAGGGCTCGGTGCGCTCTCCCTTGAGGATGGTGCGGCCGCAGACGTCGCATGCCACGACGTCGTGGACCGGCCTGAGCTCCTTTTTCACGACGCCGATGATAGGCGAGGGTCTCGAAGCCCGAAAACCTCCGCGCGCAGCCGGCCGAGCCGGCTGCTTGCGGCTCAAGCCTTGACAGCTTCTTCCCGCTGCACCTCCTGGACCACCTGCTGCGCCACGTGCGCCGGGATCTCCTCGTAACGGGCCAGCTCGAGCGAGTACTCGCCCTGCCCGCCGGTGATCGCTCGCAGGTCGGGTGCGTAGCTCAGCATCTCGGCCATGGGGACCTCGGCCTTCACCTCGGTCACGGCCCCCTTCGGCTCCATCCCCAGCGGGCGGCCGCGGCGCGAGTTGAGATCGCCGATCACGTCGCCCACGTACTGCTCGGGCACCGCCACCGTGGCGGTCATGATCGGCTCCATGAGCACCGGGTGCGCGTTCTGCATGGCGTCCTTGAAGGCCATCGAGCCGGCGATCTTGAACGCCATCTCCGAGGAGTCGACGGAGTGGTGCTGGCCGTCGAACAGCCTCACGCGCACGTCCTGCACCGGGAAGCCGGCCACGACGCCGGCGCTCATCGCCTCCTGCACGCCCTTCTGGACCGCCGGAATGAACCCGCCGGGGATCACGCCACCCTTGATGGCGTTCACGAAGTCGAACCCCTCGCCCTGGGCCAGCGGCTGGACCTCGATGTGGCAGTCGGCGAACTGCCCGCGGCCGCCGGTCTGCTTCTTGTAGCGGGCGTGCGCCTTGGCGCTGCCCTTGATCGCCTCGCGGTAGGGCACGTGCGGCGGGTGGAGTTCGACCTCCGCGCCGAAGCGCTCCTTCATGCGCCCGACGATCACCTCCACGTGGATCTGCGTGATTCCGGCCAGGATCTGCTCGCCGGTCTGCTCGTCGCGGTGGAAGTCGATGGTGGGGTCCTCCTCCTGCAGGCGGCGGAGGGCCTGCCCCATCTTCTCCTCGTCGCCCTTGGCCTTGGCCTCGATGGCGAAGGCCATGACGGGGCGCGGCATCGCGGGCAGCCCGAGCGGGATCTCGATGTCCTTGTCGGCGAGCACGTCGCCGGCGTGCGTCTCCTTGAGCTTGGCCACCGCGCCGATGTCGCCGGGGCCGAACTCGTCGGCCTGCTCGTTCTCCTTGCCCTGCGGCACGAGCAGCTGCCCGATGCGCTCCTTGACGTGCGCACGGCAGTTGAGGACCTGCGAGTCGTGCTTGATGACCCCCTGGTAGACGCGGAAGAGGTTCACGCGCCCGGCGTAGGGGTCGGCCAGCGTCTTGAAGACGAACGCGACCATGTCCTTGTCCTCGTCGGGCTCGAGGGTGACGCCATCGAGGGCAACAGGTCCCTTCTTGGCCGGCGAGGGCAGGTCCTCGACGAAGGCGTCGAGCAGGCGGTTTATCCCCAGGTTGCGGGTGGCTGCCCCGCAGGTGACCGGGAACAGCCGGCCCTCGGTGACGCCGGTCTTGAGTGCGCTGACGGTCTCCTCGTGGGAGATCTCCTCACCCTCGAGGTAGCGCTCCATCAGCTCGTCGGAGACCTCCGCCACCTCGTCCATGAGCTTCTCGCGGTACTCCTCGGCCTGCTCGCGAAGCTCGTCCGGGATCTCGATCTCCTCGCAGTTGTCGCGCCCGGCGCCGTCGTAGCGGAAGCCCTTCATGTCGATCAGGTCGACCACGCCCTCGAGCTCGTGCTCCGACCCGATCGGGATCTCGGTGGCCACGACGTGCGCGCCGAAGGCCTGCTTCAGCGAGTCGAGTGCCCGGAAGAAGTCGGCCCGCTCGCGGTCGAGCATGTTCACGAAGACGATCCGGGCGAGGCCGAGGTCGGAGGCGCGCTCCCAGAGGCGGCTCGTGCTCACCTCCACGCCCATCACGCCGTTCACCACGAACACAGCGCTCTCGGCCACGCGCAGCGCGGCCAGCGCGTCGGCGATGAAGCTGGGTTCGCCCGGGGTGTCGATCAGGTTGATCTTGCGGTCGTTCCAGCGAAACGAGGAGAGGCTCGCCGAGATCGACATCTCGCGCGCCTTCTCGTCGATCGCGGAGTCCGACACCGTCGTTCCATCCGCCACCGAGCCAAGCCGGTTGATCGCGTCCGCATCGAAGAGCAGTGCCTCGTTCACGGACGTCTTCCCGCTGCCTCGGTGGCCCACCAAGGCCACGTTGCGGATCCTTTTCGGCGATTCGTGCGCCATCCGTCTCCCTTCTCGACGTGCTCGCGGCTCGGCCCGCAGACTACTGGCCGAGCGCCGCTTCCTCGCTCTGGTGCACCGGCGCGACGCTTGCGAGGTCGGTGAGCTCGAGCAGGCGCCTCAGCGCCGACCCCGCGGGTACCACGAGTCGCAGCTCCTGCCGGCGCCGGGCGAGGCGGCGCACGATGTCGAACAGCACTTCGATGGCGGCGGAATCGAGGTAGCGGCAGGCCCCCAGCTCCAGCACGAGGGCCAAGGCATCGTTGGGCATCGAGCCGAGCAGCTCGTCGCGCACGTAGCCGGCGTTGCTCATGTCGACCTCGCCGGCCAAATGCGCCACCACGGCCGCACCGCGCCGCTGGACGGCAATCTCTGCCGCCGCGCTCACCAGGGCCGGTGCGCCGTCAACCGCCTTCGCATCGTGACCACGGTACCGCCGTCGGAGTGATCCACGTCCACCGCATCCATGAGGCCGTTCATGATCTTCAGGCCCCGGCCCCGGTGCTCGCCCCGCCGCTCGCGCCACGCCCCCTCGTCCTGCACGCTGGCGACCACCTCCCCGCCGTCGGTGGTGACCTCGACCTGGAAGCTGGCGTCGGCAGGGCCGTACGCATGCTCGATCGCGTTTCCGGCGGCCTCGCACACGCTCAACATGATCTCGAACGTCTCGGGCTCGGAAGCCCCGGCCCCGTGCAGGAAGCGCCCCAGGCGCCGTCGCAGCCCCACCAGGGACTCGGGCTCGGCCGGCAGCGACAGCGCAATCCGGTCGCTATCGGTCAGCTCGGGGCGCACGACCAGCAGGGCCACGTCGTCCTCGGGATCCTGGTCGGCCAGCAGGCCGTACAGCACCGCCTCGCACAGCCGCTCCAGCGCCGGCTCGGCCTCGCCGGCCGTCCGGGCCAGCTGGTCCAGCCGGCTTTCGAGCGCCACGCCGCGGCGCTCGACCAACCCGTCGGTGTAAAGGACCAGGGTGGAGCCCGGCGCCAACACGTCAGCGCCCTCGCGAAACGCGGTCGGGTCGGCCGCGCCCACGGGCACGGAGCGGCCGCTCTCCAGGAAGCGCGGGCCCCCCGGCTCCAGCACCAGCGGCGGGGGGTGGCCGGCGCTGGTGAACGTCACCTCGCCGGTCTCCCGGTCGAGCACCAGGTAGAGCACGGTGGCCATGACCTCCTCGGGGCCGCTCATCACGAGCCGGTTGATGCTCGCCACCACCGCCGAGGGCGACGACTCCACCAGTCCGTACGCCCGGAACGCGTTGCGGAGCTGGCCCATCGTCGCCGCGGCGCGCAGCCCGTGGCCCACCACGTCCCCCACTACCAGCGCCACCCGCCCGTCGGGGCGCTCGAGCGCGTCGTACCAGTCGCCGCCGATCGCCGCTCCTCGCACGGCCGGGAGGTAGCGGGCCGCCAGCTCGAGGCCCTCCAGCCGCGGCAGCCGCTCGGGAAGCAGGCTGCGCTGCAGGGTCTCGGCGATCCGGTGCTCGCGCAGGTAGGACTCCTCCAGCTGCGCCTCCATCGTCTTGCGCTGGTGGATGTCGATCGCCGTCCCCACATGGCCGACGAACCGGCCGCCCTCGTAGCGGGGCACCCCGCGGTCGACGATCCAGCGGTACTCGCCCCAGCGGTCGCGCAGCCGGTACTCGGCCTCCCACGGCGTCCGGCCGTTCACCGATCGCTCCCAGCTGGCGAGCATGCCCGGCCCGTCGTCGGGATGTACGCCGAGCGTCCAGGTGTCGCCCAGCTCCTCCTCCAGCCGGGTGCCGGTGAAGCGCAGCCAGCCGGCGTTCACGAAGGTCACGAGGCCCTTGGTGTCGGTCGTCCACATCATCACCGGAGCGGTGTCGGCCAGCTCCCGGAAGCTGGCCTCCGACTCGCGCAGGGCCTCCTCCATCGCGCGCCGCTCGTGGATGTCGGTGGCCAGGCCCACGTAGCCGACGAACTCGCCGTCGGCGAAGCGGGGAGTGCCGACCTCCAGGACCCAGCGGTGGACGCCGTCGGTGCGGGCCAGGCGGTACTCGTGGCGGAACTCCTCCCGCCGCTCGAAGCACTCCTGCCAGGCGGCCGTGAGCTCTTCACGGTCGTCGGGGTGGGCGCTCATGCCGAAGCTGTCGCCCAGCAGCTCCTCGGCCGTGCGCCCGGTGAACCGCAGCCAGCCCTCGTTGACGAACGTGACCTGACCCTCGGCATCGACGATCCACATGAGCGCGGGCAGCGCGTCGGCCAGCTCGCGGAAGCGGTCCTCGCTGTCCTGTGCCCCCGCGGCGAGGGAGGCCCGCTCGGCCGCCGCGCCGAGAACGTCGGCCAGCGACTGGAGAAAACCGGCTTCATCCGGGCTGAAGCGGCGCGGAGTCCTGCTGCGAGCCTCGATCACGGCGAGCGGCGCGCCGCCCACGCGGATGGGAGCCGCGAGCGCGTTCTCGAGCACGACCGGCCCGTCGGCCTCCAGCACCTCGGCGGCCGGCCCATCCGCGTCCGGCGGCGGCTCGCCGTGGGCCGCCCTGACCCTGAGCTCGCCCCCGTCGGCAGCGCGCTCCAGCACGCGCACCGACTCTGTCCTCAGCACTCGCGCGGCGGTGGCGGCCGCCTCGGCGATCAGCCGGTCGAGGTCCCACCCCTGCCGACGCGCACGGGCCTCGAGCTCACCGGCGTCGGTCGCATTCAGCTTGGTCTCCACTCGGAACTCCCACGTCACGCCCTCGGATGTGAGCGGGCATAGACGCGTTTGAGGCGTCCTGCCTCGACCCGAGTGTACGTCTGGGTGGTGCTGATGGACGCATGCCCGAGCAGTTCCTGTATTGAACGCAGGTCAGCGCCCCCCTCCAGCAGGTGCGTCGCGAACGAGTGCCGCAGCGTATGGGGCGAGATCCCCGCCTCGTGCGCCTGCCGCGCAAGGCGACGGCGCACGTCCGACGTGGAGAGCCGCCGGCCCGATTTCGACACGAACAGCGGACCGGCGCCTCGGCCCGCGAGCAGGGGCCGGCCGCGGTCGAGGTAGCGCTCCAGGGCGCGCCAGGCATGCTCGCCGGCCGGCACCACCCGGGTGCGGTCGCCCTTGCCCTCGACCCGCACCTCCTCGGCGTCCGGGTCGACGCTGTCGGTGTCGAGCTTCACGAGCTCGTCGGCACGGAGGCCCGCCGCGTAGGCCAGCTCGAGCAGCGCCCGGTCGCGCAGCTCCAGCGGCGAGGAGGCCGGGATCCGGTCGAGCAGGGCCGCCACCTCCGCCGGCTTGAGCACCCGCGGCAGGTAGGCGTCCTTCTTGGGCCGCGCCACCAGGTCGGCCGGGTTGGCCTCGAGCTCCGCGCGCTCGACCAGCTGGCGGTAGAAGGTCCGAACGGCGGCCAGCTTGCGGGCCACCGTGGAGCGCGCCGCGCCATTCTCGGACAACCAGCCGGCGAAGAGCCGCAGGTCGCGGTGACCGAGCTCTTCCGGGCCGAGCCCGCGCGCGGAGGCCCACTCGGCAAGCTGACGCAGATCCACGCCGTAGGCCTGCCGCGTCTTCGACGCCATGCCGCGCACCCGCTGCCAGTCGTCGAAGCGGCGCAGCGCCGCCTCCCAGGGCCCGGGTGCCTCCGGGCTAGCCTCTGAGTCGATGGGTGTGTTCTTCGTCAACACGCAGGACGGGCGAGTGGCAACCCGCGCTCAGCTCGCCGACGCGGGCCTCGTGGACGAGCGCGACAAGCCGCTCGCGCCCTGGCACCCGATCCAGGGCCCGAGCGACGCCTCCACCATGTGGTACGCGGTGCTGCGCAAGCGCGAACGGGGCGTGTTCATCGGCACCCTGTGCATTCGACACACCGGCCGGCAGAACCTCCTGGAGCAGCGCGGCTGGGAGGAGATCCCGGTAGGTGAGATCGGGGTGGGCGCCCCCTAGATGACTGATTCCGCGACCTCGCGCACGCGGTGGACGCACCGGACGCCTTCACTGCGGGGTAGGGAGGGGTTCCGCACGAAACGTCCGATAGTTGGACGCAACGTCAGGAACCCCCCCTCGCCCGGCTCGGTCCCGGTGCGCCCCCCGCGCACACGCGGCCGCGGAATCAATCACGTAGGCGCCGGCGGTCAGGCGGGCACGGCGAGCGAGGATGACGCTGGTGGGACGCTCCCGGCCCGTCAGGCGATGTAGATCGGGGCCCCGACCGGGACCTGGTCGTACAGCTCGATCACGTCCGGGATCGACATGCGGACGCAGCCGTGCGACGCGGCCGTGCCGAGGGTGCCGACCTGGTCGGTCCCGTGGATCCCCGCGCCGTCGTAGATGCCGAGCCAGCGGGCCTTGAGGGGGTTCTCGGGCGTGCCCCCGGGCACGACGGTGCCGGCCAGGCCGCCGGCCCAGTCGCTGTTGGGCACGCTCCAGGCGGGATTCACCGCCTTGTTCTGGATGTGGTAGAGCCCGGCGGGCGTGTCGAAGCCGACCGCGCCGATGGCGACGATGTACTCGCGCTGGAGCTTCAGCTTCTTGTAGAGGCGCAGGGCGAAGCCGCCGCGGTCGACCACCAGCAGCGACGGGTACTTGGACGCCAGCTGGGCCTGGGTGACCTTCGGTTTGATGATCCGGGCGGGCGTCGTGACCACGCGGTCCACGGCGGGCACGCTGAGCGCCTGCTCGACCCGCTGGCGCAGCGCCGCCCCGTCGACCTTGAGGCCGTTCTGCTCCTTGACCGTCTCCACCGACGGGAAATCGACCGAGGCGTCACGGGCGGGCTGGTCGATCCTGCGCTTCACCCGGCGCACGAGCCTCGTGACCGCCTGCGGCGAGTAGCTCACCTTCGCGGCCACCTCCGCCCGCTCTTCGTCGCCGGTGATGTCACGGGCCACGCGGCTGAGGATGTTGCCGTCCCGGCTCTCCTGGAGCGCCTCGTCGACCATGCCGGCGACATCGGCGCGCACCTCGGCGTCCTCGGCGGAGAGGGTGAAGCGCTGGCGCCGGAAGGTCACTCGCACGGGCTGCTCGAGGGCCGGCCTCAGCCGCGCCGCGACGTGACGCCGTGCCTCCTGGGCGTCCATCGCGCTCACGTCCACGCCGGCGACTGTGACCCCCTTTGCGATCTGGTCCTCACGCGAGGAGTCGTACGCGTAGGCAGCGACAGCTCCCCCAATTAGGAGAAGCACGAACACCGCCACACCGATGAGCCACCTGTGGGTCATGCCGCGAGACAAATCAGTGTAGGGACCGCTCCGGCAGCCGCGGAGCGCTGGGTGATTCGTTGCCGCACAACGGGCCCGCTTTTTCGCTCTACAGGCGGGATGGCGAGCCGGCAAGCAGCGCTTCGATCGCCTCCAGCACCGTCGCTCGATTGGCGTGCCGGCGCTCGTGTTCGCGCAGCAACTCGAGGTCGGCACGCTCGAGCGAGGGAAGCAGGGCCACGACCTCGTTGGCCTCCAGGTCGTCGTAGTGCTCGGTCGGCAGCGCCGGCGCCGGGGCCGCCGGGCGTGCCGGCGGCTGCGGCTCGGGGCGCGGCTCCTCGGGCGGCCCGGGCCGCGGCTCGGGCGCCGGCTCGGGAACGGGTGCGGGCCGCTCCGCCTCGGTCGCCTCGGCCTGCTCGGCAGGGGCCGCCTCGGCCCGCTGGGGAGCCTGCGCCCACTCGGCAGCGGCCGCCTCGGCGCGCTCGGCCGCCTCGCGCGCCCTGCGCTCGGCCTTCTTCGCCCGTTCCGTGGCCTTGAGCGCCGCGCCCGCAGCCCTGCGCTCGGCCTTCTTGGCCCGGGCGACAGCCCGCTCCGCCGCCTCGTCGGCCCGCCGCTCCGCGGTCACCTCCGCCTCCTCCGCGCGGGCCAGCGCCTCGGCCGCCGCGAGCTCGGCGGCCTCGGCTCGGCGCTCGGCGGCCGCCACGCGGCCCTCGCCCGAGGACGCCGGCTCGACCAGGGCGGGCCCGCCCTTCTCGCGCGCGTGGCGCACGTGGGGACTCCAACGCAGGAACTCCTCGACCTCGCGCTCGTAGCGGTAGGGCTCCTGGGCGCCGCGCAGCACCGGGTGCAGCCGCAGGTGCTCTCCCAGCCGCAGCACGGTCTCGCGGCTCGTGTGCTGGTAGTGGAAGCCGGCAGCCTTGAGGCGCCGGTTGTCGACGCCGCGCCCAAAGCGCAGCTGCGCCAGCATCTCCGGCGGGATGCGCATGCCCACTCGCCCCAGCACCGAGGCAGCCAGACCGGTGCCCCAGGGCGGAAGGACGGGCGCGTAGGGCTTCCCCAGCAGGCCGGCCACCTCGCTCAGCGCCAGCACGCCGTCCCCGGCCACGTTGAACACGCCCGGCAGGTCATGGACCACTGCGTGCTCCAGTGCGTGCACCACGTCGTCCTCGTGAACGAACTGGTAGCGCGGATCGAAGCCAAGGATCAGCGGCACCGCGGGAAGCGACAGCAGGTCGACGTGCGACGTGCGAACGGATGGGCCCAGCACGTTGGCGAAGCGCAGTACCGACACCGACACGTCCGGCTTTTGCCCGGCGAACTCGGCCAGCGAGGCCTCAGCCTCCACGATGTCCCGCTCGATGGGCGTCCGCGGCTGGTGCGGCCGTCCCATCGTCTCGTCGAAGAACGCCGGGTCGTCCTGCTCGCAGCCGTAGAAGTGGGTGGACGACTTGAACACCACCTTCCGGACCGGGGAGCCGTGAGCGCTGCAGGCGGCCAGGATGTTCATGGTCCCGATCACGTTGTTCTCGTGCGCCTTCGAGGGCGACGTCGTGGCCGAGTCCACGACCAGCCGGGTATCCACCACCGTGTCGATCTCGGCCGCCTCCACAACGCGCCGCAGCAGCGCGTGCTGAGTCCCCACCTTCACGAACTCGGTGCGCTCCAGCTCAACCTGCGGCTCCTCGTCGGCCACGCCGATGACCGCCTCCACCTCGGGGAAGCGCTCGAGCGCGCGGGCCAGACGGCCGCCCCAGTAGGTCGACAGCCCTGTGACAAGGATTCGCCTTGAGTCCATCGGCCTCACCCGAACCAGACCGACTGGCGCCGGGCCAGCATGTCCCAGAGGTTCTCCTGGATCCGGCCTCGCACGTCCTGGGCGATTGTCTGCACCAGCGACTTGTCCTCCTGCATGTTCTCCTCGTCGAAGCGGATCGGCTCGAGGAAGCGCAGCTTGAACTTGGCCGGGAGGTAGCCCAGCATCCCCGGGATCCCGAAGTGGGGAAAGGTCGGCGTGATCGGGAAGTACAGGAGCCCGGTGAGCCGCTTCATGAGGCCTATCTGGGCGAACACCGGAGCCGCCTCCTCGGCCCCCACGACGCAGACCGGGACGATCGGCACCCGGGCCCGCATCGCGGCCTCGACGAACCCGCCGCGGCCGAAGCGCCGCAGCCGGTAGCGGTCGCGGTAGAGCTTCTCGGTGCCCTTGCGCCCCTCGGGGAACACCAGCACGAGCTGCTCCTCGTCGTAGAGCAGGCGCTGGACGTTCGCCGGATGGGCGGCCACGCAGCCGATCTTCGCCACGAGCATGGAGAAGCCCGGATAGCCCTTGAAGAAATGCTCGACTGTGATGTTGAGCGGACGCGGGTGGGCGTGCTCCTCGCGGATGGCCTTCGCGATCATCACGGCGTCCGGAGGCAGCGCTCCGGAGTGGTTGGACACCAGCAGCGCGCCGCCGGCCGCGGGGACGTTCTCGATGCCCTCCACCTCGGCGCGGAACCAGTAGCGGTAGAAGAACTCGACGAGCGTGCGGTCGAAGGCCCCCTCGACGCGCTCGGAGCGGCCCCAGTCGGTCAGCCGGCGCTCGGGCTCCACGCCCGGCAGCTGGCGCTTGAGCTCGCCACCGGGCACGAGCGTGTGGACGTCCCTCTCGGGCTCGCGCAGGGAGAGGGTGGTGCGCCTCGCTGCCGCCATCAACCGAGTCTTGCAGACGCTCCGGGTTAGGACCCCGCGCCCTCGATCCGGGCCAGGACCGGATCGACGGCCGCCTTGAGCGCCTCCCAGTCGCGCGCGCCGATCACACCGTCACGCTCCACGAGCTGCTCGTTCCAGGGGTGCAGGATCGTGGCGGGGACGAGCCCCGCCTCCCTGGCCTTCACGATGGTCACCGGGCTGTCGTCGATCAGCATGTGCACGCCGATCTCGATGCAGCGCGACACCTTGTCGAACGAGCAGTGCAGGTCGTCGTACGGGAGCCCGATGGTGTCCAGCCAGGCCGCGGTGGCCTCAGCGCTGCCGGCCCGGCGATGGCTCGTGACGTGGATCCAGTGGCCCTCGTCGTGCCAGGAGCGCACCGCCTCCACCGCCCCCGGATAGGGAACCGCGCCCGCGATGTTCTCGTCGGAGTGGGTCTCCTCGACGCAGTGGATCACGGCGTCGCGCTCCAGCACGCTGATGCCCCAGTCGCGCTGGTCCTCGTAGGGCAGGTCGACCCCGTAGCGCTCCCGCGCGACTCTCTGGAGCAGGTCCCAATAATGGTGGAGCGTCGAGTCGATATCGAGCGCGATCCTCGCCACGGCCCCTACAGTAGGGCCGATGGCGCGCCGATCGCTTTCGTTCGCCGCCCCGCCGGCCACCCCGCGCCGCGACCGCGACGCCGACCACGGCTACGGCGCCGCCGCCAAGCCGAGCTGGCGGGACATCGACTGGGCTGGGCTGCTCAGGCAGGTGGAGGTGGACGGCACCCCGGTCAATTACGTCGATCTGGGCTCGGGCGATCGGGAGCCCGTGGTGTTCGTGCACGGGCTCGGCGGCCAGTGGCAGAACTGGCTCGAGAACCTGCCGCGGGTGGCGCAGGAGCGCCGCGTGCTGGCGCTCGACCTCCCCGGCTTCGGGCTCAGCCCTGAACCTTCGGAGCGCATCACGATCAGCGGCTACGGCCGCGCCGTCGAGGGCTTCTGCGAGCGCCTCGAGCTCGGCCCGGTGGCGCTCGTGGGCAACTCGATGGGCGGGTTCGTCGCCGCGGAGACGGTCATCCAGTTCCCCGAGCGGGTCTCACGCCTCGTGCTCGTGTCCGCCGCCGGAATCTCGAGCGCCGCCACCGTGCGCACCCCCGTCCTCACCGCCGGTCGCGTGGCCACTGCCCTGGCGACCAACACCGCCGCCCGGCACCGGGAGCTGGCCGCGCGGCCCCTGTCGCGCCACCTGTCGCTCGCCTTCGTAGCCCGCCACCCGCGCCTCATCCGGGCCGACCTCGCCTACGAGGGGTTCTTCAAGGGGGCCGGCAAGCCGGGCTTCGACGACGCTCTTCGGGCCTGCCTCGAGTACGACTTCCGGGAGCGGCTGCCCGAGGTCGGCGCCCCCACGCTGATCGTGTGGGGAGAGGACGACGCGATCATTCCCGTGCGCGACGCCGAGGATTTCGAGCGCCTGATCGGTGACAGCCGCAAGGTCGTCATGCGCGACACGGGCCACGTGCCCATGGCCGAGCGGCCGGAGGCCTTCAACGAGCTGCTGCTGGACTTCCTGGCCGAGACCGGCGCCGCGGAGGATATGGAGCCGGTCGCCGGGCGTTCCGAGCCGGCCTGACCGGGCGCCGCGGCGGGCGGCCGGCGTCGAGCGGCCGGGTGGCAGCGCCGCCGGGCGTCGGACCTCAGCCGGTGACGGCGCCCTCCGAGGCCGAGCCCACCTGGCGGGCGTACTTGCCCAGCACCCCTCCGTCGTACTTCGGGACCGGCGGCTCGTAGGCGGCCAACCGCTGATTCAGTTCGTCGTCGCTGAGCTCCACGTTGAGCTCCCTGCTCGCCACATCGAAGACGACCGTGTCGCCGTTCCTGAGGGCGGCGATCGGGCCGCCGTGGGGCGCCTCCGGCGCCACGTGGCCGGCCATGAAGCCGTGCGTGGCTCCCGAGAAGCGGCCGTCGGTGAGGAGCGCCACCGAGTCGCCGAGGCCCTCCCCCACCAGCGCAGCGGTCACGTGCAGCATCTCGCGCATCCCCGGGCCGCCGCTCGGGCCCTCGTTGCGGATGACCACCACCTCGCCCGGCTCGATCTCCTTGGCCATGACCGCGGCAAAGGCGCCCTCCTCGGACTCGAAGACCCGCGCCGGTCCGCGGTGCTCGAGGCGGTCGTGGCCAGACAGCTTGACCACACAGCCCTCGGGCGCGATGTTCCCGCGCAGGATCGCGAAGCCCCCATTCGGCTTCAGCGGGTCGGAGACCGGGCGGACCACGTCCTGGCCCTCGGTCTCGTCGGCGCTGTCGGCCACCTCGCCCAGGGTAGGCCCGCCCACGGTCAGGGCGTCCTCGTGGAGCAGCCCCGCCTCCTTGAGCCGCCGCACCACGAGCGAAATCCCGCCTGCCCGGTAGAGGTCGGTGGCCACGTAGCGGCCGCCGGGCTTGAGGTCGCAGAGCAGCGGCGTTTCCCAGGCGATGCGGTCGAAGTCGTCGATGTCCAGATTCACGCCCGCCTCGTGCGCCACGGCCAGCAGGTGCAGCACGAGGTTCGTCGACCCGCCGGACATCGCCCCGGCCGCCACCGCGTTCTCCAGGGCGGGCTTGGTGATGATCTGGCTGGGCGTCATGTCGCGCTCGAGCACGTCGAGCACGAGCCGCCCGCACTGCTCGGCCACGTCGCCCTTCTTCCCGTCCTCGGCCGGGACCATCGAGGTCCCGGTGGGCGAGATCCCGAGCACCTCGAAGGCCATCGCCATGGTGTTGGCCGTGAACTGGCCGCCGCAGGCGCCCGCCCCGGGGCTCGCGTGATCCTCGAGGTCCTTCAGCTCGTCATCGCTGATGTCGCCCGCCGCATGCGCGCCGATCCCCTCGAAGACCTCCTGCACGGTCACGTCCTTCCCGCGCCACCTTCCGGGAGCGATCGAGCCGCCGTAGAGCATCAGGCTGGGCACGTCCAGCCGGGCGAGGGCCATGACGCACCCCGGGATGGTCTTGTCGCAGGCGCAGAGCGCGATCACCGCGTCGAACATGTGCCCGCGGGCGACGAGCTCGATCGAATCGGCGATCACCTCGCGGCTGACCAGCGAGGCCCGCATCCCCTCCGTCCCCATCGTGATCCCGTCCGAGATCGCCACCGTGTTGAACTCCATCGGCGTCCCGCCGGCGGCGCGCACCCCCTCCTTGACCCGCTCCGCCAGGCGGCGCAGGTGGAAGTTGCAGGGCATCGTCTCAGTCCAGGTGTTGGCGATCCCGATCATCGGGCGAGCGAGCGCCTCGTCGTCGTAGCCGATGCCCTTCAGCTGGGCGCGAGCGCCGGCCCGCTCGGGACCGTCCAGAAGGACCCGGCTGCGCCGGCGGAGGTCGCCGCTCACCGACTGCCCTGCCGAACCTCGCCGCCGCGGTGGCGGCGACGCTCCCACTCGGCAAGGCGCCAGAGGTCGCGGCGCACCCGGGCGGGGTCGAGCTGGCGGCCCACGAGGTGCATGTTCGCCCGCCTGATGACCCGCTCCTCGTCGGAGGTGAGCGCCATCCACTTCGCGAGCACATCGTCGGACGCGGGCAGCCGGTGGCGCCCACCGCTCCCGGACAGATCCGGGAACTCGACGCAGTACTCGCTGAGCAGGCGGCCGCTGTCGGGCACGTACGCGACCACCGGCTTGTGCGGATACACGAGATAGGCGTAGGCCCGGCCACCAGTGCGCTCCGAGCCGCGGCCGGCGTTCCGCCCGACGACCCGGATGAACCCCAGGTCGCGGTACATCCCCCACTCCTCGTCGTTCACGCACGAGCGCAGGAGCTCGCGAGCGCGCTGCTCGGCGCGGCGCTCACGGCCTGGGTCGTAGAGATCGAGATCGAGCGGGTCGGATGCCGCAGCGCTGCGCCGGTCCGCCCGCCGCTTGCGCCAGCCGCGGGCTGCGCGCAGCACCATCGGCGTCGCGAGCACGATGGCGATGAGCGCGAGGACGAGCAGCGCCAGCAGCACGGCCGCGCCCTCAGCCCCCGGAGGCGCGAGGGAAGAAGATCACCCGCTCCGCGCCGGTGGGAATGTCGCCGTACTCCTTCACCATCTGGGCCTCGCGCCGCCCGCTCCCGGGGTCGGTGGTGGGCACCGCCGCCCACATGCCCTCGTCGAGCTGGCGCCGGAAGGCTTCGACCAGCCGCTCCTCGTCCTCGCGCAAGCGCGGATCGCCCTCCGCGAGCAGAACCTCGCCGTGACCGGGCTTCATGCGCAAGAACTTGATCTGGATTCCTCCGGGCTTGGGGACGGTGCCGCCTCGCCGGCGGCCGCCCGATTATGCCACGCGCCCGGCGCTCGCCGGCGGCATTGGCGCTTGCCCGCCGGGACGGTCGGGTAGCGCGGCCCCATGGTTCACCCGCAGCCTCGAGCGACACCGGGACACCCGCGTGCGGCCGGCGGAGGAGTCCGCCACGCCCAGCCGCGCCGAGGTTCTCCATCGGGCCGCCGAGGTCTGCGACCCACGCGGGACCGAGGAGGCCTCTGCCTTCCTGCTGGAGCGCTTCGGGGACCGCGACGAGCCCGTGACCGCCGTACCCAACCTCGCCGCTGGGCTGCTGGAGGCCAAGGGAGCGATCGACCCGCAGGACGAGGATCCGGTGGCGGTGATGGCCGTTGCGGTCGCGATCCACCTCGCTCACCGGCGCACCCAGCTCGACACCGGTCGGGTCGAGCTGCTCGGCCTGGCCGCAGGCGCCGAGTTCGACGGCCGACCGCCTGAGCTCGTGGCCGGCTGGCTGGCCAGGCGGGGGTCGAGCCCTGAGCCAGGCCGGTCGCCGGGAGCTAGCGCGCGTCGGCCTGCCGCCGCAGGCCGATCACGTCGACCGGCCCCGCCCCCGACCCGAGCTCTCGCAACCCGTTGGCCACAGCTTCGGAAGCGATCTGCTTCGCTCGCCGCGCGGCCTCGAGCGGCTCGGCTCCGAGCGCCAGCTGCGCCGCCAGGGCGGACGAGTGAGTGCATCCCGAGCCGTGCGATGCGCCCCCGGGGTGGCGCTCGCCCTCGATCTCCACCAGGCGGTCGCCGTCGAAGAAGAGGTCGCTTCCCTCCTCGCGGTGGCCGCCCGTGATCACCACCGCCTCGGGGCCCAGCGCGTGGATGCGGCGCGCAAGAGCCTCGGCGCCGCTCGCGGCGTCCGAGTCCGCGAGAGCCGCCGCCTCCGCGAGGTTCGGGGTGACCACCGTGGCCTTCGGAAGGAGCGCTCCCCGCAGCGCCTCCCGGGCGTTGTCGTCGAGCAGCGCGGCCCCGCTCTCGGCCACCATCACCGGATCGAGCACCACCGGCGCCCCGGGCACCAGGTCGAGCGCCCGGACGACGGCGGCGATGGTCTCCGCGGTACCCAGCATCCCGATCTTCACCGCGTCGACCCCGATGTCCTCCGCCACCGCCCGTACCTGCTCGACGATCGCCTTCGGGGGCAGCGGGTAGACGGCGCGAACGGCCTCGGTGTTCTGGGCCGTGATCGCGGTGATCGCGGTCATCCCGTGCACGCCGCAGCGGGCGAAGGCCTTCAGGTCGGCCTGGATGCCGGCACCGCCGCCGGAATCGGAGCCGGCGATGGTCAACAGGCGCGGGAGCGGTGCAGCCGACATCACGGGCCGAGGAGGATAGGCCCCGCACGCAGCGGACCTCGGATGTGATCGTGCCGAGCTTCACGGCGCCGCTCGCTCCCAGCCCCCGAGTTCCCCGCGCACGAGATAGCCCTCGGCCTCCAACCGGCCGAGGGCCGCGCGCACCTCCCGAGGGCTCCAGCTCAGCTCGCGGGCGATGGCGTCGACCGACGGCACGCGCTCAGCCGCCCGGAGCGCGGCCCGCAGGTGCTCGTCCTCCGGCTCGGGCGGGGCGGACATCGCGACCGGCACTCGCCGCATGCCGACGCCGAAGAGCTCATCCAGGACGTCTTCGGTCCGGGTGACGGGTACGGCGCCGTCGCGCAGGAGATTGTTGGTCCCTCGCGCGACACTGGACGTCACCCGCCCCGGCACCGCCGCGACCGCGCGCCCGAGATCCCGGGCGAAATCGGCGGTGATGAGGCTGCCGCTGGGCTGAGCCGCCTCCACCACCACGGTCATGCGCGCCAACGCCGCCATGATGCGATTGCGGGCCGGGAAGCTCCAGCGAAACGGCCGGCTTCCGGGTGGCAGCTCGGACAGCACGACCCCGGTCTCGAGGATGCGTTCGTGGAGGCGGCGGTGCCGGCGCGGGTACACGACGTCAGGCCCACAGGCCACCACGGCGACCGGCATGCCGCCGCCGGCCAGGCATCCCCGATGCGCGTCGGCATCGATGCCCATCGCCAGCCCGCTGACGACGGGCACGCCGCTGGCGCCCAGGCCACGACCGAGCGCGGAGGCCACCTCGAGGCCGTACGGGCTCGGCCGGCGCGTTCCGACGACCGTGACCACCGGCTCCTGGTCCAACACGTCGACGAGGTCCCGCCGTCCGAGACCGAACACGACGGCCGGGGGATCGGACAGGTCGCGCAGGGCCGAGAGGTAGGCGTCCGAGTGCGAGCACAGGGTGATCACCTCCGAGCGCTCCAGCTGGAACCGCTTCTCCCGGGCGTTGAAGTCCTCGAGGAAGGCTCGGGCCTGTGCCCCACGTCGAGGCACCGCCGCCGCCACGAGCTCGTCCTCCGGCAGTCCGAGAAGGCCGCTCACCCGCGGTCCCGCATTCGCCAGCAGGCCTGCGATGTGCGGCGCCAAGTGTCCCACGAGATAGCCGCGCCGCAGGCAGCTGTCACAGGCCTCGCTCATGCCGCGAGCTGCTCCCAGCCGCTCAGCCGGTAGGTGAGCGCCTCGTCCAGGTCCGCTGCGCCCACGTGCTGCCGCCCGGCGAGGTCGGCGATGGTTCGCGCGACGCGCCGGATACGGTCGTGGCCCCTGCCGCTGAGGGTGGCTCGCTGGCCCGCGGCCGCAAGGAGCCGGCTCATCGGGCCGTCCAACGGCACCGCGTGGCGGGTAAGGCGACCGTCCATGTCACCGTTGCAGACCGCGGGGCTTCCCGCCAGCCGCCTGCGCTGCCGCTCGCGCGCCTCGATCACCCGCTCGCGACACTCGGCCGAGCCCGTGCCTGATTCCTCCCCGGCACCCGCCGGCTCCGGTGGCGGTAGTGCCTCGACCTCGCAGATCAGGTCGATGCGGTCTACGAGCGGTCCGCTCAGCCGCCGCAGGTAGCGGCCCAGCTCCAGCGCGCTGCAGGAGCAGCGGTCCGGTGACCGCGCGCAGGGGCAGCGGTTGCAGGCGGCCACGACGATCGCGTTCGCGGGGAACTCGATCGTCCGCTGCCCCCGCATGATCGCAACCCTCCCCTCCTCGAGTGGCTGGCGGAGAGCGTCCAGAGCCCCGCGGGCAAACTCGGGCAACTCATCGAGAAAGAGAACGCCGCGATGGGCCAGCGTGATCTCGCCCGGCCGCGGCCGCGAGCCGCCACCGACGAGCCCCTGCGGGGAGATCGTGTGGTGCGGTGCGCGGAAGGGCCGCTCGCTGGCGAGCCGCCCGTTGCCGATTCCGGCCGCCCCGTGGACCTGCGTGATCTCAAGCGCCTCCTCGAAGCTCGGGGGCGGGAGGATGCCCGGCAGCCGCCGGGCGAGCATCGTCTTCCCTGCGCCGGGCGGTCCGATCATCAGCAGGTTGTGGCCCCCCGCCGCGGCAATCTCGAGGGCCCGCTTGGCGTCCGCCTGGCCGCGCACGTCGGACAGGTCGGGACCATCGCCGGCCACGCTCCCGTCCAGCGGCGCGGGTTCCGCGATCGCGGGCGTCCAGCGGCCGTGCAGCATCTCGGCGAGCCGCTCGAGGGTCGGGATCCCGCAGATCTCCAGGCGGCCGGGCAGCGCGGCTTCGCGAGCGAGAGCGGCCTCGGCTGCGTTGCCCGAAGGAACCAGAAGCCGGCGGTACCCGGCCTTCCGGGCGCCGAGCGCCGTGGCGAGCGCGCCGCGCACCGGCCGCAGCTCGCCGCTGAGCGAGAGCTCGCCGCACAGCGCACATCGATCGAGCGCGGTCGCCGGGACCTGACCGCTTGCGGCGAGCACGCCGACGGCGATCGCAAGGTCGAAGCTGGGGCCGGCCTTGCGCACGTGCGCGGGCGCGAGGTTGACCGTCAACCGCTGCTGTGGGAACTCGAGCCCGGAGTTCAGCAGAGCCGCCCGCACCCGCTCGCGTGACTCGCGGATGGCCCTGTCCGGAAGCCCCACCAAGGTGAACGCCGACAGGCCGCGCCGGACATCGACCTCCACGGTCACCTCGTGGCTGCGAACTCCCTCGAGGGCAAAGGTGGCGACCGCGGCCAGCATGTCGTCCACGCTAGGCAGAGGCGTGTT
Organism: uncultured Thermoleophilaceae bacterium; assembly: GCA_963821275.1. Classification (GTDB taxonomy): domain Bacteria; phylum Actinomycetota; class Thermoleophilia; order Solirubrobacterales; family Thermoleophilaceae; genus JACVRW01. The sequence continues at coordinate 123,805 of CAWGDF010000013.1, forward strand.
ACGCGTGGGGCGCGGCCTGTAACAACTTTGCGCGGAGTTCGTGACAACTTCGGCGCCGTCACTGAACTGTTACTTCCGTTACCCACACGTCACGGTCGAAGTCCTAGCGTGGCCCCCATGACGCCCGTCATGCGCACCGCGAGCGACCAGCCCGATCCGAGGCGCCGCCTCGGCGCGCTGGGCGAGAGCCTGGCGGCCCACCACCTCGAGGCCCGCGGCTTCAAGATCCTCGACCGGAACTTCCGGACCCGCCGGGGAGAGCTCGACCTGGTCGCCCACGACGGGCACCACCTGGTCTTCTGCGAGGTGAAGACCCGAGTGTTCGCCGGCGAGCCGGGCCCGTTCGGCCCGCTGGTGGCCATCGGACCGGACAAGCGCAGGCGGCTGCGCGCGATGGCGCGAGAGTGGCTGGTGGAGCGCTCGGAAGCCGCGGCGCCCGCCGCGGAGCTGCGCTTCGACGCGATCGGGATCAGCCTGGACCGCTCAGGGCAGCTCCAGGCCCTCGACCACCTCGAGGGGGCGTTTTGACCCCGGGGGCCCGCTCAGCCTTCGAGCGCCAGCTGCGTGTAGGCGATCGACTGGAAGGACAGCCGGTGGAGCGGCGAGACACCGTTGGCGGCGATCGCGGCGCGATGCTCGGGGGTCGAGTAGCCCACGTTGGTCTCGAAGTCCCAGCCCGGATGGCGCTCAGCGGCCCGGTGCATGTAGCGGTCGCGCGTGACCTTCGCGAGCACCGAGGCGGCCGCGATGGCCGCGCTGCGGCAGTCCCCGTCGACGACCGCCCGCTGGTCGAAGCCGAAGTCCGGGACCCTGAAGCCATCCACCAGGCAGACGGTGCCGTCCCGGGCCACTCGCAGCAGCGCGGTGCGAAGCGCCTCGAGGTTCGTGTTGTGAAGCCCACGGCTGTCGATGCCACCCACGCAGCGGGACACGATCACCGACCGCGCTGCGGCCCTGAGCACCAGCGGGTAGAGCTCCACCCGCGCCTCGGCCGTGTGCTGCTTGGAGTCGTTGAGGCGGCTGAGCGCCCGGCGATCCGAGAGGGTGAGCCGCTCGAGATCGAACAGCACGGCGGCTGCGACGAGAGGGCCGGCCAGTGACCCGCGGCCCGCCTCGTCCGCTCCCGCCACGAAGCGCGAGTCGAGCGCACGGTCGAAGGCGAACAGCCGGCGACCACTGCCTGCGGCGCGACGAGCCCGAGCCTTGGACGAGGCGCCGTTACGGGTGCCCGTCTTGCCGGTGGCACCCTTGCCGGCGCCCGTCTTGCTGCCGCGCCCGTTGGTCGCGGGCGCCTCCGGCGCAGCGGGGGCCGCTCGTGGTGGGCCCGGCTTCGGGGAGGGGTCGTGGGGCGGCTGCGGCGGTGCGGTCTCCGACGTCCCCGGTTGCCCCACGATCGGTGACGATCATACGGCGGCTGACGGCGGAAGTCTGCCGGGCGAGGCCCGATGCGGCCGCCGAAAGCCGGTGGCAGCGATACGAGCGCGCTACTCCCGGGCCTTAAAGGAGGCCGATCCGCCCTGGCGGCCAGTAGGTCATGAAGGCCTGTCCGATGAGCCAATCCTTGGGGACGGGGCCCCACTCGCGGCTGTCCGCGCTCGCGCCGCGGTTGTCGCCCATCATGAAGTAGTGGTTCCTCGGGATCCTGATCGGCTCGGGCAGGTTGCAGATCTCGCAGGTCGGGTCGAGGCGTGCGTAGGACTCGCGCTGGCGCTTGCCGTTGATGTAGACGGCCCCATCGATCACCGATAGCTCATCCCCGGGAACAGCGACTACGCGCTTGATGAAGTTGGTGTCCGAGCGCCGTGCAGTCGGCACCGAGCAGGCGCTCTCGGGCGAGTGCTGCCTGCCGCAGCTGTTGTTGTCGGCGCCGGCGGGCGGCTTGAACACGACGATGTCGCCACGGTCCGGGTCGCTGAAGCGATAGCTGACGCGGTCGACGAGGACCCGCTGGCCCACCTCCAGGGTCGGGACCATCGACTCGCTCGGGATGCGGAAGGGCTTGACCAGAAAGGCCTGGATGCCGAGGGCGAGCCCCAGCGCCACGGCCACGATCATCACCAGCTCGACGAGCGAGTTACGAGCGCTCTTCTCCTTGCTTCGTGCCGCCATGGGCGTCCCTGGCCCGGGCCGCCCTACGACCTGGATTCGTCGCCGGCTTCGCCGTTGCCCGCGGACTCTTCCTGCTCGCCGGCGGGTTCATCACCCTCGGTGGACTCGGCGACGGCGTGGTCGGCGGCTGCGGACGGCCCCTCGGCTCCGGCTACTTCCTCGGCGGCTGGGGTCTCCCCGGCGGCCGCGGCCTCCTCGGCCGCGGTCCCCTCGCCCTCGGCGGCCTCCTCGCCGGCGGCGGCCTCCTCGGCCGCCGCCTGCTCGGCGAGCTCCTCCTCGCCGGGACGAGGCGCTTCGTCCGGTGGCATGGCGCCGGACTCCACCGGCTCGGCGTCGCCGGTCCAGCGGCGCTCGCGCACGCGGGCGCCGCGGCCCACGCGCTCACGCAGGTAGTAGAGCTTCGCCCTGCGAACGTCGCCGCGCGCGGCCACCTCGATCCGCTCGACCTTGGGTGAATGTACGGGGAACGTCCGCTCGACGCCGACGCCGAACGACTGCTTGCGGACGGTGAAGGTCTCGCGGGCGCCGCTGCCCTGGCGCTTCAGGACCACTCCCTCGAACACCTGCGTGCGGCGGCGGGTGCCCTCCACGACCTGGAAATGCACGCGCACGCGATCGCCCGCCTGAAAGGCGGGCACGCGGCGCAGCTGAGCGCGCTCGAGGCTTTCGATGACGCCGGACATTGGTGAGCGGTGGTGGGCACTCGACCCGAGGGGAGGCACAAAAGAGGCGCGACCTCCCCGGAGCCGTCGCGCGGGGACGGATGGTAGCGAAGGACCGGGGACCCGCTCAGCGGTCGGCTCGGCCCCGGACGCGGCTGCGTTCGAGCCTCCAGTCCCGAACCTTGGCGTGGTCGCCCGACAACAGGATCTCGGGCACCGGGTGGCCGCGCCACTCGAACGGCCGCGTGTAGTGGGGGTACTCCGGGGCCCCCTCCAGAGCCTCGCTGAACGACTCCTCGCGTGCGCTCTCCGCGTGGCCGAGGGCCCCCGGCAGCTTGCGGAGGACCGTGTCGCACAGGACCATGGCCGCCAGCTCGCCGCCGGACAACACATAGGGCCCGATCGAGACCACATCGCTTGCCAGGTGCTCGTGCACCCGCTCGTCGAAGCCCTCGTAGCGCCCACAGAGCAGCGTCAGCGCGGGCTCGGCGGCGAGCTCCGAGCTGAGCCCGTCGTCGAGCGGGCGGCCCCCGGCCGACAGCGCCACCACGCGCTGCTCTTCGGGCAACGCGATCGGGTCCTCGTCGTAGCGGGCCCGCAGGGCGGCCTCCACCACGTCGACCCGGATCACCATCCCCGCCCCGCCCCCGTACGGGGTGTCGTCCACCTGGCCCGCCTTCAGGGGCGTGGTGGCGCGCAGGTCCACGATCTCCAGCTCATGCCCCAGCCCGATCGCGTTGCGCACATGACGCTGTTCGGAGAACCAGCGAAACCAGTCCGGAAACAGGGTGAAGACCTCGATTCTCATCCGAGGAACGCCGCCCTGATCTCGATCCGTCGCGCGCCCACGTCCACACGCTCGATCGCGTCGGAGACGAAGGGCACGAGCGTCCCGTCCTCGAGCTCGAGCAGCGAGCAGGAGGGGCCGTCGAGCACCCGGCGCACGCGACCTCGGCCGGGGATCTCGCACGCCGCGAGATCGGCGGCCAGCCACTCGCCGGCGCTCGAGCTCCTGTTCGACCAGGAGCAGCTCCCCCCGCACGCTCCGGGGATCGTCGATGCCGGAGAGCCGGACCAGAGGGCGACGGTCGCTGCCGGCGCGTCGCTCGACCGTGTGCGCCTCGCCGCGTACGACGACGGCCGTCCCGCTCGCGAGATCGTGTGCCGGGCTCTCGACGTAGAAGCTGCCGTCGCGGCCGTGCGGCTTGCCCACCCGGCCGGCGGTCACGAGGGTCAATCCATGACGTCGACGAGCACGCGGTGGCCGTGGCGGACCGAGGCTGCCTTCATGACCGTGCGCAGGGCAGCCACCGTGCGGCCGCCGCGGCCGATCACCTTGCCGGCGTCGTCCCCGGCCACGTGGAGCTCGAGCACCACGGTTCCGTCGTCCTCCTCGAACGACTCGACGCTCACCTCGTCCGGTCGGTCGACGAGCGACCGGGCGAGATAGGCGAGGAGGTCCTCCACCGCTGGCCGTTCCTCCCGCTAGCCGTCGCGTTCGGCGGCAGCGGCCTCCGGGTCGGCCTCGAGTCCGTCGGCGCCGGGCGCAGGCTCGCCCTCGCGGGCCGACTCCGGTGCGCCCTCTCCTGCGTCCTCCGCGGCGACGGGCTCAGCGGCGTCCGGCTCGACAGGAGCCGCCTCAGGCGCCTCGGGCGCGGCGGCCTCGGCCCCATCCGCCGGCGCGGCGCCGCTCTTGCCCTGCGCCTTGATCAGCTGCTTGACCGTGCCGGTGGGCTGGGCGCCGCGGTCCAGCCAGTGCTGCAGGCGCTCCTCGTCGATCATGATCGTCGAGGGACTGGTCTGCGGGTTGTAGCGGCCGATGCTCTCGATGAAGCGGCCGTCGCGCGGCGAGCGCTGATCGGCCACGACCACGCGCCAGATCGGATTCTTCTTGCTGCCCACCCGTGTGAGCCGGACTCGGACTGACATACGGCCGAGGAGGTTAGCGACCGCTCACGAGGCTCTGCAGCGACGGCATCTTCCCGCGCGCCATCTGCTTCATCAGCTTGCGCATCTGCGCGAACTGCTTGACGAGCTGGGACACGGCCTGCACGGATGTGCCCGAGCCGCGCGCGATGCGGCGGCGGCGGGAGCCGTCGATGATCGACGGGTTGGCCCGCTCCTGGGGGGTCATCGACAGGATGATCGCCTCCAGCCGGTCCAGCTCCCTCTCGTCCACCTGGAGCGCGCCCAGCTGCTGGCCCACCCCGGGCATCATCTTCAGCAGGTTCTGCAGGGGCCCCATGTTGCGGACCTGCTTCATCTGCTGGAGGAAGTCGTCGAGGGTGAACTGCTCCTTGCGGATCTTGCGCTCCAGCTCGACGGCCTGGCGCTCGTCCATCTGGCGCTCGGCCCTCTCGACGAGCGTCATCACGTCGCCCATGCCGAGTATCCGCTGGGCCATGCGGTCCGGGTGGAAGCGCTCGAAGTCGCCCAGCTTTTCGCCGGTCGAGGCGTAGAGGATCGGCTTTCCGGTGACCGCCTTGACCGAGAGGGCGGCGCCGCCGCGGGCGTCGCCGTCGAGCTTGGTGAGAACGACGCCGTCGAAGTTGGCGGTCTCCGCAAACTGCTCGGCCACGTTGACCGCGTCCTGGCCGGTCATCGCGTCCACCACGAGCAGCACGTCGTGGGGCTTGGTGCGCTTGCGAACCTCGGCCAGCTCCTGCATCAGCTCCTCGTCGATGTGGAGACGGCCGCTGGTGTCGACGATGAGCGCATCGCGACGGTCCTGCTTGGCCTGGCCGAGCGCCCATTCGGCGATGTCGACGGGGCTGCGGCCGGTGCCCTGCTCGTACACGTGCGCGCCCGCCTGGGCGCCCACCTTGACGAGCTGGTCGACGGCCGCGGGGCGGTAGACGTCACAGGCCGCGAGGGCCACGTCCATGCCCTGCTCATCGCGCAGATGGCGGGCCAGCTTGCCGCAAGCGGTCGTCTTGCCCGAGCCCTGCAGCCCGGCCATGAGGATGACCGTGGGTCCGGGACGGGCGAAGACGAGGTCGCGGCCGGCCCCGCCCATGAGGCTGGTGAGCTCCTCCGAGACGATCTTGAGGACCTGCTGCCCCGGGTTGAGCGAGTCGAGCACGTCCTGGCCCAGCGCCCGCTCCTTCACGGCAGCGGTGAACTGCTTGACCACCTTGAAGTTCACGTCGGCCTCGAGCAGCGCGAGGCGGACCTGGCGCATCGCCTTGTTCACGTCCTCCTCGGTCAGCTTGCCGCGGGAGCGAACGTCGCCGAGGGCCTCCTGGAGGCGGTCTGAGAGGGCGTCGAACATGTCTGAGGAAAGCTAGCGGGGGGAAGCCGCGGCCGCCCATTCGCGCACTCCTCGCAGGCGGGTGCGCAGAAGCCCGCGGGCGCGGCTGGAGTCCAGCGCGCAGTTCGCCGGCCGCACGAGGCCGGACGCGGCGATGGTCCCGCGCGCCACTCGCTCCGAGGCGCGGCCGTGGGCCTCCGCGAACAGGCACGCGAGCCGGTAGCGGCTGACCGTGTCCCGGCCGGCCACGTGAAGGACGCCGGCGAGATCGGTCTCGAGCAGCTCGAGCAGCGCGGCGGCCAGGTCGGAGACGAGGACGGGTGAGCGCAGCTCGTCGTCGAAGAACACGGCGTCGTCGGCGCCCTCCAGCGCCGCTTGCTCGGCCCGGCTGGGGTGCTCGCCGCCGTAGATCAGCGACGTGCGCACCACGAGCGCCCGGGGGTGCCGCGTGAACACGGCGCGTTCCGCGTCGGACTTGTCCCGCCCGTAGTCGCCGATCGGGCTCGGCGGGTCGTCCTCGATGTAGGCGGAGCCCTTGGTCCCGTCGAACACGAGGTCGCTGGAGAGGTGCACCAGGCGAGCGCCCGCTGCGGCGGCCGCGTCAGCCACCGCCGCGGCGCCGTCGGTGGTCACCGCGCGGTCGTCCTGGCGATAGGCGGTGTGGATCACGGCCGCCGGCCGCAGCCGCTCGAGTGTGCGCCGAACCGCCGTGATGTCGCGGACGTCGAGCCGGATCCAATCCGCCGCCGCGGGTCCAGGCGCCGAACTGAGGTACGTGGCCGCGAGAGGCCGCGGGGACGTCTGCCGCAGCAGCTCGGCGCCGAGGTATCCCGTTCCGCCCGTGACCAGAAGCGGTCCGCTCACCCGGCGAGCGCGCGCTCGACGTCGGCCACCAGGTCCGCCGTGTCCTCGCAGCCGGCGGAGAGACGCACGAAGCCCTCGGGCACGTCGTCGCCGCCCCAGCGGGCCCGCCGCTCGGCCGTGGTGTGGACGCCGCCAAAGCTGGTGGCCTCTGTGACGAGGTCCGCCGCGGCGAGGAACGCCTCCGCCCGGGCCCGGTCGCCGAGGTCGAAGGAGACCAGCGTCCCGAAGCCCCGCATCTGGCGCTGCGCCAGGCCGTGGCCCGGATCTCCCGGCAGGCCCGGGTAGCGGACCTCCTCTACGCCGTCGTGCGTGTCCAATAGCCGGGCCAGGGCCAGGGCGTTCGCGCAGCCTCGCTCTGTCCGCAGGGCGAGCGTCGGCAAGGAACGGTGGGCGAGCCAGCTCTCGAACGGGCCCGGGATGGCCCCCGCGTCCCGGCGCCAGTCGCGCAGCCTCCCGGCCAGCCCCTCGTCGGCGCTGGCCACGTACCCGAGCTGGAGATCGGCGTGGCCACTCAGGTGCTTCGTCGCGCTGACCATCGACGCGTCCGCTCCCAGCTCGAGCGGACGCTGCAGCAGCGGGCCGGCGGTGGTGTTGTCCACCACCGTCAGGGCGCCGTTCGCGCGGGCCGCCGCCGACAGCGCGGTCAGGTCGGAGAGCTCGAGCTTGGGGTTGGAGGGGCTCTCGAGCCACAGTAGGTCGGCGCCCTCCACGGCAGCCTCGAGCTCCGCCGCGCGGCCGAGCCGCAGCTCCACCCCCCGTGGCTCCAGGTGGGTGGCGGCCAGACGGCGGACGTTGAGATAGCAGTCGCGGTCCATCGCGACCGCCGACCCGGGCCGCACGCCCGTGAGCAGCACGGCCGCCGCCGCCGCCATGCCGGAGGCGAACAGCACCACCTCCCCGCCTTCGAGCTCGGCCAATGCTCGCTCGTAGCGCTCCCAGGACGGGTTGCCGTAACGGGTGTAGGCGAAGTCCGCATCGCCGGGGTCGCCGCGCAGGTGGAAGGGCGCGGCGAGGACCGGTCCGGGGAGAAACGGCGTTCCCTGCTCGGCCTCGGGCAGACCGGCGCGGACAACGCGCGTGCCGTCGCCGAGGCGGCTCATGGCTCCAGGATGGCGCGGGCGAAGTCGTCGGGGTCGAAGGGCCGCAGGTCCTCGAGCGTCTCCCCGATCCCGATGAGCTTCACCGGTACGCCGAGCTCCTGCGCGATGGCCAGCGCGATGCCGCCCTTGGCTGTCCCGTCGAGCTTGGTCAGGGCGATGCCTGTCACGTCCACGGCCTCGCGAAACAGCAGGGCCTGGCGGAGACCGTTCTGGCCAGTGGTGGCGTCGATGGTGAGCAGCGTCTCGTGCGGCGCTCCCGGCGCCTGGCCCGCGATCACCTTGCGCACCTTTCGCAGCTCGTCCATGAGGTGCTGCTGTGTGTGGAGCCGGCCGGCGGTGTCCGCGATCACCACGTCGTGGCCGCGGGCCTTGGCCGCCTCGATCGCGTCGAAGACCACCGCGCCGGGGTCGGAGCCCGCCTCGCCCCGCACCACCTCGCAGCCGGCGCGCTCAGCCCAGAGCGCGAGCTGCTCGGCGGCGGCCGCGCGGTAGGTGTCGCCGGCGGCGAGCAGCACCGAGCGCCCGAGCTCGCGCTGGAGGTGCCACGCGATCTTCCCGATGGTCGTGGTCTTGCCGCTCCCGTTGACCCCCACCACGAGGATCACGGTGGGCCGCTCCTCCAGGGAGATGGTGTCGCCGTCCACGCGCGCCGTGTCGGCGAGCAGCTCCCGCAACCGCCGCGAAAGGTCCTCCCCGCCCTCGAGCTGGCCGCTGTCCGCCTCGGTCTCGAGGCGCTCGACGATCTTGGCCGTCGTGGGAGCGCCCACGTCGGCGTAGATCAGCGTCTCCTCGAGCTGCTCGAAGGCCTCGTCGTCGAGCGACTGGAACACCGTCGCCTGGAGCTCCGCGCCCAGTGCCTCGCGCGTCTTCTTCATGTTGTCCCGCAGGCGCCGGAAGAAGCCGCCCCGGCGCGGCTCGTCGGTCGGCTCCTCGGGCTCCGGCGGCGCCCCCTCGCCGGTGTCGAACAGCTCCTGCCAGGTGCGGGCCATCGGCAGGGCAGCTTACGTGCGGCTAAGCCGCTTCGGCCGGCGCCAGCCTGCGTGAGACCACGCGGGAGATGCCGTCGCCGCCCATGCTCACGCCGTAGAGGGTGTCGGCGGCGTCCATGGTGCGCTTCTGGTGCGTGACGACGATGAACTGCGCCCGGTCCGAGTAGCGGCGCAGGAGCTCGAGGAAGCGGTCGATGTTGATGTCGTCCAAAGCGGCCTCGACCTCGTCCAGGATGTAGAAGGGACAGGGCCGGGCCAGGAAGACCGCGAACATGAAGGCCAGTGCGACCAGCGACTTCTCGCCGCCCGAGAGCAGCGACAGCCGCTTGGTGGCCTTGCCGGGCGGGGTCACCTCGATCTCGACTCCGGCCTCGGGCTCCTCCTCGGGCTCGGCGGGCTCCACCGGGGGCGCGGCCTCCTCGGCGCCGCCGATCACCGGGCGTGGGCCCTGCTCGGCCTGCACGAGCCTCAGCCGTCCGCGCCCGCCCGGGAAGAGGTGCTGCACGACCTCTTCGAAGCTGGCGGCGGCAGCCGCGAAGGTCTGCTCGAACGCTTCGCGTATCCGGCGGTCGGTCTCCTTGATCAGTCCCTCGAGCTCCGCGAGCGCCGCCTCGAGATCGCCGCGCTGTGCCTCGAGCTCCTCTACATGCGCCACCGCCTCCTCGTACTCGCGCTTGGCCAGCGGGTTCACCGGCCCGAGTTGCTCCCGCCGCCGCTCCAGCCGCTCGAGGCGTGCCGCCAGCGCCTCACGCTCCTCCTCCGACAGCGCCTCGGCGGCGGCTTCGGGCTCGAGTCCGAGTCGTCCCGCCACGGCTTCCAGCTCGCGCTCCACCTCGGCGGCGGCGTCGCGGGCCTGCTGTGCCGCCACCTCGGCAGCGGTCACGGCCTCGCTGGCCCGCTTCAACCGGTCCTGCAGCTGCGCCTCCTCGTGCGCACAGGTCCGCAGTGCCGCTGCGGTCTCCTCGCCGGCGGCGGCGCCCGCCTCGAGCCGCGCCTGGAGAGCGTCCCGCTGGCCGACCACGGCGGTGCGAGCCGACTCGAGCGCAGCGGCCGCCCGCGCGGTGCCTTGTTGTGTGGCGCGGTCCCGGTCGGCGCCCGCACGCAGGCCCTCGAGCGCAGCCGCGCGCTCGGCCCGCTCGGCGGCCGCCCGCTCGGCCAGTCGCCGCTCGGCCCGCAGGTCACCCAGGAGCTCCGCCCGGCGCACCGCCTCGGGGCCGTCGCGAGGCGCGTCGCGGCGACGCGCCAGCAGCCACTCCGTCCGCGCGGCGGCATCGGCCGCCTCGGCGGCTTCGCGCTGGATCTGTCGGAGCTCGGATTCGGCCTCCTCGCGGACCTCGTCCGCGGCGGTCACCGCGGTCGCCGACGCCTCGAGCCCCGACCGCGCCGCGAGCTCCTCGGCAACGGCCTGCTCGGAGGCGCTCGCAAGCTGCTCGCGCCGCCCCAGCTCCTCGAGCAGTCGCTCGGCGCCGCCGGCGGGGGCCTGTACGAGCAGGCCGGAGCCGGCGTCGAACAGGCGACCGGCGCGGGTGACGGCGACCGGCCGCGCGTCTCGTGGGAGCGCTGCGAGCGAATCGACGACCCACACCGAGGCCAGCAGACGCTGTGCCAGCTCCCGCAGCGCGGGCTCGGGGCGCACATGGTCGAGCAGCGGCTCCGCCCCGGCGACCGGCGCGCCGGGGGCGGCGCCGGGGCGCGGAGCGGCGCGCTCCACGAGCACGCTGCCACCGTCGGACCCGGCCGAGTCGAGCAGCTTCTCCCCGGCGGCCAGGCTGTCGACGACGCTGGCGCTCAGGCGCGGTCCGAGCGCGGCGGCCAGCGCCAGCTCGTAGCCCGGCTCGACATGCAGCCCCTCGGCCAGAGCGCGGGCGCCGGCGGGCGCCACCGAGCGCACGAAGCGGTTTGCGGCCGCGAGGTCGGCGCCCACGGAGGCGGCCCGCGCCCGCGCCGCCTCGGCGGCGCGCTCGGCTTCACGGCGAGCGGCGCGGGCCTCGCCCGCCGCTCTCTCGGCCTGGTCGAGCGCTGCCCGGGCGAGCCGTGCGGCGTCCTTGATCTCCTCCGAGCGCTTGCGGGCAGCATCGCCCTCGGTGCGAAGCCCCTCCAGCTCACGCGCCAGGCGGGCCTCGAGGCCCGCGTCCAGCTCCTGGAGCTCGGCCTCGAGGGCACTGATGCGCTCCTCCTCGGGCGCCGTCTCGGCCTCGGCGCCGGCGGTCTGCGACTCGAGCAGCTCCAGCTGGTGCAGGCGGCGCTTGCGGCGCTCCTCGGCCGCGGCGCCCTGCTCGCGCACGCGCTCCAGCCGCATGGCGATCCGGTCGGCTGCGGATCGGGCGGCGTAGAGGCGCCCCTGAAGGCGCTCGCGCTCGCGGCTGTGGGCCGCGAAGGCCTCTTCGGCCTCCTCGCGGCGGCGGGCCACGGCGGCCAGCAGGCGTTCCGCGTCGTCGCGGCCGGTCCGCGCCGCGGCGGCCTCCCGCTCGGCCTCGGAGCGCGTGAGGCGGGCGGAGCGGGCTGCGTCACAGGAGAGGGCCAGGCGCGCTTCGAGCGTCTGGCGCTCGAGCCGCTCGTGCAGCTCGGCGGCCTCGGCCTGGCGCTTCAGGGGACGCAGCCGCGAGCGCGCCTCGCGCTCCACGTCGAGCGCCCGCCCAAGGTTCTCCTCGGTGCGCTCCAGCTTGAGCTGGGCGCGGCGACGGCGCTTGCGGTGCTTGCCGAGGCCGGCCGCCTCCTCGATCAGCAGGCGGCGCTCCCGCGGCCGCGAGAGCACGATCTGCTCGACCTTGCCCTGGGAGACAACGGAGTGCATCTCCTTGCCGAGGCCCGAGTCGGAAAGCACGTCGATCACGTCCACGAGCCGGCAGCGCGCGCCGTTCAGACGGTACTCACCTTCGCCGTCCCGCCCCAGGCGACGGACGATCGAGATCTCCGAGAAGCCACTCTCCAGACGCCCCTCGCCGTTGTCGATCACCACCTCGACCTCGGCCGCCCCCGACCCCGGCACGCCGTGGGCGCCGGCGAAGATCACGTCCTTCATCGACTGGCCCCGCACCGCGAGCGGGGATTGCTCGCCGAGCGACCAGAGCACGGCGTCGGTGATGTTCGACTTCCCGGACCCGTTCGGCCCGACGATCACCGAGACTCCCGGGCCGAACTCCAGCCTGGTCCGTCCGGGGAAGGACTTGAACCCCTTCATGGTGATCGAGCGAAGGTGCATGCTCACTCGTGCAGCCTGTCGAGCGCCTGCAGGGCCGCCTCCTGCTCGGCGCCCTTCTTGGTCTTTCCCTCTCCCCGTCCGAGCTCCTCCCCCGCCACCTCGGCGACGACCACGAAGCTGCGTTCGTGCGCCGGCCCCTGCTCGTCCACGAGCCGGTAGGCCACGACCTCGGCCCGGCGGGCGAGCCTCTCCTGGAGGACCGACTTGTAGTCCACGGGATGCTCCAGCGCGTCGTCGATCTCGCCGGCGAAGGAACGGACCACCGCCGCGGCCGTGCGCTCGAAGCCGAAGGCCAGGTAGGCGGCGCCGATGATCGCCTCGCACACCGACGCCAGCACGCGCTCCGACTCCACCAGGATCTCGGCGCTGCGGCCGGTGGAGCCTTCGGGAGCCTGGGCGCGAAGCTCGTCCGGTACGCCGAGGGCGAGCGCCACGCGCGCGCACGAGGCGCCGCTCACGGCCTGGGCCCGCACCTTGGTCAGCCGCCCCGCGCCCTGCCGCTCGAAGCGGGGGTAGAGGTGCGTCGAGACCGCCAGGCTCAGGACGACGTCTCCCAGGAAGGCCAGCCGCTCGTAGGACTCGGCGCGGTGCTCGACCCAGGAGGCGTGCGTGAAGGCCTGGAGGCGGAGGTCGGCCGGCAGCTCGGCGAGCAGCTCCTCGAGGGACTCGGCCTCGGCGACGCCGAGCGCCTGGGCCTCAGGATTGGATCTCCGCGGCATGGGCGGCGACGAAGTCCGCGGCCTGACCGACGGTCACGATCTGAGCCGCCTGCTCGTCGGGGATGCGGATCCCGTAGCTGTCCTCGAGCTCCACCACCAGCTCGACCAGGTCCAGCGAGTCGGCCTCCAGGTCCTCCCGGAAGCGCGTGCCCTCATCGATGCGGCCCGGCTCCACGCTCAGCTCGCTGGCCAAGTGCTCACGGATGCGTTCGAGGACCTCCTCGCGGGTCATGGTTCGGCGACGCTAGCAGCGGGCGCGGACCGCAACACCCCCGCCGTCTCGAGGGCGTCGGCCGTCCGACCGACCATGTCCTCGTCGGCCGCCCGCCGGGCCAGGAGGACCGCGTGCTGGATGCCGGACGGGCCGAAGCTGCCGTGCGCCACGACCACGGGCTTGCGCAGGCCCAGCAGGATCGCCCCGCCGGCGCTTTCCGGGTCGAGCTCCTCGCGCAGCGCAGCGAGCCGGCCCTGCACCAGCAGGCCGCCCAGGCTGGACACGAGCCCGGAGCGGATGCGCTCGCGGATGGCGGCGCTCAGCGCCTTGGCCGTGCCCTCGAGCACCTTGAGAGCGACGTTGCCGGTGAAGCCGTCGCTCACCACAACGTCGGCCGCGGCCTCGGGCAGATCGAAGCCCTCGAGGTTGCCCACGAAGTTGAGCCCGCCCTCGGCCAGGCGGTCGTGCGCCTTGAGCACGTCGGGCGTGCCCTTGCCCGATTCCACCCCGACGCTCAGCAACCCCACCCGCGGCCGCCGGGTGCCGTGCACCGCCTCCATGAAGCACGCACCCATGTACGCGAACTGGACCAGGTGCTCGGGCCTCACCTCCACGCTGGCCCCGGCATCCAGCAGCAGCACCGGGCCGCCGGGAATGGGCAGCAGCACCGCCAGAGCGGGCCGGAATACGCCGTTCAGGCGCTTGATCGACAGCGTGGAGGCCGCCAGCGTCGGGCCGGTGCTCCCGGCCGATACCAGCGCATCGGCCCGGCCTTCGCCCACGGCACGTGCCGCCTGCACGATCGAGGCGTCGGGCTTGGCCCGCACGGCGGCCACCGCCTCTCCCCCGGCCCTGATGGTGTCGGGGGCATTGACGACCTCGGCCCTCGGCCCGGCGTCCTCGAGCTTCCCCGCGGGGCCGAACAGCATCACCTCGAGCCCCGAACGGCGCACCCCCTCGGCGACGGCGGCCGGCCCCTTGTCGGCGCCGTTCGCGTCGACCGCGATCAACGCGCTACTCGTCGTCGTCGGCCTGGGCCTGCTGCACGACGACCTCGCGGCCGGCGTAGGTGCCGCAGTTCGGGCAGACACGGTGCGGCAGGCGCGGCGCATGGCAGCGCGGGCAGTAACGCAGCCCGGGCGTGCTCAGCTTGTGCTGGGAGCGGCGCTTGTGGGTGCGCGAGTGGGACTGTCTCTGCTTGGGGACTGCCATGAGCGGTCGCAGTCTAGCGGGGGACGAGCGACCGGCCGCTTACTCCAGCTTGAGCTCCCGCAGCGCAGCCCAGCGCGGGTCGGGCTCGGGCTCGTGCCCGTGCTCCGGGCCAGCCAGGTTGAGGTTCTCGCCGCACACAGGGCAGAGGCCTCGGCAATCGTCGCTGCAGACGATCTGTGCCGGCAGGGCGAGGACCAGCGCGTCGCGCGCCCAGCCCGCGACGTCCAGCTGGTCCTCCTCCAGATAGGGAGAGCTCAGCTCCTCGCCTCCACCGGGCTGGTCGACTTCGCGGGCATCGACCGCCACGGCACGCCCCGCGTCCTCGAGGCAGCGCACGCAGGGCCCGTCGAGCACGGTGTCGAAGCGCAGCCGCAGCGAGTAGCCGCTGGTGGTGTGCGAGACGTCGAGCGTCGCGTCCACGCTGCCGCCCACGACGACGTACTCCTGGCCGCCGAATTCGAAGCCATGGATGGGCACGTCGACGTCCACCCGCCGGGCCTCCCCGGAGGAGAGGCCGAGCCTGCCGACGTCGAAGGTCTCGGTGCGCTGTCCCACGGCCCGAGGGTAGCGCCGGCGAGGGGGCTGCTAGACGCCGCCCTCGATCAACTCGACGCGGTACTCGTCGGGGTCCCTGACAAACGCGATGCGCGGCCCTTCGGTCCGTCCCCCCGGGCGGTAGGGCGGCTTCTCCGGCTCGATGCCCTTCTCCGACAACCCGGCGAGGGTCCCGTCGAGATCGTCGACCGCCAGCGCGATGTGGTTGTACCCGGTTCCGAGGTCGTACGAGTCGACCCCGTGGTTGTAGGTCAGCTCGAGCACCGCATCCCCGCCCGGCAGGCCCATGAACACGTTCGTCGCGTCGTCACCGATCGGCATGCGCCAGCGCTCCTCGAAGCCCAGCGTCTCGTAGAAGGCGACGGAGCGGTCGATGTCGCCGATGCGGTAGCAGGTGTGGAGGAAGGAGGGCATGGCTTGGCAGCGTACCGGGGGGCGAATCGGGGGGTGGGACGGGCTGGGTAGGGGTGTGGACCCCCGGCGGCGTGGCAAACCTCGACCAAGTTCGGCGCCCGACGCTCCGGGTGAGGTTTGGCCCGAAGAGCGGGGCAAACCTCTCCCACTCTGGGCAGACGATGTTCTGAGCGAGGTTCTGCACGCGGGCCTTCGCGGCGATGCGGCGGTGACGGGACTGGCTGAGCGCCAGCGCGGCGTCGTCAGCCGTACCCAACTGCTTTGCGTCGGACTGACCAAGAGCGCCATCAGTGTCCGAGTAGCCCGGTCCGACCTGCACCGCGAGCACCGCGGCGTCTACCGAGTCGGGCACCGTACCCCGCTGTCGTTCTCGCGCGAGATGGCAGCGGCGCTGGCCGCCGGGACAAGGGCCGTCGTCAGCCATCGCTCAGCCGGCCACCTGTGGGCGCTGCTGCCGGCGCCGAGCGAGGCTGTTGACCTCACCGGTCCCCCGCGTGCGCCTCGCCTCGGCCTCCGATGGCACCGGCTGCCGATCGAGCCCCGCGACGTCACTCGCTGCCGCGGCATACCCGTGACCAACCCGCTCAGGACGGTCCTTGACCTCGCAGCGGACCTGAAGCCGGACGAGCTCGAGCGCGTGGTCGCCGAGGCGGAGCGGCGGCATCTCGTCACGCTGCGTGCGCTCGAGTCGGCCTTGGACCGGCGGCCGCGCTGCCACGGCGCCCCGGCGCTGCGGGCAGTGCTGCGAAGCCCGCCCGCCTTCACCCGCTCGGAGGCCGAGCGTCGGCTGCTCGCTCTCGTCCGCGCCGCTGCTCTCCCGGCGCCCGATCACAACCTGAGGGTCGCCGGGCACGAACGTGACCTCGTTTGGCTCGAGCAGGGGCTCGTGGTCGAGACCGACGGCTGGGAACACCACGGGGGCCGCGCCGCCTTCGAGTCCGACCGCCGCCGCGACGCCGCCCTGCTCGCCCAGGGCCTGCGCACCATGCGCTTCACCTGGCGCCAGCTCAGCGAGCGCCCGCACGAGGTGGTCGCGCGCCTCGCGCAGGCCCTGGCTCAGCCGGGCGGGAGGCCGGCGTCGTAGTAGTCGCCGGCGTCCTCGACGTGGATCTGGCCGGCCGTGGTTAGGCCGGTCGGCGGGTCGAGCGTCCCGGCGGCGATGCTGATGGTGTCGCGGTCGGGAGCGTCCCAGAAGAGGCTCGAGCCGCATTCGGCGCAGAAGCCGCGAGAGGCGTGGGCCGCGCTCTGGGGGCTGCGCACCCAGCGCAGGCCGCGCTCGGACACCAGCCGCAGGGCCGGCCGCGGCGTGGCCGTCATCGCGCAGACGTGGCCGTGCCAGCGCCGGCACTCCGAGCAGTGGCAGAGCAGAACGTCACGGAGCGGGCCGTCGACCTCGTAGCGGACGGCCCCGCACAGGCAGCGGCCGGTGGCGCCCACGGGCGGCCGGCTGTCAGCCGACCTCGGCCTCTTCGCGGCCCTGCAGCCGGTCGCGGCCGCGCTGGACGGCCGCGGTGAACTTGGTGAGGTTGACCTCGAGGGTGTTGAGGATGTCGTCGGCGTAGTCCTCGGCGCCGAGGCGGATCTCACGCTCGCGGGCGCGGGCGTCCTCGATGATCTCGTCGGCCTGGCGCTCGGCCTGCTTGACGACTTCCTCCTCACCGATCAGGCGCACCTGCTCCTCGCGGGCCTCCTTGATGATGCGCTCGGACTCGCGCTTGGCCTCGGCGAGCATCTCCTGACGTTCCTTGACGATCCAGCGGGCCTGCTTGATCTCCTCGGGGATCGTGGCCCGCATCTGGTCGAGGATGTCGTAGACCTCCTCCTTGTCCACGCGCACCTGGTCCGTCAGCGGCACGGGCTTTGCGTTGTGAATCGTGTCGTCGAGCTTGTCGATCAGGACCAGGACGTCCATAGGCGTTCCTCAGTTCTTCACCGCTTGAGTTCTTCCTGCAATCGCGCCGCGACCGGGTCGGGCACCAGCCCGCTGACATCTCCGCCGAACATCGCGAGTTCCTTCACGCCGCTCGAGCTCAGAAAGCTGAATTGCGGGGCGGCCATCATGTAGATGCTCTCGATCTCGGGCGCCATCTTTCGGTTGAGTTGGTTCATCTCGAACTCGTACTCGAAGTCCGAGATCGCCCGCAGTCCCTTGACGATCGCCTTGGCCCCATGCTCGCGGGCAAAATCGACGAGCAGGGTATCAAAGGCTTTTACCTGCACATTGCCGTATTCCGAGACCTGGGCGGAGAGAAGCTCGACGCGTTCCTCGGCGCTGAACACAGTCGTCTGCTTGCGCACCGGCAGGTTGACGACCCCGACTATCACCTGTTCGAACACCGCGGCCGCCCGGCCGATGATGTCCAGGTGCCCGAAGGTCACCGGGTCGTAGGAGCCCGGGCACACGGCGGTGCCCTGGTTGCGAGCCGGCCCGCTCACGCGTCCGGTGCGGGGGCGGGAGCAGCGTGGATCGCGATGCGGGTGTCGCCGTAGGCCCGCTCGGCAAGGAGCGGAAAGGGCAACACGAGCGGGGTGCGTTTGTCTGATTCGGTCACGATCCGGGCGTTGTCGGCGAGCACCGCGGGGAGTCGCTCGGCGAGCGAGCCGGCGATGCGAGGGCCGGAATCATATGGCGGGTCGCAGAACACGAGGTCGAACCCCCCCTGCGCGCGGGCCAGGAAGCGCAGTGCGTCCTGGCGCCGGACCTCCGCCTCGACGCCCACGGAGTCGAGGTTGGCGGCGATCGCCGCGGCCGCTCGTGGGTCGCGTTCGACGAAGACCGCCGATGCCGCCCCGCGCGAGAGCGCCTCGAGGCCGAGCGCTCCGGAGCCCGCGTAGAGGTCGAGCACGCGCGCGCCGGTCACCTGCCCGAGCATCGAGAAGAGCGCCTCCCGGACGCGGTCGGCCGTGGGCCGGGTGCGCAGGCCCCTCGGCGCCCGCAGACGCCGTCCCTTGAAGTCGCCGGCGACGATCCTCAAGCGGGCCAGTATGGCGCGGCGGCGCGCGCAGCGCTCAGGCCGGGATCGGCTCGAGCTCCGAGCCGAAACGGGCGGCGACCGCGGAGCGCAACAGCTCGTGCTCGGGCTGCTCGAGCGCCGGGTCGGCCCGAAGGAGCTCGTCCGCCCGGTCGCGCGCCCTGACCAGGAGCTCCGTGTCCTCCGGCAGCCGCGCCACGCGCAGCTCGGGCAGCCCGTGCTGGCGCGTGCCGAGGACATCCCCCGCGCCGCGCAGCTCGAGGTCGGTCTCGGCCAGGCGGAAGCCGTCGCTCTCGCGCGCGATGGCCTCGAGGCGGGGCAGCCGCGGGTCGCCGAACAGGATGCAGAGCGAGGCGTGCTCCCCTCGCCCCACCCGCCCGCGCAGCTGGTGGAGCTGCGAGAGGCCGTAGCGCTCGGCCGCCTCGATCAGCATGACCGTCGCGTTGGGCACGTCGATACCGACCTCCACCACGCTGGTGGCCACGAGCACGTTGGCCTCGCCCGCCGCGAACGCCTCCATGGCCGCCTGCTTTGCCTTTGTGGGCATCTGGCCGTGGATCAGCTCGACCCGCTGGTCGCGGAACTCCGTGGTGCGCAGGCGCTCGTACTCGGCCGTCGCCGCCGCCGCCTGCAGCGCCTCGGACTCCTCCACCAGCGGGCAGACCACGAAGCACTGGCGTCCCCGGGCGATCTCCTCACGGATCCGCTCGTAGGCCCGGGCCCGGGCGCGTGAGCCGTCGACCACGAAGGTCTCGACCGGGCGCCGGCCCCTGGGGAGCTCTCGCAGCGCGGTCGCGTCGAGGTCCCCGTAGGCGGTCAGGGAGAGGGTCCGGGGGATGGGCGTAGCGGTCATGTGCAGGGTGTGCGGCGCCAGCCCCGCCGGAGCCTTGCCGTCCAGCGCCGCCCGCTGGCGGACGCCGAAGCGGTGCTGCTCGTCCACGACGGCCAGGGCCAGGTCACGGAAGCGCACCGGGTCCTCGATCAGGGCGTGCGTGCCCACCACCAGCTGGAGCTCTCCGCTGTCGAGCCGCGCCAGCAGGTCGCGCCGGCGCCCCGCGGGCGTGGAGCCGGTGAGCAGCTCCACCGGCAGCTGTCCGCCGAGCAGCGAGTCGATCGTCCGGTGGTGCTGCTCGGCCAGCGTCTCCGTGGGGGCCATGAGCGCGGCCTGGGCGCCGTTCTCGACCGCCCGCAACATCGCGCACAGGGCCACCACCGTCTTGCCCGCGCCCACCTCCCCCATCAGCAGCCGCTGCATCGGCCGCTCTCGCCCCAAGTCGGCGTCGATCTCGGCCATCGCACGGACCTGGTCGCCGGTGAGCTCGAAAGGAAGCGACCAGCGCCAGCGGTCGACGACCACGCCGCGGGCGGCCAGCGGACGCGCCCGGCGGCCCTCCCGCCGGCTGCGTCGCCGCCCGGCCACCGCCAGCTGCAGCAGCACCAACTCCTCGAAGGCCAGCCGCCGCCGCGCCGGCCCCTCGTCCTCCGGGCGATCGGGGAAGTGCGTGGCGGCCAGCGCCGCCGCCCGGTCGGGCAGCCCCTCGGCCGCGCGCAGGGCCGCCGGCAGCGGCTCCACGGTGTCGAACATCCGCTGGTAGGCGTCCCAGACCAGGCTCCGCAGCCGGGCGGCGCTGATGCCCTCCGTTGCTGGATGGACGGGCACGAGGCCCACGGTGTGCACCGGCGCGTCGCCGTTTCCGAACAGCTCGTGCTCCGTGACCCAGAACTCGTTGCGCCGGCGCAGCTTGCCGTGCAGGAGCACCTGCGCTCCCTCCCCGAGCTGGCGGGCGATCCAGGGCTGGTTGAACCAGACGGCCACGAGGGGACCGCTCTGGTCGAAGACGCGGGCCTCCACCCGCCGCCGGCGGCGGTCCCGCATCGGCCTGACCGACACGCCCCGAACGCTCACGGCCACCGTGGCCTCCTCCCCCACACCCAGCTCCGCGGCCAGGCGGACGTCGCGGCGGTCACGGTGCGAGTGAGGAAGGTGCTCGATCAGGTCGCCGGTGGTGGCGATCCCGAGCGCGGCGAGCGCCTTGGCCCCGGGCCCCTTCAGGGTCACCGGCTCGGCCAGCCGGCTCGGGCGCGGGTAGCGGACGGGTGCCTTGCGCGCCGCACGCGGCGTCAGCTCCGCTCCCGATCCGAACTGCATGAGCATCGTCAGGAATGATCCTGGCACTCGCGGCGTTATCGAACGCATTGGGAGCCCCGAGTACGGCGGCGCAGTGCCCACCCTTCAGCGGCTCGGGCTCAGCCCGTCGCCCGGGCGGCCTGGGTGCTGGCTACTCGGCGCAGAGGAGCCACCACCAGGCGGGCTGCCCGCCCTGGTGTAGCTCCAGCTCCACGCCGTCCGGCAACCGGCGCTGCAGCTCGTCGCGGCTGAGCGGCGGCTCGTCGCCCTCGATGCAGGTGAGAAGCTCGGCTCCCGCGGCCACCCGCTGGAGGGTCGTGGCCAGGGTCGCAGCCGGATCCCCCCAGGCCACGAGCTCGCCGTCGGCGTAGCCCACCGCCTCGCCCACGCTGAAGCGGCCCTGGGCGTCGTCGCGCGCAGCGGGAGCGACGCCGCCCAGCCGCAGCGCCTCACGGGCTGCCTCGACGGCCTCGGCGTTCGCCGCGGCGCCGACCCCCGGATCGAAGGCCAGGAGGGCCACCAGCCCCTCCTGCGGAGCGGAGGTGGGGACAACCCGCGCGGGCTTGTCCGACAGCTCCGCCGCCCGCTCGGCGGCGAGTATCACGTTGGGGCTGTTGGGCAGGACCACGACCTCGTCGCCCTCCGCGGAGTGGATGCCGGCCAGCAGCTCGTAGGTCGAGGGGTTGAGCGTCGGGCCGCCGTCGATCACGAACACACCGAGCTCCTCGAACAGCCGCTTGACGCCGTTGCCGCTGGCCACGGCGACCACTGTGCAGGTGGCCCGCGCCTCGGCCGCGGCGCCCTCGCCCGCCAGCCGCGAGCTGCGCTCCGCGACCTGCTCGTGCATGTCGGCCACGTCGAAGCGGGAGACCTCGCCCAGCGCCTCGAACAGGCCGACGGCGCGCTCGGGAGTGTCGGTGTGAACGTGGACTCGCAGGGTCCGGTCGTCGCCCACCACCAGCACCGAGTCGCCGATGTCCTCGAGCAGCGGAGTGAAGCTGCCGGGGTCGAGATTCTGCCCGGTGACCGCGAAGTTCGTGCAGAAGCGGTAGCTCGAGGACTCGTGCTCGGGCCGGTGCAGCGCGGCGGGGGCGTACTGGTGCTCGAGCTCAGGGGCCTTCCGTCCGCGCAGCGCGGCCAGGCAGCCGGCCAGGATCACCGTCAGGCCGTAGGCACCCGCGTCGACCACGCCCGACTCGCGCAGGACCGCCAGCTGCTCCGGCCCCCGCTCGACCGCCTCCTTGCCCGCCTCGAGCGCGTGCTCCAGCACCTCGGCGAGCAGCTCGTCCTGCTCTGCGGCGCTGGCCTCCGGGCCCAGGCGCTGGGTGTCCATGTGCGCGAGGTCGTGGGCCACTCGCCGGGCCATGGCCCGCACGGCGGAGAGCATCGTGCCCTCCGCCGGGTCGCGCACCGAGGCATAGGCCGCGTCGGCGGCGCGGGCGAAGGCGGCCGACACGAGCACGGGATCGACCAGCTCCCCCGGCCGGCTGGCCAGCTCCTCGGCGGCGCCGCGGACGATCTGGGAGAGGATCACGCCGCTGTTCCCCCGGGCCCCCAGCAACGCCGCGCGGGCCACGCCGGAGACGATCTCGTCGCGCCCGATCGCATCGACCGTCTTGCCGTTGAGGCGGTCGAGCTCGTCCATGACGGCGCGCATGGTCAGGGCCATGTTGTCCCCGGTGTCGCCGTCGGCGACCGGGAACACGTTGAGGTCGTTGACCTCCTGACGGCGTCGTTCCAGCTCCGCCAAGGCCGCCGAAACGACGCGCCGGAAGCGAACCAGGCTCTCGTCGGGCACGGTGGCTTTTTACACCAGGGTGCGGCGGAGTTACGCGGTGCGGCGGCTAAAAAAGTCGGTTAGACGGCCTTCAGGACCTTGCCCGCCTTGAGGCAGCGCGTGCACACGTACTCGCGCCGGGGGGCGCCCCCGACGGAGATGCGGACCTTCTGCAGGTTCGGATTGAAGCGGCGCTTCGTCGCAACCATCGAATGGCTGCGGCTGTGCCCGAACGCAGGGCCCTTTCCACACACGTAGCAGACCTTCGGCACGGCGCGTCAGGGTAGCAACACGTCGCGGGCCGCCTCGAGGGCCTCGTCGACCGCGGCGCGGTCCACGTCGAGGTGCGTCACGGCCCGCACGCGGCCGTCGGGCGTGCCCGACAGCTCCACGCCGCGGCGCCCCATCTGCTCGAGGAAGGCGGCCGCGTCCGGCACCCCGAAGATGACGATGTTGGTCTCGGGCTCCATCACCTCCGCGCCCAGCTCGGCCAGGCCGTCGGCCAGCACGCGCGCGTGCTCATGGTCCTCGGCCAGCCGTTCGACGTTGTGGTCGAGCGCGTACAGGCAGCCGGCCGCGACGATCCCCGACTGGCGGAAGGCGCCCCCGGTCATCTGCTTCCAGCGCCAGGCCTCGTCGATGAGCTCACGCGAGCCACAGAGCACGGCGCCGACCGGCGCCCCCAGGCCCTTGGTGAAGTCGAGCCAGGCGGTGTCGAAGCCGCCGGCGAAGCGAGCGGCCTCGACGCGCGAGGCCACGACCGCGTTCATGAGCCGGGCGCCGTCCATGTGCGCGCGCAGGCCGTGGGAACGAGCTCCCTCCAGCACCGCGTGGACCGCCTCCAGCGGCCACACCCGCCCACCGCCCATGTTCGTGGTCTGCTCGACCGACACCAGGCGCGAGCGCGGCATGTAGCGGTTGCCCTGTGGCCGCAGCGCCGCCTCCAGCTGCGCGGGCGTGAAGATTCCCCCCACGCCCTCGATCGGGTTGATCATGAACCCGGCCTGCTGGGCCGGGCCGCCGGCCTCGGCGATGATCGGGTGCGCCGTGCGGTCGAGGATCAGCTCGTCGCCGCCCGGGCGGGCGTGAAGCCGCAGGGCGATCTGGTTGCACATCGTCCCGCTCGGCAGAAACAGCCCCGCCTCGTGGCCCAGGAGCTCGGCCACCCGCTCCTGCAGCCTCAGTGTGGTCGGGTCGGCGTTGCGCTGCTCGTCTCCCACGTCGGCGGTGGCGATCGCGCGGCGCATGCCGTCGGTCGGACGGGTCTGGGTATCGCTGTAGAGGTTGACCACGCGGCGCCGACCCTAGCGGGCGGCATCCGCACCCCGGCGAGCGGCGGCCGCCACCCCTCCGAGCCCTGCCGCCATCTGCCTCGGCGACCGTCCCAGATGGGCAACGAAGTGCTCCTCGATACCGCGCCGGTAGACCGGCCACATCCGCCGGAGCAGCTCTTCGCCCGCTGCGGTCAGCTCGATCCGCAGTGCCCGGCGGTCGTCCGGATCGGGGAGCCGGCGCACGTACCCGGCCGCCTCCACACGGTCGACGAAGCGGCTCATCGCCGTTGGGCTGAGAACGACCTCACGCGCCAGGTCCTTCACGCGCAGGCTCCGATCGGGCTGGCGGTAGAGCGCCCAGAGCAGGTCGTACCAGCTCAGGTCGGGCAGGCCGGCATCCGCGAGGTCGCGGCTGATCCGCCGCGTGACCAGCGCGTGGGCCTCGAGGAAGGATCGCCAGGCGGCGAGCGCGTGGTCGTCCAGGGCCACGTCGCCGACGCTATCCGGTCGAAGCTGCGTCGACAATAGCTGCATATGCATGTATATTAGGTGCACCTGCATCTAACTCCCCCAACAGGAGGCTCCAGTGAACGGAAGATTTCAGGACCAGGTGGCCGTCATCACCGGTGGCGGCGGCGGCATCGGCAAGGCGGCCGCGACGCGGTTCCTGGCGGAGGGCGCGCGGGTGGCTCTGAGCGGTACCCGGCGCTCGCTGCTAGAGGCCGCGCGGGCCGATCTCGACCCGGCCGGCGAGCGGACGCTGATCCATCCGGGCCACATCACGTCGCGCGAGGACGCCCGCGCCCTCGTCGGGCGCGCGGTCGAGCGCTTCGGAGGAGTGGACGTTCTCGTGAACAGCACGGGCATCTTCCGCCCCGTGCCCTTCGCCGAGCAGACCGAGGAGCAGCTCGAGGAGGCGCTCGGATCGATCATGCGGCCGACCTACTGGGCGTCGCAGGCCGCGGCCGCCGAGATGACCGAGCGCGGCGGGGGCGCGATCGTGAACGTCGGCTCGATGTGGGCCGTCGACGCGGTCACCACCACCCCCACCAGCGCCTACTCGATGGCACAGGCCGCCCGGCACGCGCTGACCAAGAACCTGGCCATCGAGCTGGCCCCCGACCACATCCGGGTGAACACCGTGGCCCTGGCTTTCGTCGAGACGCCCGCCTACGAGCGCTTCATGTCCGCCGACGAGGCGCGCGCGGTGCTCGACGCCGTCAACGGCTTTCACCCCCTCGGCCGGCACGGCCAGCCCGCGGACGTGGTGGAGGCGGTGCTCTTCCTGGCCTCGCCCGAGGCAGCTTGGATCACCGGGACGGTGCTGCCGGTGGACGGGGGCGTGCTGGCCGGACGCAGCCCGGCGCGCGAGCCGGCCGCGGCGGCGGCGTGAGGGCGCTCAGTCCCGGGTGAGCCCTCGGCGCAGCTCGGCCAGGCGCAGCACCGCCCGCGCGGCATCCGCGCCCTGGTGGCGCTTGCCGCCCCCGACCCGCGCGAGCGCCTGCTCCATCGTGTCCACCGTGAGCACGCCGAAGGCGCAGGGCACGCCGGTGTCCAGGGCCACGCGTGCGATCCCACTCGCCGTTTCGGCGCAGACGTAGTCGTAGTGGTCGGTCTCGCCGCGGATGACCGCGCCCAGGCAGGCGACCCCCTCGTAGCGACCGGACTCGGCGCAGTACTTGGCCGCCAGCGGCAGCTCGAACGCGCCGGGCACGTCGTGCACGTCCAGTTCGGCGCCCGCCTCGTCGAACACGCCGCGCGCCCCCTCGACCAGGCGCTCGGCCAGGTCGGGGTAGAAGCGGCCGACGCAGGCCGCGTAGCGGTCAGGCACCGCCCGGCTCGCGACGACCCGGGGCCGGGCCCTGGCCGTAGACGTCGCCCGACTCGGCCCGCTCGCGATCCTGGATGCGCTCCTCGAGGATCATCTCCTCGTCGAGCGCGAGGCCCTGGTGGTGCAGCAGGTGGCCGAGCCGCTCCTTCTTCGCCCGCAGGTAGTCGCGGTTGTGCTCTCCCGGCGCATGTTCGATCGGGATCTGGTCGGTGACGGTGAGCCCGTAGCCCTCGAGCCCAACGATCTTCTTCGGGTTGTTGGTCAGCAGGCGGATCGAACCCAGGCCGAGGTCGACGAGGATCTGGGCGCCAATGCCGTAGTCACGCAGGTCGGCGGGGAGGCCGAGCTCGATGTTGGCGTCGACCGTGTCCAAGCCCTCCTCCTGCAGCCGATAGGCCCGCAGCTTGTTCAACAGCCCGATGCCGCGACCCTCCTGGGACAGGTACAGGAGCACCCCGCGGCCCTCCTGGCCGATTCGCAGGAGCGCGTCCTCGAGCTGCTGGCCGCAATCGCAGCGAAGCGAGTGGAACACGTCACCGGTGAGGCACTCGGAGTGCACGCGCACGAGCACTTCGTCCTCCCCGGCGATCTCGCCCTTGACCATCGCCACGTGGTGCTTGTCGTCCACCAGCGAGCGGAATCCGACCACGCTGAACTCGCCGTACCGGGTGGGGAGCCGGGTCTCGACCACCCGCTCGATGAGCTTGTCGTGCTGGCGTCGGTAGGCGATGAGGTCGGCGACGGTGATCATGCGGAGGCCGTGCCGGGCGCAGTAGGGCTCGAGGTCGGGCACGCGCGCCATCGTGCCGTCGTCGTTCATCACCTCGCAGATCACGCCCGCGGGGTTGAGCCCGGCGAGGCGGGCGAGATCGACGGCGGCCTCGGTCTGCCCGGTGCGCTCGAGCACCCCGCCGGCCTTGGCCTTCAGCGGGAAGATGTGACCTGGCTGGACCAGGTCCTGCGGGCGCGAGCGCGGGTCGATCGCCACCTGCACCGTATGCGCGCGGTCGTGCGCGGAGATCCCGGTGGTGATGCCCTCCCGAGCCTCTACCGACACCGTGAAGGCGGTCTGGAAGGGTGACTCGTTCTTGGCCGCCATCAGGTCGAGGCCCAGCGCGTCACAGCGGTCCGGGGTGAGCGCCAGGCAGATCAGGCCACGGCCGTGCTTGGCCATGAAGTTGATCGCGTCCGGGGTGGCGAACTGGGCCGCCAGCGTCAGGTCACCCTCGTTCTCGCGGTCCTCTGCGTCGCAGACCACCACCATCTTGCCCTCGCGGACGTCCTCGATGGCGGCCTCGATCGGGCTGAAGGGAGAGCTGGTCATCGGCGGACGGCCTTCTCCACGTATTTGGCCAGCACGTCCACCTCCAGGTTGACGATCCGTCCGGGCGCGGCGGAGCCGAGCGTCGTGCGCTCCAGCGTCTCGGGGATCAGCGACACCTCGAACGCCTCGTCGTCCACCGCCGCGACGGTGAGCGACACCCCGTCGACCGCGATCGAGCCCTTCTCGACCACGTAGCGCAGCACCCCCGAGTCGGCGGCGATCCGCACCACCCGGGCGAACCCCTCCTCGCGGGTGGCCTCGACGGTGCCCGTGGCGTCCACGTGGCCCTGGACCATGTGCCCGCCCAGCCGGTCTCCGGCGCGCAGCGGCAGCTCGATGTTCACGCCGTCCCCGCGGGCCAGCGGGGCGAGCGAGCTGCGCCGAAGGGTCTCCTCCATCACGTCCGCCGAGAAGCCCTCGCCGTCGGGCGCCCGCGCGGTGAGACAGACGCCGTTGACCGCCACCGAGTCGCCGGCGGCCAGATCGGCGGCCAAGTCGGTGCGCACCCGCAGCCGGACTCCGTCGCCGTTCCGTTCCAGCGACTCCACCGTTCCGGTGTCCGCCACCAGGCCGGTGAACATCACCACTCCCTCAGCCGGGCGGTGATCAAAACGTCGTCTTCGATGCGATCGACCTCGATCGCCTCGGCCCGGGCGGCGGAGGCGATGTCCTGCAGTCCGAGGCCCTCCACCGCGGTCTTGGCCTCGCGGCCACCGACCAGCATCGGGGCCACGAAGATGCGGACCTCGTCGATCTCGCGGGCCTCGAGAAAGGCGCCCGCCAGATGTGGCCCACCCTCGAGCAGCAGCGACTGCACATCGCGCGCCCCCAGCTCGTCGAGCGCCGAGGCCACCCGCGCCCCCTCGTTCTGGCCCGTGGCCACGATCACGTCTAGCCCGGCGGCCTCGAGGGCCTGGACCGCCGTGCGCGCGGCCGCCCGTGAGGTGACCAGCGTGATGGGCACGTCGCCGACGCCCCGCACCAGATTGCTATCCACCGGCAGGCGCGCCTCGGAGTCGAAGATCACCCGCCGGGGCTGGCGCGCAACGCCCTCCACGCGCGCCGTGAGGCGCGGGTCGTCGGCCAGCGCGGTGCCGATGCCGACCGCCACCGAATCCGACTCGGCCCGCCAGCGGTGGGCGCGAGCGCGGCTCGCCTTGCCGGATATCCACTGCGAGTCGCCGGTGCGGGTGGCTACCTTGCCGTCGAGGGTCATCGCCGACTTCAGGACGACGAGCGGACGCCCGCTGCGGGCATGCTTGCGAAAGGGCTGGTTGAGCAGACGCGCCGCGGTCGCGACCTCGCCGTCGAGCATGTCCACGACCACGCCCTCGTCGCGGAGGATGCCGAGGCCGCGCCCCGAGGCCTTGTCGGTTGGATCGTCGGAGGCGATCACGACACGTACGATGCCCGCCTCGATGATGGCCTGCGTGCACGGAGGCGTGCGGCCGTGGTGCGCGCAGGGCTCGAGCGATACGTACAGGGTCGCGCCGGCCGGGTCACCCCGGCACGCCTCCAGTGCGGTGCGCTCGGCGTGGGGCAGGCCGACAGCCTCGTGAAAGCCCTCGCCGATGACGCGGTCGCCCTTGACCAGGACGGCTCCCACGAGGGGGTTCGGGCTGGTGCGCCCACGCGCGCGGGAGGCAAGCTCGATGGCCCGCCGGAGGTATCGCGCATCGCGCTCTGTGGCCGACGTATCAGGCATTTGGGGCCGCTCGGCAAGCCGGGTTGACTCGCGAGTCAACGATACCAACGGTCCCGCCGTTTTCTTCCACGGCACTACGCTGCGCCGCGTGCACCTGGCCGTGCTTGCCCTGATCCTCGTCGCCGGCTTCGCGCTGCGCCTCTGGAACATCGACTACGGCCTGCCCTTCGTCTACTCCATCGACGAGGCTTCGCACTTCACTAGCCGCTCGGTGGCGATGTTCTGGCAGGACCTCGACCCCGGCTACTACCAGAACCCGGCGGCGTTCACCTACCTGGTCCATCTGCTGCTGCGCCTGCTCTACGGACCCCTGGGCTTCGCCTTCGATCTTCCCTACGGCAACGTCACCGACCAGTTCGACAAGGACCCGACCCAGATCTGGATCGCGGCGCGCACGCTGGCGGCCGGTCTGTGCGTGGCGGGCGCCGCGGCCACATACGTCGCCGCGCGGCGGCTGTGGGGGGTGCGCGAGGGGCTCGTGGCGGCGGCGATCCTGACCTTCGCCTTCCTGCCGGTGGCCTACTCGCGGGTGGCCGTGACCGACGCGGGCGCGCTGGCCGGCCTGGCCCTTGCGCTGCTGTGGTCGGTGCGGGCCTACGAGCGGGGGCGGCTGCGCGACTACGTGCTCGCCGGGGGCGCGGCAGGGCTGGCGCTGGCGTTCAAGTACACGGCCGGCCTCGCCCTGCTGCCGCTGGCGCTCGCAGCGCTGGCGCGGCTGCGGGCCGACGGGCCGCGGGTGCTCGGCCGGCTCGCGCTGGGCGTGGGCCTGGCTGCCCTGATCTTCGTGGTGCTCAACCCGTACCTGCTGGGCTCCTTCGACGCCTGGTGGTCGGACCTGCGCGACCAGGCGGAGGTTGCGGCCGGCGAGCCGAAGCCCGGGCAGGACGAGGGCGGCCTGCGCTACTACCTGGACAGCCTGACCTGGGGCCTCGGCTGGGCGGCCGCGCTGGCCGCGCTGGCCGGGGCGGTGATCGAGCTGCGCCGCGACCCGATGCGCGCGCTGCTGGTGGCCTGCGTTCCGGTCGTGCTGCTCGCCTACCTCAGCCTGCAGTCGCGCTATTTCGGGCGCTGGCTTCTGCCCGCCTACCCGGCGCTGGCCATGCTGGGAGCGGTGGCGCTGGTCCGCGCGGCCGACGTGGCGGCCGGGTGGATCGCGCGACGGCGGCGAACGTTCGCGCGGGCGCCGCGGTTCGCCGGCGCGCTGCTGGTCCTCCTCACCCTGCTCGTGCTCGCCCAGCCGCTGGCCGCGGACGTGCGCAGCGCGCTAGTGCTCGGCCGCGTCGACACCCGCGAGCAGGCGCGGCGCTTTCTCGTCGAGCGCTTCCCGCCGGAGCTGCGCGTGTCGATCGAGCCCTCGGTGCCCGGCCGCTACTACCGCTCCAACCCCGAGGGGCGCCTCCCCTCCTGGCTGAGCCGCTGCCCGGCCCGCAGGGGCTGGCGCGAGCCGGGCTGGTCCTATGCCGGTGAGAACGGGCCTGTGTGCCTGCGCTTCAAGCCCGGTCTGTTCGCCCGGCCCGACGGCGGCGTGCGGGCGTCCGCCTACCACGCGGTGCTCTCGGCCGACGTGATCGACGACTACCGCTTCTACGGCTACTGCCTGGTGATGACCACCGGGGTGACCCGCGAGCGAGCGCTCGAGACCGGCGAGCCCGGCGCGCGGGCCTACTACCGGCGGCTCGGGCGCGAGGGCCGGCTGCTGCGCGAGTTCAGCCCCTACAGCCGCGGCGAAGGGCCGGTGCCCTTCAGCTTCGACCTGTCCTACAACTACTACCCGTCGGCCTACGAGCGGCCGGGCCCGGTCGTGCGGATCTACCGGCTGCGCAACTGCCGGCAGCGCTACGGGCCGCCGGTAATCCCGATCCCCCGGGCCAAGGAGCCGCCGCCCTTCGAGCCTCCCGGCGAGGAGGGCGTGCCCGAAGAGGAGGTCTAGAAGGCTCCGAGCCCTGGGTCGGTCATCGCCGGCTGCCGGTGCTGCGCCCAGGCTGCAGCGACTTCTCGTGGATCTCAAAGTCGCACGGCGTGGCCAGCAGCGGCGCCAGGTGCGGATACGCGTCATTGAATGACCCCGTACGGCTGATCCGGTACCCGCGTCGCCCGTACCACGCCCGCAGGAACTCCTTGCTGGGATGGGACCAGCCGCGCGGCACCAGCAGCTCAAGCTGCATCACCCGCAATCCGCGTCGACGGCTGCGGCCCTCAATGAAGTCGAGCAGTGCCCGGCCGATCCCACTGCCGCGCTGGTCGGGGACGGCGACGAGCAGCCCGAACTCGCTCGCGTCATTGCCAACGTCATGGACTCGCACGCTGCCCACGATGTGCCCGTGCCGGATCGCGACGGCGATCTCTCGAGCTTGGATCAGCTCGGCCACCTCGGCTGCGGTCGTGCGCGTGGCCCCGTCGCGCCACAGGCCGCTCTCCGCCGTCGTGTAGACATCGTTGATGAGCGCGGTCAACTCGTCGACGAGCGCGGTCTCCGGGTCGGCCCGCGGCTCGAGCAGCTCCACGTTGAATTCGCGATTGACCGTCATCCGCTTGAGGATGCCGGTCCCAATCGAGCGGCGCAATACATTGTTCTCACCGAAGCGATCGTGTATTACGATCGTCGCCGTGGAGCTGCGGCAGCTGCGAAGCGTAGAGGCGGTGGCACGGCATCGGCACTTCACGCGCGCCGCCGAGGAGCTCCACGTCGCCCAGTCAGCGCTCTCACACCAGATCCGACGGCTCGAGGACGAGCTCGGTACGCCGCTCTTCGAACGCACCAGCCGCCGCGTCGCCCCCACCGAGGCCGGGCAGGCGATCGCCGCACGTGCCCGGCGCGTGCTCGCCGAGGTCGACGCCGCGCGCGGGGAGGTCGACGAGCTGCGCGGCTTGCTGCGCGGACGCGTTTGGATCGGCGCGCTGCTGCCCGCCGGTGAGCTCGACGTCCCCGGGCTACTCGCCCGCTTCAGCCAGGCATACCCCGGCGTCGAGGTCAGCCTGCGCGAAGGCATCGCCGCCGACATGCTCCACTACCTCGCCACTGACGAGCTCGACGCCGCCTTCTGCCTGCTCGCCGGCGAGCCACCGGACGACCTTGCCGTCGAGCGACTCAGCCACGACGAAGTGGTCGCCGCCTATGCCCCCGACCGCGCCCCCCCAACCGCGCACGTCACCGTCGATGATCTCGCCCAGCGCGCGCTCGTCGCCACGCGCCACGGCTCGGCCATCACCTCGATCCTCGACCAGCGCTTCGCCGACGCCGGCCACCGACTCCGCCTCGCCCTCGAAAGCGGCGACCCGTTTCTGCTGCGCGCGCTCGCGGCGCGAGGCTTCGCGACAGCCATCCTGCCTCGCTCGCTGACCGCCCTCGAAGGACCTGACGTCGAGGTGCGAAGCCTGCACCCGCCCGTGCACCTGCCCGTGGCGCTCCTGTGGCGCCGCGAGCGCAGCGCGCCACCCGCGGCACGCACGTTCATCGACTTCGTGCGCCGCGAAGCCGCCGAGTCGGGATCGGCCCCTCGACCGCCCCGTTGACGTCAGCGCCAAGCCAACGATCGCAGATCGCAATTGCTGGCGTGACAACTATGTATTGCAACGCTGAATCGAGGCGGGCATCCTGCGTCCAATGCAAACACCCAGCCAGCACGCGCAACCGGCGACGTGACTCGCAGGCCCCGCACTCCGCCCAAGCCGCTGGGGTCCGACGTCACGATCCGCTACGCCCGCCCGGACGACGCCGGCGCGCTGGCCGCTCTCGCGCAACTAGACTCGCGCCCCGCGCCGCGCGGCATCGTCCTCGTCGCCGTGGTAGGCGGCGAGCTGTGGGCCGCCGTCTCACTTGACGACGGCCACGCCGTCGCCGATCCCTTCCGACCCTCCGGCGAGCTGACGGTCCTCCTGGCCGAGCGCGCTCGTCAGCTCCGCCGCACCGCGAACGCCAAGACCAGCAACCTCCCGCGCGCGCGCCCGCAGCGGGCCCAGTCCTCGGGATAGCGGCCCGGCTCGGCCCGGTGGGGGCACCGGCAAGGCCTCGGAGGGTGTCGGATCCTCCGCTAGCGTCCCCGGCTGTCATGAGCGACGCCAGGCTGAGCCGCCGCCGCTTCCTGCAGGCCGGCGCCGCCGGGGCGGCGGGAGCTGCCGCGCTTTCGGCCGGCGGCTGCAGCGTGGAGGAGAGCGGCGCCGCGGGACGGCCCAACGTGCTGCTGGTGATCATCGACAGCCTGCGTCCCGACCATGTGGGCGCCTACGGGTCGCCCCAGGTGAAGACTCCGAACGTCGACGCGCTCGCCACCCGTGGCCTGCGGCTGAACCGCGCCTTTCCCGAGGCCATGGTGACGATCCCGGCGCGCCGCTCGATCTTCACCTGCCGGCGGATCTTCCCCTTCCGCAACTTCGTCCCCAACCCCGAGCTCGGGCAGAGCCCCGGCTGGCTGCCGATCGATGATCCGAGCCGGACCTTCACGTCGGTGCTGCGTGACCAGGGCTACTGGGTCGCCCAGGTCAGCGACAACCCCCACCTGGGCTTCACCAAGGCCTACGAGCCGTTTCGCCATAGCTTCGACCACTGGACCTCGATCGTCGGTCAGTCGGGCTTCTACAAGCCGCCGGAGACGGTCCCGTGGCGGGAGGTGCGCCGCTGGCTGCCGCCACAGCTGCGCGACGACCGCTACCTGCCCGGGATGCGCAAGTACCTCGCCAACACCGGCGCCGGCAGGGACGAGGAGGAGACCTGCGCCGCCCGCCTGTTCACGGGCGCCGCCGACCTGCTCGAGGAGGCCCGGGTCAAGCAGCCGTTCGCCCTCACGGTCGACAGCTTCGATCCCCACGAGCCCTGGAGCCCGCCGCGCAAGTACATCGACATGTACGGCGACCCGGACTACCGCGGCCCCGAGATCGGCCTGACCAGGTACGGCTTCGCCAGGTACTTCACCGACGAGCAGCTGCGCCGCCTGCACGCGATCTACGCGGGCGAGGTGACGATGACCGACCGCTGGTTCGGCCACTTCATGAAGCGCTTCTACGAGCTCGGGCTGCAGAGGAACACCGTCATCGTCCTCCTGAGCGACCACGGCTACCTGCTCGGTGAGCGCGGCTACACCGGCAAGGTCCCCTCCCAGCTCCATCCCGAGCTGGCCCAGGTGCCGTTCATCATCGTCCACCCGGACCGCCGGGCCGCGGGCGAGGTGAGCAGCTACTTCGCCTCCACCCACGACGTCGGGCCGACCCTGCTGTCCATGGTGGGGCTCGAGCGGCCCCGCTGGATGGAGGGGGTCGACCTCTCGCCGCTGCTCGCCTCCCGGGCGCCGGCCCAGAGCCGCGAGTTCCACTACGGCGGGATGTACAACCGCTTCTTCATCCGCACCGACGACTGGGTGCTGATCGGCGACAACCGCGGCAAGGAGCGCACGATGTACGACCTGCGCCTCGACCCGCACGAGGTGAACGACGTGGTCCGCCAGAACCCGCGCCTCTCCGAGGAGCTCTACCAGACCGTGCTGGAGGCGGCCGGGGGGCCGCTGCCGTACTACGTCTGAGCTGGGCCATCCGGCCCGGCAGCGAACATCCCGCCCATGGCCGTCGAGCCGGGTCGGGGAGCGCCGCGTGAGGTAGGCCCGCGCGCGCCCCGGGTCGAGATCGTCGTCTCGGGGGCGACGGTCCTCAAGGCGGCGCTGATCGCGCTCTGCATCTACCTGGCGATCGTCGCCAGCGAGGTGCTGCTGACGATCGGCCTTGCCGTCGTGTTCGCGCTCGGGCTCGACCCGCTGGTCACCCGGCTCACGCGCCGCGGAGTCGGCCGCGGCAAGGCGTCGCTGCTCGTCTTCGCGCTGCTGTTCCTGGTCGGTGCGGTGCTGGTGATCTGGGCCGCCGTCCCGCTCTGGAACGAGACCAAGATGCTCATCGCCGACCTGCCCGGCTACCTCGACGACCTCCAGGACGAGCCGTTGTTCAAGCAGCTCGACGAGAACACGGAGGCGGTGAGTAAGGCGGAGAGCGTGGCCAAGGACGCCGCGAAGGCGGTTCCCCAGGCGGCCACCGCGATGCTGGGCATCACCGGCGCCCTCGTGGGATCCGTGCTCAGCGTGGTGACACTGGTGTTCCTGACGCTGTTCCTGCTCATCGGGTTGCCGGGCTTCAAGACCTCCGGACTGGCGCTGCTCCCCCCGCGCGACGCCGCTCGCGTCGACCGCCTGCTCGCGCGGGTGACCGAGACGATCGCCTACTCGCTGCTCGGCAACCTCGCGATCTCGATCATCGCCGGCACCGTGGTGGGCATCACGGCGGCGATCGTGGGAGCTCCGTTCCCGGTCGTCCTGGCCCTCATCGTCGGCCTGTTCGACCTGATTCCGCAGGTGGGATCGCTGATCGCCGCGGTGATCGTGGTCGCGATCACCCTGGCCGGCGAGGGCGTCGCCGCCGCCGCCGTCATGGCGATCGTCATCCTGGTCTATCAGCAGGTCGAGAACTACGTGATCCAGCCCGTCGTCTACCGGCAGGCCGTCGAGCTCTCCGGCTTTGCCACGATCGCGGTGGTGATGGCCGGTGGGGCGCTCCTCGGGGTCATCGGGGCGATCCTGGCGGTGCCGGTGGCGGCGTCGGTCAAGGTGGTGCTGCGTGATCTAACGGCGGCCCGGCGGGAGCGGCTCAGCGCTGACGCAGGTGGGCGTGCACCTGCTGTATGACGACCGAGCCCTGGCCGACGGCGGCGGCGATCCGGCCCCAGCCCAGACGCGCGACGTCCCCCACCGCGAACACGCCGGGCAGACCGGTCTCGAAGGCCCGCGGGGGGCGGGCGAGCGGCCAGCCCTCGCCGAGCACCTCAGGACCGGTCAGAACGTAGCCGTTCGGGTCGCGGGCGATCGACTGCGGCAGCCAGTCCGTGTGCGGCTGAGCGCCGATCATCAGGAACAGCGCGGCGGTGTCGAGCTCGAACGTCTTGCCCGAGCCCGAGTCGCGCAGAGTGAGGCGCTCGAGGTGGCCGTCGCCCGCGGCGTCCACGACCTGGGTCTCGAGCCGCACGTCGATGTTGTCGGCGGCCGCGATCGCCCTGCGCAGGTAGTGCGACATGTCCTGCTCCAGCGAGCTCTCGCGCACCAGCAGCGAGACCTGGCGCGCTTCGCGCGCGAGGTGCACGGCCGCCTGTCCGGCGGAGTTGCCGGCACCCACCACGCACACGTGCCGGCCCGCCAGCCCGCGGGCCTCGGCGATCGAGGCGCCGTAGAACACGCCTGAGCCGGTCAGCTCCTCGAGCGAGGCGATGCCGATCCGCCGGTAGGCCACCCCACAGGCCAGCACGACTGCGCCGGCGGTCACCTCCTCGTCCCCGGAGAGCGAGAGCACGTGGCGGCCCGCCTCGGTCCGCAGGCCGGTCACCTCGCGCATCATCAGAAAGCGGGCGCCGAACACCCACGCCTGCTCGTAGGCCCGGTGGGCGAGGTCCCCGCCGCTGAGCCCGCGCTGGAAGCCCAGGTAGTTGCGAATCAGCGAGGTCGAGCCCGCCTGGCCGCCGATCGCCTCGCGCTCCACCACCAGCACGCGCAGGCCCTCGGACGAGGCGTAGACGGCCGCCGACAGCCCGGCGGGCCCGGCGCCGACCACCACCACGTCGAACTCACGCGAGCCGTCCAGCTCGGTGGCCACCCCGAAGGCCTCGGCCAGCTCGGCGTTGGTGGGGTCGACCAGCACCGTGCCGTCCAACATGATCGCCACCGGGTCGCGGGTGCCGGCGAGGCCGTTCTCCTCCAGTAACCGGCGCCCCTCGGGCGAGTCGGAGGCCCAGAAGAGTTGGGCGGTCCCGTGGCGGGCGAGCAGGCTGCGCAGCTCGTGTGCGCGGGGCGCCCAGCGCTCGGCTACCAGCGTGATCTCGCTGGCCCGCGGCTGGCCGGCCCGGGACCACTCGTCGAGGAACTCCGTGACCGCGCGGTGGAACTGCTCGTCCGCCCGCCGGATCGGCCTGATCACGTAGTAGTCGATGTGGCCGAGCGCCATGGCCCGCAGCATCGCCTCGCGCGTCGCGCGGTCGGCCCAGTCGCGCCAGCCCACGAGCAGCGCCCGCCTGGCCTGCGGGTGCAGCGCCGGCACCCTCGCCAGGAGCCCGGCGCCCGTGGGCTCGTCGAGCCACGGCCCGGCCAGCACGAGGGCCACGTCGGCGCCTCGCCGCTTCAACTCCGAGAGGGCGGCGAGGGCTTCGCCGGCGCCGGCCTTCACGACGATCTCGTAGTCGGCGCCGTAGCGCCGCTCGAGCTCCGCGCCGACGAACGCGAGACCTTCGGGCTCGCCGTAGACCACGACCAGGGCCGGCCGCGGTGCATCCCGGGAGTCCGCTCGCGAGCTCATCTCGGCGCGGGCGAAGGATAAGAGCGCCGCTCAGCCCAGCGCGACGGCGGCCACCCCGCCCGCCACGAGCACGGCGCCTCCCAGCCGCCGCGCGCCCACCTGCTCCCCCAGGAACGCGGCGGCCAGCAGCGCGGCGATCACGACGCTGGACTCGCGCACTGCGGCCACGGGCGCTGCGTCGGCCAGGCGCAGCGCCGCGAGCACGGCGCCGTAGGCGCCCACGATCAGCGCCCCGATGAGCAGCGCGCGCGGCCGCAGCTCGTCGCGCAGGGCTTCGGCGCGGCCGCCGGCCCACAGCCCTGCGGTGTAGATGAGCCCGGCCGGCGTCAGCATCACAGCCAGGTAGGCGGGGGCGCGGCGAGTTCTCGACCCCCTCCGCGTCGGTGAGCGTGTAGGCGGCGATCGTGACGGCGATGGCGAGCCCGAAGAAGAGGTCGCGCTGCCGGTAGCGAGCCGATCCGCCCGAGACGGCGAAGACCCCGGCGGAGACCGCGAGCACACCCGCCACCTGCACGGCTGAGGCGCCCTGGCCGAGGACGGCCGCCCCGGCCGCGAGCACCAGGACCGGCGCCACCCCGCGCGAGACCGGATAGACGACGCTCACCTCTC
Source organism: uncultured Thermoleophilaceae bacterium (assembly GCA_963821275.1). Taxonomy (GTDB): domain Bacteria; phylum Actinomycetota; class Thermoleophilia; order Solirubrobacterales; family Thermoleophilaceae; genus JACVRW01. Next base: position 161,028 of record CAWGDF010000013.1, read on the forward strand.
CACTGCGGTAGGCCCGGGCCAGCATTGCCAGGTAGGCGACGTGGAGCACGGTCGACACGGCCGCGAAGGGCAGGGCCGCGCTCTCGAAGCCCCAGGTGATGAGCGCCAGCGGCCACAGCAGCGCAACCCCCGCCAGGGTGGCGACCGCCGAGGCCGCCTCGCTGTCCCGGGACCCGGCGAGGAGCACGTTCCAGCTCGCGTGCATGAGCGCCGCGGCCAGCGTGAGCAGCAGCGCGGAGAGGGGCACCGGGAGAAGGTATCCCGGCGCCCACACGGGCGACAGGGGGCTGATCCGGCCCCCGGCGGCGGCTTCAGCCCGCCAGCGGCTCCTTCATCGACTCCGTCTCCGGCGCCTCGATGTAGGGCTGGTGCTCGTCCTGCTTCTCCTCCTCGTGGTAGGCGGACTCGGCGTTCACGGCCCAGATGTCGTGATCGGTGCCCTTCACGAGGTTGTCGACCGCGCGCATCGCGGTCAGTGAGGAGTGGTCGGAGTTGTTGTAGCGGTGCAGGCCGTTGCGGCCGACCTGGATGAAGTTGTCCAGGCCGTCGAGCCAGGAGCGGATGTCGTGCACGCGCTCGGAGTAGTCCGGGTCGTACATCGGATACGCCTTGGGCACCCGCTCGACGAAGCCGAACTCCAGCTGCTCGCGCCGGGCCAGGCCGAGCTGCTCCAGCTCGCGCATGCCGAGCTGCACCAGCTCGTCGTCGTCGGTCTCCCAGAGCCGGTCGCCCGCGAAGCAGAAGAACTCGAGGCCCACACAGGCCTTCGTGGGGTCCGGAACCATCCAGGGGCTCCAGGAGCGGAAGTTCTGGATGCGACCCACGTTCACGCTCGGGTCGTGGATGTAGATCCAGTTGTCGGGGAACAGGTCCTCGCCGTCGAGCACCACGGCGACGGTCAAAAAATCGCGGTAGCGCAGCCCCTTGGCGGCCGCCAGCACCTCGGGCCGGGGGTGCGGCTCCGCCATCCCGACCGTGTTGCGCAGGGGGAGCGACGAGATCACCGCCGAGGGCTCGAACACCTGGTCGCCGGCGTGCACCCGCACGCAGCGGTCGTCCTCGAACTCGAGCTTCGTGGCCCGCGTGTTCAGCAGCACCTGGCCGCCGAGCTCGCGGATGTCCGCGGTCATCTGCTCCCACATCTGACCGGGGCCGTAGCGCGGGTAGTTGAACTCGGAGATGAGCGACTTGATCTTGTCGCCGCGGTTGCCGACGAAGGCCGACTTGGCGGCGGAGAAGAAGGAGAGGCCCTTGATCCGCTGGGCCGCCCACTCGGCGCGGATCTCCGAGGTCGGGACGCCCCACACCTTCTCGGTGTACGACTTGAAGAACTGGTTGAACAGCCACTTGCCGAAGCGGTTGGAGACCCACTGCTCGAACGTGTCCTCCCGCCCCTTCGGCTTGGCCGCCGCCCACAAGTAGGAGAGAAAGGCCCTGGTCAGGTCGATCGGACCCAGCTTCCTCATGACGTCCGGGCCGCGAAGCGGATAGTCGAGGAACTTCGCGGTGCCCCGCGAGTCGCGCCAGTAGATGCGCGACATCCGCGGCCGGCGCAGGAACTCCTCCTTCATGATCTCGTGCCAGAGGTCGTCGACCTCCTTGGCCTTGGTGAAGAAGCGGTGGCCGCCGAGATCGAAGCGGTAGCCGTCGCGAACCGCCGTCTTGGCGATGCCGCCCACCTGGTTCTCGGCCTCGAGCACGATCACCGGGAGCCCCTGCTTGGCCAGGACGTAGCCGGCCGTGAGGCCGGCGGGGCCGCCGCCGAGGATCACGGTGGGCTTGTCCTTCATCTCGGGCCGGGCGAGTGATGTCTCAGCGTTTGTCTTGGTCATCCGGTCTTCTCGTAGATGACGCCGCGCACTCCGATGCGGGTGGCACGGCGGTAGAAGGGAGGCACGGCGCCGACGAGCTTGAAGCGCGGGTCGGCCGCCAGAGCCGCGCCCCACTGCGCCCCACGGCGCCTGACGAGCTCGGTCCAGGGCGCGTCCCAGTCGTCCGCGCTGGAGGTGACCGGATACACGACTAGAACCCGCCCGCCGCGCGGCAGGCTAGCAAGGAGCGGTTCGAGGTTCTTGGACGGAGTGGCCGCCTTCATGCGGTCGTAGCCGTTGGTCCAGTCCATCACCCGCTCGTTCTCGACCTCACCGAGCTGGGAGCCGTAGCGCAGGTCGGGCGCCCCGCCCAAGTCCTCCAGGTGGTAGGCCAGCAGCGGACCCTGCTCGGGCTGCATAGACAGCACCAGGTCGTCCTCGCGGAGCTCGGGCACGGCCGCCCGGCGCAGATCGGACGCGTTCGACTTGTTCTCCAGCCCGAAGCTCCGCGGAACCGCCCAGATCGCCAGGATGATCGCCAGCGCGACCAGCCCCAGCGCCCCGGCCCGGGCGAGGCCGAGCGCAGCCACAAGGAGCATCGGGCCGAGCAGCACGCCGAGATAGCGGGTGGTCCAGGCGGGCGAGACCTGGGACACGAGCCAGGCGACCGCGAGGGTGCCCAGGACGATTACCGCGCCGGCCAGCAGCGCGGTGCGCTCCTTGTCCTCCACCCTGCGCTGGAGCAGCGCCGCGATGCCGGACCCGGCCGCCAGGACCAGCGCCACCGTGGGCGTGCCGCCGCCGAGCAGCGACCTGGTGATCTGCACCGGGGCGCCGAGGTCGGGCGAGTTGAGCCAGGGAGCGCCCGTGTACTGGACCTGGTGCAGCAGAGTGGGCACCCAGGGCAGGTAGAGCAGCGCCGCCCCTCCGAACCCGATCGCGGCGTCCTTCCAGAAGCTCGAACGCACCTCGGACACCCACCAGCAGGGCACCAGCGCGCAGACCAGCCCCACCCCGAGGAACAGCCCCCAGTTGTGGGTGTAGAGCATGGCCGCGTACAGGACCATGAAGAGCGGCAGGTAGCGCCGCCGGCCGAAGGCGAAAACGTTCAAAAAGGCCGCGGTGACCAGCAGGGAGAGCACCAGCATGAGCGAGTACATGCGGGTCTCCTGCGCGTAGTTGGTGAGGAAGGGGTTGACCGCGCAGAGCGCGGCACAGATCAGGCCGGCCCGCCGGCCGAACAGGCTCCAGCCGGCCCACAGGCCACCGGGCACGGCGAGCAAGGCGATCGCCACCGAGAGCCCCTGGGTCTCGGCGGGGCCGTCGCCGACGACGTCCATCCAGGCCGACAGCAGCATGTAGTACAGCGGCGGCGAGCCGTCGACGCGGAGCACGCCGGGGATGTCGAACAGCGGCTGGGAGGCGATGCCGATCGAGAGGCCCTCGTCCATCCAGAGCGACTCGCCCAGCGAGTTGGTGCGCAGGAACAGCGAGACGGCAAGCAGCACCAGCACGACCGCCGTGGGCAGCAGGAAGCCGCTCTGGAACGAGCCGACGCTCGGAAGGGCGCGAGCACGGGACGCGACGCTTGCCACCCGGCGATCCTAGTGAGCGGGCCTCATGTCTTGGGGGCGGTCGGGCCGTTCGGGCTGGCGGCCGGGCAGGCGCCGTCGCCGTTCGTCGGCGGGACCGTGAGCAGACGCCACTTGCCGCCCTGGCTCACGAGCCGAAAGCGATCGTCGGTGGGCTTGGTAACGAGCGGGCCGTCGGGCACCGTCCGGGTGCGGAGCACCACTCCGGGCGCAGGCGTCTCCTTCCAGCCCACCTGGATCCCATGGATGCCGAGCTCGTAGGCGATCATCTGGGTCTGGAACGGCCCCCCGTAGATGCTGCCGCAGGCAAGCAGCCGCTCTCGGCCGCCGGCGTCGTCGATCAGGGACTGGAGGTCGTGCCAGAGGTAGGCCTCGTGCTCCAGGCCGCCGTTCACGCGCGCGGTGTTGTCGAACTTGGAGACGATCTGGGGCGAGGCGACCGCAAAGCCCAGCACGAACGTCGCCACCGCCGCCGCGGTACCCACCCGCCGGCTCCCGCTCAGCCGGAAGGCCACCCACTCCACGCCCTGGAGCACGCGCACGGCTCCCATCCCTCCCAGGACGCACATCACCACGGTCGTCACGATCAGGTAGCGCTGGTTGCCGGCGAATCCGGCCTCCGTCATCGCCGCGACAAGAGCGAACCAGGCGAAGCCGCCGATGGCCAGGGCCAGCGTCTGCGCCTCGCGACGGCGGGTGAGCCACATGACGGCGGCGTAGGCGGTCGCTATCAAGGTCCCGAACTCGACCGGGGCGATCGTCACGCCGAGGTGGCGCTCGAGCAGCTCGACCGCGGGCGAGGCCGCGAAGGCGGCGCTGCCCTGGTTGGGAGCGTTCGCGCGCGCGCCGGCCCGGAACGGGTCGCCCGCGCCCCACCACTCGGGAAGGAACCAGAGGGCGGGGATGAGTGCCGCGAAGGCGAGCATGCGCAGGCGCAGCCACGGCTCCGCAAACCAGAGCCAGAGCCCGTAGAGCGCCAGGAAGGGCCACACCTCCGGGCGCAGCAGCGCGCAGGCCACGCCGAGGTAGAGCGCGTGGTCCCGGCGGCCGTCCAGGTGGCGCTCGAAGGCCCACAGCGCGAGCGCGGCCAGCAGCGGCTCGGAGTTCCCGAGCGCCGCGTCGCGCACGTACTTGTTGCTGGAGAGCAGCGCGGCCGCGGCGGCGACGCCGGCCACGGTCCCGTACCAGCGACCCCCCATGAGCCGGCGCGCCATCCGGAAGGCCATCACGCAGCCGAGGAGGCCGCCCGCGCGGGCCACCCACACCCAGAGGTAGGGCGCGATGTCGTCGCCGAACAGCGCGAAGGGTGTGGTGAACAGGATCGGCAGCGGCTTCCAGGAGGGCCCGCCCGTGGTCACCAGGTCGAGCTGGGTGATCTCCCGGCCCCACATCACCCACGCCCAGGGGTCGTAGGTCGGGGTGGTCGGGAAGAGCAGCGTGAGCGCAGCCACCGCCAGGCAGCCCAGCACGACCCACCACATCGACAGGCCGCCCGGCGTCTTCTCGCCGGTCAGCGCTCGGCCCCGTCCGCGGCGCCGCGCGAAGGCGGAGGACGACAACTCCCCTTGGCGCAGGGAGCGGAACTGTGCTGCCGGAGCCCGCATGCGGGGCGCGGGCGCTAGGCGCGGCTCGCCTCGAGCCGGGCGGCCGCGCGCAACCGCGACCAGCCGCCGTAGCGGGTCACCAGCACGACGAGGCCCACGATCGTGATGGGCACGTAGAGCACGAAGCGGAGCGTGAGCAGGTAGGACACGGCGGCCGAGCCGCTGGCGCCGAGCGCCTTGGTGCCGAAGATCACGGCGGCGTCGAACGTGCCGATCGACCCGGGCGCCGCCGGCAGCGCCGCGAAGAAGTTGGTGAGCGCGACGAGGTAGAGCGCGCCCATCGCGCTTATGTCGAGCCCGACGCTGCGGGCCACCGCGAGGTACACGCCCGCCTCGAGGGCCCACAGCACGAACGTCGCGCCGAGCAGCACCACTCCCTCCCACCCTACGAGCGCCCGCGGCGCGTCGGCCAGCGGTCGCAGCCAGTCACGTGCGCGTTCGAAGACATGGTGGCGGCGCAACACGAAGATGGCGAGGCAGAGCAGCAGCCCCGTGAGGACCATCAGGCCCGCGAAAAGCAGCGGCCGGTCGGTGGGCAGCACGGTCGAGCTCAGCACGCCGTAGACCACCAGGATGAAGATCGTGGCCAGGGCGATGGCGTCCAGCAGTCTCTCGGCGACCACCGAGCCGAGCAGCGTGCGCTTACTCGCGGAGCAGCGGCCCGACAGGAGCACGACCCGCAGCATCTCGCCGGCCCGCGCCGGCAGGACGTTGTTGCCCATGTAGCCCACGGTTGTGAGCGCGTAGCAGTCGCTGCGGTGCGCATCGACGCCCGTGACCTTCAGGATGTGGTGCCAGCGCTCGCCGCGCAGCAGGGTTGCCACCGCGTAGAGCACCAGCGAGGCGAGCAACCAAGCGATCTCGGTCCTTCCGCTGGGCAGCTCCGGAGGCTCCTGATGGGAGGCCCACCAGACGACAGCGGCCAGCGCGATCAGCGATACAAGTGCTTGGATGAGCGCGAAACGGCGGTTCATGGGTCGACCCGGGCGACGTCCGTGGTCACGGGGCCCGGCGTACGGTGGAAGTTCCTGCGCAGGTAGACCGGCGCGCGGGCGCCGGTCGCGGCTGTCACGGTAGCAGTCGTACCCGGCGGACCAGAACGCAACCCTGCGCCCTTGCTGGTGTTTCTCGCTGGACCCGCCGCTACCCTCCGGGCCGCTCCATCCTCACCCCTCTCGTCCGCCTCTTCGTGCTCATCCTGATCATCTGCCTGGTCCTGCTCGCCGCCGCGCCCGCGGTCGCCCACGCGCAGGGCGGAAGCGGCGCCCAGCCCGTCCCGCCGCCGGCGCCCGCCCCGCCCCCGCCTCCGGAGCTGCGGGTCGAGCCGCCCGGCGGAAAGCCGCTGATCCGCGAGGGCCAGGCCGGCCGCGAGCTGCTGGGCGGCACCTGGTACTTCCGCCAGGACGACGGCCTCGTGGGTGACGCCGAGCGCTGGTATGCCCAGGAAGGCCTCGAGGGCTGGACTCAGATCTCGGTGCCTCACAGCTGGAACGCGAGGGACACGACTTTCAACCTGCCCACGGTCGGCTGGTACCGCAGGGAGTTCACCCTGCCCCGGGCGGGCCGCAACGCCCGCCGCTTCTGGAAGGTGCGCTTCGAGGGCTCGAACTACCGCACCAAGGTCTGGCTCAACGGTAGGGCGATCGGCGGCTTCACCGGCCTGTTCCCGTTCGAGGCGGACCTCGACGGGTTGCGCCGGGGGCGCAACACGCTGGTGGTGAAGGTCTCGACGCTCCGCAGCCCCAGGGACCTGACCCACTGGCGGCCCGCCGCGGCCCACGGCTTCGGCACCGGCGGCTGGTGGAACCACGGCGGCCTGCTGCGCGAGGTCTACGTGCGTCCCGTCGACACCGTCGACATCGAGGACGTGCAGGTGGTGCCGCGCCTGGCTCGGGCGCGAGGCCCCGCCCGGGTGGAGGTGCACGCGCTGGTGCGCAACCTCACCCGCCGGGATCGTGACGTGACGATGGTGCTCAACGCGGGCGGCCACCCGATCAGGCTGCGCCCGCAGACGGTCGCCGGCGGGGCCACCCGCGATCTCGGCACGACCTTCACGATCGCGCGGCCGCGGCTGTGGCAGCCCGGCCGCCCGGCCCTGTACCGCCTCAGCGTCGTCGCGGGCACCGAAGGCCGCCGGCGCGCCACGTACCGGCTCAGCTTCGGGGTCAAGAAGCTCGCGACCCGCGGCGGCGTGATGTTCCTCAACGGCCGCCGCCTCAATCTGCGCGGCGCGAGCATCCACGAGGACGACCTCGAGGAGGGCGGCGCGCTCAGCCAGGGGACCCGCCGGTTGCTGATCAGCCGCCTCCGCGCGATGGGCGGCACGGTCACCCGCTCCCACTACCCCCTGCACCCGGCGTTCCTCGAGGCCTTCGACCGCCTCGGGATCCTCTACTGGGTCCAGGCGCCGGTCTACCAGCTCCTGAACCGGAGCTTCGAGCAGGCCAAGGTGCGCGCTGCGGCCACCCGCGCCGTCGGGCTCACGGTCCGCAACAACCTCAACCACCCGTCGATCCTCACCTGGTCGGTGGCCAACGAGCCGGCGGGCAGCCGCCGCGAGCGCGGCGTGATCGGTCCCGGGCTGGACCGCTACATCCGCGACGCCGCCGCAGCCGCGCGGAGACTCGACGACACCCGCTTCGTGGCCATCGACCGGCAGGCCCGCCTCGGCGAGGCGCTTACGAGTCCCGCCTACCGGGACCTCGACGTGCTCGGGGTGAACGAGTACTTCGGCTGGTATCGGTCGGTCACCTCGAGCCCGACGGGAGCGCCCGCCACGCTGGCCGACCTCGGGCCCTACCTCGACGAGCTCCACCGCCGGAACCCGGGACTCCCACTGATGATCACCGAGTTCGGGGCCGAGGGTGCACGGCCCGGCCCGGTCACTCAGAAGGGCAGCTACGAGTTCCAGTCCAAGTTCGCGGTCGATCACCTCGGCGTGCACGCCTCCAAGCGGTACGTGAACGGGTCGATCTACTGGGCGCTGCGCGACTTCCGCGTCACGCCCAAGTGGCGCGGCGGCGCGCCCGCCGCGTGGTCCACCCCGCCCTGGCACAACAAGAGCCCGATCGAGGAGAACGACGTGCGCAAGCCGCTCTACTTCGAGCTCCGCCGGCTCTTCCGCCGGGTGAATCCGCTCCGCTGATGCGCCGGCTGGCCGTATGCCTCGCCGCGGCCGCCATCGTCCTCGCCGCCTGCGGCTCCGACGATGCCGGGACGGACGACGAGGCCGACAAGCGTGTGCTGGCGCTCGAGTGCATCACCGAGGAGAAGGATCGGCAGGCGGGGCTCGAGGGGGACGACGAGATCCTGGTGGGCGACGAGGAGGACGGCTTCCGGATCCGGTTCTACCTCACCGCGGACGAGGCTCTCGGCGCGCAGTTCAAGGGCGAGGGCGAGGGCGCCGAGCAGATCGGCAACGCCCTGCTCTTCGTCAGGCCGGAGATCGACGCGCAGGACGAGGAGCTGCTGGCTGACGTCGAGAGCTGCCTGGCGGAGCTCTAGCCACGACGAGCGCCGCCCGGCCGTCCCACACCGCCCTACGGCGCCTCGAAGACCTCGACGCGGTTGGCGCCCCTCCGGAACGCCGTCTCCGGCACCATCACCGAGACCAGCTCCCCCTCGGCGCCCTCGACGAGCCTGAAGGTGTTGCCCACCGCCACGATCGTCCCGTTCACGGCGACCGCGATGTCGCGCTTGGTCGTGCCGCCGTTGCGCACCGTGCCGACCACGTGCGTCGGGACAAAGCCCGACTCCGGGTCCACGTTGCGGTACTCGCTCGCGTTGGGCAGGTCGACATCGAGCTTCTCCCCCGCGGCCGTCGCGGGCTGCCCGATCAGCTCCCGGTTGGGGCCGATCAGGTAGAGGCGCTCCGACCCGTCGCCGCCCGGTGCCGAACAGCCCCAGGTTGCGGTCGATGATCTCCCGGCGGTCGCGCTCGAACTCGTCGGCGGGGATGCGCAGCACCTTGAAGGTGTTGCGGATCAGAAAGCGCAACTCGTCGCGGTCCTGAACCTCGTCGCTGAAGGCGGACTTCCCGTCGAACTTGACGTTGGGATCGAGGTTCAGGATGTCGAACATCGTGGGCACGATGTCGATCGTCTCGACGTAGGCTTCGTCGATCCGGCCCCGTTGCTGCCCCGGTGCCTTGATCAGGAGCGGGATGGGCGCGATCTCGGCCGCCGTGTCCGCGCTCAGGCGCCGGCGCTGGCGCGAGCCGAGCGGGAAGGCAACGCCGTGGTCGGCCGCCACCACGATCAGCGCGTCGTCCCACAGCCCCTCGCGCTTCAGCTTGTCCCACAGGCGCTGCAGCTCGAGGTCGGCGAAGCCGGTCTGCAGGTAATGGCGCTGGAGCAGCACGTCGAGCTGGCCCTGGTCCTTGTAGGCCTGGTTGGAGAGCCCGGGGATGACGTCGTTGGGCAGCCGCCGGTAGGCCCTTCCCGACGGCAGGTACTGCCAGGGGACGTGGGGGAGCAGGGTGTGCTTGAAGTTCAGCTGGGGCCGGCGTCCGGGCTCGATCGCGTCGATCCAGTCACCGAAGCGGCCGGGGCGTCCGCTGTTGAGGTTCGCCCGGGTCTCGGTGTCCTCGTTGATGGGCCGATTCGCCGTGACGGCGTCTCCGCCGAAGTTGCCCCAGTTCTCGGAGACGCTCGTCAGCTTGGACTCGATGTCCGGCGGAGACACTACGTGCAGCCAGACCAGGCCCAGGTCCTCCGCCATCGACGACATGCGGTCGCCGTAGGACTCCTGGGTGCGCTGGTCCTCGCAGAGACTTCGAGGGCAGACCACGGTGGCCTCCTCGGACACGTTCATCCGGTGGGTCTTGCCGAACAGGGTGAAGATGCTGTTCGGGTGGTCCGATGAGATCGGCTGGTGGTCCCGGGAGGGGAGCCTGCCGTCCATGATCGCCGGCTGGGCGCGCTCGGTGGAGTCGTAGACCGTGTAGGCGTTGGGGAACCACGTGGCGCTGCGGGCCAGCTCGGCGAACCCCGGGTAGCGAGCGGCGTCGATCCGCCCGCGGTCGTCGAGAAGCGTGTTCACCGGCAGCTCGTCGAGAAGCACCATCACGATCGGCGCCCGCGCCACTCCGCCGATCGTGCGCGCCTCAGCCCCGTCGGCGAAGGCCACCTCCGAGATCTGGGAGCTGAGCAGGAAGAGGGCCAGGAAGACCACCGGCACCGGCGAAAGAACCCTGAGAAAAGAGCGCACCGGCTCGGCCGCAGCCCAGAGCGCCGCCAGCCCGGCGCCGACGGCCAGCGACAGGGCGATCAGCACGGGGTCGGGCGCGTCGATCAGCTTCTTCAGCGCCTGGGCCGCGATCAGCGCCACCAGGCAGGCGATCAGGACCACGTGGGCCCCGCGGCGGGCGGAGCGACCCGCCAGGCCCACCAGCAACTCGATCGCCAGGAGCAGCGCCGGGGGCAGCAGCACGAGCAGGACGCCGAAGCTCACGACGTCGAAGCCGGAGGAGCCGCGAGCGGCGAAGAACGCGGCATTGTCCTTCAGCAGGTCGAAGAGCGGCTGGGCGACCGCGAAGGTCCAGAGGACCGCGAGGTTCAGGTAGGCCCACAGCGCCTCCCGCGCGACGCTCTCGCCGGAGCGCTGCCCCGGCGAGGCCGCCGAGGCTTCGGCGGTGCTCATCCGCGCTTCGGCCGCGCGAAGTAGAGCACGCGCGTGCCCGACTGGAGACGCTCGGAGCGCTCGACCTCGAAGGCGTCGCCAAGGCAGCGTTCGAAGAAGCCGAGCTCGTAGTCCGGGTGCAGGCCCTCGCGCTTGGGGGCGAGCAGCTGCTGCACCATCGGGTCCTCGCGCGTGGGGAACTCGATCACCAGCGCGCTTCCCAGCGAGGCGAGCCAGTCGACGAACTCCTTCACCGGCACGTTCGCGCTGATCGCCATGTGGTGCACCAGGGCGAGGGCGAGCACGAGGTCGGGCCGCCCGCGGTCGCTCATCGAGCGGCGCTCGAGCCCGCGCCAGCCCAGGCCGGGCGAGGGGTCCGCCAGGTTCATGGTCAGGGTCAGGATGCGCTCGTCGGGTTCGCTTCTCAGGTCGCGGTAGAGCAGCTCCACCGGCCCCTGGTCGGCGTCCACCGCGACCACCGTGCCGGCGCCCTCGGCGGCGATGCGCGAGTAGCGGCCGTTGTTCGCCCCGATGTCCCAGACCAGGTCCCAGTGGCGCGAACCGGCCACCTCGCGCACGAAGTCGTCCTTCTTCCGGGCATCCTCGTCGCTGTAGCTGTTGCGCTCGCCGTAGGCCGTCCACACGCCTTCGGGCGGCTCCCACTGCAGGCGCTCCACCAGCTTGCGCATCTTGCGCACGTTGGCGACGAAGAGCTCCTTCTTGAAGACCTTGCGCACCTCCTGCTTGACCTGGCCGGGCTTGTCGGCGTAGCGCTCCTCGAGCCGCGCGTGCAGGAAGACGTTGGTGAACACACCCTTGCGGAAGCGGTCCCGGAAGCCGAGTAGGCCGCGCATCTGGGCGGGCGTGATGCCGTCGATCGACCCGCGCAGCCAAGGCTGGAACGGCACCTCCTTCAGCGACTGCAGCAGCAGCGGATAGAGGTACAGCATGCAGAACTGCCGGTAGCCCACCCAGGGCTCGGCCTCGCGCAGGCGCTCGAACGAGCCGATGTCCACGAACAGCGGCCGCGCCCCGCGGAACTGGACGTTGTAGGGGGTCGAGTCCTTCAGCACCAGGTCGTGCTCGAGCGCCGCCAGCAGCAGATCGAGCTGCACGAGGGCGGCGTCCTTGAGCATCGAGAACGTCCATTCGTACGGGTAGGAGACGAACGGGATGCGCTCGTGGCGCAGCACCCCGGCCGGCTCGTGCACGAGCAGGCCCGCGGCCGCGGAGGCCGTCGGCGGCCGCTCGGTCCGCACGAGCCGCTCGTCGTCCAGCAGGCCCGCGGCCGCGAGCGCCTCGAAGTCAGCCAGCCCGTCGGCCGAGAGGGCGCGCAGACCTCGTCGCCCGCGTAGAAGACGCGGCTTTCCGGGTCCCGGAACGAGCCCGGCTCGAGGCTGGCGTCAGGGGCGGCGGAGCTGTGCGTCTCGGGCGTGGACATGCGCGTGGGCCAGCGCCGGCGGTCGGCGCCCCGAGGCGCGGCCGGCGGAGCTAGGCGGAGTCGGTGCTGCCGGCGGCGTCGGGCTCGCCCGCCTCCGGCTCATCCTTGCGGATGCGGAGGAATTCATGAGCAGGCGGCCCCAGTACAGCTTCGCGGTGACGCGCGACCGCCGCCAGGCCGCCGGCGATGATCTGCAGGATCATGCTCCCGCTGCCGGGGTCCAGGTAGGCGAGCACAGAGGTCATCGTGAGTTGCAACTCCAGGGTCCGGGTTCCGAGGCGCGCAGGCTAGCAGAGGTGTTGCCGGCCGGTGAACGGTTCGTTCCTACCTGGTTACTACCCGGTCGAGTGACTTCGACACTCTTCGAGGGGATTGTGAATTCCCTGCAAACGTACGTAAGAACGCTGATCCGTTCCCGGCGGTACACGCGCAGTCCCCCACGAAGGCGAGCGTGCGTCGAACCTTCGCCCGGCCCACGAAGAAAACGCTGCCACCCCTCGGCTCCCGCAGCGACCGGAAGATGATCCGGTGGTTGGTCACGCTCTCAACCTCGTCGATGGGCACCTTGAGCTCCCAGGCAAGACGGCTGTGGAAGGCCCGGTTGGTGGTGGCCGTGCCCATTGCGGTCACCGCCGCTGGACCCCCGACGCGGTCCACCGCCCTGGCGAGATCGCGTGCATCCGCATTCGCGCCCCCGCCTCCCGCGCCTCGGCGCGCAGCTCGTCGATGTGCCCGTCGACGGAGGATGGCCCGAGCACCAGCAGAGCGGCCAGCGCCGGCACCGCGACGGCCGGCGGCGCGCGCAGCACGCTCGCCAGGCCGACGCCGGCGAGCGACGCAGGCCAGGGCCAACGCGGGCAGCATGTAGCGCGGGTTGCCGGAGAAGCCCAGCTCGGTCATGCCCACGTAGAGCCCCACCTCCGTCAGGGCGGCGGCGGCGAGGACCACGACGGTCCGAGCGACGCCGGACCAGCGCGGCCGCCACGGCCGCCAGCGCCAGCAGCTCCACCACCGGCCCGGCGTACTCATGCGCGCGCTCGAGGGCGCGCAGCCAGGGCTGGTCGGCGAGGGAGAGGCTCCAGACGGGCTCGCTGCGGGCCTGACGACCGCCGTCGAGCAGGTGGCCCGAGCCGATCCAGTCGGGCACCACCCAGGCCACCGCGCCGAGCACCAGCAGACCGATGGTGAGCATGCGGAGCCGCGGCTCGGCGAACCAGAGCCAGGCCGCGTAGAGCCCGAGAAAGGGGACCAGCTCGGGTCGCAACAGGCACGCCAGCACTCCGAGCACCAGCGCGGCACGGCGGGCGCCGTCAATGTGGCGCTCGACGGCCCACAGCATGAGCGCCACCGCCCACGGGGCCTCGCTGCCGTGGGCGGCGAACTGGAGCCAACCGGGAAGCAGGCACAGCCCGGCCGCGGCCAGCGTGCCGCCCACGGCGCCGGCGGGACCGCCGCCCGCCAGCCGGTGGGCGAGCCGGAAGGCCAGCGCCAGGGCCAGGAGCGCCCCGGCCCGGGCCACCACCATCCAGAGCGCCGGCGGGATGGAGTCGTCCAGCGCCGAGAAGGGCGCGAACGCCACGGTGAACACGATCGGCAAGGGCTTCCAGGAGGAGCCGCCGCCGGTGTCGAGGTCCCCGTGGGCGATCTCCCGTCCCCAGACGAGCCAGGACATGGGGTCGTAGGCGGGCTGCGAGGGCAACAGCAGCGAGAGGCCCGCGAGGGCCAGGCAGGCCAGGATCAGCTTCAGCATCCCTGCCGAGCGACGCTAGGGTCACCGCGGGCCGCGGTTGTGAAGTGCGGGTAACGGAGCGGTGAAGGCTCGGTTGCCGCAGGTGCGCCCTCTACGCTACGGAAGCCCCATGAAGCTGATCGTGCAGATCCCCTGCTACGACGAGGAGCAGACGCTTCCCGACACCCTCGGCGACCTGCCACGTGAGGTTCCCGGCATCGACGTGGTCGAGTGGCTTGTGATCGACGACGGCTCGACCGACCGGACGGTGGAGGTCGCGCGCGCACACGGCGTCCAGCACATCGTCCGGCTCACCAACAACAAGGGCCTGGCGGCCGCTTTCCAGGCCGGCCTCGACGCCTGCCTGAAGCTGGGCGCCGACATCATCGTCAACACCGACGCCGACAACCAGTACTTCGGCGGGGACATCCCGAAGCTCGTCGCTCCGATCGTGGCCGGCGAGGCCGACATGGTGATCGGCGACCGCGAGACGGACCAGATCGAGCACTTCTCGCCGCTCAAGAAGCGCCTGCAGCGGCTGGGCAGCGCGGTGGTCCGGCGCGCATCGAACACCACGGTGCCCGACACCACCTCGGGCTTCCGGGCCTACAACCGCGAGGCGGCGCTGCAGCTTCAGGTGGTGTCGAAGTTCACCTACACGCTCGAGACGATCATCCAGGCGGGCAAGCAGACCGTGGCGGTGGACCACGTCCCGATCCGGACCAACGAGAAGGCGCGCGAGTCGCGCCTCTTCCCCTCGATGTGGGCCTACGTGCGCCGGAACACTGCGTCGATCTTCCGCGTGTACGCCCTCTACGAGCCGCTGCGTGTGTTCCTCGCGGCGGCGATCCTCACCGCGCTCGTGGCGCCTTCATCTGGATCCGCTTCCTCTACTTCTTCGTGACCGGTGACAGCGAGGGACACGTCCAGTCGCTGATCCTGGGCTCGACGCTGTTCATCGTGGCCGTCCAGTTCGCGGCCCTTGGTGTGCTCGGGCGACATCCTGGCCGGCAGCCGGGTGCTCCAGCAGCGCATCCTGGAGCGCGTTCGCCGGGTGGAGCTGCAGGTGGGCGTGGAGCCGTCGCATTACGAGCCCGGCGCGACGGAGACCGGTCAGGCTCCAACCACCGGCGCCGGCGCGGGCGGCGCCACCGGCAAGACCGAGGAGCGCGAGGCGCTGCGACTGTGAGCGCCCCTGCGGCCACGGACGTTCCCACCGGCAACACCTTCGACAAGTACGGCTCCTCGAACCCGGTGGTCAGGCGACTGATGGCCGGGTTCCACGCGACGCTCGACGAGCTCTGGGCGCGCGCGGCGCCCAGGTCGCTGCTCGACGTGGGCTGCGGAGAGGGCGTGCTCACGCTCGAGTGGGCGCGGCGGCTGGGCGACGGCCGTGTCGTCGGCATCGACCTCGAGGACCCGAAGCTGCGCGGCGAGTGGGCGGCACGCACCCGCCCCAACCTCGAGTTCCGGGCCGAGGAGGCCACGCGCGCTTTCGTTCGAGGACGACGAGTTCGACCTCGCCGCGGCGATCGAGGTGCTCGAGCACGTGCCCGAGCCGGAGGCGACGCTGGCGGAAATGGCCCGGGTGGCGCAGCCGGCTGGCTGCTCGTGTCGGTCCCTCGCGAGCCGCTGTGGCGGGCGCTCAACATGGCCCGCGGCGCGTACGTGCGCGACCTCGGCAACACCCCGGGACACGTGAACCACTGGTCGAAGCGGGCGTTCGAGTCGCTGCTCTCGCGCTACGGGACGGTCGAGGAGGCGCGCTCGCCCTTCCCCTGGACGATGCTGCTCGTCCGCGTCGGCTGAGCGCCGGCCGTGGCCGAGGCTGGCCACCCAGAGCTACGGGCGCGGCGCGGCGATCCTGTCGGTGGGGATCGGCGCCACCGGGCTGATCACCTTCGCCTACTTCTCGCTGGCCAGCCACGCACTGCCGGAGGCCGAGTACGGGCGCATCACGTTGCTGTGGTCGGCGGTCTTCATCACCGTGTCCGTGCTCTACCGGCCGGTGGAGCAACTGCTGTCGAGAACGATCGCCGACCGCGATGCCCGCGGCGTGAGCGGCAGCGAGCACCTGCGCGTGGCCGCCACCATCCAGCTGGCCCTCGGAGTGCTCTTCGCGCGGCCGCGCTGGCGCTCCGCGGGCCACTTGAGGACGGCCTGTTCGGAGGCTCCGAGACGCTCTACTGGATCCTCATCGTCACGGTCCTCGCGTACGCGGCGAGCTACTTCGCCCGCGGCTTCCTGGCCGGGCACCACCGCTTCGGCCTCTACGGCGGGCTGGTGCTGATGGAGGCCAGTTCGCGCTGTCTGTTCGCGCTCGCCGTGGCGGTGGGCATCGCCGAGGGCCAGACGGCCGTGGCCCTCGGCATGGCCGCGGCGCCGATCGTGTCGCTGGCGGTCGTGCCGCTGGCGCTGGCGCGGCGCATCCGCCCGTCGGCCGCGCCCGGCGCCCAGGCCGAGCCCGACCCAGGCCTCCTGGACGCCGCCGCCCGCGACGAGCCCGCCGCGCGGGAGCCGGAGTTCACGCTCTCCCAGGGATCGGGCTTTGCCGCGGCCGTGCTGCTGATCATGCTGTGCGAGCAGACCTTTCTCAACGCCGGGCCGCTCTTGATCGAGGCCACGCGGGGCGAGCGGCGGCGCGGCGCTGGCCGGCTTCGCCTTCAACGTGCTGCTGATCGCCCGGGCGCCGCTCCAGCTGTTCCAGGCGGTGCAGACCTCGATCCTCCCCCACCTCACGCGCCTGCGGGCGGGCGGCGAGACCGACCCGTTCCGCCGCAGCGTGAACCTCACGCTCGATCGCGATCGCGGGTTCGCGGGTCGCGTCGCGCTGGCGATGCTCGCGGTGGGCCCGTTTGCTCATGGACCTGGTCTTCGGCGGCGAGTTCGACTACGAGCCGGCTCGGGCTGGTGCTGATCGCGCTCGGGCATGGGCCTCTACCTGCCGCCGCGACCCTGAACCAGGCGCTGCTGGCGCGCGGCCCGCGCCGCCGCGGCCGCCGGCTGCTGGGCGGTGCCGCCGCCGGCGTTCGTGCTGTTCCTGCTCGCGGCCGGCTTCGACGACGCGTGCTCGAGGTGGAGGTGGCTTTCCTCGGCGCCGCCGCCTGCCTGTGCGGCTTGCTCTACGCGCTCTACCGGCGCGCCTGAGACTCCCGGCGGCCGTGACCGAGCGCTACGATCCCCGCCGCCTTCAACGGCCCGCCGGACTCCGGCAACGGCGGCTACACCTGCGGGCTGGTGGCGGCGCTCGTCGGCGCGGAGGTGGCACGGTGTCGCTGCGGGCCCCGCCGCCGCTCGAGCGGCCGCTCGACGATCGATGCGCCGCGAGGAGGCGCGTGGAGCTCGCGATGGCGACACGTCGTGGCCGAGGGCGAGCCCGCCGAGCTGCTGATCGAGGTGCCCGAGGCGGTCTCCCCGGCCGACGCCGGCGCGGCCTCGAAGGCCGGCTCGAGCGCTGGGCGCGGCGCACCCGTTCCCCACCTGCTTGGTGTGCGGCCCGCAGCGCGCCAGGGTGACGGCTTGCGATGTTCCCCGGCCGCTGCGCCGACGAGCCTGTTCGCCGCCGACTGGCCCCCCGGACGCGTCGATCGACGACGACGAGGGTCACGTGCGGCCGGAGTCGTCTGGGCCGCGCTCGACTGCCCCACGAGCGCGCCGGTGGCGAACTTCGGCGAGGGCCCGCCGTGGTGCTGGCCCGGCTGACCGCGCGGCTCGGCTGCCCGTGCGCGTGGGCGAGCAGCACGCCCTCCTGTCCTGGCCGCTCGGCGAGGACGGCCGCAAGCGCCGCGCGGCCGCGGCGCTGTACGACTCCGAGGGCCTGCCGGTCTGCGCGCTCGCGCGCCCTCTGGATCGAGCTGCGACGAGTAGGCCTCGGTAAGCCGAGCGCGTGTCACCGCAGCCCACCACTACCGCACCTGCCCGTTCTGCGAGGCCACCTGCGGGCTCGAGATCGACGATCGACGGCCGGGACGTCGTCGAGGTCCGCGGCGACGCCGAGGATGTCTCTCAGCCGCGGCTTCATCTGCCCCAAGGCCTACGGCGTCAAGCAGCTGCACGAGGATCCCGACCGGCTGCGCACGCCGCTGGTGCGCCGCGACGGCGAGCTGGTCGAGGCGACCTGGGACGAGGCGTTCGCGGAGATCGACCGCCGCCTCCCGCCGCTCCTCGCCGAGCACGGCCGCGACGCGGTGGCGGTCTACCTGGGCAACCCCAACGCCCACAACCTCTCCGCGCTGCTCTACGGCCCGGCGTGCTGCAGCGCGCTCGGCACGCAGAACATCTACTCGCGCCAGCACCGTCGACCAGATGCCCAAGCAGGTCGCCGCCGGGCTGATGTTCGGCACGATGCCTCAGCGTCCCGGTGCCCGACCTCGACCGCACCGACCACCTGCTCATGCTCGGCGCCAACCCGCTGGTCTCCAACGGCAGCCTGATGACCGCGCCCGACATGCGCGGCCGGCTGCGCGCGCATCCGCGAGCGCGGCGGCAAGGTCGTCGTGGTCGACCCGCGCCGCACGCGCACCGCCGAGGAGGCCGACGAGCACCACTTCATCCGCCCCGGCACCGACGCGCCCTGCTGCTCGCGGCATGGCGCACACGCTCTTCGAGGAGGGGCTCGACCGACCCGGGCCGGCTGGCCGAGCACGTGCGACGGGCTCGACGAGGTGCGAGGCGCTGGTCGCGCGAGCTTCACCCCGAGGCGGTGGCCGCGCGCCTGCGGCATCGCCGCCGAGCGAGATCCGGCGCATGGCGCGCGAGCTGGCGGCCGCCGAGCGGGCCGCGGTCTACGGGCGCATCGGCACCTGCACCCAGGAGTTCGGCACGCTCGCCAGCTGGCTGGTCGACGTCCTCAACGTGCTCACCGGCAACCTCGACCGCGAGGGCGGCGCGATGTTCACCCGCGCGGCCGCCGGGCAGCGGAACTCGTCCGGCGAGCCGGGCGGAAGCGGACGAGGGCGTGCGGCTCGGCCGCTGGCACAGCCGCGTGCGCGGCCTGCCGGAGGCCTTCGGCGAGCTGCCGGTGGCCGCCCTGGCCGAGGAGATCGACACGCCGGGCGAGGGCCAGGTGCGGGCGCTGGTCACCGCTGGCCGGCAACCCGCTGGTCTCCACGCCGAACAGCGGCCGCCTCGAGCCGGGCGGTCGAGGGGCTCGACTTCATGGTCGCGCTCGACATCTACGTCAACGAGACGACCCGTCACGCCGACGTGATCCTGCCCGGCGCCCGAGCCGCTCGAGAAGTCGCACTACGACCTGGCGCTCTACCAGCTCGCCGTCCGCAACGTGGCCAACTACTCGCCGCCGGTGCTGGAGCGCCGACGGGCCGCCGACGAGTGGGAGGTGCTGCTGCGCCTGGCCGGCGATCGTGGCCGGCCAGGGGCCCGACGCCGACGTCGAGGCGCTCGACGATGGTCGTCGAGACGCTGGTGCGCCGCGAGGTGGGCACGACGGCTCCGCGCTCGCGGGCCGCGAGCCGGACGAGCTGCTCGACGGCGCTGCGAGCCGCGCCGCGGACCCGAGCGCGTGCTCGACTTCCTGCTGCGCGCCGGCCCCTACGGCGACGGCTTCGGCGACGAAGCCCGAGGGCCTGACGCTCGACGCTGCTCGAGCGACGGCCCCACGGCGTCGACCTCGGCCCGCTCGAGCCGCGGCTGCCCGACGTGCTGCGCACGCCCGTCCGGCCGGATCGAGCTGGCGCCCGAGCCGATCGTCGCCGACCTCGAGCGGCTGCGCGGCCGCCGCTCGGCCGCGCAGCGCAACGGCGGCATGGTGCTGATCGGCCGCCGCCAGCTGCGCTCGAACAACTCCTGGATGCACAACCTCCCCGCGCTGGTGAAGGGCAAGGACCGCTGCACCTTGCAGGTGCACCCCGACGACGCCGCCCGGCTCGGCCTCGAGGACGGCGGCCGCGCCCGGGTGCGCTCCGCCGCCGGCCCGCTCGAGGCGCCGGTGGAGGTGACCGACGCGATCATGCCCGGCGTGGTCTCGATCCCCCACGGCTGGGGCCACGACGGCGCCCGGCGCGCGCCTCGGCGTGGCCGCCGCGCACGCCGGCGTGAACAGCAACCTGCTCGCCGACGAGACGCGGGTGGACCCGCTGTCGGGCAACGCGGTGCTGAACGGCATCCCGGTGGAGGTCGCCCCGCATAGAGCGAGCCGGCTGGCCGCTAGATCGCCCGCAGCATCGAGTTCCCGCAGTTGTTGCAGGTCACGTTCGCGGTGTCGGACATGCGGGCGATCGTCGAGTGCGAGCCGCAGTGGGGGCAGTCGGAGCGCAGCTCGAAGCGGTGCAGGCAGTTCACGCAGCGGTAACGGCCCGGAAGGTTTGTCCCCCGCAGCCAGGGCTCGCCGCAATGCGGGCAGTCCGGACCGTGCTTTGCGTGCTCGGGAGCCTCCACGAGGGCGATCCTAGCCGCCCGCCAACACGCTGCCGTGGCCACGTAGCCATGCGGCCGCGTCCATAGGGCGTCCTCCCTGGGGCCGCACCTCCAGCAATTCGAGCGCGCCGGAGGTCGCTCCGAACCGGAGCGTGCCGTCCAATTCGGCGAGCTCGCCGGGCCCCGGCTCGTCGCTCGGGACGAGCGCCGCGCGCAGCACCCCGAGCCGGTCGCCGCTGGGCAGCTCGACGTAGGTGCCGATGTGCGGGCTGAGCGCCCGGACCCGCCGTTCGAGCTCGGCCGCCGGGCGCGCCGGGTCCAGCCGGCGCTCCTCGGGGGTGACCTTCTCTGCGTAGGTGAAACCTTCCTCGGGCTGCTCGCGAAATGCCGGTCGGGTGTCGAGCGCCTCGACCAGCAGCTCTCCGCCCAGCGCCTGCAGCCGCTCGGCCAGCGAGCCGTAGGTGTCGTCGGGATGCACGGGCTCGGAGCGCTGGAGGCACACCGGCCCGGCGTCGAACTCGGCCGTGGGCCGCATGATGCTCACACCGGTGGTCTCGTCGCCGGCCTCGATGGCCCGCTCGATCGGGGCCGCCCCCCGCCAGCGGGGAAGCAGCGACGGATGCACGTTGAGGAGCTCGTGCTCGGAGAGCAGCGGCTCTTTGAGCAGGGCGCCGAAGGCGCAGATCGTCACCGCCTCGGGCTCGGCGGCAGCGATCCGCTCGCGGGCCGCGTCGTCGTTCACGTCCGCGGGCTGGAACACCTCGATGCCCAGCGCCTGCCCGCGTCTCCGCCACCGGGGGAGGCGCGAGCCGGCGTCCCCGCCCCCGCGGCCGGTCGGGCCGGGTGACCACCAGCAGCGGCCGGTGTGGCGTCGCCGCCAGGAGCTCGAGCACTTCGGCGGCGAACGCGGAGGTGCCGAGGAAGACGGTGCGCACCGGCGCAGCTTAGGCGAGCGGCGCCCGCGCGTCGGGCCGGTACTCCACGCCCCGCTCCGCCATGCGCTCGCTCACGGCGCGCTTGATGTCGGGGATCTCCGGCAACTCGTCCCGGGCCGCGTTCACGGCTTCCTGGGCCTCGGTCGTTCGCTGTTCGCGCACGGCGAGCAGCACGTCGGGGCGGGCGTTGGCCAGCGCCGAGATGGCCCCCGCGCCCGGACCCTCGAGGGCGGGGAGCAGCAGCCGCTCCGAGCCCGAGAACAGCCTGAAGCCGTCGTGGCGGCCCGCCACCTCCAGGTACTCCCGCTGGCGCTCGGGCGACATGGTCGAGTCCTTCAGCCCGGCCAGGCCCTCGCCGGCCAGGCGGTCGAGCAGTTCCGCCGAAAGCTCGTTGCCGGTCCGGTCGGGGAAGGTGTAGGCCATCACCGGCAGGCCGTCGCCCGCCCCGAGCAGCGCCTCGTAGTGGCGCAGCAGCGGTTCGTCGCCGAGGCCGTAGTACCAGGGCAGGACGGCCATCAGCGCGTCGGCGCCCGCTCCGGTGGCGGCCGCCGCGGTGCGGAGCGTGGCGGCGGTGCTGGCCCGGCCCACCTGCCCGATCACCTCGATCCTCCCGTCCACCGCCCGCACCGCAGCCGCGATCACGGCCTCCACCTCGGGCTCTTCGAGGAGCGGTCCCTCGCCGGTGGTGCCGGCGACCAGCAGGCCGTCCACCCCGTCGTCGATGAGCAACTCGATGTGCGCCCGCAGGGCGGCCTCGTCCAGCTCGCCCCCTTCGGTGTAGGGGGTGGCCAGGGCCACGTGCACGTTGAAGTCGTTCATGCCGGGTTCTTACCCTCGAACCGGGTGGGGGCGAAAACGTTGTGCTTAGGATCACCACATGCAGCGTCCGCGGCCCGTGGACCCCCTCCACCCGTTTCAGCTCGATGTCCGAGGTGGCCGAGGGCCCGGAGACGAAGGTCAGCGGGCGTCCTTCGCGCACCGCCGGCTCCAGCCGCTCGACCGCCTCGGGCACAAGTCCGACCACCGCCTCTTCCTCGACCACGCACAGGTGGTAGTCCGGGACCAGCGTGAGCGCCCGGCGTCCGGACAGCGGGCCGCCGTCGAGCACGATCGTGCCCGTCTCCGCGATCCCGAGCGCGCAGCCGGTGAGCGCGCCGTCGAGCCGGTCGAGCTCGTCGGCCGCGAGGCCCGTGTCGGGCACCAGCTCGATCCCGTCGGGCCGCCATTCCTCGGGCAGGGCCTCCGGGACGCCCAGCCGCCGCGCGCCGGCCTCGCCGCAGAACGCGGCCAGCATCTCCGCCAGCTCCTTGCGCCCGGCCCGGCGCACGCTGGCCCGGTACTCGCCCACGCGCTCGGCGAAGCGGTCGACCAGCACCTCCTGCGGCTCGCCGGTGGACCGGCGGTAGCCCCGGTGTATCGGCCGCGACGGAGCCGTCGGACCCCGCCAGAGCGCTGCGCACGCGGCCCAGGACGATGTCGCGCGCCGCGCTCACCGGTCGCGCTCGCGCCACCACTCGCGGAAGGTCTGCTTGGGCACGGCCTGCAGGTCTCGCGTGGCCGTCCAGGCCGCCAGCGGACCCGGCGCGTGCTCTATGCGGCCTCGCCGGGCCAGCGGCCACTGGCCGGCGCGGGCCAGGCGCTGCAGCCGCTCGTAGCCGCGCCGGTCGGCGAACGCGCGGGCGAGGGCCCGCATGGCCAGCTGCTCGGTGCGGGGCGCCTTGCCCTCATCCACCACCCTGGCGCGCAGGTGGGTGAGCACCCGCGGGATGTCTATGCGCACCGGGCAGACCTCGTAGCAGGCGCCGCAGAGGCTCGACGCGTAGGGCAGCGAGCCGGCCTCGTCCATCCCCTTCAGCTGCGGGGTGAGGATCGCCCCGATCGGCCCGGGGTAGACCGACTCGTACGCGTGCCCGCCGGTGCGCGAGTAGACCGGGCAGACGTTCAGGCAGGCGCTGCAGCGGATGCAGCGCAGCGCCTGGCGCCCGACCTCGTCGCGCAGGGTGTCGGTGCGCCCGTTGTCGAGCAGCACGAGGTGAAACTCGCGCGGCCCGTCGTCCTCGCGTGCGCCGGTCCAGAACGAGGTGTAGGGGTTCATGCGCTCGCCGGTGGAGGAGCGCGGCAGGAGCTGCAGGAAGACCTCCATGTCCGCCAGGTGGGCAGGAGCTTCTCGATGCCCATGACGGTCACCAGCAGCTCCGGCAGCGTGGTGCACATGCGGCCGTTGCCCTCGGACTCGACGACGCAGACGGTGCCGGTCTCGGCCACCGCGAAGTTGGCGCCGCTCACGCCCATCTTCGCGGCGAGGAACTTGGCCCGCAGATGGGCCCGCGCCGCCGCGGTGAGCTCCTCGGGCTCGTCGGAGAGGTCCTCGAGGCCCAGCTCGCGGCGGAACAGGTCGCGGATCTCGGAGCGGTTCTTGTGGATCGCCGGGACGAGGATGTGCGACTGCACATCGTCGTCGAGCTGGATGATCAGCTCCGCGAGGTCGGTCTCGACCGCCCGCACGCCCTCCCGTTCCAGCGCCTCGTTCAGCTTGATCTCGTCGGTGGCGATCGACTTGACCTTCACCAGCTCGCGGTGCCCGTGGTCGCGCGCCAGTGAGCAGACGATGCGGTTGGCCTCGTCGCCGTCGCCGGCCCAGTGCACGTGGCCGCCCGCGCGGGTGACGGACTCCTCGAGCTGCTCGAGGTAGGTGTCCAGGCCGGCCAGGGTGCGGTCCTTGATCGCCTCGCCCGCGGCGCGCAGCTCCTCCCAGTCCGGCAGCTCGGCGACCACCTGCGCGCGCTTGTCCCGGATGGTGCGCGTGGCCACGCCCAGGTTGCGCCGCAGCTGGCTGTCCTGCAGCGTCTTGCGGGCGGCGGCGGGAAACGTCATCCGGCGAGGACCTCCGCCAGGTGCGCGGTGCGCACCCCGGTGCGCTGCCGCGAGAGCGCGCCGCCGATGTGCATCAGGCACGAGCTGTCGGCCGCGCAGACCACCTCGGCCTGGGTGTCGAGCACGGCCCGCACCTTGTCGGTGAGCATCGCGGCGGACACGTCGGCGTTCTTGATCGCGAAGGTGCCCCCGAAGCCGCAGCACTCTGTGGCCTCGGGGAGCTCGACCAGGTCGATGCCACGTACCGCGCGCAGCAGCCGCAGCGGCCGGTCGCCGAGGCCAAGCGCGCGCAGCGAGTGGCAGGTCGGGTGGTAGGTCACGCGGTGGGGGTAGTAGGCGCCCACGTCCTCGACCTCGAGCACGTCCACCAGAAGCTCGGAGAGCTCGTACACCGGGGGGCCGCCGTCCAGCTGCTCGCGCACCATCCCCGCACAGGACGCCGACGGGCACACGACGGCCTCCGCGCCGGCGAAAACCCGCCCGAGGCGCTGCACCAGCGCCCGTCCCTCCTCCGCGTAGCCGGAGTTGAGGTGCATCTGCCCGCAGCAGGTCTGATCCTCGGGGAAGTCGACCTCACAACCCAGGCGCTCCAGCAGCCGGACGACGGCCCGGCCGGCGTCAGGGAAGAGAGTGTCACCGAGGCAGGTGACGAACAGCGAGACGCGCATGCTCCGAAGTTTCCCGGAAGCGTGCCCGGGGCAACACGCGAGCAGCTACCCAGGGAGGGAACCGCGTGTATACCCAGGACTTCGATCCGGTCTCGAGCTCGCTCGGTCTGAGCTCGATCTTCGCCGTGCTGCCCGTGCTCACGCTGTTCGTCCTCTTGGGGGGCGTCCGCGTGGCCGCCCAGTGGGCCTCGCTGCTCGCGCTCGGTGTCGCGATGCTGGTGGCGCTGATCGTCTACGGCATGCCGGTCGACCAGACCCTGCTGTCCGTGAGCGAGGGCGCCACCTTCGGTCTGTTCCCGATCATGTGGATCGTCGTCACGGCGATCTGGATCTACAACATGACCGTGGAGACCGGGTACTTCGCGGTGCTGCGGCGCTCGTTCGGGGCTATCTCCACCGATCAGCGCGTCCAGGCCGTGATCATCGCCTTCTGCTTCGGCGCGCTGCTCGAGGCGCTGGCCGGGTTCGGCACCCCGGTGGCCATCACCGCGGTCATGCTGATCGCCCTGGGCTTCCAGCCCATCAAGGCCGCCGCGGTGGCGCTGGTGGCCAACACGGCGCCCGTGGCCTTCGGCGCGATCGCCATCCCGATCGTCACCCTGGCCGAGATCACCGGGCTGCCCAAGGAGGACCTCGGGGCGATGGTGGGCCGCCAGACGCCGTTCCTGGCGCTGATCGTGCCCCTGATCCTGATCGGCCTGGTCGACGGGGCCCGTGGAATACGACAGGCCTGGCCAGCCGCCCTGGTGGGCGGTTTCGTGTTCGCGCTCGCCCAGTTCCTGTGCTCGAACTTCATCTCGGTCGAGCTGACCGACATCGTGGCCTCGCTGGCCGCCACGGGCGCGCTGGTCCTGCTGCTGCAGGTGTGGGAGCCCTCCGAGCCGCTGGTGGGCGAGCAGGACGGGACCTTCGAGCAGCCCGCCGTGGCCGGCGCGGAGGCCCACAACCCGGCGCTGGAGGCCGAGGTCAACCGGCGCGACGACAGCAAGAAGGATCCGCCCGGCGACGTCCTGCGCGCCTATTCCCCCTACCTGATCATCATCGTCGTGTTCTCGATCGCGCAGATCCCGCTGATCAAGGACGCTCTGGCGGAGTCGCCCTGGACGACCGAGTTCCAGTGGCCCGGGCTCGACGTGGTGACCCCGGAGGGTGAGCCCCTCACCTCGCTGACCTACGTCTTCAACTGGCTGCCCGCGGCGGGAACGCTGTTGCTCATCTCGGGGCTGATCACCATGATCGTGCTGCGGGTAACGCCGGGACGCTCGCTGAAGGTGGCGGGCGCCTCGGTGAACCAGCTCAAGTGGGCGATCCTCACCGTCGCCTCGGTGCTGGCGCTGGCCTACGTCATGAACCAGTCGGGCCAGACGATCACGCTAGGCCTCTGGGCCGCGGGCGCCGGCGACTTCTTCGCCTTCCTCTCCTCGCTGATCGGCTGGCTGGGCGTGGCCGTCACCGGATCCGACACCTCGTCCAATGCGCTCTTCGGCGCCCTGCAGGTGACGGCCGCCGAGGACGCCGGCATCTCGCCCGTCCTGCTGGCCGCCGGCAACAGCTCCGGCGGGGTGCTGGGCAAGATGATCTCGCCCCAGAACCTGGCTATCGGCGCCGCCGCCGTGGGCCTGGCGGGCAAGGAGGGTGACCTCTTCCGTAAGGTGCTTGGCTGGAGCCTTGGGCTCGTGCTGATCATGTGCATCCTCGTGTACCTGCAGTCCACCTCGCTGCTCGAATGGATGGTGGTCAAGTAACCGCCGGCGCAGGCGCCGCCTGGGGCGAGGGCCCGCCGCCGCAGAGCGAGCGCGAGGCCGCGCGCGATCCGGTCGACCTCGGCCCGCTGGTGGCCGAGCTGCGAGCGGAGCTGGGCGACGAGCATGTGATCACCCACGAGCACCAGCTGCGCACCTATGAGTCGGACGGGCTGCTGCAGTACGCGGTCACGCCCGGGGCGGTTGTGCTCCCGGGCTCGACCGAGGACACCCAAGCGGCGGTGAGAGCCTGCCACCGCGCCGGCGTGCCCTGGGTGGCGCGCGGCGCCGGCTCGGGCCTGTCGGGAGGAGCCACGCCGGTTGAGGACGGCGTGCTGATCTCGCTCAGCCGGCTGCGGCGGATCCTCGAGGTCGACCTGGACAACCAGCGAGTGCTGGTGGAGCCCGGGGTGACCAACGTGGCGGTCTCCCAGGCCGTCGGTCCGGATCACTTCTACCCGCCCGATCCCTCGTCGCAGATCGTCTGCACGATCGGCGGCAACGTGGCCGAGAACTCCGGCGGCGCGCACTGCTTCAAGTACGGCTTCACCACCAACTACGTGACCGGGCTCGAGCTGGTGCTGACCGACGGCTCGCTGGTGCACCTAGGAGGCGAGGAGCTCGACACGCCCGGCTACGACCTGATGGGCGCGTTCGTGGGCTCCGAGGGGACGCTGGGAATCGCAACCCGGATCTGGCTGCGGGTGGTGCCCAAGCCGGAGTCGATACGCACGCTCGTGGCGTTCTACGGGTCGACCTCCCAGGCCGGGGAGGTCGTCTCCGCCATCGTGTCGAAGGGCATCGTGCCGGGCGCGATCGAGATGATGGACAACCTCTCGATCCGGGCCGCCGAGGGCTACACCCACGCCGGCTACCCCACCGACGCCGGGGCGGCGCTGGTGGTCGAGCTCGACGGCTCCGAGGCGGAGTGCGACGCGCGCTTCGACCAGGTGGTCCAGATCTGCGAGGAGGCAGGCGCGGACTCGATCCGCGTGGCGGAGGACGAGGCCGAGCGCGAGGTGATCTGGCAGGCCCGCAAGGCGGCCTTCGCCGCCATGGGACGGATCGCCCCCAACTACTACGTGCAGGACAGCGTGATCCCGCGCACCCGCCTGGCCGAGGTGCTGGGCCAGATCGAGGAGCTGGCCGAGAAGTACGACCTCCAGGTGGCCAACGTCTTCCACGCCGGGGACGGGAACCTCCATCCGCTGGTCTGCTACGACGGCAGCAAGGAGAACGAGGCCGAGCGCGCCGAGGAGTGCGCGGGGGCGATCGTCAAGGCCTGCGTGGAGGCCGGCGGCTCGATCACCGGCGAGCACGGTGTGGGCGTGGACAAGAAGCGCTACATGCCGGCGATGTTCTCCGACGCCGACCTGGGCGTCTTCCAGCGCCTGCGTTGCGCGTTCGACCCGGAGCAGCGCGCCAACCCCGGCAAGGTGATGCCCACGCCGCGCCTGTGCGGCGAGGTGCCGGGGCCCTATCGGCGCCACCCGCTGGAGCAGGCAGGGGTGGCCGAGCGCTTCTGATGGCCGTCGCCCAGAGCGAGACGCTGGTGGAGGAGCTGCGGCACGCCGGCACGGACGGCACGTCGGTGCGCTTCCGCGGCGGCGGCACCAAGATGGGCTGGGCCGCCAACCGCGGCGAAGCCGACCTGGAGCTCTCCACCGCGGGGCTCGACCGGATCATCGAGCACAACGCCGGCGACCTCACGGCCGTGCTGGACGCCGGCGTCCCGCTCGAGCGCGCGCAGGCCGAGTTCGCCGAGGCGGGCCAGATGCTCTCGATCGACCCGCCCGACGACGGCGCGACGATCGGCGGCGTCGTGGCCGCAGCTGACTCGGGGCCGCTCCGCAGCCGCTACGGCGGGGTGCGCGACCTCGTGGTCGGGATGCGCGTGGCGCTTTCCGACGGGACGGTGGCGAAGAGCGGCGGCAAGGTGATCAAGAACGTGGCCGGGTACGACCTGGCCAAGCTCTTCGCCGGCTCGTTCGGCACGCTCGGGGCGATCCTCGAACTGTCCGTGCGGCTGCACCCGCTGCCCCCCGCCACCGCCACCGCCGCCGCCGGCACCGACGACGCCGCTCAGCTCGCGCGTGCCGCGAGCGCGCTGTCGCACTCCCCGCTCGAGCAGATGAGCCTGGACGTCCGCTGGGGCGGCGGCGATGGCGCTGTGCTGGCCCGCTTCGGCGGCGAAACCGCCACCGACCAGGCACGGGCGGCAGTGACGATCGTCGAGAACGAGGGCCTCGGCGCCGAGGTGGTCGAGGACGACGACGCCATCTGGGCCGCCCAGCGCGCCGGGCAACGCTCGGCCGAGTGGGCGGTGGCCCGGGTCTCCGCCCGCCAGACCGACCTCCCGGCGCTGTGCGCCGCCGTCGACCGCCTCGGCGGGCGCTTGGTGGGGCGGGCCGCGCTCGGCCTCGCCTGGGTGCTTCTGGAGGGACGCGACGCCGCCGCGGCCGACGAGGCCGTGGTGGAGCTGCGGCGCAACTTCGTGACAAACCTGCTCGACGCCCCCTCCGGCTCCCAGGCGCCGCATTGGGGGGCGATCGAGCCGGGGGTCCGGGACCTGATGGCGCGGGTGCGCTCGCATTTCGACCCCGCCGGGGTCTGCAATCCGGGAGCGTTGCCCTGAGCAGCTGGGATGACACGCGGGCACCGCAGCTCGACCTGATCGACGACTGCGTGCACTGCGGCTTCTGCCTGCCCACGTGCCCCACGTACGTGCTCTGGGGCGAGGAGATGGACTCCCCGCGCGGGCGGATAGTCCTGATGAAGCAGGGCCACGAGGAGATCTCCGCCCCGCTGGTCCAGCACATCGACAACTGCCTCGGCTGCATGGCCTGCGTGACCGCCTGTCCCTCCGGAGTGCAGTACGACAAGCTGATCGAGGACACGCGCGCCCAGGTGGAGCGCAACTTCGAACGTGATGCCGGCGAGAGCACCTACCGCCGCCTGGTCTTCGAGCTCTTCACCCACCCCGGGCGGCTGCGCGCTGCGGCGCCGCTCGTGGCCCTGTCCCAGCGCACCGGCCTCGCCGGCCTGGCCCGGCGCCCGCGGCTGCGGCGCCTGGCCCCGCGCCTCACGACGCTGGCCGGCTTGGCGCCCGACGCGTCGGTGCGCCGCTCGCTTCGGCGGCTCCCGCGTCGCTACGAGGCAAAGGGCGAGCGCCGGGGCAGCGTGGCTCTGCTGCAGGGCTGCGTGCAGCGCGTGTTCTTCAGCCACGTGAACGAGGCGACGGCCGAGGTCCTGGCCGCTGAGGGCTACGAGGTACACGTCCCCCGTGTGCCGCGCTGCTGCGGAGCGCTGCAGCTTCACTCGGGCGACGACCGCGCCGTCGAGCTGGCCAAGGAGACCATCGCGGCGCTGGAGAGCTACGACACCGTCGTGGTCAACGCGGCGGGCTGCGGCTCGGCTATGAAGGACTATGGCCACGTGTTGCGCGAGGACCCGGAGTGGGCCGAGCGGGCCGTGCGCTTCGCGGAGAAGGTGAAGGACGTCACCGAAGTGCTCGCGGAGGACGAGCCCAGGGCCGAGCGGCACCCGCTGAGGATGAAGCTGGCCTACCACGACGCCTGCCACCTGGCCCACGCCCAGAAGGTCCGTGAACAGCCGCGGAAGCTGCTGCGCTCGATTCCCGATCTCGAGCTGGTGGAGCCCGGCGAGTGGGAGATCTGCTGCGGCTCGGCCGGGGTCTACAACCTGCTCCAGCCCGAGCCCGCGGCCGAGCTCGGCGAGCGCAAGGCCCGTAACCTGATCGACTCCGGCGCCGAGGCGGTGGCCGCCGCCAACCCGGGCTGCGCGCTGCAGATCACCACGCACTCGGCGCGGCTGGGCCGCGCTCTACCCGTCTACCACCCGCTCGAGCTGCTCGCCCGCTCGATCGCGGGCCGGTCGTAGCCGCGGGCGCCGCCGCCCGCGCCCTGGCGCGGGTTCGCGCGCCGCACAGCGGGCTGGTCGCGGGCGTCTGGAGCGGTGGGAGCGGCATCGACCTCTTTCACCGCGGCGACCTCCCGGCGGGCCCGCAGTCGGTCTTCGAGATCGGCTCGATCACCAAGGTGTTCACCGCCACGCTGCTCGCCGACATGGCCCGCGAAGGACTGCTGGGGATCGACGACCGCATCTCGGTGCACCTCCCCGCCGGGGTGGAGATGCCCTCGCGCGGGCGCGAGATCACGCTCGCCGACCTGGCCTCGCACCGCTCCGGGCTGCCCGCGCTGCCGCGCGGCCTGCTGCTGGGCGCCCTCACGAGCCAGCGGCGCGACCCCTACGCCCGCTGGGACGCCGCGCGGCTCGAGTCGGCCATCCCCCGGACGCGTCCGCGGCGGGCGCCGGAGGACCGCTTCCGCTACTCGAACTACGGCGTCGGCCTGCTCGGCCACCTGCTCGCGCTGCGCGCCGGAACGAGCTACGACGAGCTGGTGCGCCGTCGCATCGGCGCCCCGCTCGGACTCACGTGGACCGGGACGGCCGTGGACGGCGGCCGCCTCGCGAGCGGCCACAAGCGGGGCGGACGCCCGGCCTCGCACTGGCACCTGGCCGCCCTGGCCGGCGCCGGCGGCCTGCGCTCGACCGCTGCCGACCTGCTCGCCTTTCTCCGCCTGCACGCGGACGCCGCGGGCTCGACCCCCCTCGGGCTCGCCGCCGGGGAGACCCACCGCGCTCGGGCGCGCGCCGGGCGGCTGTACGTCGGCCTCGGCTGGCTGATCGCGCCGCCCCGCAGGCGGATTCCCTACGAGCTGCTCCTGCACGAGGGCGGCACCGGCGGCTTCCGCTCGTTCGCCGCGGTGGCGCCGCGGGCCCAGATCGGGGTCGTGGTCCTGGCCAACCAGGCCCGCTCGGTGGGGGCGCTGGGCCTGCGTCTGGTGCGCGCAGTCATGGCGGAAGCCGCTCGCTAGCCTCGGGCGCCCATGTCGGCTCAGTACATCTTCACCACGCACCGGCTGTCGCGGGTCCACCCGCCCGACAAGAAGGTGCTGGAGGACATCTCGCTCAGCTTCCTGCCCGGCGCCAAGATCGGCGTGCTGGGACTGAACGGCTCGGGCAAGTCCACCCTGCTGCGCATCATGGCGGGGCGGGACAGCGACTACCGCGGCCACGCGCAGCTGGCGCCTGGCGCGAGCGTCGGGCTGCTGGAGCAGGAGCCCCAGCTCGACCCGGACAAGGACGTGCGCGGCAACGTCGAGGACGGGGTGCGCGAGCTGCGCGACCTGCTCGACCGCTTCAACGAGCTGGCCGCCAACTACTCGGAGGAGACCGCGGACGAGTTCGCCCGCCTGCAGGACAAGATCGACGCCGCCGACGCCTGGCAGCTCGACACCACGCTCGAGATCGCCATGGACGCCCTTCGGCTCCCGCCCGGCGACGCGGACGTCCAGACGCTCTCCGGCGGCGAGCGCCGGCGCGTTGCGCTCTGTCGCCTCCTGCTGGCCGCCCCCGACCTGCTCCTGCTGGACGAGCCCACGAACCACCTGGACGCCGAATCGGTGGCCTGGCTGGAGACCCACCTCGAGCGCTACAAGGGAACGGTGGTGGCGGTCACCCACGACCGCTATTTCCTCGACAACGTGGCCGGCTGGATCCTCGAGCTGGACCGCGGCCGGGGGCTGCCCTTCCGGGGCAACTACTCCGCCTGGCTCGAGCAGAAGCAGGCGCGGCTCGCCCACGAGGAGCGCCGGGAGAGCGCCCGCCGGCGGACGATCGCCCGCGAGCTGGAATGGGTGCGCGAGAACCCCAAGGGGCGGCGCACCAAGGCCCGCGCCCGGCTCAACCGCTACGAGGCGCTGCTCGCCGAGGACCGCACGGTGAAGCTCGACCAGGTGCAGATCCACATCCCGGCCGGCCCGAGGTTGGGCGACGTGGTGCTCGAGGCCGACGGCGTGCGCAAGGGGTACGGCGAGCGCCTTCTGATCGACGACCTCTCCTTCACCCTGCCGCCGGCGGGCATCGTCGGGGTTATAGGACCCAACGGCGCGGGCAAGACGACCCTGTTCCGCATGATCGTGGGCGAGGAGCACACCGACGCAGGACAGCTGCGCGTCGGCGAGTCGGTCGAGCTCGCCTACGTCGACCAGTCGCGCGACGCGCTCGACCCCGCCCTCAGTGTCTGGGAGGAGATCTCCGGCGGCTC
Organism: uncultured Thermoleophilaceae bacterium; assembly: GCA_963821275.1. Taxonomy (GTDB): domain Bacteria; phylum Actinomycetota; class Thermoleophilia; order Solirubrobacterales; family Thermoleophilaceae; genus JACVRW01. Next base: position 193,548 of record CAWGDF010000013.1, read on the forward strand.
CGACACGATCACGGTCGGCGACCGCGAGATGAACTCGCGCGCCTACGCGGCCGGGTTCAACTTCCGCGGCTCCGACCAGCAGCGCAAGGTCGGCGCCCTGTCCGGCGGCGAGCGCAACCGCGTGCATCTGGCCAAGCTCCTGCGCCGCGGGGGCAATCTGCTGCTGCTCGACGAGCCCACGAACGATCTCGACGTCGACACCCTGCGGGCCCTGGAGGAGGCGCTGCTGTCCTTCGCCGGCTGCGCGGTGATCATCTCGCACGACCGCTGGTTCCTCGACCGGGTCGCCACGCATGTGCTCGCGTTCGAGGGCGACTCACAGGTGGTCTGGTTCGAGGGCAACTTCGAGGCCTACGAGGAGAATCGCCGGGCTCGCCTCGGCGCCGCCGCCGACCGTCCCCATCGAATCACCTACAAGAGGTTGACCAGAGCATGAGCATCGAGATCCAGGCACCCGCCCGCGACCGCTCCGACGAGGTCCTGAGCGAGGGCGCGGTGGCGCTCGTAACGCGCCTCCACGAGGAGCTCGAAGACACCCGCCGCGAGCTGATGCGGGCGCGCGAGGAGCGCCAGGCCGAGCTCGACGCCGGCGGCACCCTCGACTTCGTGACCGCCCCAGAGGACTTCACGGTGGCGCCGGTGCCGGACCCGCTCCAGGACCGGCGGGTGGAGATCACCGGGCCGACCGAGCGCAAGCTCGTCATCAACGCGCTGAACTCGGGCGCCCGCATCTTCATGGCCGACTTCGAGGACGCGAACTCGCCCACCTGGGCCAACATGGTGGACGGCCAGGCCAACGTCACCGACGCGGTCCGCGGCACGATCGAGTACGAGGAGGACGGCGAGGAGTACCGGCTCGACGAGGAGCACGCCGTGATGCTGGTGCGCCCGCGCGGCCTGCACCTGCCCGAGCGGCACCTGCAGGTGAACGGCTCCGTCGCGGCCGGCGCGTTCGTGGACTTCGGCCTCTTCGTCCACGGCAACGCCGAGGCCCTCCTGGAGCGCGGCCGCGGCCCCTACTTCTACATCCCCAAGCTGGAGACGCACCGCGAGGCGCGCCTGTGGCGCGAAGCCTTCGTCATCGCCGAGGACGGCCTCGGCCTGGACCGCGGCACGATCAAGGCGACGGTCCTCGTGGAGACACTCCCGGCGGCCTTCGAGATGGACGCCATCCTGTACGAGCTGCGCGACCATTCCGCCGGCCTGAACGCGGGGCGCTGGGACTACATCTTCTCGGTGATCAAGCGCTTCCGCTCGCGGCCGGACTTCGTGCTGCCCGATCGCGACAAGGTGACGATGACCGTGCCCTTCATGCGTGCCTACACCGAGCTGCTGGTCAAGACCTGTCACCGCCGTGGCGCGCACGCGATCGGCGGGATGGCCGCGGTGATTCCCAGCCGGACCGACGAGGAGGCCACCAAGAAGGCGTTCGACGCGGTGAGCTCGGACAAGGAGCGTGAGGCGGGCGACGGCTTCGACGGCACCTGGGTCGCGCACCCCGACTCGGTCCCGGTGGCCATGGAGCCCTTCGACGACGTGCTCGGCGACCGCCCCAACCAGCTGGACAAGCAGCGCGACGACGTGCAGGTGGGGCGCGACGACCTGCTGGCCGTGCCCGAGACCGAGGGCGATATCACCGAAGAAGGGCTGCGCTCCAACGTCAACGTGGGCATCCAGTACATCTCCTCCTGGCTGCGAGGCAACGGGGCGGCGGGCATCTACGGCCTTATGGAGGACGCCGCCACCTCGGAGATCGCGCGCAGCCAGGTCTGGCAGTGGCTCAAGCCACGGGGCCTCGCTGGACGACGGCCGGGAGATCACCCCGGAGCTCGTGCGCGAGCTGGAGCAGTCCGAGCTGGAGAAGGTCCGTGACGAGATCGGCGACGACGAGTGGTTCGAGAGGGAGGGCCGGCCCGACCTGTCCCGCTCGCTCTTCGAGCGCGTGGCGCTCAGCGGGGAGGAGTTCGTGGAGTTCCTGACGCTGCCGGCGTACGAGGAGCTGCTGAAACTCGAGGACTAGTGGACGAGTACATGCTCGACACCAGCGTGGTCCGGGGCTTTGTGGCCGGCGTTCGCGACGCGATCGAGGGCGCCGGGTCGCCGTCGGAGGCCTGCGAGCGCATCCGGCCGGGGTTCGCCGAGCTGCTGAACGACCCCGACTGGCTTCCGCCCGCCTACAGCGAGCCGGCGCCCGAAAGCGGCATGGGCGGCGGCATCGGCCAGTGGCTTCTCTTCCGGGCCGGGGACGGCTCGCTGTCGCTGTTCAGCCTGGTGATCCCGCCCGCTGCCCAGACCCCCGTGCACGACCACCTCGCCTGGGGGCTCGTGGGCCTCTACCGGGGCACGCAGGACGAAGAGATCTACGCGCGCGACGAAGACGCCCTCGAGCTCGTCGAGCGCCGCGCTTTGGTGCCCGGCGATTTCTACGTCCTGCTGCCGCCCCGCGACGACATCCACCGCGTTTGCACCACCTCGGCCGAGACCTCGGTCTCGATCCACCTCTTGACCAATGACACCGGCTGCGTGTGGCGCCACGCCTACGATCCCGACTCCGGCGAGGCCCGGCCGTTCCGCTCGGGCTACGTGAACGTGGACTGCAACTAGCGCTGACCCCGAAGCCCGTCGGCCCCGAAGGCCCTGAAGGACGACGTTGTCGCCGGGACCACCGTCGAGCGTGTCGAGGCCCGGCCCGCCGATGAGCACGTCGTCGTCCTCCCCACCGAGGAGCGTGTCGCCCCCGTCCCCACCGATGAGGACGTCGTCACCTGCGCCGCCGTCCTCGGTGAGCAGTGCTGACCCGGACGACAGACCGGAGGCGTCGACCACGTCGTCGCCGGCGAGCGCGTTGACCGTCAGCCGGTCGCTGGCGGCGCCGGCGCCGGAAACGGACAGCAGCGCGGGGAGACCGCTGACCTCCACGTTCGGTCCGGCCGCGGTGACCGTCACGGCGTCGTCGCCGTTCGTGGCGTTCGCTATGACGTTGTCGGCCTGGCCGTCATCGCCCCCGCCGAGGGCGGCGAGGTCGGCCACCACGTCGGTGACATCCGTGCCGGAGAGGTCGTTGACGACGAGGGTGTCGCTGCCGCCGAAGGCCTTGGCATCGATGGATTCGACGTCGTCGAGGTCCATCGTGACCGCGGCGACGTTGCGCAGGAACCGTACCCGCTGGCCGTTGGCGGAGATGTCCATGATCCTCGTTGGCGTTGCTGGCGTTGAACGTGAGCGTGTCGGTGCCGTCCTGGCCCTCGACCACGTCGCTGTCGTCGCCCGGATCCCACTGAAAGCTGTCGTTTTCGGCTCCGAGAAAGGCGACGTCGTCACCCTGGTTGCCGTCGACGACGTCTTCGCCGTCCCCGCCGAGCAGGAGGTCGGCCCCGTTGCCGCCGAGGAGCGTGTCGTTCTCCGCGCCGCCGTCGACCGTGATGTCGATGAGCGCCGCCAGGTTCCCGCTCGCGGCAAAGCTGTCCTGGCCGCCGTTGGCGTTGACGACGACTTTCTCGGAGCTGCCGATGTCGATCGCAAACGGCGCCGGATCGAGGCGGTCGAGCCGCACGCGGACGCCGTTGGCCGTGACGGTGAACTGCTCGGCGACGCCGCCGCCGTTGACCTCGACCGTGTCCTCACCGCCACCGCCTTCGTTGAGGTCGGTGTCGTCGCCGGGATTCCAGATCATCCGGTCGCCGCCGCCCTGGCCGAACGCCTGATCGTCGGCGTCACCGCCGGTCAGAGTGTCGTCCTCGCCCCCGCCGAACAGCAGGTCGCCGGCGCCGCGACCGACGAGCGTGTCGGTGCCCGACTGGCCGAAGAGCTGGTCGGCGCCGGAGCCGCCGGTGAGGGTGTCGTTGCCGGCGCCGCCGGACAGATCGGCCTGCGGCAGCGCGCCGTTGGCCTCGTCGAGGGTCAGCGTGTCCTGACCGTCGAGGCCGAAGACGCGGATCTGCGTGGTGTTGCCGACGGTCGGCGGCCCACCGGCGACGGCGACCGCGCCGTCGTTCACCAGGATCTGCCCCGCAGCATCGCGGCTGATCACGATCGAGTTGTCGGCGCTGTCGCCCAGCACGGTCAGCACGCCGGCGCTGAATGTCGCCGTGGTGGCCGCGCTCGCCGGCACGGCCGTAGCGGCAATCACGCCGGCAGCGAGCACCGTGCCCGCAAGCAGTCGGCGCGTCGTGCGGCGCCGGTGGCTGTTCCGTCTTGTGTTCATCGGTCGGGAGGGTCGATGATTGGACGCCGCCGCGAGCGCGTCTATTCCCAGTTGACGAAGGGCGGCCGCGCTACTGCCAGACGCTCGCGATCAGCGCGACGACGAGCAGCTTGAACAGCCAGTCGCCGGCGTGGATCGCGGCGAGCTTCCACGGCGTGCGCTCATGGATCACCGCGCCGGCCCACAGAACGAGCGGGAACCCGATCCAGAGCGCCGTCCCGAACAGCAGTCCGTCGCTCCAGTCGTCGATCTCCGCTTGCACCGCGAGGCCCGCCACGACGGCCGCCAGAATCAGGCAACGGAGGACTTCGCCGGCCAGCTCCCACGGCGGCGCCTGCCCGCCCGTCGCGGCAGCGCCGCTGACCGCGGCCAGCCGGTCGCCGAGAACGGCGTAGTAGGTCCCGCCCACGACGAACGCCGCAACCGTCGCGGTGAGGATTGCGAGGAGGTTGGTCATCTGATGCTCCCGGTTTCACTGGCGGCGGCTCCGCGACTCACGCTCATGGCGCCCCGCCGGAAGGGGCAACAGAGACCGGCGTCCCGAGGGCTCGAGCCCCCTTTGCCCCCGCTTCAGCCGGCGGCGTGAGCGCCGGAACCGGGGGTTGGGCGCGGGACCGCGCCGCACGGGAAGCTACCAGCGGGCCGGCCGTGGGTTTGTGACTTTGCGCACACTCGACCAGCCGCGGCGGAGCACCTGATATTGTTAACCTTGTGGTTAATGATCCGTTCAAGGCACTCTCGCACCCGATCCGCCGGGGCATCGTCGAACGCCTGGCCGCCGGCCCGGCGACCGTCGGCGACGCGACCAGCGGCTTCGGCGTGTCCAAGCCGGCCATCTCCAAGCACCTGCGGGTGCTGGAGGAGACCGGTGTCATCAGGCGCGAGGTGGTGGGCCGGACCCACCGGCTCTCGCTCGAGCCGAACGTGCTCAGCGAGGCGGCCGACTGGATGGATCGCCAGCGCGCCCTCTGGGGGCGCCTGTTCGACGTAGTAGACGAGTACCTCAAGGAGGACACCCCCCGATGAACACCCCACCGGTCGTGTCAACCCAGGAGTGGGACACCGCACGCGACGAAATGCTCGTTAAGGAGAAGGCGCTCACCCGCGCCCGCGACGCGCTGGCCGCCGAGCGCCGGCGCATGCCCTGGATGGCCGTGGAGAAGGAGTACGCCTTCGAGGGGCCGAACGGGCCCGTGAGCCTGCTCGACCTGTTCGAAGGCCGGCGCCAGCTCGTCGTCTACCGCTTCTTCTACGAGCCGGACGTGGCCGGCTGGCCCGAGCGCGGCTGCGGCGGCTGCTCGTTCCTCGCCGACCAGGTCGCCCATCTCGCTCACCTGAACGCCCGCGACACCACGCTCGCGTTCGTCTCCCGCGCCCCGCAGGAGAACATCACGCAGCTGAAGGAGGACATGGGCTGGGAGATGCCCTGGTACACGATCACCGACGACTTCGACAAGGACTTCGGCGTCGGCGAGTGGCACGGCACCAACGCCTTCATCCGCGAGGGCGACCGGATCTTCCGCACGTACTTCATCGACAGCCGCGGCGATGAGGCGATGGGGACCACATGGGCCTACCTCGACATCACGGCCCTGGGGCGCCAGGAGGAGTGGGAGGACTCGCCGGAGGGCTACCCGCAGACCGCGCCCTACCAGTGGTGGAACTACCACGACGCGTACGGGAACGACAAGTGATCGCCCACGTCGGAATCGTTCCGGTGGAGGAGGTCCTGCCCGCGCTGACCGGCGCGGGCGGGGGCCTGCTCCTGGCCCGCGCCTGGCTTACCCTGCACCTGCGACGCCGACAGGGTTCCCGAGGATGAACGAGAACACGACGCTGCGCATGGAGCGCACCTTCCGGGCGCCGGCCCAGGCGGTCTTCGACGCCTGGACCAGCGAGGAGGTGATGCGGCGCTGGTGGCATGCGGAACACGATTGGGAGACCACCGTGGCCGAGGTCGACCTGCGCGTGGGCGGCGCGGTGCGTGTGGTCATGCGAAACCCCCACGAGGACGTCGAGTACGGCGGCGGCGGCCGCTACACCGAGATCGACCCGCCGCGCCGCCTGGCCTTCACCTGGATCTGGGACGGCGACGACACGCGACAGCTGATCGAGCTCGACTTCGAGGAGACCGACAACGCCACGACCGTCCGCTTCACCCACAGCGGCCTCTGGGACGAGGCGGCCGTGCGCTCGCACGAGGACGGATGGGGCAAGGCCTTCGACAACCTGGAGCGCACGCTGAGCGGCGAATCGGGGCTAGCCGCCGGCGGAAGGCCGCCGATGTCCGCGGCCCACGCGGGCTCCCCAAAGGGTTTGGTTCCTTAGCGTCCGTACAGGCAACAAAGGAACCAAACCCCCAGGATCGCGGTGGGACGGAAGCTAGGGCCGCCCCTCGGCCGGCCTCACCCCAGCGGGCTCGAGGTCCAGGCGCGGCAGGAAGCGCTCCATCCAGTTCGGGATCCACCAGTTGCGGTCGCCGAGCAGCTGCATCACGGCGGGCACGAGCACCATCCGCACGAGGGTGGCGTCGAGGAAGATCGCCGATGCCAGCCCGATCCCGAACAGCTTCAGGAAGGTGTCGGGCGCGGCCAGGAAGGCGAGGAAGACGACGACCATGATCGCCGCGGCGGCCGTGATCACGCGAGCGGTCTTGGCCAGGCCGTCCGCGACCGCCCGGCGCGTGTCTCCGTGCTTGAGGTACTCCTCGCGGATCCGCGAGACCAGGAAGACCTCGTAGTCCATCGAGAGCCCGAACAGGATCGCGAACATCATCACCGGCATGAACGGGGCGATGGGCACCTCGTGATCGATTCCGATCAGCTCGCCGACCGTCCCGCCCTTGGCGACGAGGGTCATGACGCCGTACGCGGCGCCCACCGAGAGCAGGTTCATGATCGAGGCCTTCAGCGAGATCAGCGGTGAGCGGAAGGCCACGAGCAGCAGCAGGAAGGAGAGCCCCACGACGCCGGCGATGAAGACCGGCATGCGGTCGGTGACGTACTCGCTCTGGTCCTCGAGCGCCGCGGTCACTCCGCCGATCTCGGCGGTGATGCCGGTCCCGCCGAGCTCGTCGGGCACGACGTCATCGCGCAGCCGGTGGACGAGGTCCTCGGTCTCCGCGTCCTGAGGGGAGCTGGACGGGATCACGGTGAGCATCGCCGCGTTGCCCTCCCTGTTGATCTGAGGATCGGCCACGAAGGCGACGCCCTCCTCGCTGCGGAGCCGGTCCGCGAGGCCGCTGATCTCGCCGCGCGCGGACTCATCGGGCAGGTCGGCAGCGATCACCAGCGGCCCGTTGGTGCCCCGTCCGAAGCCCTCGGCGTTCAGGTCGTAGGCCTGGCGGGTCATGGTGTCGGGCGGGTCGTTGCCGGCGTCGGGGAAGCCGAGGCGCATGCCGAGCGCCGGAGCGGCCAGTAGGAGCAGGATCGCCGTGGCGACGATCGCCGCCGCCCAGGGCCGGCGCTGGACCGCGTGGCTCCAACGCGCCGCGGGCGACTCGCCGTTCCCCTCCGTCTTCAGGGTCCGGCCCAGCAACGGGATCCGCAGCCGGTCCACCCGCGGGCCGAGATAGGAGAGCAGCGCCGGCAGCAGCGATATGGCGGCGAGCATCACCACGAGGACCGCGAGCGAGGCCGCGATGGCCACGCCGTACATGTAGGGCAGGCCGGTGAGGAACAGGCCCATGACGGCGATCACCACCGTGCCACCGGCGATGACGACGCTGCGGCCGGCGGTGGTGACCGCCTCCACCACGGCGTCGTGGCGGTCCTTGCCCGCGTTGAGCGCCGCACGGAACCGGGTCAGGACCAGCAACGAGTAGTCGATGCCCACGCCGATCCCGATCAGTCCGGAGACCGCCGTGGTCCAGTCGGGCACGTCGACGACGTTGGCGAGCAGCAGGATGAGGCCGCCCGACGTGATGCCGAGGCCGACGAGCGCGATCACGAGCGGCAGGCCCGCGGCGACCACCGACCCGAAGGCGATCAGCAGCACGATCGCCGCGCCGAGGAAGCCGAGCCCCTCGGGGCTGGACGCCTCCTGTGCGGCGTAGATCGGATCGCCTCCGAGCTTTATCTGGAGCCCGTCACCGCTGTTCTTCTCGGCGGCGGCGATCAGCTTCTCGCCATCCTCCTTGGGAACGTCCCAGCCCGGGACCGTCAAGGGGAGCGTCGTCGCTCCGATGGTGCCGTCCTCGGACACCCGGATCGGGGTCTCGCCGGCGATGTGGTCGACCTGCTGGGCCTGCGCGAGGAAGGCGTTGACGCCCTCGCGCGCCGCTGCGCTCCTGGCGCCCTCCTGGTCCTTCCAGACGACGTAGATCTCCTGGCCGGAGTAGCCGCCGAAGCGCTGCTCGGTGAGCTCGCTGGCGGCCTTCGACTCCGAGCCCGGCGTGTTGTAGTCGGCGTTGTACTCGCCCGCGAGCGAGGAGCCCAGCCCGACGATCACGACCAGCGCGACGATCCAGGCCAGCACCATACGGCCGCGGCGGCGGTAGGCGAGGTCGGCGAGACGGGCGAGCATGCTGGTCATCGGGCGGGTACCCCTTCGTTGGAAGCCGAGCGCATCAGGCCCACTGTGAGCCAGCACGCGGGACGGGCCAATGGGGTTTTCCCGTGAGACGGGGTGCGGTTATCCGCACCCCAGACACTAGGATCGCCCCGTCGCCATGACGCCGGACTCGCATCCCGAGGTGCTGTGCGCGGGGATCATCGTCGCCGACGCAATAGCCACTCCGGTGGACGAGCCGCCCGAGCCGGGGCTGCTCAGGCTGGTCGACTCGGTCGAGCTGGCCACCGGGGGCTGCGCGCTGTCGACGGCCACGGCGCTCGCAAAGCTCGGGGCGCGGACCGCCCTCTGCGGCTGCGTGGGGAACGACCTGCTCGGCGGGGTGCTCCTGCGCGAGGCGCGCTCGCGCGGGCTGGACACCGCATACGTGCGGACCTGCGAAACGCTCACCTCCGCCTCCGTCGTGCTCGACACCAGCGACGGGGAGCGCAGCTTCCTGCACAACCCGGGAGCGAGCGGCGAGCTCCGGCGAGACGACATCGAGCGCGCGCTGGAGCGGGCGCGGCCGCGCTGGCTCCACATCGGCGGGGCGCTTGTGATGCCGGCCCTGGACGGCGAGCCGCTGGCCCAGGTGCTCCGCCACGCTCGCGGACGGGGCGTCCTCACCAGCCTCGACCCGGTGCACGACGCGAGTGGGCGCTGGGACCGGCTGCACGCCAGCCTCCCCCACCTCGACGTGATCTGCCCGAACCTGAACGAGGCCCAGGGGATCAGCGGCCAGGAATCCGCGCGGGACTGCGCGGCCTGGCTGCGCGACCGCGGCGTGGACCAGGTGGCGGTGAAGATGGGCCGCGCGGGCGCCCACGTGCTCGACGCCGAGGGCCGAGCCGAGCAGGTCGCCCCGTTCGAGGTCCGCGCGCGGGACGAGACCGGTGCGGGCGACGCCTTCGCCGGTGGCCTGCTCTTCGGCCTGTCCCAGGGGTGGCCGCTCGCCGAGGCGGCCCGGCTCGCCAACGCCGTGGGCGCGCTGTCCACCACGGCCGTGGGTGCCAGCAGCGCTCTCCCCGACCTGCCCGACGCCCTGGCCTTCGCCGGGCTCGAGGCCGCCCGGACATGAGCGTCCTGCCCCGGGTTCGCCGCCTGTTCGGCGCCGACGGTCGCTGCTTCGACGTGGCCGTCGACCATGGGTTCTTCGGGGAGCCGCGCTTTCTCGGCGGGATCGAGGACCTGTCCTCCGCGCTGGATGCCCTGGTCGAGGCCGGACCCGACGCCATCCAGCTCTCCCCCGGAGCCGCGCCCCTGCTGCAAGAGCGGCCCAGGCCGAAGCCGGCGCTGGTCATGCGCACGGACGTGGCCAACGTCTACGGCCCACAGGTGGACGACGAAGCGGCGTACTTCTCCGAGCTGGTGGCCGACCCGGTCGAGACCGCCCTTCGCCTGGACGCCGCCTGCGTGGTGGTCAACCTGCTGTGGCTTCCGGGGAGGGAGGAGCTGCTGCGGGCCTGCCTGGCGAACGCGGCCCGGCTCAAGGCCCTGTGCGAGCCGGCGGGCATGCCGCTGATGATCGAGCCGCTGGCCATGCGCCCCGGCGCGGAGGGCTACGGCGTGGACGGGGACGCCGACCGCATCAGGGCGCTCGTGCGCCAGGCGGTCGAGCTCGGCGCCGACGTGATCAAGGCCGACCCCACCGACGACCTGGCCGACTACCGGCGGGTGATCGAGGTCGCCGGGAGGGTGCCGGTGCTCGTGCGCGGCGGCGGGCGCGCCTCCGACGAGGAGGTGCTCCACCGCACCGAGGCCGTGCTCGAGGCCGGGGCCGCAGGGATCGTGTACGGACGCAACGTCATCCAGCACGAGAGCCCGCACAAGATGACGCGGGCGTTGATGGCGGTCGTGCACGACAGCGTGGGGGCGGCCGAGGCGCTGGAGCGCCTGCGTGGCTGAGCGGGTCGTCGGCCTCGGGCTCATCGGCGGCGGGCTGATGGGGCGCGAGCTGGCGAGCGCCGCAGCGCGCTGGATCCACCTGCAGGACTTCGGCGTGCGGCCGCGTCTGGTGCACGTGTGCGACGCCGACCAACGGACACTCCACTGGTTCGAGCGCCTGTCCGACCGGCCCCGGCTCAGCGAGAGCTACCGGGCGCTCCTCGCCGATCCCGAGGTGGAGGCCGTGTACATCGCCGTCCCCCACCACCTCCACGCCGAGCTCTACGTCGCCGCGCTCGACGCCGGCAAGCACCTCCTGGGCGAGAAGCCGTTCGGGATCGACCTCGAGGCCAACACGGCGATCATGGACGCGGTCGCCGCCCACCCCGACCTGCTGGCGCGCTGCTCATCGGAGCTGCCGTTCTTCCCCGGCGGCCAGGAGGTCTGGCGATGGATCGCCGCCGGGAGCTTCGGGCGCCCGATCGAGGTGCGCTCGCTGTTCCTGCACTCGAGCGACCTCGACCCCGACAAGCCGATCAACTGGAAGCGCAGGGCCGAGACCAACGGGGCCTACGGCTGCCTGGGCGACCTGGGCATGCACCCGCTCCACCTCCCGCTGCGCGCCGGCTGGGCTCCGCTCGACGTTCGCGCCCTGCTCAGCGACATCGTCTCAGAGCGGCCCGACGGCCACGGCGGCCGGGCGCCCTGCGACACCGCCGACAACGCGCTCCTGCTCTGCCGGGCGGCGCACGAGGGCAGCGAGTTCCCGCTCCGCATCGAGACCAAGCGCATCGCGCCCGGCCACACGAACACGTGGACGATCGAGGTGGACGGCACCGAGGGCTCCATCGCCTACTCCACAAAGCGCCCAAAGACCCTGCGGACGATGCGCTACGAGCCCGGCGCCCGGCAGGAGTTCGCCGAGACCGACCTGGGCTCGCAGGCGGCCTACCCGTCGATAACCGGGCCGATCTTCGAGTTCGGCTTCTCCGACGCCGTCCAGCAGATGTGGGCGGCGTTCCTGGACGAGCTGGCCCACGGGCGAGGGGGAATGCGCCAGCCGTTCCACTGCGTCACGCCGGAGGAGGCCGCGCTGACCCATGACCTCTTCACGGCGGCGCTGACGGCCGACGCCGAGGGAACCGTGGAGGCGGTGGAGCCGCGCTTCGCCCTGCGGCCGCCGGGGAGGGTCTAGGTGCTGACCGGGCTGAAGGCTGACGCGCGCGGGGCGGTGGAACCGGTCTAGGCGGCCTCGCGCTCGCGCTCGGCCTCGCGCAGCTCACGGAGCGCCCGCTTGCGCTCGTCGCGTGAGGTGCGGTCCAGGATGAGCACGCCGTCGAGGTGGTCCATCTCGTGCTGGATCACCCGGGCCTCGAGCCCCGACGCCTCGATCCGGCGCTCCTCGCCCTCCTCGTCGAGCGCGACGACGCGCACGTAAACGGGGCGCTCCACGTCCACGCTGATGCCGGGGATCGAGAGGCAGCCCTCCTCCAGTGTTTCCCGATCGCTGCTCGTCCACTCGATCTCCGGGTTGGCCAGGGCGATGACGGGGGCATCGGGACCCACGCGGTAGACGAGCAGCCGCTGCGAGAGCCCCAGCTGCGGCGCGGCCAACCCGACCCCGAAGGCGTCGTTCATGAGCCCGGCCATCCGGCTCACCTGGCGGCGCAGGGAGTCGTCGAAGCGGTCGACGGGGGTCGCGCTCGACTTCAGCACCGGATCGCCGAGGCGGCGCACGAAGGACATGGCGGCCAGCCGGCGAGCCTCGATCTCAGGGTCGGCGGACGGTGATTCCTTCTCGACCGTCTCGAGGTCCGGCTCGTGCTCGTCCCGGGATCGCTTCGCCATGGGGCTCGAGTCTAACGCGGGCGCCGAGGCGCCGAACTACTGCGGATCGACGTCCACCGCGAAGCTGGCGCGGGCATGCGCGCGATCCTGGGCGACGGCCTCCACCGCCTCGCGGACGGCCGCGATCGCCCGCTCGCGCTCCGGCGTGCGGACGACGAGCTGCGCTCGCCGGCGCGCCTGGCGGCGGAAGAGCGGCGCGGGGCCGAGCACGGGCACGGCCGCGGCCTCGATCAGCTCGCGCACCGCCTCGGCCGCAGCCAGCTCAGGGCCGGCCTCGGAGGAGGAACACACCACCCGCACGAGCTGACCGTAGGGCGGGTAGGCGAGCGCCTCGCGGCGCTCCAGCTCGCCCGCGAGAAAGCCGGAGGCGTCGTGGGCGGCGGCGTGGCGCAGCGCGCGGGCGCCGGGATCGAGGGCCTGCACGATCACCCGCCCCCCGCGCCGGCCGCGGCCGCTGCGGCCCGCCAGCTGGGCCACCAGCGCGAAGGTGCGCTCCTCGGCGCGGAAGTCGGGGAAGCGAAGGGTGGCGTCGGCGTCGAGAACCACGCCCAGCGTCACCTCAGGAAAGTCATGACCCTTGGCCACCATCTGGGTCCCCACCAGCACTCCCGCCGGCGCTGCCTGGAAGCGGCGCAGAACCCCGGCCACGCCGGTGGCGGCGGCCACGTCCGAGTCCAGCCGGAACACCGGCAGCGGCGCCACCAGCGCCTCCAGCTCGCGCTCGAGCTGCTCGGTGCCGGTGCCGTGCCGCGCGACCGCCACCGATCCGCACTCCCCGCAGGCTCGGGGCACGGGCTCGGTGTGGCCGCAGTGGTGGCAGGCCACCTCGTCCCGGGCCCGGTGCAGGACGAGCGTCACGTCGCAGTGCGGGCACTCCCACACACGCCCGCACACGCGGCAGGAGAGGAAGTTCGACCAGCCGCGCCGGTTGAGCAGCACGATCGCCTTCTCCCCTCCGCGGCACACCGCGTCGAGTGCGTCCCGGGTGCGCTCGTGCAGGGTGCCGGCCGCCCCGGGGGCGCCGACCACCTCAACAGCGGGGAGCGGACGACCGTCCACTCGCTCGGGCAGCTCGAGGCGCCGGTAGCGCAGCACGCTCTCCGGGCGCGGCGTGGCGCTGCCGGCCAGGAGCAACGCGCCCTGCTCCGCCGCGCGGCGCTCGGCCACCGCACGGGCGTCGTAGCGCGGGTCTCCCTCCTGCTTGTAGGAGCCGTCGTGCTCCTCGTCGATCACCACCAGCCCGAGGTCGGGGAACGGGGCGAACACCGCCGAGCGCGGGCCCACGCACACCCGCGCCTCCCCCCGGCGCATCCGCCACCACTCGTCGTAGCGCTCGCGCGGAGTGAGACGCGAGTGCATGACGGCCACCGCGTCGCCGAAGCGCTCGACGAAGCGCCCTGCCGTCTGCGGGGTGAGCGCGATCTCAGGGACGAGGACTATCGCGGAGCGGCCGCGACCCAGCGCGGCCGCGACGGCGCGCAGGTAGACCTCGGTCTTGCCGCTGCCGGTCACACCGTGGAGCAGCAGCGGCGGCCCCGCCACGCCCACCCGCGGCTCGATCACTTCGAGGGCGGCCCGCTGGTGGGCGGTGAGGGCGCGTGGCCGGGCCGCCGCCCCCACCCCGCCGTCCAGCCGCGGGCGGCGCGCCGGCTCGGCCGCCCGCTCCAGCCGTATCAGTCCTCTGCGCTCGAGGCTGCGAAGCGTGGAGTGGTCGCAGCCCGTGCGCCGGGACAGGGCGGCGGCGCCCACCGGCCCGCCGCCCAGGGCGGCCAGCGCGCCGCGCTGGCGCGGCCCCAGCCGCGGGGGCACAGTCGCCGCGAGCACGGTCCGGCCCTCGGGTGTGAGCGCCGCGCGCAGCGACCGCCTCCGCCGCAGCGGCCGGGACGAGCCGGTGCCCGTGCCCGGGGGAAGCACCAGCGCCAACCCGCGCGCGGGCGTCGACACGTACTCGTGTGCCACCCACAGCCCGAGCCGGACGAGCGGCTCCGGCAGGTCGGCCTCGAGCGCCGCCAGCGGCTCGCTGAGCCGATCGTCCGGGAGCTCGCTCTCCTCGGACAGCTCGACGACCACCCCGAGCAGACGCCGCCGCCCGAACGGCACCACGAGCATGCTTCCCACCCCGACCTCCGCGAGCCCGCCGGCGAGCCGGTAGTCGAACGGCCCGCGCAGCGAGCGGGCGGGCGTGAGCGGCTCGACCTTGGCGATCACCGGCCCCAAGCTACGCGGGCGGGCGGACGGCGCGGACGACCTGTGACGATGTCCGCGTGGCGATCGACTTCGAGGCCGAGGGCCTGCTGGAGGGCGCCCCGGACGAGCGAGCCAGGGAGGCTCGGCTCGACCTGCTCCGCACGCTCGAGCAGGAGGGCTTCGGGCTCGAGGAGCTTCGCCGCGCCACCCGGGAGGACCGGCTCGCCCTGCTGCCGCTGGAACGCGTGCTGGAGGGCGAGGGGCGCCGTTACACGCGCGAGGAGGTGGCCGAGCGGGCGGGGGTCGAGCTGGAGGACCTGCTCGAGGCGCGCCGCGCATTGGGGGCGCCGACCCCTGGTCCCGGTGAGGCCGTGCTCACCGAGGACGACCTCGCCCTGGCCCGTCAGGCCCGGCTACTGCTGGAGGGCGGCCTGAGCCGCGAGGCATTCCTCGAGATCACCCGCACGATGAGCCAGGCCATGTCCGGGGTCGCCGCGAGCCTCGTGTCGACCTTCGGGGAGGCGCTGCTGCGGCCGGGCGACACGGAGCGCGACCTGGGCCTGCGCTACGCGGAGTCGATGCGCGAGCTGGGTCCGCTGGCCGGTCCCGCGCTGTCCCACATGCTCAACCTGCGCCTGCGCGAGCAGGCTCGCCAGGCGGTCGTCGGCCAAGCCGAGCTGCAGAGCGGGCGGCTGCCGGGCGCCCAGCCGACGGTCGTGGGCTTCGTGGACATCGTGGGCTTCACCAGCCTCGGCGAGCAGGTGCCGCCCGAGGAGCTCGGTGCGGTGGTGGGGCGCTTCGAGCGGCGGGTCGAGGACGCGGTGCGCCCGCCGGTGCGCCTGGTCAAGACGATCGGCGACGCAGCCATGCTCGTGTCCCCTGTGCCCGACCCGCTGATCCGCGTGGCGCTGGACCTCGTGGAGAGGCGAGGCGCGGACGAGGGGGAGCAGCTGCGGGCCGGACTGGCCTCGGGGCACGCGCTCCCGCGGGCCGGCGACTGGTACGGGCGGCCGGTGAACCTGGCCAGCCGCCTCACGGCGTTCGCCCGCCGCGGCAGCGTGGTCACCCCGGCCGAGGTGCGCGGCGCCGCCGTCGGCGACTACGACTGGTCGTTCGCCGGCAGCCGCCGCTTCAAGGGCGTGGAGGGCGAGGTGCGCGTCTACCGGGTGCGGGCGCGCCGCGGGTGAAGCGGATCCGCGCGCAGCCGGCCGAGCCGGCTGCTTGCGGCTAGGCCGAGGCCGGCTCGCCCTGCCGCTCGCCCAGGCCGGCGGCGTCGCGCAGGACGTCGGCCTTGTCGGTCTTCTCCCAGGTGAAGTCGTGGTCCTCGCGGCCGAAGTGGCCGTAGGCCGCGGTCTTCTGGTAGATCGGCCGGTGCAGGTTCAGGTACTCGCGGAACGCGCCGGGGCGCAGGTCGAAGTTGGCCTCCACCAGCTCCGCGATCGTCGAGCGCCCCACCCTCTCGGTGCCGAAGGTCTCGACCATCACCGAAACGGGGTGCGCGACCCCGATCGCGTAGGCCACCTGCACCTCGCAGCGGTCCGCCAGGCCGGCGGCCACCACGTTCTTGGCCACATAGCGCGCCGCGTAGGCGGCCGAGCGGTCGACCTTCGACGGGTCCTTGCCGGAGAAGGCGCCGCCGCCGTGACGCGCGGCACCGCCGTAGGTGTCGACGATGATCTTGCGCCCGGTCAGGCCGGCAGTCGCCCACGGGCCCGCCGATCACGAACTTGCCGGTGGGGTTGACCAGGAAGTTGCGGCCCGTGCTGTCATGGAGCTTCTTCTCGTCGTAGAGCTCGGCGGGCAGGATCGGGTGCACGACGTGCTCCCACAGGTCCGGCTTGATGAGCGTCTCGGCGTCCACGCCGTCCTTGTGCTGGGTGGAGATCAGGATCGCTCGATCTCGATCGGCCGCCCGTTCTCGTAGCGGACGGTGACCTGGGTCTTGCCGTCGGGGCGCAGGTAGGGCATCACCTCGGCGCGGCGGACCTCGGCGAGCCGGTGCGCGAGCTTGTGCGCCAGCGAGATCGGGAGCGGCATCAGCTCCGGCGTCTCGCGCGTGGCGTAGCCGAACATCATGCCCTGGTCGCCCGCGCCGGCCACGTCGAGCTCGTCGTCGTCGGCCGGGTCGGTGCGCGCCTCGAACGCCTTGTCCACGCCCTGTGCGATGTCCGGCGACTGCTCGTCGATCGCGGTGATCACCGCGCAGCTGTCGCAGTCGAAGCCGTAGCGCGGCGTCGGTGTAGCCGATCGCGCCTGATCGTCTCGCGTGCGATCCTGGGAATGTCCACGTAGGTGTCGGTGGAGATCTCCCCCGAGACGACCACGAGCCCGGTGTTCACCAGCGTCTCGCAGGCCACGCGGCCGCTCGGGTCCTCTGCCATGACCGCGTCGAGCACGCCGTCGGAGATCTGGTCGGCCATCTTGTCCGGATGGCCCTCGGTGACCGATTCGGAGGTGAACAGGAACTCGTTGTCTGAAAGCGGCTCGGTCGTCATGAGGCGGGAGAGGGTAGCTGGGAGGCCCTCAGCCGCTCTTAGGCGCGTCCGCCGCTGGTCTTGAAGTCGATCACCAGCGGCACGCCCTCGAGGCCGTAGCGCTCGCGCAGGCGGTTCTCGAGGAAGTACGCGTAGTCGCGGGTCACCAGCGAGCGGTCGTTGACCTGGACGGCGAAGCGCGGCGGCGAGTCCTCGAACTGGGTCATGTAGTAGAGCTTCAGGCGCCTGCCGCGCTTGGCCGGCGGCTCGCGGGCCGCCTGGAGGTCGGACAGGAAGCGGTTCAGCTCGGCGGTCTGGATCCGCTGGGCGGAGCGGTCGGCGACGACAGCGCCTCGGCCACCAGCGCTTCAGGCCGCGGCCGGTCTTCGCCGAGACGGCCATCACGCGAGGGCGCTGGCGCAGCTTCTGCGACCACGCGCGCCTTGGCGTCCTCGAGGTCGTCTCGGTCGACGTCCCACTTGTTCAGCGCGATCACCGTGGCGCACTTCTTCTGCATCGCCATCTCGGCGATGCGGAGGTCCTCGCTGGTCACGCCCTCGGCGGCGTCGCAGAGCACGATCGCCACCGCCGCGCGCTCGGCGGCCCGCTCGGAGCGCAGCTGCGCGTAGTAGTCCACGGTGCCCGCCACCTTGGTGCGCCGGCGCAGCCCGGCCGTGTCGACGAGCACCACCGGCCGGCCCTCGAACTCGATGCGGGTGTCGATCGCGTCGCGCGTCGTGCCGGCCATCGGCGTCACGATCACCCGCTCCTCGCCCAGCAGGCTGGTTGACGCAGCGACGACTTGCCGACGTTCGGCCGGCCGATCACGCGCCAGGCGGGTGGCCTCCTCGTCCGGCGCCTCGCGTGCGCGGCAGCCGCTCCGCCACCCGGTCGAGCAGGTCGCCGGTGCCGAGCCCGTGGGCCGCCGACACGGGCACCGGCTCGCCCAGGCCGAGCCCAGAACTCGGCCGCCAGCCGCGCCTGGGCGCGCGTCGTCGACCTTGTTGGCGGCCACGACCACCGGCACCGGCGCCGCCGCGCAGCTCTCCGCGCCAGCTCGGCGTCGCCGGGGCGCAGCCCGGCGCGCGGCGTCGACCACGAGCAGCGCCACGTCGGCCTCGGCGACGCCGCGCGGGCCTGCGGCTGCACCGCCGCGGACGATCGTCGCTCTCCTCGGCCAGGTCCACCCCGCCTGTGTCCACCAGCGGAAGCCGCGCCCGTTCCAGTCGGCCTCGACCTCCTTGCGGTCGCGCGTGACCCCCGCCTGCTCGTGCACCACCGCCTCGCGGGTGCCCGGCGAGGCGGTTGACCAGCGTCGACTTGCCGACGTTGGGGTAGCCGACCACCGCGACCTTCGGCCGGCTCATCGCCGGCCGAGTCGTGCACCAGCTCGACGATGCGCGCCACCACCTCGTCGACCGTGAGACCCGTGGTGTCGAGCTCGACCGCGTCCGGCGCGCGCAGCGGCGAGTGCTCGCGCGCGCTCGTCCTGGGCGTCGCGCAGCGCCTGGTCGCGCAGCACGGTCTCGGGGTCGGCCCCCAGCTCGTCGGCGCGCCGCCGGGCGCGCTCGTCGGCGACTGGCGGTGAGGAAGACCTTGAGCGCGGCGTCCGGGGCCACGACCGTGCCGATGTCGCGGCCCTCGGCCACCCAGTCGCCGGCCGCCAGCAGCTCGCGCTGCTTCTCGACCAGCGCCTCGCGCACCGTCGGGTTGGTCGCCACCTTGGAGGCCGCCTCGGTGACCTCGGGCGCGCGGATGGCCTCGGTCACGTCGCGCCCGTCGGCGAGCATCCGCTCGCCGAGCTCGATCTCAGCTCCGCGGCCGCGCTCGGAGGCGGCGCCGCCCTGTCGAGCAGCGGCCAGCGCGACCGCGCGGTACATGGCCCCCGAGTCGAGGTAGGTGAAGCCCAGAGCGCGCGCGGCAGCGCCGCGCGACGGTGCTCTTGCCCGCCCCGGCGGGTCCGTCGATCGCGACCACCATGGCGGCCTGAGGCTACAGCGGGCGTTCCGTTACGACGGCTTGGTGGTCATGGCCCAGACCGCCACCAGATATGCCAGCACGGAAATCCCGAGCAGAAGCACCACCGCAAAGCTCAGCCCGCCACCCGCTCTCCCTTCGCGGGCCGCCCGCCGGGCCGCCACGCCGGCGCACACGGTGGCGGCGATAAGGAGCAGCAGGGTGGACTCGGAGGTGATGAAGCCGATGTCCACCCACCCGGGTGCCTCCTCGTCCAGGTTCTCCTCGGAGAGCAGCCACTGCGCGCTCACGCGCATCACGATCCAGGCGGGGAGGGCGGCGAGGAGAAGGCTGCGAAAGCCAAGGCGAACAGCCGCGGCGGAGCCGTTGCGGGAGGCCCCGGCCAGCGACGCCATCACCATCACCAGCGCGCCGACCAGCACGAACGCGGCGAGCACGTGCAGGAACAGCGGCAGGTTCCAGGCGTCGGGCCGGATCGCTGCGAGCGCAGTCATGCGCCCGGCTTCCACACCATCAGCACGAGCAGCGCGATCACCGCCAGCGTGCGCAGCCAGTGCATCAGCGTCGCGCCGCCGGTCCCGGCCTGGCCGAGCTCCAGCTGCGCCCGCCGTCCGGTCTCGGTGGCGATCGCCCAGAGCACGATCGCTCCGAGGATCCAGCCGTCCCATACCTCGTAGCCGTCGACGTCGAGGGCGAGCCAGATTCCGAGGATCAACGTGCCCAGGCCGCCGACGTTCCAGCAGACGTCCGCGACGCGTAGCGGCGCGCCCCCGGCCGTGGCCCCTAGCGCCACCGCGCTGTAGGTGACCGCGGTGACGGCCACCATGAGGGCGGCGAGCACGTGGAGGAAGAGCAGGGTGTCGTACACCGCCTGCACACCATATGCGGGCCGGCGGCCGTCGGCACTGAGTGGGGTCAGTCGTCTCCCAACAGCGCTCCCAGGTCGCGCTCGAAGCCGGGGTAGGAGACGGCCGCGGCGTCCATTCCGACCACGTCCACGCCATCGGTGCAGGCGAGCCCGGCCACGGCGCCGAGCATGGCCATCCGGTGATCGCCCCTCGCCTCGAGGCGGCCGCCGCGCAGCGGAGTGCCGTCACCCTGGACGGCGAAGCCGTCGGCCGTGGCCTCGATGTCCGCGCCGAGCCCGCGTAGGCCGTCGACCACCGCCTCGATGCGGTCGGACTCCTTGACCCGCAGCTCGGCCGCGCCGCGCACGACGGTCTCACCGTCGGCGAAGGCGCCGAGGAGCGCCACCAGCGTCAGCTCGTCTATCGCCAGCGGCACCTCATCGCCTTCCACCTCCGTCCCCTCGAGCGGCGCCGAGGCCACGTCGAGCTCGCCCGTCGGCTCGCTGTCGGCCTCGGTGCCCGGCTCCTCGAGCTCGCCGACCAGCACCGCGCCCATGCGCTCCGCGATGCGCAGGAACCCGGTCCGGGTCCAGTTCAGCCCCATGTCCTTCACCACCACCCGCGATCCGGAGACGAGCGTGGCGGCGGCCACCACGAAGGCCGCCGAGGACGGATCCCCGGGCACGACGAGCTCGCCCAGCTCGAGCTCGTCGACCTGGGATACGGTCAGGGCCGGGCCGTCGCGCACGAACGGCACCCGCGCACGGCGCAGCAGGCGCTCGGTGTGGTCGCGGCTCGGCGCCGGCTCGCGCACGGTCGTCGAGCCGGCGGCCAGCATTCCGGCGATCAGCACGCAGGACTTCACCTGCGCGCTGGCCACCGGCAGCTCGTAGTCGATGCCGGCCAGCTCGGCCCCGTGGACGGTAAGCGGCGGAAAGCGCCCCTCGCGCGCCTCCAGCCTGGCGCCCATCGCCCGCAGGGGCTCGGCCACGCGGTCGACGGGACGGCGGCGGATCGACTCGTCGCCGTCGAGTGTCCACACCCCACCCGGCTGGCCGCCGAGCCAGCCCGGCAGGAGGCGCATCAGCGTGCCCGCGTTGCCCACGTCCAGCAGCCCGCCGGTCGCCTCGAGGGGGGCGTGAAGACCCACCCCTCGCAACAGGAGCCGTCCCTCGCCCTCCTCCTCCACCCCGGCCCCCAGCTTGAGCAGCGCGTCGAGTGTGGAGCGGGTGTCCGCAGCGTCCAGGAAGTTGCACACGCTCACCGGCTCGTCGCACATGGCGCCGAAGAGCGCGGCCCGGTGGGAGATCGACTTGTCGGCCGGCGGCACGTAGCCGCCGCGCAAGGGGCCGGAGGGTCCGAAGTGAGCGTCGCTGCGCGTCACTCGGCGGCGACTGGAAAGCCCAGCTCGCCGATCAGCTCGCGGGCCTGGGCGGCCTGCCGCTCGCCGGCGATCCACAGGATCATCGCGCCCGAGCGCATGTCGGCCGCGGGCGCGAGCGCCATGTCGACGATGTTCACGCCTGCCCGGCCGAGCGCGAGCGCCACCTGGGCGACGATACCGGGGCGGTTGGGCACGGTCAGCCGCAGCTCGTGGACCGGACCGCCGGCCACGTCGGCCTCGAGCAGGATCCGGCGGTCCTCGCGGGCCCGGTCGTTCCAGTCGGCCACGCCGTCCCCCGCCTCCAGCAGCGCCGCCACCTGCTGCAGGCGCTCGCCCAGCTCACGCAGCTCACCCACGATCGCGCCCCGGTTCGCGCGGTAGATGTCGGCCCACATGGCCGTGTTGGCCCCCGCCACCCGGGTGGCATCGCGAAAGCTCGGGCCGACCTGGCGGAGTGCCTCGCCGTGGCTGAGCAGCCGGCCGGCGGCCTGGGCGACCAGGACGTTGGCCAGCACGTGGGGCAGGTGGGAGAACACCGCGACCAGCCGGTCGTGGGTCTCCGGGTCCACGGCCACCGGTCGCGCGCCCAGGGCGGCCACGAAGCGGTAGAGCCGCTCGTAAAGCAGGCCGCCGGAGTGCGGCTGCGGGGTCAGGTACCAGACGGCTCCCTGGAACAGGTCGGCGCGGGCGTGCTCGACGCCGGCGGTCTCGGCGCCGGCTATGGGATGACCGCCCACGAAGCGGGGGTCGCCGACCGCGCCCACCAGGTCCTGCTTGGTGGAGCCCACGTCGCTCACCACGCAGTCCGGCCCGGCGGCTCCCAGTGCGTCCCGCACCAGCTCCAAGAGCGCGCCGACGGGCGCGCAGGCGAAGCAGAGCTCGGCCCCGTCGACGGCCTCGGCCAGGGAGCCGGCGGCCCGGTCGATCGCTCCGAGCTCCCGCGCGCGCTCCAGCCGCTCCGGCCGGCGCCCGAAGCCGACCACCTCGGTGCCCTCGACGTGCTCACGGGCCGCCAGGCCGATCGAGCCGCCGATCAGCCCCACGCCGAGGACGGCTATGCGCATTAGATGGTTGGTTTCGCGGCCGCGTGTGCGCGGGGGCGCACGGGACCGAGCCGGGCGGGGAAGCAGGGCGAAGCCCCCCACCCCCGATACCCGGAGGTATCGGCAGTGCGCGAGGGGCCGGCTCCCCCCGGAGCGAGACTCCCCGATGACCCCGAACCGGCGACGGTAGTGCGCGAGGGCCCGGGCTGGCGGCCGGCGAGCACGTACCGTGCGTCATCCGCGTGCGCGGGGTCGCGGAATCAGCCATCTAAGCGGGAGCGAGGGACTTGCCCGCCAGCTCGGCCACGGCCTCGACCCGGCGCAGGTAGTCGGCGAACTCCTCGGCCAGCAGCGCCTGCGGGCCGTCGCACACCGCTTCCTCCGGACAGGGGTGAACCTCCACGATCAGCCCGTCCGCGCCCGCCGCGGCCGCCGCCAGCGACAGCGGCTCCACCAGCGAGCGCTTGCCCGCCGCGTGCGAGGGATCGACGATCACCGGCAGGTGGGTCAGCTCGCGTAGGACCGGCACGGCCATTAGATCGAGGGTGAAGCGGTAGCCCGGCTCGAAGGTGCGGATCCCCCGCTCGCAGAGCAGCACGTCGGGGTTGCCCTCCTTGAGCATGTACTCCGCGGCCATCAGCAGCTCCTCGAGCGTGGCCGACAGCCCGCGCTTGAGCAGCACCGGCTTGCCCGCCCGGCCCAGCTCGGTAAGCAGCGTGTAGTTCTGCATGTTGCGCGCCCCGAGCTGGATCACGTCGGCCACCGCGGCCACGGCGTCGAGGTCACGTACGTCCATCACCTCGGTCACGATCGGCAGGCCGGTCTCCTCCTTGGCCTCGGCCAGCAGGCGCAGCCCGGCCTCTCCGAGGCC
This sequence comes from uncultured Thermoleophilaceae bacterium, assembly GCA_963821275.1. Taxonomy (GTDB): domain Bacteria; phylum Actinomycetota; class Thermoleophilia; order Solirubrobacterales; family Thermoleophilaceae; genus JACVRW01. The sequence goes on from CAWGDF010000013.1 coordinate 216,816, forward strand.
CTGGAACGAGTAGGGCGAGGTCCGCGGCTTGTACGCGCCGCCGCGCAGGAGCTGGGCGCCGGCGTCGCGTACGACGCGGGCCGACTCCAGCATCACGTCCTGCGACTCGACGGTGCAGGGGCCCGCGATCGTCGCGAAGTGGCTGCCCCCGATCTTTCTGCCCTCGACGTCGACCACGGTGCGCTCGCCGCGCTTGTACTGCGCCGAGGCCAGCTTGTAGGGCTTGAGGATCGGCACGAGGTGGTCCACGCCGGGAGCGCCCTCGAGCCCGAGGTTGGCCACGTGCTCGCGGTCGCCGATCGCACCGATGACGGTCACGAGCTCGCCCTGGGAGACGTGCGCCGACGCGCCCACCGACTCCACGCGTCTGATCACGGCGTCGACCTGGTCCGGCGACGCCCCCTCTTTCATCACGATCATCATGTGTCCCGAAACCCTCTCAAAAAAGTTCTACGAGTCCTGTGGCGGTGCGGATGCGAAGGCGGCGTCCGGCGGAGTGCGGTAGGCGATGGCGGCCATGGTGGGGCGGCCGCGGGCCGGACGCCTAGCTAAATCGCCAGCAGGGGTAGACACGCGAAGAGGCGCCGGCGGCGCTCGACAGGCTGGGCGTGTCCGTGCGGGACATCAGGAGGGGTTGTAGCAGGTAGGGCGAGCGGTCCGCAAGCGCGTTCACGCGGGCGCCGGTTGGGGGCCGCGCACCCGCACGGCCGAGCGCAGGTCCTCGTCTGCGAAGGCGGCCGGCGCCTGGCCAGTGGTGGCGTAGCGGTAGAGCGCGGCCGCGAAGACCTGGCGCAGCGCCGCGGAGATCAGCATCGCGATGGCCACCACCAGGACGCCGAGGGCCAGGAGCACCTCTCCGCCGGCCAGCTCGCCCCCGCCCCCGCCGCCACTGAGCACGAGCACGCCCAGCCCAGCGAGCAGGAGTCCGGGAAGCACGCCCAGGAGGAAGACCAGGCCGCCGATGGCCGCCATGCCGGTCACCTGCCCGGCCCAGCGCTCGCGGAAGATGGACACCGAGCGCTTGATGGCGTCGATTGGCCCGGCGTCCTCGAGGGCGATCGCCGGCACGGCGAGGAGGCTGATCACCGTCCACGCCCCGCCCACCAGGCCGGCCACTATCTGCCCGCCGGTGTCGTTGGACTGAAGCGCGCCGAGCGCCAGCGACAGCACGGCGTTGATCAGGGCCCAGCCGGTGATCGCCCCCAGGTGGGAGAGCGCCACACGCAGGCCGTAGCCGAAGCTCGCCTCCGGTCCGCGCATGACGGCGTCGGCGGTCGCCACGAGGCCCACGGCCATGAACGCGGTGACGAAGGCCCCGAGGTAGGCGGCAAGAACGAGCAGCAGCACGCCGGGCACGGTGTCGCCCTCCTCCAGGAGGTACGCGCCCGCCAGGGCGGGTGGGCCCACGAGCACGATGGCCGCCAGCGCGGCGGTCAGCGGGAAGGCCAGGAGCCCCGGATGGCCGCGCAGGACGCGCCAGCTCTGTCCCGCCAGCTTGAGGCCGAGCCTGAAGCGTCCCATGGCCTAGAGAGTTTCATCCAATGCGGCCAGAAACCGATCGTTTTCGCGCCTGCTTCCGTAGGTCACCCGCATCCAGCCCTCCTGGCCGAGCGCCTTGCCGGCGCGCACGATCACCCCGCGGTCGGCCAGGCCGCGCATCACCTCGTCCTCGTCGCGGTCGCCCAGCGAGACCCAGGAGAAGTTCGCCTGGCTGTCGGTGCTCTCGAGGTCGCGTTCCTCGAACGCCGACTCCACGTGCATGCGCTCCACCGCCGTCTGCATCACCCGCCGCTCGACCTCGTCCACGTGCTTCAGCGCCTCCACCGCGGCCGCCTGGGCCAGCGCGTTGACCGAGAAGGGCTGGCGCACCCGGTCGACGGCGAGCCGGAACTCCTCCGAGCCGAGCGCGTAGCCGACCCGCAGCCCACACAGGCCGTACACCTTCGAGAAGGTGCGCAGCAGGATGAGGTTGGGGTGACGGCCCAGGAGGTCCAGCGACTCGTCCGGGTCCTGGAGAGTGGAGAACTCCACGTAGGCCTCGTCGAGGATCAGCGCCACGTGGCGGGGCAGCTCGGCGGCGAAGGCGTCGATGACCGCCGGCGGGAGGGCGGTGGCCGATGGGTTGTTGGGATTGCAGACCAGCACGATCCGGGTGGCCGCCGTGACCTCACGGGCGATGGCCTCCAGGTCGTGCTCGCCGGCGTCGTTCAGCGGCACGGTGATCGCCCGCGCGCCCGACATCGCGCTCATGTGCGGGTAGATCGAGAACGACGGCCAGGCGTAGACGATCTCCGCGTCCGGCTCGAGCATGGCCTCGGCGGCGGCCAGCAGCAGCTCGCAGGATCCGTTTCCCACCGCCACCCGCCCCGGGGCCACCCCGGTGCGCTCCGAGATCCGTTGCCGCAGCAGCGACTTCTCGGGGTCGGGATAGCGGTTGAGGGTGCGAAGCTGCGCCTCGACGGCCTCGAGCACCTGCGGGTGCGGCGGGAAGGGTGTCTCGTTGGAGGCCAGCTTGACCAGGTCGCCCTCGAACTCGTAGGTGGCCGCGGCCGGGTACACCGGGATCCCGCGCAGGCGGGCGTTGAACTCGAGCCCCGGGCTCACTGGGCTCCCTCCAGGTCCTTTCGGAGCGCCACCGCGTCCCGAAGGTACACGTGGTGGGCCTGCCGGTCGGGGTCGGCGTAGCAGTGCAGGAGCAGCCGGATCACGCGCGGCAGCGACCCCGGCACCTCGATCTCGCGGGCGCAGAGCAGCGGAACGCTCGAGAGCCCCATGTGGCGTGCCGCGACCGCGGGGAACTCCGCGTCGAGGTCGCCGGTGCAGGTGAAGATGCAGCTGACCAGGTCGTCGGCCTCCAGGCCGTTGCGGCTCATCACCTCACCCAGCAGCTCGCGCGTGGCGTCCAAGATCGCCTCGGACGCGTTCTCCTCCACCGTGATCGCGCCCCGGAGCGCCCGCAGCCTCATGCGGCGGATGATTGTGGCAGCCGGACTCCGTCGCGCCCCCTCAGAAGCGCGGCCGGTTGGCAGCGGAGGCCCGGCGCAGTCGCTCCACCTCCGGCCTTGTCAGCCGTCTGCTCTCCCCCGGGGCCAGCCCCCGAAGCCCGAGCGGGCCGAAGGCCACCCGCTCGAGCTCGATCACCCGGTGGCCCACCGCCTCGCACATCCGCCGCACCTGGCGCTTGCGCCCCTCACGAAGGTTGATCTCGAGCACGCCCGGCTTCGGCTGGCGCGCACGCGCCGGGGCCGTCCGCCCGTCGTCGAGCTGCACGCCGTCGCGCAGCGCCTTCAGAGCCCGGGGCGACACTCGCGCCGGCTGCACCCGGGCGCGGTAGACCTTCTCGATGCCGTAGCGGGGATGGGTGAGAGCATCGGCCAGCTCGCCGTCGTTGGTGAGCAGGATCAGGCCGGTGCTGTCGGCGTCCAGACGGCCCACCGGGTAGAGCCGCCGGGTGGAGCGCACCAGTTCGACGACGGTGGGACGGCCGTGCGTGTCGTGCGCCGTGGAGACCACGCCGCGGGGCTTGTTGAGCACGTGGACCTCGCGGGGCTCGGGCCGCAGCAGGATGCCGTCCAGCGCCACACCGCTCGACTCGTCCACGTCGCGCGCGGGGTCGGTCACGGTCTCGCCGCCCACGCTCACGCGGCCCTCGGCCACCAGCGCCTCCGCGCCCCGGCGGGAAGCCGCTCCGGCGTGAGCGAGGAACTTGGCCAGGCGCATTGCCGAGAGCCTGCCAGGCCGGGCCGGCCGTGTGCGCCACACTGACAGGGATGGATCTCGCACTCCTCGACGACCGGCTGGACGCCGCCTGCGAGCCTCGCTTCCGCTTCCGCCAGGTGTGGGAATGGGCCGCGCGCGGGGCCGGCTCCTACGCGGAGATGACCAACCTCCCTCTCGCCCTGAGGGAGCGGCTCGCCGAGGAGGTGCCGTTCTCCTCCCTGCGGTCCGAGCGCGAGGCGCTCGCCGCCGACGGGACCGAGAAGGCCCTGTTCGCAACCGCCGACGAGCGTCCCGTCGAGGCGGTGCTGATGCGCTACCGCGACGGCCGCCGCTCGCTGTGCCTGTCCAGCCAGTCCGGCTGCCCGCTGACCTGCACCTTCTGCGCCACCGGCCGGATGCGCTTCGGGCGCAACCTGACCGCGTCGGAGATCCTCGACCAGGCGCTGCACTTCCGGCGCAAGGAGCCGGTCGACCACGCCGTGTTCATGGGCATGGGCGAACCGCTGATGAACATCGACGCGGTGCTCGCCGCCTGCGAGCGCCTGCCCGGGATCGGGATCGCGTCCTCGAACACCGCGATCTCCACCGTCGGCTGGATCCCCGGGATCGAGCGGATGGCCGTCGAGGGACCGCCCGTGCGGCTCGCGCTGTCGCTTCACGCCGCCGACGAGGCGCTGCGCTCCGAGCTGATGCCCGTGAACGACCGCTACCCGCTTGCGGAAGTGCTGGAGGCGTGCCTGCGCTGGCACGAGCGCCGCCGGCGCCCGGTGTTCGTGGAGTACCTGATGCTCGACGGGATCAACGACCGCTACGAGCAGGCCCTGGCCCTGGCGGAGGCCCTGCGGCCGCGCACCGCGTTCAAGGTGAACCTCATCCCCTACAACCCCACCGACGCGCCCTACCGGGGCTCCACCCGCGAGGCGATCGCCGCCTTCAAGGGCGCGCTCCTCAGAGCGCGGGCTTCGCACCACCGTGCGCCTCACCCGCGGCCGCGACATCGACGCCGCCTGCGGCCAGCTGGCGGCATCAGTCGACGTGAAGCCCTCCGCGGCACTCGATAAGATGCGCTAATGCTCGACGTACGCCGGATGCGGGTTCTGTGCGAGGTCGCCTCGCGTGGATCGTTCTCGGCGGCCGCGGAGGCGCTCAACTTCACGCAGTCCGCGGTGAGCCAGCACATCGCTGCCCTCGAGCGCGAGAGCGGGACCCAGCTCGTGGAGCGCGGCTCGCGCGGCGTGCGCCTGACCGCGGCCGGTCAGGTGCTCGTGGATCACGCCGAGACGATCCTCGCCCGGCTGCGCTCGGCCGAGGACGACCTGGCGGCGATCGCCGGCCTGCGCGGCGGAAGGCTGCGGCTGGTCTGCTTCCAGAGCGCCGGCGCCACCCTGGTGCCGCGCGCGGTCGCCGCGTTCCACGAGCGCCACCCGCTGGTGGAGCTGAGCATGCTCGAGGCCGAACCGGCGGAGGCGGGCGCCAAGCTCAAGTCGGGTGAGGTGGACCTCGCCCTGGTCTACGACCACGACTCGACGCCGGGCATGCTCGCCCCCGAGTTGGAGCTGACGGAGCTGACCGAGGACCAGTACGAGCTGATCGTGCCGAAGGGCCATGCGCTCGCGCGCCGCCGCCGCCCGTCCCTGTCCGACTTCGCCGAGGAACCCTGGATCGCCTCCAGCAACGCCAGCGACTGCCGCCGCATCGTCGAGACCGTGTGCCGCGAGGCGGGCTACCAGCCGCGGGTGGCCTTCGAGGCCGACGAGACGCTCGCCGCGCAGGCGCTGGTGGCGGCCGGCGTGGGCGTGACGATCCTCCCCCGCCTCGCGCTCACCACCGTCCACCCCGGGGTGTTGGTGCGTGCGCTGCAGAACCCGCCGGTGCGCCGCGTGTGGGCCGCCCGGCTGGCCGGCGCCCACCACTCGCCCGCCAGCGAGGCGATGCTGCAGATCCTCCAGGACGTCGCCGCGGAGTTCGGCGAGGCGAGGCTGGAGCTGGCGGCCTCCTAGCCGCACACGCTCCGCACCTTAAGGGCGCAATAGGCCCCAAACGTACGGCGCGTCAGGACGCCTGCGTCCGCTGCTCGCCCGCCCGCAGGAGGCGCTCGCGCAGCTCACCCTCCTCCTCGGGGCTCGGGTCGAAGCGGGCGGGGTCGGGCAGCTCGTCGAGGCCGGCGAGGCCGAAGAGCTTCTGGAACAGCTCGGTCGAGCGGTACAGGATGGCCCCGAAGCGCGAGCGGCCCGACTCCTCGATCAGACCGCGCTCCAGGAGCGTGGCGACGGCGGACTCGGAGGCGACGCCGCGGATGCGCGCCAGCTCCGGGCGGGAGACCGGCTGCAGGTAGGCGACGATGGCCAGGCACTCGGCCTGGGCTTGGGTCAGGGGCGGAGTCCGCGGCTTGGCCAGCAGGCGGCGGGCCGCCCGCTCGGCCACCGGGTCGGTGGCCAGCGTGAAGCCGCCGGCGACCTCGCGCAGCACCACCCCGCGGTAGCCCTCCGCGTAGTGCTCGCGCAGCCGGGCGAGCGCCTCGACGACCTCGCCCTCTGAGACCTCGCAGGCGTCGGCCACCCGCTCGACCGAGACCGGCTCGGCCGACAGGAACAGCAGCGCCTCGACGGTCCGTGCCAGATCCTTCACGACGGCGCCCTCACCACGATCGGCCCGAAGGGCACCTCCTGCTCCCAGCGCGCCTCGCCCGCCTTGTAGAGCTCGAGCAGCGCGAAGAGGGTGACTGCCTCGGTCAGGCGGTCGGCCCCCCGCACGGCCTCGTCGAACGAGAACGGCTCCCGCCGGGCGAGAAGGCCGCGCAGGTGCAGCAGGCGCTGCTCGACCGACACGGCCGGGCGGCGCAGGTGGCCCAGCTCGAGCGGCGGCGGTGTGCGCAGGAGATCGCCGAGAGCGGCCGCCAGCCGGTCGGGATCGTAGGCGCGCTCGGCTGCCTCGAGCGACACCCGGCGCAGGGCGGGCGGCAGCGGAGCCGAGCGATAGCGGTAGCCGTGCTCGGCCTCCAGGCGCTCGCGCAGGTGGCCGGCGGCGCCGCGGTAGCGGTGGTACTCGAGCATCCGGGCCAGCAGCTCGTCGGCGGCCTCCTGCGGCTCGAGGTCGAGGCCCTCCTCGTGCTCGGACGGCAGCATCAGCCGCGACTTCAGCTCCAGCAGGGCGGCGATGAGCACCAGGAACTCGGTGGCCGCCTCGAGGTCCAGCTCGCCGGTCCGCTCGAGATGCTCGACGTACGAGAGGACGATCTCGGCGAGGTCGACCTCCAGAAGGTCCACCTCCTCCTTCAGGACCAGCGTCAGGAGCAGGTCGAACGGCCCCTGGAAGACCTCGAGGTCCAGGTCGAGGTTGGCGATCGCCATCGGCGGGAGCCTAGACGCCGCTCCCCACGGAACCGGCCGGGTCAGCCGCTGAGGCCCATGACCGCCCGCACCTCGGCCATCACGCCGGTGGCGATGCTGCGAGCCCGCTCTGCGCCGCGGTCGAGCGTCGCGGTGAGTGCCGCCTCGTCGGGGCGCAGCTCCAGGTAGCGCTCGCGCACGGGGGCGAGGACCTCGACCACGCTGTCCGCGACCGCCTCCTTGAAGGTGCCGTAGCCCTGGCCGGCGAACTCGCCCTCCACCTGCTCGGGCGCCACGCCGCGGGAGACCGCCATCACCTCGATCAGGTTCCCGATCCCCTCCTTGCCGTCCCCGCGCACGATCTCGCTGCCGGAGTCGGTCTGGGCGCGCTTGATCTTGCGGCGGATGGCGTCGGCCTCGTCGTCGATGTAGATCAGCCCGTTCTCGCTGCCGTAGCTGGTGGACATCTTCGCGCCCGGGTCCTGCAGGTCCATGATGCGGGCGCCGACGCCGGGGATCACGTGCCTGGGCTCGGTCAGGACCACGCCGTAGGTCGTGTTGAAGCGGCGCGCGATCTCGCGGGCCAGCTCGACGTGCTGACGCTGGTCGTCCCCCACCGGGACCTCGTCGGTGCGGTAGAGCAGGATGTCGGCGGCCTGGAGCACGGGGTACAGGAAGAGGCTGGTCCGCACCAGTTCCTGCTCGCGGGCCGACTTGTCCTTGAACTGGTGCATGCGCTGCAGATCGCCGTAGGCGGTGACCGATGCCAGCAGCCAGCAGAGCTCCGAGTGCTCGGCCACGTCGGACTGGCGGAAGAGGATGCAGCGCTCGGGGTCGAGCCCGGCGGCCATCAGCATGGCTGTGGTGTCGAGCACGTAGCCGGGCAGGGCCTGGGGGTCGTAGGCCACGCTCGTCGCGTGCAGGTCGACGATGCAGTAGATCGCGGGGTCGCCGCGCTCCTGGCCCTCGAGGTAGCCGCGGATAGCGCCGATGTAGTTGCCCAGGTGCTTGCGGCCCGTGGGCTGGATGCCGCTGAAGATGCGCACGCCGGCGCGCAGTCTAGGACCAGGCCGCTGTCACGCGGCCCACGATCACCGGCACCCGCTCGACGGCGTTGTTGGCGTAGCCCTTGAGGTTCCAGGGCGGGTCGAGCGGCTGGGTGTTGCCTGCGGCGTCGGTGGCCCGGGAGCAGAGCACGTGCTCGCCCACGGGCGCGTCCCAGGAGAAGCGCCAGCCGCGCCAGGCGGCCTCGCCGAGCGGGGCGTCGAGCTCGGCGGGCGCAAACGAACCGCCGCCGTCGGTAGAGACCTCGACCGCCACCACGGGCCCATGGCCGGACCAGGCACGGCCGGAGAGCGTGACCGGTCCGGGCTCGAGGTGGCGCTCGCGGGTCTCGAATGCGGGCACGCCGGGAGGGACCATAAGCGACCGGGGCAGCATTCTCTGGACGGGCGCTCCCGGATTCCCGTCCGCGTCGTAGAGGCGGTAGCCCACGCTCTGCTGGTAGCCCTCGAAGGGCTCCTCGAGCACGGTGATGGCGGTCAGCCACTTGACGTTGGTCATCCCGTACCAGCCGGGCACCACGAGCCGCAGCGGGAAGCCGTGCTGGGGCGGCAGCGGCACGCCGTTCATCTCGTAGGCCACCAGAGCGTCGCCGGCGAGCGCCTCGGCGAGTGGCAGGGAGCGCTCGTAGGCCTGGGCCACGCCACCCTCGACCCCGCGGTCGAGGCCGGTGAAGAGCACCTCGACGGCCGGCGTGCGGATACCGGACTCGCCCAGCAGCGCCCGCAGCGGTGTTCCGGCCCACTCGGCCGTGCCCACGGCCTCGGTCAGCCAGGGCTGGCTGAGAGGTCGGGGCTCGAGCAGCGCGCGGCCGTTGCCGGCGCACTCGAAGGTCACCGGCATGGTCACCCGCTCGCGGGCGCGAAGGTCGTCGAGCGACAGTGACAGCGGCCGTTCCACCGCGCCGCCCACCTCGAGCCGGAAGCCGGCCGGGTCCACGGCCGGGATGTCGTAGTGGATCAGCAGGTAGTGCAGCCCGACCGGCGTGATCGGATGACGGAGCGCCTCCAGAGGCAGGGCGTGGTTGCGCGCCGCGAGCCGCAGCTCAGCCGGCGTGATGCCCTCCGAGGCGGCCGTGCCGGCTGGGATGCTCTCCGGCGCGCCGATCTACATCGCCCCCGTGCCGCTGGCCGCCGCGTCCCGGGCCCGCTCGGGGTCGCCGGGGTTCTCGTCGCGCGGCCGCCAGCGCACCACCGGGCGCTTGGCGGCGCCGGCCTCGTCCAGGCGGCGGACGGGCGTGGTGTAGGGCGCGTTCTTCAGGATCTCCGGGTCCTCGGCCGCCTCCTCCAGGATCGAGCGGATGACCTCGGCGAAGTGGTCGAGGCGCTCCTTGGTCTCGGTCTCCGTCGGCTCGACCATCAGCGCCTCCTCCACGAGCAGGGGGAAGTAGACGGTGGGCGGGTGCACGCGGTGATCGAGCATGCGCTTGGCAATGTCGAGGGTCCTGACCCCCAGCTTCTCCTTCGCGCCGCGCCCGCTGAGCACGAACTCGTGCATGCACGTGCGATCGAAGCCCACCGGCAGGTACTCGCCGATGCCCTCGCGGGCCAGGAGCGCCTTGAGGTAGTTCGCGTTGAGGACCGCGGTCTGGGACACGTCCTTGAGCCCGTCCCCGCCCAGCGAGCGGATGTAGGCCCAGGTGCGCACGAACACCCCGAAGTTCCCCTGGAAGCCGCGCAGGCGGCCGATCGACTTGGGCCGGTCGAAGTCCAGGTCGAACGCCGGCCCGCCGCCGTTGCGGGCCTCGCGCCGCACCACCTGAGGGGTGGGCAGGAACGGCTCGATCCGGTCGGACACGGCGATCGGCCCGGCGCCCGGCCCACCGCCGCCGTGGGGCTGGGTGAACGTCTTGTGCAGGTTGAAATGGACGATGTCGAAGCCCATGTCGCCGGGACGCGAGATCCCCATCACCGCGTTCAGATTGGCCCCGTCGTAGTAGAGGGTGGCCCCCACACCGTCGACGATCTGCTTGATCTCCTCGATGTTGCTGTCGAACAGCCCGAGGGTGTTGGGGTTGGTGAGCATCAGGCAGGCCACGTCGTCGCCGGCCTTGTCGCGAAGGTCGTCGAGATCCACCCCGCCGTCGTCGGCGGTTCCCACCTTGACCACCTCGTAGCCCGCCATCGTCACGGTGGCGGGGTTGGTTCCGTGCGCGGTGTCCGGCGTCAGCACCTTCGTGCGCTGGTCGCCGCGGTCCTCGTGGTACGCGCGCGTGAGCAGCAGCCCGGCGAGCTCGCCATGCGAGCCGGCGCTCGGCTGCAGCGACACGTGGGCCAGGCCCGCCACCTCGGCGAGCGCGCCCTGCAGCAGCCACATCAGCTCCAGGGCCCCCTGGGCGTACTCGGGCTCCTGGAGCGGATGCAGGCGGGCGTGGCCCGGCAGCGCCGCCACCCGCTCGTGCAGCTTGGGGTTGTGCTTCATCGTGCACGACCCGAGCGGGTAGAAGCCCTCGTCGAGATGGAAGTTCTTGGACGAGAGCGTCGTGTAGTGGCGCACCAGCTCGGGCTCGGACACCTCGGGCAGCTCGGCCGGCCGCTCGCGCAGGGCCTCGGCCGGGAGCAGCTCCTCCACCGGCACCTCGGGCACGTCGCACTTGGGCGGGGAGAAGGCGCGCCGCCCCTCGCGCGAGCGCTCGAAGATCGTCACGGCCTCGTCGCCGGCGCGCGGGTCGAGCTGGGCGCTCATGCGGCCACCACCTCGCGCGTGGCGGCGGCCAGAGCCGCCAGCCGGTCGATGTCGGCCCTGGTGCGGCGCTCGGTGATCGCGACCAGCAGGCCGTCCGCGTACTCGGGGTAGTCGCGGCCTAGGCGGTAGCCGGGGTTGATGTCCTCGGCGCGGGCGCGGCGGAACAGCTCGTCCATGTCGGGCACCCGCACGGCGAACTCGCGCACGACCGGCCCGGGGTTGATCGGCTCGAGCCCGAGCGCCCCGCGCGCGTAGTGGGTGCGGCGAAGCAGCAGCTCGGCCAGCTCCACCAGCCCCCGGCGCCCCAGCCAGGAGAGGTAGACCACCCCGGCGAGCGCGTTCAGCGCCTGGGCGGTGCAGATGTTGTGCGTGGCCTTCTCCCGCCGGATGTGCTGCTCGCGGGTCTGGAGCGTGAGCACGAAGCCGCGCTTGCCGTCCACGTCGCGTGTCTCGCCTGCGATGCGGCCGGGCATCTTGCGCAGGAAGCGCTCCCCGGCCGCGAAGAAGCCGAAGCTGGGGCCGCCGAAGTCGAGCCGGTTGCCGAGGGTCTGCCCCTCACCCACGCAGATGTCCACTCCCAGCTCGCCCGGAGGCTTGAGCAGGCCCAGCGGCAACGGATCGGCCGCGCACACGGCCACGGCCCCCGTGCCCTTGCCCGCCTCGACCAGCCCGCCCAGCTCCTCGACCGTGCCCAGGAAGTTGGGCTGCTGGAGGAACACGGCGGCCGTGTCGTCATCCACCGCCTCGGCCAGCGCCGAGGCGTCGGTGGCGCCCTCGGCGTCGAGGGGCACCTCGACCACCTCCATGCCGTAGCCGGCGGCGTGGGTACGCAGCGCGCCGCGCGAATGCGGATGCAGCCCACGCGAGGCCACCAGCCGGGAGCGGCGCGTCTCGAGCTTGGCCAGGTAGCCAGCGGCGGCCACCGCACTTGGCCCCTCGTAGACCGAGGCGTTGGAGACGGGTAGGCCGGTGAGCTCCGAGATCGCGGTCTGGAACTCGAACATCACCTGCAACCCGCCCTGGGAAACCTCGGGCTGGTAGGGCGTGTAGGGGGTGAGGAACTCCGACCGCGACAGCAGCGTGTCGATCAGCGCCGGCACATAGTGGTCGTACATCCCGGCGCCGAGGAAGCTGACCTCCTCGTCGCAGTGCCGGTTGCGCGCCGCCAGCGCCGCGAGCTGCCCGAAGACCTCCTGCTCGGAGCACCCGGCGGGCAGGTCGATGTCGCGGTCGAGCCGCACACCCTCGGGGATGTCCGCGAACAGGTCATCGAGCGATTCGACGCCGATCGCCTCGAGCATCTCGCGTAGATCCTGCTCGGTGACTCCGGTGTAGCGGCTCATGGTGAGCTACGACGTTAGTTACCCGATCGGAGCAAATCCTTGTATGCGGTCACATCCATCAGCGAGTCCAGCTCGGAGCTGTCGCTGAGGCTGACCTTGACCAGCCAACCGTCGCCGTAGGGGTCCTCGTTGATGCGCTCCGGATTGTCGTTCAGCGCCTCGTTGACCGCCACGATCTCGCCCGAGAGCGGTGCGACCACGTCGGAGACCGCCTTGACGGACTCCACCTCGGCGTAGCTCTGGTCCTTCGTCACCTCGGAGCCGACCTCCGGAGGGTCGAAGAAGACCACCTCGCCGAGCGCGTCCTGGGCGTACCAGGTGACGCCGAAGACGGCCTCCTCGCCCTCCACGCGCACCCAGTCGTGCTCGTGGTGGTACTTCAGGTCCTCGGGGTAGCTCTCCTCGGCCACTTCACCTCGATTCGTAGAGCGGTTTGTCGCGTACCTCGGCCGCGCGGCTCTTGCCGCGTACGTCGACCTCGATCGGCGTGCCCGGCGCGGCGGCCTCGATCGGCACGTAGGCCAACCCGATGCCGGTCTCGAGGCAGGGTGAGAGCGAGCCGCTCGTGACCACGCCCGGCCCCTCCTCGGTGCTCACCGGATTGCCCTGGCGAGGGATCCCCGGCCCGGTGAAGGCGAACGGCACGAGCGTCTGCTCGGGCTCCACCTGCCGCAGCGCCTCGGCGCCGATGAAGTCCGTGTCCAGCTTGCAGCACCAGCCGAGACCCGCTTCGATCGGGTTGCGGTCCTCGCTCAGGTCGTTGCCGTAGAGGTGGAAGCAGACCTCCAGGCGCAGCGTGTCCCGGGCGCCGAGGCCGGCCGGCTGCACCCCCTCGGCCAGCAGGGAGTCCCAGACCTTTCCGGCGCCGCCGGGGGGCAGCAGCAGCTCGCAGCCGTCCTCGCCGGTGTAGCCGGTGCCGCACACCAGGCAGTCCACCCCGGCGAGCGTGAGGTCGGCGGTGCGCATGCGGGCTGGCAGCTCGCCCTCGGCCAGGCCGTTGAGCGCTCCGCGAGCGTCCGGGCCCTGCACCGCCAGCATCGCCCAATCGGCGTGCGCATCGCGCACGTCGACGTCGAAGCCCTCGGCCTTCTCGCTGAACCAGGCGAGGTCGCGCTCGTGGTTGGCCGCGTTGGTGACGGTGAGAAAGCGCCCGCCGTCGAGCCGGTAGGTGAACAGGTCGTCGAGCACCCCGCCGTCCTCGAGGCAGAGCACCGAGTACTGGGCGCCGCGCTCGGCGATGCGGGTCACGTCGTTGGACAGGACGCGTTGCAGGAGGTTCCCCGCCTGGGGGCCAGAGGTCTCGATCTCACCCATGTGCGAGACGTCGAACATGCCCGCGCCCCTGCGCACCGCCACGTGCTCGACGCGGATGCCCTCGTACTGGACGGGCATCTCCCAGCCGGCGAAGGGCACGAGCCGGGCCCCGGCCGCCTCGTGGCGCTCGAAGAGGGGCGTGCGGCGCAGCGTGTTCGCGGGGGACGGCAAGCGGAGCAAGGCTACCGCTACCGGTCAGGCCCCGAGCAATGCGGCGACGAGGGCGAGCGCCACCTCGGCCCGAGTCTGCAGCGAGGCCGCGCTGACCCACTCCTCGGGCGTGTGCGCGCCCCCGCCCCGCGGGCCCAGCCCGTCGACCGTGAGCGGAAGCGCGGCGGCCAGGTGGCTGGCGTCGCTCGCCCCGCCACGCTCGGCGGCCACAAGTGGCCGTCCCAGCCGCTCGCCGGCCTCCGCCAGCAGGCCCGCCACCGCCGCCCGCGAGTCCATGCCCGGCCAGGCCCGCACCAGGCGCGCCTGCAGGATGACCCCCTCCAGCTTTTCGGGAACCGCTTGCAGCACGGGATCGAAGGCCTCGAGCCGGTCGGCGCGCAGGTCGCACACGAGCTCGCCCGCCGGCGGCACGACGTTGAACACTTCGCCCGCCCGGAGGACGGTGGGCACCGCGGTCAGGCGGTCGGGCCCCTCGGGCGCGCTGCGGTCCGCAATCCGGCGCGCCACGTCGGCGAGCGCCAGCAGCGCGCTGCGGCCGCGCTCCGGCGCCGAGCCGGAGTGGGACGCACGGCCGTGGGCGTGAACCCGCAGCGTCGCCGCCGCCTTGCGACGCACCACCAGCGCCTCGTGTCCCTCCGGGGTGCGCTCCCCGGCCTCGAAGCAGAGGCAGGCGTCGAAGTCGACGAAGCGGCCGATGTGCGCGAACGGCTCCGTGCGCCACTCCTCGTCGGTCACGAGCAGCACGGCCACCTCGGCGTACAACTCGGGCCGGGCGGCCAGCTCCCGCGCCACTCCCAGCGCGAGCGCCACACCGCCCTTCATGTCGACCGCCCCGGAGCCGGTCAGCCGGTCGCCGTCGCGCTCGAGCGGCCGGTGGGCCACGTGGGCCACCACGGTGTCCAGGTGGCCGAGCAGCAGCACGCGCAGCGTCCCGCTCCCCCGCAGCCGGCCGCACAGGTCGGCGGCGTGGTTTGGCGTGGAGCACTCGAGCCGCTCGATCTCGGCCTCCGGCGGGAGGAAGGCTGCCGCCAGGGCCGCGCACTCCTCCGCACCCTCGACGTCCCCCGAGGGCGAGGAGACGCCCACCAGCGCCTCCAGCTCCCGCTCGGCGGTCAGCGCGACCCGCGGGGCGGTGGCCTGTGCCCAGGCGTCCATCAGAGCGGGCGCGCGAAGTGGTAGCTCGTGATGCGCAGCCCGCTGTTGAAGTAGAGGCGGTGCGCGTCCTCGCGCTCGGGGCCGACGCCGGAGTCGAGGTGGAGCTCGCCGCAGCCCAGGCGGCGGGCCTCCTCGGCGCACCAGTCGAGCAGGGCCCGCCCGTGGCCCCGGCGCCGTCCCTCGGGCAGGGTCGAGAGATCGTCGACGTAGAGGCAGTCGCCCCACGCCAAGTTGTGGAGTACCCGGAAGCCGGCCACCGCCACGCAGCTCCCGTCCTGGCCGAAGACCCCGACAAGCCGGTAGCCCTGGGGCCGCTGCTCCGCGTCGACCCGGCGCACGAACGCGGCCTCGTCGGTGTAGTGGGCGCGCAGGGCACGCATCGCCCCGAAGGCGAGTCCCGTGTGCGGCGGGAGGATCTCCCGGACTTCGGTCAAGCCGCAAGCACGTGGCTCGGCCGCGTGCGCGCGCGGTGTCTCAATCCCGCAGGAAGGACGGGACGTCGATCTCGTCCTCGGAGATCTCGAGCGACTTGCGCTGGCGATCGTCCATGGACACGTCGCGCCGTCGCGGTTCGCGCCGGCGGCCCGTCGAGTCCTCGGCGAACAGCGGGGTGCGGCTGGGACGCTCGAAGCCGGTGGCGATCACCGTCACGCGGACGCCGTCGCCGAGCCCGTCGTCGACCACCGCCCCGAAGATGATGTTGGAGTTCTGGTCGGCGGCGGCCTGGATGATCTCGGCCGCCTCGTTGACCTCGAACAGGCCCAGATCGCTGCCGCCCGTGATGTTGAGCAGGATCCCGGTGGCCCCCTCGACCGACTGCTCCAGCAGCGGGCTCGAGATCGCGTTCTTGGCCGCCTCGGCGGCCCGGTTCTCGCCCGAGGCCTCGCCGATGCCCATGAGCGCCGAGCCGGCCTCGTGCATGATCGTGCGGACGTCCGCGAAGTCCAGGTTGATCAGCCCGGGCGTGGTGATCAGGTCCGTGATGCCCTGTACGCCCTGGCCCAGCACGGCGTCGGCCTCGCGGAAGGCGTCGAGGATGCTCGTGCGGCGCTCCACGACCGCGAGCAGCTTCTCGTTGGGTATCACGATCATCGTGTCCACCTGCTCGCGCAGACGGTCGATCCCGTCCACGGCCTGCCGCATGCGCTGGGTGCCCTCGAAGTCGAACGGCTTGGTCACGACGCCGACGGTGAGCGCGCCGACCTCCTGCTTGGACACCTCGGCCATCACCGGCGCGGCCCCGGTCCCGGTGCCGCCGCCCTCCCCCGCTGTCACGAAGACCATGTCGGCGCCCTTGAGCGCCTCCTTGATCTCGTCGCGGCTCTCGTTGGCCGCGCCGTAGCCCACGTCGGGATCGGCCCCGGCCCCGAGGCCGCGCGTCAGCTGGTCGCCGATCTGGAGCTTGATGTCGGCGTCGCACATCTGGAGCGCCTGGGCGTCCGTGTTGACGGCGATGAACTCGACCCCCTTGAGGCCCGCGTCCACCATCCGGTTGACGGCGTTTGTTCCGCCGCCGCCGATTCCGACGACCTTGATGACGGCCAGATAGCTGCCCGTATCCATTGACGTGTTCCTTCTCCTACGCTCCGAAAGCTCAAGCGATCATCGAGGGTTCCGAGATCGCCATGCAGGCGGGACTGTAGAGCGCAATCCGCGAGCATGTCAATTGCCCTTGCAACGAAACCTGCACGACAAGGCTCGACTTTAGGTCTAGACTTGTCGGAAAGCTCTACTACGGGTTGAGGGTTGTGCCAGGCGCGGCAGGCGCGACCGGCGGTGCCGTCTCGGCCGTCAGCCCCCCGGCCGCGGGGCGCCCTGGGATGCGGACGTCGACGTAGGCGGCTCCCTCCGCCTCGGGGTCGGCGAGAACCCGCGCGGCGGCGGTCCACTTGGCCCGGCGGCGCGAGTCGTCGCCGAAGATCAGCTCGGGACCGTCGCGCAGCTCCGCCACGAGGCCATCCTCCCCGCCAGTGGCCACCTCCTCGATCCGGCGCCGCAGGACGGCGGGCGCCGCGCCAGCCACGCGCGCGGCGGAGAGCGCCGCCGCGTCCCCGAGCCGCTCGCCCCGCAGGCCGCCTTCGACGTCGATGGTCGGCAGCCGGCCCTCGGCCGGAAGGCCGCGCAGCAGTGTGCCGTCGGCGGCCACGGGCACTCGCCCCCCGTCGGTCTGCGCCATCGCGGCCGGATGGTGCTCCAGCACCCGGATGCGCAACTCGTGCGGGAAACGGGTCTCCACCTTGAGCCCGCTCACCACCGGGAAGGCGGCCACCGCCCGTTCGAGGCGATCCTGGTCCACATGCAGCGTGGTCATGGTGCTGGCCGTGGACTCGAGCGCGCTGCGCAGGCGCGAGGCCTCATCGGTGGTCAGCCCGGTGACCGACACGCGCTCGACGGCCACGAGGTCCGAGTCACGCAGCCAGAAGCGGTAGGCGGCGCCGAGCACGAGCGCGAGCGCTCCCAGCACCAGGAGCGCGAGCCGCAGCCGGGGCGACAGGCGCGGCAGCCGGAGCTGCCGTCCCAGCCGCAACCGGCGCAGGGCGACACCTGCGCCGCCCGCCCTCACGAGCCCAGCTCCGCCGCCTCGACCTCGCCCAGGAACTGCACCTCGGGCTCCAGCTCGACTCCCAGCCGCTCGCGCACGCGCGCGGCGGCCGGCTGCCATGAGCGCCACGACGTCGGCGGTGGTGGCGTCGCCCATGTTCTCCACGAAGTTGGCGTGCTTCTCCGAGAAGCGGGCGCCGCCCACCGTCAGCCCGCGGCAGCCCGCCTGGTCGAGGAGCACGCCGGCGCTGCGCCCTTCTGCGCGCGGGTCGTCGGGGTTCTTGAAGGTCGAGCCGAAGGTCTTGATGCCGGAGGGCTGAGCGGCCTTGCGTGTGGCGCGCATCTCGGCCAGCGTCGCCTTCACGGTCTCCGGCGGCGCCGGGCTCAGGGCGAACGAGGCGTGGGCCACGATCTCGGTCGGGGCGAGGTTGGAGCGCCGGTAGCTGAAGCCGAGCTCGGCCGGGGCGCGGCGCTCGCTGCCCTCCGGCGAGCAGATCCCCACCCACTCGAGCACGCGCCCGAGCTCGCCCCCGTAGGCGTTCGCGTTCATCCGCACGGCGCCGCCCACCGTCCCGGGGATGTTCACGCCGAACTCCAGGCCGCTGAGGCCGGCGCGCGCGGCGCGCGCCGCCGCCTGCGGCAGGCGGGCCCCGCCGCCACAGAGCAGCCGCTCTCCTTCCTGCTCGATCGCCGCGAGCGAGCCGTCCAGCTTCAACACGAGTCCTCGGAATCCCGCATCCGCTACCAGCAGGTTCGATCCGGAGCCGACCACTCCTACCTCGATTCCGCCTTCCTTGGCCCAGGCCAGCAGCGCAGCCAAGGCCGCGACGGAGTCGGGCCGGGCGAAGAAGTCGGCCGGTCCTCCCGTGCGGACGGTGGTCAGACGCGCGAGCGGATAGTCCGCCTGCACTCCGTCGGGCGGGCCGCTCACGGGCCCTCCTCGGTGAGCGCACGAGCCACCCGATCCACGTCTCCCGCCCCGAGGGTCACGAGCATGTCTCCCTCGCCCAGCTCCGCCGCGAGCATCCGCGTGGCGTCCTCGCCTCGCGGCAGCCACCACACCGGCCGGCCCTGGGCGGCGTCGGCCGCGGCGGCGGCCACCACCAGCCCGCTCACCCCGGGGTGGTCCTCGGCCTTCTCGCGGGCGGGATAGACGTCGAGCACGACCACGAGGTCGGCCACTGCGAGCGCGCTGCCGAACTCGCGGGCCAGCAAGCGGGTGCGCGAGTAGAGGTGGGGCTGAAAGCAGGCCACCAGCCGGTCCGGGTTCAGCGTGCGGGCGGCCTCCAGCGTGGCGCGCACCTCGGTCGGGTGATGGGCGTAGTCGTCATAGACCCGCGCGCCCGAGGTGGTGAGCCCGTGGTCCTCGAAGCGGCGTCCGGCACCCGTGAAGCCGGCCAGGGCAGGGGCGGCCTCGGCGGGCTCGAGCCCGGCCGGGCGGCAGGCGGCGAGGGCGGCGAGGGCATTGAGCACGTTGTGGCGCCCGGGCAAGCGCAGCTCCACCGGCGTGCCCTCGACCACGAAACGGGACCCCCCGGGGTGCAGCTCGAGCCGCTCGGCCCTGAGGGCCCCCTCCTCCAGCCCGAAGGTCACCGCACCGTCCGTGCAGGGAAGCTCGAGGTCCGCGCCCAGCACGCGCACGGACGCCGGCGCGAGGAAGTCGCAGAACGCCTCGCCCAGGTCGGACAGGCTGCGGTAGGTCGCATGGTGATCGAGCTCCATGTTGGTGACCACGGCCACGTCCCGATGCAGCTTGAGGAAGGAGCGGTCGGACTCGTCGGCCTCGATCACCGCCCACTCCCCCGAGCCCCAGCCGGCGTTGGTGCCCGCCGCGCGCAGCTCGCCGCCGATCAGGAAGGCGGGGGAGCGCCCGGCCTCGCGCAGCGCGTGGGCGGCCATCGAGGCGGTGGTTGTCTTGCCGTGGGTGCCGCTCACGGCAATGGTGCGCTTCATGGCCGACAGCTCGCCCAGCAGGTCGCCGCGGTGCATGACCCGGGCCCCCGCCGCCCGGGCGGCGGAGAGCTCCGGGTTGTCCTCGGCGATGGCCGTCGAGACCACCACCTCGGCGCCCGCCGGGACGTTCGCCGCATCATGCCCCATCAGCGGCTCGATTCCCGCCGCCCGCAGCCGGGCGCAGAAGGGCGAATCCGCCCGATCCGAGCCCGACACGGTGGCACCCAACTCGTGGGTCACCAGCGCGAGGCCGCTCATCCCGGCCCCGCCGATCCCGATGAAGTGCAGGCTGCGTCCCGCAAAGGGCGCGTCGACCATCGCGCTTTGACCTTAGTGCCGGCTTCGGAAGCTGCGGGGCCTCGTCGCGAGCGCCAGCAGCTCCTCGGCGATGCGCGCCGCCGCCCCCGGCCGCGCGACGGCGCGGGCGGCCTCCGCCATCGCCTCGAGCCGTCCCGGATCCGCCAGCAGCTCCTCCACCTCCCGCGCCAGCCGCTCGCCGTCGAGCTCGGCGTCAGGAATCACCAGCGCCGCCCCCACTCTCTCCATGTAGCGCGCGTTGGCCGTCTGGTGGTCCGCGGTGGCCGCCGGATAGGGCACCAGGATCGCCGGAAGCCCGGCCGCGGCCACCTCCAGCACCGAGCCGCCGGCCCGGGCTACGGTCAGATCGGCCGCCGCCAGGGCGTCCGCGAAGGGCTGGACGTAGGGGAAGAGGCGGTAGTGCTCGGGCGAGCCGAGCTCGTCCAGGCGGCGCCGCAGCTCGTCGTGGTCGCGGCGTCCGGAGGCGTGCAGGACGGCGAAGGGCGCGTCGGCGCCGAAGGCGTCGACGGCGGCATGGTTGAGGCGCCGGGCGCCGAGGGAGCCGCCGAAGATCAGGACACAGCGGCTGTCCGCCGGGATGCCGAAGCGCTCACGGGCGGCGCGGCGGTCGGCTTGGCCGGTGCCCGCCGGCACGGGCCGGCCGGCCACCACGTAGCGCGGGCCCGTGTGTCCCTCGATCGGAAAGGCCAGGAACACGCGCTGGGCCAGGGGCGCCAGCAGGCGGTTGGAGATCCCGAGGTGGCTGTCGGCCTCGCTCAGGACCAGCGGCAGGCCGAGGGTGCGAGCGGCCAGCCCCACCGGCCCGGCCACGTAGCCGCCGGCGCCCAGCACGGCGTTCGCGCCCACCTCGCGCAGGATCTGGCGCGCCCTGCCGGTGGCTCGCACGGCCAGCCATAGCGCCTGAGCCGCCCGGACCGGGTTGCGGCGGTCGAGGCCCGCCACCCGCAGCCGATGCAGGGCGAAGCCCTCGCCGGGGACCAGCTCCACCTCGGCCCGCTCGCCGCCGATGAACTCCACCCGGGCTCCGCGGCGGCGCAGTTCCTCAGCGACCGCGAGCGCCGGCACGACGTGCCCCGCCGTGCCCCCGGCCGCTATCGCGATCGTCGTCAAGCCCACCTCCGTCGATTGCGCGCAGGACCGGCTTGCCCCGCCGCTCGGCCTGGCCGCCGCCGGCGGCCACGTTGAGGAGAAGGCCCATCGCGCCGAGCATCACGACCAGGTTGGTGCTGCCGTAGGAGAGCAGCGGGAGCGGCACGCCGGTGAGCGGGGCCATGCCCAGAACCGCGAACAGGTTGAGCGTGGCCTGACACAGCAGCAGCGAGGTGAGGCCGGCGGCGAGCAGCTTCGAGTACAGGTCGCGGGCGAGCTTGGCCACCCGCAGGCCGGCGTACGCGATCAGCCCGTACAGGGCGACCACGGCCAGGATTCCGAGCAGGCCGAGCTCCTCGCCGATGATGGCCAGGATCATGTCGGTGTGGGCCTCGGGCAGGTAGAAGATCTTCTGCACGGACTCCCCGAGGCCGACGCCGAAGAACCCGCCCGAGCCCATCGCCGTGAGCGCCTGGACGGCCTGGAAGCCGCTGTCGCCGGCGTCCGAAAAGGGGTCGAGGAACGAGGTCAGTCGCTCGCGGCGGTAGGGCTCGACGAGCGCCACGAGCAGCGCCAGGCCGGCCAGGGCGCCCCCGATCGTGCCCAGCAGCCGGGTGGGCGTGCCGGCGGCGATCAGCAGCGCGCCGATCGCGAAGCAGATCACCATCGCTGTCCCCATGTCGGGCTGCTTCAGCAGCAGCAGGCAGGCCGCGCCGACGACCAGGAGCAGCGGCTTCACCAGACCGCCGAGGGTCTTGGTCGATTGAGGTCGCGCGGCCAGCACTAGGCAGGCGTACAGCACGAGCGAGACCTTGAGCAGCTCCGAGGGCTGGAACTGCAGCGGCCCCGCACCCAGCCAGCGCGTGGCTCCGTTGGCCGTCACACCGGCGCCGGGGAGCATCACGGCCACGGTGAGGGCGAACGAAGCCACCAGCAGGATCGGCGTCAGGCCCTTCACGGCAGCCAGGCCGCGCCGCGAGGCGACGTGGAGCAGCACGAGCCCCAGCAGGCCGAACATGACGTAGCGCTTGAGGTAGAAGGACGGGTCGCCGCTGCCGAGCAGCGACTCGGCCGAGCTGGCCGAGTAGACCATCACCGCCCCGAAGGCCAGAAGGCAGAGCGTCGCCGTGTAGAGGATCGAGTACTCGACCGGTCGCGGGCGGGCGGCGGTGCGGCGGGCCATCCGGACGCTCTTCGACGCCGTGGCTGAAAGTCATGCTCGCGGCAGCAGCGAGCGGAAGTGGGCCCCGCGCTCCTCGTAGTCGGTGTACTGGTCGTAGCTCGCGCAGGCCGGGGAGAGCAGCACCACCTCCCCGGGCTCGGCGGCGTCCGCGGCGGCTCGCACGGCAACCTCCAGCTCGCCGCAGCGGCGGAGCTCGACGGTGCCGGCGAGGTCCCGCTCGAGCGGCCCGGCGGCTTCGCCGATCAGGTAGCAGGCCCGGCAGCGGGAGGCCACCGCCGAACGCAGTCCCTCGAAGCCGCCACCCTTGAGGCTGCCGCCCAGGATCGCGTGGACGCCCCCCTCGAAGGCTTCGATCCCGCGCACGGCGGAGGCGACATTGGTGGCCTTGGAGTCGTTCACGTAGAGAACGCCGTGGACCGTCCCCACCTCCTCGAGGCGGTGGGGCACGCCCGCAAAGGTCTTGAGCGCAGCGGCCACCGGCTCGACCGGCAGGCCGCCGGCGAGCACGGCCGCGGCCGCCCCCATCGCGTTCTCGGTGTTGTGAGCGCCGCGCAGGCGAATGTCGCTCTCCGCGATCAGCGGCTCTCCCCGCCAGATCAGGGTTCGCTCGCGCAGCGCCAGGTCGGCCTCCGGGGCTTCGCCGAAGCTCACCCTCCGCCCCGCCCCCGGCAGCGTGAAGCCCGCCGGAGCCACGGCGATCTGTCCCGCGGTCTGGCGGGCGAACACCTGCAGCTTGGCCTCGCGGTAGGCGGCGAAGGTGCCGTGCCGGTCGAGGTGGTCCTCGGTCAGGTTGAGCAGCAGGGCCGTGTCGGGAGCGAACGCGTCCGCGTCCTCGGCCTGGAAGCTTGAGACCTCGCAGACGATCACGGCCTCGGGATGCGCCGTCCCGACCAGCGAGGAGAGCGGCGTGCCCACGTTCCCGGCCACCGCCACGGGGACGCCCGCCTCGCGGTGCACGGCGCCGAGCAGCTCGACGGTGGTGGTCTTTCCGTTGGTGCCGGTGACGGCAAGGAAACGGTTGGGCAAGAGCCGCCAGGCGAGCTCCAGCTCGCCGTAGACCGGCAGCCCGCGCTCCCGCGCGGCCGCGATCGCCGGCGCCTCGTTGGGGACGCCGGGGCTCTTGACCACGCAGGCCGCGCGCTCGAGCAGCTCCACGCCGTCGCTCTCCAAATGGGCCTCGACCCCCTCCGGCACCTCGGGCCGGGCGCGGTCGGCGCCGAGCACCGGCCCGTGGGGCAGGAGCATCTGCGCCGCCGCGGCTCCGGAGCGCGCGAGCCCGACGATCAGGTAGGGGCCCGCCGGAAGCGGCGGCCTCACGGCGTGACGGACTGCTGGTAGAGCGTGAAGCCGATCGCCGCGCAGATCGCGGCCACGATCCAGAAGCGCAGGATGATCTTGGTCTCCGACCAGCCGAGCAGCTCGAAGTGGTGGTGGATCGGCGCCATCAGGAAGACCCGGCGGCGAAAGCGCTGGAAGGAGAACACCTGGATGGCCACCGACAGCGCTTCGATCACGAAGATGCCGCCGATCAGGATCAGCAGCACCTCGCTCTTGGTGAGCACCGCCAGAGCGGCGATCGCGCCGCCCAGGGCGAGCGAGCCGGTGTCCCCCATGAACACCGACGCCGGGAACGAGTTGAACCACAGAAAACCGACGCAGGCCCCCACCAGGCAGGCGGAGAGAAGCGCGAGGTCCTGCTGCCCGGTGGTGATGAACGTCATGGCCGTGTAGGTGAGGAAGACGATGGTCGCGCAGCCGGCGGCAAGGCCGTCCAGGCCGTCGGTGAGGTTCACGCCGTTGGTGGCGCCGGCAAGCACCAGGAAGATCAGCACGGGATAGGCGACGCCGAGGTCGATCGAGGCGTCGACGACGCGCAGCCGCAGGGTGTCCTCCAGGCCGACCCACTCGCGCACCAGCAGCCACAGCCCGATCGCCGTGACGGCCTGGATCGCGAGCTTCGTCCTGCCCGAGATCCCGAGCGAGCGCCGTCGCCGCAGCTTGGTCCAGTCGTCGGCGAAGCCGAGCGCGGCCATCGCCACCATCGTGGCCAGCAGCGCGACGCTGGCCGCCCGGTACTCCGAGAGGATCAGGAACGGCACCAGCACGGAAAGCAGCAGCACCAGCCCGCCCATCGTCGGGGTGCCGGCCTTGCCGCGATGGCCCGCCGGCCCCTCCTCGCGGATCTGCTGCCCGAACTCCTTCACGCGCAGGTACTCGATGAAGCGCGGCCCCAGGAACATGCAGATCAGCAGGGAGCCGACGCCCCCAATCAGGATCTCGCCCAGCATGGATCAGGCCAGGACTCTCTCCAGGCCCACCGAGCGCGAGCCCTTCACCAGCACGCGGTCCCCGGGGCGGGCCACCTCCTCCAGCAGCGCGCCGGCCTCCTCGGGGCTCCCAACCGGGTACAGCTCACCGTCGTAGCCGTCGCCGTAGCCGAGCGCCTCCTGGCCGACGGCGACGAGCACGTCGATGCCCAACCCGGCCGCGTGTTCGCCGATCTCCCTGTGGAACCCCGGCGAGCCCGGACCGAGCTCCGCCATGGTGCCCAGTACGGCGATCCGCCGCTCCGCCGGGCTCTGCGCGAGATGGTCGAGAGCGGCGCGCATCGACATCGGGTTGGCGTTGTAGCAATCGTTCACCACGGTCACGCCGCCGGGCAGCTCCACCACCTCGCCCCGAAGCGAGGAGAAGCGCACGTCGACCGGACCGCCGACCGTGAAGCCGGCCGCCTTCGCGGCCGCCACTCCGGCCAGCGTGTTCAGCAGGTTGTGAGGCTCGCTGTAGGACAGCTCGAGCTCCACCAGCTCGCCGCGTGCCTCGATCTCGGCCCGGCCGTCGGCCATCCCCAGCAGCTGTACGTGGCCGCCGGGGCCGAAGGTCCATGTGTCGAGGTCGTCGCGCAGGTGGGCGGCCAGGAGCGGCTCGCTGGCGGGCACGACGCAGGCCGCGCCCGCGGGCAGGTCGCGAATCAGCTCCGCCTTGGCGGCCACCACCCGCTCGACCGTGCCCAGCAGCTCGAGGTGCACGGGGCCCACGTTCACGATCACGCCCACGTCGGGCTCCGCGATAGCGGCGAGCTCGGCGATCTGGCCCTCGCCGCGCATTGCCATCTCGAGCACCAGCGCCTCCGTGCCGCGCGACGCCTCGAGAACCGTGAGCGGCAGCCCGATCTCGGTGTTGTAGTTCTCCCGGCTCGCGTGGGTACGGGCGCGGGGGCGCAGCAGGGCGGCGAGGATGTCCTTGGTCGAGGTCTTGCCGGCCGAGCCTGTGATGCCGGCCACCCGGCTCTTCAGCTCCCGCCGCCAGGCGGTGGCCAGGCGCTGCAGCGCCGTGAGCGGCTGTGGGACCACGATCACGGCGGCCTGCGCGCAGGGCGAGCCGCCCAAGGCCCCCTCCACCGCGGCCAGGGCCGCCTCCCGGTACGCGGGGCTCACGAGCACGCCCCAGGCGCCGCGCTCGAGCGCGCCGGCCGCGAACTCGCCCCCGTCGGCGCTGGCGCCCGGTAGGCCCACGAACAGGTCGCCGGGCTCGAGCGCGCGCGAGTCGATCACCGCCCGCTCGGGCCCGGCCCCCTCCGGCGCGCCGGCCGCGAGCTCGCCTCCGGCCGCCGCGGCCAGCGGACCGGCCCCCAGGTCGATCACGCGTGCGCCCCCAGCCGGCTGCGCAGCGCCTCGCGGGCCACGCTCTTGTCGTCGAACGGCTCCTTGCGGCCGTTCTCGAACTCCTGGCCCTGCTCGTGGCCCTTGCCGGCGATCACGACGACATCGCCGGGGGCCGCTGTCTCCACCGCCAGTCCGATCGCGGCGCGGCGGTCGCTCTCCCGCTCGGCGTCCGGCCCCGCGCCCGGCATGATCTCGTCGATGATCGCGTCGGGCTCCTCGCTGCGCGGGTTGTCCGAAGTCACCAGCACGCGGTCGGCCAGCCGGCGGGCGGCGTCGCCCATGAGCGGGCGCTTGCCCCGGTCGCGGTCTCCCCCCGCGCCGAAGACCACGTGCAGGCGGCCGCGGGTCAGCTCGCGGGCGGCCCGCAGCACGTTCTCGAGCGAGTCCGGGGTGTGCGCGTAGTCCACCAGCACGCCGAAGTCCTGGCCCTCGTCAACCGGCTCGAAGCGCCCGGGCACGCGCCCGAACGCCGGCAACGCCGCCGTGATCGCGTCGCCGGGCACGTCCAGCGCGCGGGCCGCGGCAACCGCGGCCAGCACGTTCTGCACGTTGAACAGGCCAGGCAGCGGCGACTCCAGCTCGAGCGGGCCGTCCGGCGTCTCGCAAACGAAGCGCGAGCCCGTCAGGTCGAAGCGGACCTCACGGGCCCGGTAGTCCGCCGGGCTGTCGATCGCGAAGGTGACCGCCTCCACCTCGGCGGCGATGCGGCGCCCGTACTCGTCGTCCCCGTTGACGATCGAGATGCCTTCCTCGTCGAACAGCCTGCGCTTGGCCAGGAAGTAGGCCTCCATCGTCTCGTGGAAGTCGAGGTGGTCCTGGGTCAGGTTGGTGAAGACGCGGCAGGCGAAGCGGATCCCCGCCGCGCGCCCCAGCTCCAGCGCGTGCGAGGAAACCTCCATCGTGCAGGCCTCGTCGCCCGCGTCCAGCATTCGCCGGAAGGTGGCCTGGAGGTCGATTGCCTCCGGGGTCGTGCGCTCCACCTCCTCCTCGGCGCCCCCCACCACCCGCTTGATGGTCCCCAGCAGCCCACAGCGGATGCCCCCGGCCTCGAGCAGGTGGCGCAGCAGGAACGCGGTGGTGGTCTTGCCGTTGGTGCCCGTGACCCCCGCCACCGTGAGCTCGGCCGTGGGATCGCCGAAGAAGCGGGCCGCCGCCGGGCCCATCGCCGCGCGCACGTCCTCCACCACCACTTCCGGGACGCCGAGGCCAAGCGGGCGTTGGCAGACCAGCGCCACGGCGCCGCGGGCCACCGCATCGGGGGCGAAGTCGTGGCCGTCGGCGCGGTAACCGGGGACGCAAAAAAAGAGCGTCCCGGGAGTGACGCTCTGGCTCGAGTAGGCGAGACCCGAGACCTCGACCTCGGGGGCCCCATTCCCCATCAGCTCGCGAAGGGTCATGGTCCGCCCGCAGGATACCCGCCACCCTGGCCCTCTCTCTGTGCCGTCATTCCGGCGGGATCTTGAGATAAGGAAGGGCGAACTCGACTATGCGCTCGAAGGCGGGCGCAGCCACCGTGCCGCCGTAGATCGAGCCCCGCGGCTCGTCCACCATCACCGCGACGAGCAGCCGCGGGTTGCGCGCGGGCGCGTAGCCGATGAAGGAGGCCACGAAGTCAGTTTTGGAGTAGCCGCCGTTCTCCGCCTTCTCGGCGGTACCGGTCTTGCCGGCCAGGGTGTAGCCGTCCACCGCGGCCTCGGCGGCCGTGCCGCCCGCGGCCAGAACTCCCTCAAGCATCCTCGAGACCCGCTGCGCGGTGTCCTTCGAAAGCACCCGGCGGGGCGGCCGCCGCGCCCCCGCGACTACGTAGGGCTCGCGCAGCATGCCCTTGTTGGCGATCGCGGTGTAGGCCGCGGCCATCTGGATCGGGGTGACGGCAATGCCCTGGCCGATCGGCATGTTCCCCATCGAGGAGCCCGAGTAGTCCTCGGGACGCAGGACGATGCCCTGCTGCTCGCCCGGCAGGTCGACCCCGGTCTTGGTGCCGAAGCCGAAGCGACGGACCCAGCGGTCGAAGCGCCGCGCGCCCAGCTTGAGACCGATCATCACCGATCCGACGTTCGAGGACTGGGCCAGGATGTCGGCGACGGTGAGCGTACCGCCACCGCCCTCGTGCGCCTCGCCGATCGTGCGGTCGGCCACCTGAATCAGCGGCGGGACCGAGAGCTGGGTGGTCGGCTCGATCATCTTCTCCTCCATCGCACCGGCCACGGTGAAGGCCTTGAAGGTCGAGCCCGGCTCGTAGCTCGCCTGGATGGCCCGGTTCTGGCGGGCGTATGCGGGGGCGCCCCCGACGTTGTTGGCGTCGATCCGCGGCCAGTTCGCAAGCGCCAGGATCGCCCCGGAGCGCGGGTCCATCACGAGCGCGGTTGCACCCGCGGGCGTGAAGGTCTGGCCCACCTCGGCCAACACCGCCTCCGCGCGCTCCTGAATCGCCGCGTCGAGCGTGAGGCGCAGATCCCGGCCGGGCTCGGCGCGCTTGCTCTCCACCATGCTCACGGGCTCGCCGAGCGCGTCCTTGACGAGCCTGCGCTCGCCGTCCTCGCCGCCCAGCCGGTCCTCGCGCGCCTGCTCCAGCCCCGAGAGCCCGTAGTTGTCCGTGCCCACCATGCCGAGCACCTGCGACGCCATGTGACCTTGGGGATAGGTCCGCTTGGGCTCGGTGATCGTCCCGATCCCCTCGATCTCGAGCTTCTCGATCCGCTGGCCGAGGGTGGCGTCCATCTTGCGGCGGAGGTAGACGAACCCCGTGCCGCGCTCGGACAGCTTTTCGAGCAGCTCCTCCTCGTCCCGCCCCACCAGCGGGGCGAGCTTCGCCGCCACCCGGGCCGGATCGTCGATCAGGAAGGGGTTGGCGAACACGCTGACGGCGTCTTCCGACACCGCGAGCTCGACCCCGTGGCGGTCCGTGATCGTCCCTCGGCGCGCGTTGACTGTGAGGTCCTCGATCTGCTGGCTGACCGCACGGTCCGACAGCGACCCCGCCTTGACCGTCCCGATCCACACGGCACGCAGGCCGGCCAGGGCCAGCAGCGTCA
Source organism: uncultured Thermoleophilaceae bacterium (assembly GCA_963821275.1). Taxonomy (GTDB): domain Bacteria; phylum Actinomycetota; class Thermoleophilia; order Solirubrobacterales; family Thermoleophilaceae; genus JACVRW01. The sequence goes on from CAWGDF010000013.1 coordinate 245,379, forward strand.
AGAAGAGCGCGAACAGCAGGCCGATCCGGCGCTCGACCAGGCGCGCGGACACGCGCCGCGGCCCGGCCTGTCGGCGGGACGCCACTAGCCCGTGGGGGCGCTGGTCGTGGTCGGGGCGGTCTGGGCGCCGGTCGGCGCCGGCGCGGCCCCCGGGGTCGTGGCGGGGGGTGCGGTCGTGGTGGCCGGGGGCGTAGTGGTCGCCGGGGGCGTGGGGGCGGGGCCGATCGGCGCGCCGGTGGCCGGATCGATCGGCGCGCCCGTGGCCGGATCGATCGGTGCGCCCGTGGCCGGGTCGACCGTGGCGCCGGTGACCGGGTCGATCGTGGCGCCGGTGACCGGGTCGATCGTCGGCGTGGTGGTGGTGGTTGCGCCCGGCGTGGTCGGTGCGGCGGCGACGGGCGACACGGCCAGCGCGGGCGCCGGCACGCTGAAGAGGCTGCTGGGCTCGCTGAGGTTCCTCGCCGCCCGGCGCGAGTCGACACCCGGGCGGGCCTCGAGGTAGCGGACCTCGCCCGGGGCGGGCAGGACCAGGCCGAGCCGTGCCGCTGCCTCCTGGATCCGCTCGCTGGAGGCGAGCCGGGCCACATCCAGTCGCAGCCGGCCGTTCTCGCGCTTGAGCGCGGCGGCCCGCTCGGCATCCCGCGCGATGTCGCGGTTCATCTGGAGCAGGTCGACGTTGAAGAACACGATCCCCGCCAAGAGCACCCCGATCAAGACGATCCAGCCCCGACCGGCAAGCAGAGCGTCGAGCACGCTCCCGGTCCGTGCTCGCAGCGACCGGGTGAAGGGCGCGTCGAGGAGGCGCCGCGGAAGGACCGTCCCGCCGGCACTCGCGGCGCGGGGTCGGGGCCGATGGGGACGAGACCGCTGCGGCCGCGGCCGCGGGACTGCCGTGGCCGCGGAGCGGGCCATCAGCCCGCGTCCTCCGCCGTCAGCTTGCGGGCGGCGCGGAGTCTCCCGGACCTCGCCCGCGGGTTGTGCTCGACCTCACCGGGGGTGGGGGCCACCGCACCCGCGCTGAGCAGCTCGGCCTCCGGCTCGCGGCCGCAGACGCAGACGGGGAAGTCCGGGGGGCAGACACAGCCGCGCGCGCGGTCGGCCAGAAAGCGCTTGACCCGCCGGTCCTCGAGCGAGTGGAAGGCGATGGCCGCGAAGCGCCCGCCCGCCCGCAGGAGCGCCCAGGCGAGCGGCAGCGCGCGGTCGAGCGAGTCCAGCTCCTCGTTGACCGCGATGCGCACGGCCTGGAACACCCTCCGGCCCGGGTTACCCGCGCCGAAGCTGCGCCGGACGGCGGCCGGCAGCGCAGCCTCGATGGCCGCGACGAGCTCCGCGGTCGTCTCGATCGGGGCGCGCCGGCGCCGCCTGATGATCTCGCGGGCGATCCGGCGGGCGTTGGGCTCCTCGCCGTAGCGGCGGAACAGCTGCGCCAGCCGGCGCTCATCCCATTCGTTGACGATCGCTCGCGCATCGAGCTCCTGGCCGGGGTCCATGCGCATGTCGAGCGGCGCGTCGTAGGAATACGAGAAGCCGCGCTCCCGTGCGTCGACCTGCATCGAGGAGATTCCGAGGTCGAGGTAGACCAGATCGGCGGCGAGCCCCTCGTCGCCGAGGAGCGCCAATCCGTCCGCGTAGTCCATGCGCAGGAAGCGGGTCTCGCAGGCGGCCTCACGCGCGAAGTCGTCGTAGTGCTCCTCGGCGGCGGGGTCGCGGTCGATACAGACGAGCGTTCCCGCCGGGCCCAGCCGCTCCGCGATCAGGCGAGCGTGCCCGCCCGCGCCGAAGGTGCAGTCCACGGCGGTATCGCCCGGGCCCGGCTGGGTCAGGTCCACCAGCTCGCCCGCGAGCACGGGGACGTGCGTGCCGGTCATGTCAAGAAGGATGGCCAAGGCGCTCGGTCACCTCCCCGATCTCGGCGTCGAGCGCCTCCTGCTGCCGTTGCCAGCGCTCGGCGCTCCAGACCTCGAGGTGGTCGCCCACGCCGACGACCACGACCTCCTTGGCGATCCCGGCATGGGCCAGAAGCGGTGCGGGCAGGATGACTCGGCCCGAGGCGTCGAGGTCGATCTCGAAGGAGTTGCCCTGGTAGAAGCGCGAGAGCTTGCGGTACTCGGAGCCCATCGGGTTCAAGTTGCCGAGGGCGCGCTCGATGATCGCCTCGTGCGTGTCGGGGGTCCACACCGCCATGCAGGGCTCCGGATCCTTCGCCAGGACGACGCCCGCGGAGAAGGAGGCGCGAAACCGGGCCGGAATGCTGAGCCGGTTCTTCGCGTCCAACGTGTGCTCGAAGTGGCCCCGAAACGCCAACGGTCATGTCCCCGAGGAGTCGAGACCGGAGTGGCGGAGTGGGAGGAGCCCCGCCACTCCGGTCGATTGCTGCCGCCACCGTACCCCACTCTGTCCCACTCTGCAACACCTTTGCCCACTATTCCGTCCGACCGGCTTGCATTGGCGCGTTGCCACGGACGCGATTCCGCTCTGCGTTTGGGATCGGAGCCGGTGGGACGGCGGCCCCAGGGGCGTCGGCGAGGCGCCTTCCACGCAAGCGCCGTTGCAGGAGGAGGAGAGCCCGCGACCGGCGTCTAGGGCGGACCAGATGACTGATTCCGCGACCTCGCGCACGCGGTGGACGCACCGGACGCCCTGCGCTCCGGCCCGGGCCTGCCCGGGCCCAGCGGGTGGCGCCCTGCTTGGCGCGCCGCCTTCGCCGCCTGCGGCGGGGCGGGCGGGGTAGGGAGGGGGTTCCGCACGAAACGTCCGATAGTTGGACGCAACGTCAGGAACCCCCCCTCGCCCGGCTCGGTCCCGGTGCGCCCCAGCGCACACGCGGCCGCGGAATCAATCATCTAGGGCGGGACCAGTGCGTCGCCCGAGTCCAGCAGCGCGGCGGTCAGGGCTGCCGCGACCAGCAGCAGCACCGACGGCACCAGCAGCAGGGCCACCACGAGCTGGATCTTTGGCCCTGCCCGCGCGGCGTCTTCGCGGACGCTGCGGGCCAGGGAGAAGCGGGCGTCGCGGGCCTGGGCGGCGAGCGCCTCCGTGGGCGACGCGCCGTGGCGGCGAGCCCGGTCCAGGGCCGACACCAGCGCCCGTACCTCCGGCAGCGGCAGCCGTCGGGCCATGCCGGCCAGCGCCGACTCCAGCGGCACCCCGAGGGCCACCTCCCGGCCGACCGCCCTCCATTCGGCCGCCAGCGGCCCGCGGGCCCGCTCGGCCACCGAGACGAGCGCCTCCGGCAGCGAGCGGCCGGCCTCGCTCGTCACGCGCAGCAGGTCGAGCAGGGCGGGCAGGTCGCGCCGCACCCTGCGAGCGCGGGCAGCGGCAAGCCGGGCCAGCCAGACATCCGGCGCCAGGAAGCCGGCCAGCGGCGCGGCGACGGCCACGGCAAGTCCGAGCCGACCGGGCGCCACGGCGCCCAGCAGCGTGCCGGCCGTGGCCCCGGCCAGCGCGGCGGCCACCTTTGCGGCCATCAGCTCGCGCGCGTCCAGCCCCGCCGGGGCGCCCGCGGCGGCAACCCGGGCGGTCAGGTTCTCCATCGCGGTGTGTCCGGCGGGCCTCAGGCGCCGGCCGGCGCTGGCGAGCAGGCGTAGCAGGCGGGCGCCGGGCGGAGCGCGGCCGCGGCGCCGCCACCGCCCGCCGGCAGGGGCGAGCAGCAGCACGGCGCCGGCGCTGCCCAGCGCGCCGGCGACAAAGGCGAGCGCCGCGCCGCTCACCAGCGCACCCGTCCGAGCCGGCGTATCAGCAGCGCGGCGACCAGCTGCAGGACCACGGCGATGCCGACCAGCCACCCGGTGAGGAACGAGCTCCACAGGCGCGGCGAACCAGCCCGGGCTGGCGAGCTCGGCGAGCAGGGCGCCGCCCAACGGGAGCAGCGCCACCAGCAGTCCGGTGAAACGCGCCTGGGCGGTCGCGGCGCGCACCTCGCCCTCCAGGCGGGCCTCCTCCTCCATGGCCCGCGCGCTGTCGCGAAGCAGCCGGGCCAGGTCTCCGCCCGCGCGGTGCTGGAGCAGGCAGGCTGCGACCACCACGTCCAGGCGAGGCGAACGGACCCGTGCCCGCATCGACTCCAGCGTGTGCTCGGTGGCCGCTCCGGCCGCCAGCTCGGCTCCGGCGCGTCGCAGTTCGTGACCGGCCGCGCCGTCCACCGAGCGGCCCGCCTCCTCGAGCGCGCCGCGCAGGGAATGGCCGCCCGCCATCGCGTCGGCGATGGCGACCGCGATCTGAGGCGCCCCGGCCTCGACCCCTCGGCGGTAGCGCTCGCGCCGTGCCCGCAGCACCCGCGCGACCAGCCAGGGACCCGCCGCCCCGAGGGCCAGGCCGGCGAGCGGCCCGGCGACGGCCAGGCCGGCCAGGAAGGCCGCCAGCGCCCCCGCCAGCAGGAGCCGGCGGCGCTCGGCGGCGCCGGGGTCACGACCCTCGCGCCCGACTCGGACGAGCGCGTCGACCAGGCCGGCCCCGGAGCGTGCCAGCGCCGGCGCGCGGGCCGCCGCACCGCTCGCCGCCCGTCCGAGAAGCTCGGCGGCACCCGCTGCGGCCGCCGCGCCCGCAAGTAACGCCAGCGCCACGGAGGCGCTCACGACGGCCTCGCCGCTTCGACCCTTGCGCCGCCTCCCCTGAGCGCCTCCAGCCGGTCCGCCAGCGGGCCGGCGCGGGGCGGACGCAGCCGTTCGCCCCGCCGGTAGAGCTGCCGGGTCCCCGTGCCTCCGGCAGCGCGGACGACCTCGGTCACGCTCGCCACCACCCGCGCTCCGTCGCCCAGCCGGGCCTGGTGGACCACCACGTCGAGCGCGCTCGCCACCTGCTCGCGCACCGCGGCGTGCGGCAGGCCCACGCCGGCCATCAGCGCAAGCGTCTCGACGCGGCGCAGGGCGTCCTCGGGCGAGTTCGCGTGCACCGTGGTCAGGGATCCGTCGTGGCCGGTGTTGAGCGCCTGCAGCATGTCGAGCGCCTCCGGCCCGCGGACCTCGCCCACCACGATCCGGTCCGGCCGCATCCGCAGCGCGTTGCGCACCAGGGTGCGGATCGTGACCTCACCGCCACCGTCGAGGCCGGGTGGCCGCGCCTCCAGCCGGACCACGTGCCGTTGTCGGAGGCGCAGCTCGGCTGCGTCCTCGATCGTGACGATGCGCTCCTCGCCGGGGATGGCCCCTGAGAGCGCGTTCAGCGTGGTGGTCTTGCCCGACCCGGTCCCGCCGCTCACCAGAACGGCGGCCTTGGCCGCGACGCACAGCGCCAGGAACTCCGCCAGCTCGGGCTCGAGCGTCCCGCGGGCTACGAGGTCGCGCAGCCCGAAGCCCTCCCGCCGGAAGCGCCGGATCGTGAGGCAGGGGCCCGACAGCGACAGCGGCGGGATCACCGCATGCACTCGCGAGCCGTCCGGAAGGCGGGCGTCGCAGAGCGGGGAGGCCTCGTCCACCCGGCGGCCCAGCGGGGCCAGGATGCGTTCGATCGCATGCAGCAGCTCGGCCTCCCCCGTGAAGCTCACAGCGGTGCGCTCGAGCTGCCCGTGGCGCTCCACGTAGACGGCCTCCGGTCCGTTGACCATCACCTCGTCGACGGAGGGATCCGACAGGAGCGGCTCCAGCGGCCCCAGCCCACGGGCGAGCAGCACCACCCGCTCGCAGAGCGCCTCCCGGTCGGCCTCCGGCAGCGGCGCCGCCTCGGCCTCGACCAGCGCCCGCACCTCGGTCTCCAGGGCCACCCCGCCCTCGCCCGAGCGCGCCCGCTCGATCAGCTGCTCGCGCAGTGCCGCCGCCAGGTCGTCAAGCGCCTCCATGCTGAGAGGAGGCCGCAGAAGCCGGGTCTCGCCCCCGCACCAGTTGGATTGCTGACTTCGCCCCCCAGTGGGGGGTCAAGTCAGCACTGTGGAACCGCTACGTCCAGTCCAGGTCCGACCGCGCCGCCCAATAGGGCTCGCTCGCCTCCCCCAGCCCGGCCAGCTCCTCGTCGAGCCCGGGCGCCCACTCGATCGAGGCCGCCGCCAGGTTGCTCCGCAGGTGTTCGACCGTCGCGGCCCCGCTCAGCACCACGTCCACCCAGGGGCGGGCCAGCAGCCAGCCGAGGGCCAGCGCGTCGGAGCTCGTCCCCGCTCGCTCCGCGGCCGCCTCGAGGCCGGCGACACCGCCGCGCGGCGTCAGCCGCCCGTTGGCGAGCGCCTCCTTGACGACCACCCGCATGCCCTCCGTGTGCGCACGCTCCAGCGCCGGGCCGGCTGCCCGCTCGAGCAGGTTGTAGGTGGCCTGGACAGAGTCGAAGGCCCCGAGCTCGACGGCCCGTTCGATGGTCGCGGGCTGCTCATCGCCGCTGACCGAGAGGCCGATCTCGAGACCGTCGCGGCGCAGGGACGCCAGCTCGCCGAGCACCGCGTCGTCGTCGAGTACCCCGCTCGACAGCGTGGCCGAGTGGATCTGGTAAAGCCTCAGCCAGTCGCCGATCAGGGCCCGGGTCTCGCCGAGCTGCCGCCGCAACTGCTCGAGCGACAGGTCCTTGACCTCGGGCGGGTCGGCATCCACCTCCCAGCCGGCGGTGTAGGTGTAGCCCCACTTGGAGGCCACGAACACCGACCCCGGAGCGATCTCGCGCGCACGCAGCCAGGAGCCCAGGAACTCCTCCGCGCGGCCGTAGGAGCGCGCCGCGTCGTAGTAGCGCACCCCGGCCTCCCAGGCCGCGTCGAGCACCCCGTGGGTGCGCCGCTCGAGCGCCTTCACCGAGCGGTCCTCGCCCAGGTCCTCGCCGTGCCCGAGGTTGAGGTAGCCCGGCCGCCCGAGGGCGGCCAGGCCTAGGCCCATCTCAGTCACCGGCTCGAACCGCTAGAGATCCCCCCAGTAGAAGCCCTCGGACACCGCCGGGAAGCTCCGCTCGGGGTGCGCCCGGAACAGCGGGTCGATCCCGAACAGCGTGATCCGCGCGGTCCCGGCCTCGTTCGGGCCGTGGACGATGACCGGCGAGCCGCCGGCCGTCGGGTTCGGGCTCGGCCAGTGGCCCGAGGCGAGGTAGTCCGACTCAGGGAGACGGCCGTCGACGGTCATGTCGGCCGGCACGTCGGTGAACCAGACCGGATCCTCCACGAGCGCCGTATCGCGGCCGGGATAGGCGCCGGTGATCGGGCTGCTGTCGCGCCCCTCGTTGTCCCAATAGACGATCCCGCTCGCCTGGTCCTGGAACTCCGGCGTCGCCCGTCCGAACGACTCGAGCAGGCCCTCGACTCGCTCGGTCGCCTTGCCCAGGGTCGACCGGCTGCCCTGCGACCGGGCCTCGAGGCCCTGAAGCTGGGCGGCTCCCCCGCCGAGGAGGAACTCGGCCCCGTCGATCCTCGCCCCGACGTAGCCACCCCCGCGGGCGAAGAAGGCCGCATAGCGCTCCCGCGCGGCGGCCAGCTCCGGGGTGTCCGGCTCCCCTTCGTCGGGCACCGGATAGCCCTCGGCGGTGTTGTAGATCACGTCGTAGTCGAGCAGCGGATCGCTGGGCTCAGTGCCCACGGTCTCGTTGTCCAGCTGGTCGGCGGAGAACCCGAGCCGCGCCTCGAGCGCCCAGTTCTCGTAGGCCGAGCACAGGCACGCGATCCGCGGCACCCGCTCGATCGGCTCGCGCTCGGGCAGGAAGCCCCGGACGGGCTCGAACCACACCCCGGCCTCGCGCCCGGCGGCGCGGAGCTGAGCCCTGGCGGTCGCCCTGAAGAGCACGCTGCCGGCGGGCATGTCGCCCGACCTGGTCTCGAACTGCTCGCTGGCGAGCCTGGCGGCGACGCCGTCGGCCACGAGCTCGTTGACCGTCCGCACCGCGGTGCGGCGAGTCGACCTCGAGCGCGTACCAGTCCGACCGGCCCGGCCGCACCCCGCCCTCGACCGCATCCGTGTCGTCGATCGGCCTGGTCGGCGGCGAGAAGGGCCGGTTCCTGCCGATCGTCACCACGTCGGCGCCCCACAGGAAGCCGTTGCTCCAGGAGCCGGGCGGCGCGTACAGCTGGGTGACGCGGTCGGAGATGTCGTCGCCGACGTCGAGCATGGTGTTGGCCAGTCCGCGCAGGGCCTGATCCAGTCGCACGACGTAGGAGCCGGCCTCGAAGAGCTGTCCGCCGAAGCGATAGTCGCGCCGCAGCCGGCTCACCTCGATGTCGTTGTAAAGCAGGAAGTCGACCAGCCGCTTGGCCTCCGCGTCGCTGCGCTGCCCGTTGCCTACGGGGATCACGTGCGCGCGGGGGTAGTCGGTCATGTAGTCGTGGTCCTCCGGGGTCCCGATCACGGCCGGGGGAATGGCCTCGAGGTCGACCCGCGCTTCGTCCTCCGCTCCCCGGCGGTAGATCTCGAACTGGTCGTACAGCATCTCGCGGCGGTTCTCGATCACGTACTGGACCGAGGAGAAGACGCTCAGCTCCTGCGTGCGCAGGGAGCCGGCGCGGCCGACCACATCAGGCCGCTCCCGGTTGACCCCGCAGAGGGTGAAGTCCTCGGTTTCCTCCGGGTCCCAGTCGCACATCTCGATCGTCGAGGCGTCGAGGCCCCGCAGCTGCCCGTACTGGCCGGTGTAGAAGGGGCCCCAGTCGTCCCAGCCCTGGGGCAGCGTCTCGCCATCGGGGATCCAATCCTCGATCTCGGGCTCGTAGTTCGGGATGTTGTTGATCGGGCGGCTGATGCCGAAGCCCTCGCTCGCGAGGCGGTCCTCGTTGGCGTCGAGCCGCGGCTGGTTCCACTTGAGCCAGATGTCGTACTCGATCCCCGGGTTGTGCGGCACGGTCGTCCCCTCCAGCAGCGTGGGCGACACGTAGCCGTGCAGGTCCAGCGTCTGGGTGAACGGCAGGCGCTTGATCAGGCTGACCGCCGTGACGGTCTCGGGCTGCGACTGGGTTATGTAGTCGCGGTTGAGGTCGAACCCGTTGCCGTTCGTGCGTGTCCCGGCGACCCTGCCGTCCGGGTTCTTGATCGGGTTGAAGACGATGACCGCGTGGTCGAGCACCGCGTCGACCTCGTCGTCGGTCCCGTAGGGGGTCGTCGCCAGGCGTTCGATGAAGCGCATCGCGGCGTCGACGCCCTCGTACTCGTTGCCGTGGATGCCGCCCTGGATGAAGAGCGGGACCTTCGCGTCGCGGCGCCCGATCAGCTGCTGCGCGCGCCTCGGGTTGCGCGCGTAGAGGCGCGCCACCCGCTGCAGGCGGGCATACGAGCGCCGCTGGGCGCGCGTGTCCAGCGCGTTGATGGTCACGGCGTACATGTCCCGGCCGTCGGCCGACCGACCGGGCAGCACCTCGAGCGACATGCGCCCGTCGCTCCGCTCCTCGATCGACTCGAGGGTGCAGCCGATCGCGTAGTACGGGATGTGGGGGAAGCTCCCGGGTGCATCGGCGGGCAGCGCCGCGGCCGCGTCGGGCTCCGGCGTGCCGCACCAGGGCGGCTCGATCGCCGCCTGCGCCGTGGTGGCTCCCACCAAGCAAATCGCGACCGCCATCACCAGTACGGCCAGCCAGCGCCGCGCCCGACTCCGCATCGAAGCACCCCCCAGGGTTCGCAAGAAAAGCGGCCGGGAGTCTACATCCGGGTCGGCCTCGACAACTCCTTGAGGGGGTCGCCGTCCGTTATAAGGAGCGGCACCGATGACTGGCATCGCCGACTGGCGCCGGCTGATCCGCCCGCAGCTGCTCGACCTGGGGCCCTACGAGCCCGGGCCGAGCCTCGACGAGCTGAAGACCGAGCTGGGGCTCGACGAGGTGGCCAAGCTGAACTGGAACGAGGGCTTGTTCGGTCCGCTCTCGGGGGTGCTCGAGGCCGCGGCTGCCGAGCTCGTCCACGCCTGGGAGTACCCCGAGCACGCCTACCTGCACCTGCGCGAGGCCATCGGCGCGGAGATAGGCGCGGGCGCAGAGCAGATCCTCCCCGGGCACGGCATACAGACGCTGATCCTCGCCCTCACCTCCGCCTTCGTCTCGCCCGGCGACCGCGTGGTGGTGCCCCAGCCGACCTACGGCCTCTACGCCCAGGCCTCGCGCGCCGCAGGCGCCCGGCTCGAGCGGGTTCCCTCCCCCGAGCTGCGGCTCGACCTCGAGCGGATCGCGGACACGGTCCGGCGCACGGGCGCGCGGCTGGTCTGGATCTGCGATCCGAACAATCCGACCGGGTCGCTGATCGCCGAGGACGAGTGGACGGGCTTCCTCGACGCCCTGCCGGCGGACTGCGTGGTGGCCGCCGACGAGGCGTACATCGACTTCGTCGAGCCGGCCGAGCGCCTGCGCCGTGAGGACGACGTGGCGGCGGGGCGGCCGCTGGTGGTGCTGCGAACGTTCTCGAAGATCTTCGGCCTCGCCGGACTGCGGCTGGGCTACGCCCTCACCGCACCGGCGCTGGTGCCCTACCTGCAGGCGGTGCAGGAGCCCTTCAACGTCAACCGTCCCGCGCTGGTGGCCGGGGGAGGCGAGCCTCGGCCGTCCGGTCGAGGTGGCCGAGCGGCGCGCCGCGACGGTGCGGGCGCGCGAGCGCCTGGCGGGTGCGCTCGCGGCCGCGGGGATGGAGCCGCTCCCCTCGGCCGGCAACTTCGTCTTCGTCCACCACGGAGCCGACGACGCCGCTCTCTCCGACGGCCTGCTGCGGCGAGGCATCATCATCCGCTCCGGAGGGGAGCTCGGGATGCCTGGCTGGGCGCGCATCACCGTCGGCCCCGAGCCGCTCATGGACCTTGTGGCCGCCGCACTCCCCGCGGTGCGCGACGAGGTGCTCGCGTGAGGAGCGGCGGGCAGGCGCTGGCCGACGCGCTCGCGGCGCACGGCGTGGACACCGCCTGGGGCATCCCCGGCACCCACAACCTCGAGATCTACAAGCACCTGCCCGGCGCGGGCATCCGTCATCTGAGCCCGCGTCACGAGCAGGGCGCCGGCTTCGCTGCGGATGGGTACGCGCGGGTGACCGGGCGGCCGGGGGTGTGCATCACGACCTCGGGCCCGGCGGCGCTCAACGCCGCCACCGCCCTGGGGCAGGCCTATTCGGACTCGGTGCCGGTGCTGTGCGTGTCGGCGGGGATGCCCTTGGGCCACCCCGCCGGCAGCGGTGAGCTGCACGAGACCAAGGACCAGCGGGGCGCCCTGGACGCGATCGTCGCCTACGGGCAGCGCGTGACGAGCGTGGCCGAGATCCCGGCCGCGGTGGCGCAAGCGTTCGCCGCGATGACCGGCGGCCGTCCCCGGCCGGTCTACCTCGAGATCCCGCTCGACGTGCTCGCCGACGTGGCGGAGGCGGAGAACGTCGGCCCGCTCGCCGTACCGCCGGCGGCGCCCGCGCCGGGCGCTCTCGACGCTGCCGCGGCGCGACTGGCCCAGGCCGACCGCCCGGCGATCGTCGCCGGCGGCGGCGCCCGCGGCGCGGCGGCGCAGGTCCGCGCGCTGGCGGAGCGACTGGGTGCCCCGGTGGTGTGCACGATCAACGGCAAGGGAGTGCTGGCCGAGGACCATCCGCTGAGCGCCGGCGCCGGCCTCGCCCGGGCGGTCACGCGCGAGCTGGCCGAGGACAGCGACGTAGTGCTGGTCGCCGGGAGCGCGCTCTCCCCCGCCGAGCAGTGGCTGGGGCCGCTGCCGCTCGACGGGAAGGTCGTGCGGGTGGACATCGACCCGGCGCAGGCGGTGCGCGGCGCCGTTCCAACAGTGGCGGTCGTGGGCGACGCGGCGGCTGCCCTGACGGGGCTGCTGGACCGGTTGGGCCCCGGTGAGGGCGACCGCGAGCGGGCCGCCGGCTGGCGCGCGCGGCACCTGGAGGAGGCGCATGAGCTCGGCTCGCGCTGGTCTTGGATATTCGAGGCGATCGCGGGGACCATCGGCCGCGACGGGATCGTGGCCGGTGACAGCGCCATGGTCTGCTACCACGGAGCGGTCGCGGCGCTGCCGGTCTATCGGCCCGGGTCGTTTCTCTACCCGACCGGCTACGGGACCCTGGGCTACGGCCTGCCCGCGGCGATAGGCGCCAAGGTGGGCCGGCCGGACTCCCGCGTCCTCGCGCTGATGGGCGACGGGGGCATCATGTTCACGCTCGCCGAGCTGGCCGCGGCCGCGCAGCTTCGCCTCCCGCTTCCGGTGGTGGTCGTCGACAACGCCGGCTACGGGGAGATCCGCGACCAGATGGCCGAGCGGAAGGACCCGGTGTACGCGGTCGACCTCGACCGGCTCGACTTCGCCGCGCTCGGCCGCACGCTGGGCTGCGAGGGCGTGTTCGCCGCCGACCGGGACGCGCTGGCCGACGCCCTCGAGGGGAGCTTCGCTGCGGCCCGCCCGACCGTCGTGCACGTGGAGGCCGCCTGATGGACGCCTACCGCTCCCCGCTGCGGCCCGATGCGAACGCCGGCCTCGTCGCCCTGGTGAGCGGCGGCGGGACCGGGATCGGCCGAGCGACGGCGCTCGAGTTCGCCCGCAGCGGGGCGCGCGTGGTCGTCTGCGGGCGGCGCGAGGAGCCGCTGCGGTCGACCCGGGCCGAGATCGAGAAAACGGGCGGCGAGTGCCTCGACGTGGCGGGCGACCTGCGGGAGCCCGAGCAGGTGGACCGCGTCGTCACTGCGACGCTCGAGCGCTTCGGCGCGATCGACGTGCTCGTCAACAACGCCGGCGGGCAGTTCTCAGCGCGGGCGGAGGAGATCACCGACGGGGGCTGGCGCGCGGTCGGCCGAGTGACAGTCGACGCGGTCTGGAGCATGACCAGGGCCGTGGCCACCCGCGCGATGATCCCCGCCCGCGGCGGTCTGATCGTCTTCATCGGCTTCAGCCCGCTCCGCGGCATCCCCGGCTTCGCTCACGCCGCGGCCGGGCGGGCGGCGGTGTCCAACCTCGCGTCGGGGCTGGCGCTCGAGTGGAGCCGCCATCGCATCCGCACGGTCTGCGTCGCGCCGGGGACGATCCTCACCGAGGGCCTTGCCGGCTACGGCGAGGAGGCGAAGGCCGCCTGGGAGCGGGCCGTGCCCCTGGGCCGCCTGGGCCGTCCGGAGGAGGTGGCCGGTCTGATCGCCTTTCTCGCCTCGCCGGGGGGCGCGTACGTCACCGGCACCACGATCGTGGTCGACGGCGGCGCCGACGCGTGGGGTATGGCGGAGCCGCCGCCGCTTCCCTGATGCCTCAGCCGAGCGAGCGGGTCTCGGAGCCGCTCGACCTGTCGGTGAGAGCGATCCGCCGCTGCTCCTCCCCGATCACGCAGTCGCGGACGGTGATCTCCACGAGGCCGTTGAAGAACTCGGCGGTGATCTGAGAGTCGTCGGTGCCGGGGGGAAGCGTGATGGCCCGCCTGAACGCCCCGTGGAAGCGCTCTCGGATGTAGAACCTGACGTCTCCGCCGTCCTCCTCGGTCCAGCGCTGTCCCGAGACGGTCAGGATGCCACCAGAGAAGGTGATTTCGACGTCCTCGGGCCGCTGACCCGCGACCTCGATCCGGATCACGAGATCATCGTCCCGGGCGAAGATGTCGGTAAGGGGGACCCAGGCCCTCGCGTAGGTGCGGTCTCGATCCTCGTTCACGTGCTCGTAGCCGTGGGTGCCGATTTCCCGCATCCGTTTCAGCTCGCTGAAGAAGTCCGTGACCCCCTCGAACGGGTTCTTATGAGCTTCGGGCATTCCCGCCTCCTCCCTAATCGGCGTTGGAACCGAGCGGTCGCTGCAGGCCCGCCTCGACCAGGAAGCGCCGCGCCACCTCACCGTCGTCCTGCCCCTCGGTCACCTCGGCGTTCATCGCCACCATGTCGGAGCTCGTCAGCCGGCGGTTCACCGCGTCGACCACTCGTAGGAACTCCTCGCGGCCGATGCGCTCGAGCTTGTCCGCGTCGACGACCATCACGACGTTCTGGGAGCCGAACAGCAGCTTCGGATCCTTCAGAACTGCGTAGTCGCCGGTCTCGAGCTGCGGATCGGTGCTGAACACGTTGGCGGCGTCGACGTCGCCCTCGTCGAGCGCGGTGTACTGGGCGCCGAGGGTGATCGGCTTGAAAATCGCGTTGGTGAGCCCGTAGACCTCCTGCAGGCCCTCCAGGCCGAGGTACAGACTCTCGAACTCGGGTCGCGCGCCGAGGGTGAACGACTCGAGCTTGCGCAGGTCGGCGATCGTCTTGAGGCCCTTCTCCTGGGCGAACGTCTCCGTCGTGGCGATCGCGTCGACGTTCTCGAACGGCGTCATCTCGCTCACCGCCATGCCGCGGTCCGTCGTAGAACGCCTTCACGTCCCGGTAGGTCTGCTCGGGGTCGAGGCCCGACACCTCCTCGCCCGCGACGACCGACAGCACCGTCCCGGTGTACGCCACGTGGCCGTCGATCTCACCGTCGCGCAGCTCCTGGTCGAGGTCGGCGGCCGGGCCGACTCGCTTGCGGAGGTCGACGGTGTACCCGTTCACCGCCAGCGCCTGGCGCCACAGCTCGCCCATGATCCGGGCCTCGGGAAAGTCCTGGGTGCCCAGGGTGATCCGCAGCCTTGCGCCCTGCGGCTGGGCGGAGCCCGTCTCGTCGTTGTCCTCGCCGCAGGCCGTCGCGAGCAGCGCTGCGGCGACGAGCGCGGCGCAGGCGGAGACTCGCAGCCACTGGACCGACATGGCGACGCCTCACCCCTCCAGCGTGTCGTCGTCGAAGGTGCCGGGACCGACCGCCGGCCGTGGCGCGACCGCGACCGGGGCCTCGATCTCGCGCGACGGCACTCGCTCCTGGCGCAGGACCTTGGTCAGGCTCCAGCCGATCCCCACGATCACGAAGGTGAACGGCACCGACGCGAGGACAGCGCCCTGCTGGAGCGCCGTCAGGCCGCCGACCAGCAGCAGCGCCGAGGCGATCGCGCCCATGAGGCAACCCATGATCGCGGTCACCAACTTCGCCGGCTCCAGCGCGCCGCGCGAGGCCAGCATCGCCATCACGATCGAGGCCGCGTCCGCGCCGCTGATGAAGAAGAACGCGATCAAGATCAGGGTCACGACGGACACGACGGTCGTGAGCGGGAGCTGTTCGAGCGCGGTGAAGAGTGAGAGCTCGGGCGTGGAGGTGGTGCCGATCAGGTCCGCCTGACCGCTGGTCTGCAGGTCTATCCCGGTCGCTCCGACGATCGCGAACCAGACGAAGCCCATCCCGGTCGGCGCCGCCACCACGCCGAGGATGAACTCCCGGATCGTGCGGCCGCGCGAGATGCGGGCCACGAAGGTCCCCACGAACGGCGCCCACGAGATCCACCACGCCCAGTAGAAGATCGTCCACGCCGCCATCCAGTCGGAGTCCGTGAAGACCCCCGTGCGGATGCTCATCGCAGGCAGGCGGATCACGTAGCCGCCGATGGTCTCGATCGCGGTGCTGATGACGAACACCGTCGGGCCGACCACCAGGAAGAAGACCATCAGCGCGACCGTGGCCCCCCCGCTCAGGTTGCTGAGGAACTGGATCCCGCGCTCTACGCCGGACACCGCCGAGAGCACGAACAGCGCGGTGATGATCACGATGATCACGAACGGCGATCCCGTTCGAGATGCGGACGTCCCAGAGGAAGTTGAGTCCGCTGTTGATCTGCAGCGCGCCCAGCCCGAGCGACGTGGCGGTGCCGAACAGCGTGGCGAAGATCGCCAGCGCGTCGATGATCCTGCCGACGGGGCGCTCGCTCACGTCATCGCCCAGCAGCGGGGCGAACGTCGCGCTCACGAGGTTCTTGCGCCCCTTGCGGAAGGTGAAGTACGCGAGAGCGAGGCCCATGATCGCGTAGATGGCCCAGCCGTTGAAGCCCCAGTGGAAGTAGGTGGTCTCGAGCGCGAGCTGAGCCGCCTCCTGGGTGCGCGGCTCGGCCAGCCCGTGAGGCGGCGCGGCGAAGTGGGAGATCGGCTCGGCGACGCCGTAGAACAGGAGCCCCAGGCCCAGGCCGGCGGCGAACATCATCGCGATCCAGGACACGGTCCTGAACTCCGGCCGGCTGTCGTCGGGGCCGAGGCGGATCCGCCCGTACGGGCTCACCGCCACGACGATGCAGAACAGCAGCGACACGGTCGCGATGAGCACGAAGCCCCAGCCGAAGTTGCGGATGACCCAGTCGAGCACCGACGACATGACCGAGCCGAGGCTGTCGGTGCCCAGAATGCCCCACAGGACGAAGGCGATGGACACCGCGGTCGCTCCGAAGAAGACGACCGGGTCGATCCCTCTCAGCAGCCGCTGCATGCCTCTCCTCACTCCGCGCGGACGCCAGGCGATGTGCAGTATTATCACACTCTGTGCGTTATATGCACGTCGCTTTCTGATCGACTCGTCGTGAGCGCGACCCTCCAGACCGCCGACCGCGCACTGCAGGTGCTTCAGCAGTTCCGGACGCAGGCCGAGGCACTGGCGGTCACCGAGATCGCGACCCGGCTCGGCCTCCACAGCAGCACCGCGTCGAGGCTCGTCTCGACGATGGAGGCGCGCGGCTTTCTGGAGCGGGATCCCGTCGGGAGACGGCTGCGGCTGGGTCCGGAGGTGGCCCGACTCGGCCGGATCGCGCTGGCCGGCCGTGAGCTGGCGATAGTCGCCAGGCCGGTGCTGGACGCGCTCGCCGACGAGACGGGCGAGAACGTGACGCTTGCCGTCCCGGCAGACCATGAGGTGATGACCGTGGCGCAGGCCGACGGCAGCTATTTCGTTTCGTCCGGCAACTGGGTCGGGGTCCGCACCCCGCTGCACTGCGCCGCGGACGGCAAGGTGCTGCTGGCCTTCGACGCGGTCGCGGCGAACCGCGCCCCCCTCAGCAGGCGCACGAGGCGGACGATCGTCGACCCCGAGGCGCTCGCGCGTGAGCTCGAGGCGGTCCGCCGGCGCGGCTTCGCGCTCGCCGATGGAGAGCTCGAGGAGGGGCTGGTGGGGGTCGCGGTACCGGTCTGGGAGGCGGGCTCCTGCATCGCCGCGCTGTGCGTCTCCGGGCCGGAGTACCGCCTCGACCACAGGGCTGCGCGCGACCTGGCGCCCCGCTGCCTGGCCGGCGCGGCCGAGCTCGAGCGCGCGGTGGGAGCGTAGAGCTGAAGGCCACCCGAGCCACGCCGCCGAACCTCCTGCTGATCATGGTCGATCAGCTGGCCGCCGGCTGGCTGCCCGCCTACGGCCACCCAGTCGTCCAGGCGCCGAACATCTCGGCGCTCGCACGCGAGGGCGTCGTGTTCGAGAGCGCGTACTGCGCCTCTCCGCTGTGCGCGCCGTCCCGTGCCGCTCTCCTGACCGGCCGGCTTCCGTCGCGCACCGGGGTCTTCGACAACGCGGCGGAGCTGCGGGCCTCGCTCCCGACGCTCGCCCACCACCTGAGAGCTGCCGGCTACGCCACCTGCCTGGCCGGCAAGATGCACTTCGTCGGGCCGGACCAGCTCCATGGGTTCGAGGAGCGGCTGACGACCGACATCTACCCCGCCGATCTCGGCTGGACGCCGGACTGGGACCGCCCGGTCGGCGAGCACCTGCCCTGGTACCACACGCTGGAGAACGTGCTCTCGCCCGGCATCTGCTCCGCCAGCCTGCAGCTCGACTACGACGACGAGGTCGCGTTCCGCGCCGTCCGCCGGATCTTCGGCTACGCCCGCGCCGAGGCCCCCACGCCGTTCTTTCTCCTCGTGTCGTTCAGCCATCCCCACGATCCGTGGGAGGTGCGCCGCCGCCACTGGGAGCGCTACGACCCGGAGGCGATCGACGAGCCCGCGGTGCCCGCGATGCCGGCGAGCGAGGCCGACCCGCACAGCCGCCGGCTGCGCCAGATGATCGGGATCGACGAGGCCGGGGTCTCCGGCGAACAGCTGCGGGCCGCGCGGCACGGCTACTACGCGGCGATCAGCTACGTCGACGAGCGCATCGGGGAAGTGCTCACCGCGCTGCGCGACGCCGGCCTGGACGGCGAGACCGTCGTCGCCTTCACCGCCGATCACGGAGAGATGCTCGGCGAACGGGGGCTCTGGTACAAGATGTCGTTCTTCGAGCCTTCCGCACGGGTGCCGCTGCTGGTCTCGGCCCCGGGCCGCATCGCGGCGGGACGAACGGCCGAACCCGTTTCCCAGCTCGACCTGGCGCCGACCTTGCTCGAGCTGGCGGCGCTCAACGGCGTGGACGAGCTGGTGCGGGACATGGACGGCGCCAGCCTCGCTCCGCTGCTCAACGGCCAAAGCGGGGACCGCCCGCGCGAGGTGGTGGGCGAGTATCTCGCGGAGGGGGTCACCTCCCCCGCGGTGATGATCCGCCGCGGCCCGCACAAGTTCATCCACTGCGACGACGATCCCGACCAGCTCTACGACCTCGTGCACGATCCGCACGAGGTCGTCAACCTTGCCGAGCGATCCAGCCACGACGCGCTGCGGGAGGCCCTCGCCGGGGAGGTCGCGGCGCGCTGGGACACGGCCGGCCTGGCGAGCAGGGTCCGCGAGAGCCAGCGCGAACGCAGGCTCGTCGCGGCGGCGCTCGCCGCGGGCCGCAGCACACCTTGGGACTACCAGCCGCAGGTCGACGCATCGGCGCAGTACGTGCGCAGCCGCAGCGATCTCGCGGAGCTCCACCGGCGGGCGCGGCTGGACTCGCGCGCGTCCTAGCCCCGCAGCAGCTCGCGCGCGATGATCAGCCGCTGGATGTCCGAGGTGCCCTCCTCGATCTCCTCGAGCTTCGCGTCACGCATCCACTTCTCCACCGGGTGCTCGCGGGAGTAGCCCCAGCCGCCCAGCGTCTGCACGGCCGCCCAGGTGCACCACATGGCGGTCTCGGAGGCGTGCAGCTTGGCCATGGCGGCCTCCGCGGTCGCCCGCTCACCGGCGTCGAGCGCCCGCGCGGCGCGCCACACCAGTAGCCGCGCGGCGTCGACCCGCAGCGCCATGTCGGCCAGCCGGAAGGCCACCGCCTGGTGCTCGGCGATCGGCCGGCCGAACTGCTCGCGCTCGCGCGCGTAGGCCGTCGCGTACTCCAGCGCGGCGCGGGCGAGCCCGGTGGCGGAGGCGCCCAGGGTGACCCGCGAGCGGTCGAAGGTGGCCATCAGCCCGCGGAAGCCCTGGCCCTCATCGCCGAGACGGCGATCGTCGGCAACGAACACGTCCTCCAGGAACAGCTCTGTGTTGACGATCGCGCGCTGGCCCATCTTCTTCATCGGCTTGCCGCAGGCCAGGCCCCGGTCGCCCTTTTCGAGCAGGAAGGCCGTGACGCCGCGGTGACCGCTGCCCGGCTCGACCGTCGCGAAGACCACGTAGAAGTCGGCCACCCCGCCGTTGGAGATCCAGCTCTTCTGCCCGCTGAGCACATAGCCGCCGTCGCTGCGGCGGGCCGTGGTCTGGATCGACGCCGCGTCCGACCCGGCGCCCGGCTCCGTGGTGGCCAGCGCCGTGAGTGGCGGCCGCTTGCCCGCCAGCGGCTCCAGCCAGCGGCGCCGCTGGGCTTCGGTGCCGAGCGCCAGCACGGGCTCGGCGAAGAAGCCGTTGGAGGTGATCAGGTTGCCGATGCCCGCACAGCCGTGCGAGAGCTCCTCCTGCACGATGCAGCCGGTCAGGCAGTCGGTCATCCCCCCGCCGCCGACCTCCTCGGGCAGCATGAAGGAGGTCAGCCCGATCGCCGCCGCCTTCTCCCATATCGCGGTGGGCAGCTCGGTGTCGGCCTCGTCCACGGCCAGGGATACCGGGCGGATCTCGCGGGCCGCGAAGTCGCGGCAGACGCGCTGGATCTCCCGCTGCTCGGGCGTGATGTCGAAGGGCGGCCGCGGCCCGGGCATTCAGCCGGGGAAGCTCTCCGGGTGCTCGACGGCCCGGCGGTGGAGGTCGTCGTCGATGTTGCGGCCGGTGACGATGAGGACGATGGGCGCGCCGCGGTCGTCGAGCTGGTCGAGCCCGGCCAGGGACGCCGCTGCCGCCCCCTCCACCCGCAGACCGGCGGCGGCGAAGGCACCCACCGCCTCCGCGAGCGCGCGCTCGGACACCTCGACCACGGCGATGTCGAGGCGCACCATCTCGTCCACGGCCAGCGGCACCGCCACCCGCACAGCCATCCCGTCCGCAAACGTGGCCGAGCGGTCGGACTCGACCGGATGTCCCGCGGCGACGCTGAGCGCCATCACCGGCGCCTCCTTGGCGACCACCCCCACCGAGGTCCCGGACGGCAGGCCGCGCGCGACGCCGATGACCAGCGCACCGTTGCCCACCGGCACGACCACGGTCGCCGGCGGCTCGCCCAGCTGCGCCACGAGCTCCGCCGCGATCGCCTGATAGCCCTCGAACTGGGCCGGCTCCGCTCCGTCCTCGAAGAAGGGCAGCCCTTTCTCCTCGGCCAGCGCGCGGGCCGCATCCTTGGCCTCGTCCACGTCCGCGCCGACCAGGTGCAGCTCGGCACCCAGGTCCTCCATGAAGGCGATCTTGGCCCGGCTCGAGCCTTCGGGCGCGAACACCACTGCCCGCAGGCCTGTGCGCTGCGCCGCCCATGCCGTGGCCGCGCCGTGGTTGCCGGTCGAGGCCGTGATCACCGCATCCGCCCCGCGGGCCCGGAAGGCCTCCAGGGTGGGCAGCGCGCCGCGCCACTTGAACGCCCCCAGCTCATGCTGGTCCTCGCGCTTGAGTAGCAGTTGCCGGCCGCCGGCCAGCGCGGCCGGCGCCTCCTCGAGCGGAGTCGGGGTCCCGCCGGTCATGGGCCTGAGCCTACGTGAACAGGATCCGCGCGCCGGGGCGGATCCGCGCGCAGCCGGCCGAGCCGGCTGCTTGCGGCCAGGCGGATCCGCGCGCAGCCGGCCGAGCCGGCTGCTTGCGGCTAGGCGCTCCCCTCTATCGTCAGCGCGCATGGACGCAACACTGCAAGACGCGGCCTGGGACCTCCAGCCACTGGTGGGCGGCAAGGGCGCCGAGGGCGTCGACGACCTGCTCGCCGAGGCCCGCGAGCGGGCGGAGGCCTTCGCGCTCCAGCACCGCGACCGCGTGGGCGAGCTGGGGTCGGACGGCGTGGCCGAGGCCATGCGCGAGCTGGCCGCCATCTACGACCTGATGGGACGGGCGGGCTCCTACGCGATGCTGGACTTCTCGCTCGACACGAGCGACCCCAAGCGCGGCGCGCTGATGCAGCGCGCCCAGGAGAAGAGCGCCGCGATCGAGACCGAGCTGCTGTTCTTCGAGCTCGAGTGGAACCTCGTGCCGGACGAACGGGCGGACGAGGTGCTGGCCGGGGACGGGCTCGACTTCTGCCGCCACCACCTGCGGACGGTGCGCCGCTACCGGCCGCACCAGCTCTCCGAGCCGGAGGAGCGGATTCTCACAGAGACCAGCGTGACCGGGCCCTCGGCCTTCCAGCGGCTGTTCACCGAGCAGACCTCGGCCATCGAGGTGACGCTCCCCGAGAGCACCGAGACCATCTCCCTGGAGGAGGCGCTCAGCCGCCTCCAGGACCCTGCGCGAGAGCGCCGCGCCGAGGCGGCCGCCGGCCTCACCGGCTCGCTCAAGGAGGGGCTGCGCACGCGCGCGTTCGTGTTCAACACCCTCCTGGCGGACAAGGCCACCAAGGACCGGCTGCGCTCCTACCCGCACTGGCTGGCCTCACGCAACCTGGCCAACGAGGCCAGCGACGAGTCGGTTGCAGCCCTGATCGAGGCCGTGCAGTCGCGCTACGACCTGGCCAGGCGCTGGTACCGCCTCAAGGCCGGCCTGCTGGGCCTCGAGCGCCTGGCGCACTGGGACCGCATGGCCCCCGTGAGCGACAGCCAGGACGAGATCACGTACGCCGAGGCGTGCGAGATCGTCATGGACTGCTACTCGGGCTTCTCCGCCGACCTCGGGGCGGCGGCCGCTCCCTTCTTCGACAACGGCCACATCGACGGCCCGCCCCGGCCGGGGAAGCGCGGCGGCGCATTCTGCTCCTACACCGTGCCGTCGGCCCATCCCTACCTGATGCTCAACTACACCTCGCGGCCGCACGACGTGCTGGTGCTGGCGCACGAGCTCGGCCACGGCGTGCACGCCTCGCTGGCCCGCGACCAGGGCATCTTCCACTTCAGCACGCCGCTGACCCTCGCGGAGACCGCCTCGATCTTCGGCGAGACCATCGTCCTGGAGCGGCTGCTCGAGCGGGCGCCTGGTCCGCCCGAGCGGCTGGACCTGCTCGCGGGCTCGCTCGACGGCGCCGTTGCCGCGGTCTTCCGCCAGGTGGCGATGAACCGTTTCGAGCACGCCGTGCACACCGAGCGGCGCGAGTCGGGTGAGCTGTCGGTCGACCGCTACGCCGAGCTGTGGCTCGAGACCCAAGCGGACCTCCTCGGCGACAGCGTGGAGCTCGACGAGGACTACGGAGTGTGGTGGTCGTACGTCTGGCACTTCGTCGACGTGCCGGGCTACGTGTACGCCTACGCGTACGGTCACCTGCTCGCTCTCTCGGTGTACCGCCGCTACGAGGAGGAGGGCGAGGCCTTCGTGCCCGCGTACCTCGACCTGCTGCGCGCCGGCGGCTCCCGGTCGCCGGAGGAGCTCGGCGCGATCGTGGGCGTGGACCTGGCCGACCCCGGCTTCTGGAGCGCGGGACTCGACCTGATCGAGCGCCAGCTGGAGGCCGCGGAGGCTGCCGCGCGGGAGGCCGGCCGGCGGTCGTGACCGACGCCGTCGAGGAACACATTGCGCTGCCCGGCGGCGAGGTGGAGCTGGCCCGCCCGCGGGACCCCGAGGCGCTTCTCAGCGAGGACTCGTTCGAGCACGAGGAGTTCTTGCCCTACTGGGCCGAGCTGTGGACGAGCGGGGTGGCACTCGCCCACGACGTGTCGCTTCGCTCGCTGCGCGGGCGCCGGACGCTGGAGCTGGGCTGTGGCCTCGGCCTGCCCAGCATCGCCGCGGCCCGCGCGGGCGGCCGGGTGCTGGCCAGCGACTGGTCGCCCGACGCCGTGCTCGCAACCGCCGCCAACGCGGCCCGCAACGACGTTGCGGTCGAGACCGTCGTCTGCTCCTGGGCCGCGCCCGAGCCGCTCACCCAGCGCGCGCCCTGGCCCCTGGTGCTGGCCTCCGACGTGCTCTACGAGCGTCGTAACGTCGATCTCCTGCTCGACCTGCTCCCCCGCCTCGCCGACGAGCGCAGCGAGGTGCTGATCGCCGACCCCGGACGGCCGCCGGCCCGAGCCTTCCTCGAGGCCGCCGCACGGGACTGGCGGGTCGTCACCACGACCAGCCCGCGCTCCGCGCGGGTGTCGATCCACCGCCTCCGCCCGGGCAGCCGTGACTGCCGACCGCGCTCCGTACGTTAGGGGTGCAATAGGACCTCAACGTACGACGCGTGGCGGGCCGCTTGGCCAGGCCGCGTCAGGCGAGGGCCGCGGTCAGGTGCCGACGTAGGCCGCGAGGTGCTCGCCGGTGAGGGTGGAGCGGGCGGCGACGAGGTCGGCGGGTGTGCCCTCGAAGACGATCCGGCCGCCGTCGTGGCCGGCGCCGGGGCCGAGGTCGATGATCCAGTCGGCGTGGGCCATGACCGCCTGGTGATGCGCGATGACGATGACCGACTTGCCGGAGTCGACGAGCCGGTCGAGCAGGCCGAGAAGCTGCTCGACGTCGGCGAGGTGGAGGCCTGTGGTGGGCTCGTCGAGGACGAGGACAGACGCCGCTCCGGTCCCGGCCAGCCCGGCCCCTCGCGCACGGCCGCCACCCTTCTCGGCCATGCGGGTGGCCAGCTTGAGCCGCTGCCGCTCGCCGCCGGACAGCGTGGTGAGCGGCTGGCCGAGGCTGAGGTAGCCGAGCCCGACGTCGGCGAGCCGGTCGAGGATCTTGTGCGCAGCCGGCGTGCGCGCCTCGCCGTCGCCGAAGAACTCGCGGGCCTCGGTCACCGACATCGCGAGCACCTCGCTGATGTCCTTGCCGCCGAACTTGTACTCGAGCACCTCGGCCTGGAAGCGCTTCCCGCCGCACTCCTCGCAGACCGTGGCCACGCCGGCCATCATCGCCAGGTCGGTGTAGATGACGCCGGCGCCGTTGCAGTTCGGGCAGGCGCCGTCGGAGTTGGCGCTGAACAGCCCGGGCTTCACGCCGTTGGCCTTCGCGAACGCCTTGCGGACCGGATCGAGCAGTTTGGTGTACGTCGCCGGGTTGCTGCGCCGCGACCCGCGGATCGCGGCCTGGTCGACCGTCACCACCCCGTCCCGCCCGGACACCGACCCACCGAGCAACGAGCTCTTGCCCGAGCCCGCCACCCCGGTGACGACGACCAGCACGCCGAGCGGGATGTCGACGTCGACCTCCTGCAGGTTGTTGGTGGTGGCCCCGCGCACCTCCAGTGCCTCCGACGACGCCCGGACCGATGGCTTCAGGGAGGCGCGGTCGTCCAGGTGTCGCCCGGTGAGCGTGCCACTGGCTCGCAGCCCCTCGACGGTGCCCTCGAACACCACGTCGCCGCCCTCGGTGCCGGCGCGCGGTCCGAGGTCGACGACGTGCTCGGCGATCGCGATCGCCTCCGGCTTGTGCTCCACGACCAGCACGGTGTTGCCCTTGTCGCGCAACTGCAGCAGCAGGTCGTTCATCCGCTCGATGTCGTGCGGGTGCAGCCCGATGGTGGGCTCGTCGAAGACGTAGGTGACGTCCGTCAGCGACGATCCGAGGTGGCGGATCATCTTGGTGCGCTGCGCCTCGCCGCCCGACAGCGTGCCCGACGGCCGGTCGAGCGAGAGGTAGCCCAGCCCGATCTCCACGAAAGAGTCGACGGTCTCCCCCAGCGCCGCCAGCAGCGGCTCCACCGACGGCTCGTCGAGACCGCGGACCCACTCGGCCAGGTCGCTGATCTGCATCGCGCACGCGTCGGCGATGCTGATGCCCTCGATCTTCGACGATCGAGCCGCCTCGCTGAGCCGGGTGCCGTCGCACTCGGGGCAGGTCGTGAACACGACCGCCCGTTCCACGAAGGCACGGATGTGCGGCTGCATCCCGTCGACATCCTTGGAGAGGAACGACTTCTCTATCTGTGGGATCAGACCCGCGTACGTCAGGTTGATGCCGTCGACCTTGATCTTGGTCGGCCCCTTGTGGAGCAGGTCGTGGAGCTCCCGCTTGTTGAACTTGCGGATCGGCTTGTCCGGATCGAAGTAGCCACAGCCGCGGAAGATGCGCCCGTACCAGCCGTCCATGCTGTAGCCGGGGATCGTGAGCGCACCCTCGTTGAGCGACTTGCTGTCGTCGTACAGCGCGGACAGGTCGAAGTCGGAGACCGTGCCCCGGCCCTCGCAGCGCGTGCACATGCCGCCGGTGCGGGTGAAGGTCGCCACCTCGGTCTTTGTCTTGCCCCCGCGGTCGACCGTGATGCCACCCTTCCCGCTGACGGATGCGACGTTGAAGGCGAACGCGCTGGGCGAGCCGATCTGCGGTTCCCCGAGCCGGCTGAAGAGGATGCGCAGCATCGCGTTGGCGTCAGTCGCGGTGCCGACCGTGGAGCGGGCGTCGGCACCCATCCGCTCCTGGTCGACGATGATCGCGGTCGTCAGGCCGTCGAGTACGTCGACCTCGGGCCGCGCCATCGTCGGCATGAACCCCTGAACGAAGGCGCTGTAGGTCTCGTTGATCAGCCGCTGCGACTCCGCGGCGATCGTGTCGAACACCAGAGAGCTCTTGCCCGAGCCGGAGACGCCGGTGAACGCACACAATCGGCGCTTCGGGAGCTCGACGCTGACGTCCTTGAGGTTGTTCACGCGCGCGCCCTGCACGCGGATCAGATCGTGGCTGTCGGCAACCTGCGGCGCAGGCGCCTTCGTGTCCGTCCTCGTGGCCATGCTCGCTTAGCTGATCTCTTGGATGCGGATCAGGTTGCCCGCGGGGTCGCGGACGGAGCAGTCGCGAATGCCGTACGGCTGGTCGATCGGCTCCTGGACGACGTCGGCGTCGCCGGCCTCCAGCCGCTCGAAGGCCCCGTCGAGGTCGGGGGTGGCCAGGTTGATGCTGGCGTAGGTGCCCTTGGCCATCATCTCGGCGATGGTTCGGCGCTCGCCGTCGGTGACGCCGGGATCGGCGGCCGGCGGGTATAGGACGATGGACGTGCCGGGCTGGCCGGGGGGGCCGACCGTGATCCAGTGCAGCCCGCGGAATTCGACGTCGTTGCGGACCTCGAAGCCGAGGACGTCGCGATAGAAGGACAGGGACGCGTCCGGGTTTTCGTGCGGGAGAAGGGCCTGATAGATGGTGATGTCCATGGCGGTCACGCTAGCTGCGGCTCGGGACCGGCGCTTCTCGATTCCTGATCGGTTTGGTCACCCGTTTCGCCACGCAGGGCGGCATCCCCGTGGTCGCACTCGCCTCGTGGCGACGGTAGGCGCTGGGCGGCATGCCGACCAGCTCGGTGAAGCGAGTGCTGAAGGTGCCCAGCGACGAGCAGCCGACCGCGAAGCAGACCTCGGTGACGCTGAGGTCGCCACGGCGCAGCAGCGCCATCGCGCGCTCGATGCGCCGCGTCATCAGGTAGCTGTACGGCGATTCGCCGTACGCGCGCCGGAACTCGCGGCTGAAGTGCCCGGCCGACATGTGCGCGTCGCGGGCCAGCGCCTCGACGTCCAGCGGCTGCGCGTACTCCCGGTCGATCCGGTCGCGCACGCGGCGCAGCCGTGCGAGGTCGCTCAGGTCCTGCGTCGCGGCGGGTCCGCTGGCCATCTACGAGATCGTGCCACGTCAAGCGCGCAAGCCTTGCCTAGCGCGGCACCAGGGCGGCGAGCGCCCGGTAGAGCTCGCCGGCCGCCCTCTCGCCCAGACGCAGGCTCTCCAGGCGGTAGCTCTCGTTGGGAGCGTGGATCGCGTCGGCGTCGAGCACGAAGCCGCTCACGATCGTGGGAATGCCTCGCTCGGCCAGCACGGCGAGCAGGGGCAGCGTCCCGCCCAGGCGCATCAGCACGGGCGGCACCCCACAGGCCCGCTCGAGCGCCTCGGCGGCCAGCCGCAGCGCCCGGTCCTCGGGATCGAACAGCGACGGGTCGGCTCGCTCCCATTCGATCTCCACCCGCGCGCTCGGCGGCGCGGCGCTGCGCAGCAGCTCATCCATCACCCGCGCCATCTCCTCGGCGCGCTGACCGGGCGCCAGCCGCAGGCTCACGAACCCGCGCGCGAGGGCCGGAACGATCGTCCGCGGCTCGCCGGTGGCCAGCATGTTCACGTCCAGCGCCGGAAGGGCGCCGATCCGCTCGTACAGCTCCCCGGCCGCCCCGGGAGTGACCTCCGCGGCTCCCACCGATGCGAGCGCCTCGGGTCCGGGCGGGAGCCGGCGCCAGGACTCGCGCTCGGCCTCGGTCGGACCGACCACCCCGGCTGCGAGCTCGGGACGGACGCGGCCGTCAGTGTCGGGCGTCAGCTCCGACAGCATCGCCAGCAGCACGTGCGCCGCGTTGGCCACGGCGCCGCCGTAGAGGCCGGAGTGAAGGTCGCGCGCACCCGTGCGCACCTCGATGTCGGCCTTGACGATCCCCCGCGTCGCCACCGCGATCGCCGGGGTGCGCTCGTCCGCCATGAGCGAGTCGAATACGACCGCGCAGTCCGCCCCGGGGTCGTCCTCGGCGAGGCGGCGCAGCACGGACGGGCTGCCGACCTCCTCCTCGCCCTCCACCAGGAAGCGCACGTTCACGGGCAGCTCGCCCGCCCGGGCCAGCTCGCAAGCCACGTGGAGAAGCGGCAGGAAGTTGCCCTTGTCGTCGGCCGCCCCGCGCGCGTACAGGCGCCCGTCGCGCTCGGTGGGCTCGAAGGGCGGGCTCTGCCAGGCCTCGAGCGGCCCAGGATCCTGGACGTCGTAGTGCCCGTAGGCCAGCACCGTGGGTGCCCCCGCCGCGGCCGCGCGCAGCTCTCCCAGCGCCATCGGATGGCCGTCGCCGAGCGTCACGGCCTCGGCCTCGCCCCCGGCCGCCTCGATCCGCTCGCAGACCCAGTCGCAGGCCCGGCGCAGCGCTTCCGCGTCCCCGCCGCCGGTGGACACGCTCGGGATGCGGAGGAAGTCGATCAGCTCGTCGAGCAGCGCGGGCACTTGCCGGATCCTGCCACCTCATAGCATCGAGCCATGCGCCGCCTGTTCTGGCTTGTAGCGGCGGTGGTGCTGGTGGACACCATGTTCTTCGCCGCCGTGACACCGCTGTTGCCCCGCTACGCGGACGACTTCGGGCTCTCCAAGACCGGGGCCGGCGTCCTCGCCGCCGCCTACCCGGCGGGCACGTTCACCGCCGCTGTGCCGGCCGGCTGGCTGGCCGCGCGCTGGGGAGTCAAGCCCGCGCTGCTGCTGGGGCTGTCGCTGCTCGGCGTGTCCAGCCTGGCCTTCGCGTTCGCCGACTCGATCGTGTTGCTCGACGGGGCCCGGTTCGTGCAGGGCGTGGGCGGCGCCTGCATGTGGGCGGCGGGCATGGCGTGGCTCGTGCTGGCCTCGCCGGCCGAGCGGCGGGGCGAGATGATCGGCTCGGCGCTCGCGGCGGCCATCGTCGGCGTCCTGCTGGGGCCGGTTCTCGGCGGGGCGGCCACCGTGCTCGGCCCCGAGGCCGTGTTCAGCGGCGTGGCGGTGCTCGCCGCCTGCCTCGCCGCTTGGGCCTGGACGCTACCCGGGGTGCCCCCGGGGGAGGGGACCGGCCTGCGAGGGCTGGGGGCAGCGCTTCGGCATCGCCCGGTGCTGGCCGGCTTCTGGCTCTTCACCCTGCCCGCGCTGTTTGCCGGGGTCGTGGAGGTGCTGGCGCCGCTGCGCCTGGACGACCTCGGAGCGAGCGGAGCCGCGATCGCCGCGATCTTTCTCGTCACCGCCGGGGTCGAGGCGGTGGTGAGCCCTCTTGCGGGCCGCCTCTCCGACCGCCGCGGACGGCTCTTCCCGATCCGCGCCGGACTGGCCGGCGCCGCGCTGATGGCAGTGCTCCTTCCGCTCCCGTCCACCGCCGTGCTGGTGGGTGTGGCCGTGATGCTGGCCATCGCCTGCCTGGGCGGGTTCTGGGCCCCCGCGATGGCGCTGCTGTCCGACTCCTCCGAGGAGGCGGGGCTCGACCAGGGGCTCGCATTCGCGCTGGCCAACCTGGCCTGGGCGGTCGGCCACCTGTTGGGGTCGGGGGGCGGCGGCGCGCTCGCCGAGGCCACCGCGGACGCCGTGCCCTACGGGCTGCTGAGCCTCATCTGCGCCGCCACCCTCGCGGGCGTGGCCCGCCTGGGCCGCCGGGCCACGGCGGCCGCTTCCTCGGCGTCCTGAAGCCCGGCCCGCCCCGGGCCCAACAGAAACCTCCACCAACTCGGCGCGTCCGGGTGGGAGTGACGTTCTGCGCGTCCTACACGCCTTACCCGGTTGCCCCTAGGGGCAGTTCGGCCAGGGCGCGTTGCCCGATTGGCGGTACAGCTTGTGCGCCAGCCGGTCCTGGAGCCACTCGGGAGCGTCGGCGGGATCGCCGCGGCCGCCCAGGCCACGCCAGGTGGCGATGCTGAACTGGTACTTGCCCCGGTAGAGCCCACCCGGCGACACGGCTTGCGGGTTCCCTCCCGACTCGCACTCGGCGATCTGCTGCAGGATGCGGGGCACGCTGCCGCGTCGTGAGCGCTGACGCACCGACGAGCGGCTGAACCGAGCCAGGCCGAGCGCGCGCCGGGTCACCGGCCCTACGACCCCGTCTGCCACCAGGCCGCGGCGGCGCTGGAAGCGACGCACCGCGCGTTCGGTCTGCGGGCCAAAGATCCCGTCGGCGGGGATCCCGAGGGCCCGCTGGACGCTGCGAACGGCCTTGCCGCGATCGCCCCGCTCCACCATCGTCTCGCTCGCCGCGCTCGCACCGACGATGCGGTCGGCCGAGGCCACGCCCGCACCGCACAGCACCACGACCCCCACCAGCACGCCCGCGCACAGCGGGCGACGCACGGCATCCAGGATTGATCCCACCTCTGTCGCTCCCCTTTCCCATGCCTACGAGGTGAGCTGACGGGCTCGCGCTGGAAAGTGCGCTACGCGGCAAGGTCGCCGCGATTCGCCCCTGCGGCCATTCGGCCGCTGTTGGGTCCCCCGCTCTCCACCGTCGGGACGGCGGAGATTCGGCAATTCGACGTTGAAGGCCGGTATAGAAGCAGATCGGGACGATCGGCGGCGCATTGGGCGGGGCGAACCCGGGTAGGTTGGCGCCCATGGACTTGGGTCTCGAGGGACGGGCGGCGCTCGTGACCGGCGCGTCAAAGGGCATGGGAAGGGCGATCGCGGAGCAGCTGGCCGCCGAGGGCGCGCGGGTGGCGATCAGCTCGCGCTCTCCGGAGCGCATAGAGGAAGCGGCGGAGACGATCGGCGCCCGCGGCTACGTGTACGACTCGGCGGACCTCGACGCGGCGTCGACCCTGGTGGACCGCGTCGAGGCCGATTTGGGCCCGCTCGACGTGCTCGTGACCAACACCGGCGGTCCGCCGGCGAACCCCGATGCGCTCGGGTTCGAGCGCGATCAGTGGGAGTCCGCGTACCGCACGCTGGTGCTCTCCCCGATGGCGCTGATCGAGACGGCGCTGCCCGGGATGCGCGAGCGCGGCTTCGGCCGGATCGTGAACGTGGTGTCCAGCTCCGTCCGCGAGCCGATCCCCAACCTGATGCTCTCGAACGCCCACCGCGCCTCGATGCTGGCCGCGTTCAAGACCGTCGCCCGGCAGGTCGCCGGCGACGGGGTCACGCTGAACAGCGCCCTGCCGGGGCGGATCGCCACGGCGCGCCTGGGTGAGTTGATGGGCTCGCTGGAAAAGGCGGAGCAGCAGGCACACGAGGAGGTGCCGGCCGGCCGGCTGGGCACGGTCGAGGAGTTCGCCGCCGCGGTCGTGTTCCTGTGCTCGGCGCCGGCGAGCTACATCACGGGCGTGGCGCTGCTGGTGGACGGCGGCTTGACGCGGAGCATCTGAGCCTCAGCTCCGGCGCAGGGGCGGCTCGCCCAAGAGCACCCGGTTGCGCCGCCAGCGCTTGATCTCGCACGCGTCGCGCAGCGAGAAGCGGGCGCTCACGCGTTGGCCCTGGATCGCGCCGCGCACGCTCGCCACCGCCGGCCCGCCGAACACCTCGGCGCACGCCGTCGCGGCCGGGGTCGGCTCCAGGTCGGCCGCCGTCAGCCCGCCAAGGCGCTCGCACTCCGGGCTCCCGGCGGAGCCGGGGCCGAGCCCGGCGCATTGAATCGTCGAGCGCCGCGCGGGAGAGCCCGGTCCCCCGCTGCGCACCACGATCTCGAGGTTGGCCGCGGAGGGGCCGACGCGACCGGTCGGGTTCTCGTCGCCGCCGCCACAGCCGGCGACCATCAGAGCACCGAGCGCGACGGCCGCGACGAGCGCCCGCATCAGGTCCCGGTCCGGCGCATGAGCGCCGTGACGAGCCGGTAGCGCGGCGACACGCCCTCTGGATCGGCCGCGATCAGCCGGCGAGCCGTGGCCCGCAGCTCGCCCAGCGCGAACTCCGCGTAGCGGCCCTCGGTCGCCATGACACCGGCACGCGGCCGCGAATCGGGGCTTCCCTTCTCCATTCGGCCCCGCTCAGGCTAGCTACAGGTGCAGCGCGGCCTCGGCCCTGTGCGCCGGCGACCTCCCGCGGCGATGGCGACCGCGCGCCGCCCTAAGTGGCGCCGGGATCGCCGCCGCCGCGACGGTCACGAGCACGAAGGCCAGGCTGCGGAGGGCGACCATGAGCGCATCGTCTCCCAGAGGGTCGCCGAAGACGACGATCCCCGCCGGGATCGCCGACGCGTTGCCGGCGATCGACGTCACCGCGATGACTGGGACGGCGGGACCGATCTGGAGGGACCGGGCCGAGATGAAGAACGCTGCGACCCCGCCGGCGATCGCGATCAGGAGGAAGGGCGACGTGGCCAACTCGGCGACTGTGGTGTCGAGCTTGCCGGTGGTCGCCTTCACGGCCACGTGGGTGACCGTGAACAGCACCCCGGCCGCGGCGCCCAGCATCACTCCCTGCCGTTCCCTTGCCCGAGGCAGACGGCACCAGAGCAGCAACACGACGCCGATCGCCACCAGCCCGGACTCGAACGCCACCATCGCCGCCACCGAGTAGTCCGCCGTCTCCTGGCCCTCCTCCGAACCGCCGCCGGTGAGCGCGAGGAACGCCAGCCCCAGCGCCGCAATGCCCAGCCCGAGCCACTCCCGCTTGCCCAGCTCGAGGCCGAACAGACGCTCGGCGAAGACCCCGAGCAGCACGATGCCGCCGGACAGGACCGCCTGCACCAGCGACAGCGGCGCCAGGGCGAGACCGCCCACGTGCAGCGCGTAGGCCAGAACGGCGACCGCGTAGCCGAGCGCCCACCAGCGCGAGCGAAACAGCGCGATGGCGCTGTGGAGCAGGTGGCGCGCATCGACGTCTTCGACCTCCGCGGCGCCCCGGGCGCGCATCAAGAACCCGACGTTGCTGGCGGCCGCCGAGGCAAGGGCCAGCCCGAGTCCGAGAACAAGGATCAGGGACAGTCGGCTTCCCCCTCCACCTCAAGGTCCCTACCCCGGGACGGACGGGGTCAACCTTGGATTCGGGGGCGCGGCCGTTTCAGGCCGGCCGCGCCCCCTCCCGGCTTGCCTAGGCGGCCAGCGCGGCGGCCGGCGTCGGCTCGAGCGCCAGATCCAGCACCTCGTCGACCGTCATCACCGGATGGAAGGTCATCGCCTCGCGGACCTCCTCCGGGACGTCGTCGAGGTCGGCCCGATTGCGCTCGGGCAGGATCACGTCGGTGAGGCCCGCCGCGTGGGCGGCCAGCACCTTCTGCTTGAGCCCGCCGATCGGCAGCACCCGTCCCTGCAGGGTGACCTCGCCGGTCATCCCCACGGTGTGCTTGACGGGCCGTCCGCTCAGCAGTGAAGCGAGCGCGGTGGTCATCGTGATGCCCGCGCTCGGGCCGTCCTTGGGGATCGCGCCCGCGGGCACGTGGAGATGGAACTCCCGCCCGTCGAACTCGTCCTCGTCGATGCTCAGCCTGTCGGCGTGGCCACGCACATAGGAGAGCGCGATCCGCGCGGACTCCTTCATCACGTCGCCCAGCTGGCCGGTGAGCACCAGGCCATCCTTGCCCCGCATCGAGGTGGCCTCGATGAAGAGGACGTCGCCGCCCGCTCCGGTCACGCTGAGGCCGGTGGACACGCCCGGCACCGCCGTGCGCTCCGCCGACTCCTGGAAGAAGCGCTGGCGGCCCAGCGCGTCGCGCAGGTCCTCGGCGCCGATCTCGACCGGCGCCTCGATGTCCCCGGACGCGAGCCTCGTCGCCGTCTTGCGCAGCAGCGTGCCCAGCTCGCGCTCGAGGTTGCGGACTCCCGCCTCACGGGTGTAGTCGGTGACGACGGCGCGCAGCGCCTCGTCGCCGATCTGGACCTCGTCCTCGCGCAGCCCGTTGCGCTCGCGCTGGCGCGGCCACAGGTAGCCACGGGCGATCGCCACCTTCTCGTCGGTCGTGTAGCCGTCGAAGCGCACGACCTCCATGCGGTCGAGCAGCGGCGCCGGGATCGTCTCGGCCATGTTGGCCGTGGCGATGAACACGACCTCGGACAGGTCGAGCTCGACATCGAGGTAGTGGTCGCGGAACGAGTGGTTCTGAGCTGGGTCGAGCACCTCGAGGAGAGCCGCGCTCGGGTCGCCGCGCCAGTCGGCGCCGACCTTGTCGACCTCGTCGAGCATGATCACCGGGTTCATCGTTCCGGCGTCCCGCAGGGCCCGGACCAAGCGGCCGGGCAGCGCCCCGATGTAGGTGCGCCGGTGGCCCCGGATCTCGGCCTCGTCGCGTACGCCGCCCAGCGACATCCGTACGAACTCACGGCCCGTGGCCCGGGCGATAGATTCGCCGATCGACGTCTTGCCGGTGCCGGGCGGGCCGATCAGCGTCAGGATCGCGCCCGAGCGCTTGTCGGCCGCGATGCCGCGCTCCTGCCGCAGCTTGCGCACGGCGATGTACTCGACGATGCGGTCCTTGACGTCCTCCAGCCCCGCGTGATCGGCGTCGAGCACCTCGCGCGCGTGGACCGGATCGAGCCGCTCGTCGGAGCGCCCGCTCCACGGCACGGCGATCAGCCAGTCGAGGTAGCTGCGGATCATCGAGGCCTCGCCCGACTGCTCGCCCATGCGCTCCAGCCGGCCCAGCTCGCGCTCGGCCTGCTCGCGCACGTCGTCGGGCATCCCGGCCTCCTCGATCTTGGTCCGGTACTCGTCCACGATCGACGCGTCGTCCTCGTCCAGCTCCTTGCGGATGGACTCCATCTGCTTGCGCAGGAAGTACTCGCGCTGCTGCTTCTCGGCGCCGGACTGCACGTCGTCGCGAATGCGGCGGCGCACCTGGAGCTCGGTCAGCCGCTCGCGCTGCATGCCCAGTGCCTTCTCCAGCCGCTCGGTCACGTCGAGGGTCTCGAGGATCTCGACCTTCTGCTCGAAGCTGAGGTCGGGCGAGTAGCCGGAGGTGTCGGCCAGTGCGCCCGGCTCGGTGATCGAGCGCACGAACGCGGCCACGCGGCCGTCGTCGCCGCGCAGCTCGAGGATCTCCTCGACAACCGCGCGATACTCGCGCTCGAGGTCACGGGTGCGGCCGTCGACCGGAACGTCGTCCGGATGCGCGGTCACCTCCACGCGAAGCGCCCCGCTCGCATCGGTCCTCGCCGCCCCGATCAGGGCGCGGTGCTGGCCGTCGAGCGACACGGCACGCGCGCCGCCGGGCAGCCGCACCTGGTCGACCACGGCCGCGACCGTGCCGACGCTCGCGAACTCGTCGCCCTCGCGCGGCACGAGCACCACGCGTTCCTCGCTGCCCGCGTCGACCGCGAGCGTCACTTGCATGTTCGGGTAGACGACCGAGTCGTCCACCGGTATCAGCAGGAGTGTCTCCATGGTCATTGGTTCTCCAAGGGAAGAAGCTTACGTTCCGTAAGTTTAGCGGGTGGTCAGGCGCCCTGACGGAGTGTGCGCGCGCCGGCCCCGCGGCGCGAGGCCTTCAGCTGAGGAGGGTCGCCACGCCTGCTATCACGAAGGCCGCGGCCAATCAGCAGCGGGGCGACCATGAGCCCGGCGCCGTGTCCAGCGCGGAGAGCCGTGGCTTGAGGAAGCGAAAGGGCCCGAAGCCGATCAGCACCGCCGCGGCCGCCAGATGCAGCGTGCGCCGCGTGGTGGCCAGGCCGGTCCGCGCGTGCGATGCTGCGATCGTGGGCGACCCCCAGGCGAGCGCGCGCGAGGCGGCGGCGGCCGCTGCCGTCGAGCTGGTACAGCCGGGGATGACCATCGGCCTGGGCTCCGGGCGCGCCGTATGGAAGGTTGTGGAACACCTGCGAGCCCGCGGCGTGGCGGTGCGCGCCGCCGTCGCCTCCAACCGCACGACCGAGCTCGCCCGCGAAGCGGGGATCGAGATCGTGGAGCTCGACGGCTCATTGGAGCTGGACCTCGCGCTCGACGGCGCGGACGAGGTCGACCCCGAGCTGCGCCTGATCAAGGGCGGGGGCGGCGCGCTCCTGCGGGAGAAGATCGTGATCACTGCCGCGCGGCGCTTCGTGGTGGTGGCGGAGACCCCGAAGAAGGTCGACCGCTTGGGCGAGCACTTCCGGCTGCCGGTCGAGGTGGTGCGCTTCGCGTGGCGGGACACCCGCCGTCGCCTGACCGCGCTCCTGCCGGAGGGCGAGCTGCGCACCGGGGCGGACGGGCAGCCCTACGTGACCGACGAGGGCCACCACATCCTCGACTGCCCACTCGGCCCGGGCCTGCGGCTGGACACCCTCGGGCCGCAGCTCAAGCTGGTGCCCGGGGTGGTGGAGCACGGCCTGTTCATCGGGCTGGCCGAGCGCGCCCTGCTGGGGGCGCCGGACGGGAGCGTGGAGGTGCTCGAGGCGGCCGTGGGACCGTGATGGCCGCGCCGGGCCGGGACGGGCTTTCGACCCTTGGTTCGCTGGTTGCCGAATAGGACGCAAAGGAACCAAGGGTCCGCCGGCCGGGTGGATCGCGAGCCTCACAGCTCCTCCTCGCTCGTGGACGCGCCGGCCGTGCGGCCGCGGTCGCCGGGCGGGCGCACCAGCAGGCGCACCTCGCGGCCGAAGTTCTCGGCCGCGGTCAGGTAGACGGCCTGGCGCAGCGTTACGCGCAGCACGGCCGTCGCGTCGGCGGTGGCGCCGGCTGCGCCGACGGCCTCCCCGGTCTCCAGGGCGCTTGCGCCGCCCGTGGCGCGCAGGCCCAGCAGCTCGACGTCCTCCAGCGCCACGAACGCCCGGCCCGCGCCCTCCCGCGATTCGGTGCAGACGACTACGTCGACGCGGCTGCCTACCGCCGCCTGCGCCAGCGCGCTCCCGCCGCTGACCGCCACCTCGAGCGCGCGCTCGCCGTCCTCGAGGCCGGAACCGGCGCCCCCGGGCGCGCCGTCACCTGGCTCGCGGAGGTGCGCGGCCGTCACATAGCCGCCGGCAGCCAGCGCGGCAGCGGTCCGCGCGCCCGTCACGCCCGCCGGGGTCGTGAAGGCGTCGGGTGGCACGAAGCGGGCCGGCACCTGTCGCCGCGCGACCGAGCCGGAGCCCAGGCGGGCGCCGGCCGGCAGGTCGCGGGCGGCGACCAGCACGTCCACCAGCGGACCGACCTGAGCCTCCACCTGGCGCTCGCGCTGGTGGACCTGCGAGGCCGCGAGGCCTCCGCTCGCGAGCGCCAGCGACAGCAGCACGAGCCCACGGCGGCGCCGAGCCCTCACGCCGCGCGATCCTGCGCCCGCGCGGCCTGTTCGGGCAGCTCGAGCACCGCCAGGGTCGCCTGCTCGTCGCTCTCGACCAGGAGCGTGCCGCCGAGGTCGCGGGCGGCCCGCGCCGCGATGTCGAGGCCCCGGCCGCGCTCCCCCGCCGCTGGAGGGCCCCCTGCGCCGGGCCGCTCCGGGTGCGGGTTGCTCACCTCCACCCGCACGCCGTTCGCTCCCCGGCGACCCCGCACCCGCACCTCCCCTGCGCCGTGCTCAGCCGCGTTGGCGATCAGGTTGCCGAGCACCTGCGCGAGCCGCCCGCGGTCGGCGGCGATCCGGGCCGGACCCAGCCGCCAGTCGAGCGACACCCGCGCCGGGCCCTCCCACACCGCGAGCGTGGAGCGGGTGTACGAGCCCAGGTCGACCGAGTCGCGGACCGCGGTCGGGCGGCGTCCGGTCCGCGCCGCCTGCAGATCGGCGAGCCCTGCCACCAGACGATCGAGCTGAGCACCGAGCACCGCCACGTGCTGCCCAGCGCTCGGATCGCGGGCCAGCCGCTCGCAGGCGAGCAGCAAGGTGGTGGCCGGCCCACGTAGCTCGTGCTCGGCTCGGGCGACGGCCTCGAGCCGCGACCGCAGCCGGCTCACCGCCGCGGCGGCCGCCCCCAGGCCGGCCAGCGCGAGGACGAGGCAGCACGCCGCCACGAGGCTCACAGGGCCTCCGTGAGCTTGTAGCCCACACCGCGCACGTTGACCACCCAAGGCCGCGCCGACGGCCTGAGCTTCTTGCGCAGCCGGCAGGCATGGGCGTCGAGCGTGCGGGTGTTGCCCGGTGCTGCGTAACCCCAGACGTCCCGCAGCAGCTGATCCTTGGCGTACACGTGAGTCGGCTCCTCGGCGAGGGCGTGCAGGAGGGCGAACTCCTTCGCCGACAGCGTGACCGCACGCCCGGCCAGGCGGACCGCCCGCGTGTGCGGGTCGACCGTCAGCTCGCCGACCCGAAGCAGCCCCCGCCGCCGCCGGCCCTCGGTGCGGCGGAGAACCGCACGGACGCGGGCGAGCAGCTCGTGGTAGGCGAACGGTTTGCAGAGGTGGTCATCGGCCCCGCGGGCGAAGCTGCGCACACGGTCGGCCTCGCCCGCGCGGCCGCTGAGGACGAGCACCGGGAGGTCGGGATCGACGCGGGTGGAGAGGCCATCGGCGGACCGGATCCGGTCGAGCAGCTCGAGCCCGCTGCCGTCGCGCAGCGTCAGGTCCAAGACCACGAGGGCCGGCTGGCGCACCTCGATCGCGCGCAGCGCCTCGGAGGCGCCGGCAGCGCCGGCCGTCCGGAACCCGTCGGCGTTCAGGTTTTCCACCAGGAACGCCCGGGTGGCCTCGTCGTCCTCCACAACCATCAGCGAGCGGGCGCGGTCCATGCACGGCAGAAGGGCCGGGGGGCGGAAATCCGCCCCCCGGCGAAGGCCGCTCGTCTCCCCCCTGACCTATTCGGCGAAGGCGCCGGTCGACGTCAGCGCCACGCGCTGCGCGATCTGAGGCATCGTGCGGACGGTGCGCGCGTTAGACGTAGCCGAGAAAGACGGCGTAGTCGGTGTCGCTGGTGCAGTGGAGCTGTACTTGGTACGAGTTTGTGTCGGTTTCCCAGTTCGTCGCGCTCGAGTTGGGAAAGCCGGTGTCGGTCCCGATCGTGTAGGCACTCGTGATCTCGTTCACGGTCACGCGCTTCGACTTGAATCCTGTGATGGACATGCCGATCGGCCCCAACCCCAGGACACCGACGCCGTGCGGCAGCGAGTGCCCGCGGGCGCGTAGCTGTTGTCGTACAGGAAGGGGTGAGACGGAGGGCATTGGTAGGCGGGCACGTACTCGTTTGCCCACAACCCGGAGAGGCACCGGCCCGCGGCCACACCAAACCCACGCCAGCCGGCCCGGGCAACTCGCCCCGTCCCGCAGCGGCAACGGGGCCTGCGCAACCCGGGCTCCGGCGAGTCGCGGCCGTGGGGAGGAAGGAGCAGCGCAGCGTCGCCCGGTCCATGCCCCGGAGAAGGGCTGGGCGGCGGAACCCGCTCTGCAACCGGCCTTGCAGCGCTGCGGCGGGGCAGGAATCCGCCGTAGGATGCCGACGCCGGCCGCTCGCCGGCCCTCTGCCGATGGATACGACCCGCCGCGGAAACTACGAGTCCGGCTCCGACTACGTCCTGGAGTACGGCGAGCTGCGCTTCACCTTCAACGAGCGCGACTTCGGCGAGCGCGTCGAGCAGGCCGCGGCCAAGCTCGGCTTCGTCGAGGGCGAGCTCGGCGACGAGGAGCGGGAGGACCTCGTCAATCTCGCCGTCAACGGCGAGGTGACCGAGCCGCACTCGGGACTGGGCGAGCACATCAACGACTGCTGGGCCGAGCTCAACGGGCCGTCGGAGCGGTCACTCGTCCACTGGATCCGCCGGCTGGTGTTCCGCGGGGCCTGGCTCGACCAGCGCGTGATGGAGGGCGAGCTGGAGCTCGTTTTCGACGAGCATGACCACTCGTTCGGCTACGCCCAGCCCGACCGAAACCACGAGCTCATCGAGCTGTCGCCGGAGCCCTCCTGGGGAAGCGTCGCCTACCGGCGCTGCGGTTGATAATCTCGCAGCGGCTCTGCAAGAACCCCGGGAGGTCGGAGTGAAGAGGAAGCTGGCGGCAGGCGCCGTGCTGGCGCTTGCGTCGCTCGTGGTGCTCGCGCCGGCGGCGGGGGCCAAGGACAAGGTGCTCACCTTGTACTCCCCCAAGATCAGCACGATGCCGTACGTCCATGACACCCATGAGGTGTCGCTGCGGGCCGACGGCCGCCAGGCGCCGGCCAAGCCGGGCTACATCCTGGGCTTCCGGGAGATGGTGCTGGTCGACAGCAAGCGGCCCGACGCCAAGCCGCTGCCGGTCTCGAAGATGATGGTGCACCACTTCCTCTACTTCGCCCCCGGACGTGTCGACCAGGCCCCCGGCAGCTGCTGGTCCCGATCGGGCTGGATCGGTGGCAGGGGCGAGGAGCACCCGGTGCGCGGCGTCCCTCGCCGGCAGGACGCGGCAATGTCCGCGTTCTGGGACCGCTACGGGATCAACAACCGGAAGGCGGACGGGTCGGCGCCGGACTGGCGCCTGATCGCCATGGTGATGAACCACTACAAGCGGCCGAAGAGCTTCTACGTGCGCGCGAAGGTCGCCTACACGACCGAGAAGCGCAAGTCGATCGCGCCGCTGGTGATAGGCAACTGTGCGCAGCTCCTGAAGGCCATGGCCTACGACGTGCCCGGCGGCGGCGGGAAGGGCTCCAGCTTCGTGGACAGCAGCACATGGACGGCCCCGTTCTCGGGCCGGCTGCTCATGGCCTCCAACCATCAGCACGGCGGCGGGAAGTACCAGACGCTGAGCAGCGTCAGCTGCCATCGGCGGCTGTTCAAGGCCCCCGTCTACCACGGCACGCGCGAGCACATCTACAACACCATCCGCCCGATACTGCACGAGCCCGGGCCGATCGGGACCGGCAGCTACGGAACCATGAAGGGCATCCCGATCACCAAGGGCGAGGTGCTGCGCCGGAGGGCGGTACACGACAACCACAACCTGCATGTCGACGCCATGGGCTTCTGGGCCACCTACTTCGTGCCGGACGATTCGGTCAAGCGTTGCGGCCGCATGCCGGACGACATCACCGAGCTGAACCGGCCCAAGCGCTTCGACAGGACGCCGAACTACGACCTCGTCGTGCCCCAGCTCTCGAAGCCCCGGGGTGTGTTCGGTGCCTTCGACGGGAACCTGCTCGAGATCCGCGACGACTTCTTCCGGCCGGGGAAGGTCACCGCCCGGGTGGGACAGACGGTCAGCTGGCGCTTCGGCGGCGTCCGGCCGCACAGCGTGACCGTGGCGAACGGGCCGCGCGGCTTCTCATCGGGGTACGGCGGTAGGAGAAGCGGCACCTACAGCGTCACGCCCCAGGCCAAGGGCACGTACCGCCTCGTGTGCCAGGTCCACCCGACCACGATGGCGCAGACGCTCAAGGTGAAGTAGCTCAGGAAAGACGTTCGGCGTGCAGCGTCCCGCTCTGCGCGCCGGCCGGCTTGCCGCCGGGCTCGAGGACCACTCGCGTGGTGGCCCAGCGCAGCGCTTTCGATCCCTCGTCCGCGGTGGCCACGATCGTGACGCTCCCGCCGTCCTCGGTCGCTCGCGCCGCACCGAACACGCGCCGCTGGACGCCTGACGGGAGGCCCTCCAGCGAATCGACCAGCACCGCGGCGTGCCCGCCGCGCTCGGCCTGGCGCTTTGCCCGTTCGACCGCCAGCTCGGCGGCCTGGGCCTGGGCCTCCGGGGAGCGGTCGAAGCCGCCGCCGCTGACCGTCAGGCCCTCGGCCGAGCGCCAGTCGGTCACCTCCTCGGGGCGCACCCCGACCAGCACCACCTGGAGGTCGAGGTCGTCCACCTCACTCAGGACATCCGCTACCTGTCGCAGCACGGTGGTGGAGCCGGCGCCGGGAGGCCCGACGATGGCCACACGCGAGCCGCGGCCGAAGGGCACGGCTTCGAGCACCGCCGGCGCCGGAAGGCGGGCGGAGGCGAAGACTGCGGGCAGGCTGTCGAACCAGGGCCGCTCCTCGGGCGGCTCAGCCGGGCCACCGTTGACGGTCTCCACCCGCACCAGGGAGGGGTGGCGCTCGCTGCGGCGGGGTGAGCGGACCGGCCCGCTCACCTCGTCGCCTGCACGGAGCTCGCAGCGGCGGATCTGGGCGGGCGAGACGTATACGTCGTCGCGCGACTGCTCCGAGTGGCCCACGCGCAGGAAGCCGCTGCCGTTGGCCAGGATGTCGAGGATCCCGTCGACGGTCTCCTCGGGCTCAGGCTCCCGCTCAGGCTCAGGCTCCGGCTCGGGCTCCGGCTCCGCCTCGGGCTCCTCCTCCGCCTCGGGGGCTTCGGGACGCTCGCCGGGCGGGCTCTCGAGAGTCTCGTCGGAGGGCACCTCGTCCGGCTCGATGTCCTCCTCGGTCTCGCCGGGGTCCTCGTCGACCCCCTGGGCGCGTAGGATGGCGCCGATCAGGTCACCCTTGCGAAGGGCGCGGTAGCCCTCTACGCCGAGTTCCGAGGCGATCGCGTGCAGGTCCGCCAACGGGCTGTCTTCGAGCTCTTTGCGTTGCAGTACTGCCATGGCGGCGCACCCTAGATGATTGATTCCGGATCCGCGTGCCCGCGGGGGCGCGCCAGACCGAGCTGGGCGGCGACCGCGGACGAAGCCGATAGTGGATGAACTATCGGCGAGGACGTGGGGGCCGATCCAGCGACGGCCGTGCGCGAGGGCCCGGGCTGGCCCGGGCCGGAGCGAGGGCATCTGCGCGTCATCCGTGGGTGCGGGGGTTCGGGATCAGTCATCCACGTGGATGTGTCAGGTGGCCTCTTCCACGGCGTCCAGGACCAGCACCATCAGGCGGGCGAGCGCCTGGTCCACCTGCACGTTGTCGATCACCGGGACGCCCGCTGCACGGGCGCCCGCCACCAGATGAGCCTGGAGGCCGCGAATGTCCTCGAAGGCGGCGAGGTAGCGCCGGGCCGGGCGGTCACCGGGGCGGTGCGAGAAGTGGCCGCGATGCAGCTCTCGATCCTCGACCGCGACCAGTGCCTCGACCGCCACGCAGCGCTCTCGCACGTCGGGGTCGAGCACGCCGGGAAGCACGTGCACGCCCTCCACGATCACCGGCTGGCGCTCGTTAGCGGCGCGCTCCACGATCGCCGCGATCCCGGTAGCCACCCGTTCCGCCTGGTCGGCGTAGCCCTCGAGCCCGCCCGCCGCGAAGGCCGAGTGGTGAACGGTGGGCATCGCCTCGGCGGTGAAGAAGGCCCGCAGGACCTGGCGGATCACGTCGCTGGCGATCACGCGGGTGATCCCGAGACGCGCGGCCAGCATGGTGGCCAGCGTTGACTTGCCCACGCCGGTGGTCCCGCCGATCAGGACGACCAGCGGCCGATCCAGACGGTCGAGCCGGCGCCAGCTCTGGAAGCGGCGCACGGCGCTCTCCCCCTCCTCCGCGCGCAGCACCTCCAGGCAGAGGCCGTCGAGGCCCTGGACTCCCACCTCGGTGTCGCCGCGCAGCGCGAGCCGGCGCTCGATCTCCCGGGCCAGCTCGAACGAGCGCTCGGGCGCCAGGCCGCTGGCCTGAAGCGACTGCGCCATCAGCCCCTTCGAATAGGGCAGGCCGTGCCCCTTGTGGACGACGATCGTCTCAGGCGGCATCGAGGTACAG
The DNA here is from genome assembly GCA_963821275.1 of uncultured Thermoleophilaceae bacterium. Taxonomy (GTDB): domain Bacteria; phylum Actinomycetota; class Thermoleophilia; order Solirubrobacterales; family Thermoleophilaceae; genus JACVRW01. The sequence goes on from CAWGDF010000013.1 coordinate 288,132, forward strand.
CTTGACGAGAACGTCGTCCACGCCGACCGGACGATTGCGCAGGAAAATCACGCTGGCGCCCTCGGATCCCGCCCGCTTGGCGACCGTGTCCACGGCGGCGGCCTTCAGCTCGGTGAGGTAGACATCGCAGCGCTCGGCAACCGCGCGGTCGAGATCGGCGCCGAGCGCACGCCGGCGGGCCAGGTTGTCCGAGGCGACCACCGGCTCGAGCCCCGGCGCGGCCGGGCCGCCGGTGGTGAAGAGGGCGACGCGGGCGCCGGGCGGCAGCGGCTCGGCCGGCTCGGCGCGCAGGGAGAAGCTGATCGCCCCGGGTGGCGCGTCCGCGCCCTCGGGCGCGAGGACCAGATCCGCCCGGAGCAGGCGGTAGTCCGCGAACGGCTCGGGCGGACCCGTACCTACGAGGCAGACCGTGCGGTCCACCTCGACCGGTGGAATGCACGCGCCCGAGCCCTCGAATATGAGCGCGCCCGGACGCAGCGACGCGGCGAGCGCCGCACCCGCGGCGACGTTCGACTCCGCCGGCGCCCCGGCCGGGCCACCCCCCACTCGCCGGCAGCCCACTGTGCGCACCCCGGCCAGCACGGCGTCCTCGAGGTAGTCCGAGGCCGCGTGTCCGCCGCGGTCGACGATCGCGATCAGCTCGTCGATGCCGGGGCCGGCCTCGGCCACCACCGGCTCGGCGGGCCCGCCTCGTCCCATGCAGACGACCACCGGGTCGTCGCCCCGGTCGCGCAGCAGCGCGGCCCAGTGACCGGCGACGGCGGTCTTGCCGGTGCGCTTTCCGGTGCCGATCACCGCCAGCGTCGGGCCGTCGAAGGGCACCGGCTCGTAGACCGGCGGCTCCAGCCGGGCGCCCGGGGCCTCGTAGGCCAGCCCCAGGTGGAGCGCCAGCGAGGCCAGGCGCAGCCGTGCGCTCGCCGGCAGCACCGGCTCGTCGGCCAGGTCCACCACCGCCGCGGCGCGGCCGGCCAGCGCCCGCAGCCCCTCGGGGCCCTCGTGCACCGGTCGTCCGTACTGCTCCTCGAGCGAACCGGGAGCGAGCTTCTCCTCGCCGCCGACGAAGACCACCCCCGCCACGCCGCGGTCGCCGTCGAGACGCCCGAGCGCCTCGCGAACCGCGGCGGGATGGTGCTCCCCGTCGATCAGCGCGATGACCGGACCGCTCGCCACGCGCGGCATTGTCGCTCGCGCCCGCTCAGCCGTGGGCGGTCTCGCCGAGCAGCGACTGGTCCTTCTGGTACTCGTAGGTCCGCGGGTCGAAGGAGATGATCGCGTCCTGCTCGTGGAAGGGGTACTTGCGGTAGACCGTCACCCGCTCCTCGCCCGCCTCGATCAGGTTGTAACACGGCTTCGTCTTGCCCCTCAGGCGGGTTGTGGAGACGGTGCCCGCGTTGACCACGAACAGGTTCTCGAGTCGCCAGGCGTAGGGGACGTGCTTGTGCCCCGACAGCACGAGGTGGACGTTCGCCCGCTGCAGGCATTCGAGCGTGTCGCCCGCGTCGTGCACCACGTTCCGCTCCCTTCCCGTGCCGGGCACCGGCAGCAGGTGGTGATGGAGGACGAAGATGCGGAGGAAGGCGTCGTGGGCGCCGAAGCGCTCCTCGATCCAGGGATACCGCCCGCGGCCGATCACCCCGTGGTCCAGGTCGGGTTCGGTGGAGTCGACGGCCAGGATCGAGACGCCGTCGTGGTGAAGCTCCGAGCGGCGCTCGCCGAAGAGCTCCTCGAAGTGGACGTAGCCCACATTGCGCGAGTCGTGGTTGCCCGGGATGACAATGATGCGCTCGCAGGCGATGCGGGACAGGTACTCCGCGGCCTGGAGAAACTCGCCCCGCAGGCCGTCGCCGGTCAGATCGCCGGAGATGATCACCACCTGAGGCTCCAGCTCGTTGACCTCCACGAGCGCACGGTCGAGCAGGCTGGGCACGAAATGGGGAGAGCCGCAGTGCAGGTCGGAGAGGTGGGCGATCGTGAAGGGCCTCATACGGCCTCCCGGCGCAGGCGGAGAGCCAGCCGGAGGTCCTCCTCCGCCGGAGCGTCTCCGTTCAGCGCGGCACGAACGGCCAGGTAGTCCCGGGCCTCGGCCACATCGTGGACCCGCAGAAAGGCGGCGCCGCCGGCCACCGCCGCACCGAGCGCGGCGAGGGTGCCGGCCAGCCGCCCGGCCGGAGAACGGCCCGTGATCGCGCCGACGAAGTCCTTGCGCGAGACCGCCACCAGCAGCGGACGGCCCAGCGCGGCCAGCTCCGGCAGGCGCCGGAGCAGCTCCATCGACTCGGCGGGCGTCTTGGCCAGGTCGATGCCCGGGTCGAGCACCAGCTGCTCGCCCGACACGCCGGCCGCGAGCGCGGCCTCGGAGCGCTCGTCGAGGAACGCGAGCACGTCGTCGACAACGTCCGCGTAGGCGGGAAAGCCCTTGACCTTCGGAGGAATGCGCGTGTGGGTGATCACGAGCGCGGCGCCCGACTGGGCGCAGGCGGCCGCGAGCTCCGGGTCGGACAGGCCGCTCATGTCGTTGACCATGGCCGCCCCCGCCTCCAGCGCAGCCCGGGCCACCGGCGCGCGCCAGGTGTCGACGGAGACGGTCACCTCCTCGGCGGCCAGCCGTTCGATCGCGGGCGCCACGCGGGCGATCTCCTCCTCTACCGGCACCGCCCTCGTGTCGGTGCGACCCGACTCCCCGCCGATGTCGACGATGGCCGCGCCCTCCGCCACGTGCTGCCGCCCGCGCTCGACCACGTCGGATGCGCGCTTGGGGCCGGGCGGGTCGGAGAAGGAGTCGGGGGTCGCGTTGACCACCCCCATCAGCAGGGGTTCGCGCAACTCGAGCGTGCGTCCGCGCAGCCGGAGTTTCACGCCGCCTCCCTCGAGGTCGCCGCAGCGCCCGGCACGAGGCCCTCGGCGCGGGCATCGGAGCGCCAGCCGAGAAGCTCGTCCTCGACCCGTTGGCGGCCCCAGCCCAGCTCGCCCGCCATGGCCAGGGCGGCGAGCCGCGGCCCCTCGGCGTCGTCCGCGCACAGCCCGCGCGCGTCCAGCAGACCGAGACGCGTGCGGCGCAGCAGCACGTCGGACACCGAGCAGGCCTGCTCCCGCGCCGCGGCCTGGGCGGCCTCGGCCGCGATGTCGGGCAGCGCAGGGCAGAGAGGGCGGCCCAGCTCGGGGCTGGCCTCCACCCGGGCGACGACCTCATGTGCCGCGTGGCCGTAGCGGCGGGCCAGGTGCTCGCGGACCTCGCCGTCGATTCCCGGCGGCTGGGCAAGCGCCGCGGGCTCGAGCGGCGCGCCGAGCGGGATCTCGTGCGTGCGGCAGGGCGCCTCGCGCCCCTCCCGCTCAGCGACCCGGTCGACCGCCTGCTTGGCCATCCGGCGCCACGTCGTGAGCTTGCCTCCGGTGATCGTCACGAGGCCGGAGCTGGTCTCGAACAGCTCCGCGCGGCGCGAGATGTCCACCGACTTCTTGGGATCGCCGCTTGCGATCAGCGGCCGCACGCCGGCGTAGGCGCCCGTGAGGTCGGCGGGCCCCAGCCCGGTCGAGAAGAAGTCGTTGACCGCATCCAGCAGGTAACTCACGTCATCCGGCGATGGGGGAACGTGATCGAGCGGGCCCTCGTAGTCGTTGTCGGTCGTTCCCACCAGGGTCCTCCCCAGCCACGGCAGGACGAAGATCATCCGCCCCCCGCCGGCGGGGACGATCACGCCGGCGTCCACGGGAAGCGACTCGCGGGCCAGCACCAGGTGCGTCCCGCGACTCGGCCGGATGCGGGGCACCTCCTCGTCGCGGTAGAGCTCCTCAGGACGCAGCCGGTCGGCCCAGACGCCGGTGGCGTTGATCACGTTCGCGGCCCGGAGCTCGAACTCGCCGCCGTCGAAAACGTCCCGCACCTGCAGGCCGGCCGCCCGCCCGGCCCGCTCCACGAGCCCGGTGGCCTCGCAGCGGTTGACGCAGACCGCGCCGAAGCGCTCCGCCTCGCCGAGGATCGTCAGAACGAGCCGGGCGTCATCGGTCTGGCAGTCGTAGAACAGGTACGCCGAGGTCGGCGCGCGCTCGGCCAGCGCGGGGGCAAGCTCGATCGCCTCCGCCCCTTCGACCGTGCGGTGACGGGCCGGGCTCCACTCCTCGTCCTCGTCCCGGCCCCTGCGCCACGACATCGCGTCGTACATCCCCAGGCCCACCCCGGTCCGCCGGTCGGGGCGCCGGCCCTCGAAGGTCGGCACCAGCATGGCCAGCGGGCCCACGAGGTGCGGCGCCAGCGTGACCATGAGAGAGCGCTCGCGCAGCGCCTCCCGGACGAGGCCGAGGTCGAAGCTCTGCAGGTAGCGCAGCCCGCCGTGCACCAGCTTGGAGGAGCGGCTCGAGGTGCCAGCCGCGTAGTCGGCGCGCTCCACCAGCGCAACGCTGTAGCCGCGCGAAGCGGCGTCCAGCGCCACGCCGGCGCCCGTGATGCCGCCGCCCACGACGGCGATGTCGAAGGCATCGCGCTCGAGGGCCTCGAGTGCGTCCGCGCGGGAGATCACGGCAGGAACGTTACGAAGTCGCCGGGCGGCAGCCGCTCCGGCGGCTCCTTCTCCTGCCGCGGCGGCCCCAGGTGGATCAGGCCCAAGATCCGCTCTCCCTCCTGCGCGTCGACCGCGGCGCGGCCCGCGTCGGTGCGAAACACGGCGGGCGTGCGCCAGTAGCCCGCGAGGCCGCGGGCGTGAGCACCGAGCAGGACGATGTAGCTGGCCACCGCAGCGGCGCAGAGGTCCTCCTCGTCCTGCACCGGGTCGCCGCTGGTCATCACGCTGGCCACCACCAGGGTGGGGGCGCGGTCGAGCTTCGCCGCGGCCTCGGGCCCCGCGGCCTCCTTCAGCCGGGCGAGGGCCCGCGGTCCCAGCACCCGAAAGCGCCAGGGATTGGTGAGATTGTGGTTGGGCGCCCAGCGGGCCAGCTCGAACAGCTGCTGCAGCGTCTCCCGCGGCACCGGGTCGGGGCCGTACGCCTTGTGGGTCCGCCGGGTGCGGATGGCGTGCTCGGTCTCCACCGCGGCGACGCTAGCGAATGCTCTCGGGCGCTCCGCCCGGAGCGGCGCGCCGGCGCCTGAGCTGCCGCCGGCCCAACAGCAGCAGCAGGGCGCTCCCGAGCGCCGCCGCGGCGAGCAGGCCGGCGGGGATCGTCGGCTCGGGCTCTTCGCGCGCGCGGGCGCGCGAGCCCTCCACGCTGGGCGGGCTCTCGGGGACCTGCGGCTCCGGCCGGCGCGGCGACGGCCGGGCCGGCGCGGGCTCTTCCTCCGCACCGGCGGCCCCGGCCGCAACGGGGCGGCTTCGGCGCCGGCTTCGCGGGCGGCGGCGAGGGCGGGCTCTCCGGCTGTGCCGCGGGCGCCGCGGCCTCCGGCGCCGCGGCGGGCGCCGCGGGACGGCGGCGCGGGACGGTCGCAATCGGCAGCGGCGCGCGCCTCAGCGCGGCCAGAGCCTGCGCCGTGACCCACACCGGGGTTTGGGCGCCCGCCTGGGAGTAGGCGATGCTGCCGTCGGACCGCTGGAGGCCGGCCAGGTACCTAACCGCCCGGCGCACGGCTCGCCGCGCCGCCCCCACAGCGACCAGGCCCTGAGTGGCGTAGGCGGTCGACTGCGCGTTGGAGCCGCGCCCCTGCATCTGGCCGAAGCCGCCGTCGCCGTTCTGGGTGCTCTGGAGGTGCGCGACCGCCTGCCGCGCCACGGCGCTGCGGGCACGGCCGGTCACGGCCAGCGCCTGCAGCACGGCGCCGGTCATGTCGCTGTCGCTGGCCGACGAGCGGGCGACCCCGAAGCCGCCATCGGCGTTCTGCGAGCGCACGAGCCAGCTCAGCATCGGCCGCCCCGCCGGCTCGCCGGCCGAGCGCAGGGCGAGCACGCCGAAGGCGGTGTAGCTCACGAAGCCGCCGATTGACCCGTCGCTGCGCCGCCGGCGCTCCACCTTCGCCACGAGGTCGCGGCCGCCGAAGTCGCGGGCCGACAACCCGCCGGCCTCGAGAAGCAGGATGGTGCGCTCGATCTCCCCGATGTCTCTCAGAGAGCGCACGCGCCGCTTGAGATAGGAGACGACCGAGCGCCCGCCCCGTGCACGGACGTCGCGGGGGTTCCGGCCGGCAGCGGCCAGGCCGAGCCCGGCCCAGCCTGTGTAGAGATCGCTCGACCTCTGTCCGCGAGCCGCGCCGAAGCCGCCGTCGTCGTTCTGGGCCCGCAGGAGATAGCGCTCCGCCCGGTCCGCGGGCGCCGCGTCGGCGGAGCCGGCGGGTCCCGCGCCCACCAGGGCGAGCGCCAGCAACGCGCAGGCCACAGTCGCCGGGGCCGGCGACCAGCGCACCTCCAGGCGGCGCCGGTAGCGGCGCAGCGCGCGCACGAAGGGCGGCCCGATCACCAGGCAGAAGACGAAGTTCCCCACGGCGTGGGCGAGGTTGTAGGGCAGCGAGGTGGCGGACACCGCCAGGTAGCTGTCGAGGTCCTGCCTTGCGGCGAGCGTCCACTGGTAGACGTCCATCCAGGCCCCGAAGGCAAGCCCCGCCAGCGCGCAGACGGCCGCCAGCACGAAGCGGTTGGGCTCACGGCCGCGGGACAGGCGGGCCACCAGCGCCCCGGCCACGCCCACCGCGCCCCAGCCGGCCATCTGCCACGCGGTCCAAGGGCCCTGGCTGAGGAAGATGTTGGACACCACCGCGGTCACCGCCCCCACGGCAAAGCCCGGGGCCGCCCCGAGGGCGTAGCCCGCGAACAGCACGATGTCGGTGGTGGGCTTGACGTTCGGGATAGCCGCGAAGGCCAGCCGGCCCACCACCGCGAGCGCCGCGAGCGCCGCCACCAGCGCGACCACGCGCGCGGGTGGGCGTTCGCGCTCGAACCAGGCGAAGCCCACTGCGAGCGCCAGGGCGAGCACGGCCAGGGTGGACAGCTGCCAGCTCATCGCCCCGCCTCCGCCGGCTCGCGCGCGAACACCAGCGCGGGGGCGGCCTGCTCGGGCCGCAGCGCGGCGCCAGCGGTCACCCGCGCCACCTCGGTCGAGAAGTGCCGGCCGCCGCCCAGCACCACTTCCGGCGGCCCGTCGGCCAGCACCACGCCCTGGCCCATGAGCACCACCCGGCGGGCGAAGGCGGCGGCGAACTCCGTGTCGTGGGTGGCCACCATCACCGCGGCGCCGCCCGTCGCGAGCCGCTCGATCCGCGCGGCCAGGGCGTCCTTGTTCGCCCGGTCCATCCCCCGGGTGGGCTCGTCGAGCAGCACGACGGCCGGGTCGGCGCCGGCCAGCACCACCTCCAGGGCCAGCCGCTGGCGCTCCCCGCCGGAGAGGTCGCCCGGGTGCGCCGCCTCGCGCCCCGCCAGCCCCGCCCGCGCCACCCCTTCCGGGCCCGCATCCTCCTCCACCCGGTCGGCTACGAGGAAGTCGCCGGGGTTCTGGAGCAGCAGGGCTACACGGCCCGAGCGCTCGACCCGGCCGCGAGTGGGCTCCTCCAGCCCCTTGGCCAGCCGCAGCAGCGTGCTCTTGCCCGCGCCGTTGCGGCCCATGAGCGCCACCCGCTCCCCGGCGTGCAGCTCGACATCGACCCCGCGCAGCGCCACCGGGCCGTCTTCGATCTCCAGCCACAGGTCGCGGCAGGCGAGCGCCGGACGCTCCCGTCGGCGGCGGCGCCGCGGCGGCGGAACGGGCTCGGGTCCCGCTTGCGCGCGCAGGCCCGCGCGCCGCAGCCCCTCGCGCGCCTCCTTGACCGTCACGGGCAGCGGCCGCAGTCCGGCGAGCGAGAACATGCGCGCGGCGGGGGTCGCCAGCAGCGGTGCGCCCTCGGTCGCCCAGGCGAGGAAGTCCCGCGGCGTGGCGTCGCAGGCGATCTCCCCCTCCACCATCGCCAGCACCCGGTCGGCTGCGGGCACGCAGCGCTCCACCCTGTGCTCGGCCAGGAGCACGGCCGTGCCCCAGTCCTCGTTCAGCCGGCGCAGCAGCCAGACGAGCTCGTCGCCCGCCACCGGGTCGAGCTGCGAGGTCGGCTCGTCCAGCAGGAGCAGCTTTGGCCCGTGCACCATCGCGGCGGCGATGGCGACGCGCTGGAGCTCACCGCCCGAGAGCGTGTCGGTGCGGCGCTCCAGCAGATGGGCCACACCCAGCGCCAGTGCCGTCTCCTCGACGGCCCGGGCGCTCGCGGCGGCCGCTTCGCCGCGGTGCTCCAGAGGCAGCTCAAGCTCCGCCCGGACACCGCCCATCACGACCTGGGTCTCGGGATCCTGGAGAACCGTGCCGCACACGGCCGCCAGCTCGCCCGGCCCGTGCGCGCGGACGTCCATCCCCCCCACCTCGAGCGCCCCGGAGGCAGCGCCCCCGTGGAAGTGCGGTACGAGCCCGCAGAGGGCGCGCAGCAGGGTGGACTTGCCCGACCCCGAGGCGCCGGCCACCACGGTGAAGGTGCCGGGCTCCACGGTCAGCGAGATCTCGCGCAGCGCCTGTCCGCCGCCCTCGGCGTAGCGGTAGCCGAAACGCTCGGCGCGGACCAGCGGCTCAGACACGGGCCACCCCCAGCCGCCCGGCCCGGCCCGCAAAGGGCGCGGCGGCCAGCAGTGGAAGGGCTATGCAGAGGACGAGCTCCATCGGCCCCGTGGCGAGGCTGAGCGTTGGATAGAGCGTGACCGTCCCGATCCCGGCAATCGCGGCAGCCAGCGACAGCCCGGCGATTCCGGCGGCCGCCGCGGCCACGCGCAGGTCGTGACGCGACCAACGCCGCCGGCGCCGCGGCGGGCGCCCGGCCAGCGCATAGCCGCGAACCTCGAGCGCGGCGGCCACGTCGACGGCCCTGTCGAGCGCCCCGCCCAGGGCCGCCCGGAGCTGCGACAGCCGGCCGGGCGGCTCGGGCCTGCAGCGGGCCGCGTCGCTCATCCGGGCGGCGTCGCGAGCCAGCACCGGCACCAGGCGGGTGGCCAGGCTGGCGGTGAGAGCCGAGCGGTAGGAGATCCGGCGGAAGAGGCGCAGCAGCTCGTCGGGATCGACCGCAGCCGACAGCAGCCCGAGGGCGGCGATGACCACCACCACGCGGAGGCCGGCGAGCGCCCCGGCCACGGTCGCCTCGAGCGTGATGTCGAAGCGACGGCCCAGCAGCTCTCCGCCGCGTATCAGCAGCGTGTCGCCCTCGGCGTAGATCAGGGGGTTCACGAGCGTCACCAGGAGAGCCAGCGGCAGGGCCAGCTTGAGCGAGCGGCCCACCTCGCGGCCCACCCCGGCGGCTGCCGCCGCCACCAGGACCGCCGCCAGCGCTGCGGCCAGGACCAACGGGTGCCGGTTGAGCGCGCCGACGAGGGCGAGCGCGCAGCAGAAGGCCGCGCCCACCCCGGCCCGGGTGGCATGCAGCGCGCTGGGGCGGCGGCGGTAGGTCGGCACCATGGTCATGGCGTGCCCAGCGGGAGCTTCAGGGCGCGGTCGCCCACGGCGGCCACCGCGTAGGCGTCACGCAGGCTTGGCCCGTCGAGGGCGCGGACGCCGGCCCGCAGCCCTTCCTCGTCCAGGGCGGTGACCAGCCAGAGCAGCTCCTCGTCGCGCGGGCGCAGCGCCACCACCAGGCCGACACCGTCCCCGGGCTCGACCCGGCGCTCCACGGCGCCGGACTCGTTGAGCAGCTCCAGCACGCGGGGGCCGGTGGTGAAACGGGCGAACACCCCGCTGGCCTCCGGCCCCTCCTCGAGCAGCGGCGCGCCGCGGACGATCCGCGCGGCGGGCCAGCGGGCCACCACCAGGCGGGTCACGGTCTCCGTGCCCGGCGCCCCCAGCGACGAGCCCGCGCTCGAGACGCCGACCCGCTCGAGGCGCTCCTTGGCGGCCTCGCACGCCGGGGCCTCATTCTCCTCGCACTCCACCCTCACCGGCCGCCGCTGGCCGCCGAGGCCGTTGAGGAAGGGCTCCGGGAACGCGCCCACGATGGCCGGCACCCGCATGGCTGCGCCCCAGCCGCGGTAGTCCCATTGCACGCGATCGCCGGGCGACAGCTCGTACTCGGACGCCCCGACGTCGGCCTCCACGCCGTTGACGAAGTAGAACCAGTCGACCTGTCCGCCGCTGCCCCGGCCCTCGAGTCCGTCGATGGCCTGCACGAAGCGGCCGCCGTAGCGGGTCTCGACATCGAAGCCCGAGCGCAGCAGGCGCATCACGGTCTGGTCCTCACGGATGCTCGGCTCGCGGGCGGCGCCCACCAGCGTTCGCCCGAAGTCGCGCGTGACGCGCACCTGCGCCCCGCCCGCCTGCTCCTCCCCTTCGCCGAAGCCGCAGCCCGTCGCGACCGGCGCCGAGCCGGCGAGGACGAGCAGCGCGAGCAGCACCCGGGCACGGCTCACGGCACCTCGACCCGCTCGCTGAACGAGCGCACGAGGCCGTCCTTGGTGGCCAGCGCGCGGTAGGAGCCGGAGGCGAGGGCCAGCCGGGCGATCCCGTCCGCTCCGGTGAGCCCGACGGCGCCGCCGGCGCGCACGGTGGCTCCCTCGACCGGGATGCCCTTCCCCTCGTCGTCGTAGCCCCGCACGGTGGCCACCAGGGTCCCGGGCTCGGCGCGCGTCCGCAGCTCCAGCGAGCGCTGGCAGCCCCTGGGACCGAGCCGGCAGTAGAACCAGGTGACTCGCTGCCCGGAGCGCAGCCGGCCGTTGCCGAACGCGCCGGACGGGTCGGCGGCCCCGGCCGTGGCGCCCCGCCGGCCCACCTTGTAGACCCAGCCGTCCTGGCCTCGGTTCCTGTCGGGGCCGATCCCCGCCACGAACAGGCCCGCCCCGTCGCGCGGGTGCCGAGAGCAGGACCCGAAGTCCCGCAGGCGCAGGCGGCCGACCCGGCTGCGCTTCAACGCAGCCAGCGCAGTCCCTGCCCCGGCCGTGCAGCGCCTGCGCCCCACGCGGACCAGGGATTTGCGGGCCGTCACCTGCTTGGTCACCGCGCTGCCGTCGCGGAAGACCACCATCTGGCGGACCTTGGGCGGGGCGGCCTGGACCGTGGGCGCCGCCCCGGCGCACAGGAGGGCGACAGCGGCGAGCAGAAGCGCAGGTCTCACGGCAGCGGCGCCACCGCGTCGAGCACCACCCGGCCGCCTCCGAGCGAGCGGATCTTCAGGGTGTGCGATCCCGCCTCGATCCTGCGGCTGGTCCAAAGCACGCTCCGCGGGCCGCTGCGGCCCCGGAGCCGCAGCACCCGGTCGCGCCCCTCGAGGGTCACCCGCAGACGTCCGCCCTTCGGCCGCTTGCGCCCGACGAGGGCGACCCGCGTGCCCCGGAAGCGCAACCGCGCGCGGGCGCCTTCGTCGCGGGTGCGGATCACCGTGCGCCCCCAAGCGCTGTCGGTGCGCACGCGCTTCCAGCCCTTGGAGAAGCGCCAGAGGTCGCGGCTGCGGTCGTCCACCGGGATCGTCACCTCGTCGGTCTCCACCGAGGCCCGGTTGCCGGCCCGGTCGGCGGCGTTCACGCGGAAGCGATAGGTGTCGCCGGCCTCGCCGCGGTAGTGCAGGGCGTTCACGTCGGCCCGGCCGAGCAGCGTCCGCCAGTCCGACAGGCCGGCGTCGGCGCCGGCGCCGTCGGCGGTCCTGCGCACGTCGGCTCCGTACCAGGACACGCCGCTGCCGGCCCCGTCGTCACCGGCCCAGGAAAGCACGAAGGTGCGCGAGCGGCCACGCTCGCTGGCCAGGCGCCCGGGCAGGGCCCACTGCAGGCGCGGGGCCAGCGCATCCCCCGAGCTGCAGGGGGCGGCCTCCGGCCGGTCGACGCAGAGCGACAGCGCGTTCGAGCGAATCGACCCGGCCCGCTCGGCCTTCAGCCGGTAGACGCCGGGGGTGGCGAAGCGAAGCGTGGCGACGCCGTCCGACCCCGTGGGCGTGCCGTTCACCGTGGCGCCGGGCTCCGCCGAGCCGTCGGCGGCGTCGGTAACGGTCAGGGCGACCGGCTGGCCGACGGTCGCCGCGCCGGGTCCGCGCAGGCGCAGCGGCACTTTGCCGAAGCCGTCGTAGGCCCACAGGACCTCGTCGCCCGCCCGGACTCGGGCCTGGCAGCCACCGGTGTTCGACTCCCGGCCGTTGACCCCCAGCCACCAGAATTGCGTGTTGGTTTGGGAGTCGGGTCCGATGCGGCTGATGAAGAACTCCTCGAAGGCCGGATCGTTGAAGAAGGTGGCGTCCCAGGTGAAGCCGCCGACGCGCGAGGCGTCGTCGAGCGCGCTCGTGGCGGTCGGACCGGGGGCCCCCGGGCGTCCGCCGTTCGTGCCGTCGCACTTGAAAGTGCCGCCCGACGCCGTGGTCACCTGGTGTCCGTCGGTGGTCACCGGGCCTTCGAAGGTCGTCTTGCCGGTGCCTTCCACTCTTACCGTCACCGCCGCCGGCGCCGCCAGCGCACCGGGGGCAAGCAGAGCGAGCAGGAGCAGCGCGACGGGCGCCGCGCGTTTGGTGCAATCGGTCATAGGGCCGTCCCTTCCTCGAGGGGTCTCGGTGGCACGGCCGGAGGCAGGTCTCCTGGCTTGGGGCTCCACGTCGCGCCTTCCCGGAGGGCCGTCGGCTCTCCGGTGGCTTCGTGCGACGCGTCAGCGCCCGGTCACAGTGGCGGGACCGCGCCGGATTCGCACCGGACTTCCCTTCACCACCGGCCGATTTGGACGCCGACAGGATACTCCGGCGCCCCAGAGCGTGCGCAGCCAGTCGCTACAATCGCCCGCCGACGGGCCGCCATCGTCTAGGGGACTAGGACGCCGCCCTCTCACGGCGGAAACCGGGGTTCGAATCCCCGTGGCGGTACTTCGCGATCCCGCTCTCAGAGCGGGTTTGCTCGTTCTAAGGCACCCTTGGCACAACGGATGGCCCACAGCACCGGCCCGCCTCCGCCCTCCGGCGTGTCTACGCGCCACGGACTGGCAACCGGGCGGCGGGGCAACAGCCCTTGCCGCGCCGGATATTCGCCCGGTTGACCAAGAATGCCGGCCCGAAGGCCAGAGCGAATCCGCCGAGCAGCGCTCCCCAGAACAGTGCGTCATCTACACCGGCGTCCATCGCGCCTGGAACCGCGAGTACGAAGGCGTTGTCGATCGCCTCCATGATGGTGATCGACACGGTGTCCGCCGCCAGTGCGATCGGCACCACAGCAGCCATCGCAAGCCCCGAGCGCAGCAACGGGAGCGAGGTCAGCGTGTAGCCGAACAAGAAGGCCAGCGCGATCGCCAGCGCGACCGTCGCGAGGTTGCTCCACCCGAGCGCGGTGCCGAGTGCCATCCCCGCGACCTCACCGGCCGCGCATCCGACGAGACAGTGACCCGTCGCGCTCAGGGCGAGCTGGTCCAGCGACTCCGATGGCGTGGCCGGGGCCGTCTCCAGGCTGGGGATTAGAAGCTCCTTCGCGGTCACTCTTCGTGGAAGCATGACGCATCCCATTAGGTGCCTGCTCGACGCGGGCACGGGCTGAGCTGATGGCACAACGTTGTGGAACAGCGCCGCCGTGGCCACCGTCGAACCGGGCCACGGACTCCAGCTCGCCGCGCGGCTCGTCGCTCATCAGCTCCTCACCCTGGACGCGCCCAGGGGCGCTCAGAATGCCGCGGCCGCGGCCTCGGCGACCGCCCCGTCCTGCTCGCCGTCACCGCCACTGACACCGACCGCGCCGACGACCTGGCCGTCGCGCTTTAGCGGGATGCCGCCGGCGAAGATCATCACGCGGCCCTTGTTGGACTCCTGGATGCCGTAGAACTGGCCCCCGGGCTGGGAATTGGCGGCGAGGTCGGCCGTCGGCAAATCGAACGCCCGCGCCGTGAACGCCTTGTTGATCGCGATGTCCACGCTGCCGATCCACGCTCCGTCCATGCGAACGTGAGAGACGAGGTTGCCGCCGGCGTCGACGACGGCGATGTTCTGCGGCTGCCCGATCTCGCTCGCGCAGTCCTCACCGGCGGCCGTCACCCGGCGTGCGTCCTCGAGCGACACGGTTCCCTGCGAGGCGGTAGTGCTTGCCATCGATCGTTCTCTCCTTGTCTTGTGTCAGGGCGGTCCAGCGCGAGCGCCCCGGTGTCGTGGTGGTATACCCGCGCGGGTCGTGCGCAAGCTCAAGCACTCGCAGACGCGGTCGGTATCAGGACCGTTGGTGACGCCGCGCCCGGGCACGGCCGCCCGCCTGTGGCCGACGCCGACGCGTGAGGCGGCTCGCCGGAGGGATCGTGACGGCCGGGCTCGTGCTCGCCGCCGCCTCCGAGCCGGCCGCGTTCGCGCTCGCGCTCTGGCTCCCGTGGGCGCGGTGCTCAGTGAAACCCGGGTGAAAACGGGCACCGGACCCGAGCGGTCTGGAGCGGAGTCCAGCGACGGGCGATCCCGCGCGGGGAGCAGGGTTCCGCTCTAGCAGCGGGATCGCGAGCGCAGTGCTCGACAGAAACCGGCTCCGGCGGTCCGAGCGGCCCGGGGCGCGAACAACCTTCGAGGCGGTTGACGGAGAAGAAGCGACTCGCGGGCGGGCTTGCGCTCGCCGCACCTGGCCGGGGACGCCGCCGACGCGATCACGCGCACGAAGGACGGCGCCAAGCGCAGCGCGCCGCGCGACGATGAAGCGGCTCGAGATCGGCATGGCCCGCGCCGAGGTGCTGGCGATCGCGGGTCCGGCTGATCGCGAGGACGTCATGTCCACGGACTTCGGCTACGACGTGGCACTCTGGTACGGCGCCTGGGAGGTGTGGCTGTCGGAGGGCGTCGTCCGGTCGGTCACGTACTACCCCAGCCAGGCCTGACCCGGAAGGACGAGCTCGCCCTACTGGCCGTGGCCCGCGTCGGGCGGGCCCGCCTGGCGCAGGGCGGCCAGCGCCTGCTTCAGCTTCTCCACCTGCGCCTTGGCCTCCTGTGCCTCGGCGTAGGCGCGGTCGTAGCGCGCCTGAAAGCGCTCGATCTCGCGCTCGATCACCGCCTCCGCGGACAGCGCTTCAGCCATGCCTACCTCCTTGTTGTCTGATCATCGCGGGACTCCGTCGCCGTCGGACGCGTTCATCTCGAACGTCAAGGTTCCCTTGGCCGTGTCTTTGGAAACGAACCCGCGGATTCAAGCTAGAGGCACTTCGACGGACGGGGCGCCGGGCTGCCCGAATTCGGCACCCCTGCTGAAAGCGCCGGTAACCGCAGGTTCACGCCGGCTTCACCAGGCCGTCACAGAGCGGTTGCCACGGGGCCGGACCCTGTGCGCATGGGCACCACCGGAAGCCTGCCCCTCGCCACCGGTGGCAAGCTGCTGTTCATCGCGACCGTCACCTGCTACCTGCTCGGTCGCCTGTTGGCCGGCGCGGCGGCGCCCCTGGAGGTCGTGGTCTACGGCGCCACCGCCGCCTTCGGCCTCGAGTTCCTGCTGGCCTCTTGGCGGGACCTCTGGCAGCGCGGCTGACCGCCCTTGAAACGCCCGTTGTCTGCGGTACATTCGGAAGCCGTGGACGCGCGACGCACAGATGCTCTTCGGGCCTCGCCCAGGATGTTCGAGTCGGATTTCCTGGACCGCCTCTCGCGTGTGCACCACCTGGTGCCCGTCGTCATCTTCGGGCCCGCGATCGCGGTGCTGCTCGCGCTCGGAGCGCGCGAGACGACCACTGCGGAGGCCGTCGCGCTCGTGGCGGGCGGCTGGCTCTTCTGGACGCTCACCGAGTACTGGATGCACCGCCTGGTGTTCCACTTCGAGCCCGAAGAGGGCTGGGGTGCCCGGCTGCACTGGATCATCCACGGCGTCCACCACGACCACCCGAACGACCCCCTGCGGCTGGTGATGCCTCCCTCGGTGAGCGTGCCGCTCGCGCTGCTGTTCTACGGCCTGTTCGTACTCGCGCTGGGCACCCCGTTCGCGAACGTGTTCGCGGCCGGTTTTTTGGCCGGGTACCTGGTGTACGACATGATCCACTACCACGTGCACCATCACCGCCCGACGACGGCGCTCTTCAAGCGCCTGCGCGAGCTGCACATGCGCCACCACTTCCAGGACGACACCCGCGGGTTCGGGATCAGCGCGCCCTACTGGGACTACGTGTTCGGCACCGCAACCCAGCGCCGGACCGCGCGCTGAGCCGCCGGGCCGGGCTCAGCCGGCGGCGCCGTACAGCTCGGCCACCTTCCCCCAGTTCACGGTGTTCCACCAGGCGTCCAGGTAGTCCGGGCGCTTGTTCTGGTACTTGAGGTAGTAGGCGTGCTCCCACACGTCGACGCCGAGCAGCGGTGTCTTGCCGTCACTGAGCGGGTTGTCCTGGTTGGCGGTCGAGACCACGGCGAGGCCGGAGCCGTCGTGCACCAGCCAGGCCCAGCCCGAGCCAAACTGGTTGACCCCGGCGTCCTTCATCGTGGACTTGAGGTCGTCGAACGAGCCGAAGGCGTCGTCGATCGCGGAGGCCAGGTCGCCGTCGGGAGCGCCACCGCCGTCGGGTGACATCCACTCCCAGAAGAGCGTGTGGTTGTAGTGCCCGCCTCCGTTGTTGCGCACGGCGGTGCGCTTGTCGTCGGGCACCTCGGAGAGGTTCGCGATGACGTCCTCGATCGGCCGATCGGCCCAATCGGTTCCGTCGAGCGCGGCGTTGACCTTGTCCACGTACGCCTGATGGTGCTTGTCGTGATGCACCCGCATCGTGGCTTCGTCGATGTGCGGCTCGAGCGCGGCGTAGTCGTAGGGAAGCGGCGGTACCTCGTAGGGCATGTCTCTCCTTTTCGGCCGGCGAAGAGCTAGGACTCTACGCACTGCTGCCGGCCGGGGCAGGAGCGCCCGGAGTCGGATGCGGCTGGAGGGACTCGAACCCCCACGGGGTTTCCCCCACGGCGACCTGAACGCCGCGCGTCTGCCAGATTCCGCCACAGCCGCGAGGGGCACAAGGGTAGCGTCTCGACGCTTGCCCTTTGCAAGCCGTTGCGACGGCGCTGGGGTCTTAATCCCGAGTGTGGCGACAGATAAGTGCCCGGCACGGTCGGGCCCACGCGTCGTACGTTGAGGTCCTATTGCACCCCTAACGAACGTACGGAGGGCGGTCGGCAGGCACGCTGCCCGGCCGCACCTGGATCCTCAACGCGCCGAGCCGCTTCAGCCGAGGCGCCGGCCACGCCGAAGGGTTCGCAGAGCGTGGGCGCCGAGGAAGAGGTCCCGACCGCCTGACTAGCCGATGAACTCCAGGATTGCCGCGGCGATGCGCTCGCCGCGGTCCTCCTGGAGGAAGTGCGCTGCACCCTCGATTCGCAGCTGTTCGCCGGCCCCGGGAATCAGGTCGCAGAACGCCTGGCCCGCCTTCGGGTAGGGGAAGACAGGATCGCCGTCGGAGAACGCGACCAGCGCCGGCTTGTCCCAGCGGGAGAGCTCGTCGGCGACGGCCCGCATCGCCCTGGCCCCCGGCTGGTCGTTCGCGATCGGGACCAGCAGCGGGAACTGGGCGGCTCCCGCCTTCGACTCCGAGGTCGGGAAGGGCGCCTCGTAGGCCGCCACCACCTCGTCGGGCAGAGCGGTGGCCGTCGCGCTCTGAAGCACGAAGCCGACGGGCAGGTCGGGGTTGCGCTCGGCGAAGTCCCGCCAGGCCATGAAGCCCTTCGAAACGCGGCCGGTGAACAGCCCGGTGTTGAGGATCACGAGGCGCGCCACCCGTCCGGGGTTCTCCACCGCCCAGCGCAGCCCGATCGGACCGCCCCAGTCCTGGACCACAACGGTGGCAGCCGAAAGGTCGAGCGCCGCCAGCAGGCCGGATACGCACTCGACGTGACGGTCGTAGCTGTACCAGCGGCGGTCGGTGGGCTTGTCGGAGCGCCCGAAGCCCGGGTAGTCGGGGCACACCACCCGCTGTCCGGCTGCCACCAGCGGTCCGACCAGCTTGCGATAGAGGAAGGCCCAGGTCGGCTCGCCGTGGAAGCAGATCACCGGGTGGCCGCCGCCCTCGTCCAGGTAGTGGAGGCGCAGCCCGTCCGCGTCGTGCCAGTGCGGGTCGAAGCCGTAGCCTGGCATCCCGTCGAAGCGCTCGTCTGGGGTGCGGAAGACATCGGGCACGGCGACGCAGCCTATCCTTGGCGGGGATGGGCGATTGGATCGGGCATGCGCGAACGACGCTCGAGCGCGACGGCTATCGGCTGAGCGGCCCGCGCTCCGCCGTGGTCGAGACGCTCGACGACCTGGGCTGCAGCGTCACGGCCAAGGAGATCGCCGACCACCTTCACGACCGCGGACGAGACATCGGTGTCGCCAGCATCTATCGGACGCTCGAGCTGCTCGACCGGCTGCGCCTGACCCGGCGCGTCGACGCAGCGGAGGGCGTGGCCCGGTACGAGCCGCTCGACCCCAGCGGCGAGCATCATCACCACCTCGTGTGCGACAGCTGCGGCGAGGTGGCGGCGTTCGCCGATCCCCAGCTCGAGCGGGCGATCGAGCGCCTGGCCGATCGGGTGGACTACGCGATCGACGCCCACGACGTGACGCTGCGCGGCGAGTGCCCCAGCTGCCGCGCCACCTCATCGGTCTAAACCGTAGGGAAACCCGCGGGTCCCCGCCTTGTGCGGTGTCGGGGGCATGCGGAGGACTTGCTTCATGCCGAACACAACCGCATACTGTGGCGCAAGGTTCGCTCTCCTCGTCTCGGGGCGTTAGGAGGTTCCGATGACCGGCGCTGCTCTACAAACTCGGCCGTGCGTGCGCCCGCTGGCGCTTCGTGGTGCTGGGGCTCTGGGTCGTTCTCGTGGTGGCGCTGGTGATCGTCGCCGGTCAGGCCGGGTCACAGACCACCAACAACGTGACCCTGCCGGGCACCGGCAGCCAGAGCGCCACCGACCTCCTGAGCGGTCGCTTCCCGAGCCAGGCCTACGGAACGAACCCGCTCGTGGTGGCCACCGAGAGCGGCAAGCTGACCGACTCGAAGTACTCGAAGGCCATCAAGTCGTCGGTGAGCGCCCTGAAGAAGACGCCGCACGTGACCGCGGCCGTGAGCCCCCTGAGCGACGCCGGGAAGAACGCGCTCAGCAAGGACAAGCAGATCGGCTACATCTCGGTCGCGCTCGACGTCGGCCAGGGGAGCATCACCGTGGACGAGGGCAACGCGGTGCTCGACGCCGCCGATCCCGCGAAGAAGGCGGGCCTGCAGGTGGCCATCGGCGGCTACGTCGGCCAGGAGCTCTCCAAGCCGGACACCGGGGCCAGCGACAAGATCGGCATTGCGGCCGCGATGGTGATCCTGCTGCTCGTGTTCGGCTCCGCCGTGGCGATGGGGCTGCCGATCCTCACCGCCGTCCTCGGCCTGTTGTGCGGCCTGAGCGTCGTGACGCTTCTCAGCCACATCGCCGACATCCCGACGACCGCGCCCACGCTGGCGACCATGATCGGGCTCGCGGTCGGGATCGACTACTCGCTGTTCATCGTGACCAAGCACCGCGCACAGGTTGCCGCGGGCATGGAGGTGCACGAGTCGATCGGGCGCGCGCTCGCGACTGCGGGCGGCGCGGTCCTGTTCGCGGGCGGCACCGTCGCGATCTCCCTGCTGGCGCTCGCCGTCGCCGGGATCCCGCTGGTCACGACCCTGGGCTACACGTCGGCGATCGCGGTGGCCTTCGCCATCCTTGGCGCGCTCACCCTGCTGCCGGCCATGTTCGCGCTGCTCGGAACGCACGTCTCGGCGCTCACGTTGCCGTTCCGCAAGGCTCGCGCCGACGAGGTGCAGTCCCCACTGTGGACGAGGCTGGCCACGGGGATCGCCAATCACCGCTGGCCGGTGATCGTCGCCGTGCTGGCGATCCTGCTCGCGCTCTCCATACCCACGTTGTCGATGCACCTGGGCCAGGAGGACGTGGGGGCAGAGCCGACCGACACGACCGCTCGCCAGGCCTACGACCTGATCGGGAAGGGCTTCGGCGAGGGCACCAACGGGCCGTTCCTGATCTCCACCCAGCTCAGCAAGCCCGCGAAGCCGAACCAGAAGAACCTCAACACGATCTCTCAGAACGAGAAGCAGCTACAGCAGCAACAGCAGCAGATCGAGCAGCAGGCTGAGCTTGAGGGCGCGACCCAGCAGCAGGCACAGCAGGAGGCAAAGCAGCAGACGCAGAAGCAGTCCAACCAGCTCGCCCAGAAGAAGAAGAAGGCCGAGCAGCCCGCGACCGACCCACGCCTCCAGACCCTGCGCAAGGACCTCCAGAAGACCAAGGGCGTCGATTCCGTGACGCAGCCGCTGGTCAACAAGAAGGGAACCGCGGCCGTCTACACGCTCATTGCCACGACCGCGCCGTCCGACCTCGCCACCGAGGACCTGGTCTCGCGCCTGAGGGACACCACCATCCCGGAGGCGACTAAGGGTCAGGACATGACGGCCTTCGTGGGTGGCACCACAGCCGCGTATGTGGACCTCGCCGAGAAGATCACCAGCAAGCTCCCGCTGGTCATCCTGGTGGTCGCGGCGCTCAG
Source organism: uncultured Thermoleophilaceae bacterium (assembly GCA_963821275.1). Lineage (GTDB taxonomy): Bacteria > Actinomycetota > Thermoleophilia > Solirubrobacterales > Thermoleophilaceae > JACVRW01. The sequence goes on from CAWGDF010000013.1 coordinate 308,489, forward strand.
CTTCCTGGTGCTGCTGGTGGGATTCCGCTCGCTCGTGATCCCCGCTCAGGCAGCCGTGATGAACCTCGTCTCGGTCGGAGCGGCCTACGGCGTGCTCACGCTTGTCTTCCAGGAGGGGTTTGCCTCGAGCCTGATCGGACTCGACGGCGCGATCCCGGTCGTGAGCTTCGTGCCGTTGATCATGTTCGCGATCTTGTTCGGCCTCTCGACCGACTATCAGGTCTTCCTGCTGACCCAGATCCAGGAGCACTTCAAGGAGGGCAAGGGCGCCCGCGCGACGGTGATCGAGGGACTCGGCTACTCGGGGCGGATCATCGGTGCGGCGGCGCTCGTCATGTTCAGCGTGTTCGGCAGCTTCGTCCTGAACGGCGACCCGACGATCAAGCAGTTCGGCCTCGGCCTGGCCACGGCGGTCGCGATCGACGCGATCGTGGTTTGTCTCTTCGTGCCCGCGTTGATCACGGTCGCCGGCAGGAGGACGATCTGGCTGCCCCGCTGGCTCGACCGGGTTCTGCCGCACTTCAGCATCGAGGGCGAGGACTACTTCGCCCGTCGCGACGCCGACGGTCGCCCGGGCGCGGAGGCCGCGCCGCCCGTCAAGGCCTGACCGCGCAGCGCGCGCGGCCGCCGCTCATCCCGTCGACGAGCGAGCGCGCGTTCGCCGCCAGCGCGCCGAGGTAGGTGCCCGCCTCAGTCCCCTCGGGCCCGAGTGAGTCGGCGTACAGCGGCCTGCCCAGCGCCGTGTCGGCCTCGCGCGCGATCGCCTCCTCGAGCTTCGCGCTCAGGGCGCCCTCGGGGAAGATCGCCTCCACGCCCTCGGCCCGGATCTGCTCCACCAGGCGCTCCACGTCCCCGGCCGAGGCCTGGGCCTGGGTCGAGAGCGAGGGGATCACCGCGCCCACCACCTCGATGCCGAAGCGGTCGGCAAAGTACGCGAGCGAGTCGTGGGTGGTCACGATCCTGCGCTTCTCGGGCGGGACGCGCTCGACACAGGCGGCGATCTCGGCGTCGAGCCTGCGCAGCCGTTCGAGGTAGCGCTCGGCGTTGCGCCGGTAGGCGGCGGCGCCCTCGGGGTCGGCCTCGGCCAGGGCGGCCTCGATCGCCCGCACGGCCATGATCCCGTTGCGCGGGTCCTGCCACCAGTGGGGGTCGCCCGCGCGCGTGTGCACGGAATCCATCAGCGTCGCGGTCTGCGCCTCGCTCCCGGCGTTGTCGAGCACGTCGTCCAGCCACTCGTCCACGTCGCCGCCGGAGCGGAAGACCAGCGCGGCGTCGGCGAGGGCGGCCGCGTCGCTCGGACGGGGCTCGTAATCGTGCGGGTCGGCGCGTGCCGGCACGATCGTCTCCACCTCCACCCGCCGGCCTCCCACATTGCGCACCAGGTCGGCCACCTGGGGCGTGGTGGCGACTGCGGTCAGCTCAGCGCCGCCGCCCGACGAGCCGCCGTCGCCGCAGGCGGCAAGCGACACGCCGGCTGGCGAGCATTGCGGCGACAAGGAGCGGTGCGGCGCATCGCGTCTCGACCTTACTGAGAATGATTCTCGCTTGAGGTTCTGCGCCAGACTGCCGCGGCCGTGGACCCGCTTGAGCTCGTCGCCCTATGCCTCTGGTGCTTCGCGGTTGCGTTGGCCGGCGGCCTGGTCGGGTTGGTGCTGGGCAACATCCGGCTGCCGGCGGTGCTCCTCGTGGCGAGCTCGCCGGCGCAGGGCGCGGGGGCGAACATCGGCATCTCGGGCGTGGCGGCGCTCGCGGCCGTTCTGGCGCACCTCCGCGCCGGCCGGATCAACTGGCGCCTGTTCGCCTGGATGGCGCCGCCCTCGATGGCCGGGGCGGTCGTCGGCGGCTGGCTGTCGGGCCTGCTTCCCGACGATGCCCTGCTGGCCGCGATCGGCGCCGCGCTCCTCTACTTCGGCGTCGATCTGGTGCGTCCGCGGCGGGAGCGGCCCTCGCCCGCACGGGATCCGGCCGACCTGGACATCCGGGCCGCCGTGACGGCGGGCGCGCTCATCGGCCTGCTGGGCGGGTTCATCGGCCTGATACTTGGCTCGCTGCGGATGCCGGCGCTGCTGCGCTACGTGGGTGAGGCGCCGGCGCGGGCGGTGGGCACCAACCTGGCGGTCGGCGTGTGCGTGGGTCTGGCCGGGGTCATCGGCCACACCCCCGGGGGCGTCGACTGGGACCTGCTCGCGCTCGGCTCCGCCGCCTCGGTTCCCGGGGCACTGATCGGAGCTCAGCTGACGGGCCGGCTCAGCGAACAGGCGCTTCTGCGCGCGATCGGCGCAGTGCTGCTCGCCTCAGGCGCGACCATGGTCGTTCAGGCACTTGTCTGAGCGGCTGGGACACGCGCCACTCGGACAACGACAGCTCGGGCGGAACGTCGCATTCGACGTCCGACAACGCCTGATCGTGCAGGCATTCGCGCACGGTCCGGTCGTCGACCATCCCCCTCGGCACCTCCGTCGTGGTTCCCCGTCTACGGCAGTTCGCTTCTTACCCGGCGCCGTCGATAGCTAATCGCCCTGGCATGATCAGGACGCGGTGATCTTCCGGCAGATCACACACGATGACCTCGGCTGCGCCTCGTACTTCATCGGCGACCTCGACGCGGGCGTAGCGGCGGTCGTGGACCCTCGCTTCGAGATCGACGAGTACCTGGAGCTGGCCCGCTACCTGGGCGTCAATATCGACCACGTGCTGGAGACGCACAATCACGCCGATCACGTCTCGGGCCACGGCCGGCTCGCCGCGGCCACCGGCGCGACCATCCACATCCACCGGCTGGCGGAGCCGGCCTACGAGCACGAGCCGTTCGACGACGGCTTCGAGCTGGGCCTGGGCGCGCTGCGGGTGCGCGCCCTGCACACGCCGGGGCACCGGCCCGAGCACACCGCGTTCGCGCTCATCGACACCGCGCGCGGCGAAGAACCCTGGGCCGTCCTTACGGGGGACAGCCTGTTCGTGGGCGACGTGGCCCGGCCCGACCTGGCCGTCGACCGCGAGGAGGGCGCGCGGGGCGTCTTCCGCAGCCTGCACGAGCGGCTCCTGTCCCTGCCGCCGGACACCGAGGTGTGGCCCGGCCACCTCGGGGGTTCCCTGTGCGGCGGGCCGGGCATGGACCTCAAGATCTCCTCGACGGTGGGCTTCGAGCGGCGCCACAACCCGCTCCTGGAGGAGCCCGGCGAGGACGCGTTCGTGGAGCGGACGCTCGCGAGCCTCGGCCCTCAGCCGCCGAACTTCCAGGCGGTCGTGGACCTCAACCGCGGCCCGCTGCTCACCGCAGGGGTGGAGCTGATGCCCCTCACCCCGCGCCAGGTGGACCTGCGCCAGGCCGAGGGCGCCCTGTTGGTCGACGTCCGCACCGACCTCCAGTTCGACGAGGCGCACATCCCGGGCGCGGTCTCGATCACGATGCTGCGGCAGGGCTTCGGCACCAAGCTCTCCTGGGTGGCCGACCGCGAGCAGGAGATCGTGCTGATCGGGCGCGACGACGAGGACGCTCGCGTGGCCGGGCAGCTGTCCACCGCGGTCGGGATCCGCAAGCTCGGCGGCTTCCTGGCCGGGGGGATGACCAGCTGGCGCGCCGAGCGCCGCGAGGTCGACCGGATCGAGCGGATGACCGTCGAGGAAATGGCCGAGCACGGCGACGGCCTTCAGATCGTGGACGTCCGCGAGCGCTCGGAGTGGAACGAGGGGCACATCCCCGGCTCGCTGCACGCGCCCTACCACGACATACACGCCCTGCCCGACGCGCTCGACCCGGACCGCCCGGTCGCTGCCGTGTGTGCGTCAGGCCAGCGCAGCGCTACGGCGGCCAGCCTGCTCGCGCGCTACGGCGCGCGCGAGGTGATCCACGTCGTGGATGGCGGCGTGCCGCTCTGGGGGCGCCTGGGGCACCCCGTAGAGCGCGGCTAGCTGTCGCTGGCCTCGTAGGCCCGCTCGGCCACCAGCTCGCCGACCTGGTCGTCCGTGAGCTTCATGTCCGGATGCTCTTGGTCGAAGTGCTCGCGCGTGGCCTTGTGCAGGTCGTCGTCGTTCGCCGCCTGAAGCGTGCGGCCGCAGTCGCAGTCGATGACCCTCATGCGACCAATCTACCCGGGTCGGTGCGGACTTCACAGCCGCTTCACGCCGTCTTCATGGCCCGGTGACAACCGCGCCGCACGGCGGTCGTAGCGTTCGAGTCACGGAGTAGGTCCCCCGCGGGACGCCCTCCCTGGACGAAGCCCAGACGACTACGCCCGAGGAGCCACCGTGCTGCGACTTACCGACCCACGCCACCTGCTTCCCGGCGCTGCCGCCTTCGGCGCTGCGCTGCTGGCGGCCCTGCTCGGGCTCAACGCCGGCGCCGACGAGCCGTCCGACCCGCCGCAGGCCGGCCTGGTGGAGCTCCAGCTGCTCGGGGTGAACGACTTCCACGGGCATCTGGAGCCGCCGGCGCCGGACGTCGGCGGCGCAGCCTGGCTCTCGGCTCACCTGGCCCGGGCCGGCCGCTCTCATCCGGGCCGGACCATCACCGTGCACGCCGGCGACATGGTCGGCGCCTCCCCTCTCGTCTCGAGCCATTTCAACGACGAGCCCACGATCGAGGCCACCAACCGCATGGGCTTCGACGTGGGCACCGTCGGGAACCACGAGTTCGACGAGGGCGGCGCCGAGCTGCTGCGGCTGCTGCGCGGCGCCCGCTACCCGTACGTCGCGGCCAACACGATCGAGCGGGAAAGCGGCCGGCCGCTCCTTCCGCCCTTTCGGATCGTGCAGCGCGCGGGCGTCCGCGTGGGCTTCATCGGGGTGACCACCGAGGAGACGCCGCGCTGGCTGCTCCCCGAGCACCGGCGTCCGTACCGGTTCGCCGACATCTCCGACACGGTCAACCGCTGGTCGGCCGAGCTGCGCCGCCGCGGTGTGGAGGCGATCGTCGTGCTCGCGCATTCCGGCGCCTTTCAGACGGGCGCCGGCGCGACCGGCGAGATCGTGGACGAGACCGCCGAGATGGACGACTCGGTGGACGTGGTGGTGGCGGGCCACACCCACTCGAAGCTGAACCTCACGGTGGGAGGCAAGCTGGTGGTCGAGTCGGAGTCGTATGGAATCGGCTTCGAGCGGGTGGCGATCACGGTGGACCGGGCCAACGGCGACATCGTGGCCAAGTCGGCGCTGCTGGCCTCGACCCGCCATCGCGGCATCGCTCCCGACCCGGACCTGGCGCGCTACGTGGCCGCCCACGCGGCCCGCGTGGCGCCGCTCGGCGAGCGGGTGGTGGGAAGGCTCGCCCACGCCGTGGACGCCGACGGCCTGGGCCTGATGGCGGCCGAGGCCCAGCGGGCCTTCGCCCGGGCGGACGTGGCCTTCGTCAACCCCGGCAACACCCGCCGCCCCGGGCTGGAAGCCGGGCCGCTGACCTACGCGGAGCTGTTCGGCGTTCACGCCTACGAGCACCCCGTCATGCGCCTGCGGATGCGGGGGCGCGACGTTCTCGCCGTCATGCGCCAGCGCGGCGGCGTGAAGCTTCACACGAGCGGTCTGGAGGAGGTCGAGCCGGGCGGGATCTACGCGGTCGCGGTGAACGGCGTCCTCGCGGGCAGCGAGCGCTTCGGGGCCTTCGGCCGCGCACTGCGGCGCGAGGTCGTGGGCACCGACCTCGAGGCGCTCGTCGCCTGGGTCACTGGTCCCGCTCCAGCGTCTGCAGCGCCAGCGCAGGGAAGATGAGCACCGAGATCACGCCGCCCGCCACGAGCCCGGCGGCCGTGGCCTCTTCGATCTCACCCAGCCGGACGCCGATCTGGGTTGCGGCCACGATGAACGACAGCGACGTGGCCTGGAGCAGGCCGGCCGCGAGCGTCGCGCGGCGGTCGAGGAAGCGCCGGTACAGCAGCGCAGGCAGCGCCCGCACGAGCAGCAGCGCGGCCACCGTGGCGGGCACGAGCAGGGCGGCGTCGAACGACGAGAACAGCGAATCCAGGTTGAGCGCGGCGCCGCTGGTCACGAAGAAGACCGGGATGAACACCCCGAAGCCCACGCCCTCGAGCTTCGGCTGCAGACCGGAGCTCGCCACGGCGTTGTTGCGGTCGAGAAGACTCACCATCGCTCCGGCCATGAACGCGCCGAGCACCACCTCGAGACCGAACTCCTGGGCCATCAGCACGAGCCCGGCCAGGAGCAGGAAGGAGATCCTGACGCCTATCTGCGCGCTCGTTTCGTGCAGCCGTTGCACCGCCTCGGTCAGGCGCCGCGAGCCGCGGGCGCCGGCCAGCACCAGGCTGATCAGCGCGACCAGCGCGCCGAAGAGCAGCAGCAGGACGGTCGTGCTCTCCACGCTCGATCCCCGCTGCGAGAAGAAGAGCGAGAGCAGGATCACGGTGCCGAAGTCGGCCATCGACGCGGAGGCTATGACCAGCTGGCCGAAGCGACCCTCGGTCCGGCGGGCGTCCTTCAGCACGGCCACGACGATCCCGAACGAGGTCGCGGCCAGCACGATGGCCACCAGCGCGGGCGCCTCCACCAGCTCGACCGCCTCGAATCCCAGCGCCACGGTGGCGGCCAGCGCCAGCGATGCCAGGAAGGCGAGGCCGATCAGCCCGAGGTGGCGCTCGTACGGGGCGTCGAACGCGATCTCCAGGCCGGCGAGGAAGAACAGGAAGACCAGCCCGATGTCGGCGAACACCTCCAGCGGCGCGCTGATCTGCACCAGGTCGAGCACCTGCGGGCCGATCAGCACGCCGGCCAGGATCTCGGTCACGATCGACGGGACGCGCGGCAGCGGCGAGAGATCCAGGACCAGCGGCGCGAGCGTGGCCGCCGCGATCACGATGACTAGATCGGTGTAGTCGAGGTCCGGAACCGCGCCAGCCTACCCACCGGGTGGGCGGCTACGATCGCCCTCGGTGGACCGGTTTCTCGACGACGTGGCCAACGCTTACCGCACCCACATCGAGGATGCGGACAAGGAGTACCACTTCCTCATCCTGATCTCCTTCCTCGTGTCCTGGGGCTTCATCCGCATCAGCGCGCACATGATCCGGGCACAGGTGAGCTGGTGGCCGGGCAACGTCGAGACCAAGGGCGGCACCCATATCCACCACATGTTCTGGGGCATCCTGCTGCTGCTCTCGATGGGTTACATCGGCCTGTCCTTCACCCTCGGCACGCCCTGGATCGAGCTCGTGGCGATCGCCTTCGGGGTCGGGATGGGCCTCACCCTCGACGAGTTCGCGCTCTGGCTGAACCTCGAGGACGTCTACTGGGCGCCCAAGGGGCGCCAGTCGATCGATGCTGTCATCACCGCCACGGTGCTGCTGGTCATCGCCCTGATCGGGGCGCAGTTCTGGATCGACCTGTACCGCGCGCTGTTCGTGCTGCTCGGCGTGGGCGGGAGGGAGCTGGACGACGGCGAGCTCGCCGTGCTGGTGACCAGCGTGCACGTCGTCGGCCTGCTCGCGAGCATCGTGTGCGTTCTCAAACGCAAGATCATCATGGGGATCCTCGGGTTGTTCATCCCGATCGTGTCGCTCATCGGGGCGCTGCGGCCGGCGAAGCCGGGCTCGCGTTGGGGGCGGCTGCGACGGGCGCGTTCCACCGCCTGATCACCCGCGTCTCGCGCTCCCAGCCGAGGATCGAGAGCGTGCCGGTGCCCAGCGCGAAGAGCGCGCCGGCCTCGGGCTCCAGCCCCAGCCAACGGGCCGTGAGGACACGCAGCAGGTGGCCGTGGGAGAACACCGCGACGTCGCCCTCCATCCCGGCCAGCCGCTCCACCAGCGGGTCCACCCGTGCGCCCACCTGGGCCGCCGTCTCGCCTCCGGGGCAGCCGTCGCGCCAGAGAAACCAGCCCGGGCGCGACTCCCGGATCTCCTTCGTGGTGATGCCCTCGTACTCGCCGTAGTCCCACTCGAGCAGGGCGTCGGTGGTCTCCGCCACGCCGTCGAGCCCCGCGAGCCGGCAGGTCTCGGCGGCACGCTGCATCGGACTGCTGAGCACCAGCTCGAAGGTGCGCCCGCTCAGCGCGTCGCGCAGGCGCTCCGCCTCACGCCGCCCGTTGTCAGTGAGCGGGATGTCGGTGTGGCTGGTGTGGAGCAGGTCGCGGCTCCACTCGGTCTCTCCGTGGCGGACGAGGACGACCTCCATGCCTCCGCCACTCTTACAGGTCGACCACACGCAGCACGTGCTCGCCTCCCACCCGCAGCCAGCGTCGCTCGCCGTGGTCGCGGAAGCGCACCTCCATCCCGCCCGGGCGCCGGGTCAGGTAGACCGAGCGCAGCGGGTCGGTCGGCTCGCGCCGCTTGCCGACCCCCACCAGCGCGGAGAGGTTGACCGCCACGATGGTGCGCCCGCGGCCCAGCCGGACGCGGGTCACGAGCCCCGGAGCGCCCAGCGGCGAGTGCGTGTGCCCTGAGAGCCAGGCCCGGGCGTTCGGCTGCTCGGCCAGGAGCTCCCGCAGCTCGCCGTCCGGCTTCGCGTGAAAGCCCAGCATCCGGGAGGTGAAGTTCCTTCGCGGGTCGCCGCCCACGGTGTCGCGCAGGGGCCAGTGGCAGGCGATCCAGCAGCCGCGCGGGCTGCGGGCGAGCTGACGGGAGAGCCAGTCGAGCGTTCGGTCGCTCAGCAATCCCGAGCGTCGTCCCTCGCCCGGGCCCTGCGGGCCCACGGCTAGGAGGCGGACGAACGGCAGGTCGATCACGAAGTTCTGCGAGTCCAGGCCGTAGGCCCGGGCCCAGGCCGCGACGCTTCGGCCGCGCATGATGTCGTGGTTGCCGAGGATCGTGCGGTACGGACCGGGCAGCCGCTCGAGCCAGTCGCGGGCGATGTCGTCCTGCTCGCGGACGCCGTGCTCGGTGGCGTCCCCGATCTGCAGGTGCAGGGCCGGCGCCGGCAGCGACGTGACGTCCTCGAGCACGCGCCTCAGCCGCTGCGGGCGGATGGCCCCCGCGTGCAGGTCCCCGACGCCGTGCACCGTGCGGCGCCAGTCGGGCGCTTCGGGGCGAGACTGGCCGGCAGCGGTCAGGCCGCCTGCCGCGCCCCGGGGCCGTCCTCGGGCAGCTTCAGCAGAAGCTCCTCGGTGGAGAGCTCGCCCGGGCGCCCGCCGTCCGGGGCCAGCGCGTCCGAGGCGCGAACCAGGTCGATGGCCGTGGAGCGCACCTGGCCGACGATCTCGCTCAGGGCCAGATCGGCGCCCGGCCCGTGGGTGGAGAGCGCGCGGGCCGCGGCGTCGGATGCGTGGCGCCGCAGCTCGCTCGCCCGAGCCGGATCCTCGAACTCGGCGGCCAGCGCCCAAACGGCCAGCGCCAGCTGGCGAACCGCCTCGGACAGGTCGGGCGGCGCCTGCTGGCCCGCGCGCAGGAAGCGGAGCACCTGGCGCGCGAGCACACGCGTGTTGCGAACCGCGAAATCCAGATGACGGGCCCCGCTGGCGGAGCGGTTCAGCTCCGCCAGCCCCGGGCGTCGGACCGGCGAGGACCGCGCGGTCTCCCGCGCGGCCTGCAGCGCCTCCTCCAGGTCGCGAACGTCGGGGTCGAGCTCGCGCGCGGCCACCAGCGCCGCCTCAGCCTGCCCGACGTCGCCCGCGCGCAGCGCCCCGGCGACCTCCTCGAGGGTGCGGCCCAGCTGGGCGAAGACCAACTGCGCGGCCCGGCCGGCGTGGAGCTGCGCGTTCAGCGGGAACACCAGTGAGCTAACCGCGAACGCGACGAACCCGCCGGTGAGCGCCTCGATCAGACGGTCGGCCGACAGCCCGCTGGGAGCAGGCTCGAGCGAAGCGAGGATGATCGCCGACACCGCGGCCTCGGTTACCAGCAGCGTTCCGCCGCCAAGCAACACCGCCGCCGCCATGGCCAGCACGATCAGCAGCCCTATCTGCAGCGGCCCGGTCCCGATCGCCCGGACCAGGAGGTCGGCCACCGCGATCCCGACCACCACGCCGCCGATCAGCTCCAGCGAACGCTCGTTTCGGCGCCCGATGGTGGCGCCCAGGCAGATAACGGCGGCGATGGATGCGAACACCGGCCGCTCCTCGCCCGTGAGCAGCCGCGCCAGGTACCACGCGGCCACCGCGGCGGCCGCCGTCTGCAGGATGGGCCACATCCGCACGCGCAGCCGGGTGAGGCGCGTGCGCGGCGCAACGGTTTTATGGGGGATGTTCGTCAGCCGGTCTCTCATCTGAGCGCGACCTCCGGCCGGCCCCGCGGGCCGGTCGAGTCGAGTTCGAGAACACCCCTCCCCTCTCTCAATGTACAAGCCCGGCCGGCCGCGGTTACTTGGTAGCGCCTAGATGGACTCTCTCTCGCTACCCGTTGGGCACCGATCAACCGGTCGAGCCGCTGCATTGATGACTTTGCCCCCCACTGGGGGGTCAAGTCAGCACTGTGGAGCTAACGACCAAGCCGTCCTCGTGGGGTTCCTGGTTGGCGAAAAAGACCTGGCCGCGCAAGACCAAACCCGTGAGATGAACCCGACCCGTCGCCACATCTCGGGATCAGGACGGCCTAGGCTTCGCGCATGACCACCAAGGCGGATTTCAGCGAGGAGGAGTGGGCCCGCTTGCGGCGGGCGCCGATCGTGGCCGGGATGGCCATCACCCTGGCCGACCCGGGAGGGCCGATCGAGGCAGTGAAGGAGTCGATGGCCACGGTCAGGACGGTCCTCGACGTCGCCAAGACCGGCGGTCAGGGCGAGCTGGTCGACGCCTTGGCCAAGGACGTGACGGAGCTGGCCCATCAGCACAAGAATCCGGTCGGCGACTTCAAGCCCAAGGGCGCGGCCGCAGGCCAGGAGATCCTCGCCGAGCTCGGGGAGGCGAACCGCCTCGTCACCGAGAAGGCCACCCCCGAGGAAGCGTCCGCCTTCCGCGACTGGCTCGTGAGGGCCGCCCAGGCCGCGGCCGACGCGGCCAAGGAAGGCGGCTTCATGGGCTTCCGGGCGGAGCGCGTCAGCGAGGGCGAGCAACGTATGCTTGACCGCGTGCGCGAGGTGCTCGCGGCCTGACCCCCGCATCTCATCCGGTCCGGGTGATGGGGCGCGCCGGGACACCCCTTAGGCTTCGTGCCGAACGCGGACGAAGGGAGGCCGGATGGAAGCCCACGAAGAGGAATTTGGCCCTGTCGACATCGTCGTGATCGGCTATCCGGCCGACGCTCCGATGACCGGCGACGCGGCCCCGTTGCTGCTCGATCTGGTCGAGCGCGGCATCATCCGCGTGCTCGACGTGCTGTTCGTCATTCAGAACGAGGACGGCACCTGGTCGGGCTTCGAGGCGGTGGACCTCGACGAGAAGGGCGTCGGCGACCTGCGCGTGTTCGAGGGGGCCTCGTCTGGGATCCTCGGCGAGCACGACGTCGCGACCGCGAGCGAGTCGCTGGAGCCGGGAACGGCCGCCGTGATGATCGTGTACGAGAACCGCTGGGCGGCGCCGTTCGCAGCAGCGGTGCGCCGCAACGGCGGCGTATTGCTGGACAACCAGCGGATCCCGGCCCAGGATCTGCTGGACGCCCTCGAATCCACCGAAGTGGCGCAATAACAGAAAGGTCTTCCGATGCCAGGCTTGCTAAGAGGAATGGCCCGCACGGCCGTGGTCGCCGGGACGGCGACCACCGTCTCGAACCGCGTCAGCCGGCGCCAGGCTCAGAAGTGGTCCGCGCAGGACGCTCCGCAGCAGGGCTACGCCGAGCCCCCGCCCCCGCCCGCGGCGCCGCCCGCGGCGGATCGCATGCAGCAGCTCAAGGAGCTGGGCGAGCTCAAGGCGCAGGGGGTGCTGACCGAGCAGGAGTTCCAGGCCGAGAAGGCCAAGATCCTCGCCTCGTGACGTAGGTCAGCGCTCCGCGGCCTCCCGGCCGTCGCTGAGATAGAGAAGCGTGGCCTTGACCCGCTTGCTCACGTCCACCTCTCCCGCCAGGCCCAGCTTCATGAAGATCGAGTGGATGTGCTTCTCCACCGCTCGCTTGCTCAGAAAGAGGGAGGAGGCGATAGCGACATTGCTCTTGCCCTGGGCGATCTCGGAGAGGACCTCGCGCTCCCGCGCGGTCAGGTCGCCCAGGGGCGAACGCTCGGTCCGTGCGCGTGCCGCGACCAGCACCTCCACGATCTTGGGGTCGATCACCGAGCCGCCCGTGGCCACCGCCTCGATCGCCGCCGCCAGCTGAAGCCCGTCGTGCACGCGCTCCTTGAGCAGGTACGCGCGGCCGTCCGAGCCGGACTCGAGCAGCGCCAGCACATAGGCCGGGTCTGAGTACTGGCTGAGCACCACCACTCCGATCCCAGGGTGTGACTCCCTGAGGTCCGCCGCCGCCCGAATGCCTTCGTCCCGGTTCGTGGGAGGCATGCGGATGTCGGTGACGACCACGTCCGGGCGCTCGTGGTCCACGGCTGCGAGCAGGCTATCGAGGTCCCCGTGGGCACCCACGACTTCGATGCCGGAGCGCGCGGCCAGAATCTCCCCTAGCCCCTCACGCACGATGAAGCTGTCCTCGGCCAGGACGACGCGAAGCACGGTCGGACGATACCGCCGGCGTCGCTGGACAGGCGCCGGGCGAGAACATACGGTGTCACGAGCTTGGGAGGAAAGATGGCTCGTGGCCCCGGGCGGTCCGCCCCAGAACCACGCACACTTAGCGCCTCGATAGCGCTCGCCTTCGTGGCGGCGGGCGTGCTGCTTACCGCCGTCGCCGCCGTGGTCGCGCTCGGCGGCGACATGCCGAGCCGGATCTCGCTGGCCGAGCGGCACGCGCTGAGCGTCGCTGCGCCGATCGCGGTCGGCATCTACGCCTGGCGGGAGGGCACGCACGCGCGCTTCGGCCGCCTTCTCGTCCTCGCCGGCGCCGGCTGGTTCCTCGCTTCGCTGTCAGCCTCGGACATCGAGCTGCTTCACAGCGCCGGGCGCGTTGCCGGCTGGCTCGTGGAGGCAGGCCTGATCTACCTGATCCTGGCGTTCCCCTCGGGCCGGCTCACCACCCGCATCGACCGGATGATCGCTGCAGCCGCGTTCGGGATGATCGCCGTCCTGTACGTCCCGACCGCCTTGGTCGTCGAGGCCTTCCCGGTGCCCTCGCCGCTCACGACCTGTCTGGAGGGCTGCCCGGCAAACGCCTTCATGCTGCTTGGCTCGGAGCCGGCGTGGGTGGATTCGCTGGTGCTCCCGGTCCGGGAGACGCTGACCGTGCTGCTGGCCCTCGCGGTGGTCACCCGTCTGGCCTTTCGCATTCGCAGCGCCACACGACTCATGCGCACGACGCTCATGCCGGTGTTTGTCTTCGCCATGCTGCGTACGCTCGCGCTTGGCGTGGCGATCGTCCTCCGCCGCGGCGGCGCCGACGACGCAGCCGCCGTTGCGTCGGCGCTGATCGGGCTGGGGCTCCCTGCGATGTCGGTCGGCTTCCTGATCGGGCTGCTTCGCTGGCGTATCCACACCGCGGATTCGCTTCTGGGGCTCACAGGCGGGTTGCGGCGCCAGGGCGGGGCAGAGCGGCGGCGCGCCCTGATCGCCGACACGCTGTCGGACCCTACCGTCGAGCTGGCCTACTGGCGCAGCGAGGGGGCGTGGCGCGACGCCGACGGCGCCTCGGTGACGCTGCCTCCGTCCGGCGGCGAGCGTCACGCCACCGTGATCTCCGACGACACCGGGCCGGTGGCAGCGGTGATCCACGACTCCGCGCTCAGCGAGCAGAGCCCGTTCGTCGAGACCGTCGGCAGCTACGCCTTCGTCTGGGACGACAACCGCCGGCTGGCCGCTCAGGTCGAGGAGTCGCTTGCCGAGCTGCGGGCCTCGCGCGCGCGGATCCTCGTGGCCGCCGACGACGAGCGTCGCCGCATCGAAAGGGACCTCCACGACGGAGGGCAGCAGCGGCTCGTCGCCCTCCGCATCAGGCTCGAGCTGGCCGAGGAGGCGATGGCGACGAGCCCGGCCCGGGCGCGGGAGATACTCCACCGCCTGGGTGACGATGTCGACGCGGCGCTCGACGAGCTCCGAGCCCTGGCCGCCGGCGTCTACCCGTCGCTGCTCGAAGATCGTGGGCTCTCGGCCGCGATCCGCGCCGCTGCTCTGCAGTCGCCGGTTCCCGCGCGGGTCAGCGTCGACGGCAACGACCGCTACCGCGACGACGTCGAGACCGCCGCCTACTTCTGCTGTGTCGAAGCGCTTCAGAACGTGGCCAAGCACGCACCCGAAGCGACCGTTGTTCAGATCGACGTCTCCCGCAACGGCGACCTGCGCTTCGAGGTCTCGGACAACGGCCCGGGGTTCGCGCCGCAACAGCACGCGCCGGGGCGCGGCCTGGTGAACATGCGCGACCGCCTTGCGGCGGTGGGGGGTGACCTCGAGGTCAGCTCCGGGCCCGGAGAGGGGACCATCGTGGTCGGGCGGGTGCCCGTTCGGGACTGAGCCGGGCTCCGCTGCGGTCTAGGCTAGTCGCGGCCCCAGGCCTCCCAGAGGCTGCGCAGCACGCTCGGCCGGAAGTCCTGCTTTCTCACGAGCGTCGCCGCACCGGAGGCTTCGACGGGCAAGCCGAAGGGGGCTCTGTCCTCGATCGAGATCAGCACTACCACGACCCCGGGGTGCTGCTCGGAGATGCGCCGCGCCGTCTCGAAGCCGTCCATGCCGGGCATCCGCACGTCCAACAGGACGAGTGCCGGATGCAGCTCGTCGACGGCCTCGAGCGCCTCCTCGCCCGATGTCGCGCCGCCCGCCCAGTCGAAGCCGGGGGTGGCGGCCACGACGTCGCGGGCGGCCTCCAGGAAGATCGGCTGATCGTCAACGGCGAGCACCGACACGTCATGGCCGGTCATGACAGGCAAGCTAGGCGACCGGTGCTCGATCGTCCTCATCCGATCGTGATGATGTGGGCCAGGAGCAGCCATGCGCCGAGGGCCGCCATACGCGGCCAGCCCGGGCGAGCACCTAGCCAGCACTCACGGGTGTGTTAGCCGCACCCCCAAAGGCAGGCGGGCTTCGTTGCCGGGAGGGCCGGGCGCTGGGACGCTCTTCGCCGTGGCCCCCACCCTGACGGCAGTCCGGGAGGACTCGCCTGCGCCCGAGCCGGCATCCGGCGGCGACGCGGGCGGCCGGACTCTCGAGAACCCCCCGCCCATCTCTGAGCTGGGGCTCGTCGCGCGGGACCGGCTGGTGGACCGCCTCGTACACGCACGCTCCCGGCCCGCGGCGCTCCTGCTGGCGCCGGCCGGCTACGGCAAGACCACCCTGCTGGCCGACTGGGCTGCGAGCGACGACCGGCCCTTCGCCTGGGTGACGCTGACCGAGGCGGAACGTGATCCGCTCAGGCTCCTGTCCACGATCGCCGGGGCGCTCGAGGCGATCGAACCCGTCGGCTGGGAGATCTTCGAGGCGCTGTCGTCGGGACGCCACGACGCTCCCGCCGTGGCGCTACGGCGCCTGACGCGGGCGCTCGGTCGCAAGGAGCGCCCGTTCGTGCTGGCGATCGACGACCTGCATGTGCTGCCTGCGCGGGAACTGCGACCCGTGCTGCAGGCCATCTGGCGCACGCTCCCGGCCGGCGCCCAGCTGGCGGTCGCCTCCCGCGGCGACGCGGGGTTGCCCGTCGGGCGCCTGCGTGCCCACCGCACCTCGACCGAGCTCCGGGCGCCCGACCTCGCGCTGACGCGGTCGGAGGCGGCGGCGCTGCTGCGGATGGCCGGCCTCGACCTCGAGCGCCAGGACGTTCTCATGCTCCTGCGCCGCACCGAGGGCTGGCCCGCCGGGCTCTACCTGGCGGCGCTGTCGCTCTCCGACCAGGGCAGGGAGGGCCGACCGGACGGCTTCGGCGGCGACGACCGCTTCGTGGCCGACTACGTGAGGGAGGAGCTCCTGACCGGCCTGCCGCCGAAGAGGCTGGAGTTCCTCAGGCGAACCTCGATCCTCGACCGGCTCTCGGCGCCCCTCTGCGACGCCGTGGTGGGACGCTCCGACTCCGCGGCGGAGCTCGAGGCGCTGGCGCGCGCCAACGTGCCGCTGGCGGTCCTCGACCGCAACCGGACCGAGTACCGCTACAACCCGCTGTTCGCCGACGTTCTGCGCGCGGAGCTGCGCCGCCTCGAGCCGGGGGGCGACGCCGCGTTGCACCGGCGCGCCAGCGCCCAGCTTCACAAGCAGGGCGATACCGACGCCGCGCTGCAGCATGCCATCGACGGCGGGGACCTCCCTCGGGCCGGGCGGCTTCTCTGGGGTTCGGCGCTCGACCGGCTCGCACGCGGCCGTGACGACGTGGTCTGGGCGGCGCTGGAGCGTTTCACCCATGACCAGCTTCTGCAGACGCCGCTGCTCGCGCTCGCCACCGCCGGCGCCAGCCTCGCGCGCGGCCGGCTCGACGAGGCGAGCGGCTGGACGGCGGTTGCCGCCGCCGCCCAGGCATCCGACGACGCTGCCCGCCGGGACCCGGTCGGAGCGGGCGTTGCTCTCCTGCGCGCGTGGATCGGCCACGCGGGGGTCGGCCAGATCGCGACCGACGCCGCCCGCGCCGAAACCCTCCTCGAGGCACGGAGTCCCTGGCAGCCGCTGGCCGGGTTCCTTCGCGGGGTCGCCCTGCACCTCGAGGGCGACCGGGAGGCGCCGCGGATCCTCGAGGAGGCCGGCCACCGCGCCGCCGCGGGAGCCCCGTTGGTTCACGCGCTGTGTCTCGCGCAGCTGGCGCTCGAGGCCATGGACCGCGGAGATGCCGAGCGGGGCGGGGTGCTGGCATCACGTGCGCGGGCGCAGGTGGAGCGCTCCGACCTGCAGGACAGCCCGCTGGTCGCACTCGTGTTCGCTGCCTCCGCGTCGCTCCGCGCCGGCCGGGATCAGAGCAGCGAGGCGGCCGCGGACCTCAAGCACTCGCTGGACCTCCTCGCCCGCTTCACCGATCCCAGCCCCTGGTACGAGGCCGAGTGCCGGCTCGCACTGGCGGACGCCGCGGCTGGGCTCAACGGCGCCCCGATCGCCACGGAGCTCTTGGAAAGAGCCGAAGGCGCGCTGCGCAGGGTGCCCGACGCCCCTGTGCTCAGCGGCCGGCTGGCCGAGACCCGCGGCCGCATCGAGCGATCCGCGAGCGCGGGCGCGGCGGTGGAGTGGACGCTCACCGGCGCCGAGCTGCGCGTGCTGAGCTATCTCCCCAGCCACCTCTGCTTTCGCGAGATCGCTCAGCGCCTCCATGTCTCACCGAACACGGTGAAGACGCATGCCCGGGCCATCTACCGAAAGCTCGGCGTCTCCTGCCGCGGTGATGCGGTCGAGTGCGCGCGTGGCGCCGGCCTGGTCGAACCTGCGGTGAGCGGATGACCGCCGCCGCGGAGCCCGAGACGGTCCCCGCGGCGAAGCCGAGTCGCGGCCGGCGGCGGATCGCCATCGCGCTGATCCTGATCGCCTCGCTGCTCACCTTCCTGGCGATCTTCGCGATATGGGCCAACCGCCAGCTGCTCAACACCGAGAACTGGACCGAGACCAGCAGCGAGCTGCTCGAGAACGACGACATCCGGGCGCAGGTGTCCACCCTCCTGGTGAACGAGCTGTACGCCAACGTGGACGTGCAGCAGGACCTCGAGCAGGTCTTCGCGCGGGTGCTCCAAACCGAGCGGGCCGAAGCGCTCGCAGGTCCCGCGGCCAGCGGCCTGCGCGGCGTCGCGGAGGACGGCGCCAATCGCCTGCTGCAGCGCCCAGGTCCCCAACGGCTCTGGGAGGAAGCGAACCGGCGCGCCCAAGCGCGGTTCCTGCAGATCGTGGAGGGCGGCGGTGACGTGGTCTCCACCTCCGGCGGAGAGGTGACGCTCGACCTCAAGGCCCTGCTGAGCCAGACCCAGAGCAACCTGGGCGTCGGGGGACGCGTCGAGCAGAAGGTCCCGTCGGACTCCAGCCAGATCGTCGTGCTCCAATCGGACCAGCTCAAGCTGGCCCAGGACGCCGTCCGGCTCTTGAAGACGCTCGCGATCGTGCTCGTCGTCCTGGCTCTCGCCCTGTTCGTGCTCGCGGTCTATCTCGCCCGGGGCTGGCGCCGGGAGGCCCTGCGTGCCTCGGGGATCGGCCTGCTCTTCGCGGGCGCAGCCGCCCTGGTGGCGCGTGCGGTGGCCGGCAACGCGGTCGTGGACGCATTGGCCACCACAGCGTCCGTGCAGCCGGCGGCCGAGGCCGCGTGGAGCATCGGCACCTCGCTGCTGGTGCAGGCCGCCACCGCCACGGTCGTGTACGGCGCGGTGGTCGTGATCGGCGCCTGGCTCGCCGGCCCCACCGGCTGGGCGCGGAGCCTGCGCCGCTGGCTGGCGCCCGGCCTGCGCGAGCCGCGCTGGGCCTGGGGAGCATTCGGCGTGATCGTGCTGATCCTGATCGCCTGGGCGCCCACCCCCGCCTTCCGGCAGGTCATTCCCGCGCTCGTGCTGATCGGCCTGCTCGCGCTCGGCGTCGAGGCCCTCCGCCGCCAGGCCGCCCGGGAGTATCCCGACGCCGGCTGGACCAACCCCTTCAAGGGCCTGGGTCGGCGGCGCCGTGCGCGGCGCGAGCGCGACACCGTCGACCAGCTCGAGCGCCTTGGCCTGTTGCGCGAGCAGGGCCTGCTGGACAGTTCCGAGTACGAGCAGCAGAAGGCGAGGGTCCTGGCGGACGCCCCGCCGGCGTGAGGGACCAGCAGTGTGCCGCTGGAACGCATATGTCGGACAGCCGCTGACGATGGGCGAGCTGCTCTACCGCACGCAGCACGGGCTGATCGACGAGAGCCTGCATTCCCGGATGGGGGCGGAGACCACCAACGGCGACGGTTTCGGGGTGGGCTGGTACGGCGTGCGTGACCGCACCGTCCCGGCCCGCTACCGCAGCGTCAACCCGGCCTGGAACGACACGAACCTGCGCGAGCTCGCCGACCATGTGGAGTCACCGCTGTTCCTCGCTCACATCCGGGCGGCCGTGGGCAGTCCGGTTCAGCAGACCAACTGCCATCCGTTCCGGCACGAGCGCTGGCTGTTCGTGCACAACGGGCTCATCCAGGGCATTGCCGCGCTGCGGCGCGAGCTGCTCTTGGACGTCGACCCCCAGCTCTTCAACGGCATCGCCGGCTCGACCGACTCGGAGCTCCTCTTTCACCTCGCCCTGACCCTCGGGCTCGAGGAGGACCCGCTGCGCGCCATGGAGGCCGCGGTGGGAAGGGTCGAGGCCAAGGCGCAGGCGCAGGGAATCGACGACCCGGTGCAGATGACCGTCGGGATCAGCGACGGTCACGGTGTGTGGGCCATTCGCTACTCCTCACAGCACCGCTCACGCAGCCTGTTCGTCTCCGAGGACGTCCACGCGGTGCGCGCCCTTCATCCCGGGAACGAGCGGTTGCAGCGCTTGGCCGAGGGCGACCGTGTGGTGGTGTCGGAGCCCCTGGCCGATCTCGCCGGCGCGTGGCGAGAGGTGCCCGAGTCCACCGCCCTGATCGTCGCGGACGGCGCCGTCGAGCAGCTGCCGTTCCGGCCCAGCGCCGCGCCGTAGCTCGCGGGGATCGACCTCGACGACCTCGTCGGGCTCTCCGTGCCCTCCTCCCTGCCGCGACGGCGCAGACGGGCGCGGATCACGGCCGGGAGCCGGGTCCGGGCCCACCCGGGCTTCGAATCACCGTCACGAGCCACCAGAGGAACAGAAGCGCACCGACGAGGATCACGATCAGGCCCACCACGACGCCGATGAAGAAGAACGCCACCAGTACGGCCGCGAACCACACGATGACGGCAAGGATCAGCTCGATCCCAACGCGCTCTTCGTTCATGTGCGTCATGAAACCTCCGCCGGCGCGGTGCGTCGTCACCCCATCGGGGTGAACCCAGCGGCTTCGGGGCTCAGGTCAGGCGCCGTCCAGGACGACGAGCAGGCCAGGACGCAGGTCGAGCACGGCAGCAGAGAGGCGGTCGGCCTGGGCGCTCGGCGTTCCCAGCGCGAAGATCGCCATCGGCGTCGAGAGGGCGGCCTCCTGCACAGGTTGCAGTCCGAGCGACTCATTGGGGTCCGGCGGCGGCAGCTTGGCGTTCATGAGGATGCTGAATCGTGGGTTCCAGACCGTGTTTACCCCTCCAACGCGAAACCACTCGCGATCAAGCGGATTGCGGCCCGTTCGCCCGCCACCGCTGCATGAGCCCCGACCGCGCGGCCGCGGATCAAGGCCGGGCCGCTCTCCGGCCCGCTCCGAACCCGTGCTTCGCCAGCCCGAAGATGATCAGGCAGTCGACCGCTATCACGATCACCGACCAGAGCGTGTAGCCCCCGATCACCATGAGGTGGGCGATCGCGTTCAGGCCGGCGATGAGGATGCCCAGCATCGAGCCGTAGGGACTGCCCGCGAACAGCAGCAGCGCTGCGACGAGCAGGACGACCGCGAAACCGACCGCCAGCCACCCCCAGACGGTGACCGGCCCGTAGAGAAGCTCCTCCTCGGCGAGGTAGTCGTCGTTGTAGATCGCGGAGAAGCCATACACGGCGTTGAGGACCGAGCCGAGGAGCAAAACGACGCCGGCGAACGCCATCCACCCGCGACCGCTGTGGCGCGGCTCTCGTGACCGCTCGCGAGGCACCCGGATGATGCCCAGGTCTCCGTTCGGCTCGTGCGGATCGGTCATCGCGGCGAATCTAGAGCGCCAGACCTGGGGGCACCTCGCCCGAAGCGGATGATTTCGGCTCGAGCCGCACGTCTCGTCGACGGGCTCCAGGCCCTCCGGACCCTCGCCGGCCTGCCGCGCCTCGGTGTGCGGGCGAGGACTACGCCGCCGGCCGATCCCCGAAGCCGGCCGGCCGAGGCAGTCGCTCGCCTTTGGACAGCCGGCGCTGAACGATGAGCGTCAGCGTCCCGGCAACCAACAGCACGCCCACGTTGACTCCGAGGACGGCCAGCGCACCCCGCGCCTTCTCCGCCTCGCCCACGGCGGCGGCCACACCGAGATAGGCAGCAGCCGGGATCGTGGTAATCGAGATGGCCACGCCGACGGCCGAGCTCGCCCGCGTCTCTAGCGCGAGCATGCCGGCGACGCCCGCGGCGAACGCCACTCCGATCGTCGAGTCGTTGACCGTCGTCAGCCCAGAGAGCGCAGACTCGCCGACGTCGAAACCGGAGGGGAGAAGATCGAGGAGGTCGATGATCAACGCGAGGACGCCCGCCGTCAGACACGTCGCGCCGAGCCCGACCGCGAGCGTCACAAGCGCCCGCCGGACGAGGCGGCCACGGCGGCTCACCAGGCCGACGCAGACTGCGGTGATCGGCAGGAAGTCGGGGCTCACCGCCATTGCGCCGACGATCAGGATCTCATTGGCCTCGATCACGCCGAAAGCCGCGATGACGCCCGCCGCCACCATGAAGGCGAGATAGCGCGCCACGGGTCGAGCGTTCGCCCTCGCCTGCCCGAGCACGTCGGCCCAAATCAGGCTCGTGGCCCGGTGATCGGCGGCAACCGGGGTGATCTCGTCGAACCGGGCGAGCGCGATGTCCTCCTCCGTCACGCCGCTGCGCACCAGGAAATCCAGCACCGCGTCGGCCGACCCCGGGTGGACGTCTGCCGTCAGCAGGACGTGCCCGGCGCGCACGCCCCGGGCGAACGCCACGTTCCGCGCCGTGCCGTGACCCTCGAGGCCCTCCCCGATCTCCGTCAGCGGGTCAGAAGGACCGTAGACCCTGAGGTGGAGCATCTCGTCAGAAGATTGCGGTGGGATTTATCGGGGACCCGGTCCCGCCGCCGACCCGCAGAGGAGCAGCGGCGAACAGGAACTCCCAGCGACCAACCGCCTCGCAATGCTGCGCGACATCCTCGAGCCGAAGGTAGTCGAGCAGGTGGACGCCCATGGCGTTGAGCGCAAGCACGTGAATCGGGAACCCGACCCCTTCCGTCGTGCTCGGAGCCGTGTCGTTGTTGCCGTCCGACCCGAGCACCGCGACGCACCGGTCCGCGAGGAAGGAGGCGGCCGTGGGATGCAGACCGGCCTTCGCCTCGCGCGTGTCCCACGGCCCGAGCTCCGCGAGGCGCCGATCGTGGCCCGTGCGGACGAGAAGGATGTCGCCGGCCCCAACCCTGACTCCTTGGGCGCGCTCGGCTTCCTCGAGATCCTCACGGAAGACGTGTTCGCCAGGCTCGACCCACGGAACGCCTCGGGTCCGCGGAACGTCGACCAGAACGCCGCGCCCAACGAGCCCGTCCTTGAGGACCTCGATCGTTCCGGCCTGCGCGCCCTGCGCGGTAACCAGGCTGGCAGGGCTTCCGTCGAAGAGGAAGCCGTCGTAGACGACGTGAGAGAAGGCGTCGATGTGGCTCTGCCCGTCGTTGTGATAGTCCACGCCAACGTAGTCCTTTGCGAAACCGTCGTTGCCGGGCAACATCGTCATGTGATGGTCCGCAGGCTCGGGCACATCGATGCCCGCCTCGGTCTGGAGCGGCTGACTGAGCGTGATCGTGGTTCCGCTGCGAACGAGCCGGGCGGCGGCAGCGGTCCGGGCGGGCGTGAGGTGGTTCAGCGCCCCCCGTTCTCCCCCTTCTTCCCAGCGGCCCCAATTGGAGACCGCGTCGAAGAGCGCGCGGAACTCCTGCGCGGTCACGTCCACGCCTGGCATGGCGCGGAAACCTACGGCGGCGAGGCCTGCCGCGCCTCGTCTGATTCGGGTGATGTGGCGGTGAGACAGATCGTGGTGTCATGAAACCTGCCCGGGCCTTGCTTCCACCGACCCCGATCACCAGGCCTCGCCCGAATCATCCGATCCGGGTGATGAAGGACGGGCGGTGTCGCAGGGACAATTCCCTTCGAGCTTCCCCGACGGAAGGGCTCGCCAATGAGCACGGCGGTACGACCGCTCCAACGAACCGGCGCGACTTCAGGCGACACGGACGGCGCTGCCCTCGCGGACGTCTTCGTCGTCTTCGGAATCACCGGAGACCTCGCCAAGGTCATGACGTTCCACTCGCTGTACCGGCTCGAGCGCCGCGGCCTGCTGGACTGTCCGATCGTGGGAGTGGCGGGCAACGACTGGACCGTCGAGCAGCTGCGCGAACACGCGCGCAAGTGCATCTCGGATTGCGGTGAGACGATCGACGACGAGGTCTTCGACCGTTTCGCCGCGCGGTTGTCCTATGTGTCCGGGCGACTTCTCGCGACGACGGCACCTATCGGCGCGTGGCCGGCGCGATCAGGGACGCGAACAGTCCCGTCTTCTACCTCGAGATCCCACCGTCGTTGTTCGGGATGGTGATCAAGGGGCTGGCCGATGCGGGCTTGACCAAGTCCGCGCGCGTGGTGGTGGAGAAGCCGTTCGGTCATGACGTCGCCTCGGCGGCTGCGCTGGACGAGCAGGTCCACGAGCACCTGGACGAGTCGCAGCTCTACCGGATCGACCACTTCCTGGGCAAGATGGGGCTCGGCGAGATCCTCTACCTGCGGTTCGCGAACACCATGTTCGAGCCGATCTGGAACCGCAACTACGTGTCGTCGGTTCAGATCACGATGGCCGAGAGCTTCGGGGTCGAGGATCGCGGCCACTTCTACGACCCCGTCGGCGCCCTTCGCGACGTGGTCGTCAACCACCTGATGCAGGTGGTCGCCGCCGCCGCGATGGAACCCCCGGCAACAGGGGATGCGACGACGCTGAAGAACTCGATCGTCTCGGTCTTCCAGGCCATGCCCGCCGGCGACCCCGCCCACTACGTTCGTGGGCAGTACGACGGTTACCGCGAGATCGACGGCGTCGCCGCGGACTCGACGACGGAGACCTACGCCGCCCTGCGCCTGGAGATCGAGAACTGGCGTTGGTCCGGCGTCCCGTTCTTCATCCGCACCGGAAAGTGTCTTCCGATCACCCAGACGGAGCTGCGGCTGGTCTTCAAGCACCCGCCCGGCGGCTCGGCTTCGGCGAATCTGAGCGCCCCGAGGCGAATCAGCTCGTTGTCAAGCTGGACCCCACGACCGGGATCAGGGTGCTTGTCGATGCGAAGCGCGCAGACGGCATGAAGCCCGAGCCGATCAACCTGGACATGGAGTTCGCCGAGGAGGGGGGCGAGGGCGCGACGCCATACGAGGTGCTTCTCCACGCCGCCATGATCGGCGACAGCAAGCGCTTCAAGAGACAGGACAGCGTCGAGCAATGCTGGCGCGTGATGCAGCCGCTCCTCGACGCGCCCCCGCCCGTGCACGAGTACGCGAAGGGATCGTGGGGCCCGACGGAAGCGGATCACCTCCTCGCCGGGCAAGGCCGGTGGCACGGTCCGTGGGTGGCGTCATGAGCACGCGCGAAGACCGAGAAGGCAGCCGGCCCGCAGAGCGCCGCCGCTCCCTCCCCCTTCCCGCCGATCGCCGATTACGCGTTCCTGTCCAACTGCCACACGAGCGCGCTGGTCGCGCCTGACGGCTCGATCGACTGGCTCTGCGTACCGCGTTTCGACTCGCCGAGCGTGTTCGGGACGCTGCTCGACCGCCAGGCGGGCTCGTTCCGGCTGGGGCCGTTCGGGGTCAACGTCCCGGCGGCTCGTATCTACGAGCCCGGGACGAACACGCTCCTGACGACTTGGAACACGCCGAGCGGCTGGATCATGGTCCGCGACTCGCTGACCATGGGCCCGCGGGATCACGAGGACGAGGTCACGCCGCACACGCGGCCGCCGGCCGACGAGGACGGCGATCACATGCTCGTGCGCACGGTCCTCTGTCTGGAGGGCAGTGTGGAGGTCGATCTGGTGTGCGAGCCTGTGTTCGACTACGGGCGCACGCCGGCGGAGTGGTCGCTGGTCGACGACAGCCGTCACGTCGCCGACGCGACGGGTGCCGGCCAGACGATCAGGCTGCGGACCGACATGCCGCTCGGCATCGAGGGCGAACGGGTGAAGGCACGCCACCACCTCGGGCAGGGCGAGCAGGTGTACTGCTCGCTCTCCTGGGCCGAGGGTCTCGCGTCGCCGCAGAGCATCGATGAGGCCAACGCTCGGCTCGCTGCCACCACACGCTTCTGGCGGGAATGGCTGCACCGGGCGCGCCCGTCGATCATCGCTGGCGCGCGCCGATCGAGCGCTCGGCGCTTGCGATCAAGGGGCTTGACGTACATGCCGACCGGCGCGACGGTGGCAGCGGCCACGACGTCGCTGCCCGAGACGCCGGGTGGCGAGCGCAACTGGGATTACCGCTTCACGTGGATCCGGGACTCGACCTTCACGCTGCAGGCGCTGCACTTCCTGAACCTCGACTGGGAGGCCGACGAGTTCATGCAGTTCGTCGCCGACCTCGAGCCGAACGATGACGGCGGGCTTCAGATCATGTATGGGATCGACGGGCGCCGTGACCTGACCGAGAGCACGCGCGATGAGCTCTCCGGGTACGCCGGAGCCCACCCGGTGCGGCTCGGCAACGGCGCCTTCGACCAGCGTCAGAACGACGTGTTCGGGGCCGCGCTCGACTCGATCCTCCTCCATTCGCGTCGCAGCCAGCGCATGCCGCGGCGGCTCTGGCCGATCGTCCAGAGCCAGGCGGAGTGCGCCACACAGGTCTGGAAGCAGCCCGACCAGGGCATCTG
The DNA here is from genome assembly GCA_963821275.1 of uncultured Thermoleophilaceae bacterium. Taxonomy (GTDB): domain Bacteria; phylum Actinomycetota; class Thermoleophilia; order Solirubrobacterales; family Thermoleophilaceae; genus JACVRW01. The sequence goes on from CAWGDF010000013.1 coordinate 333,940, forward strand.
GGAGGCCCGCGGGGACCCCCAGCACTACGTGTCGTCGAAGCTGATGTGCTGGGTCGCGCTCGACCGTGCCGCCAAGCTGGCTCACATCGGTGGTGACTCAGCGCTTCAAAAGACCTGGAGCGCCACAGCCGACGAGATCAAGGCGGACATCCTCGAACACGGCGTGCGCGACGGCGTGCTGCGCCAGCACTACGACACCGATGCACTCGACGCGTCCACGCTGCTGGCGGCGCTCTTCGGCTTCCTGCCGGGTGACGACGAGCGGCTGCGCAAGTCCGTCGAGGCGATCGCCGACGACCTCACCGAGGACGGCTTCGTCCTGCGCTACCGGACCGACGAGACCGACGACGGCCTCTCCGGCAAGGAGGGGAGCTTCCTGATCTGCTCCTTCTGGCTCGTTTCGGCGCTGGCGGTCGTCGGTGACGGCCAGCGCGCCCGTGATCTGATGGAGCGCCTGCTCAGCGTCGCCTCGCCGCTGGGCCTGTACGCCGAGGAGTTCGACACCAGCACGGGCAGGCACCTCGGCAACTTCCCGCAGGCGTTCTCCCACCTCGCGTTGATCGAGGCGGGCGCGCGAATCATCCTCACGGAGCGACTCCAGGAGTACACGACATGAGCTCCTACGACGTCATCGTTATCGGGAGCGGCGCCGGCGGCGGCACGCTCGTGCACCGCCTGGCCCCATCCGGCAAGCGCATCCTGCTGCTGGAGCGTGGCGACTGGCTGACGCGCGAGCCGCAGAACTGGTCCGCGGCGGACGTGTTCGTCGACAACCGCTACATCTCGGAGGACAGCTGGTACGACGGGAAGGGCAAGCCCTTCCAGCCGCAGGTCCACTACTTCGTCGGTGGAGCAACGAAGATGTACGGGGCGGCGCTCTACCGGCTGCGCGCGGAGGACTTCGGCGAGCTTCAGCATCACGACGGCATCTCGCCCGCCTGGCCCATCGGGTACGACGAGATGGAGCCGTACTACACGCAGGCCGAGCAGCTCTACCAGGTGCACGGCGCACGCGGCGAGGACCCCACCGAGCCGCCCGCGAGCGCACCGTACCCCTTCCCGGCGGTTTCGCACGAGCCGCGGATCCAGCAGCTCGCGGACGACCTCGCCGCCGCCGGACATCAGCCCTTCCACGCCCCTTGCGGGGTGATGCTGAACGAAGCCGACATGGCCTACAGCACGTGCGTCCGCTGTTCTACGTGCGATGGCTTCCCCTGCCTCGTGCACGCGAAGTCCGACGCGGAGGTGCTCGCCGTGCGCCCGGCGCTCGAGCACTCGAACGTCACGTTGCTGAGAAACGCTGAGGCGGTGGCGCTCCACACCAACCCGGGCGGCACCACCGTGACGGAGGTCGCCGTCGACCGCGAAGGCGTCCGTGAGACCTACAGCGCGGACATCGTCGTCGTCTCGTGCGGAGCGGCCAACTCCGCCAAGCTGTTGCTCGCCTCCGCCACCGAGAAGCACCCGAACGGCCTCTCGAACCGGTCCGATCAGCTCGGTCGCAACTACACCTTCCACAACAGCCAGGCCGTGCTGGCTCTGTCCAAGGAGGAGAACCCGACCGTCTTCCAGAAGACGCTCGGCCTCAACGACTTCTACCTCGGCAGCGACGACTTCGAGTACCCGCTGGGCAACATCCAGATGGTCGGCAAGTCGTCGGCGCCGATGTACCGCGGCGAGAAGCCGCTCGAGACGAAGCTCGCCCCCACGCGGACCTTGGACAACATGGCGCGCCACGCCGTCGATTTCTGGCTCTCGACCGAGGACCTGCCGCGGCCGGAGAACCGCGTCACGCTGGACGCTGAGAACGGCCGCGTCACGCTCAGCTACACGCCCACGAACGAGGAGCCCAAGAAGCGCCTGTTCCACAAGCTCAAGGGACTCTTGAAGCACACCGGGATGCACGAGGACCACCTCATCCCGCGCCACGCCTACCTCAAGAACGAGATCCCGGTCGCGGGCTGCGCCCACCAGGCCGGTACCTGCCGCTTCGGCACCGACCCCGAGACGTCGGTGCTGAACACCGACTGCCGGGCACACGAGCTCGACAACCTCTACGTGGTCGACACGAGCTTCTTCCCCAGCATCGGGGCGGTCAACCCGGCGCTCACCGCGATGGCCAACTCGCTGCGGGTCGGTGACCATCTCCTCGAGCGGCTCGGCGCGGAGAGCTCAGGGAGTGAGCCCGCCCATGCCGCCTGACGCCGAAGCCACCGGGCGGCGCCGGGTCGTGATCGTCGGCGGCGGGTTCGGCGGGCTGGCCGCTGCGCTCAAGCTGCGCCACGCCGACGTCGACGTGACGATCGTCGACCGCATGAACCACCACCTCTTCCAGCCGCTCCTCTACCAGGTGGCGGCGGGCGCGCTGGCCCCCAGCGACTGCGCCGCGCCGCTCCGACCGGCTCTGAAAAAGGGCTCCAACACCAGCTTTCTGATGACCGAGGTGACCGACGTCGACGCCGAGCGGCGCCAAGTGGTCCTCGACCGTGGCGACCGCCTCGACTACGACAGCCTCATCGTCGCGTGCGGCGCGCAGACGTCCTACTTCGGCCATGACGAGTGGAAGGACGTCTCGTGCGGTGTCAAGACGCTCGCGGACGCGGTCGACCTGCGGAAGCGCTTCTACGGTGCCTTCGAGGAGGCCGAGCGCACCGACGACCCGGCAGCGCGCGCCGAATGGCTGACGTTCGTCGTCATCGGCGGCGGCCCCACGGGTGTCGAGGTCGCGGGCGAGCTGGCGATCACCGCCGACGCGATGAAGCGCCAGTTCCGCGGCATCGACCCGGGCGACGCGCGGGTGATCCTGCTCGACGCGGGCGAGCGCGTGGTCTCCGCGTTCAGTGAGAGGCTCTCGGGGAAGGTCGCTCAGCAGCTCGCCGAGCTCGGCGTGACCGTTCGCGAGGGCGCACGTGCCACCGCCATCGACGCGCGCGGCGTGACGATCGAGATCGGCGGAGCGACCGAGCGGATCGACACCAGAACGGTCATCTGGGCCGCCGGCGTCCACGCCGTCCCGCTCACCGGCGCCATCGCCAGCGCGACCGGTGCGAGCACCGACCGCGGCGGGCGCGTCGAGGTCAACCCTGACCTGACGGTCTCCGGCCACCCCGAGATCTCGGTGATCGGCGACGCCGCCTCCCTCGAGGGACCGGGCGGCAAGCCCCTTCCCGGGCTCGCGACGGTTGCCATCCAGCAAGCCCACCATGTCGCCAAGGGGATCGCCGAGGGCCGGCCCGGGGCCTCCACGCCCTTCAAGTACTTCGACAAGGGCGCCCTCGCCGTCGTCGGCAAGGGGAAGGCTGTGTGCGAGATCCGCGGACGTGAGCTGTGGGGCCGGCCCGCCTTCTTCACCTACCTCGGCGTTCACCTCTACTACCTCGGCGGCCAGACCGGCCGTCGGGTCGAGGTGCTCCTCAGGTGGATCGGGACTCGCTTCGGCGAGCGCCGGAGCGCTCTGATCGAGGGCGAGCTCGCGAGCGTCGAGCGGGAGTCGCCGGCGCCCGCCGAGCCCGTCCGATGACGGACGCTGCGGTCCCGATCGCCCTGGATACGGTCGACCTCGCGCGAATCCAGTTCGCGATGACCTCGATCTACCACTTCATCTTCGTGCCGCTGACGCTCGGGCTGGCCCCGCTGGTGGCGGTCATGCAGACGCTCTGGCACCGGACGAAGAACGAGCAGTGGCTGCGGCTGACGCGCTTCTTCGGAACCCTGCTCCTGATCAACTTCGCCATCGGGGTCGCCACCGGCCTGGTGCAGGAGTTCCAGTTCGGGATGAACTGGTCCGTCTACTCCAAGTTCGTGGGCGACGTCTTCGGCGCGCCGCTCGCGATCGAGGGCCTCGCGGCCTTCGCGCTCGAGGCCACCTTCCTGGGGCTCTGGATCTTCGGCTGGGACCGGCTATCGCCGCGCCTGCATCTGGCGACGATCTGGATCGTGGCGCTCGGCACCTGGCTGTCGGCCTACTTCATCCTCGTCGCGAACTCCTGGATGCAGAACCCGGTCGGCTACCGGATCGCCGACGGCAAGGCCGAGCTGACGGACGTGTGGGCGCTGCTCTCCCACAAGTTCGCCCTCCACGCCTTCCTCCACACGATCCTCGCCGGGCTCTCGACCGCGGCCCTCCTGATCCTCGGCGTCGCCTGCTGGCACTTCCTCCGCCGCCGCAACGTCGAGCTGTTCCGGCGCGCCGCGGTCTTGGCACTGATCGTGGCGGTGCCGGTGACCGCGATCAACCTCGCGGTGGGCAGCCGGTTCGGCATCGTCGCGACCGACCTCCAGCCGATGAAGATCTCGGGCGCGGAGGCGCTCTGGGACTCCGAGAAGCCGGCCGCGTTCTCGCTCTTCCAGATCGGCGGCTTCACCAAGGAGAACCCCGACCCGAGCGTCAACATCGAGGTACCCGACCTGCTCTCGTTCCTTGCAACCGGCTCGTTCAAGGACGAGGTCGAGGGGCTCAACCAGATCCAGGCGCAATACGAGCAGCGCTACGGACCGGGTAACTACATCCCGCCCGTCAGGCCGCTGTACTGGGGCATGCGCGTGATGGCGTACCTCGGCACGCTGATGTTCCTGGTCGCCGCCGTTGGCGCATTCCTCTATCGCAGGGGCAAGCTCGAGACGGCGCGCTGGTTCCACCGCGTCGCGATCCTCACGATCGCCTTCCCGTTCTTCGCAATGACTGCCGGCTGGGTGCTGACCGAGATGGGCCGGCAGCCGTGGATCGTCCAGGGGCTGCTGAAGACGGCAGGCGCGAATTCGCCCAGCGTGAGCAGCAGCACGATCTGGGTGAGCATCAGCGTGTTCGCGCTGCTCTACATCGTCCTCGGGATCGTCGATTTCGTGCTCATGAGGCGCTACGCGCGCGTCGACCCGCCCGAGGTGCCGGTGGGAGCGTCGACGTGAGCCTCCCGGAGGTCTGGTTTCTCCTCATCGCGATCTTCTGGGGCGGCCTACTTCCTGCTCGAGGGCTTCGACTTCGGCGTGGGGATCCTGCTTCCGTTCCTGGGCCGTGACGAGCGCGACCGGCGGGCGATGTTCGACTCGATCGGCCCGGTCTGGGACGGCAACGAGGTCTGGCTGGTCATCGCCGGCGGCGCGACGTTCGCCGCCTTCCCCGTCTGGTACGCGACGGCGTTCTCGGGCTTCTACCTCGCCCTGCTGCTCGTCCTCTTCCTCCTGATCATCCGCGTGGTCTCCTTCGAGTGGTGGTCGAAGGGCGATGACCCGCGCTGGCGGACCGCGTGGCAGTGGGCGAACACGGTCGGGAGCGTCGGCGCTCCGTTCATCTGGGGGGTGGCGCTCGCCAACTTCCTCCACGGAGTGCCGCTCGACGGGCAGGGCGACTTCGCGGGCGACTTTCTCGACCTGTTCAGCGCGTACACGGTCTTCGCCGGCCTCGTCGTCGTGCTGCTGTTCGCCTTCCACGGGGCGACGCTTCCTCACGCTGCGCACCTCGGGTGACTTGTGCGAGCGAGCCGCGAACGCGGCCCGGCGGCTCGCCGTGCCGGCGGCCGTCGGCGTCGCCGCCTTCCTCGCCTGGACGGTCGCAGTCGCCGTCGACCGAAACGACAAGGACGTCTTCCCGCCCGTCCTCCCTGCCGCGCTCGGCGCCCTGGTGCTGGTCCTCGCCGTCGTCTTCGTCTTCGGACGGCGGAGCGGCTGGGCATTCGTGATGACCGCGCTCGGGACCGTGCTCGTCGTGGCGACGATCTTCACCAGCCTCTATCCGCGCGTGCTCGTCTCGAACCCCGAGTTCGCGAACAGCCTGACGATCTCGAACGCGTCGTCCTCGCACTACGCGCTGAAGGTGATGACCATCGCGGCGCTGATCGTCGCGCCGATCGTCCTGCTCTACCAGGCGTGGACGTACCACGTGCTACGCGAGCGGGTGGGGGGTGGCGCACCCACGGCGGAAGGGCCCCCGGCCGGCTGAGTCGCGTGCGCGCTCTCGACCCCCGCCTGCTTCGCCGTGCCCGCTCGGCGCGCGTTCTGCTCGCCGCCGACGCCGCGATCGGGCTCGCCACCGCGCTGCTCGTGCTGGTGGGCGCGACGCTGCTCGCCCGGATCGTCGCGCGCGCGTTCCACGGCGCCTCGCTCGCGGACGTGGCCGGTGACGTCGTCCTGCTCGGGATCGTCTTCGCGGGGCGCGGGGCGCTCGCCTGGGGCTTCGAGGTCGCCGGCCGGCGCGGCGCGTCGACGGCACTCTCCGAGCTGCGTCTTGCCCTCGCGGAGCGGCGGCTTCGCTCGCAGCCGGCAGCCCTCGACGGCACCGAGGCGGGCGAGGTCGCCGCGGCGGCGGTCCAGGGGGTCGAGGCGCTCGAGGCCTATTTCGCCCGCTACCTGCCCCAGGTCGTGCTCGCCTGCCTCGTGCCGATCGCGGTGCTGCTCTGGGTCGCTCCCATCGACCTCGAGTCGGCGCTGATCATGTTGCTGACGCTGCCGCTGGTGCCGGTGTTCATGTGGCTGATCGGGATGTACACGGAGCAGAGGACGCGGGAGCGCTGGCAGGAGCTCCGGCGCCTGTCCACCCATTTCCTCGACGTCGTGCGCGGGCTGCCCACGCTGCGAGCCGCGGGCCGCGCCCGCACCGAGGCCGCGCGGATCGCCGAGATCAGCGAGCGCCACCGTCGGGCCACGATGGGGACCCTGCGCGTCAGCTTCCTGTCGGGATCCGTGCTCGAGCTGGCCGCGACGCTCGGAGTCGCGCTCGTCGCGGTCACCGTGGGCGTGCGGCTCGTCGGCGGCGGGCTCGGCCTGCAGGCCGGCCTGACGGTGCTCGTCCTCGCACCCGAGCTCTACCTGCCGTTCCGCCGGCTCGGCGCCGAGTTCCACGCGAGCGCGGACGGCCTCGCCGTGGCGGGCCGCATCCTCGACCTGCTCGACGCGCCGCCTGCGGTGCGGCTCCGGCGGGACGCGCGTTCCGCCCAGCCCCGCCGACGCCCCGGTGCGCCTGGAGCGCGTGTGCTTCTCCTATCCGGCGCGCCCCGCGCCGGTGCTGGACGAGCTCGACCTCGAGCTGGCGCCCGGCGAGACCGTGGCACTGGTCGGCGAGAGCGGGGCCGGCAAGAGCACCGTCGCCGCCCTCCTCCTGCGCCTGCTCGAGCCGACGGCCGGCCGCGTCAGCGCGGGCGGGGTCGACCTCGCCCGCTGCCAGGACCGATGACTGGCGGCGGCAATGTCGCCTGGGTGCCGCAGCATCCGACCCTGCTGCGGGGCAGCGTGGCCGACAACATCCGGCTGGGCGACGCGACCGCGTCCGACGCGCGGGTGCTGCAAGCGGCGGCGCTCGCGGGCGCCGACGGCTTCATCGAGGCACTGCCGCGAGCGCACGAGACGCTGCGTCGGCGACGGCGGCCGCCCGCTGTCCGCGGGCGAGCGCCGCCGGCTCGGGCTGGCGCGGGCCTTCCTGCGCGATGCGCCGCTCGTGCTTCTCGACGAGCCGACCGCCGACCTCGACCCGCTGAGCGCCGAGCTGGTTGCCGACGCGGTCGAGCGAGTATGCGCAGGGCGCACCGTCCTTCTGATCGCTCATCGTCCCGAGCTCGTTCGGCGCGCCGACCGGGTGGTCCGCCTCGAGCGAGGCCGGGCGCTCTCCGAGCCGGTGCTGGAGGCGGCCTGATGGCGACTCTGCGGCGGCTGCTCGCGCTGGCCGGTGCCAGACCCTCCCGTGTCGCGCTCGCCGTCGTCCTCGGCGCACTGACGGTGGCCTTCGGAGCGGGGCTGATGGCGACGGCCGGATACCTGATCACGCGCGCGGCCGAGCAGCCGGCGATCCTCTCGCTGATGACGGCGATCGTCGCCGTGCGCTTCTTCGGGATCGCGCGGCCCCTGGCCCGCTACTTCGAGCGGCTCGCATCGCACGATCTCGCCCTCCGCGTGCTCGGCCGCGTGCGGGTGCGCGTCTACGAGCGCATCGAGCCGCTGGCGCCTGCGCAGCTCACGGGCTACTCGCGTGGCGACCTGCTCTCACGAATGGTGGCCGACGTGGACGCGTTCCAGAACCTCTACCTGCGTGGTGTCGGCCCACCGCTCGTCGCCGCTGCTCGCCGGCGCGCTCTGCGTGGGCGCCACCGCAGCCTTCCTGCCGGCGGCGGCGCTCGTCCTCGCGGTCGGGTTGCTCGCCGCCGGGATCGCCGTGCCCGCGCTCGCGGGCCACGCTCGGCAGCCGGACCGCCCGGCGGCAGGCGGCGGCGCGTGGCGAGCTCTCGACGGAGCTGGTGGAGCTCCTCGGCGCCGCGCCGGAGCTCGTCGCGTACGGTGGGGACGCGCGCGGCGCTGGGACGCCTGCGAGCCGCCGATCACGCGCTCGTGCGAATCGGCCGCCGCGATGCGCTGGCCGCAGGCCTTGGCGACGGCCTCGGCGTGCTGGTGGCCGGCCTGACGGTGGCGATCGTGCTCGCGCTCGCGGTGGGTGCGCACGCGGCGGGGGAGCTCGATCGGGTGCTGATCGCAATGCTCGCCCTGCTCGCGCTCGCCTCCTTCGAGGCGGTGCAGCCGCTGTCGGCAGTGGCGCGCGAGCTGCCGGCGACGCTCGGAGCCGGCCAGCGGATACTCGAGCTGATCGATCGGGAGCCCGCCGTTGTCGATCCCGCGGAGCCCGCGCCCTCGCCTTCCCCGCCGTTCTCGGTGGCGCTCGAGGACGTCGAGTGCTCGTTACGCGCCCGACGAGCCACTCGTGCTGGACGGTTTCAGCCTCCGCCTCGAGCCCGGGGCTCGGGTCGCGCTGCTGGGGGCGAGCGGAGCGGGCAAGACGACCGTGGTGAATCTGCTCCTCCGCTTCCTCGACCCCGAGCAGGGGCGCGTCACGCTCGGCGAGCGAGACCTGCGCGACTACCGGCAGGACGACCTCCGCCGGGCGATCGCCGTCGCCGGCCAGGACTCTCATTTGTTCTCGGCAACCATCCGCGAGAACGTCCGGCTCGCACGGCCCGAGGCGAGCGACGCCGAGATCGAGCACGCGCTCGATCGCGCCCGGCTCTGGCACTGGGTTCGCGACCTCCCGGAAGGCTTGGACACGTACGTGGGCGAGCAGGGCCGTCAGCTCTCGGCGGGGCAGCGGCAGCGGCTGGTCATTGCCCGGGCGCTGCTCACCGACGCTCCCGTGCTCGTGCTCGACGAGCCCACCGCCCACCTCGACCCGCCAAATGCGGAGAGGCTGATGGAGGACGTGCTGAGCGCCGCCGGCGAGCGGTCCGTGCTGCTCATTACGCACCGGCCGGAGGGCCTGGCGCTCGTGGACGACGTCGTGGTGCTCCCGTGATCGCTCCGTCCGGCGAGCAGATCGAGATCGCGTTCGGCGACCAGCGGGCGACGGTGGTGGAGGTCGGGGGCGGGCTCCGAACCTATTCGGCGGGCGGCCGCGAGCTCGTCGACGGATACGGGATCGACGAGATGAGCAGCTCCGGCCGGGGCCAGGTGCTGCTGCCCTGGCCGAACCGGCTCGAGGGCGGAAGCTACGAGTTCGACGGACGGCGCCACCAGCTCCCGCTCGACGATCCCGAGGAGGACGCCGCAATCCACGGGCTGGTGCGCTGGGCTGCCTGGCGGGTGGGCGAGCGGGACTCGGGGGGCGTGACGATGGAGCACGTGATCCACCCCCGCCCGGGCTACCCGTTCCGCCTCGAGGTGCGCATCGAGTACCGGCTCTCGGCCGACGGGCTGAGCGTGCAGACGACCGCCACCAACGCCGGCGGCGAGGCTTGCCCCTACGGCTGCGGGGCCCATCCCTATCTGACGGTCGGCACCCCTACGATCGATCCCGTGATCCTCTGCGCCCCCGGCCGCACCCTGCTCCGGTCCGACGAGCGGGGCATACCCACCGGCAGCGAGCCGGTGGCGGGCACCGACCACGACTTTCGCCGGCCCACGCCAATCGGCGCCACCCGTCTGGACAACGCCCTGACCGACCTCGAGCGCGATGGCGACGGGCTCGCCGAGGTCTCGCTGGCCGACCCCGCCGGTGAGGCCGCCCTGAGGCTATGGGCCGATGAGAGTTACCCCTACCTGATGCTGTTCACCGGGGACCCGCTGCCCGACGTGAACCGGCGGGCGCTCGCCGTCGAGCCCATGACCTGCCCGCCCAACGCCTTTCGCACCGGCCGGGACTTGATTCGCCTCGAACCGGGCCAGTCGTTTACGAGCGCATGGGGAATCCGGCCCACGTGAAGCCGCGCTGGCAACCGGAGAAGCCGCGCCTCCGGCCGTCCCGGCTGCTGGTGGCCTGGATCGTCAACTCCGCCTCCGTCTGGGTGGCGGCGGCGATCGTCCCCGGCTTCAGCCTCGAGGAGCCGGGCGCCGCGTTCGTGGTGGCCGCCGCGGTGGCCGTCTTCAACGCCGTGCTGCCGCCGCTCGTGGCGGCGCTGCGGCTGCCGGGAACGCTGGCCCTCGGCTTCCTCGCCGTGCTGGCCGTGGACGCCCTGTCGCTGGTGCTCGCCGACGCGGTGTTCTCCAGCTTCGGGGAGGTCGACTCGTATGGCGACGCGCTGCTCGCGTCGCTGGTCATAGCCGCCGCCTCACTGGTGCTGCAGGTCATCCTGGGCACCAACGACCACGACGACTACGCGCTGCGTGTGGTGCGGCGCGTGGCGCGCCGCCAGGGGCAGGCGGCGGTCACCGACGTGCCGGGGATCGTCTTCCTCGAGATCGACGGTCTGGCCCTGCCGGTGCTCCGGCGGGCGATGCGGGACGGCAACGCTCCGGTGATGGCCCGCTGGATGGACGACCACGACTACAGGCTCGCCGAGTGGGAGCCCGACCTCTCGTCCCAGACCGGCGCCAGCCAGGCCGGCATCCTGCTCGGCTCCAACGAGGACATCCCGGCCTTTCGCTGGGTGGACAAGCCGACCGGCACGCTCGTGTCCTGCTCCTCGCCCCCCGACTGCGCCGCGATCGAAGCGGCGCCTCTCCACCGGGCGGGGGCTTCTCTCCGACGGCGGAGCGAGCCGCGGCAACCTGCTCTCGGGGGACGCGGAGGAGACGATCCTGACCGTGAGCCGGATGGAGGCCGAGAAGGGCGCCAACCCCGGCTACCGGGCCTTCTTCGCCGATGGGGTGAACGTGACCCGTGCGCTGGTCCTGTTCGTCTGGGAGGTCATCCTCGAGTGGACCGCCGCCGCGCGCGCCGCGCGCCGCGACGTGCGCCCGCGAGGGCACCGCGGGGGGATCTATCCCTTCCTGCGCGCCGCTCTGTGCGTGATCGTGCGCAACGCCATCGTGTTCGGCGTGCTCACCGACATGATGCGCGGGCGCCCGGCGGTCTACGCCACCTTCTCGAGCTACGACGAGGTGGCACATCACTCCGGGCTCGAGCGCGCCGACACCCTCGAGGCGCTGCGCAAGCTCGACCAGCAGTTCGACGTGATCGAGCGGGCCCGCCGCTACACGCCGCGCCCGTACGAGATCGTCGTGCTCTCCGACCACGGCCAGACCCAGGGCGCCACCTTCAAGCAGCGCAACGGCTACGGGCTGGACGAGCTGGTCGAGCGCTCGCTCGGGGGCGGCGACGTTCTCGGGTTCGCCGGCGGCGACGAGCAGACCGCGATGGTGGGCCACGCGGTCAGCGAGGCCACCGGCAGCAAGCCGAAGAAGAAGCCCAAGAACGACGTGTCGGACCGGTCGGTCGTGGTGCTGGGCTCGGGCAACCTCGGCCTCGTCTACCTGATGGAGGAGAAGCGCCGGCTCTCGCTGGAGGAGATCGAGGAGCGCCATCCCCAGCTCATCTCGACCCTGCGCGAGCACCCGCACGTCGGCTGGCTGCTGGTGCACTCCGACCGCCGCGGGCCGCTCGTTCTGGGGCCCGCGGGCGCGCGCGAGCTGGACGGAGGCGGGATCGAGGGCGAGGACCCGCTGGCGCCGTTCTCGCCGACCGCCGCCCGGCACCTCCTGCGCACCGACGGCTTCGAGCACGTGGCCGACATCATGGTGGGCAGCTTCTACGACCCGGTGCGGGACGAGGGCTGCGCCTTCGAGGAGCTGATCTCCTTCCACGGCGGGCTGGGCGGCCCGCAGACGCGGCCCTTCGTCCTTCATCCCCCGACACTGCCGCTGCCCGACGAGCCGATCGTAGGCGCCGCCGCGGTCCACGCGCTGCTCATGGGCTGGCGGCGGAGGCTGCAGGACGGAGCCCGCTTGCCTTCGCCGGGTCCGGCTCGATCGGGCCGCGCGCAGGTGCCGCAGTAGACGGAGCCAGCTCGCCGCCGTTGACTTGCGGAGGCTCGCGCGCTTAGCGTTACCCAAAGCCGCGCTGGCAAGCCGTCCGAGCAAAGGAGCCGGGTGAATGCCTCAGAACCTGTTCCCGCTGGACAACACGAAGTCGTTCACCGACCAGGAGCTGATCGGACACAACCGCTGGCATCCCGACATCCCTGCCGTCGTGAGCGTCAAGCCGGGCGACGTCTTCCGGGCGGATTGCCGTGAGTGGTTCGACGGGGCGATTCACAACGACGACTCCGCCGATGACGTTCGCAATGCACCGCTTCCCGGAGTGCACGTCCTCAGTGGGCCGTTCCACGTCGAGGGGGCCGAGCCGGGAGACCTGCTGATCGTCGACATCCTCGAGATCGACGCCTGCGATCAGGAGGACGACGGTCCCTACTCCGGCATGGGCTGGGGCTACACCGGCGTGTTCGCCAAGACGAACGGCGGGGGCTTCCTCACCGACCGCTTCCCCGACGCCTACAAGGTGATCTGGGACTTCACGGGCGACGTCGCCACCTCGCGTCACATCCCGGAATGCTCGTACGTCGGCATCCACCACCCCGGCCTGATGGGTACCGCCCCGTCGGCCGACCTGCTCGCGAAATGGACCAAGCGCGAGACCGACCTGATCGCGACCGATCCCGACCGCGTCCCGCCGCTGGCTCTGCCACCGCTGCCGGACAGCGCGATCCTCGGGACCCTCGAGGGCGACGAGTTCGACCGGGTGGCGGGCGAGGCGGCCCGCACCGCCCCACCCCGCGAGAACGGCGGAAACCAGGACATCAAGAACTTCACCGCCGGAACGCGGGTCTTCTATCCGGTCTTCGTGGAGGGGGCGAAGCTGTCGTTCGGGGACCTGCACTTCTCCCAGGGCGACGGCGAGATCACGTTCTGCGGCGCGATCGAGATGGGTGGGTTCATGGACCTGCACGTCGATCTCATCAAGGGCGGCATGGAGACCTTCGGCGTCTCGGAGAACGCGATCTTCATGCCCGGGCTGCGCGATCCGCAGTACTCGGAGTGGCTCGCCTTCTCCGGCGTGTCGGTGGACCTCGAGGGCAAGCAGCACTACCTGGACTCGCAGCTCTCCTACGAGCGCGCCTGCCACCACGCCATCGACTACCTCATGAAGTTCGGCTACTCCGACATCCAGGCGTACATGATCCTGGGGTCCGCGCCGATCGAGGGGCGCTTGTCCGGCGTGGTGGACATCCCTAACTCGTGTGCGACGGTCTACATCCCCAGGAGGATCTTCGACTTCGATCCCGCCCCGTCCAGCGAGAAGCCGCATCAGGTCGAGCAGGGCGTCCAGGTGCCCATGTCGCCGAATTAGCCCCCGTCATGGCCGTCTACGAATACCGGTGTGATGAGCACGGCGTGTTCGAGGTGACGCGGCCGCTTGGCACGCCGCCGGCGTCGATCGCGTGCCCGGTCTGCGGGAGCGAGGGGAGGCGGGTCTTCTCGAAGCCGATGCTTGCCTTGTCTCCTTCGGCCGTGGTGGCTGCGATCGACCACGCGGAGCAGAGCCGCGACGAGCCGGAGGTGGTCACCTCCCTCCCCTCGACCGGAGCGCGGAAGCGGACGCCCGTGCTCCCGCTCACTCCCACGCTCCGGCGTCTTCCCAGGCCATAGCTCTCAGTAGCCGGTGGCTGGTGTTCACCTTCTGGCGCTCGCTCTCGTGGAGGCCGCCCTTCTGATGCAACGTCGCGCACGCTTCGGCGATGTCGTCGGCGAGCGTGGTGACCATCGAGTGGCCGAGCGTCAGCTTTACGAGCGCGCGCAGCATCTTCACGTGGTCGGCATCCGGCGGCAGCGTGTAGGCCGGGACCATCCAGCCGCGCTCTGAGGCCAGCTGCCCCGCGACGTCGAACTCGTCGTAGTTGTGCTCGCCGTCGAGCTGGAACGCCACCAGCGGGAGCTGCTCCTCCCCATCACCGATCAGCGCGAAGTCGCCGATGTCGGCGATGCGCTTGGCCAGGCTCTGCGCGTTGGCCTGCATCGTCTCCATGATGTAGCGGTACCCGTCGTGGCCGAAGCGCACGAAGTTGTAGTACTGCGCGAGCACCATCGCGGAGCCCGTCGAGAAGTTGAGCGTGAACGTGGCGTCGGTCTTGCCCAGGTAGTTCTCGTAGAACACGAGGTCCTCGGGGAGGTCGTCGGACTCGCGGAAGATGAGCCACCCGATCCCCGGGTAGACCAGCCCGAACTTGTGGCCGGAGACGTTGATCGAGCGCACCCGCTCCAGCCGGAAGTCCCACTCCGAGTGGGGGTAGAGGAACGGCCACACGAAGCCGCCGCTGGCGGCGTCGACGTGCAACGGGACGTCTAGCCCCTTCTTCTCGTGGAGGCGGACGAGGAGGTCGTTGATGCCGGTGATGTCGTCCGCGTGGCCCGTGAAGGTCGTCCCCAGCACCGCCGCCACGCCGATCGTGTTCTCGTCCACGTGGGGCTCGACGTCGTCGGGGCCGATCGTGTACTTGTCGGGCTGGAGCGGGATGATCCGCGGCTCGACGTCGAAGTAGCGGCAGAACTTCTCCCACACCACGTGCACGTCGCCGCCGAACACGAGGTTCGGCCGGGCGGTGTCCTTGCCCGCCTTCTCGCGGCGGTGGCGCCACTTCCACTTGAGTGACAGCGCGCCCAGCATGATCGCCTCCGACGAGCCCTGCGTGCGGGCCCCCCGGGTCTCGCCGGGTGCGTTGAACAGGTCGGCCAGCATCCGGATGCAGCGTTGCTCGATCTCGGCCGTCTGCGGGTACTCGGCGTGGTCGATGAAGTTGCGGTGCAGGTTGTCGTCGATCACGCGGCGAGCCTCGGGCTCCATCCAGGTGGTCACGAAGGTGGCCAGGTTTCGCATCGGCAGGCCGTCGAGCAAGAGCTCCTCCCCGACCAGCCGCATCGCGTCCAGGGCCCGCATCCCTTTCTCGGGGAGTTGGTCATCGGGCGCAGGCTCCAGCAGAAAGCGGTTGCCGTACTGCTCGGCGAGCGCGTCCAGTTGAGCACTCAGCGGCCCGGGGTCTTCGGTGGGCATGTCAGACCTCCATTGGAGAGAGAACAGGGCGGGGCAGAAGCATCAGGGCGCCGATGAGAAAGCAGAGCGCGCCCAGCGAGGTGGTCCAGTTGGCGGCGGCGAGGTCGAGGATGGATCCGCTGGGCGGGCAGCACGAACGAGGCGACGGCCGAGATGCCGAAGAGGATGCAGCCGGTGAGGTTGATCGCCGCCATCCTCCACTCGCGGTCCCGGCGCGAGGGCCGGAGCCCGGCGCCCGCCGCCACCCTGTAGCCGAGCAGGCCGGAGGCCAGAAAGCAGGCCGAGCCGAAGGCGTCGGGCGCCCATATGAGGCGGTCCTGTTGCTTGCTCGAGAGCCCGTCCTGCAGGGCGTCGAAGGTGCTCACGTTGAACAGGAGCGTGCCCACGAACTGGATCGCGGCACTCCACCAGGAGGGGTCTGTCGCCCAGCGCCCGAGCCGCAGAGTGCCCTCTCTCAGCTCCAGTGCCGCCGCGAGGGTGAAGAAGATCGAGCCGGCGAAGAACACGGCGGCGTCCGCAGTCGCGCCCACGAGCTGTACGAAGCCCGGGAACGGCCCGACCAGAAAGCAGGCCGAGCCGATTGCGAACCCGATCGCGATCGGGCGATCCCAGCCGGCCCGCCCGGCTACCCGTCTGAGCGCGTGTCCGATCACCGCGGCATCCCGGTCACCGGCGACCCTACCGGGGCGTGCGGAGAGCGCATCGCCCGAAGCGGATGATGTGGGGTGGGTGGGGCTAGACCGGCCGGGCCCGGCGTGCCCGCGCGGTGCGCGGTGCGGGTGCAGCCGCCGGGGCCGGCGGGTGCACGAGGAGGAGCTCCACCCCGGCCCGCCGCAGGCGCCAGAGAGCGACCCGGCGTGAGCCGAGCAAGCAGGGAGCCGCAAGTGCCACGAGGTCGTGTTCGCCGCGCCGCCAGAGGTCGACCAGGGCGCGGCCCAGCGGGCGGCAGGTCTGGATGCTCGTCACGGACACGCCTCGGTCGATGGCCCGCACCGCCCCGGCCAACTCGGCCTCCGCCGCCTGGCGCACCTCGCGCTCGAGCGTGACCACGCTCACCGGGCCGAACACGGCGCAGCGAGGAGCCCGCGACGGCGCGAGGACCACCGTCAGGCGCCCGTGCCGGGCGCAGGCGAGGCGAGCCGCCTCAGCAAGCGCTCGGGTGGACTCGGCTGACCCGTCGTGGCCGACCAGGAGACGGCAAGCCATGCTCAGCCCCTCCGGGCGCCTCCGGCGCAGCCGATGCTGGTCCCCTCTGATCACGAACGCCATGGTGAAGCCGCGGTCGGAAGCGTATCCCGTCCCGGCGACGCTGTGGCCGCCAACCGCGCGGGGCGTCAGCCCCCGCTGCGACCCGCGCGGTAGCGGCGGATCAGCGCGTTCGTCGAGCCGTCGTGGGCGAGCTCCGGGTCGTCGGCCGACTGCAGCTCGGGCACGATCCGCTTGGCCAGCACCTTGCCGAGCTCGACCCCCCACTGGTCGAACGAGTCGATCCCCCACACCACACCCTGGGTGAAGACGCTGTGCTCGTACAGGGCGACCAGGTTGCCGAGCGTGTGCGGCGTCAGCCTCGCCGCGAGGATCGTGTTCGTAGGCCGGTTGCCCTCGAAGACCCGGTGCGGCACCAGCTCCTCGGGCGTGCCCTCGGCGCGGACTTCGTCGGCCGTCTTGCCGAAGGCGAGCGCCTCGGCCTGCGCGAAGACGTTGGCCATCAGCAGGTCGTGGTGGTCCCCGAGCGGGTTGAGCGTCTCGCAGAACCCGATCACGTCGCAGGGAATGAGCTTCGTGCCCTGGTGGATGAGCTGGTAGAAGGAGTGCTGGCCGTTGGTGCCCGGCTCGCCCCAGTAGACCGCGCCGGTGTCGTAGTCGACGGGGCGCCCGTCGAGCGTCACGTGCTTGCCGTTGCTCTCCATGGTCAGCTGCTGGAGGTAGGCCGGGAAGCGCTTCAGGTACTGCTCGTAGGGCAGCACCGCGACGGTCTGGGCGCCGAAGAAGTCCCCGTACCAGAGCGCGAGCAGGCCGAGGAGCGCGGGCAGGTTCTGCTCCGTCGGCGCCTCGAGGAAGTGCTCGTCGACGGCGTGGAAGCCCGCCAGCAGCTCACCGAACGCAGAGGGGCCTATGGCCAGCATCGTCGACAGCCCGATCGCGGAGTCCATCGAGTAGCGGCCGCCGACCCAGTCCCAGAAGCCGAACATGTTGTCGGTGTCGATCCCGAACGCCGCGACCTCGTCGGCGTTGGTCGACACGGCGACGAAGTGCTTGGCGATGGCCTCCTCGTCCCCACCCAGGCCCGCGAGCGCCCACTCGCGGGCCGTGTGGGCGTTGGTCATCGTCTCCAGCGTCGTGAACGTCTTGGAAGAGACGATGAAGAGGGTCCGTGCCGCGTCCAGGTCGCGGGTAGCCTCGGCGAAGTCGGTCCCGTCGACGTTGGAGACGAAGCGAAACTCGATCTCCCGGTCCGAGTAGTGGCGCAGG
Organism: uncultured Thermoleophilaceae bacterium; assembly: GCA_963821275.1. GTDB lineage: Bacteria > Actinomycetota > Thermoleophilia > Solirubrobacterales > Thermoleophilaceae > JACVRW01. Next base: position 351,641 of record CAWGDF010000013.1, read on the forward strand.
GCCTCGTAGGCCATCACCGGGCCCAGGTCGGAACCCCCGATCCCGATGTTCACCACCGCGCGAATGGGCTCGCCGGTATGGCCGCGCCAGTCGCCGTCGCGCACCCGCTCGGAGAAGGAGCTCATCCGGTCGAGCACCTCGTGGACGTCCTTGACCACGTCGGTGCCGTCGACCACCAGGGAGCGCTCGCGCGGCATCCGCAGAGCGACGTGAAGCACCGAGCGATCTTCGGAGACGTTGATGCGCTCCCCCCGGAACATCGCGTCGCGTCGCTCCGCCAGGCCGCACTCCTCGGCCAGCCCGGCGAGCAGTCCGACCGTCTCGTCGGTGATGCGGTTCTTCGAGAAGTCGAGATATAGGCCGGCCCCCTCCGCCACGAGCCGCTCGCCACGCTGCGGATCGTCCGCGAACAGCTGGCGCAGGTGGAGGCCGGCGATCTCAGCGTGGTGGGCCTCGAGGGCCTTCCACGCGGGGCGCGTGCGCAGAGGGGCGGCCTGCGTTGTGGCGTCGGCTCGGGTCATGGCGTGGAGCGTACGCCGCCGGCCACGGTCGTCGCGGCCCGACCGGGTTGCGGCGAAATACTGAACGGTCGTCGGGGTTGCGACGATGCCGGCCGGGAACCCGGACGAGATCCTGGGCGACAACAAGGAGGTCAGCCCATGTATCGCAAGGTCATCGTCGGCTACGACGGCAGCGAGCGGGCGCGGGACGCGATTGCGCTCGGAAAGCTCCTCAGCGACGCGAGCGGCGCCGAGCTCGTGGTGGCGGGCGTCTTCGAGTTCGATCCGCGTTGGGGGGCCGGAGCCCCCGCTACCGGGAGGCCGAGGCCGAGTACGCCCGCGTGATCGAGGCCGCCGCCGCCTCCGTTGGCGCCGAGCCGGAGGCAATGCCGAGCAACTCGGTGGGCCGGGGCCTGCACGAGCTTGCCGAGGAGACCGGCGCCGACCTGGTCGTGGTCGGCTCCTATCACCTGAGCCGGGCCGGACAGGTCCTCGCCGGCAACGTCGGTCAGTCGCTGCTGCACGGGTCACCCTGCTCGGTGGCCGTCGCCTCGCACGGATTCGCGAGCCGCGAGCGTCGCGATCTCGAGGAGCTCATCGTGGGCTACGACGGCTCGGACGAGGCGGGCATGGCCGTGGACGACGCCACCGGCCTCGCCCGGGCAAGCGGAGCGCTGCTGAAGCTCGTGACGGTCGCCGAGCCGCCGCCGACCACGTACGGCAAGAGCGGGGGCGGCCGAACCACGGGCTGGCACGCCCTCAAGGAGTCGGTCGACGAGATGATGCGGCAGTGCCTCGACGAAGGGCTGGCGTCCCTGCCGGAGGACCTGCCGGCGGAGGGAGTGCTGGCGGACGGTGACCCGGCCGAGGCGCTGACGGAGCTCGCCAACGCGGGAGGAGCGCTGCTGATGCTGGGTTCGCGGGCCTACGGCCCGCTGAGGCGGGTACTGCTCGGCACCGTCGCCACCAAGCTGGTGCGAACCGCCGCCTGCTCGGTGGTCGTCCACCCGCGCCCGGCGAGGGAGAGCAAGCCGGCGGCCGCGGCGATCGGAGCCGGCAGCGCCGAGTGACCACGCCACCCGCCTCGGTCGTCGACGAGCCGGTGCGCCGGTACTTCGCGCACGCGCTGCCGGGAGGGAGCCGGACAGTTGCGGGCGTTCGGCTCTCCATGCGCGGCCGCCAAGGCCGGCCGCTGGCTCCCGTTCACCGCCGAGCAGGGGTGCTTTCGCGACGGCTTCGTCTGGCGAGCGGCGCGTCGGCGCCGGCCCGCTCACCGTTCTGCGGGTCGTCGACCGCTTCGCCGACGGCGGCGGCTCGACCGAGGGCCGGCTGTTGGCCGCTGCGCGTCCTGCATGCCGAGGGCCCGGACACGAGCCGCTCCGCCGCCGGGCGCGCCGCGCTCGAGGCCGCCACCTTCGCGCCGGTGGCGCTGCGGCCAGAGGCGGGCGTCTCCTGGCGTGCCGAGAGCGATGAGCTGATCGTCGCCGGTGGGACCTCGCCCCGGAGCATCACGAGGTGCAGGTGCGCATCGGCCGGCGCGGAGCGATTCGCAGCGTGAGCGGGCTGCGCTGGGGCAACCCCGGCCGCGCCGACTCGGGCTACGTGCCCTTCGGCGCGATCGCGCACGAGGAGCGCCGCTTCGGCGACCTCGTCTTGCCAAGCTCGCTCAGCGCCGGCTGGTGGTTCGCCAGCAGCCGGTTCGCCCCCTTCTTCCGGGCGGAGGTGACCGGCGCGGACTTCATCGCGGAGCCCGCTCGGACTCCTTGAGGAGGACCAACGGGAACGACCGGCCTGCCCTCTTCTGAACGACCGCAAGCCGAGGGATCGACCTGGCCAGCCCATCGAACAGACGCGTTCGCTCCTCGCCGGTGACCTCGCGCGCCCGGACAGCGCTGTGGCGGCGGCCGACCTGAACGGCGGCGTCGGGGCGCGCCCTCAGGTTCAGGTACCAGGCGGGCGGGCGCGGCGCCCCGTTTGCCGACGCCACGATCAGATACCCCTCCCCCTCCCGCGTGTACTGCACGGGCGTGGTGTGCGCGCGGCCGCTCTTTCTTCCCGTCGTGGTCAGCAGGAGCACGGGCAGGCCGCCCATGCGCCCCATCACGCGCCCGCCCGTTCGCCTGTAGACCCAGGCGTGCGCCCGGCCCATCGCGCGGCGAAGGCGGGAGAACGCCATCGCGCGACCTTAGTCCCCGCGGGGCCGGCTGGGATACTGCGCCCGCTCGCGTCGGCCAACTGCGGTTCTTCGCCTTCGAGGGCAAGAAAAGCCTGCCGTGTCGCGCACGATCGAGTGCGTGCTCCTGGCGCCGGTGGGCTAGTGAGCAGAACCTCCCTCAAACCGCCACGCGCCGGATTCGAGTGACCTTTTGCGCTAAGTATGCGACACCTGCAGGACGGCTAGAGACGCTTTGAGGGGACGCCCGGCAGCTGCCGGGGCGTCCGGGCGTCCGCTCAGGCTCGGGGTCACCCACCACCGTCTCGAGAGGAGCGCTCGGTGACTGAGCTGACGTGCTGGTCGGATTCCGTCTGCGGTTGTTCACGCTGGCCGAGGAGTGGGGATGTGTCCGCTGCCTGCCGGGCGATGGGGGTGAGCTCGACCTACTATCGGCTCAGCGAAGGTCGACGTTGGGGGCTGGAGGCGTTGCGGGTGCGTGAGCGTCGCGGCGCGGATGCCGACGAGATCGGCCGCCCTCGAGCAGCGGGTGATCGCTTTTGCTGGCACCCGGTTATGGGCCAGGCGCTCTCGGCCGAGCTGCCGGGACAAGTGGGGCGGTATCGGCTCTCAGAGCCGGCGTCTGGCGCGTGCTGCGGTCGGGCTCACCGCGCTCAAGCGCTGGCGCTGATCGCCGCCACCGACGCTACGAGCGCAGCCGAGCTGGCGCCACCAGAGCGCCATCGACGCTCTGAGCCGGCGAGAAGGTCAGTTCGACGCTCTCGGCGTGGCGGCACAAGGGCCCTCTGGCAATACACGCGATCGACGTCGCTCCGCTACGCCTGCCAGCTCGGACTCCGAGCACAACAGAGCCGCCACACCGCGAGTTCGTTCACCGCGTGGCGCGCGAGCTCAAGGCGCTGGCTGGAAGCTGCGCGAAGTCACGAGACAATGATGGATTCGTTCGGGCCAGTTCGGCAGGCGTCACGAACTCGGCGCCGCAACGCTCATTAAGGCCGGGCGCCACTCAACGGCTGCGTCGACGCCTACAACTGACATCTCGAAGAGTGCTGGCGGCAGCCTCCCGCTCACTGGTGCAAGTCCACGCTTCCTACTCGAAGTACTAGATAAATTCGACGCGACACAGGGCGTAACAAAGGGCGAGTCCGCAGATATCGTCTTCGGCGCCCAAGACAGGCCGTGAGATGAACCCGAACTGTGGCTACATCTCGGGGTTAGGACGGTTTAGCGCCCCAAACGTCGCGCACAATGCGAGTACGGCATCCCGTGCGACCTTCTGCCCGTCGCCTCCCCTCACCCCGCCCTGCTCCGTGTGTCCGAGCGCTCAGCTAGCCCGTGTTTCGCAGCCCGGCCGCGATGCCGTTGACCGTCAGCAGCAGCGCGCGGGCAAGCTCGGGATCGGGTTCGCCCGCGGCGGCGCGCTCGGCGCGCCAGCGCTCGGTCAGGGCGATCTGGAGCTCGTGGATGGGCGCGAGATAGGCGTCGCGCACCCGTAGGGTCGTGGCCAGGGTGGGGTTGCCGCCCAGCAGCTCCCGCTCGCCGGTGGCGCGCAAGAGCTCGGTCACGGTCAGGTCGTACTCGGCCCGCAGGACGGCGAGGAAGCGGTGCAGGCGCTCGGGGACCAGCCGGGTCACGTACTGCTCGGCCAGGTCGAGGTCGGTCTTGACGAGCGTCATCTCGACGTTGGACAGGAAGTTGCGGAAGAAGCGCCAGTTGGACTGCATCTCGCGCAGCCTGTCGCCGACGCCCGCCTCACGGGCCGCCGCGAGCCCGCTGCCCACGCCGAACCAGCCGGGCACGATCTGACGCGACTGGGTCCAGCCGAACACCCACGGGATCGCCCGCAGGCCCTCCAGGCCGCCGTCCGAGTCCGCGCGGCGTGAGGGCCGCGAGCCCAGGTGGAGCTCGCCCAGCAGCTCGACCGGCGTGGAGGCCATGTAGTACTCGGGCAGATCGGGATCCTCGACCAGCGAGCAGTAGCGCTCGAGGGCGGCGGACGAAACGAGGTCCATCGTCTGGCTCCACTCCGCGAGCGCTTCCGGGGACATGCGAGGCCGGCGGTGCAGCACGGTCGACTCGAGCGCCGCGGCGAGCGTCAGCTCGAGGTTCTCGCGCGCCAGGGCCGGCACCAGGTACTTGTCGGAGATCACCTCGCCCTGCTCGGTCAGCTTGATCTCGCCGTCGAGCGTGAGCGGCGGCTGGGCGAGGATCGCGTCGTGGGTCGGCCCCCCGCCGCGGCCGACCGTCCCGCCCCGGCCGTGGAAGAGGCGCAGGCGGATGCCGAAGGCCTGCGCGGTGTCCCGTAGGCGCTGCTGGGCGCGGTGGATCTCCCATTGGCTGGTGGTCACCCCGGCCGCCTTGTTGGAGTCCGAGTAGCCCAGCATCACCTCCTGCACGTCGCCGCGCAGCTCGAGCACGCGACGGTAGGAGGGGTCCTCGAGCAGGCCGGCCAGGATCGTGCCCGCGCCACGCAGCTCGGCCTCCGTCTCCAGCAGGGGCACGAAGCCCACCCGGGCCACGCCGCCCTGCAGGTCCACCAGGCCGGCCTCGCGGGCGAGCACCACCGCGGCAAACAGGTCGTCCGGGCCCTGGCACATCGACACGATGTACGACTCCACCACGCTCTCGCCGTAGCGATCCTGCGCGTCGCGGATCGCTTCGAACGCGCCGAAGGTGCGCGCTGCCTCGGGGCTCAGGGGCGGCGGCTGCCGGGCCAGCGGGCGGCGTGATGTCAGCTCGCGGGCGAGCAGCTCGCGCCGTTCGTCGGGCGAGAGCTCGGCGTACGGAGGGCCATCCTCGCCGAGGCGGTCGAACAGCTCGCTCAGCGCACGGTGGTGTGCGCTCGCGTGCTCGCGGACGTCGAGCGTGGCCAGCTGCAACCCGAAGGCCGCGATGGTGCGGGTCGCGCGCTCCAGGCGTCCGTGCGCGATCAGGCCGCCCCGGTGCTCGAGCAGCGAGTCCCGCAGCAGGCCGAGCTCGCCGACCAGCTCCTCGGCCCCGTCGTAGTCACGTCCCGGCATGTGCGCCCGGCCCTCGACGAGGCGCTCGCGGGTGTGGGCCAGCTTGAGACCCATGCAGGTGAGCTTGAGCCGGTAGGGCTCCTCGGCGTTGAGGCGCCGGTAGCGCGGCTCCAGCTCGGGCAGCGCCTGGAGGTCGCGAGCGAGCGACGCCTCGAGCTCGGGAGTGACCCCGATGATCCGAACCGAGGTGGAGAGATCGGTGCGGAGCTCGTCGATCAGCGCCAGCGCACTGCGGATTCCGTGCTCGTGCTGGAGAGCGAGCACCTGCCCGGTGGCCTCCGGGCCCACGTTCGGGTTTCCGTCGCGATCGCCACCGATCCAGCTGCCGAAGCTGAGCGGGCGAGCGTCGAGGCCGGGCTCGAAGCCGAGCCGCTCGAGCTCCTCCGACAGGGCCTCAAGCACGTCGGGGACCGCATGGCGGTGGAGCTGGTCGAAGTAGTAGACCGCGTTGCGCGCCTCGTCGACCACGTCGGGCCGTGCGATGCGCAGCTCGTCGGTCTGCCAGAGGAGGTCGATCAGCTCCTCGAGCCGCCGGGTGACCCTGCGCTCGCCGGCCGGGTCGCCGTTCACGAGCGCGCGCTCGTCCAAGAGCTCGGCGACGTCCCGGATCTTGGCCAGCACCGTCCGGCGTGCGGCCTCGGTCGGGTGCGCCGTGAACACCGGCCGCACCGCTAGGCGCCCGACCTCCTCGGCCAGCTCCTCGGCGGGCACGCCGGCCGCCGAGATGCGATCCACCGCCTGCGAGAGCCAGCTGCCGTCGCTGCGGCGCACCGCGGCCAGCTCCCGCCCCCGGTGCACCTGCTCGGCCACGTTGGCGAGGTGGAAGTACAAGAGGAACGCCCGCACGAGCTTGGTGGCCGTGTCCCCGTCGAGGTCGGCCAGCATGGCCACCGTCGCCTGCCGATTCGAGCGGACCAGCTGGCGCACGTGCTCGACCAGCCGAAACAGCTCGTCGCCCTCCTGGCGGATCAGGGTGCGGCCCAGCAGCTCAGCGAGCTGACGGATGTCGCGCCGAAGGAGGCTCTGCGAATCGTTCACCGGGCGAAAGGTACGGCTCCGTGGCGCGCAGAGCTACCGGGCCGCCGTCGGACTCGGGGGGCGTTTGGCGTCGGGGCACGTCGGTCCTCGTGGATCACTTGACAATGAGCTGTCTATTTGACAGCATGTTGTCCATGACTCCTACCGCACACATCGCCGTATACGACACGCTCGCCGACTGGGAGCCTGGACACCTGCTCGCCGAGCTCCGCAGCGGGCGCTTCACGGGCGTGACCTACGAGGTCCGGTCGGTCGCGGAGAGCCTTGAACCGGTCGTCACGATGGGCGGGCTGCGGCTGCTGCCCGACATGGTGCTCGGCGACCTCGACCCGGCGGACAGCGATCTGCTGATCCTGCCCGGCAGCGAGCAGTGGGACGCCGGGGGCGGCACCGCGCTTCGCGGAGCTCGCCGAGCGCTTCCTCGAATCCGGCGTGCCGGTGGCCGCGATCTGCGGCGCGACCGCGGGACTCGCCCGCCATGGCCTGCTCGACGACCGCCGGCACACGAGCGCGGCGGCCGAGTACCTGGCGGCGACCGGCTACGCGGGAGGCTCCCGCTACGTCGAGGCGCGGGCCGTGGCCGACGACGGCCTCGTCACCGCGGGGCCCGACGCGCCCGTGCCGTTCGCGCGTGCGACGCTCGGGCTGCTGGGGCTGCTCCCGGAGCCCGCCCTGGACGCCTACGAGGGCGTCTTCCAGCGGGGCGACGCCGCGTGCCTGCCGGTTCTCCTGGAGGCCGCGCAGCAGACGCCCGCCGTACGGCGATGAGCACCTCGGCGGACGCTCCGGCCCGGATACCCCCTCGCGAGGACTGGCCGGAGCCCGAGCCCGCCACGGACGCCGGCACCGCGCTCACCGAAGTCATTCTCACCACCTTCCGTTTGCACGGCCGGCTGCAGGAGTCCGCGCAGGACCTGGCTGCCGAGGGCGGGCTCACCGCCGCCTGGTGGCAGGTGATCGGAGGCGTCCTGGACGAGCCGCGGCCGGTCGCGGAGGTCGCGCGGCGAATGGGAATGACGCGCCAGGGAGTGCAACGGATCGCCGACCTGCTCGTCGACCGCGGGCTCGCCGAGTACCGGCCCAACCCCGCCCACCGCCGGGCCAAGCTGCTCGCCTGCACCGAGGCCGGCTACTGGGCGGTGAGGCGCATCTCGCTTGCTCAGCACCCGTGGGCGGAGCGCATCGGCGAGGCGGTCGGGGCCGACCAGCTGCAGGCCGCGCTCGAGACGATGCGGCGGCTGATCGACGTCCTCGAGGCCGACCGAGCCGGATGATCATCGAGCGATGCGGCCTCGCGCCGTGACGGCATCCGAGCGCTTGCCCCTGATGGAGAACCCAGTCGTGGCCGGCTGGCTGGCGGCGGCCGCCGGCTCGATGGACGGGTTCACGTTCTTCAGCGCGAACACGTTCAGCACGGTCCAGTCGGGCAACGTGGTCCAGATCGGCTACTGGATCGCGAACGACAACTGGCACAGGGTGCTGGAGGTGGGGCTGGCCATCGTCGCCTTCGGACTCGGCGTCATGGTGATGGCGGCCATCGAGCACATTCTGCGCACTCGCGGGCGGACCGTGTCGTTTCACGTCCTCTTCGTCGAGGCGGCGGTGCTCGCCACCCTCGGGCTGCCGTTCGTGGGCGGCGAGCTCGACGCGAAGGTCGTCGCGTACGTGGTCTCCTTCCTCGCCGGCATGCAGGGGAGCGCCTTTCACAAGGCGGAGGGCATGGTCGTCAGCAACGTCGCGGTCACGCTGAACGTTCAGCTCGCCTTCAACTTCCTCACGCGGGCGCTGTTGCGGGATCGCCGGGCCAACCTGCTCAGGAGCGGCGTGTACACGCTCGTGCTGGTCGGGTTCGCGGCCGGCGGCATCGCCGGAGGGCTGCTCGCGGATCGGGTCGATGAGAGGGCCCTCTGGTTCCCGGCCGTGTTGCTCCTGGCCCTTGGGGTCCTGGCGCTCTCGGACGCGCGCCGGAGGCTGGTGGTCGACCCGCGCCCCTGACCATGACCGAGCACGCGCCCCAGAACGTCCTGACCGATGCCGGCGAGGTCGCCCGCTTCCACGATCGCTGCAGCGACCTGATGCGCGAGCTGCTGGACGCCTTGGCCGACAGCCCCGGAGCACCGCGGCCCTTCCCCGACATCGAGCAGGGCTTGGGGTGGCCCCGCCGGCGCATCGCCTCGGTGCTGGGCGGTGTCGCGCACCTGCGCCAGACCGAGTTCGGCGGCCGCCGCCCGTACCACCTGCTCGAGGCCCGCGAATCGGCGTCGGGTCGCTGGGAGATGTGGATGGACGTCGCTCAGGCGCGGGCGGTCCGCGCGGCCCGGGCGCCCTGATCCGGCAGCGGAGGGGACCCCGCCGGGCGCGCCAATCGCAGCACACCGTCCGACGGTCAGCCGTAGCATTCAGCAGGTGACTGCGCTCGATCTGGCCAGGTTGCAGTTCGGCGGCACGACGATATTCCACTTCTTCTTCGTCCCGGTGTCGATCGGGCTGGCGTTCTTCATCGCCGTCCTGCAGACCAAGCACTACCGCACCGGCAAGGAGATATACGCCCGCCAGGTCACCTTCTTCGGGAAGCTGTTCCTGATCTCGTTCGCGGTCGGAGTGGTCACCGGACTGATCCAGGAGTTTCAGTTCGGGATGAACTGGTCCGATTACTCGCGCTTCGTGGGCGACATCTTCGGCGCCCCGCTCGCCATGGAGGGCCTCGCGGCGTTCTTCCTGGAGTCGACCTTCATCGGCCTCTGGATCTTCGGCAAGGGCCGGCTGTCACCGCGCATCCATCTCGCCACGATCTGGCTCGTCTCCTTCGGGACCGCCCTGTCGGCCTGGTTCATCATCGCCGCGAACTCCTGGATGCAGCATCCGGTCGGCTACGAGATGGCCGGCGAGAAGCCCGAGCTGAACGACATCGGCGCGGTGCTCTTCTCGTCGACCACGCTGTGGGCCTATACCCACGTTCTCTTCGCCGCGTTGCTGACCGGGGCGCTCGTGGCGCTCGCGGTCTGCGCCTGGCAGCTCCGCAACGGTGGCGACCACGCGGAGTTCGGCTCGAGCCTGCGCCTCGCGCTCACGCTGTTGTGCGTCGGGCTGGTCGGGGCGTTCTTCGTCGGCGACGGGTTGATGCGCGACCTGGTCGAGCGCCAGCCGATGAAGGTCGCGGCCGCCGAGGCTCTGTTCGAAACCGAGGGACCCGCCGCCTTCAGCGTCTTCGCCACGGGTGACTTCAGCGTCAACCCGGGCGAGACCAACCGCGAGATCAAGATCCCCCACGTCCTATCGATCCTCGCCACCCAATCCTGGGACGGCACGGTCCAGGGGGTCAACAACGTGGACGCGCAATACCGGAGGGAGTTCGGTCCGGGCCAGTACTCGCCGATCGTGGCCGTCATCTACTGGTCCTTCCGGGTGATGGTCTACACCTGGAGCGCGCTGGTCCTCTTCGCGCTGATCGGCCTGTGGCTCTGGCGGAAGAAGACGCTCGAGAGCTCGCGCCGCTGGCTGAAGTTCGCCATCTGGGCAGGAATCACCCCCTTCGTCATCAACACGGCCGGCTGGGTGATGACCGAGATGGGGCGCCAGCCATGGATCGTGCAGGGCCTCCTCAAGACCGAGGACGGGGTCAGCCCGCGAGTGAGCACCGGCCAGGTCGCGCTCACGGCCGGCGGCTTCGTGCTGCTGTTCTGTGTGCTCGGTGGCGTCGCGCTGTGGCTCTTCCTCCGCGAGGCCAAGCATGTGCCGGGACACGACGAGGACGACACCGCCGCCGGGGCAGGCGACGAGGGCGAGCTGTCGCTCGCCTACTGAGGAAGGCCTTCGATGGACGTCGACTACAGCTTTCTGCAGGCGCTCTGGTTCATCCTCATCAGCGTCCTGTGGCTCGGCTACTTCGTGCTCGAGGGCTTCGACTTCGGTGTGGGAATGTTGCTGCGCAAGCTCGGTCACACGGACAGCGACCGGCGGGCGATCATCCACAGCATCGGCCCGGTCTGGGACGGCAACGAGGTCTGGCTGGTCACGGCGGGCGGGGCCACGTTCGCCGCCTTCCCGGGGTGGTACGCAACTCTCTTCTCCGGGTTCTACATCGCGCTGTTCTTGATCCTCGTCGCGCTGATCGTGCGCGGTGTCTCGTTCGAGTTCTGGGGCAAGTCCGACGACCGGCGCTGGCGGACGGGCTGGGAGTGGGCGACGGTGGTGTCGAGCTTCCTGACCGCCCTGCTGTGGGGTGTCGCCTGGGCGAACATCGTCCGCGGGGTTCCGATCGACGCCGACCAGAACTTCACTGGTGACCTGTTCACGCTGTTGAACCCGTACGGGCTCCTGGGCGGCGTCACGACCGTGCTCCTGTTCCTGTCCCACGGCGCGATCTACCTGAACCTCCGCACCGGCGGCGACCTGCCGGAGCGGGCCCGGGCGGTCGCTCGCTGGGCGTCCCCGGCGGCGGCGGTCGCCGGCGTCGCCTTCCTGGGCTGGACCGCGATCGGCATCGCGGACGGCGACGTGCTCATCATCGTCCTGGCGCTGATCGCGGCCGCCCTGCTGGTGGCCTCGGCGACCTCCCAGCTGGCCCGCCGCCCCGGCTGGGCCTTCGGGCTGAGCGCCGGCGCAGTGGTGACCCTGTTCGTCGTGCTGTTCGTCGATCTCTTCCCGCAGGTGATGCCGTCGTCCACGAACCCCGCGTTCGATCTCACGATCGCGAACACCTCGTCGTCCGACTACACGCTCACCGTGATGACCGTCGTCGCCGCGATCCTCGTGCCGGTCGTGCTCCTCTACCAGTCCTGGACCTACTGGGTGTTCCGCAAGCGCGTGTCGCCTGAGGACTTCGACCCCGAGCTCCGCAACCCGCTCGACGTCATCCGCAAGGACAAGGACGACGCGCCGGCCGAAGCCTAGGCGGGGGTCGGTGAGGCCTCGCATCAACCGCAGGTCGGCGACCCGCGCGACCGAGCGCCGGCTCCTCCGCACGGCCCGAGCCGCGCGGGTGCCGCTCGGCGCCGCCGTCCTGCTCGGCACGCTGACCGCCGTCCTCGTCGTCGCGCAGGCTGCACTCGTCGCGAAGGTGGTCACCGGCGCGTTCATGGAGGGCGATCCCCTGTCGGCGCTCGACGGATGGCTGCTCGCCCTGACCGCCGTCGTCGTGTTGCGAGCCCTGTGTGCGGGCGCCTTCGAGACGTCGGGCCGGCGCGGAGCGCAGCGGGTGATGGCCGAGCTTCGCGAGCGGATCACCCGGCATGTGCTGCACGTGCGCCCGGGCGGCACGCCGGAGCGCCGGACCGGTGAGCTCGTGACCACGGCCGTCCAGGGCGTCGAGTCGCTCGAGGTGTGGTTCGCGCGCTACCTGCCCCAGGCGGTGCTCGCGGTCACGGTGCCGGTCGTGGTGCTCGCCTTCGTGCTCCCCCGGGACCCGGCGGCCGGCCTGATCCTGCTCGTCACGGTCCCGGTCGTGCCCGTCTTCATGGTGCTCATCGGGCTCGCCGCGCGAGCGAAGACCGAACGCCGCTGGCAGACCCTCTCGCGGCTGAGCGCGCACCTGCTCGACGTGATGCGGGGGCTGGAAACGCTGCGCGCGAACGATCGCGAGACGGCACAGGTCGCGATGATGGAGCGCGCCGGCGACAGCTTCCGCCGCGAGACGATGGCGACGCTTCGCATCGCTTTCCTGAGCGCGCTCGTACTGGAGCTGGTCGCGATGCTCGCGGTCGCTCTCGTGGCGGCGACCGTCGGCGTCCAGCTCGCCGAAGGCAAGCTCGGCCTCGAGACCGGCCTCGCGGTGCTGATACTCGCGCCCGAGCTCTACATGCCGGTGCGCCTGCTGGGCCAGCAGTTCCACGCCAGCGAGGACGGGATGGTGGCCGCCGGGCGGATCTTCGCGCTCCTGGACGAGCCCGCGGCGGTCAGCGTGCCGAGCGCGCCGCGCCCGGCCCCCGACCCGGGTCGCGACGCGGTCGTGCTCGACCGGGTGACGCTGCGCTATCCGGGACGCTCGCTCCCCGCCCTCGACGGGTTCTCGCTCACGCTCGATCCCGGCGAGCACGTGGCGCTGACGGGTCCCAACGGCGCCGGCAAGACCACCGCCGCGGCCCTGGTGCTGCGGCTGCTCGATCCCGATGCGGGCGCCGTCCGCTGCGCCGGCGTCGACCTGCGGGCCGTGGACCCGGCGGACTGGCGCTCCCACCTCGCGTGGCTACCCCAGAGGCCAACCATCTTCGCGGGCACGCTCGAGGAGAACCTGCGGCTCGCCTGCCCCGCGGCCTCGGCTGCGGCGCTGCGGCGCGCGCTGGCGGCCGCCGAGATCGACGCCTTCGTTGCGGGCCTCCCCCACGGCCTCGTCACGCGCGTGGGTGAGGGCGGTCGCCCGCTGTCGGCGGGGGAGGCGCAGCGTGTGGCCCTCGCCCGCGCGATCCTGCGCGATGCGCCGCTGATCGTCGCCGACGAGCCCACGGCCCACCTCGACGCCCTCAACGCGGCCGCCGTGGGCGACGCGCTGCTGGCCGCCGCCGCGGGGCGCACCCTCCTGCTCGTCACCCATCGCGCGGACCTGGCAGCGCGGGCCGCCCGTATCGTCGCCGCCGCGCCGCCCGCCGCCGTGGTACCCGACCGGTCGCTGGTGCCCGGATGACCGAGCCCGCTTCCACCACCCTCGCGGCCCGCGGCATCCGGGACTCGTCCGGGGCACTGAAGCGCGTCGTCGCGTTCACCGGGCCCATCCGCAACCGCCTCGGGATCTCCGTCGTGCTCGGCGCCGCGGCGATCCTCTCGGCTGTCGCGCTGCTCGCGGTCGCGGGCACGCTGATCAGCCGCGCTGCGCTGCGACCGGAAGTGCTGACGCTGCTGACGCTGATCGTCGCCACGAGGGTGCTGTCGATCGCCCGGGCCGGCTTCCGCTACGGCGAGCGCCTCGAGTCGCATGACCTCGCCCTGCGGGCGCTCGCGAGGCTCCGCGTCCGCCTCTACGAAAGGCTCGCTCCGCTCGTGCCCGGCTCGCTGCGGGGACTGCGCCCCGGAGACGCGCTGAGCCGCTTCGTCGGCGATGTCGAGACGCTGCAGGACCTCTACCTGCGCGCGTTCGCGCCGCCTCTCGTGGCCGCGGTTGTGCTGCTGGGCGCCGGCGGCTTCCTGCTCGTCGTGCTGCCTCCCGCCGCGCCGGTGCTCGTGGCCGGGATGGTCGTCGCGGGCGTCGCCGTGCCTGCAGCCACCGTCGCCCTGTCCCGCCGCCACGGGCTTCGCGAAGCCCCGGCACGCGGCCGGCTCACCGACGAGCTCGTGGAAGTGGCGCACGGGGCACCGGAGCTGGTGGTGGCCCGCCGCGAGGCCGACGCAGCCGAGCGGGTGCGCCAAGCCGACGCGGTGCTGCTTGCGCAGCAGGGGCGCGACGCAGCGGCCCAGGGCGCGGCCACGGCCCTCGGCGCGCTCGTGCAGGGGCTGACGCTCGTCGGGGTGCTGGCGATCGGGGTCGACGCCACCTCCGACGGCCGCCTCGACGGGATCCTGCTCGCGGGGGTGGTACTCGCCGCCTTCGCCGCCTTCGAGGCGACCTTGCCCCTGAGCGACGCCGCGCGGCGGCTGTCGGCCTGCGCCGGCGCGGCAGAGCGCATCGACGAGGTCGTCACGGCGGTGCCGGCGGTAGTCGATCCGCCCGACCCGGTCGACCTTCCCGGCTCGGGCACGCTCGTCGCCGACGGCGTGACGGTCGTGCCGCCCGGGGCGGCTGCGGCCGTTCTGAGCGACGTCTCGCTGGCGGTCGCGCCGGGGGACCGGGTGGCGATCGTGGGCGCCTCCGGCGCCGGCAAGACGACGCTCGCGCGCGCGCTGGTGCGCTTCGTCGACCCCGCGCACGGCAGCGTGTCCCTCGGCGGGGTGGACGTGCGCCGCGCCCGCCAGGGCGACGTGCGGCACGCGATACGGCTAGTGAGCCAGGAGGCGCACCTGTTCACGGCGTCGCTGCGGCAGAACGTGACCATCGGCCGGCCCGCCGCGTCGGATGACGAGGTCGCCGCCGCCCTCGACCGGGCCGGCCTCGGCGCGTGGTTCGCGTCGCTGCCGCTGGGCCTCGACACGGTGCTCGGCGAGGAGGGCGCGGCGGTGTCGGGCGGACAGCGGCGGCGGATCGCGCTGGCCCGCGGGCTGGTCGCCGACGCCGCCCACCTCGTGCTCGACGAGCCCACCGCCCACGTCGACGCGGCCGGCTCCGCCGAGCTGCTGCGCCGCCTGGGAAGCGACCGCGACGACCCCCGCGGCATGGTCGTGATCGCCCACACCTGCGCAGGCCTCGAGGACTTCGACGAGATCCTCGTGCTCGACCGCGGCCGCGTGGCCGAGCGCGGCACGAATGCGGAGCTGATGGCGGCCGGTGGGGCCTACGCCCTTCTGAGCGGTGCCTCGTGATGGCTCCGCCCGCGGCGCGCATGCGACCATCAGTGCAATGACCTCGTGGACGTGGCTCGTAGCCGCTGCGAGCGTGGTGCTGGTGCTCTACGCGTCGTTCGTCGCTGCGCTGATGCTGGCGGGGCGGCGCCACGACGCCCGCGCCCTCGCCGGCTTCATTCCCGACTGCGTCGTGCTGTTCCGGCGACTGCTGTCGGGCGACCGCGTCCCTCCACACAGCAAGCTGCTGCTCGCTGCGTTGATCGGCTACCTGGCGCTGCCGTTCGATCTGATCCCGGACTTCATCCCGGTCGTCGGGCACCTCGATGACGTGATCATCGTCGCGCTTGCGTTTCGCTCTGTGATCCGCGCCGGCGGGCCCGCTCTGGTACGCGAGCACTGGCCCGGACCGCCGGCATCGCTGAGCGCGATCACCCGCCTCGCCTCCGGCAAGGGCCTGCGGCGGCGTCGTCCGGCCGAGGACTAGTTCAGACGCCCACCGGCCGCTTCATCGTGCGATATACGAACTCGTCGGTCTGCGCCGACTCGCGCGCCGAGACGACTCGGTCGTGATGCGGTGAGAACCGGCAGACCGGATCCGTGGCCGCCGCGTCGCCCGTGAGCCGCAGCGCCTGGCAGCGGCAGCCGCCGAAGTCAACCTCCTGTCGCCCGAGCGGGCACGTCCGGCACGGCTCCTGCATCCAGTCCGTCCCCCGGAAGCGCTGCGAACGCGTCGGACTCGTTCCAGATCCACTCCAGTGAATGCTCGCGGACGTTGGCGAACTCGAGCCCCGGGATCGTCGACGCCGCCTGGCAGGGCAGCACGTCGCCGTTCGGAGCGACCACGATCGCGGTCGAGCCCCAGCCGCCCATGCAGGGCTTCGGCAGGTCCTCGTAGTAATCCGGGAGGACCCACAGGACGTCGACCTTGGGGCCGACGCGCTCACGGAAGCGCTGGACCGCTTCCTCCGCGCGACGGAGCTGGTCCCAGGTGGGCATGAGCGCCTCCTGGTTTTTGACCGCCCAGCCGTAGTACTGGGTGTTCGCCAGCTCGAGCCGCTGCGCCCCGAGATCGAGCGTGAGATCGAGCACCTCCTCGATCCGATCCAGGTTCTGCCGGTGCAGGACGCAGTTGATCGTCAGCGGGAAGTCGAGCTCCGTCGCCAGGCGAGCGGCCGCGATCTTCTTGTCGAACGACCGGTTTCCGGCGATGCGGTCGTTGTCCTCGGCGTTCGGGCTCTGGATCGAGATCTGCACGTGGTCGAGCCCGGCCGACTTCAGCGCCTCCGCGCGCGCGCGCGTGAAGAGCGTTCCGGCGGTGATGAGCGACGAGTAGAGACCGGCGTCGCGCGCGCCCTCGCAGAGCTCGGTCAGATCGCGGCGCAGCATCGGCTCGCCACCTGACAGCCCCAGCTGAATGACGCCTAGGCCACGCGCCTCCCGGAAGGTGCGTATCCAGTGCTCGGTCTCGAGCTCGTTGCGGTACTTCTCGCCGCCGATGTCGACCGGGTTCGAGCAGTACGGGCAGTGCAGCGGGCACTGGTAGGAGAGCTCGGCTGTCAGCGTGGCCGGCCTACGCTGCTGCATCGACCACGAGTCCTCTCTGGGTCATGCCGTCGATCAGCTCTTCGACGTCGCTGCGCAGATCGAAGCCCTCGTAGCGCTCGGAGAGGGCACGGACGATGTCGTCGAGCGAGCGCTCCCCATCGCAGAGCCCGAGCACCTCCGCCGCGGTGGGATTGAGCCGCACCGCACCTTCGGGGACCAGCAGCAGGTGCTCCTCGCGGACCTCGTCGTACCGAAGTCGCGCGCCGGTGGCGAGGCGGGGACGAGTCATCCCTCCGGCCCCGGCGGCTGTGTTTCTCCGCGCTCGATGGCCTCGAGCTGCGCCCACAGCATCTCGGTCTTGAAGCGGAGCGCCGCGACGGCAGTGTCCTGCTGCTCGCGCGTCCGGCAGCGCTCGACGGTGAGGTCGAGCGCGTACTGCGCGTCGCGTGGCGCCTGCACCAGCCGCGTGCGGAAGTACTCGAGCCCCGCGGGGTCGATCCACTCGTAGTGACGCTCCAGCGCCTCGAGCCGAACACGAATCGCGGCCGGCCCGAAGAGCTCGGTGAGCGACGAGGCAACCGATTCGATCCAGGGCTTCTGACGGGCGAAGTTCACGTAGGCGTCAACCGCGTAGCGCACGGCGGGAAGTACGCGCCGCTCCGACATCAGCTCTTCTCGCGAGAGGCCGAGCGCCTCGCCGAGCCGCAGCCACGACTCGATGCCGCCCGTGCCGTCGGTCGTGCCGTCGTGGTCGATGATGCGACTTATCCACTCGCGCCGGACCTCGATCTCCGGGCAGTTCGCCAGGATCGCCGCGTCCTTCAAGGGAATGCACTTCTGGTAGTAGAAGCGGTTCGCGACCCAGCGCTGGAGCTCCTCGCGTGTGAGCTCCCCCGCGTCCATTCGCCGGTGGAAGGGGTGCAGGTTGTGGTAGCGCGTGCCCTGTGCGCGCAGGTGAGCGATGAAGTCCTCGGGCGGCCACGGGGCGCGCGCTCCCGTCGGTCTGGTGGCGGTCTCGGTCATAGCTCGAACCCGAGGCCATCGTAGGCAACCTCGACGCCCGCCCGGAGCACGGCCTCCCGCTCAGGGGAGTCCTCGAGCAGGATCGGGTTCGTGTTGTTGATGTGGACCAGCACCTTGCGCGGGCCCTCCAGCCCCTCAAGGGCCTCGAGCGTCCCGCCGGGGCCCGAGAGCGGCACGTGCCCCATGTCATGGGCGCTGCGCGCCGAGATGCCGAGCCGGGCGAGCTCGTCGTCACGCCAGAAGGTCCCGTCGACGAGCACGAGATCGCTTTCGGCGAACCGGGCCAGCACGTCATTGTCCAACCGGGCCAGACCGGGGACGTAGGTCACGACGCCGCCGCTCGCTGTGTCGCGAAACACAAACCCGCTCGCCTGAAGCTCGACGTCCGACCCTTCCAGGTAGCGCGGCGCATCGCCGCCGGTCTCGAACGGCTCGACCGTAAGGCTCGACCCCGCGAGCGGCCTCGCCTGCTCCGGTTCCAGCGTTTCCCACACGGCCCCGCAATAGCGCTCGAGCATTGTCAGCACCGGGTACCCACGCGTCAGCGCCAGCTTGACGGCCTCGGCGCCGAACACGCGCACCGGTGTCGCCGACTCGCGCAGGAGCAGGAGCCCCGCTGTGTGGTCGATCTCCGCGTCGGTCAGAAGCACGCCTGCGATCGGCGGCGCGCGGACACCATCGGCCCGCTGCGGTTCGAGCGCCTCGAGCTGCTGGCGCGCGTCAGGCGAGGCGTTTACGAGAAACCACGGCCCCTCGCCGCCACGAATCGCCAGCGACGACTGCGTCCGAGGGCGCGCGCCTTCACCGGCACGCGCGGCCTCGCACGTCTCGCAATGGCAGTTCCATTGCGGAAACCCCCCGCCCGCGGCCGAGCCCAGAATTCGAACTCGCACGTGTGGCACCACCGGGACGCAACCCAGGGGGCCGCGCCCACTGTGGGCTCTTGACTACCGGTTGTACAGGTAGAGGGTGACCTCGGTGCAGAGATCGATGATCTCGAACTCAGGCTTGATCCACTTCATACGCCGCCTCCCTCTCGGGTACAAGAGCGCCGTACTCTATCGAACGCTTGCAGCACCGGAGTTGTCGCCGCCAACGCAGTCGGGACCGGCGTCAGAGACGCCTCAATATCCCGACCTATACGGCCGCTCCAACGCGGAACGGA
>CAWGDF010000014.1:0-89385 GCA_963821275.1 uncultured Thermoleophilaceae bacterium
CGGCTGATCTAGCGGATGCCGATGGCGCTGCCGTCCGAGGCGCCGCGTGCACCAAGCGATCCGCGCGCCAGTCGGTACCCGGAGTAGCGGTCGGGCGGCCCGACGTAGCTCGGCGCCCCGGTGAGGTTGCTCGCCCCGGGAATGGCGATCCGGCTGAGGTTGTGCTCGGCGGTGAAGGTCGGCCGGGCGCCGATGCTGGAGTCTCGGATCTCGGTGACCACGTTGTCGCGGATGATCGTGCCGCGGCTTTGGGGCGCGCCCTCGTCGGCCCCGAGGTTGATGATCCCGCACGGCGTATCGAAGTCGCAGGTCCCGTCCACCAGGGTGTTGTGGCGGATGATCGACCCGTTGTCCGAGTACCAGGTGATCGCCCAGGTGTAGCCGCCAGGGCCGATCACGTTGTTCTCGACGATGTTCTGCCTGCCCCCGGTGGCCATCATGATCGCTGCCGACACGTGGAGGTCGTGGAAGTAGTTGCCTCGGATCGCAACGCGCGTCCCGCCGTAGATCTGGATCGGATCCGTGTGGAAGGGATCCTCGTCGCGAAGCCCGAAGAACTCATTGTCTCGGACCTCGACGCCGTCGGCGTCCGCCCGGACTCCGTCGCTGTTGCCGCCGGAGAACACGGAGTTGGCAACGACCACTCCGGACGGGCGCCCCGTGTTGCCCTCGATGTGCAGGCGCCCGGCGTAGCACCCCAAACAGGTGTCGATGTTCGCATGGGTGTTGCCGTCGAACAGCACGTTCGCGTTCACCATCTGTTCCGCGTTCACCACCGCGATGCCGGTGAACTTCGAGTTCGCGATGGTCAGGTTCCGTGAGCGGCCGCGAATGCTTGCGTCCGTCACCGTCACTCCGTCCACGCGGACGTTGACCGCCGGCCCGAAGTCGAGCTTCATGCTCGCGCTGGCCCCCGGTCGCGCCTTGACGGTCACGAGGCCGGGCTTGGCTCCGGCGCGAAACGTGCCGTAGCTGCCGGAGGTCAGGCAGATCGTCTGGCGGGGTTTGGCCGCGGCGAACTCCTTGGTCAGAGCGGCTGCGGTGGAGGCCGTGCGGTCGCAGGTCGCCGCCGAGCTCCGTCCCGCCGTTTCCGGCTCCGAGGCGCACCCCGCCTGCACGCCGAGCGCCACCAGACCGGCGAGCGCAAGCGAAGAGAGTCGATGGCCCGGCACGGTTATCCTGGGCTGCCCGGCCGGGCCTCAGCGAAGCCGGCCGTCGACGAACGCCGCCAGGCTTCCGAGCGTCTCGAACACCTCGGCGGTCACGTCCTCGCCTTCGATCTCGATGCCGAAGCGCTCCTCGAGGGCGAGCATCAGCTCGAGCACCGCCATCGAGTCGAGCTCCGGCAGCGAGCCGAGAAGCGGGGTCGTCGCGCCGATCGCGTCGGCCTGGTCCTCCAGGCCGAGCGTCTCGACCAGCACGTCCTTGACGTCTTGGGTGTTCACGGTGGTGTTCAGCTGCATGCGTTCCTCTTTGATGGCGGACGGGTCAGGGATTCTCAGACCAGCACCTCGACCGGCGGTGGATGACCGAGGAAGGCTGTGGGGCTCGCCGTCAGGCCGTAGGCGCCGGCCTGATGGACGACGACGAGATCGCCGATCTCGGCCTCCGGGAGCGCGACCTGGTCCGCCAGCAGGTCGAGGGGGGTGCACAGGCAGCCGACCACGCTCACGGTCTCGGCGGGTGCCTCGTCGAGGCGGTTGCCGATCGTAACCGGATAGTTGCGGCGAATCACCTGGCCGAAGTTCCCCGACGCCGCCAGCTGATGGTGGAGGCCCCCGTCGACCACCAGGAAGGTCTTCCCGCGCGACTCCTTGCGGTCGACTATCCGGGTCACGTAGATGCCGCACTCGCCCACGATGTAGCGCCCGAGCTCGACGACAACTCGGGCGTCCGGCAGGCTCGGGCGGATCGCATCCACAAGGAGGCTCTCGAGGTTCTGCCCGATCGCGACCAGGTCGAGCGGCCGGTCCTTGTCGAAGTACGGGATGCCGAAGCCGCCTCCGATGTTCAGGTAGCGCACCGGCATCGGCGACTCGTCGGCGAGTCGGAGCGCCAGATCGACCGTCTTGCGTTGGGCCTCGCAGAGGATGTCGGCGTTGAGGTTCTGAGAGCCGGCGAAGATGTGAAAACCGAGGAAGTCGGCGTCGTGCAGGGCGAGCTCCCGCAGGAGTGCCGGAACCTGCTCGGAGTCGATGCCGAACTGCTGCGGCCCCCCGCCCAGGCGCATTCCCGACCCCTTGACCTGGAAGTCGGGATTGATTCGCAGGGCGACCCGCGGACGGATGCCGAGCCGGTCGCCGCAGGCCATCACCCGCTCGGCCTCGGTCTCGGACTCCATCTCGATCGTCGCCCCCGCCGCGACCGCCTGCGCCAGCTCCTCCGGGCTCTTGCCCGGGCCGGCGAAACTGACCCGCTCCGGCGGCGTCGGCGTGTCGAGCGCCGTCCGGAGCTCGCCCGCTGACGCGACGTCAAAGGAGTCCACCAGGCCGCTCAGGTGCTGCACGACGGCCGGCATAGGGTTCGCCTTGATCGCGTAAGAGAGGTCGACGCCGGCTGGAAGGGTGGCGCGCAGAAGCGCGACGCGCTCCGTGAGCAGGTCGCGGTCGTACGCGAAGAACGGGGTACCCCCAACCCTCTCGGCGAGCCGGTCGAGCGGTACCCCGCCGACACGCTGGCAGCCCGTCCCGCGGTCGAGGGCGACGCCTGATTGCGTCATGCCGCCGCCAGCTGGGCGCGGAGCAGATTGCGGTCGAACTTGTCGTTCGGTGAGCGCGGGAGGGCAGGGCGCACCACGACGTCCTTGGGAAGCATGTACAGCGGCAGCTCGCGCTTCAGTCGAGCGAGCAGCACCTCGGAGGTGAGCCCGTTCCCGTTCGCGGGACTCACCACCAGCACGATGCGCTGGCCCAGAACCGGATCGTCGACGCCCAGCGCGACGGCGCCGCCGACGAGGCCGGTGTCGTACGCGACCTCTTCGATCTCTGTCGGGCTCACGCGGTATCCGGAGGTCTTGATCATCTCGTCCTTACGGCTGACGAAGTAGAGGAAGCCATCGTCGTCGGCCACCACGAGGTCGCCGGACCACACGGCGAGCTCCGAGTCGCCCAGCCCGTAGTCGCGACCGGGCGCGGGCTTGAAGCGCTCGGCGGTGCGCTCTGGGTCATTCCAGTAGCCCATCGCGACGAGCGCTCCACGATGTACGAGCTCGCCCTGCTCGCCCGGGCCGCAGGGCGACCCATCGGGTCGCACCACGAGTATCTCCGCATTGGGGATCGCCTTGCCGATTGAATCAACCCGCTTGTCGACCTCGGAGGGATCGAGATAGGTCGAGCGGAAGGCCTCGGTTAGGCCGTACATGAGGTACGGCTTGGCGTTGGGGAAGATGGCGCGCAGCTTTTGCAGAGTCGCTCTGGGCATGCGCCCGCCCGTGTTGGCGAAATAGCGCAGCCCGCTGGTCGCCTCGGGCGGCCAGGACTGATCGGCAAGCTGAATCCACAGGGGCGGCACGCAGGTGAGCCCCGTGACCCGGTGCCGCGCACAGAGATGGATGACGTCGCCCGGTAGGAGGTAGTTGACGAGCACCACATGGGCCCCCGCGCGGAATCCGGTCGTCAACTGGCTGAAGCCGGCATCGAAGCTCAGCGGCAGCGCGGCGAGGATGCAGTCATCCTCATCGTTCTCCAGGTACTCGCTGACGCTGTCGGCACCTGCGACGAGGTTGCGATGGGAGAGCACCACGCCCTTCGGCTTTCCGGTGCTCCCCGACGTGTAAAGGATGGCCGCCATGTCGACGTCTATGCCGGTCGGCCGGAGCCGGCCCTCGCCGGGCACGACGCACACCTCGTCCCACGCCAGCACTTCGTAGGTCGGATTTGGATCGGCGCTGGCTGTGCGCTCGCCGACCACGATCACGTGAGTGACCGATTCGCAGGCTTCGAGCTCGTCGCGGAGCAGCTCCAAGCGCTCGACGGAGGTGACGAGGATCCGAACATCGCAATCGTTGATGATGTGGGCGACCTGTCTCGGCCGCAGGAGCGGGTTGACCGGCACGAACACCCCTCCGGCAGCCGAGGTCCCGAACAGCGACACCACCGTCTCGATGCGCTTGTCGAGGTAGACCCCTACCCGCTGGCCGCGCGCAAGCCCAACGCCGCCGAGCGCGCCGGCGAATGCATCCAGCTCACGTTTCAGCTCTGCGTAGGTGAGCGTTGTGTCCTTGAACGTGAGCGCTGCGGAGTCGCCTCGGCAGGCGGCCTGGCGGTCGACGAGCTGATGGAGCTGAGTCACCAAGGCCCTGGTCATACCGAGATAACGACCGGTCGCGCTGGGGACTTGTGCAGGATCAACGAAAGCAGGCACCTCCGCGCTACTGTGATGCTCCGCCCATGACCACCCTGCTCGTCGCCTCGACCGGTGGCCACCTGAAGCAGCTCCACCGGCTCCATCGGCGATTAACGGGCGTCGAGGGACCCTTCCGCTGGGCCACCTTCGACACTCCACAAAGCCGATCGCTCCTCGAGGGCGAAACGGTCGAATTCGTCCGCTTCGTCGGAGGACGGGATCCGCTCAACCTGCTCAGCAACGCGCCGGCCGCTTACCGCATGATGCGCGATGGAGAGGTTAGGACCGTCGTGAGCACCGGCTCCTCCATGGCGCTCCCCTTCGTCGCCCTGGCTCGGGGGCGCAGGTTGCGTTGCCACTACATCGAGAGCGCTGCCCGTAGCGACGGACCCTCGGTGACCGGGCGCCTGATGAGCGGGATCCCGGGGGTGTACCTGTACAGCCAATACCCCGGCTGGGCCGCCGGGCGCTGGCGCTACCGCGGCTCGGTTTTCGATTCCTTCCGTGCGGAGAACCCGAGCGAGCGCGCTTCGGGCGGGCTCGACCGGGTGGTGGTGACGTTGGGGACCTATCGGGGGTACGGCTTCTTGCGACTCGTCCGGCGGCTGCTCGAGATTCTGCCTCGGGACGCCGAGGTGCTGTGGCAGACGGGTGACACCGACACCAGCAGCCTGGGGATCGAGGGCCACTACGCGATTCCGGAGCGGGACCTCACTCAGGCGATGCGAGAGGCCGACGTGGTCATCGCCCACGCAGGGGTAGGCACAGCCCTCGCCGCGCTGGAGGTCGGCAAGACCCCCGTGCTCGTGCCGCGGCGTCTCGCTCAGGGAGAGCACGTCGACGATCACCAGACGCAGATCGCGCAGGAGCTCGCGCGCCGCGGCCTGTCGGTCTCGGTAGAGGCGGACGCGCTCACCTACGACCACATGCTGGCCGCCGCGGGCCGAGCGGTCACGACGCTGCCGCAGGAACCGCCCTTCCGGACCTACCCGCCCTGACCGGTTGCCGTCGTCCCCGCCGTCGCCGGAGTCACCGCGCTGTGCCCGTTCGACGACCGATCAGCGGTCAAGACCGCTCTCGGCGCAGGGGCCCAGTGCTTGGACACGAGCTCCCGGGTGTTGCGGATGTTCGCCCTGCTGGATGCGCCGAACACGATCGCCTCGATGTTCGGCTGCTCGCAGACCCACTCGATGGCCTCGTCCGCCGGGATCGCCCCGGAGGCGAAGACGGACATGGCAACCGCGCGGAACCCGCCCTCGCGAAGAGCGGCCTGGTACGCCTCCAATCCACCGCACATCCGAAAGCCGATCTTGTTGATGTTGGAGCAGACGATGGGATTGTCGACTCCGGTGTCTTCGAGTGCGCCGCGCAGCGCGGGTAGGTTCATCGTGATGAACCCCGGCTCGGCGTCATAGCGAGCCCTGACGTGGTCGGCGAATATCCGGAAGGCCTCGTTGAACCCAAGGCCGAGCAGAAGGTCGACGACTACGTTCTGAAGGAAGACGACGGGGGTTCGCAGGCCGTCGAACATCTTCATCTCGGCATCGATCAACAGCGTCGTCAGCCCCGCGATGTCCTTCCTGGCCACCGAAGAGCCGCCCCGAAGGGTGGCGTTCACCAAGCCCTCGTCAGGGAGGAAGCGCTTGACCGCGCCCAGCATTCCGCTCTCGGTCACCGCGTTCGCGTACTTGTGGGCGTAGGGCATTCCCGGATAGAAGGCGAACTCCGCATACCGGTCGGGGTGGGCCCGGACGTGGTCGCACACGGCGAGCATCCGCTCGTGAGTCGTGCACATAAAGGTTCGGACGCCCTCGTCGTAGGCAGCGTCGAGAACCTCGATGATGGCGGCGAGGTCCTTGAAGCGCATGGCCTGCGCGCGCGCCTTCTCCTCGGACATGTGGTTGACGCCGAAGAACTGATTGTCGCCGAACAGCAGCCGGTCCATCAGGATCGAGCTCCCGTCTCAAGCCCGGCTACCGCCCGGCGCCGCCCGAGGCGGAGCCTCCGGGAAGCCCGTGCGCGCGTCGCAGGCCGGTTTGCCTCGGGGAGGCGCGTTGCGGCTCCCTTTTCGGCGTCGGCGAGCAGCATGGCAATCACGCCGTCGGTGAGCGCGGCGCTCTCGAACGCGTTCAGACCGTCCGACCGCCCACTGTCGATCCGCTCGATGAAGTGGCTGATCTGGGCGCTGTACTCCTCGCCGCGCAGGTAGAACCAGACCGGATCGGTGAGCTCGGTCGTGTAGCGGGCGTTCCAGCCCGGCTCGTACCCGGGAGGACGCGGCGCATCGTCTCTCAGGTAGACCTGGCACTCCTGGCGGTCCGCGAAGATCCGCCCGGCCGTTCCCCACACCGTCATCCGGGTGGTCATCTTCCGGTACGACTCGTCTGACCAGTTGACCGAGATCTGGGCGGTCTTGCCCTCCGGGTAATAGAGGGTGCTGAAGACCTCGTCCTCGGTCTCGCGCGAGAAGACGCTGTTCAGCACGGTCCCCCCAACGCCCAGGGGTTCCCCGAGGTACCAATTCAGCAGATCGATCGGGTGGGCGGCGTAGTCATAGAGGCAGCCGCCCCCCTCCGCCCGCTGGCTGCGCCAGGTCGACCCCTTCGGCTTGGTGACCACCGGCCCGTAGGCCTCACCGAGGGCGTGGGTGACGGTGCCGATCGCTCCGGCGTCGAGCAGCGTCTTCACCTCCCGGAACGCTCCGACGAAACGGTTGTGATAGCCGACCTGGGTCACCAGCTCGCGTTCTGTGCCGAGCGACGCGAGCTCTTTCGCGTCGGTCGTGCTAAGCGTGAAAGGCTTCTCGCAGAAGACGTGGACGTTGCGCTCGAGCGCGCTTCGGACCATCTGCGAGTGCATGCGCGTGGGTGTGGCTATGAGCACCGCGTCGAGCTCGACTTCGCGGAGCATCTTCTCGTAGTCCGAATGTGTTGCCACCCCGGTGTACTTCTTGAGCATGCCCAGGATGTAGCCCGAGGCGTCGCAGACGGCGGCGAGCTCCACCTGCGGATGCGCCCTTAGGAGCGCGAGGTGGGAGATGCCCATCTTGCCGAGGCCGACCACGGCGACGCGGATCACTCTAGGAGGCCCTCGCTTCGCGATCGCGTTCAGACGGGTCGAGGGCGAGGCTCAACGGCGGGAGGTCCAGGGCGGGGTCATGCATCGGCTTACCGACCAACGGGCAGGCGTCGGGCTTTCTTGTGGGCAAGCGGGCGCTGCGCCGAACCGTGCCGGCCAGGAGAATCAGTGTTTGTGGAGGCGATCGAGCAGCGGGACGGCCACCCGGTCGAGGAGCCGGGGCGCCGCATTCCGCCCATAGTCGATTGGGCTGTTCAGCGTCTGTGGTCTCGGCGCCACCGGCTCGAAGGTCGTCTGCATCGTGTGGGTGGCGCCCGACTCGCCCGCCCCCTGGATGACGATGGCCAGCTCGGTCAGGTGGAGGGTGAAAGCCGGGGAGGGAAAGTAAGACCGGTCGTTCTCGATCGCGTCAGCCAGCTCAGCGATGCCGATCGCCTTGTCCTGCTGGCCGAGCTGACGCTGCTTGAGGTACCTGGGGAGCTGACGCAGCGGGGGCCTGCGCGCAGCGCTGCTGCGGGTCGAGCCCGGCTCCGGGTTGCTGAGCAGCTCCAACGGCTTCCCTCCGACGCCGAACAGCCGCTGCAGCAGCGTGCTTCGGCGCACCGAGATCGCCTTGCGAGCGTTGAGCGAGAGCTTGCCGAAGCGCTCGTACCTGACGGAGCAGCGGTAGTCGCGATAGGTGTCGACGCTCAGCATCCCTCTGTTGCCCATTACGCGTAGCCGATGGTCGAGCGGAGCACCGATGCTGCACGTCACACGAGCCACCACTCCCGACCTGAAGTTCAGGCAGGCCACCGAGAAGTCCGGTGTGTCCGGTCGATCCAGCGGCTCCGCGGTCTTGTCCGGGAGGGTCCGCTTGGAGAAGGCGGTCACGGACTCGACCGGCCCGAAGATCGAGCACAGCTGCGTGAGGTGATAGCCGACGTGCTCGTGAGTGCAACCCGCCTCGTACTCATGCCGGTAGGGCCACGGAGCTCCGGTCGGGCTGCGCCAGCCCTCGGGGCTCATGAGGTAGATCGGGTTGTCGTCGAACTCGGCGTACACGGTGCGGACGTCGCCGACCGCACCGTCGAGGATGGCCTTCCACAGCGTTTGCGTCGAATCGCTGAGCGCGTTCGAGGGGGCGCAGGAGAGAGCGAGGCGCTTGTCGGCCGCCAGCTCGACGAGGTCCTTCGCCTGGTCGAAGCTCGGGCACAGAGGCTTCTCCGAGTAGACGTGCTTGCCCGCCAGCAGCGCGGCCTTCGTCACGTCGTAGTGGCTCTCGACGCTGGTGAGGTTGACCACGATGTCGATCGTCGGATCGGACATCAGGTCCTCGTTCGAGGCGTATAGGTGCAGCCCGTAGGCCGAGCTGACGGCCTCGGCGCGCGCCCGATCGATGTCGGTTACACCCGCCAGCTCCAGCCGCGGGTGCCTGTCCCACGTCGACATGTAGGTGTCGAAGACGTAGCCACACCCCACCAGTCCGACCCGCACGCGCGCCTGCCCGTCGCCACGGGGTCTCAGAACCGGCCTCGCAGTGGTCGCGGTCGGCGCGTTGCTCACCACGAGAGACAGACCAGCTCGCTGTAGAAGTAATCGATCTTCGCGGGGCCCAGGCTGGAGCTGCGAAACATCTTCTTCCGCGGAGAGCGCAGTCGCAACGAGGGGAAGGGGCGGTGCTCGACGACGCGATCCTCCGCCAGCGTCGCGAGCGCTCCGTGGTGGATCAGCAGATGGCGCGCGAACGGCCGCGCCATCTTTCGGAACAGCTCCGGATCGCTCACGTAGAGGATCGAGGCGAACAGCGGGAGGCCCTTCCGGCGGTCCTTGCGGATCACGACATAGCACGAGTCCTCACCTCTGGTGAGGAGCAGGTGTCGGGCCGCTCCTGCTTCGGCATGGTCGCGATACAGCTCGAGATCCCGGCCCCTCAGGGTCTTCTCGATGAGCTCGGGGCGGGACGTGATGGCCTCGCGGCCCGGCCACGACGGCCACGGGAGGTTTGGCACCAGCGCACTGCTCGTGTCGAGGAACCGGAAGTCGAGCCTCTCGTTGAGCGCAATCACGGAACCGTATGGCGACAGATCGGTGAAGTGATAGCCCTCCTGGGAGAGCAAGGCCTTGAGCAGCCGCACGCTGTGGAAGCGATGCTCCGGCAGAACGCAAAAGGCGCCCAGGTTGCAGAAGCGCTCCGGACGGCCGTCGATGAGGCGCTCCGAGTAGTACGCCACGTGCGCGCCGACCAGCCGGCCGTCGTCGAGGAGCATGAACCCGTTGTTCGGCTTGTTGACCCTCCACGGCACGTCGAGTGAGCGCGCCCACTCCTCGGCCGGAACGCGCTTTTCCATGTGGTCCTGCAGAAACTCTGCGACGCGGGGAACGTCGGCGTCGGCGATCGGCCTGAGTTCAACGGGCACAGTCGGTCCCCTCAGGCCCGGGTCGTGGGCGGATAGTACTCGTCACGGCGCAGGACGCTCGCCAGGGCGCGCAACTGGACCAGGGCCTTCCACGCCACGTACCAGGGCGCTGCGAGCAGAGCGAACCACGTGCGGAGGCCGGCGCGAGCCTGGATGAGGCCGGTCACGAGCGCGAGGGCCAGCACCAGCAGGCCGCCGCCGAGCACCGCGGCGACGAGCCAAGAACCCGCGAGCGACGCCAGGGCGGTCCCGAGCACGAGCGACAGGGCGCTGAGCGCGAACGGAGGAGTCGAGAGAAACCAAGCGGCTTCGAGGCTCGCCAGATCCCGGCGCCTGATCGCGCGGCGCAGGAGACGTGGGACGTAGGCGCGGGCAGCGGCCATGCGCCCCGCCTCGTGACGCAGCTTCTGAGTGCCGAACGCTCCCCAGGTGCTCGCGCCGTCGGTGACGAGCCGCGCCCCTTCCACGTAGCGGCAGCGAATCCCCCGAAGCAGAAGGTCGAGTGTGAAGAACAGGTCTTCGGAGGCCGGCGCACTGAATCGGTGTTCGAGAGCCAGGTCGCGCCGGATCGCCATTCCGGCGCCGAACAGGCGCACGGCGAGGCCAAGGCGGTCGCGCCCACGGGGAATGGTGATCCCCTGCAACGTGTAGGAGGCCAGGGCAGCCTCCATCGCCAGGCTGCCGGCGCGGCTGCTCTCGCTGCGCGCCTGCACGCCTCTCGCGCCGGACGCGAGGGCATCCTCGAGAGCGTCGAAGAAGCCCGGCCCAACGACCGAGTCGGCATCCAGCATCACCACCGCGTCCCACTCGAGCGGCCGAGCATGCTCTATCCCCGCCTGACGGGCCGCGGCGCGGCCGGCGGCCTCGCTGGCTGCTCGCTCGAGCACCAAGGCGCCGAACGACCGGGCGATCTCGGCGGTTGCGTCCGTGCAGCGGTCGGCCACCACCAGCACCAAGTCGCGCGAACGGCCCTGATCGGCGATCGACTGGAGCGTTCGTCCAATCACGCGCTCCTCGTTGTGGGCCGGCACGAGCACCAGGAAGCGGACCTCCGTACCCGGCGTCCGCCGCCGTCGCCGATAGAACAGCGATGCCAGGGCCATCAGGCCGAGATGGGCCGCGGCGACGAGGCCTGGGAGCCCGATCAGGATCGCGGCGATGACGAGCACCGTGCTCATGCTCCATCAACGGGCGACCGGATCGCAATTTGCGAACGCGTCGCCACGTTGATCCGGTGGCGTGTCCGAACGATGCATCAACCTCACCTTTCACGGGATCGGTCCCGCACCCCGACCGCTGGAGCCGGGCGAGGGGCAGGTGTGGATCGAGCGCGACACCTTCGAGGCGGTGCTCGACTCGATCGCCGATCGAGACGACGTTCAGCTCAGCTTCGACGACGGCAACCACTCGGACCTCGAGTATGCGCTGCCGTCACTGAGCCAGCGAGGCTTGCAGGCCACCTTCTACGTCGTGGCGGGCAGGCTCGGGAAGCCCGGGTTCCTCGACAGCGCCGGCGTCCGCGCGCTCACCGACGCGGGGATGGAGATCGGCTGTCACGGCATGCGCCACCGTCCTTGGCGGGGGGTTCCAGAGGACGAGTTGCGGGAGGAGCTGGTCGGCGCCCGGGCGGTCCTCGAGGAGATCGTCGAGGCGCCCATTCGGAAGGCGGCATGCCCATTCGGCTCCTATGACCGCCGAGTGCTCCGGGCACTGAGGCGTCACGGCTACGCGCACGTCTACACGAGCGATCGCGGCGCCGCGTCGCCCGAAGCGTGGCTGCAGGCCCGGAACAGCGTATACCGTGGTGAGCAGGTTCATGTGGTCGAGCGGATCCTGGCTTCCGAGCGACGTCCCGACAGGGCCCTCTACCGGCGCGGAAAACGGCTCGTCAAGCGCTGGCGCTGACGCCGTCGTCGTCCGACTGCGCCGATGGACGGCGATCGGGCGCGAACGTGCGCCGCAAGCCCTCCGTGAGCGATACCTCCGAGCTCCATCCCAGCTGATCTCTGGCCTTGCTGACGTCGTACAGGATGTCTCGGGTGGCGCTTGCGACTTGAAAGCGCGATAGGCGCGGAGGGGAGTCCGCCCCCGCCCGGCCGCGCCGTCGCTCGAGCAATCCCGCGACCAACGCGAGCGCGGCCCTCGGTACCGGCACGAGCCGTATCGGTTCCCCAAGGACGGCCGCCGCCTGGAGGGCGGCGGCCCGGATCTTGGGCTGTGGCTGATCGACCAGGTTGTACGCCTCACCTGCTGCTGCCGGGGAGATAAGCGCGAGCAAGATCCCGTCCACGACATTGTCGACGTAGACCAGCGGCAGGTGATTGTGTCCGCGTCCGAGCGTGAGCCGAAACGGCCCGAGCTGCACGAGCTTGCGCTCGAGGGCACCCGCGCTGCCTGGCCCGTAGACGATGCCCGGACGTACGATGACGACCTCCGTGTCCGCGCCGGACCCGCTCGACATGGCGCGCTCCGCGCCGAGCTTCGAGCGCTGATAGAAGCCCCAGCGATCGGGCTCGGGGGGAAGCGCGGACTCCGTCAAGGCCCCGCGGTCGGCTGGCTCGTCGAGGCCATAGACGATCACCGAGCTCACGTGCACGAGACGCCTGACACCGGCCTCCCTTGCTGCTCGCAGCACATTTCGAGAGCCGCCGATGTTCGTCTGCTCATGAACCGACCACGGCACGTTGTTGGTGGTGACGGCAGCACAGTGCACCACCAGATCCACGTCGAGCATGGCGTTCCGGACGGACTTCTCGTCGGCCACGTTTCCGATAGCCACCTCGGTGTCGCGATGGACTCCGTGTGGCGCGCGCGTGGAGTCGCGCACGAGTGCCCGCACATCCGCGCCGCAGCGCACGAGCGCCGCGGCGAGGTGCCGGCCGAGATAGCCCGCCGCGCCGGTCACGAGCACCTTTGCCTCGATCCCGCCATCGCCGGCGATCCGCCGCTCGACAGAGGTGTGCGGCTCGGACTGTTCTTTCGGCGTCCCCACGATGTTGGAGGCGGCTTTGCGCTACAGCCGGCTTGCGGAAGTTAACTATCTCCCTGGACACTCGCCGGCGCGAGCCGCAGCAGCAGCTCCTCGGGCGCTCGCGGTGGCGCCGATCGAGATCCGCCGGGGAGTCGAAGCGCAAGGGGACGAGTTTCGGCGGTATTCCGAAAGGCCCGGCCGAGACCTGTCGTTCATCGAGCGCAATCGCCTGTTTTCACGACACCTACCGGTCCATCACCACGTCCTACGACGTGGTGCAGC
Organism: uncultured Thermoleophilaceae bacterium; assembly: GCA_963821275.1. Lineage (GTDB taxonomy): Bacteria > Actinomycetota > Thermoleophilia > Solirubrobacterales > Thermoleophilaceae > JACVRW01. The sequence goes on from CAWGDF010000014.1 coordinate 13,075, forward strand.
GCGTGCTCGTCTACTACTGGACCTGCGAGCGCTGCGGCGCACACCTGAGTGAGCTTCGCCGGCGCAGTTACGAGCCTCGCTACAAGGAGATCGAAGAGATCCCCGTTCGCCGCGCCGCGGCCTCCTAGCTCTCGGGGGCCGGCACGATAGGGCCGTTCTCCGGCGGGGGTTCCTGATCCGTCGAGGGTTCGCTCACGGAAGTCGGTCGTTCGCGGTGTACGGATTCTCCAGCAGACGGGGTCTGCTGCACCGTCGAGAGCTCATTCGTGGGTGAGAGGTCCTCCTGGATAGAGGGCTCCTTCGCCGGCGGCGCTTCCTGCGCGATCAAGGGTTCCGTGGCCGGAAGTGGCTCCCGCGCATCAGACGGCGCTTTCGCGGTCGATCGACCGTTGGCGCTCGACCGTCTTTTCCCCCTCGATGGGTCCTTCGCGGTGGACGGCTTCTTCGTGTTCGCTGTCGAGGGTTCGTTTGCCGGGGAGGGCTCGGGCGATCGAGCGTTGGCGCTGGACCGGCCCTTTGCCGTCGATGGGTCCTTTGCGGTCGGAGCTTTCTCCGCTGTCGAGGGTTCCCTCGCCGGGAGTGGCTCGTTCGCCTGAGATGGCCCCTTCGCGGTCGATCGACTGTTGGCGCTCGAGCGTGCCTGTACGGCCGATGATTCGCTCGCGGCGTTCCTCCTGGTTGAGGCCTTCCTCGCGGTGGAGGCTTTCTTCGCGGTCGATCGTCCCTTCGCTGCAGTGGGTTGCTTCGCGGCCGGCGCGTTCATCGCTGTCGATGGTTTCTTCGCCGTCGAGGCCTTCTTCGGCGTTGAGGCCTTCTTCGCCGTCGAGGCCTTCCTAGCGGTCGACCGGGCCTTCGTCGGCGGCCGCGCCTTCGGGGCCTTTGGCCTCTCTTCCTTCGCGTCCGCTCGTCCGTTCTCGCTCGGTGAGTTGGCGTTGGATCGGCTGGGCGAGGAGTCGTCGCCGGCGAGTCTGGACGCTGCCAGAGCGGTGCGAACGGCCTCATTGATCATCGGCTCCAAGAGCTCGGCCACGCCGGCGATCACACCGACACTCCCGATCCGCTCGAGGGCTATCCCCGCCTGCCGGCGGACGCGATGCTCGGGGTCACTTGTAGCCGACAGCAGCTGCTTCACCGTTGCGGGATCACGAAACTCGGCCAGCGCCGCGGCGCTTTCGGCCCGAACGTTGCGATCGGCGTGCGTGAGGGCCGCCACGAGGTCGTCCACCGTCCGAGGATCCTCGATCCGGCCGAGGACGTAGGCGGCCTCAGCCGACGCGGGTCCCGTCCGCAGTTGCGCGACCACCGCCCGAGTGCTCGCGGGGGCAAGCAGAACGAGCAGCTCCGCCGCACGATCGACGACTATTCCCCGCTCATCCCTCAGTGCCTTCACAAGACCTGCGACCAGCTCGTCTGTCACGCCGGTCGGTTCATCCTCCAGCGTGGCAAGGACCAGAGCCGACTCGTCATCGGCAAGCAGCTGTTCGTCCTGGCGGTGCACCAGTGCCTCGGCCAGCATCGGTCCGCTCGCCCGGTCACGCAGGTTGGCGACGGCCTGCAAGGCAAATTTGCGGGACCGACCCTCGCCGGCTAGCCACCTCAGCGATCGGACCAGCGTGTCCGGCTCCGGGCGTGCATGCAGGGCCCGCACCGCTGCACACCGCACCGCGTCGGCGGGATCGCTGAGAGCCATCGCCACGAGGTCTCCGCCGTTCGTAGGGTCGAGCCGTCCGAGCGCGAGAACTGCATCCACGCGCACCGGAACCCCGAGGTCAGTGGGCTTCCCCGACGGGTCGGGTTGCACATCCCGGTAGGACGCAGCATCCACGAGACCCGGCACGTCCTCGCGGCGGACCAACGACTTGATGTTCGGCCTGCGATCTCGCAAGAGGCTTCACTCACTCAACGCTCCAGGCCGGTGGCTCTTCCGTACCCGTTGCGCCACCTTGCTCCGCTCCGAGGTACACGATTGCTCCATTTCTCTCCTCGGGGCCGCAAGCACGGCCCCGCCCGCAACGTTCATCCGACGAGGTGCCCGGGGTACTCAACCCGATCAGAGCCTTGGCCTGCGGCGGCGCATGCGTGGCCGTGATGGTGGCCGCGTTCGCCTTGGCCCGGCCCGACACGCCCGCGGAGGCCGGGCGGCCCGCGCCACAGCCGGCCCGCGCCGTGGACTACCAGCTGCCCCGGGTGAACGCGTCCCTGCACCGCGCAGCGCCTTTGCCCAAGCTCGCCCCGGCGCGGCGCCCGCCGCCACCGCCGCCGGCGCCGGTCATCCGGCGTACCCGCCGCCCGAAGATCTCCCGTCACGCCGAGTCGACCTACCCGGTCCCGAGCGCGGCCCAGGCGCAAGCCCCTGCGCCACCGGCCCCAGCGCCCGCACCCGCGCCAGCGCCCGCCCCTGCCCCGGCGCCCCCGCCGCCGCAGGCGGACCCGCCTGTCTTCTTCGACGACTCCGGCTGATCGAATGCCCTCCGGTCAGCGTCGCCACTCGAGCCAGGACGCCGACGGCGCGCGGTCGGTGATCGTGCACGAGCCACGCGAGCAGTCCCGGTCGATCCGACGGCGGCTGCAGCGGGTGGCCGACACCCGGGCCGGAATCCGGCACCCCAACGTCGTGCGCGCCCACACCGTGGACCTGGAGGAAGGCCGGCTGCGTCTCGCCCTCGAGCAGCATCGGGCGCCGACTCTCGCCCAGCGCCTCGAGCAGGGCCCACTCGATCCGCTCGAGGCCGCGCGCCTCGTCAAAGGACTTGCCGATGCGTACCACTCGCTGGCCGAGGACGGGCTGACGGCGCACCGGTTCACGCCGGACGGCGTCCTGATCGACCCCGACCATGGGGGGGTACTGGCCGACTCCGGCGTCCCGCCGGAGCTCGTTCGGGGGTCGTGGCTCGAGTCGGATCCCGACCTGGTGTTTCGCTCGCCCGAGGAGCTCCGGCGACAACCGGTGCGCGCCTGCAGCGCCGTCTACTCCCTCGGTGCGCTCCTGTACACGGCGCTGACGGGCGAGCCTCCTTACGCCGGCGCCCCCTCTGAGGTCTACGCGACCCACTTCATCGGACCGCGGCCCCGTCCCACCACCCGGCGGCCCGAGCTCCCCCGCGCGATCGACGCGGTGGTGGCGCGGGCGATGGCTGTCGAGCCGGGCGACCGCTATACCACGCCGGCGGACCTGGCCTCAGCGGCCGCGGCGGCTCTCGCAGCGACTTCCTCCTCGGAGTCGCCTGCCGGATCCGCGACCGCGACTCGAGCCACCACGCCGGCGACGCGGAGGCCCACCCGCCGGCCGGCCGCGGCGGGGGCTCGCGCCCCAGCGCGGACGGCCCGGGCGAACCGCTCGGTGGAGAGGAAGCGCAAGCCCGGGACCGCCCCAGCTCCGGCTGCCCCGGCGAAGCGCTCGCCGGACAGAAAGCGCAAGCCCGGGACCACCCGGCCCGCGGTCACGAGGACGCGGCGCCTCTGGCTCCTGGCCGGGGCGGCGGCGATCGCGTGCGCTCTGCTTGGGGTGTTGCTTGCGAGCACATCGGCTGAGGACTCCTCGGAGCCACCCGCGCGGATCAGCGCTCGGGGGCTCAGCGTGCGTCCGCCCACAGGCTGGGAACGGGCGCCGGCCGGGCGCGATGCTCCCTTCACGCTCCCAGGGCTCCTCTCGGCGAGGCCCGCGGGAGGTTCAGACGCCGGCCTGGTCCTCGGCACCGTGCGGTCGCAGGCGGCCCTCGAGCCCTTCTTCGCATACGCGGGCGGGGATGACATCGCACGCGAGGCCGTGCGCGTCGGCAGCCTGACTGCATGGCGCTACCACGGGCTGCGCTCCGGCACCGACGGCGTGGCCACCGCCTACCTGGCCCCGACCACCGGCGGAATGCTGGTGGTGGTTTGTCACGCCGCCCGCCGCCAGCTGCTGCGCAAGTGCAACCAGGCGGTGGGAACGGTGAAGCTCGAGGGCGCCCAGCCCAGGCCGCTTACGTCGCTTGACCCCGGCGGCGAACGGTTGGTGCAAGTGATGGGCACCCTTGCCGCACGGCGGTCGCGTGCACGCGAGCGGCTCGCCGACGCCGAGCTGGCGCGCGGTCAGGCCGAAGCGGCGCGCGCACTGCGTTGGAGCTACGAGCGCGCTGCGAAGGCGCTGGCATGGCGGTCGCCGCTCGAGCCGGTCGGGTCGTTCGACGAGCTCTCGGCATCGCTGCGCCGCACCGCAGCCGCCTATGCCGGCGTTGCCCGCGCCGCACAGCGCTCGCAGAGCAGCCGGTACCAAGCCGCCGTGCGGGCCGTCGGGCGGCAGGAGCGAGCGGTCTACCGGACGCTCGCTGAGGCGCGCACCACGCGGCCTTGATGGCCTCGACGAGATCCGCTAGGAGCTCGGCTCGAACACGCTGAGCCCGTCGCGCTCGGTCTCACGCGCGCGCCCGTCGCGGACGAGCAGGTCGAGGTGGCCCAGCACCTCGGACAGCGTCAGGAAGGCCTGTGTGACCGCGATGTTTCCCCACAGGGCCTGGGCCAGCTCGTAGGCCGAGCGCGGCTGCTCCTCCAACAGCCGCTGAAGCTTGTCCGCCCGGCGACGGTGGAGCGCGAAGCGCTGGTCGATGAGGGAGCGGTGGTCGGTGACCGGGTCGCCATGCCCGGGGAGGACGAGCTCGACATCCATTTCGCGGGTGGCCGCGAGCGAGTCGAGGTAGTGCACCAGAGCCTGCGGGCGATCCGCCGATCCATCACGCGGCCGCGTGATGAGCGGATTGGAGGAGATGTGGCCGAGCAGGTGGTCGGCGGCGATCAGGATGCGGCGATCGCGGTCGTGGAAGACCGTGTCGGTTGGCGAGTGGCCGGGCCGGTGGTGCACGTGCAGCACGCGGTCGCGCAGCGCAAGGGCCTCGCCGTCGCGGAGTGGGCGCGTGACTTCAACCCGGGCTCCCCAGGCCCGGAACGCCCTCGACACCGACTGCAAAGCCGACACCACGTCCTCGGGTATGCCGTGCCGGAGCATGATGTCCCGCGCGAAGTCGTCATCGGCCTGGGCCTCGGTGGAGAAGTTCTCCACGAACGGGACTGCAACGTCGATCGCGGCCACCTCCGCCTCGGCGTGCGCCGCCACGAGCGACACCAGCCCGAGATGGTCGATGTGCTGGTGCGTGAGGATTACCAGCTCGATGTCCTCGAGCGAGTGCCCAAGGCCCGCGATCCCGCGCTGCAGCTCGTCGAAGGAGGTGCCCGAGTTGGGGCCTGCGTCGACGAGCGTGAGCGGATCGTCCTCGATCAGGTAGACGTTGACTCGCCCGACGGCGAAGGGGGTGGGTATCGCGAGCCGGTGGATGCCCGCTTCGGCGGCGGGGGCGAAGGGGTCGTCTGGGGCCACGGCCGGGGGACTGTACTGCGAGCTACATTCGCGGCAGTGACCGAGAGGCGGACCTTTGTCATCGTCCTGGCCTGCCTGGCCGTCTTCGCAACGGCCGGCGCCGCGTTCGGGGCACTGGGGGCGGAGCGCTACCGGGCCCGGGCGTTCGTCATCCAAGTGCCCGCGGCCCTGGCCGGCGACCGAGCGATCAGCCTGGCCCGAAGCGACCAGGTGCTGCGGCAGGCCCTGGTCCTCGCCGGCGTAGACGACCTGCCGGTCTCCGCGCTGCGACGCGAATCCAGCGCGGAGATCACCTCTCGCCTCGACGTGGCGTTCACCGTCGAGGCCGCCGACCCCGACACGGCGGTGCGGCTCGCCACGGGCTACGCGAGAGCCTTCCGGCAGGCCATCCCCGACGACCGCGGCCTCCCCACGCGAGGGATCGGCGCCCGACGGGCGGAGGGAGAGCTGGGCCCGCTCGGCTGGGGGCTGATCGGAGCGATGGTGGGTCTGGGCGTGGGCGTGGCCCTGGTGCTGCTGCTCAACGGGCTCAGCCGCGGATCAGGCCGAGCACCTCGTCGGTCTTCTCGTTCAGGTGCTCGCGCGAGACGAGCGACTCGAGGTTGAGGCGCAGGAGCGGCTCGGTGTTCGAGGGCCGCACGTTGAAGTGCCAGTCGTCGTAGTCGACCGAGATCCCGTCCAGGTCGCCGATCTCGCCGTCGGAGTAGCGGGAGCCGATCTCCTCCATCTTGGCCTCCTGGTCCTCGACCTCGGAGTTGATCTCGCCGGAGATGAAGTAGCGCGAGCGAAACGGCTCGAGCCGCTCGGTCATGTTCCGACCCTCTGACAGCAGCTCCAGTACCAGCAGGGCGGGGATCGTGCCGGAGTCGGCGCAGTAGAAGTCGCGGAAGTAGTAGTGGCCCGAGACCTCGCCGCCGAACGCGGCGCCCGTGTCCCGCATGCGCGTCTTGAAGAAGGCGTGACCCACGCGGTTGACCAGGGCCTTGCCGCCGGCCCGCTCGACGACGTCGCGGACCGCACGCGAGGCCCGCACGTCGTACAGGATGGTGGCCCCCGGCTCCTTCTCCAGCACCGACTCGGCGAGCAGCGCGGTGAGGAAGTCCCCGGCCACGAACTCACCGCTGTCGTCGAAGAAGAAGCAGCGGTCGGCGTCCCCGTCCCATGCGATCCCCAGGTCCGCGCCCGTTTCGCGGACCTTGTCGATGATGAACCGGCGGTTCTCCTCCAGCAGCGGGTTGGGCTCGTGGTCGGGGAACTCGCCGTTGGGTTCCCAGTAGGTCCTGACCTGATCAAGGGGGAAGGAGTCGAGCAGAGGCCCGAGCATCGGGCCGGCCATGCCGTTGCCGCCGTCCAGGACCACCTTGCGCGGCTGTATGCGCTCGGGGTCGATGTAGCCGAGCGCGGCCTCCCGGAAGGGCTCTCCGATGTCCTCCTGCTCGACTCGTCCCGGATCCGGGGCCGGCTCGCCGGGCTCGCCGGCCGACACCATCTCCTGGATCTCTCCGATGCCGGAGTCGCCGGACAGGGCGAGCGCGCCTCGCTTGACCAGCTTGGCGCCGGTGTAGGCCTTCGGATTGTGGGAGGCGGTGCACATCAGCCCCCCGTCCAGCTCGCGCGAGCCCACCGTCCAGTAGAGCATCTCGGTGCCGACCATCCCGATGTCGAGCACGCTCGCTCCCTCGTCGGCCATGCCCTTGGCGTAGCGTTCGGCCATGGCGGGCGCGGTGAGGCGCATGTCGCGCCCCAGCCCCAGCCGCAGGTCCTCGACCGGCACGTCCTGGAGGTCGGAGAGCACCCGCGCGAAGGCCCGGCCGATGCGATAGGCCAGGTCCTCGTCCAGCTGGTCGGGGTAATGGCCCCGGATGTCGTAGGCCTTGAAGATCGACTCGTCCACCACGGAGCGGCAGGCTAACTCAGTCGGAGACACCCGGAGCTCCGGACCTCGGAGGGGACGAAAAACGTCGGATCGTCTCCATGTGGTGCCGCATCGGGGTGACAATCGGAGTGCCTCCTGCCGGATGGCCCGAACAAGGACCGCTCGCTGGCCACTCCACCCAGCCAATCCGCCGAATCGACCGAAGGTGCACGCCTGATCCGAGGTGCCTGCCTTCTGCTTGCGGCCATCGGGACCTTTCTGGCCCTGAGCGCGCCGGCGAACGCCACCCCCGCGCAGCTGAACTTCACGCAGCAGAACGTGTTCTCCGGTCTCACGGAGCCGACTGACCTCAGGTTCGCCTCGGACGGACGTGTTTTCGTCGCCGAGAAGAGCGGCCTGATCAAGGTGTTCGACAACCTGACCGACACCTCGGCCAGCGTTGTTGCGGACCTCCGCACCAACGTCCACAACTTCTGGGACCGGGGGCTCCTGGGTATGACGCTGCACCCGCAGTTCCCGCAGCAGCCGTACATCTATGTGCTCTATAGCCACGACGCCGCGATCGGCGGCACCGCGCCCCGGTGGGGAACGGCCGGGGTCACGGGGGACGGCTGCCCGACGCCCCCCGGCGCGACCGCCGACGGGTGCGTCGTGAGCGGCCGTCTCTCCCGGCTGCAGATCTCGGGGAACGTCGCCGTGGGGGGCGAGCAGGTCCTGATCGAGGACTGGTGTCAGCAGTACCCGAGCCATTCGATCGGAGGGCTCGAATTCGGGCCGGACGGCGCCCTCTACGTGACCGGCGGCGACGGTGCCAGCTTCAACTTCACCGACTACGGCCAGGACGGCTCGCCGCTCAATCCGTGCGGTGATCCGCCGGTTGGCGTGGGCGGTACCCAATCACCGCCCAGTGCCCAGGGAGGCGCGCTGCGGAGCCAGGACCTCCGCACTCTGCTCGATCCCACCTCGCTGGACGGCAGCGTGCTCCGCGTCGACCCGAACACGGGCGCCGGCCTCCCCGGTAACCCGCTCGCGTCGAGCTCCGACCTGAACGCGCGCCGCATCGTGGCCACCGGACTGCGGAACCCGTTCCGGCTCACGTTCAGGCCGGGCACGTCGGAGCTCTGGGTCGGGGACGTGGGCTGGAGCAGCCGCGAGGAGATCAACCGGATCCAGAGCCCCGCGGACAGCGCCGTCGACAACTTCGGCTGGCCCTGCTACGAGGGCCCGAACCGGCAGGGCGGCTACGACGGGGCGGACCTGACGATCTGCGAGGACCTCTACGGCCAGCCCACGGCCACCCAGCAGCCCTTCTTCTCCTACCAGCACGGCACGCCCGTGGTCACCGGTGACGGCTGCGCCACCGGCGGAAGCTCCACCGCCGGCCTGGCCTTCTACCAGGGTGGCGCCTACCCGGCCGCCTACGACCAGGCGCTGTTCTTCGCGGACTACTCGCGAAAGTGCGTCTGGGTGATGTTCCCCCAGAGCGGTCTTCCGGCGCCGGCCACCCGGGTGCCGTTCGTCACGCAGGTCGACCCCGTGAACCTGAGGATCGGCCCCGGGGGCGATCTCTTCATCGTCGACTTCACCGGCTTCATCCGCCGGATCAGCTACCAGAGCACCAACCGGCCACCGACGGCCCTCGCTCAGGCGACGCCGACGAGCGGCCAAGCGCCCCTGACGGTGACCTTCGACGGCCGTGGTTCCAGCGACCCCGATGCGGGGGACACCTTGAGCTACGCCTGGGATCTCGACGGCGACGGAATCTTCGACGATTCCACGAGTGCACAGCCCACGTGGACCTACACCCAGCCGGGCGCCGTGACCGCCCGCCTGCGCGTGACCGACTCGGAGGGCGACTTCGACGACGACTCGGTGGTGATCACCCCCGGGAGCGATCCGCCCCAGGCCACGATCGCGACCCCTGGGCCTGGCGTGAACTGGAAGGTCGGCGACACGATCCCGTTCAGCGGCTCGGCCACCGATCCGCAGGACGGCCCGCTGCCCGCGAGCGCGCTGTCCTGGCGACTCGTCCTGCACCACTGCACCACGCCGGGCAACTGTCACGAGCATCCGCTGAACACGTGGGACGGTATCCCGAACGGCTCGTTCGTCGCCCCGGACCACGGCTATCCCGCCCATCTCGAGCTGACCCTCACCGCCCGGGACTCGGTGGGACAGACGGACACCGAGACCGTGCGGCTCGACCCGAGCACGGTTGACCTCACGTTCAACGCGCAGCCCGGCGGGCTACGGCTCACGGTGGGCAGCGAGGAGCAGGCCACGCCGTTCACACGGCGGGTGATCGTCGGCTCGACGAACTCCGTCAGTGCGCCGACGCCGCAGTCCCTGGGCGGGACGGAGTACCAGTTCGGCTCGTGGTCCGACGGCGGCGCTCGCGTACACAGCATCGTCGCGCCGGCCGCCGCGACGACCTACACGGCCACGTTCCAGGCGGCTCCGGCACCCGCGGCTGGTTTGGTGGCGGCGTTGGGGTTCAATGAGGGTTCGGGGTTGTCGGTGGGGGATGCGTCGCCGGAGGGGAATGGGGGGACGGTGTCGGGGGCGTCGTGGACGGCGGCGGGCCGGTATGGGTCGGCGTTGTCGTTTGATGGGGTCAACGATTGGGTGACGGTGGCCGATGACGCGTCGCTGGATGTGAGTGGTGCGTTCACGTTGGAGGCGTGGGTGCGGCCGGCGGCGGGGGGCGGTATCCGGACGGTGGTGTTGAAGGAGCTTCCGCCGGGGGACCTTGCCTATGCGTTGTATGGGTCGGTGTTTGGTCCGCCGCATGGCGAGGTTTTCGCCACGGGCGGGTTCTTCATTGCCGCTGGGACGGGGCCGGCGCCGCTGAACACGTGGACGCATTTGGCGGCCACGTTGTCGGGTGGCAGCTTGCGGCTGTATGTGAACGGCAATCTGGTTCGCACCACGGCGGTGTCGGGCACGGCTCGCGTCTCTGACGCTCCGTTACGCATCGGCGGCAACTCGATCTGGAACAACGAGTGGTTCAGCGGCCAGATCGACGAGGTGCGGGTCTACAACCGCGGCCTCAGCGCCGCCGAGATCCAAACCGACATGAACACCGCAATAGCGCCCGACAACACTCCGCCCAGCGCGCCGGCGAACCTAACCGCAGCCGGCGCCCTCAGCCGGGTGACGCTGGACTGGGATGCGGCGAGCGACAATGTGGGCGTTAGTGCCTACCACGTGCATCGCGGAGCTGCGGCGGGCTTCACCCCGACGGCGGGCAACCGGATAGCGGTGGTGAGCTCGGGTACCGACTACATCGACAACGGTCTGGCCGCCGGCGACTACTTCTACCGCGTGACCGCGGTCGACGGCGCGGGCAACGTGGGGGCGCCGTCGAACGAGGCCCGGGGAACGGTGACCGGGGACACCGAGCCGCCGACGGTGTCGCTTACCGCTCCGGCTCAGGGCGCTTCGGTGTCGGGTACGGTCGATGTGCGGGCGAACGCCTCCGACAACGGCAGTGTCGCCGGGGTGCAGTTCCTGCTCGACGGCCAGCCGCTGGGCCCTGAGGACACGAGCGCGCCCTACGAGCGCAGCTGGGACACCAGAGGCGTCGCCAACGGCGCCCACCAACTGGCCGCGCGAGCGCGCGACGGTGCCGGCAACCAGCGCACCTCGGCCGCTGTCACCGTCAACGTCAGCAACACTCCGGGTCCCGCTGGTTTGGTGGCGGCGTTGGGGTTCAATGAGGGTTCGGGGTTGTCGGTGGGGGATGCGTCGCCGGAGGGGAATGGGGGGACGGTGTCGGGGGCGTCGTGGACGGCGGCGGGCCGGTATGGGTCGGCGTTGTCGTTTGATGGGGTCAACGATTGGGTGACGGTGGCCGATGACGCGTCGCTGGATGTGAGTGGTGCGTTCACGTTGGAGGCGTGGGTGCGGCCGGCGGCGGGGGGCGGTATCCGGACGGTGGTGTTGAAGGAGCTTCCGCCGGGGGACCTTGCCTATGCGTTGTATGGGTCGGTGTTTGGTCCGCCGCATGGCGAGGTTTTCGCCACGGGCGGGTTCTTCATTGCCGCTGGGACGGGGCCGGCGCCGCTGAACACGTGGACGCATTTGGCGGCCACGTTGTCGGGTGGCAGCTTGCGGCTGTATGTGAACGGCAATCTGGTTCGCACCACGGCGGTGTCGGGCACGGCTCGCGTCTCTGACGCTCCGTTACGCATCGGCGGCAACTCGATCTGGAACAACGAGTGGTTCAGCGGCCAGATCGACGAGGTGCGGGTCTACAACCGCGGCCTCAGCGCCGCCGAGATCCAAACCGACATGAACACCGCAATCGGACCCTGAGCAGCTCCTGGGCCGACCCGGCGGCCCGGGCTAACTCGTCGCGCACGCGGGTATAGGTCGCGGATGCCCCTCATAGGCATGCACTGCTCCCACGAGCAGATCCCGCCCTCCGAGCTGCTGGCCGCGGTCGTCCAGGCCGAGCAGGCCGGGTTCGGCGCAGCGATGTCCTCCGACCACTTCTCGCCCTGGAGTGAGCGGCAGGGCGAGTCGGGCTTCGCCTGGTCGTTCCTGGGGGCGGCGATGGCCCGCACGAGCCTCCCGTTCGGCGTGGTCAACGCTCCCGGCGACCGCTATCACCCGGCGATCGTCGCGCAGGCCGCGGCGTCGCTCAGCGAGATGTTCCCCGGCCGGCTGTGGGTGGCTCTGGGGACGGGGGAGGCCTCCAACGAGCACATCACCGGCGCGCCCTGGCCGGACAAGGCCACGCGCAACGCCCGGCTGCGGGACTGCGTGGACGTCATGCGGGCGCTGTTCGCAGGCGAGGTCGTGGACCACGACGGGCTGGTGCGCGTCGACCGGGCGCGGCTCTGGACGCTGCCGGCGGAGCCGCCGCCCCTGATCGGCCCCGCGGTCAGCGAGGAGACTGCGGCCTGGGTGGGGGAGTGGGCCGACGGCCTGGTCACGGTCAACCAGCCGCGCGAGAAGCTCGAGCGCATGATCGCCGCCTTCCGCGAGAACGGCGGTGAGGGCAAGCGGCTCGCCGTGCAGGTGCACCTCTCCTGGGCCCCCGACACGGAGACCGCGCGGCGCATCGCCCACGATCAGTGGCGCACCAACGTCTTCCCGCCGCCGCTCTGCTGGGACCTCCAGACGGTCGAGCAGTTCGATCTCGCCGCGCAGCACGTGCGGCCGGAGGACGTGGAGGACACCGTGGTGGTCAGCGCGGAGCTCGGACGGCACATCGAGGTCCTACGTGAGCTCGCGGGGCTGGGCTTCGACGAGATCTACCTCCACCACGTCGGTCAGGAGCTCCGTCCCTTCATCGAGGCGTTCGGCGAGCACGTGCTCCCCGAGCTCGCCGAGGGCTGAGCCGTGGGTCTGGGCCAGACCAGCGACCTGTGGTGGAAGAACGCGGTCGTCTACTGCCTGGACGTGGAGACCTTCTGCGACTCCGACGGCGACGGCGTCGGCGACTTCGCGGGTCTGGTGCGGCAGATCGATTATCTGGCCGGCCTCGGTGTCACCTGCCTCTGGCTGATGCCGTTCTATCCCTCGCCCAACCGCGACGACGGCTACGACGTGAGCGACTACTGCGGGGTGGACCCGCGCCTGGGCAGCCTCGGCGACTTCGTGGAGCTGGTGCGCACCGCCAACGACCGCGGCATCAAGGTGATCGCGGACCTGGTCGTCAACCACACCTCCGACGAGCACCCCTGGTTCCAGGCCGGCCGCGACGACCGCGAGTCGCCCTTCCGTTCCTACTACGTCTGGCGCGACGAGCCCTCGGAGGAGCCCAAGGGCCTCGCCTTTCCCGACAAGGAGACCAGCAACTGGGAGAAGGACGAGCGCTCCGGCCAGTACTACCTGCACCGCTTCTACCGCTTCCAGCCCGACCTGAACCTGGCCAACCCGTCGGTCCGCGACGAGATCGCGAAGATCGTGGGCTTCTGGCTGCAGCTCGGGGTGTCGGGCTTCCGCATGGACGCCGTGCCCTTCATGCTCGAGCTGGACGGCATAGCCGAGCAGGTCGAGGGCGACCCGCACCAGTGGCTGCGCAGTCTGCGTGCGTTCGCGACCCGCCGGCGCGGCGAGACGGTGTTGCTGGGCGAGGTCAACACCGAGCTGAAGGACCTCGCGCGCTTCTTCGGCGACGAGGACGGCGACCAGCTCACGATGCAGTTCGCGTTCCTGCTCAACCAGAGCCTGTGGCTGGCGCTCGCGCGAGAGGACGCGGAGCCGCTCGAGGGCGTGATCCGCAGCCTGCCCGACCCGCCGCCCGACAACACCTGGGCCACCTTCCTGCGAAACCACGACGAGCTCAGCCTGGACAAGCTGACCGGGCCGCAGCGCCAAGAGATCTTCGACGCCTTCGGGCCCGACGAGGGGATGCAGCTCTACGGCCACGGGCTGCGCCGCCGCGCCGCCACGATGCTCGGAGGCGACGGGCCGCGGCTGCGCATGGCGTGGAGCCTGATGCTCTCGCTGCCCGGAACGCCGGTCATCTTCATGGGCGACGAGATCGGCATGGGGGAGAACCTCGACATCCCCGACCGCATGAGCGTGCGGGTGCCGATGCAGTGGTCGGACGCCGAAGGCGGCGGCTTCTCCACCGCCGAGCCGGCGGACCTGGTGCGACCCATGACCGGCGGAGGGTTCGGCGCACAGAACGTCAACGTCGCCGCGCCAGCAGCGGGAGCCGGATTCGCTTCTCAACTGGATGGAGCGGCTGATCCGGCGGCGCAAGGAGACACCGGAGCTCGGCTGGGGCTCGAGCACGCTGATCGAAACGGCCGAGCCCGCACTGTTCGCCCACCGCTGCGACTGGCAGGGCTCAACCGTCGCCGCCGCCCACAACCTGTCCGGCCAGCCGGTGCGGGCCACCCTGGACCTGGGCATCACCGAGCCAGGGGGGGTGGAGGTCGAGGACTTGCTCGAGGAGCGCGAGCATCGCCTCACGAAGAAGGGGACGCTGGAGCTCGAGCTGGAGGGCTACGGCTACCGCTGGCTGCAAGTGAGCTACAGGAAGCCGCGGCTGCGGAAGTAGCCCACCATCCCCACCAGCATCGCGACCATCGCCGCGACGATCGCCCAGAAGGCCGCGGTGCCGGTGTCGAAGGGGAAGTCGACGTTCATCCCCCAGACACTCGCGAACAGCGTCAGCGGCAGGACGACGACGCTGAAGGCCGTGAGCACCCGCAGCACCTCGTTGACCCGGTGTGAGAGCACCGACTCGTTGGTGTCCTCGAGGGCCTCGACGACTTCCTTGTAGTTCTCGAGCATGTCCCAGATGCGCTCCGAGGCGTCGTTGATGTCATCGAAGTAGACCTCGAGGTCCTCGGCCAGGTAGCGCTGCTTGGTGCGCTCCAAGTCCTGCAGCACCGCCCGCTGGGGCCGGATGATCTTGCGGAAGTTGATGATCTCCTGCTTGGAGTTCGACAGATCGCGCACGACTTCTTCGGCCTTGCCCTCGAAGATGTCCTCCTCGAGGCGCTCCAGCTTGTTGCCGATCTTGCGCAGCATCGGGAAGCAGTAGTCGAACGAGTCGTCGACGATCTTGTAGAGGAGGTATCCGCTGCCCTTGGAGAGCAGCACCTCGCGCACCTCCTCGGAGGAGCGGCAGCGCTCGAACAGATACTCCACCGGCGGGATCGGCGTGTTGGGCAGCGTGATGATGAAGTCGGGCCCGATGAAGATGTCGAGCTCGGCCGCGTTCAGCCGGCCCACCGCCTTGTCGAAGACCGGGAAGTACAGGACGATGAACAGGTACTCGTCGTACTCGTCGATCTTCGGCCGCTGGTTGCGCGAGAGGACGTCCTCGTAGTCCAGCGGGTGGAACTCGAAGTGCTCCTCCAGCCACGCGCGGTCCACCGGCCGCGGGCGCTCGATGTTCACCCAGCGCAGGCCGGCATGCTCGACCAGCTCAACGTTCGGCTCAGTGGCCGGAACGGAGCGTGCGGAATCGACCCGCGCGCGGGCGGAGCGCCTGAGACGTGGCTTCGGCAGGCTCGGCATTGCGTCTGAGCGGGTCGTCCAACACGGTCACCCTGACGATTCTACTTCGTGGGACTGGTATCCTGCGCGGCCTACATAGCCGTTGCATCTAGAGGGGTGGAGGGAAATGGCCCTGTGAAGCCCCGGCAACCGCCCAGAGGTGACCGTCCGGTCGCTGAGGGAAAGGTGCCAAGTCCATCGGACGACCGCGTCCGGAAGATGTGACCAGGGGCGCTTGTGAAGGCCTCCGTCACAGCAGCGGCGGAGGTTTTTTCATACGCGAAAGGAGATTTCGTGCCCGTTCAAGCGCTCCAGTGCAAGGAATGTAAGGAGACCTACCCGCTCGACGCCCGTTATGTGTGCGAGCGCTGCTTCGGCCCTCTCGAGGTGGCCTACGAGCACCACGCGCTCGACGCCGCGGAGACGCGGCGGCGCATCCAGGCGGGTCCGCAGACGATCTGGCGCTACTCGGACTTCCTGCCCTTCGCCGCGCCGCCGCAGGCCGGCCTCCCCGTCGGGCTGACGCCCCTTCAGCGGGCGCCGCGCCTGGCCGAGCGGCTGGGCCTGCGGGAGGTTTGGATCAAGAACGACACCGCCAACCCCACGCATTCCTTCAAGGACCGGGTGGTGGCGGTGGCGCTGGCCAAGGCGCGCGAGTTCGGCTACGAAGTGGTGGCGTGCGCGTCCACCGGGAACCTGGCGAACGCGGTGGCCGCCCACGCGGCGGCGGCCGGGCTCGAGTCGTATGTGTTCATCCCCGCCGACCTGGAGGAGCAGAAGGTCCTGGCCACGGGCGTCTACGGCACCCGGCTGGTGGCGGTGCGCGGCACCTACGACGACGTGAACCGCCTCTGCACCGAGCTCTCCGGGGAGCGCGACTGGGCCTTCGTGAACGTGAACGTGCGCCCCTACTACGCCGAGGGCTCGAAGACGCTTGCCTTCGAGATCGCCGAGCAGCTCGGCTTCGAGCTACCCGACCGCGTGGTCGCCCCGATCGCCTCGGGCTCGCTGTTCACCAAGATCGCGCGCGGCTTCGAGGAGTGGCTCGAGGTGGGGCTGCTGGAGGGCGAGCTGCCGGCCTTCAACGGCGCCCAGGCCGAGGGCTGCTCGCCGGTCGCGGCGGCCTTCGACGCCGGCCACGAGGTGTGCCGGCCGGTGAGGCCGGACACGATCGCCAAGTCGCTTGCCATCGGCAACCCGGCCGACGGTCCGTACGCTCTCGACCTCGCCCGGCGCTCGGGCGGCGGGGTGGACGCCGTGACCGACGACGAGATCCGGGAGGGCATCGCCCTGCTGGCCCAGACCACGGGGATCTTCACCGAGACCGCCGGGGGTGTGACCACCGCCGTACTGGCCAAGCTGGCCGAGCGCGGCGCCATCGGCTCCGACGAGCGGGTGGTCGCGGTCATCACCGGTGACGGCCTCAAGACGCTCGACGCGGTGCGTGGAACATTCCAGGTCCACGAGATCGAGCCGTCGGCGGCGGAGTTCGAGCGGGTGGTGGCCAAAGACCCGGTGGGCGCGTTGTAAGCTGCCGGGCCGGATGGCGATAACGGTCAAGATCCCCACCCAGTTGCGGAGCGTCACCGGCGGCGACACCGAGACGACCGTCGAGGCTGCCGGGACGGTGGGGGAGGTGCTCGACGGCCTCTACGACCGCTACGACGGGCTTCGTGATCGGATCGCCGAGGACGGTGACCTGCGCCGCTTCGTGAACGTGTACGTGGGCGGTGAGGACATCCGCTTCCTCGACGGCCTCGACACGTCCGTCGAGGACGGCGACGAGGTCACGATCCTCCCGGCCGTCGCCGGCGGCTGAGCGCCCGGCGGGTTTGAGCACCCTGGTCACCGGCGCCCACGGGTTCGTGGGCTCCTGGCTCTGCGAGGGACTGCTCGAGCGGGGCGAGCGGGTCGTGGCGCTGAAGCGGGACTTCGATCCCGAGAGCCGTTTCGAGTCCGAAGGGATCGGTGCCCGCTGCGCGGTGGTGGCCGGTGACCTGAGCGACTCCGCATCGCTGCTTCGCATCCTGGCCGAGTACGACGTGAGGGCGGTCTTCCACCTCGCGGCGCAGGCGATCGTCGGGCGGGCCAACCGGACGCCGCTCGCGACCTGGGAGAGCAACGTGCGCGGCACGTACATGCTGCTCGAGGCGTGTCGGGCGTACCTGACGGCCGGCGGGAGCCTCGAGCGAATCGTCGTGGCCTCGTCCGACAAGGCCTACGGTCAACACGACCGGCTCCCTTACCGTGAGGACTTCGAGCTTCGCGCCCGGAATCCGTACGACGTCTCCAAGGCCTGCGAGGACATGATCGCCCGCTCGTACGCCGCCTTCTTCGAGCTGCCCGTCGCGGTCACCCGCCTGGCGAACATCTATGGGCCCGGTGACCGCGCCTGGTCGCGGCTCATCCCTGAGACCGCCCGCGCCCTGGCGCGGGGAGAACGGCCGCAGATTCGCTCGGACGGGACCGCAGAGCGCGACTACCTCTACGTCGGCGACGCCGTCGAGGCCTACCTCGCGGTCGCGGAGTCGCTCGACCGCTCCGAGCACCGGGGCCGAGCCTGGAATGCCGGCTGCGAGAGGCCGGTGCCGGTGCTGGAGGTCGTCCGTCGCCTGATCGAGATCTCCGGACGCGATCTCGAGCCCGACGTCCAGGGCGAGGCGACCCCGGCCGGAGAGATCGACCGCCAGTTCCTCAGCGCTCGCGCCATCCGCGAGGAGCTGGGCTGGAAGCCGCAATGGGACCTGGACCGCGGCCTCGCGGCGACCTGGGAGTGGTACAGCGTGCGGGTGGGCTGACTCGACCCTCGGTACAGGTCGCCGCCCCGATCTTTGGACCGCGGTCCATTGCCTTTCTCCCTGCTATGGGCCAGTATCCCGGCGCATGGTGTCCAAACCCATCAGGCGTTACGCGCTCGTCCCGGACTCCTCTGAGCGTGCCGACGGTCCGATGCGCCCGATGCGGCGCTTCCACCTCGCGCGGATCTCCGGATCGCCGCGCTCGGCGCTCGGCCAGGACCGGCACGAGCGGATGGAGGAGGTCGCCCGGGCGAACGGGAACGGCTCCGGGCCCGGGCACTAGCCGCCGCGGCGGCGACTCGGCCGGGCTCCTGGCGCGGCCAAAAGGGCGCTAAGAGCGACATTTTTCTCCGACCTTTTTCGCCTACCGCAAGCGGGGCGATTCCCCCAACGTTGGTGAGGTGGAATGCGAGACGGTGTCGTCAGGCGTTTCCTCACGGCCGGCCTCTTCGCAGTCGGCGTGACCCTTTCCCCCGTGGGAGGCGGAATCGCCCTCGCGCATCCAAGCGCCAACTTCGATTGGACGCCGAAGCCGGTCGTCGCCGGAAAGCCTGTGACGCTCTACTCGACGTCGCTCCCTCACAATCAGGTCACGCCGATCGTCAAGTTCGCTTGGAGCCTCGGCGGGAATCGCCAGTGCATCGAGACCGCAATCGGCGGGGGCGACAGCTGCACCACCACCGCCCCCGCGCCGGGCACCTGGAATGTGACCCTGCGTCGTCGAGGACTCACAGATGGAGAGCAGCTACCATCACCAAGACGATCACCGTCCAAGCGCCGCCCCGCCGCCCCCGCCGCCACCGCCCCACCGCCTCCACCTCCTCACCGCCACCACCACCGAACCAGCCCCCACGGCCGCCTTCGCCGCGCTGCCCGGGTCCCCGAGGCGTCGGGGAGGAAGTGACGTTCGTCTCCTACTCGGACGATCGGGACGGCAACGTCACCAGCCAAACCTGGGATCTGGATGGCGACGGTGCCTTCGATGACGCCGCGGGGGCGGTGGTGACACGCAGGTACTCGGCCCCCGGCCCCAAGAAGGTCACGCTTCTGGTCAGGGACAACCGAGGGGCCGCCTCAACGATGTCACTCACCGTTCAGGTCCTGGCGCAGTCCGGCGCCTCCTCGTTGAGCCCGCAGCCGCTGTTGGGCGGACCGTCGCCGCTGCCGAAGCTCCTGAGTCCGTTCCCGATCGTGAGGCTCGTGGGCAGCGCGACATGGACGGGGACCAACATCGAGCTGCTTACCGTGCGCGCGCCGAAGGGTGCGCGGGCGCTGGTCCGCTGCCGCGGACAAGAATGCCCGGTCAAGCGCATCAGGAAAACCGCTCGCCGTACCCGGCTCCGGTTCAAGGCGGCCGAGCGCACCATGCCGACCGGCGCGGTCCTCGAGGTGCTCGTTCGCCGTGGCAACCGGATCGGCAAGTTCACGCGCTTCCGCTTCCGGGAGAATCGCCGCCCGGTTCGGACCGACGGCTGCCTGTGGCCGCGACACGGCCAAGTTGGCGCCGTGCCCTGAGACTTAGAAGCAACTTCCCCTAGCAGTGGCCCAGCGGGCCATTCGGGTTACGTTGGATGCGGCGGCTGACCGCGCGCGGCCTTCGCCGGAGGAGATGGGTGGTGCAGTTGGCGGCGGGAGGCCGGACTTCCCATTTCCTTCGGCGTGACCTTCCAACATCCCGTTCCCTCGCGCGTTGTAGCGCCTGATGAACGCACGTGTGCTGTCGACGCTGGTCGCAGCCGTGGGCCTGGCGCTGGGGGCCGCGCCGGCGGCCGCCCAGGTGCCGGCCTGCGGCGCGCCGGCCAACCCGGTCGTGGCCGAGAACTGTCTCCGGGGCAATCCGGCGAGCGAATGGGAGGTCGAGGGTGGCGGGGATCCCAGCATCCAGGGCTTCGCGACCGACATCAGCGTCGATCAGGGCCAGGCCGTCGGCTTCAAGGTGGAGACCACGGTCACCGACTACCGCCTCGACATCTATCGCATGGGCTGGTACGGCGGGGCCGGCGCCCGCCGGGTGGCGACCGTGCAGCCGTCTGCGGCGCTGCCGCAGAACCAGCCGGACTGCGTTAGCGACAGCACGACGGGTCTGATCGACTGCGGCAACTGGGCCCCTTCCGCCTCCTGGACGGTCCCCGGCAACGCGGTCTCGGGCATCTACCTCGCCCGCCTGGTGCGCGAGGACGGCCCCGCCGGCGCCAGCCACGTCCCCTTCGTGGTCCGCGACGACGACGGCCGCTCGGACCTGCTGTTTCAGACCGGGGACACCACCTGGCAGGCCTACAACCGCTATGGCGGGAACAGTCTCTACGTGGGCGGGCCGGGCACCAATCCCGGGCGCGCCTACAAGGTCTCGTACAACCGCCCCTTCACCACGCGCGAGTACGCGCCCGAGGACTGGCTCTTCAACGCCGAGTACCCGATGGTGCGCTGGCTGGAGCGAAACGGCTACGACGTCTCCTACTTCACAGGCGTCGACAGCGACCGCCGGGGCAGCGAGATCCGTGAGCACGGTGCTTTCCTCTCGGTCGGCCACGACGAGTACTGGTCGGGCGCCCAGCGCGCGAACGTGGAGGCGGCACGCGGCGCCGGCGTGCACCTGGCGTTCTTCAGCGGCAACGAGGTCTTCTGGAAGACGCGCTGGGAGAGCTCGCACCGCACCCTCGTCTCCTACAAGGAGACCCACGCGAACGCCAAGATCGATCCGTGCGGGCGTCTGGACGGGCACGTGGCGCGATCCGCGCTTCAGCCCGCCGGCCGACGGAGGCCGGCCGGAGAACGCCCTTACGGGGCAGCTGTTCATGGTCAACGACGGCGCCACCACGGCCATTCGCGTCCCGGCGGCCGACGGCAGGATGCGTCTGTGGCGCAACACGAGCGTCGCGGGGCTGGCCACGGGCGCGACCGCGACGTTGCCGAACGGAACACTCGGCTACGAGTGGGACGAGGACGCCGACAACGGCCACCGCCCGCCCGGTTCGTTCCGCCTGTCGAGCACGACCGTGCTGAACGCCCCCGTGCTGGTCGACTACGGCTCAAACTACGGCTCTGACACGGCGACCCATCACCTGACGCTCTATCGGCACCCGAGTGGGGCGCTGGTGTTCGGAGCCGGCACGGTGCAGTGGTCCTGGGGGCTCGACGACCAGCATGACCGCGGCAGCTCGCCTCCGAGCGTCCCGATGCAGCAGGCCACGGTCAACCTGCTCGCCGACATGTGCGTCCAGTCGCCGACGCGCCAGGCCGGCCTGACCGCGGCGGTCGCCTCGAACGATACGACCCCGCCGAGCTCGGCGCCCAGCAACCCCACCCGAACCGTCACGGCCGGAAACCCGGTCACCGTCAGCGGCACCGCCGTCGACGGCGGCGGCGGACGGGTCGGCGGCGTCGAGATCTCCGTCGACGGCGGAACGACCTGGCATCCGGCAACCGGACGGGAGAGCTGGGGCTACACATGGACGCCGGCCGTCAGCGGCCAGGTCACCGTCCGCAGCCGCGCCGTAGACGACAGCGGCAACCTGGAGGGGAGGGCTGCGCGTGGCTGTCCGCGGCCCGGCGGGGGGACGACGCCGCCCGTAGGCGGGACAACGCCGCCTGCGGGCGGGACGACGCCGCCCGCGGCCGGGACGCGCGCCCAAGGACGCGACTGCGCCGCGGGTGCGGGTGCGCCCGCGCCGAGTGCGCGTCTCCCGGCGCGGCCACGTCAGGCTGCGAGTGCGCTGTCCGGGCAGCGAACGACTCTGCCGCATCGATCTGCGGCTCCGTCGGGCCGGCAACACCGTGGCGCGCAAGAGGTTCCGAGTGGCGGGCGGCAAGAAACGCCGGGTGTCACTGGGCCTGAAGCGAGGTGCGCGGCGGAGGCTGGTCGCGATCGAATTCCCTGCGGGTGGTCGCGGTCGCTTCGGCCCGTGACGCGGCCGGCAACCGGGCCATCACCCGTACCCGCATCCGGCTGCTGGCCCCGAGGGGGAGCTGACATGAGACGGGATTGCCTCGCAAAGGCGGTCGCGGTCCTTCTCGACGGTTGCGGCCATCGGTGGTTCGGCCGGCACGGCCACGGCGTTCCCGCCGGGCCAGGGCCCGGGCGGTCCCGTTCTCGTGATCACTGACCCGGCGGACCCCGTCGGCCGCTACTACGCCGAGATCCTGACCGCGGAGGGCCTCAACGCCTTTGAGGTTGGGAACGTGAACCAGATCTCGGCCGCCACGCTGTCCGGCCACAGCGTGGTGGTCCTGGCTCGGACCGGATTGACCGCATCCCAGGCATCGACTCTCTCGAGCTGGGTGCAGGGCGGGGGCAACCTGATCGCGATGCGGCCGGGCGCCGCGCTGGCCCCGCTGGCCGGGCTCGGCAGCGACACCGGCGACCTGGACAACGGCTACATCAGGGTGAATACGACCTCCGGGCCGGGGGCAGGCATCACAGGCGACACGATGCAGTTCCACGACCGCGCGGACCGCTGGACGCTGGCCGGCGCCACCGAGGTCGCCGACCTCTACTCGAACGCGACCACGGCCACGACGAACCCGGCCGTGACACTGCGCTCCGTGGGCGCGTCCGGGGGTCAGGTGGCCGCGTTTACCTACGACTTGGCCCGCTCCGTCGTGCAGACCCGCCAGGGCAACCCCGCGTGGGCGGAACAGAAGCGCGATGGCGAGATTCAGCCAATCCGGTCAGACGATCTGTTCTTCCCGAACTGGGTGAATTTGGACAAGGTCGCTATCCCGCAAGCCGACGAGCAGCAGCGGCTGCTGGCGAACCTCGTCACGCAGATGAGCGCCGACCGTATGCCGATGCCGCGCTTCTGGTACTTCCCGCGCGGCGAGCGGGCCGTCGTGGTCATGACCGGGGACGACCACACGAGCGGCGGGACGGAGGCTCACTTCAACCGCTTCCTTCAGCTGAGCCCGCTCGGCTGCTCGGTCGCCGACTGGCAATGCGTGCGCTCAACCTCGTACGTCTACACGATCAACGACATGACGGACGCCCAAGTGGCGACCTACCAGGCGCAGGGCTTCGAAATAGCCCTCCACCTCGATACGGGCTGTTCCAACTACGACGAGGACACCCTGCGTGCCGACTGGCAGTCGCAGCGGCCCGTGTTCCTCGCGAGGTGGCCCAGCGTTGAGGCACCGCGGACAAATCGCACGCACTGCATCCCGTGGAGCGACTGGTCGAGCCAGCCGGTCGTCGAGGAAGAGTTCGGCGTTGGCCTCGACACCAACTACTACTACTGGCCGCCGTCCTGGAATCTGGACCGGCCCGGAATGTTCACCGGTTCGGGCATCCCAATGCGTTTCGCCGATCCGCTCGGGTCACCGATCAACGTCTACCAAGCAACGACCCAGCTGGTGGACGAGGCGGGCATCGGGATTCCTGCGCCGGCGAACAACATCTCGGTGCACATCGCGGCGCTGCTGGACCGGGCGCTCGGATCGCAGGGCTACCACGGGGCGTTCACCGCCAACATGCACACCGACCGGGACCTATCGGGCGCCAACGCGATCGTCGACGCCGCGCAGGACCGAGGCGTTCCCGTCATCTCGGCGGAGCAGTTGCTCGTCTGGACCGAGGGGCGCAACAACTCTTCCTTCGCGGGGCTCAATTTCGACGGCAGCCGCCTGCGCTTCACGCTCAACCAGGCCGGCGGCGCCCGCGGCCTCGAGGCCATGATCCCGGCTTCCTCTGGAGCTGGGCGGCCGGTGGGGCTGACACGCAACGGCGTGCCCGTCACCACCAGCTCACGCGTGGTCAAGGGCATCGAGTACCTGGTCTTCCCGGCCGCGTCCGGCAACTACGTCGCGACCTATCCGGGCGGCGGTGGGACAACGCCAGGGGGCGGGACCCCGCCGGCGGCGGGTGGAACCAACCCGCCGCCAGGTGGCGCGCCGGCGCTGGACCGGGTGGGCCCGCGCGTACGGGTGCGCCCGCGCCGGCTGCGCGCCACACGCCGCGGGAGGGTCAAGCTGCGCGTGAGCTGCCCCCGGAGCGAACGGTTCTGTCGCGTCGCTCTGAAGTTGCGGCGCGCCGGCGCCACGGTCGCACGCAGGAGGTTCCAGGTCGCCGGCGGCAACACCCGCCGGGTGTCACTGCGCCTGAAGCGAGGTGCGCGGCGCCGGCTGTCGCGCTCGGGCTCGCTGCGGGCCGTCGCCGTGGCGGCGGCACGGGACGCGGCCGGCAACCGGGCCACTACCAGGACACGCGTCCGTCTGCTGGCCCCGAGAAAGAGGTGATTGGGACGCAACCTTCCAACCATGGCGTCCGCCATGCGTTATGGCAGGAACGTCGCATCAACAACCACAAGTACGGGAGGAACTCGGCCTTGAAGGCACGATTCATTCGAAGATTGATCTTGACCGTGGCGGCCATGTCCGTGGCCGCCATCTGGGCAGGTGCCGCGACGGCGGTCGCTCAGACTCAGACAGACACTACGTTCAGTGGAGGGACGCCCGACGCGAACACTGAGGTGTTCGCGGGGGACCTGGCGCTCAACCCTGACTTCGACGTTTCCGAGGAGTTCGACGGCGGGCCGGCGCTGCCCGTCGGCTGGGAGAGTGTGCCGTGGGGCGCGGGAGGAACCGCCACCGTCGCCGGCGGTGCGGTCACCGTTGACGGTGCGCGCGCCAACACGACGACGGGGCCCTACGCCTCAGGTCGGTCCCTGGACTTCGCCGCCACGTTCACGGCAGACCCGTTCCAGCACGTTGGCCTGGGGACCACGCTTGAGGGTCCGCCTTGGGCCATATTCAGCACGGGAGGCGGCGATCTCCCACTCGGGTTCTACGCTCGGAGCTGGGCCCCGGGCCCTGCTGGAGGCGTGGCGATAAACACTCCACTCGCCATTGATCACACGGTCGAGCACGACTACGGCATCGAATGGACGCCAACCGAGGTTCGGTTCTTTGTTGATGGCGACTTGGTCGCCACGCATGCCAATTCGATAACCGCGCAGATGCGGCCCATCGCCAGCGACTTCAACGTGGGCGGCGGAAACCTCGACGTGGCCTTCCTGGACCTTTACTCCTATCCGGCCTCGGGCACATTCACGTCGCGTGTCTTCGACGCTGGCGACAGCCGCGCCACTTGGCGCAGCCTGATTCCGACGCTCGACACCCCGGCCGGGACCGGCGTGTCCTTCGCCGTTCGCACGGGAAGCACCCCGACGCCGGACGCCTCGTGGACCGGCTTCCAGCCGGTGGGCTCCGGGGGCCAGCTCAGCGGGCCGCTGGGACGCCGGTATCTCCAGTACCGGGCGACGCTCACCACGACGGACAGCAGCGCGACCCCGTTCGTGGAGGACGTCACCCTCGGGTACCAGGTGGACACCGCGGGACCCACGACGACGATAAGCGGCCTGACGACCAGTGGCAGGACCGCCCGGCTCACGTTCACGAGCGAGGCCGGGGCCACCTTCCAGTGCAGCCTCGACAACGGGCCGTTCCAGGCCTGCACGAGCCCGAAGGAGTACTCGGGCCTCTCGCGCGGCTCCCACCGGGTCAGGGTGCGGGCGATCGACCAGTTCGGCAACGTGGGGCCGGCGGCGCAGAGGACGTTCACAATCGGCTCGACGTCGGGGCCGCCGCCACCGTCTCAGGACAACACAGCCCCGCGCGTCCGGCCCAGGCCGCGCTCGGTGGTCGTCTCGCAGCGGGGCCGGTTCAAGCTCCGGCTGAGGTGCCCGAGCACCGAGACGCGCTGCCACATCGCGCTGAGGGTGCGCTACAAGGGCCGGACGGCCGCCTTCAAGCGGGTCACCGTGGACGGCGGAGACCGCGAGCGGGTGACCCTGCGCCTCAGGCGCTATGCGCGGATCGCGCTCCGGAACAAGGGACGCTTGAGGGTGCGGGCGTTCACCACCGCCCGCGACCCGGCCGGCAACCGCGCCACCACCCGAACCCGTCTGAAGCTCAGGCTACGGCGCTAGGCGAACACCCGGCTGGTTGAGGACGCCGCGGCGGGCTTGTCCTGCCGCGGCGTCGTTCTGCGCGCCCCCGGCACTAGCCGCGCTGCGGCACCTCGGTCAGCGCCTGGGCTGGCCGGCCGAGGGCTGTGGCGAGCCAGATGCTGAGTTCGTAGAGGGCTAGTAGGGGGATCATTTCGAGGATCAGGGTGAGTGGGTCGAGGGTGGGGAGCAGGGCGGCGAGGACGGCGATGATGACGATGGCGTAGCGGCGGTTTTTGCGTAGCTGGGCGGGGCTGGTGACGCCGAGCCGGCAGGCGGCCAGGATGGCGACGGGGATTTGGAAGCCGATGCCCATGGCCAGCATCAGCAGGGTGACGAACGAGTAGTAGTCGCGGGCCCGGACTTGGGTGTTGAATTCGTCGGCGTTGAAGTTGAGCAGGAAGTCCAGCGCCGGGGTGAGCACGACGAAGTAGCAGAACACCACGCCGGCGATGAACAGGACGGGGACCAGGGCCAGTAGTGGGGTGGCTACTTTGCGTTCGGTGGGGGAGAAGGCGGGCAGCACGAAGGCATAGAGCTGGTAGAGGATGATCGGCAGGCTGATCAACAGCGCGGCGTAGGCGGAGTTGACCAGTGTGGTGTAGAAGGCCTCGGCCGGGCCCAGGGTGATCGGCTCGATCCCGTCCGGCAAGGGCCGGTTGACGATCTCCAGCACCAGATGGTTCTTCCAGGCCGTCAGCGCCCAGGCGGCCCCAAAAGCCAGCCCACACACGATCAGCCGCGCCCGCAGCTCATCCAAATGCTCGACCACCGACAAACGGGCGTCGTGGCTGACGCGGCGAACCCAGCGTGACACGAGCCGCAGTTAGGACTTGCGCGCGGAGGTGGCCTCGCCGTCGGCGAGCTCCTCTGGACGCTGTTCCCGCCCCGTGATGGAGTCCTTGAACTCGCGCATCCCGCGACCCAGCGAGCGGCCGGCGTCCGGCAGGCGTTTGGGCCCGAGGATCAGCAGCGCGAGGGCCAGGACGATGATCAGTTCCATTGGTCCGATGCTTGGCATACCGGTCCATTCGCCCGAAGCGGCCGCGGCGGATCACTCGGGCGGCGGAGTGATCCAATTCCCGCCGGAAACTGAATAAGGGGGCACAGCCGGCCGCGAGCCGGCGCCAGAACGAAACTCGAGAGCCGGCGAACCCTCACGCCGGCGGCTGGGAGAGCCCCCATGGACAGCACCACCGAGCGGGAGACCCCGCACAGCGCGCTGCGCGAGCTCGCGCAGGACGACTCGTCGCGCAAGTCCTTCCTGAAGATGGTCGGCGGCGCCGGTGCCGCCTCCGCCTTCGCCGTCTTCATCGCGGCGTGCGGCGGAGACGAGGACGAGAGCACTGCCGCGAGCAGCCAGACCCCGGCGGAGAAGAAGATGGCCGGGAAGGGCGACCTGGCGATCGTCCAGTACGCCCTCACTCTCGAGCACCTCGAAACCGACTTCTACAACGCGGTCCTCGACTCCGGCGTGGTGAAGAACCGGCAGCTCGGCGAGACAGCCAAGCTGATCCGCGACGCCGAGCAGGCCCACGTCGACACCCTGATGGGCGTCGTCAAGGACCTGGGCGGGACGCCCGAGCGGCCGAAGACCACCTTCGACGCCGTCCTCGAGGGCGGGGAGAAGAAGGTGCTCGAGACCGCAGCCGCGGTCGAGAACCTCGGCGCGGCGGCCTACCTGGGCCAGGCGCCCCGGATCCAGTCCAAGGAGATTTTGGCCGCGGCGCTGTCCATTCACAGCGTCGAAGCCCGCCACGCCTCCGCGCTCAACACCGTGGTGGGCAAGTCGATCGTCCCCGACGGCGCCTTCGCGAAGCCGGCCTCCATGGAGGAAGTGCTTCCGCAGGTCAAGCCGTTCCTGGCCTGAGCACAGCAAAGGAGAACCCCCAATGTCCCCACAGCACACACCCGCCCCGGAGCTGGCGGCCATCGACGTCAAGGGCGTGACCCGCCAGGCCTTCATGGTCCGCGGCGCCGTCGCGGCCGGCGCGGTCTACGGCCTCGGCGCGGTCGGGCCGTACGTCCGCGAGGCTCTCGCCCAAGAAGGTGGCGGCGACCTGGAGATCCTCAACTTCGCTCTTACTCTCGAGTACCTCGAGGCGGCGTTCTACCAGCAGGCGCTGGAGCGGGTGCCGGGGCTCGATGGCAGCGTCAGGGCGCTGGCCACGGAGATCCGCGACAACGAGAACGAGCACGTAGCCGCGCTCACCGGGACGATCAAGCAGCTCGGGGGCAAGCCGGTCAAGGCGCCGGGCGTCGACTTCGGCAACGCCTTCGGCAGCCGGAAGAGCTTCCTCCAGCTGGCCGAGACCTTCGAGGACACCGGCGTTAGCGCCTACAACGGCGCGGCGCCGCAGATCATGTCCAAGGAGGTCCTCGGGGCCGCGGGCAGCATCGTCCAGGTCGAGGCGCGGCACGCCGCGGCGATCCGGGGCCTGAACGGCAAGCAGCCCGCCGAAGGCGCGTTCGACCAGGCCCTCGACGCGCAGGCGGTGCTCGACGCCGTGCAGCCTTTCGTCAAGTCATAGCTGGGCGCGCCTGCGCGCCAATCGAAGTCTGGCCCTGCTTCCTGCCCGCCCCGGCGGGTAGGTCGCTTTCGGAGGAGAAAGGAGCTCCGATCGCCAAGACGTTCAGGCGACTAGGAGCGTTCCCGCCGCCCGTCACACTGGGGGCATGCTCACCCTCTTTGGAGCGGCGGCGGTCACTTTCATGATGCTGATGTACGCGCTCGAGCGGCGCGGCCGGGGCTTCATCTTTGCCTTCGGCTGCGGCTGCCTGCTGTCCAGTGCCTACGGTTTCCTGGCCGGCACGTGGCCGTTCGGCGTGGTCGAGCTGATCTGGGCAGCCGTGGCCTTCAACCGCTTCCGGACGACGCCGGCAGCAGGCAACTCTTGGCGCCCGGCACCGCGATAGTCCGACGCCCCAGCCCGCGGCTGGCCGAGGGAATCGTCACCCACGCGGAGCGGACGGCGGTGGACGCGGGCCGGGCGCTGAAGCAGTGGGAGGGCTACGTGAGCGCGATGCGCGACCACGGCTGGCGGATCGTCGAGGCGCCGCCCGCGGACGAGCATCCCGACGGCGCGTTCGTCGAGGACGCCGTGGCGGTGTTGCGCGGGATCGCGGTCCTGACCAGGCCGGGCGCGCAACAGCGACGCGGCGAGGTCGACTCGCTGGCCCCGACGCTCGCCGGCCTGGGCCTGGAGCCGCGCCGCATCGGGGCGCCGGCCACGCTCGACGGAGGTGACGTCATGGCCGCCGGCGACACCGTCTACGTCGGCCTGACCGAGCGCACCAACGCCGAGGGTGCGCGGCAGCTGGGCGAGCTGCTCGAGCCCGCCGGGATGACGGTGGTGCCGGTGCCGCTCAGCCGGGTGCTTCATCTCAAGTCGGCGGCCACCGTCCTCCCGGACGGCACGGTGATCGGCTATCCCGCGGCCCTCGACGACCTCTCGTTGTTCCCCCGCTTCCTGGCCGCCCCCGAGGAGGCCGGGGCTCATGTCGTCCGCCTGGGCAACGGCGCCGTGTTGATGGCAGCGGGCGCGCCGCGGACGGCGGAGCTGCTCGAGCGGCGCGGCCTCCGGCCGGTGATCGTGGACATCGGCGAGTTCGAGAAGCTCGAGGGCTGCGTCACCTGCCTGTCGGTGCGGGTGCGGCCGGCGCAGCAGGCGATCTAGGGGCGGGGGTGGCGCGCCCGACGAGTGGTGCGGAACGGCGCCCAACCGGTAGCTTGAGCGGAGGCTTTCCGTGCAAGCGCTTCTCGCTCAGCTGAGCTGTCGGATCGGAGACGTGGCGGGTAACACCGCTCGCGCGGTCGAGGCGCTGCGCTCCCACCCGCAGGCCGACATCGCGGTCTTCCCGGAGCTGTACCTGGGCGGCTACACCTACAGAAACCTGGAGGAGCTGGCCCGGCCCGCGGACTCGGCAGAGCTCGGTCGGATCGCCGCGGCGGCCGCCGAGGCACAGACCGCCGTGGTCATCGGCTTCGCCGAGCGCACGCCGCGGGGCCCGGCCAACTCGGTCGCGTGCTTCGACCGGGATGGCTCGGCCCGTGGGGTCTACCGCAAGACGCACCTCTTCGGGAGCGAGGCCGAGGCCGGGTTCGTCCCCGGCGAGGAGCTCGTGATCATCGAGCTCGCCGGCCGCCGTGTCGCCCCGCTGATCTGCTTCGACGTCGAGTTCCCCGAGCCGGCCCGCCGGCTCACGCTCGCCGGCGCCGACCTGCTGGTCACCGCGTCGGCCAACATGGAGCCCTACTACCTCGACCATGAGATCGGCACGGTGGCCCGGGCCCACGAGAACCGGCGCGCCCACCTCTACGCGAACATGGTCGGCGAGGGCGACGGGCTGGTGTTCGTCGGCGGGAGCCGGTCGATAGCGCCGTCGGGTGAGAGGCTGGCCGAGGCCGGCCAGCGGGACGAGGAGCTGCTGGTCGTCCCCGTGGCCGAGCCGTCCGGCTTCGACGAGCTGACCGACTACCCCAACCTCGTGCGACCCGTTCCGCCGGTGCGGGTGCTGGAGGCCGCGTGGGCGCCCGGCAGGGTTCGAACCCGCGACCTCCGCCTTCAGCCGGCGGCTCGCTCGAGGAACGTGAGGACCCCCGCCGTGTCGTAGTGGAACATCTGGGCGCGCGCGAGCTTGCCGTCGCGCACCTCGTAGAGGGCTAGGACAGGCGACTCGAAACGCTCGCCGCTGGGAGCCAGAGCGCGGGTCGTGTAGAGGACGGTGACTTCGTCTCCGTCGGTCGCGACCACCCGCGGGGTCATCCGCCGCTCCGTTTCCGTGGGTTGCAGGGGCCCCCAGGTCCCGAGCCAGGTCGTCTGAGGCGCGGTCTCGAGCTGCTCGCGCATCGCTGCCTTGCCGGAGACCCCTTCGTATCCATAGGGGAGCGAAGGGGCCTCGTGGAGTTCGACGTCGTCGTGGTAGAGCTCGAACAACGCCTCCCGGTCTCGCTCCTCAACTGCGCGGAGGATCCCCAGCACGACCTCTGCGTTGCTCTGCATGCGCACCATTAGTCCCGGAGCGACTCGGCGAAGCCTGTGCGCCAGCTCGGGTGTCCAGGCTGCCAGCGCAGCTCACGCTTCGCCCTCTGGTTGTCAGCGCCCGGTAGCGCCGTCGCCATACCGGCCACGGCGGCGCCGGCCACGAGGCGGGCCAGCCACACCGGCACGCGGCGCGGCGGCTTGGCGCCGAGCGCTTCGGCGTAGACGGGCAGCCATTCGCGCATCGCGGCGGGTTCGTCGTCGACCACGTTGTAGATGCCCGGCGCCCCGTGCTCTGAAGCCGCCACCGTCGCATCGGCGGCGTCGTCGACGTGGACGAACGACCACAGACCGCTCCCTCGACCGATAACGGGGAACCGCCTCCTTCGCACGTCCGACGCGGTCGCGCCGCCAGACGCGAAATAGGTACCTGGGCCGTAGAACCAGCCGTAGCGCAGCACCAGCGCCTCGAGCACATCGGTGTCGAGCACCATGCGTTCCATCTTCTCCACCACCCGCGTCGCCTCCCGGAACGGCGGGGGCGCGTCGCCGAACAGCGGCGCCGACTCGTCGACCACGACTGGCTCGGCCGCGGGCCGATAGGCGAACGCGATGCTCTGGCAGATGAACCGCCGGGTCCCGGCAGCGCGTGCCGCGTCGAGCAGGTTGCGCGTCCCCTCGGTTCGAACGCGGTTGGTCGCGTCGTAGAGGCCTTTCTTGCGCGGCTCGAAACGCTCAGGCAGCGCCGTCAACTCATGGACGAGGACCTCGGGGCGGGCGCGGGCGACCACCTCGCGCAAGGCCGGCGCGTCGAACGCGTCGACCACTGCTGAGGTGGCACCGGCGGCGCCGATCGCCTCGGCGCTTTGCTCGGACCGGGTCATGCCGGTTACCTCGTGGCCGGCCGCCACGAGCTTCGGCACGAGTCGCCGTCCGATCGCGCCGCTGGCACCCGCCACGAAGACCCTCAATTCCTCTGCTCCAATCTTCCTGATTCGCCGACCTGCGAAGATAATAGAACACCTAATCTAGTATCTCAGCAGAAGAAACTGACGAGGTCCGATCTGGAAGCGCCGTTCTAGTATGGGCTGATGCCCAGGCCCCGGCTGCACCCGACCGACACGATGCTCGACGCCGCCCGTTCGCTCCTTCTCCAAGACGGCGCGAGGGCGGCAACGGTCGAGGCCATCGCGGAAACCAGCGGCGCTCCAGTCGGTTCGATCTACCACCGGTTCGGCTCTCGCGAGACGCTCATCACCCGGCTGTGGATCCGGGCCGTGTACCGCTCGCAGGCCTCGTTCGTGGCGGCCATGGAACGCCCGGACGCCAAGGAGGCGGCGGTGGCGGCGGCGCTTTCGATCTTCGACTTCTGCCGGGAGCATCCGGCCGACGCACGGCTGCTTGCCTCGTTCGGCCGCGAGGAGTTGCTCGGGTTAACACCCGCCGGCCCACTGGCCGATGAGCTGGCTGAGCTGAACCGGCCGGTCAAGCACGCGGTTGTCACCATGGCCCAACGGCTCTACGGCACGCGCAGCCGCAGGGCCGTCGAGCGCACGCTCCTGGCCGTGTTCGATCTGCCCTACGGCGCCACCAAGCGTCATCTGGTCGCCGGGTCCAGGCTTCCGGCCGGCCTTCGCCGCGATCTCGAGACGGCGGTCAGGGCAGTGATCGACGAGCCGCTCTAGAGCTCGCCCCCCTCGTTTTCTGTTGGGCCGGGGCGTCGAGTTCTGGCCCGACCGGCCGCCGCCGCGGCCCCCAGCCCAACGGTAAGCGAGAGAGGGAGCTCGCCGGTGCCCTTGGCAGTCGAACGTCAGCGGGTAGAGGGGCCGCTCTGGGCCTGAGGCCCCTCGATCTCAACCACAGACTCCAGCAGCAAATGATTAGGTACCCGCACGCGGCCGCTATCGGTGCCGAGCACGGTTGCGTCAGCCTCGATCGCCAGGATCCGTCCGCCCCATTCCCCCAGCTGGATCGTCTCGCCAACTTCGAAGGCACTACGCACGAATCGCCCCGCGTTCAGCGCCCGCGCCATCTCTCGGCCCCCGAGGCCGAAAGCGATCGCAAAGACCGCGGCGACTCCCGCGAGCACGATTCCTACGACGAGAATCAGGAGTTCGGTGGAGACTCCAACCTGCGCCGCCGCGGTGATGGCAAAAATCGCCAGAGTGCCGACCTGGGCGAGTTGGCCCAGCGGTACGGGGAAGTCCATCTGGCCTGCCAGCCGGTCCACCCGGTCTCGCACCAGGCCGGCCACGATTACTCCCGCGAGCAAGATCGCAAGCGCGGCGATCAGTTTCGGGAGAAAGAGGAGCGCCTCGTTCAACGACTGGCTCAACGGCTCCAGGCCGAGCAGGGTGAGCGCCGCGAAGATTGCAATGACGCTGAGCGTGATGCGCACCGCCGCAGCCGTAACGGCCACAAGCGACCCCTGCAGGCCCGCGCGTCCGAGTATTTCGTTCACGCCCCAGCGGTCGGCGAGGTCGTCTACCCCCGCGGCCCGCAGTCCCCGGCGGACGAGCCATCCCCCGAACCTTGCCAATAAGAGACCGACAACCAGCAGGACGAGGGCGCCCACGAGCTGCGGGAGGAAGTCGCCGAGGGTGTCACCAGCCCGCTCCAGGATGCTCGCGGAAAAGCTCATCGCGTCTTGCCGTTACGCCCTACAAAGTTGAAGCTGGCCCCAATGGCGCCTAACAGCCTTCCGAAGTACAGGAGGTAGGGGCGCGCCATGTACTGCCAGCGGGCGGCACGCACCACGGCCGGCACGAGCGTCGTACCCGGCGCAGGCGGATCTTCGGATAGGTCGTCGAGGTAGCCGCGCAGGCGCAGCTCGGGCCCGCTATCGGAGTCATCCGTCATGCCGGGAGCTCCCAGTCGTAGGTGTTGTGCCGGAGGATGTCAATCAGCTCGCCTCGTGCGCGATGCAGGCGGCCCTTGACACTCCCGAGCGGTGTCTCGGTAACCATTGCGATCTCCTCGTAGCTGAATCCCTCGATATCGCGAAGCACCAGCACAACGCGATGGGCTGGGCTCAACAAACGCACCTTGTTCTCGAGCCGCTCGCGACGCTCCCGCGTCTCGAGCTGTTCCGCGGGCACCCGCTCCTCTTCGACCGATGAGGATTCGAGGAGCGGCTCCAGCGAGTCAACCGGCTCGGCTCGTCGCTGGGCGCGTTCATCCAGCGCGGCATTGCGAGTGATGCGCAAGAGCCAGACCCGAAAGCTCGCATCGCCGCGAAAGGCGGACAAGCGGTGGAAGGCGCGTAAGAACGCATCCTGACTGACGTCCTCGGCCTCGGCGCGCCCCACGATTCGCGCCGCAACTCGGAAGACCACATCCCGGTGACGCTCCACCAGCGTCTCAAAGGCAGCGAGTTCTCCCGCCAAGGTGCGGTCGACCAGCTCGCGGTCCGCATCCATGGCGCGAGTGTTACCCCCTTGGGCGTCACCGATCACCACTCATCAGACCCTAGGACTCGGCGACGGCCTAAAAAGTTACGCCTCCCGCGGGCAGTCGGCCAACCACTGAGTGCGGGTTGTAACCCCAGAGCGCCGTGGCCGGTCTGGATGGGTTGAACCGCACCACTAGCGGCCGAATCGAAGGAGGACTACACCATGCTGGCTGCAGTCGAGATATCGGAGAGCATCCAACAAGGGATCGATGATCTGGTGGGCTTCTTGCCAAGCCTCATTGGATTCCTGCTCATTCTGCTGGTCGGGTACCTCGTAGCGAAGGCCCTTCAGAAGGTTGTTGCGCTCGCGCTTGAGAAGGTCGGTACGGACCGAGCCCTCGCCTCCGGGACAAGCGGCACTTACGTCCAGAGGGTGATTCCGGACCTGTCGCCGTCCGAGGTGATTGGACGGGTGGTCTTTTGGTTTGTGCTCCTCGGCGCCCTGTCGATCGCGATCACTTCGCTTGGCATAAACGCCCTGAATGACTTCCTGGCGGAGGTCTTCAGCTATCTGCCCAACGTTGTCGCCGCGATCCTCATCTTCGTGATCGCCGCTGCCGTGGCCGGCTGGCTCGGACGCGCGGTATCCAGGCTGATCGGAGATTCGCCCACGGGCCAGCTGGCGGCCACCGTACTGCCCGTGCTCGTAATGGCCATCGCCATCTTCATGATCCTGAACCAGCTTCGGATCGCGACTGACATCGTCACCATCACCTACGCGGCGCTGATGGGGGCCGTGGCTCTCGGTATGGCGCTCGCGTTCGGGCTCGGTGGGCGCGACTTGGCGTCGCGCATCCTCGGGGACGCCTACCGGCGCGGTCAGGCAGAACGGTCCCGGGGAGGGGTGATGCAGGAGCGGTCAACACCTGACCCGGTGGAAACGCCCAGGCCAACTGCGACCCCCGGTCAGCGACCGGCCGGCGCCTAGGGGAGGGGGTCGAGTGCTCTGGCTGATTCTCGGGATCGTCCTGCTCGTGATCGCGATCGCCGGCGGCGCAATCGTGCATCCGGTGATATTCGCACTGGCCATCCTGGCGTTCGTCATGTTCTTCATGCGCGGCCGCTACAGCTGACATCCACGCAAACAAGGAGACCGACAATGGCAGGGAGGGTCAAGCGAGGCCGGGGGCGCCTAATGGAGTCGGTAGGCGCGCTCACCGACAACAAGCGCCTGAAGGACAAGGGTCGGCTGCTACGGGGCGAGGGAACGGCCCGCTCGGCGGCGGACAGAGTGAAACGTTTGCCCGGGAAGCTCAGGGGGAAGTAGGGAAGAGGGGTGCGTGTCGCCTGGACGGCGGCAACTCGGCGCTGAGGCTTCGCGCTGCAACAACCCGGTCAGGGGTTTCCCAAGGACGCCTGCGGGTATTTGAATTCGAGACAACTGGGAGAGGATCGATTCCTAATGGCCAAAGACGTCAGCGACGTCGTCCGCGACACCCTCACTAAGGTGGTAAAGGACGCCACCGACAATTTGAGCTCTAACGGCAAGCGCGGCTCCAACGGCCCGTTGTCCGGGCTGAAGGGCGTGGCAGCTGGCGCTGGCCTGGCGGCCCTTGCGCCGCTCGCCGCCAAGGGTGCCGGCAGTGCGGTACGTCGCCGCGTGGCGGCCGGCGCCGCCAAGAACATTGCCAAGAAGCCGGCGGACCTGGCGAAGAAGCCGGCGGACGCGGTTGGCGGCCTGGCCTCGAAGTTGGGAGACAGTGTCGGCAAGGGCGTCGGCGAGAAGGTCACGGACAAGATTGACGAGTCAGGCGGGGCCGGCGGCCTCGCAAAAGAGGCAGCCAGCGGCCTGCTTCCGTTTGGCGGAGGCGGCAACGACGGAGGTGGAGGCGGAGTGGAAGGCGTTGGAAAGGGCCGGCGCATGCCGGTCCAGCAAGCGGTGGACGTGGCGGTGCCGATCGAGACCGCATACAACCAGTGGACCCAGTACGAGGACTGGACGGAGTTCATGCACCGGATCACGCGGGTCTCACAGGACGACCCGTGCACGGTCAACTTCCAGGCCAAGATCTGGACGAGGACGCGTGACTTCGAGGCCGAGATCATCACGCAGCGGCCCGACGAGCGGATCAAGTGGCAGGTTGCCCAGGGGATCACCCACACGGGCGTCGTGACCTTCCACGAGCTGGCGCCGAGGCTGACCCGCATCGAGATCAACATGGACGTCGAGCCGGGCGGCATGATCGAAAAGGCGGCTCGCGGCTGGCGCCACGTCAAACGCGCCGTGCGGGCAGACCTGCACCGGTTCAAGGCGTACATCGAGATGCAGGAGCAGGAGACGGGCGCCTGGCGTGGGGTCATCGAGGACGGGGAGCTCGTCGAGGACCACGACCCGAGTTACGACGAGGAGCGCGAGTACAGCGACGCCGACGCGCCCGATCGGAGCGACGACGGGGACGAGGAGGCCCCCGAGGCGGCGGCCGACAAAGACGAGGCCGATGAGGACGAGTCCCAGAGCGAGCGCTCGGAGCGACCCAAGCGCAAGGCGACCGCGTCAAGTGGGCGCAGCAGAAGCCGAAGCTCTGACAGCGGCAATGGCCGGGCGTCCTCCGGGCGTC
The DNA here is from genome assembly GCA_963821275.1 of uncultured Thermoleophilaceae bacterium. GTDB lineage: Bacteria > Actinomycetota > Thermoleophilia > Solirubrobacterales > Thermoleophilaceae > JACVRW01. The sequence goes on from CAWGDF010000014.1 coordinate 49,995, forward strand.
GCAGCGGCGGCGGCGGTCAGCGCAAGAAGGCCGCGCGGAGCTGACCGACGTGGCGGCCCAGCGACAAGCCGGCCAGGCGGGTTGGCCCGGTGGCGGGCGCCGTCGACAGAGCGGCGACTCAGACGACCCCGCCCCCGGACTTCTGGAATCCACCGAAGGCCCACAGGGCGGTGAGGCCGCAGAGCCGGACGTGGTGCTGGACGTGCCCCGGCTCGCCGTCGAGGAGATCGCGCTCGAGGTGGACAACCTCCATGCGCGTATCGCACTTGAGGCACGGCTGGCGGACCTCGTTCAGCTCCACGTGGGCGCTGACGTCAGGATCGAGCGTGTCGCGCTGGAGATCAAGGGCGTCGAGGCGCAGGCCCACCTGGAGGCCCGCCTTGACCGGGTACTCGCCATCATCGAGCGAGCGCTCGACACGGTCGACAAGAATCCCCAGCTCCTCGCCGAGCTGTCTCGCAGCGCGTTAGACGCGGCGAACACGCTCGGGGAGGGGGTCGGTGAGGCGAGCGGGGCCGCGGGCGAGCTTGTGCAGGGTGCGACCGGGGCCGGCGAGCAGGCTGGTCAGGTGGTCGAGGGAACCGCAGGCGATCTCCCCGACACGGCGACCGGTGCAGAAGCGGCGGGCGATGAGTCAAAGCGGTCGAAGCCATCAGGCCGGCGCCGCTCGGGCAACGGCAATGCGGATGCGAGATCGAGACGGCAGAAGGCCGGTACGTAGAGATATGAGCGCTCGGGACCATCCGCACGTCGAACTGTTCCCCGGGGCCGCCGGGGACAGCCGGCCGTCCGATGGGCTTGCCGATGTCGAGGTGGTCGCGTCCGTCGAGGCCGAGGAGCTCCACGCGAGGGAGCGGCCGCAGACCCGGCTGAGCGTCATCGGGGAAGGTGCACGTCGCAGCGACGAGTCGCGACGGGAGAACCTCCCTGTCCGGGTCGAGCCGGGCATGGTCTATCGGGATGTCCGCGTTTACCGCCGGGTTGAAGGCCGGCTCCCGGAAGGGGCGCGCGACTGACATGGGCGTCCTGAGAGGACTGCTGAAGGCCGTGGGCGGTCTACTGGCGGGGGTGTTCGGCCTCCTGCGCGGGCTGGTGCAGGGGCTTGTTGGCCTGCTTCGACGACTGGTGTGAATGGCGGGCTTCCTGAAGAAAGTCGGGGCTGAGCGGATCGGCGGGGAGCGGCCATCCGTCGCCCGTGCCCTAATGGCGGCCGCAATCGCCGGAGCCGCGGCGGCGGGCGCCACCTACAAGCTCTTGAGGCATTGAGCACCAGTGGCCCTGCCCCCTATCACGTTGACGAAGAGCGGATCAAGCTGAACCCAGAGAGGACCGGCGATGGCAGTTGACATCCAACGCGTGGTGATGGCGGCCCTGGAGGCCGCGGTCAGCGACACCGACTCGATGCTGAAGAAGAAGAAGAAGAAGGGCCTCTCCGCCGGCCAAGCCGTCGCCGTAGGAGCGGTTCTGGTGACTGCCGGCCGGGTTGCAGCCAAGCCCGGCGGCCGCTACCTGAAGAACAAGCTGCGCGAGCGCCTCGCGGACGGGTCCGAGGCGGACGATCGCTACTACGACGAGGACGACGAGGAGTACGACCCGGAGGAGTACGCGGAGTCCGAGGACTACGACGAGGCGGAAGTCGACGAGGACGAGGAACCCGAGGCCGAGGTTGAGGAGGACGAGGAGACTGAGGCCGAGGTCGAGGAGGACGAGGAACCCGTGGCCGAGGCGAGGAGGACGAGGAGCCTGAGGCCGAGGTCGAGGAGGACGAGGAGCACCGAGGCCGAGGAGGACGAGGAGCCCGTCGCCGAGGAGGACGAGGAGACCCGAGGCCGAGGTCGAGGAGGACGAGGAGCCCGTCGCCGAGGAGGACGAGGAGCCCGAGGCCGAGGAGGACGAGGAGCCCGAGGCCGAGGAGGACGAGGAGCCCGAGGCCGAGGTCGAGGACGAGGAGCCCGTCGCCGAGGAGGACGAGGAGGAGCCTGAGGCCGAGGTCGAGGAGGACGAGGAGCCCGTCGCCGAGGAGGACGAGGAGGAGCCCGAGGCCGAGGTCGAGGAGGAGCAAGAGCCCGTCGCCGAGGAGGACGACAAGCAGCCTGAGGCCGAGGTCGAGGAAGACGAGGAGCCTGAGGCCGAGGTCGAGGAGGACGAAGAGCCTCGGGCCGAGGACGAGGAGCCTGAGCCTGAAGCGGCCGAGGACGATGCGCCCGAGGCTGACGCGGACGAGGACGAAGAGCCTGTCGCTGACGCCGACGAGAGCGAGGACGACTCAATCAGAGCGCCGTCGAAGACGCGCCCGCGGCCACCGAGCGTCGACGGGCGAGGCGCGCGCGGCCCAAAGGTCCGGCCGGCCGCACGGCCGCCGGTTCAGAAGCGACCAGCGAAGGAATCGAAGGGGCCGAAGGGCCCGGCGAAGCCGGCCGCTCCACGCCGCCCACGGGCGCCCGTCGGACGGGGCTAGGACCGCCCGCATCGAGGCCAAACTTAGAGCAACCGAAGAACCGAACCGAGTACTGAGTACCGGGAGGGAGGAACCGACATGACAGTCTCACCGGCAAGTTCTGGCTATCTGGCACGACCCGGCGGGGGCACCCTCGCCGACGTCATCGACATCATCCTCGACAAGGGGCTCGTGATCGACGCCTACGTTCGCGTGTCCCTGGTTGGGATTGAGATCCTCACCATCGACGCCCGTATCGTCATCGCGAGTGTGGACACCTATCTGCGCTTCGCGGAGGCGGTGAACCGGCTGGACCTGCAAGCGTCGAGCAACGCCCAGACGCTGCCTGAGATGGCGGAGTCGCTCACCGAAGGCGGGGCCAAGTCCAAGACCAGAGGAGCGCTAGAGGGCGTCAAGGAGACCCTCACCGGCGGCGATGACGACGACAAGGAAAAAAGCCGCCCGAGGCGCCGCTCCTCCTCGCGGTCCCGTAGCAAAAAGGGCGACGACGAGTGACGCAGGGCCAGCACGAGGTCTACGTGTACGGCATCCTCGCTGCCGGAGCCAAGCTCGAGATTCGCTCACCGGGTGTCTACAGCGGGGCGGGTCCGGTCAGGCGCATCGAATCCGGGGGCATCGCTGCGTTGGTGAGCGACGTCCCGGTAGAACCGTTGGCCGCGGCCCGCGATTTGCGGGCTCACTGGAACGTGTTGGAGGAGGCGGCAGAGGACGCTACCGTGCTCCCGGTGCGTTTCGGCACCGTGATGCAGAGCGACAGCGCAGTGCGGGAGGAGGTCTTGCTCCCGGACAATGAACGTCTCACCGCCCTGCTCCGAGAGCTCGACGGAAAGGTGCAGCTCAGCCTCAAAGGCTTCTACGATGAGGAGCGACTGCTTCGGGAGATCGTCCGTCGGACTCCGCAGGTGGCTCGCCTACGCGAGCGTGTACAGCGCGTCCCGCAGGCGGCGAGCTACTACGACCGCATTCGACTTGGGGAGCTGGTGGCGGCGGAGGTCGACCGCAGGCGCACAGAAGATGCCGAACTGGTGCTGGACCATTTAGAGCCGCTCGCCGTCGCCGCGACCGTGCAGCCGCCCGCAACGGAGCACGGCGCAGTGGATGCCGCGTTCCTGGTCGAGCGACGTCGAATCGATGAGTTCAGCGGGGCCGTGCAGCGGCTGGCGAGCGACATGGGTGACCGTCTGACGCTGCGCTACGTTGGACCGCTACCGCCCTACAGCTTTGCGGACGAGGAGCAGATAGCGGGGAGCGGAGCATGGGGCTGATCACGGGACTGCTGACCCTGCCCCTTGCCCCGGTGCGAGGCACGGTCTGGCTGGCCGAAAAGATCCAGGAGCAGGCAGAGAGCGAGCTCTACGACGAAGGCGCGATACACGAGCAGCTGATGCAGCTCGAGGCGACGCATGCGGCAGGTGAGCTCACCGATGAGGAGCTGCGCGCCGCCGAAGACGATCTTCTGGAACGGCTCATGGCCGCCCGCGCCCGAGCTGAGGAGGAGCCCTATGGCTGAGTCGACGCGAAGCAGGAATCGACGCGCCCAAGACGATGATGCGGATACGGGTGGGGAGGCCGGGCAGGCGCGCGGCGACCGCTCCGGCAGCGACGGAAGCGGCGAGAGCGCATCCCTGTCCGCGAAGGAGCTGACCGAGGCCGGTCGTGAGGCGATCGCCGAGCTGACCGGACTGGAGCCCGAATCGGTCACCGGGCTCGAGTGGGATGGAGAATCGTGGCTGGTGATGGTCGACATGCTCGAGCTCAGTCGCATTCCTGAGACCACCGACGTGATCGCGACCTATGTCGTCCAGCTTGATCCGAGTGGCGCCCTGCTCGGATACCGCCGCTCGCGCCGGTTCGTGCGCGGCCACGTCGAGGATTAATAGCGTGGCCCAAGAGTCGTACATGCCCCGCCGCGCAAGCAGCAGCCTCCCGGGGCGCCCGCAGGACTCGGCCAACCTCGCGGACATCCTCGAGCGAGTACTGGACAAGGGCATCGTCATCGCGGGCGACATCCAGATCAATCTTCTGGACATCGAGCTTCTTACCATCAAGCTGCGCCTTCTGATCGCGTCCGTGGAGCGGGCACAAGAAATGGGGATCAACTGGTGGGAGTCGGATCCAGCGCTTCAGTCCAGCCGCGAGCGCCCGGAGCTCGAATCGGGTGCCGACCTCGAGCGGCTGGAGGAAGAGAATCGTGAGCTGCGCGAGCGCCTCGAACGGCTGGAACACCGGCTCGAAGCGGGCGACGACGAGGAGAAGCGGACTCCCTCCCGGGGGCAGCGCCGTGGATGATGAGCTGGCTCGCTGGGCGGCGGCCCGGGCGCCCGATCTACTTCGGCGGGCCGAACAGGAGGCGCTCGCACACCTCGCCCGAACGCTCATCGAGGCGGCACTTGCCGAGGGCGGACCCCCTGCGCGATCCGGACCTCAGGGAGAGGTGCTGTCGGAGCCAGAGACCCCGACGCAGCCCAGGCCGGCGCCCACCCCGCCGCCGTCTGGGCAGTTCCCCCCGTCAGACAGGGATGAAGGTCTCTGGGCCTATTGCGTCGCCGCCGCCGACGCTAATTTGCCCGCCGGCAATCCCGGGGTCGAGCCGGATCGCCGGCTCGAGCGCGTCGAGCACGGCGGCTTAGCGGCCCTCGTCAGCAAGGTACCGCTGGCGCACTACGGCGAGGACGCCCTCCGCGACAACCTGAACAACCTCGAGTGGCTCGAGCGCGTCGCGCGGGCCCACGAGGCGGTACTCGAACTGGCGCTGGCGGAGAGCACGATCGTCCCCCTGCGGCTATGCACCATCTACGAAGGCTACGAGGGCGTCACTGGGATGCTCGGGGCCGAGCGCAAGAGCTTCGAGGCAGCCCTGGATCTGCTTGACGGGCGCCAGGAGTGGGGAGTGAAGGTTCTCGTCGATCGTCGCGCTCTCGAGGCTGGCGTACGAGTCGTGAGCGCCGACGTCAGTGCCCTCGAGAAAGAGGTCGAGGCAAGCAGCGGCGGTGGTGCCTACATGATGGGCCGCCGCGTGGAACGTGAAGTCGGGGCGCTGGCGGAGCGCAAGCTAGCGGAGGTGACCAACGACGTTCACGGCCGATTGGCCGACTGGGCAGAGGACGGAGTCCTCAATTCTCCCCAAAACCGCGATCTCTCTCAGCACGAGGGCGAGATGGTCATGAACGCTGCATACCTTGTGGATGCTGGAAAGGTGTCGCGCTTCCGAGAGCTGATCGGGGAACTCGAGGAGCGCCACGGCAAGCTGGGTATCGGTCTTGAATTGACCGGCCCCTGGCCGCCGTACAACTTCGTTCCGTCCAGTGCGTCGGCACGCACAGCCACCCCGGAATGACCGGCCCAATCGCCGAACGGGACGTCGCGCTCGTCGACCTCGTCGACCGGCTCCTGGGCGGCGGCGTGGTAATTGCGGGAGACATCACACTGTCCGTCGCCGACGTAGACCTCGTGTACGTAGGGTTACGCGCGCTCGTCACATCAGTCGCAACAGCCGAAGAAAAAGGCGCGCTCCCGAGGTCGGAGCAGTGATTCAGCTCTACGCCATCACTGACGACCCGGCGCCCGCGAACCCCCCATTGTTCGCCGTGCCATGCGCCGGCCTCGTGGCCCTGTGTGCCCCCGCACATGACCAGGAAGTCACGCCGGCGGCGCTATGGCGTTATGAGGAAATGGTCGAGGCTCTAATGGAGAGCCGAGACGTACTACCTGTCCGCTTCGGAACGCTCGTCGCGGATGAGAACGCCATAGTTGGCGCGGTGGCAGAACGGCGCTCGGAGCTGGTCGCCAGTCTTGATCGCGTCCGCGGCGCGGTGGAGCTCGCCGTCCGTGCTCGGGAACGGGAGGCCCCCAGCCGGCCAGAGGTGGCGCCCAGCGGCAGCGCGTATCTGCGAGCCAAGGCGTCGCGCGGCGATGTTGCGCGACGCTTGCACGAGCGGCTGGCTGACCATGCTCGGGCGAGCGTTGTCCGGTCCGGTTCCGAATTGCTCCGCGCTGCCTACCTGGTCAGCAGCGACGACGTCGGCAGCTTCGTCGCGTTGGTGGACGAACTCCAGTCGGATAACGCAGAGCTGGATCTCGTGTGCACTGGCCCGTGGCCGGCTTACTCGTTTGCGGAGGGCACATCATGAAAGACAAGGTGCTGGCCTCCCCTCTGGAGCTCGACCCGTTCGCCTCCGAGCTGCCACGGCTGCACGATGCGCTGAGCCGGCGGATCAACGCCGATCCCGAGTCGGTTGAGAGGGGACTCGCCCAGCTCGTCCTGACCATCGTGGAGCTGCTACGCGAGGTGATGGAGCGCCAGGCGCTGCGTCGCATCGATGGTGGAACGCTGAGCGCCGAGCAGGTCGAGCGCTTGGGCCAGACATTCATGGAGCTCGACCGCCGGATGGAGGAGCTTAGGCAGGAGTTCGGGTTGACGAAGGAGGACTTGAACCTGGACCTTGGCCCGCTGGGTCGCCTGCTCTAAGCGCGTCTCTCGTCCTGGGTCACATCCGGCGTGCAAGAAATGGCGCAGCCCGGGCCGGCAGCGGATCGGTGTGGCCCTGACCGGGCACTCGGATGGCGCCTAACTCCGCGCGAGCCTCTTCCCGAGGAAGGCACCGAGCCGCCGGAAGACAAAACGCCAGAGCCCGAGCCGGACGATGAGCCGCCAGAACGCGCGCGAGTAGAGGATCCGGCGGACCGCGAAGCGCCAAAACCGGCGCGAGGAGAGTAGACGGCGGAGCACGCTGGGGGCTACGCGCCTGCGGCCATCATGCACCCTCCTCCTCATCGGTCAACGGACGGTCGCACCGTAACCGAGAACGAGCGTGCGGCCTAGCGGTACGCACGTTTACCGGAGGCTGGCCGAGAACAACACTCCGAGGAGGTGGAGTCGCTGGTGGACGAGAACAACCTCAGGCGCTACGCCGCGGGCAGGTGGGGCGGGCTTCGGTCACGAGCTCGACGGCGAGCTCTTCTCGTCGCCCCGGGGTGCCGACGCCGCGTTGCGGGACATGCCGGCTTCCTTCAGCTCCTCGCCCCGCTGCTTGTGCTCGCGTGTCTTCAGGCGGGCTTGCTCCTTCAGCCGCTCGGCGTGCTGCTTGTGCTCGCGTGTCTTCAGGCGGGCCAGCTCCTTCAGCCGCTCGGCGTGCCGCTTGTGCTCGCGTGTCTTCAGGGCGGCTAGCGCCTTCATCCGCTCGGCGTGCTGCTCGAACTCGGCTGTCTTCTGCTCCCTGTCCGGAAGGGGGGGCATGGCGACAGAATACCGCGTTTAGCGGGGATTTTGGCCTGGGCGCTGACGGCTCCGACTCGATGCCGGGCGCTCCATAGGTGGTGGAGTCATCGCCATTGAGGATTCGACCCCCTGCGCCCGCCTCCTGCCGGCTCGACCGCGCTCCCCGGACACCTCTTAGTCGGGCTGCTGAAAACCGGTTTCGGGGCAGGTCGCCTCGGCTAAGGATTCAGGATGCCAGTGTTCTACTTCAATGTCCGCGGAGATTGTCTCGAGCGGGCGCGGGTGGCGCTGAGCGCTATGTTCATACCGACAAGCGCGCGCTTCCCGGCGTACTGCGCCGGTGATCCCCCTTCAGAGCTGGACGTTGTCCGCCTCACGGCTGTCCTCGAGGCGGAGAGCGAGGAGGCGGCGCAGGCGCGCGTGGCCGAAGCTCTGCCCGGCGGCTACGAATTCGAGCGCAGAGACCTCCCCGACCAGCTCTACAACAGCCGTCGCCCGGCCTAGCTGACTGACTGATCCGCGACGTCGCGCACGCGGGGGACGCACCGGACGCCTTCATTCCGGCCCGGGCCCGGCGGGTGGCGCCCTGCTTGGCGCGCCGCCTTCGCCGCCTGCGGCGGGGAAACGGGCGGGGTAGGGAGGGGGTTCCGCACGAAACGTCCGATAGTTGGACGCAACGTCAGGAACCCCCCTCGCCCGGCTCGGTCCCATGCGCCCCCGCGCACACGCGCGACACAACGGCCCGAGATTCGAATATTGCTCAGGGAGATCGGAGGCTAGCCCGGCGCCTGTTCGAGCCCCCAACGCGAGATCAGGCCCTGCACACGGCGCATCATCGGGACGCTCGGGTACTCGTCCGCCTCGATCCGCTCCATCAGATGCATCGTGTACTCAGCCAGCACTTGTGGCGTGGCGATCGCCTCCAGCATGTCCATGTGCGTGGTGCTCGGGTAGTTGGCGGCGCGAATTTGCTCCAACAGAAACTGCTCGTAGCGCTCCTGCAGTGGGTTCTCCATGGTCTACCTCCCGCTTTGGTAGTCGTGCTACCCATTCAGCGCTCGCGTACACAGCGTTCCCGGCTAGCGACCGTTAAACGGCCCTCGGCCTGCGCCGAGCAGCCCCGTGCTGATCCTCGCGGGCGTGGCCGAGGCAGCCCAATTGGCACCGCCGGCAGACCGGGTTCACGGGTGCCAGGAGCTTGACCATCGCTTGACCTCCGGCCTCGCTGCGGGCGCCTTCCACCGCGCATCCGAGCGATGCCGTGAGCCGCGCGGCGAGGCCCTGCCACAGCTCGATGGCGCTTGCGCCGGCGGTGTATATCGAGTATAGTACTCAGTATGCTCATCCACTGGAGCTGTCCATGAGCGTCCCCCACGCCCTCCTTGCTCTGCTCAGTGACCGACCGAAATACGGCTTGCGGCTGCAGAACGAGTTCGAGTCCCGCACCGGCCAGGTCTGGCCGCTCAACGTCGGGCAGGTCTACACGACCCTTCAGCGCCTCGAGCGGGACGGACTCGTCGAAACCGACGACGGGGAGAGGGAGCGCTCACGCAAGCGCTACAGGATCACGTCCACGGGCGAGCGCGAGCTGGCCGAGTGGCTTCGCACCCCGCCCGACCTCGTGCCGCCCCCGCGCGACGAGCTCGTGATCAAGGTGCTGGTTGCCCTGCAGGTCCCGGGGATCGACATCCATGAGCTCCTGCAGGTACACCGCCGGCACGTGATCGAGATCATGCAGCGCTACACGCAGGTCAAGGCGGGGGCGGGGGAGGAGGACCTGGCGGTGGCACTCGTCGCCGACGCCGAGCTCTTCCGCCTCGAAGCGATCATCCGTTGGCTCGATGCCGCCGACGTGCGCCTGAAGCAGCAGCCGACCCTCGCACCGGCCGCAGAGGCCGACGTGCCACTCGAACCAACTGATCCGATGGAGGTCTCGCAATGACCAGCGCGCTCGAACTGCGCGAGGTATCGAAGGTCTACGGCTCCGGGCCGACGGAGGTGCGCGCGCTGTGCGACGTCGACCTGTCGGTCGAGCGCGGCGAGCTGGTCGCGATCATGGGGCCGAGCGGCTCCGGCAAGAGCACGCTCTTGACGATCGCGGGGAGCCTCGAGGAGGCGACGAGCGGCCAGGTGCTCGTCGACGGCGTCGACCTCGCGAGCATCTCGCGCTCCGATCGGGCGCGAATGCGACGCCGTTCGATCGGCTATGTCTTCCAGGACTTCAACCTGCTCGCGGGGCTGACGGCGGTCGAGAACGTGACCCTGCCCCTCGAGCTCGACGGCATAGGCGCCAAGGCAGCACGTGCGACGGGACTCGAGGCGATGGAGCAGCTCGACATCGCAGACCACGCCGATCGCTACGCCGACGAGCTGTCAGGCGGCGAGCGGCAGCGGGTTGCGATCACGCGGGCGATCGTCGGCGAGCGCGGATTGCTGCTCGCCGACGAGCCCACCGGCGCCCTCGACTCCGTGAACGGCGAGGCAGTCATGCGCCTGCTACGGGCCGCGACGCGGAGGGGGGTCGCGGGTGTCGTCGTAACCCACGAGGCGCACCTCGCATCGTGGGCCGACCGCGTTGTCTTCCTTCGCGACGGCCATGTGGTCGACCAGACGGTCGCGCCGCCCGGCCCGGAGTCGCTCCTGGCGGCCCGGTGAGCGGCGATGACGGCGCTTGCTCACCGCTCCACGCTGCCACGGCCGGCGAACGGCGGCGTTGCCGCCCGCCGCGCGGTCGTCAGGTGGGCCCTGCGCATGTTCCGCCGCGAGTGGCGCCAGCAGATCCTGGTCATCGCACTCCTCATCGTCGCGTCCGGGGCCGCGATCGCCAGCGTCACAGTCGCCTACAACTCGGGTGCCGCGGAGGATGCCGAGCTCGGCTCGGCCAATCATCTGCTCAGGTTCGACGGTAACGATCCAGACAAGCTGGCGGCCGGCCTCGCCGCCACCCGGGAACGGTTCGGGACAATCGACGTCATCGGTCATCGCTCGGTGCCCGTGCCCGGCAGCGTCGACCCGGTGGAGTTCCGCGCCCAGGATCCGCACGGACCCTACGGGGGCGCACGGCTTGCGCTCCTCCGGGGCGGCTACCCGGCAGGCCCCAACCAGGTTGCCGTCACCGACCGCGTGGCCACGCTGCTCGGACTCGAGATCGGAGAGACTCTTGCCCTCGACGGTCGGCGCCGGACCGTCGCCGGCACCGTCGAGAACCCACGTGACCTGAGCGACGAGTTCGCCCTCGTCTCCCCGTCGTCCGCGGGAGCACCGGACCAGGTCACGGTCCTGGTCGACGCCGGCGCCGACTCGGTCGACGCCTTCACGGCTGGGCCCGCCGGCAGCGCCCGGTCCGCCCTGGTGGGGTCCGAGGTTCGGCAGAGCAACCGCGGGGCAGACGCGCTCGCGATGTTCTCGGTGGCCACGGTCTTCCTGCTCCTGGCCACGCTGGTTGCCGCCGCCGGCTTTGCCGTCATCGCGCAGCGACGGCTCCGCCAGCTCGGCGCGCTCGCGGCGATCGGCGCGACCCAGAAGCACCTCCGGCTAGTGCTGCTGACAAACGGCGCGGTCGTCGGCGCGATCGGCGCATTGATCGGGGCGATCCTGGGTCTCGCGATCTGGCTTGTGCTCGTCCCGACGCTGGAGCCCGCGCTCGGCCATCGCATCGACCCGCTGGGCCTGCCCTGGAGCCTGCTGGTGGCGATCGTCCTCGTCGCCGTCCTCGGGGCAACCGCTGCCGCCTGGTGGCCGGGGCGTGCCGTCGCCCGCATCCCCGTCACGCTCGCCCTCTCGGCGCGGCCGCCCAGGCCGAAAGCAACACACCACTCGACGATCCTCGCCGCGGTGTTGATCGCCGCGGGAATCGCCAGCCTCTCGCTCTCGGGCCGGGACAGCCAGCCTCTGATCATCGCCGGGATCCTGGCGACGATCGTCGGCACCCTGCTCCTGGGTCCATTGGCCATCCGCCTCTTCGCCCGCGTTGCGCGGCACACCCCAATCGCTCCGCGCCTGGCGCTGCGAGACCTCGCCCGCTATCAGGCCCGCTCCGGGGCCGCACTCGCCGCGATCACCCTCGCCCTCGGGATCGCAGCAGCGGTCGTGATCGTCGCGGCGGCCGAGGAGAAGAAGTCGGCCGCCGAACCGGCCAATCTGTCAAACAGGCAGATCCGCGTGTACACCGGAGCGACGGAGGGTGCGGACTTCATCCCGATCCAGACGCCCGCCGAGCTCGAACGTGTGGCCGGTGGCGTCCGCGAGCTCGTGGCAGCTCTCGACGACGCGGCGGTTACCCCACTCCGCAGCGCGTTCCACGTGGGCTTTCCTCCCGGAGTGATCGACGGCGTCCGAGGCCGTGACGCGGAAGTGCTCCGACGGAAGATCGATGACCCCGAGAGCCAGCGCGGGCCGATGTTCTGCCTAGACAAGCGACGCTGCTGGGTCACCGAATCGCGCCTCTACGTCGCCACGCCCGCCCTGCTCAGGTACGCCGGAGTCGACCCCGCCGCGGTCGATCCGAGCTCGGACTTCCTGGCCGACCGGTCCGTCCCGACCGACGAGCTCGTCACGGTCAGGCTGGACCTGACGACCGGAAAACCAAAGGTGACCGAACGTCCCGTCACGAACGTCCAGAGGATCGAGAGCCGGAAGCTCTTCGGATCTCCGGAGTCGGAACGCCTTGCGCCGACCTCTTTCATCACGCTCGACGGTCTTCGCCGCCGCGGCTGGAGACAGATCCCGTCCGGCTGGCTCGTAGAGTCGGATCGGCCTCTCACGAGTGAGCAGATCGCGGATGCCCGCGAGCTCGCAGCCGACGCCGGCCTGACGATCGAGGTACAGCGCGAGTCCACCTCCCAAGCGAAGCTCAGCGCAATCGCAACCGCCGCAGGCGCCCTCCTGGCCCTCGCGATCCTGGCAATGACCGTCGGGCTGATCCGCAGCGAGACCGCGGGCGACCTCCGCACCCTGACCGCGGCCGGAGCCACGAGCAGGGTCCGCCGAACGCTGACGGCTGCCACCGCCGGCGGGCTCGCACTACTGGGCGCGCTCCTCGGCGTTGCCGGCGCCTATGTCGTTGTCATGGCGACGTACCTCGACGATCTCGGCTACCTCAGTCGGATACCGGTGCTCTATCTCGTCCTCATGGTCGTTGGCATCCCGTGGGCGGCCATCGCGGCCGGTTGGTTGCTCGCCGGCCGCGAGCCGCCCGCCATAGCCAGGCCCGCCATCGAGTGACCATTTGAACTCCTCCCCACATGGCCGGCCTTGCGTAGGGCCCGCAGACGCAGCGTTAAGGACTCGGCGTGTGAGCCAAGCGGCCTGAGCCCGCTCCCGAAACCTGCGGTACTGGGTGGGCGCCCGGCGCTGTTTCGAGGAGGCCGTTGCCCTGCTCGGGGCGTCACCCCTCGCTTTACCAGCCGCTCCGGGATAGGTTGGACCGGGAGGGGGATTTTGGACTCGTCAGGGGGCCTCGGAAAGCGAGCGGCAATGGCCGCGCCAGATGGGTGTTTCCCGCGAAGGTTGCCGTGGTCGCGGCCGCGTACTACGGGTCGGCGAAGCTCGGGCTCGGCCTTGCGTTCGAGAGCACCAGCGTTACGGCGGTCTGGCCGCCGACGGGGATCGCGCTGGCGGCGGTGGTCGTGTGGGGCTACCGAATCTGGCCCGGTGTCGCGCTCGGTGCTCTGCTGGCGAACGGATGGACCGGCGTCCCACTCCTCGCGGTGCTCGGGATAACGGCGGGGAATACGCTGGAGGCGCTGGTCGGCGCCTATCTCCTTCGCCGGGTGGGGGACTTTCGGCCCTCGCTCGAGCGGGTCCGCGACGTAATCGCCCTGGTGGTGCTCGCGGGCATGCTCAGCACGACGATCAGCGCGACGATCGGCGTGACCAGCCTGCTTGCGGCGAACGAGATCTCGGGCAACCAGTTCGGCTCGGTGTGGCGGACGTGGTGGCTCGGAGACCTCGGTGGCGACCTGATCGTCGCGCCGGTCCTATTGGTCGCAGCCACCCACTGGCCCTTCAAGCGGGCGCCCGGCCGCCCACTCGAGGCCGTCGGCCTGGCCGCCGTGCTGGTCGTCACCAGCCTGCTCGCCTTCTCGACGAGCACGCCGCTGTTCTACATGATCTTCCCGCCCCTGATCTGGGCTTCGCTCCGGTTCTGGCAGCCGGCTGCCGCTGTCACCAGCCTCCTCATAGCGGGCGTCGCGATCCCTTTCACCGAGGCTGACCTGGGCCCCTTCGCCGGGAACTCACCGGACGAGCGCCTGCTGCTCGCGCAGACGTTCGTCGGGGTTGCCAGCGTCACCGCGCTGGTGCTGGCCGCCGTGATCACCGAACGCAGAAAGGTCGAGGACGCGGTCGAGTACATCGCCGACACGCTTCAGGAGAGCCTGCTTCCCGCCCGTTTGCCTGAGATACCCGGACTCGAGGCCGCGGTGGACTTCCGCCCTGCCGGCGAGCGGCACGTCGTGGGCGGTGACTTCTACGACCTCTTCCAGCGCGACGACGGATCGTGGGCGGTCGTGGTCGGCGACGTGTGCGGCAAGGGAGCCCCCGCGGCGGCGGTCACGGGTCTGGCGCGGTACACGTTGCGCGCCGCCGCGATCCGCGAGAGCCGGCCGAGCCGGGTGCTCGCGCTACTCAACGCCGCGATCCTGCGGCAGCGCGCCCCGAACGAGTTCTGCTCGGTCGCCTTCGCGCGACTTGAGCCGAACGGCGCCCAGCGCACGCGCGTGACTGCATCGAACGGCGGGCACCCGCTACCGCTCGTGCTCCGCTCGGAGGGAACGGTTCAGCCCATCGGCTCGCACGGGACGGTGCTGGGGGTCGTCGCGGACCCCCAGTTGAGCGACGCAACCGTCGAGCTTCGTGCCGGTGACGCACTTGTGCTCTACACCGACGGGCTGACGGATGCATACGCGCCGGAGAGGATCGTCACCCAGACGGAACTGGCCTCCGCACTCACGGCATGCGCGGGGCGGGCAGCGACGGAAATCGCACGCGAGGTCCTGCGGACGGTCATCGGTGAGGGCGAGGCCGAGCCGCGCGACGACATCGCGCTGCTCGTGCTCCGTATTCCGCCAGCCCGCACCGACGCCGGAGAAGAGGATCGAGGTTCGCTTGCCCGGCCTGCCCGGAGCGGTCCCAAGAGCTAGGAGTGCAATCTAGGAACTCGAGCCTTGGCTCGCGCACGCCGCCCTCACAGACTCCGCCACGCGCACACACCTGCTTCGGCGTGGGTCGAGGTCCAGGCCAGCGTTCTCGGGGACCGCGTCCGTGTCGAGGTCCGCGATCACGGGCCCGGTTTCGAGCCCAGAGAGCTGGTCCCGAACCGCGAGGGCACGTCGGGCTGGGGGCTCTAGCTGGTGGATCAGCTGGCCGATCGCTGGGGCGTTACCACCACGAGCGGAACGCCCGTCTGGTTCGAGATCGATCTCCGACGGGATCGGCCGGCGCACCCACCTCGCTGCGACTGACCCGCCGACGCGCTGGCGCTCGCCCGCAGCGCAGACGGCACCCTGACACCCGCGGGGCGATCCCCGACGTCAGGCCGGACATCCGGCATCGGGCGGAGGAAGATCCTCACCGCTGAGCGGCCAGGGGGCGCGGGCCTGGCAGCCCTGGCCGCCCGTTCCGGCGGCGGCTCCGGCGACGACGAGTAGCGGCGACCGAGCGGTTTTCAGCCTCGTTCGCGCCCCGTGGCGCCCTCAGGGCGGTCGCTGCCGTGCTCGCCGTCGAAGCGCTCGGCGACCTCGCGCTCGTCCGCGTCGGGATCCCTGCGGGCGGCCTCTATGTGGAGTTCGCGGGCCTTCCGCTTCTGGGCTTCTGCCGCGGCGACCTGTTCCTGCGCCTGGGCCTCCTGGCGGCCTGCCTGGGCGGCGCGTTTCTCGGCCTCCGCCCGCATGCGCTCAGCCTCCACACGCGAGACCTCCGCCTCGCGCCGACGTTGCTCGGCCTCCGCCTGCGTGCGCTCGGCCTGGACACGCGACATCTCCGCCTCGGTCCGGATCTGGCCCGCTCGCTCTCGCCGCGCATCGAGCCTCCTGGCGCGGCCCTTCCTGCCGAGCAGTAGCACTACCGCGAGCACGATCAAGGCGACCACGACAATGGCGACGATCAATCCAGCGCTCATACCGAACTCCTTCCCTCACTGGTGCGGAACTGGGAGTCACCTTCTCGCTGGGTTCGAGGATTCCTTGATGCGCCGGCGGGCGGCGGAGAGAAGCAGGTGGAGGCCGACGCCGAGGAGCTCAGCCGCGCCTCAGGCCCCGCGATCCTGGCCGGCGAACGCACCCCTCAGTCCTCTGTGGCGACCGTCCCGGCCTCCAGCAGCCGTCCGACCTCCGCGTCCGACAGGCCGAGCATCCCGCTGAGCACCTCTTCGGTGTGCTCTCCGAGGAGCGGCGCGCGGCGTACGGGCTCACGCGGGAGGGCGGAGAAGTCCAGCGGGGTTCCGGGCATCCTGTAAGTGCCGACGCCCGGGTGCTCGACGTCCTGCCACATCTCCGTCGCGACGCGCGGATCCTCCTCCACCAGCTGGCGGAAGGTCTGGTAGATCCCCCAGGAGACGCCGGTGCCGGCGAAGGCGACGCGGATCTCGGAGAGCTCGCGTGACTCGAACCAGGGGCGCAGGATCGCGGCGATCAGGTCGCGGTCCTCGAAGCGTCCCGACTCGGTGTCGAGGTCGACGCCGGTGGCTTCGTTGATCTTCGCCATCTGCTCGTGGGTGTCGGTGACGTCGAGCAGGGATCGCCACTGGCGGTCGGTGAGGGCGACGACCATGACGTGGCGCTCGTCGCGGGTCACGAAGTCGTGGCCGAACGCGCCGTAGAGGTAGTTGCCGTCGCGCCGCGGGGAGTCGGTGGTCTCGAGCTGGGCTTGGGCGACGCGACCGAGATGGCCGGTCACGGCGAAGGCGACGTCCGAGAGCGCGGTCTCGACGAGCTGGCCCTGTCCGGTCAGGCTCCGGTGGCGGTCGGCGGCCAGCAGGCCGATGGCGGCCAGCTCGCCCATCGCGATGTCCCACGCCGGCAGCACGGAGTTCAGGGGCTCGGTGAGGTTGCGCGGCCCGGTGGCCCAGGGGAAGCCGGTGGCGGGGTTGACCGTGTAGTCGACCTCGCTCGACCCGTCCCGGTTGCCCTTGAGGTGGACCATGATCAGATCCTCGCGGCGGGCCCGCAGCGTTTCGTAGCCGAGCCAGCCGCGGGCCGGGAAGTTGGTCAGGAACGCCCCCGCGGCCGCGATGACCTCCGAGACCAGCTCGCGGCCCTCGTCGGCGCGCAGGTTCACCCGCAGCGAGCGCTTGCCCTTGTTGAGACCGGCCCAGAACAGCGACTGCCCGTTCTCGGCCAGCGGCCAGCGCGAGCGATCGAGTCCGCCACCGATGTCGTCGAAGCGAATGACGTCGGCCCCGAGCTGGGCGAGCGTCATTCCCCCCAAGGGCGCAGCCACGTACGCCGAGCCCTCCACGACGGTGAGTCCATCGAGCACCCCGGTCATGGCATCACGACGAGACGCGAAACGATCACGCCCGCAAACATAGGCAGCCGCGGCGCCGCGCGGTAGCGAGGCCAGCCTCGGTCGGCCCTACGGCCAGCCCACGCCGGCTGCCGGTGCCTCCACGGTCAGCACCTGTTTGCCGCGCCCGTCCACGACCTGCACCCTTCAGCCGAGCACAGGTCTGATCCCACGCCTGCCGGCTGAAGTATGGATCCGCCACCGCGGGCGCCGCCACCACCGCCGGCACTTCGCCGAGCGGAGCAGCGGACCGCTCGAGCAACTGAAGATCCGCGTCTTCTGGTCGTTGGCGCCGGAGACCGTGTAAGGGTGCTCAGCGGAGTACCATCCGTTAGCTGGCCCTGTGGCCAACAATCCCGGCCGAAGAAGCGGTAATACGCCGACGCGCGACCAGCGCGGCGAGGTAACGCACTATTGAGGCCAACGGGATCGACTGCGGGGCCAGTTTCTCCTGCGTACGCCGCGAGGTCGACGGCTCGCACCCCCCGCGGCCTAAACGCTAGATTCATCAGAGATGCACGGTGGGCAGCATTCTTCGGCCGAACTAACGATCTCCGTCAAGGTGCCGTGCCAAGAGTGCGGCGGTCGGGGCTTCGTCGAGACGGTCACTGAGGCCGGACACGTCGTTGACGACACGACGAAGGAATGCCTTACGTGTGCCGGTAAGGGTCTCATCCATGAGGACATGCCTCTCTCGCAGTTCAGAGAGCTGCTGAAGACCCCTTTTGGCTAGCCGGTTCGCAAGGCGCTCCTAGGCATCAAAGAACGCACGGCGGGAAGGCGGTGTGCGCGCGTCGAAAGTCTGGCCCTGGAGCTGACCGTGCTGTCCGTGCTGGATTCCGCGGGGCGGCGTCGCTCGCCCGCGACAATGCCGGGCGACCACGCCGGGCGCCCGTCGCGAAACAAGGGATGCGCTACCCGGCTGACCCGCCGACGGTCGAGGAATCGTCGCGGTCATGCGCCTCACTCCCGCGTCGGGGGTCGCGCTCGCCCGCGACGGCCCGAGCTGCCCGTCGGACCGCTCTTCTGCATCATCGACGGCCCTCCCCGCGCGCGGCTGTGGTCGAGCGCCGCGGCTCGCTCCGAGCTCCGTCGGCTTGCCGCCCGAGCGGGCGTCCGCGGCCGCTGATCGCGCGCCACGCTGCGGTAGGTTGCGCCCATCGAGGCTAGAGAGCCATCGGGTAAGGCGGCGGGCGCCCGCACTCGTGGCCGCGTTCCCGACGCCGAGATCGCCGCGCTGCGCGACGTGCGCTTCTCGACGGCGGTGCGCGGCTACGATCGCGAAGCGGTCGACCAGTACGTGAACCGCGTCAACCAGGTGATCGCGGAGCTCCAGATCACCGCCGCTCCGGAATCCGCGATCCGGCACGCTCTCGAGCAGGTCACGGACGAGACGAAGGGGCTTCTCGAGCGCGCCCACGAGACGGCGGACGAGATCACCCGCCGCTCGCGCTCTCAGGCCGACGACCGGATCCAGGGCGCGACGCAGGAGGCGCAGCAGCTGCAAGACGCGGCCGAACAGGAGGCCCGCCAGCTGCGCGACAACGCCGCCCATGAGGCCCGGGAAGTGCGCGAGGCGGCCGCCAAAGAGGCCCGCGAGGTCCGCGAGGCTGCGCAGCGCGAGGCACGCGAGACTCGCGAGGCCGCCGAGGCGCGCGTCCGCGAGCTCGAGGCCGCCGCGCAGGCGATCATCGAGGAGCGCGCCCGCCTGATCAGCGAGCTGCGCGCGCTCATCCGCCGCCTCGGCGAGTTCGCTGACGCGGCCGCAGGCCGCCCTCCGGGCTCGCCGCCGGCGCCACCGGAGGCTGATCTACCAGCCTGAGACTCGAGCCGCCGGCTTCCCGGCTGGCTTCCCCCGGCGCCGTGCGTCGCGGGTTGCTCTCGTCCGGCGACACTGTCGGTCGGACTTGGGAGGCGCGTCAGCTGCTGGGTGGCAGCCGAGCGTTCACTGGGGGGGATGACCCCTAGGGAGCGCCCGCCGGTTAGGCCGGGATTGCCCTTAGGGGACATGCGCCGGTTAACCCCCGTCGATCCACCGGCTGCCTCCACTGCTGGGAGGAGTGTGCGGGAGCCATGCTGGCGGTAGACAAAACGACCCGGGCCTGCCCGGGAGAAAAGAGAAGAATCAATGGCCGTTGCCACAAGTCCACAGATCGATCTCCACGACAACTCGCTCGCCGGCGCGCGCGCGTGGTTCGCGCGGAAGGGCCTCTCGCGCCCACGCGAGGGCCGCGTTCTGGCGGGAGTCTCGGCGGGGTTCGCGCGCCGCTATGACCTCAACCCGCTCGTCACGCGTCTGCTCAGCATTCTTGGCGTATTGGTGCTGAGCCCGCTCGTGTACGTCGCGGCATGGGTTCTGATGCCGAATGACGCAGGCGGCGCGTCGGCCGCCGGGAGCCTCACCTAACGGGCGCTACCGTGCGGGCGTTGTCGCCCGCGAGCACCAGGCCGCCGCGGAATGTGTAGTCGCCCGCGGCGGCCGGTGCGCCGTACGGGCGCGGCGGCGCTCAGAGGGCAGCGCTCCAAGCCGACGTCAGGGCCCACTCCGCGCCGATTCGGCGATGGTCCAGCCCAGTCTCTGCAGGGCGCCTAGCGTAGTGCCGACGCCGAGGTTGGTGCGGGAGCCGCGGGACGCGTCCAAACGCGCGTTGCCCAAGTCCGATCAACGCCCTTCCAAGCGGCGCACGATCTCGTCGCCGGCGGCCCGGGCGGCGCCCGCCGCGCCGGTCAGCGTATGCCATAGCACGCGGGGGCCGGCCCACACCAGGGACGGCCGCGGTTCGGCTCTCGGGACACGGCGCGGCGGCTCGTTCGGGAAGCCGGGCGGCCCATTCAGGCCCGCGATCCGCTCGAGCCTGGGCTCCCCGCAGATCGCGTTGGAGGCGAGCATGCCCGATGTGACCGCCGCCTCGAGACAGCCCGCATCGAAGCCGTTAACGGTCCAGTCGCCCGCGAGCACCAGATTGTCGAAGCGAGTGCCCTTGGCGGGAAGCCGGTGCCGGAGTGTCCCTGGCAGCGAGAGCACGTAACGCTCGGTCGGGGCGAAGTTGGCCCTCCAGAACTGATTGCTGAAGGACTCCGGCGGGCTCGCCTGCTCGGGCCGCGGGGCGAACAGGTCGTAGTCGAAGCCCCCCTGCGTGACGGCGGCCGAGGGCCAGAGCTTGGTGCCGTGCTCGGCGATGAAGCTCTCCAGGTCCGCCTGCACGTCGGCGTCGGCAACGGGCTGATCCGGCGCGGTGGCGGTGGCGAGCACACCACAGAAGTAGGCGATGTGGCGGGCGCGCCCCTGCTCGGGCCAGTCCTCGTTCGGCAGCAGGTGTGCCATGTCGCAGTAGGTGTCGAGCGGCTCGACGAAGGTGCTCATCAGCGAGCGCGAGCTGAACTGCTGGCCGAGCTCCTGCGCATTGCGCTCCAGCCAGAGCTGGGCACCCTGGGTCACCACGCTGTTGCTCTGCTCGAGCATTTGGGCGTAGCCGCGGTCCTGCTCCTTGAGTGCGCCGCAGATCTCCTCCTGCACGTCAGGCGGGACGGCGAGGATCACCATGTCGAAGACGTCAGCGGCGTCTTCGTGGTCGGTTTCGGTGCGCTTGTGCAGGCGGAACTCGCTGCCTTGGAACGGGTCGATCTCCTGCTCCAGCCGGAGCGGAGCCTCCTTCGCCGGCTGCTTCACTTTCGGCAGCTGCTCCCAGAGTGGCTCGCTCGGCCAGGCGGGCACCGTGCGTGGGCCGTCGTCGCCGCGGTAGTGGGCGTCGAAGAGCGGCTCGTAGCGCCCGTCCAGCTCGAGCTGACGCACGCCGCTGATCTCGGTGATCGCCCCGTTCGCATCCGGGACGACTTCCTTCACGGCGTGGAAGAACCGGACGTCGACCCCCCGCTTGGCGAGCACCTCGTAGAACGGTGCTATCACCGTGTCACCCATCGCCCCGCGCATCCGGTGAAGCACGGATCCCTGGTAGTGGAAAACACAGCGAATCGCGCCCTGGAGCGCGCGCCCGGCCGCCATCCGAGGCTGAGCCGTGTCTCCTCCCTCGAAAGCGAAGCAGCCGCAGTAGAGCGCGCGCAGGAGCGCCGGCCAGTTCTCTGGGTCCGGGGCCAGCTCGAGCCCGTGCGCGCCGAGCCAGTCGGCGAAGTCGAGGCCGTTGATGCTGTCGAAGCCCTTCAGGAGGAGCTCATCGCGCCAGACGCCCCGAAGCACCGCGAGCAGCACGGCCAGGGTGTCGAGGTAGAACCGAACGTGGGGGTCGTCGCGCCAGTCCTCAGGCACGACCCTCCCTGCCATTTCCTCGAACTCGTCGGCCACCTCGACGACGTCTACGCCGAGGTCCTCACCGACCTCGGAGAAGGCGCGGGCGACCAGGCGCTGCACCCGGCTGCCCGCACGGCCGATGCTCCCGACCAGCTTAGGCTCGTCCAGCTCGGTGATACCGACGCGCTCGAGGAGCCGCGGCACGTCGCGGCGCAGCGACTCGACATCGAGGTCCCGGCCCTCGGTCCGCCGCTCCTCCAACAGCTCGACGAGGCGCGATCCGGCCCAGTCGAGAGCCACGACCGCGAACGAGTGGAAGTTCAGCGGCCGCACGGGATTCCTCGGGAAGGACACCTCCTTGAACGACCACTCGTCGCCGTGTCGCTGCCAGAGGATCGCCTCATCGACGTCTTGGAAGGCATTCTCGAACGACGTGAATGCGAACCGCCGAGGGTCGCGGGCGAGCTCGTCGTAGCAGCGCGTCATGAGCGCGATGGCGTTGTCGTAGGAGCCGAACCAGATGTGCAGGCCGTGCTCCTCGATGCGGTTCCCAAACTTCTGGTTGCGGCCGCTCGCGCATTTTCCGCCGAGGCGCCAGCCGGGCTGAAGGATCGTCACCTCATGATCGCCCCGGCCCGGCTCGGTGAGCTCGAATGCGGCGGAAAGCGCCGACGGCCCTCCTCCGATGATCACGATTTTCATAGATCTGCCTGGGCCAGAGTCTCGCTCGCGGGCGCGCCGGGTGCAACCGGAGCGCTGGCCGTGCGTGAGGGGTTCAGGTAGCGTCGTCCACACCGGATTCGTCTCTTCATTGGGCTCGAACAAGACCATCGCGCTTCTGTTCACCGACCTCGTGGGGTCGACGGAACTCGCCAGCGCGCTCGGCCGGGCACGAAGCGACGACCTGCGCAGTGAGCACTTCTCCGATCTGCGGGATGCGATCGAGCTGGCGGGCGGGGAGGAGGTCAAGACCCTCGGTGACGGGCTGATGGCCGCCTTTCCGAGCTCCGGGGCTGCGCTGGCAGGCGCGGTGGCAATCCAACAGGGCGTCGAGCGGCGCAACCGGCTGGGTGGACCGGAGCTGGCGGTCCGCGTGGGCGCGGCGGTAGGCGACGCCAGCAACGAAGGCGCCGACTGGTACGGGCCGCCCGTGGTCGAGGCGGCCCGCCTGTGCGCCATGGCCAAGGGAGGCGAGATCCTGATCTCCGACGCGGTCCGCCTGCTCGCAGGGTCCGCTGAGGCTCCTCAGCTCACCCGCCTGGGCCCGCTGGAGCTCAAGGGGCTGCCCGAGCCGGTGGTCACCTGGCGGGTCGCCTGGGAGACGGCCGCGGACGGCGGTCCACCGCTGCCGACGGCCCTCAACGTTCCCCCTGCGGCCGGCTTCGTCGGGCGCGTGGCCGAGCTCCAGCGCTTGACGGACGCGTGGAGCCGGGCGCAGCGCGGTGAGCCCTGGACCGTGCTGCTGGCCGGAGAGCCTGGCATCGGCAAGACGCGGCTGGCCGCGCGGCTCGCCCAAGGCGCCCATAGCCAGGGCGCAGTCGTGCTTTATGGGCGTACGAGTGAGGATCTCGGGCTTCCCTACGAGCCGTGGCGCCAGGCTCTCGAGCACCTCGTGGAGACCGCCGGCCCCGGGGTGCTGCGCCAGCACGTGGAGCGTCACGGCGGCGAAATCACGCACCTGGTTCCCTCACTGCGGGCGAGGGTGGAGGGCGTGCCCGAGCCTCAGGCGACAGACGCCGAAGCCGGGCGCTACCTCCTCTTCGGCGCGGTCGTCGGGCTGCTGGGAGAGATAGCCGAGCGGTACCCGCTGCTCCTGATCCTGGACGACCTCCATTGGGCCACGCAGCCCACGCTCAGCCTCCTGAAGCATGTGCAGCGGACTCTCCGGTCCACGCGTCTCATGGTGGTGGGCAGCTATCGCGAGCCGCGCGAGACACTGAGCGATCCGCTCGTCGCACTGCTGGGGGATCTGCACCGGGAGCCCCGGGTCGAGCGGGTTGCCCTCGAGGGCCTCAACGGCGCCGAGGTGCTCGAGATGATCGAAATGGCGGCCGGGCATAAGCTCGACGGGGAGGGGGCCGCGGTTGCTGATGAGCTGACCCTGGAGACCGACGGCAACCCGTTCTTCGTGACCGAGCTGGTTCGGAGCCTCACAGAGTCCGGCGCGATTCATCGCGGGCCGGACGGGCGCTGGAGCGTCCCGGCCGAGCTGCGCTCGGCCGGGGTGCCGAGAAGCGTCAACGAGGTCATCCGCGGTCGCGTGGTTCGCCTCGGCCGACACGCGGCACGGATGCTGACCACCGCCGCGACCATCGGGCGCGACTTCGAGCCGGCTCTCCTCGCCCGCGTCGAACGGATGGGCGAGGACGACGTGCTCGACGTGCTCGACGCCGCCTCGGCGGCGGCACTCGTCGCGGAGCAGCCTGATCAGTCCGGCGGCTACTCGTTCGTGCACGCGCTCATTCCCCATGCGCTCGAGCAGGAGCTGCCCGCCGCGCGCCGCGCCCGCCTTCATGAGCGAATCGCGGAGGCGCTCGAGGAGAAGCTGCCCCTGCCGGTGGCGGACCTGGCGCGCCATTGGGGCGCCGCCAGCGGCACGCGCGCACAGGCGAAGGCCTTCCGCTACGTCTCCGACGCCGGGCGAGCGGCGCTCGAGCAGCTGGCTCCGGACGAAGCGCTCGACTGGTTTCAGCGGGCGATCGAGCTCAGCCCGGCCGTGGCCGTCGACCCCGGTGAGCAGCGGGAGCTCCTGATCGGCCTGGGCGAGGCACAGCTTCAGGCCGGCAAGCCGGAGTTCCGGGAGACGCTGCTCGAGGCGGCCGCGTCCGCGCAGGCCGACGGGGACGGCGAGCGGCTCGTTCGCGCGGGCCTCGCCAACACCCGAGGCTACTTCAGCTCGGCCGGCTTCGTGGACGAGGAGCGGGTCGCGGTGCTCGAGGCGGCGCTCGAACATGCCCCGCCCGATGATCCCTGCCGCGCCCGCTTGCTGGCGCTGGTCGCTGCCGAGCTGCTCTGGTCGCCCGATCACGAGCGCCGCCGGTCCTTCAGCGACGAGGCCGTGGCCCTCGCGCGGGAGCGCGGCGACCGGGCCGCGCTCGCCCACGTGCTGACCATGAGGGTAACCGCTGTCTGGTGGCCCGAGACCCTCTCCGAGCGGGTGGCCACTACGGCCGAACTGGTCCCGCTCACCGAGGCGGTGGGCGACCCCACGCAGCGCTTCTGGGCCGCGGTGTGGCGGGCGGTCACGGTGGTACAGGCGGGTGACCTCGCGGAGGCCGACCGCCAGCTCGACCGGCAGCGGGACATCGCGGGGCGGCTGCGGCAGCCGCGGCTCGCCTTCGTTCTCGAGACCCAGCACGCGTGGCGCGCCCAGCTGGCCGGACGGCTCGACGAGGCCGAGCGGCTCGCGGACCAGGCCAGGACGCTCGGCGAACAGGCTGGGGAGCCGGACGCGCTCAGCCTCTACGTCGGTCAGCTCGGTCCGATCCGCTGGCATCAGGGCCGGCTGGGCGAGGAGGCTGACCTGCTCTCCAGCGTGGCCGAGGCCGTACCCGCGGTCTCCGCCTTCGCAGCCATGGCCGCGCTCGCCGAGCTCGAGGCCGGACAGCAACAGCACGCCGCCGAGCGGCTCCGCGCTTCAGGCGCGCGACGAGTTCGCTTCTCTACCGTGCGATCCCGTGCAGCTCGGCTCGCTCATCATCTGGGCCGAGGTCGCCGCCCGGCTCGCCGATCGCCAAGCGGCGTCGCTCTTGCTCGCCCGGGTCGAGCCGCTGCGCGAGCAGATCGCCCTCGACTCGCTCGGGGCCCTGGGCGTCGCAAGTCGCTCCGCCGGGCTGCTGGCCGCGACGCTCGGCCGCTGGAACGAGGCGGACCGCCACTTCGCGTATGCCCTCGAACTCCACGAGCGCCTCGGCGCCTCTTCGCTCGCCGTCCGGACCCAACTCGAATGGGGTCTCGCGCTCGCCCTGAGCGGTCGGCGCGAGAGCGCCTCGCGCGCGGGCGAACTGCTCAGTGCCGCCGCGGCGGTCGCGGCCGAACTGCGCCTGCCGGGGCTGAGGGAGCGCGCCCACGCGGCGCTGTCCGGGAGCGGGGCGCTGGTCTGAGCGGCTAGGCCCTCACTGCACCGGCACCGGCGCGGCCTTCTTCTCGGCGGCGGCTGCTCCTGCGTCACGGTCGCGGAACCACTGCTCTCCCTCGATCGAGAAGTTCGGGACGAACCGGTCGAGCGGGCGCGGGAACCACCAGTTCGCGCGTCCGACGAGCACCATCACGGAGGGCACGAGCAGGCAGCGCACCAGCGTCGCGTCAACCGCGACGGCGACGCCCATGCCGACGCCGAACTGCTTGACGGTCGGGTCGCCGTTGATGATGAAGGCGAAGAAGACGCTGACCATGATCAGCGCGGCCGACGTGATCACGCGGCCGGTGGTGCCGACGCCTGCGATCACCGACTGCTTGTTGTCGCCGCTCCCCAGCCAGTGCTCCCGGATGTGAGTCATCAGGAACACCTCGTAGTCCATCGAAAGCCCGAACAGGATCGCGAACATCATCAGCGGCACGAACGAGACGATCGGCACCTGGCCATCCAGACCGACGAGACTCGCGCCCCAGCCCTTCTCGAACACGGCGGTGACGACCCCGAACGCCGCGCCGATCGACACCAGGTTCATCAGTCCGGCGGTGAGAGGGATCACGACCGAGCGGAACGCGAGCAGCAGCAGCACGAAGCTCAACGCGACCACGACCGCGATCGTGATGATCAGGCGGCTGCTGATCTCGGACGCGAGGTCGACGTAGCCGGCGGTCTGGCCGCCGACGTTGACCGTCATGTCATTGCCCTTCTCGGCCTTCGGGATCGTCGTGTCGCGCAACTGCTCGACCAGATCCGCCGTCGCCCGGTCGGAGGGGTCGGTCGTCGGCGTCGCGTTCAGCACCGCCGCCGTGCCGTCCTTGTTGACCAGCGGCTGCGTTACCGACTTGACGCCGCTCGTCTGCTTCAGGTCGTCGCGCAGGTCCTGCAGCCGCGGATCGGTGGCCGGCTGCTCGAGCTTCTTGCGCTTTGTATCCGACTGCTGCTCGATCTTGCTGATCTGCTTGTCGAGCTGTGGTTGGACCTGGGACTGCGCCTCCGCCTGCGCCTGGTCCGGCGGCATGCCCTCCGCCTCGAGCTGGCCGGCGAGCTGCTGCTCCTGCTGCTGGGCCTGCTTGTTGGCCTTGTCCTTCTGGTCCTGCTCCTGGTTGGAGAGCTTGTCAAGGTTCGCCTGGTCGGCCTTGGCCGGTTTGTTCGACAAGTCGACGCTGACCAAGAGCGGGCCGTTGGTCCCCGCGCCGAAGCCGGCCGTCAGCCCGTCCGAGGCACGCCGTGCATCGGTGCTCTGGGGCATCGCGCGGTTGTCCTGCTGGCCGAGGTAGATGTCGAGCGTCGGCAGCGCGAGCACCGCCAGCACGACGATCGCGACCAACGCGCACGGCAGGGGATGGCGCGCGACGAAGCCGCCCCAGCGCATCCAGCCGTGTGGATGATCATCGGCCTTGCGGTTCGGCAGAGGGATCGGGAGCCTGTCGATCCGGTCGCCGACGAGCCCCAGGACCGCCGGCAGCAGCGTGATAGCTCCCAGCACCGCCACCGCCACGACCAGCGCGGCCGTGTACCCGAGCGTCGTGACCAGCGGGATGTTGACCACCGCGAGCGACAACAGCGCGACCATCACGGTTGAGCCGGCGAACACCACTGCTCCGCCCGAGCTCGCGGCCGCGCGGGCGATCGACTCGCTTGTCTCCATCCCGTCGCGGCGCTGCTCGAGGTGTCGCGTGACTATGAACAGCGCGTAGTCGATTCCGACGCCGAGCCCGATCATCGTCGCCAGGGTCGGCGCGACCGTCGGCACGACGGCGACGTGGCTGAGCAGGGTGATGATCGAGAGCCCGCAGACCAGCCCGATGATCGCGGTGAAGATCGGCAGGCCCATGGCCACGACCGTGCCGAACGTGAACAGCAGGACGATCACCGCCATGCCCAGGCCGATCGCCTCGCTGGAATGCGTGTCCGGCTTGGAGACCTTCTGGCCGAGATAGCCGCCGAAGCCGACCTCGAGGCCGGCGTGGCGGGCGGGGTCGGCGAGCGCGACGATCCGGTTCGCCGTGTCCAGCGTCAGCTCGCTCGGGCTCGGGCGGAGGTTCAGCGCGACGTATCCGATCGACTTGGTCTTCGACAGCTCATCGGAGTCGCTCGCCAGCGGGCTGGTCGCGCTGCGGATGGCCGGGTCCGCGTTGAATGCCTTGACCGTGTCGTCGATCGGCGTCTGGAACTTGCTCGCGGTGATCTTCTCGCCGCCCGGGGCGCGCAGGACCACCGGGTTCATGCCGTTCGCCTGCGACGGGAACCGCTTCTCGAGGAGGTCGGTCGCCGCGTGGCTGTCGGTGCCGGGCAGTGTGAGGTTGTCACTGACGTTCGGACCCAGCGCGCGCGCCCAGACGGCCAGTGCCGCGAAGATGAGCAGCCAGATCGCCAGCACGATCCACCGCCGGCGGACACATAGCCGCCCCAGACGAAACAACGCACCGGTCATCACGAGCCCCTTCCTCTTGTCAGAGTTTCACTGCGGTCGTGCCAGTGGCACCCAATCCTCCGCGTGACCACGACCGCTCGCAAGAGGGGGACCCCGCGTGTTTACCCTACGGTTTTCGCGGGGCCGCGCAGCCGGCCCGGGGCGAGCGCCGAACTATTCGCCGAGGGCCGCCGAGAGCTGGAACCGAGAGCGGATGCCTAGCTTGTGATAGGCGGCGCTGAGGTGACGCTCGACCGTCTTTTCGGTCACGAACAGCGCCTGGGCGATCTCGCGGTTGGTGTGCCCGTCGGCCGCCTGGCGGCACACACGCCACTCCGCAGCTGTCAGCGCAGGCGGCCCGGTCAGCTCGATCCGCGCGCGCCGACCCGGTCCCGCCTGGAATTCGGCCCGGGCGCGTTCGGCCAGCGCGATGGCGCCGCAGTCATCGGCGAGCTTCATCGCCCGCCGCTGGGCGTCTCGGCCTTCACGTCGCCGGTTGGCGTGGCTCAATTCGGCTCCGAGATCGGCGAGCGCGTGCGCAAGCTCGAGCCGCGCGGCGCTGTCTTCGAGCACCGAGACCGCCTCTTGCAGCAACGCCAGTCGCTCCTCTCCACCGATGGCCGCCGCAGCTGAGCGCAGTGACAGTCCGAGCGCCCCGGGCGCGCCGTCGCGCTGAGCCACAGCCAGCTGCTCGCGGGCGAGCCGCGCGGCGGACTCCTCGTCGCCCAGCGAGGCGAGCGCCGGCGCCGCGAATGCCCTCCAGTCGCCCGGCCAGCGCAGGCTGAGCGCCTCGAGGCGCTGGCCACACCACATCAGGTCCGCAACGCCCTCTTCGGCATGGCCCTGGGCTATCCGCAGACGCCCGCGGGCGATCAGGTAGTCGGCGACGTACGGCCGATCCTCAGCTATCCCGAGCGCGTCACCTCTCCGGGACAGCTCGGCAGCCGCCTCCAGCGCTCCGCGCTCGATGTCGACGACGATCGCGACCGCGAGGAGCTGCAACAAGGTGAAATGCCGTTCCTCGACGACCCGCAGCCCCGTCTCAGCCTCGACCTGGGCGTCCTTGAGCGAACCCTGCGCCAGCGCGATCGCCGCGCGTTGTCCGTGGATGAGCCCTTGTCGCGCTGCGTGACCTTCACGGCGCGCGCCCTCCAGCGCGACGTCGAGCATTTGCATGGCCGGCTGGTATCGCTCCCCGAGCCTCAGCGTCTGCAGCGCCAGAAAGGCGGCGCTTGTCGCGGCGGATGGCGGGAGGCCGGACGCGAGGGCGGCCTGAACCTCGTCCGCCGCCGCTGCGGCCGAACCTCCCTCGGCGAGCCGCTCCTGGGCGACGTGGATCCTGGCCACCGCCTCGAAGCCGGGATGACCGCGTGCCTGTTCGGTGAAGCGCTGCAGGTGCCCGCTGAGGCCGGCACGCAGTGGCACGACGGCTGTCGTGACCATCAACAGCTCGGACCCGAGCTCGAGCGAGCGCTCGGGGTCGAGCGGCTGAAGCTCCTCGCCGAGCGACGCCAGTGCGTCAACGGCGGCCTCCGCGGCCGAGCCTCCACCGGACACGATGGCGCAGCGCCCAAGCATGGACGCCGCGTCGGCTCGAGTCGTCAGGTTCGCGCCCGAGCTCAACGCAGCGCGCAGATGCTCTTCAGCGGGCTCGAATTGCATGGCGGCCACCTCATAGCGGCCAACCTCGGCCAAGATCTCCCCACGCTCCGGCTCCGCCGGCGATTCCGCCAGCGCCCGGCGCAGACGCTCGGCAGCCGCGCCTGGGGCGCCACGCCGCGCGGCGGCCGTGGCGGCCGACCGGAGCGTCTCCACCCTGCGCCGATCCCCGGTCGGGCCCGTCAACAGAAGGTGTGCGGTGAGGCGCTCAGGCGCCGCGCCCGCACGTGCCAGCGCCTCGGCCGCCGCCGCGTGCCGCGCCTGGCGCTCGGCCGGCGCGAGATCCTCGTAGAGCGCCGCGCGGACGATGGGATGAACGAATCCCAAGCGCGCAGCCCGAACGAAGATATCGGCCCGGACGAGGTCGTCCGCCGCCGCACCAGCAGCCTCCTCACCGAGATGCGACACGTGACCGGCCAGCTGCAGATCGGTCTCGTCGCCCAGCACGGCGACGGTTCTGGCCAGCTCGTTCGCTGCCGGCCCAAGCGTGGCGAGCCGATGCAGGACGAAGCGGCGCACCGCGGCCGGGCCGACCGCCTGGACCTCAGTTGCAGCAGCGGCCGACGGGCTTATCCCCGCCGCGTCGAGCGCTGTCAGCAGCTCGCGCAGGAACAGCGGGTTGCCGCCGGTCGCCGTATGACACGCGCGGCAGAACTCCTCGGCCGCGTCCGCTCCCAGGCGCTCCCGTGCCAGAGCCACCGCGGCGGACTGGCTGAGTGGTTGGGGGTACAGCGCGACGGCTGAGGCGCGGGACGCCACCTGCGCCCACACGGACCCCGGCTCGTCCGCCGGTGGACGTCCGGCGAGGAGCACGGCGATCGGCAGCCCCTCGATGCGCTGCGCCAGGTAGGCCAAGAAGCGCAGCGAGTCCTGATCGACCCAGTGGCAGTCGTCGACCAGCACGAGCCTCGGGGCCTGGTCGACGAGATTGACCACCAACCAATAGAGGCTGTGGAGGGCCTCGAAGCCCGCATCGGCACCCCACGACCGCCGCTCATCGCGCTCGAACAGGCGCGCCGCGGGAGCAGCCGCGCCGGTGAACGGATCGGGCTGCCCAGACACGCCGTCGATCACGGGCTCCAGCAGCTGCCGGACCACGCCGAACGCAAAGGGCTGCTCGAGCTCTGAGCCCCTCGCCTCCAGTGGCATCAGGCCGGCGTGCACCGCCGCCGCTCGCGCCTCCCGCGCCAGCTCGGTCTTGCCGACGCCGGCCCCTCCTTCGATCAGGATCAGCGTTCCTTCGCCGGCACCAGCACGAGCGAAGCCTTCTCGACACGTCTCAAGCTCGTTCTCGCGCTCGAGCAGAGCTGCGGCCGTTCTGGGCGGCACCCCAGCGACGATACACGGGACGTGGACGAGTGGAAATCCACGGGGAAACCCTCGGGGATCCTCCCTTGTGGTCGCGACTTCGCCCGCCCATGGTCCAGCTCGGTGGACAGCGTCACCGAGCTCAACAAGCGGAAGGTTCGCCTTTTCGTCGAGGCGGTCTGGAACGAAGGACGCGTCGAGATGGTCGACGAGCTGGTGGCCGACGACTACGTGGGCCGCGTCCCCTGTCTCGACAGCCGAGTCCTCGGGCCACACGGTGTGCGCCGGCTCGTGGCAAGCCGCCACCGCGCCCATCCCGACCTACACATCAAGATCGAGGACCAGATCGCCGAGGACGACCGAGTCGTGACGCGCTGGCAGGCAACGACCACAGCGCCGGCCGCCCCGGATGGCGCCCTCGCCGGTCGCGCGCCCTGCTACGCGGGCATCTCGATCATCCGGCTCCTGGCCGGAAAGCAAGTCGACTCACACACCGAATGCTCGATGGAATCCAGCAGTCTGCTCGGCGTAAGCGCGACTGCGGGTAGCAGGCGATAGC
Source organism: uncultured Thermoleophilaceae bacterium (assembly GCA_963821275.1). Taxonomy (GTDB): domain Bacteria; phylum Actinomycetota; class Thermoleophilia; order Solirubrobacterales; family Thermoleophilaceae; genus JACVRW01. Next base: position 81,495 of record CAWGDF010000014.1, read on the forward strand.
GGCCGAACATCAGAGCTTCAGCCGAGGGGCGGCTGTCAGGTCAACGGAGGCGAGCGTCGACGCATCCGTTCCTCCCCTCGTCAGCGCGCGACCGCCACATGGAGGGACGAGATTGAGGGATCGAATCATGTCTGACTCAAGGCAGGAAGCCGCAGCTGTCGAGCAGTCACCACAACAGCGCCAAAGGGCTCGTATCGCCGGCTGGCTCATGGCCTTGACGTTTCTCACGTCCATCCCCGCCGCGCTAATTCTCTACGACCCGGTGCTCAACGACACCGACTACATCCTCGGCGCCGGCGACGACACCCGCGTCACGCTGGGCGCCCTCCTCGAAATCTTCCTGATGATCGGCAACGTCGGCACGGCGGTCGTGATGTTTCCGATCCTCAGGCGATACAGCGAAACCCTCTCGCTTAGCTACGTCGCCTCGCGCACAATCGAGGCGACGATCATCGGGGTCGGCGCCATCAGCCTGCTCTCCGTCGTCACCCTGCGCGACGACCTGGCCGCGTCTATCGGCGCGGACGGAACCTCGCTCGACATCGCGGGGCAGACCCTGGTCGCGATCCACGACTGGACGTTCTTGTTCGGGCCGGGGTTCTGCGTCGGTGTCAACGGCATCTTGCTGGGCTGGCTGATGTACCGCACTGGATTGATGCCGCCACGGCTCGCGATGCTGGGCGTCATCGGCGGTCCGCTGATCTTCGTGTCGTCGATCGCGGTTCTGTTCGGCGCCTACGAGCAGGACGGCCTGCACGCCCTCTTCTCGGTGCCCGAGTTCCTCTTCGAGGCGGCGTTTGCGATCTATCTGATCGTCAAGGGCTTCAGGCCCTCGCCGATCCTCGACGACGCTCGGTATGCCGGAGGGGATGGGGGCTCTCTGCGCCCTGCGGCGGCTGCACCGTAGACGTTGCGCTCAGGCGACAGGAGAAGCGCCACGGCGACATCAGCGGCGTCCCCAGTCGCATGGAATTGCAGTAGCGGCGCGCTACGTCTCGGCACCGTGGTTGCGACTGCGACACGCTCGACGACTGCGGACGCTTCCCGGCGTGCAGGCCCCATCCTAATGCGGTGCGGGCAGCGCCCCGTTCCTCCTCCGCTTCGGGTAGAGGGCGTCGCGCGCGTCTGGATGACGATCGCGACGATCACGATCGTGCCGCCGACGAGCGTGAGCGTGCGGGGGCGCTCGTCGAGCGCGAGCCATACCCACACCGGGCCGAGCACCACCTCGAGCAGCGTGATGAGGCCCACCTGGGCAGCCGGTATCAGCCGCGCGCCCACAGTGAAGCAGCGCAAATCCGAGCCCGATCTGACCGATGCCGAGCGCCGCCAGCCAGACGATGTCGTCGCCGCCGATCTCGCCGGGACTGGCGAAGGGAAGGAAGGCCGCGATCTGGATCGCCTGCGCGAGGCACATGGCCGGGGCCATGGAGACGTCGTGGCGCCAGCGGGTGATCACGATCATCAGCGCAAAGGCAAGCGCCGCGACGAAAGAGAGGCCGTCGCCCGCCAGGTTGCCCTCCCCCGGGGCCCCGAGTATCAGCGTGACGCCGGCCAGCGCCAGTGCCATCGCCACGACCGTGCGCCGCGTGATCGGCTCGCCGAGCGTCACCCGGGCGAGCAGGGCGGCGAGCACGGGGGCGATGGCCAATATGAACAGGACGCGTGCGACGCTCGTGTGGTTGAGCGCCGCGATGAAGCTCCCTGACGCCGTCGCGACGCACAGCGCGACGGCGACGCCCGCCAGCCCGACGGACCTGAACGCCTGCACCAACCGGCCGTGCTCGACGACCGCGACATAGGCCAGCAGCGCGGCGCCCGCGAACGTCGCTCGGCCGACGACCTGGGTGGCGGTGTCGAGGGTGAGCTGGCGCTGGAGGACCCCGGCGGTCGACCACGCGACCGCGGCGAGCGCCACGTAAATCTGCCCTCGGCGTTGGCGCCGCGACCCCTCGAGCGACACCCTCGCCGTCGTCACGCCGTCAAGAGATAGCGAATCGCGCTCAGCCCGAGCCCGCGTAGCCGACGTGGCAAAGCGCAAAGCTCACCCGCAGTAGGGCCAGCGCGCCGGAACCCCGGCTGGCGCTCATCTGCAATCATGGCCGCGGCCCGCGTGCCGGGCAACCTGATCCGGAGGGAACGACATGGAGGTCATGGCAAGAGGTGGTCGGTCGCGGACGCTCGCGGCGATCGCGGTCCTGGCAACAATCGCGCTCGTCGCTGCGGGCGCTTCGCCGGCGGAGGCGGTCCCGATCAAACAGGGGCGGTCAACGCTGACCTTCGACCAGAACATTTTTTCCGGTCTTGACCCCCTGGGCGTCGGCATCCTGCCGATCGCGCCCGCGGAGGCAAGCCTTGGCGGCGAGTCGTTCCCGATCACTGGCGGCAGGGTCAGCCCTAACGGCAAGCGTGCGAGGATCAACCATGTCGGCGGGATCGTGTTCGCCGGTGACAACGCGAGCGTCAGGGTAGTGCGGCTCAAGGTGCGCCTCTGTTGTCGTAGTTCCGAGCTGACTGCGTTGGTCAATGGTCAGCGCATGTCGTTCCTGGCCCTCGGGCGCGGGACCCGTACTTTCCGCGGACGCCGCCTCACCATCCGCGGGATCAACGCGTTTCTGACCCTGGAGGCGGCGGACGCGCTCAACCAGGCATTCGCCACCGGCTTCTTCCAAGAGGGCACCCAGCTCGGCACGCTGCGCATCCGCATGAGGCTGGTCCTCTAACACGACCGACGCCGGCGGGGCGGGGGTCGCCGCGAGCGATCCTCCGCCCGTCCCGGCCAGGACCGCGACAACGGGCCATGCCGCAGCCGTTGGAAGCGCTTCATATCGTTCCTCCTTGACCTGGGGCCATAGAGACATGAGCACTGCTCCAGCCCTCGAGACCGCCCGAGCACCCTGAAGCAGAACTACCGACCCCTACTTGACACAAAGTCTTGCGCCGCGCCGCGACACCGGAGACGTCGAAGCCGACCGGTTGGGACCGGCTCGATCCGATCATCGCGCTGCTGGTGGCCGTCAGCATCGTTCGGACAGGGGTGGTGTTGCTTCGTCGCTCGGGCGGCGGTCTGATGGACCACGCCCTCGGACCCGCCGAGCAAGGCGAGATCCAGGCCGTTCTAGAGAGGTACCGAGAGGGCGGCGTCGAGTTCCACGCCCTGCGCACGCGCCAGGCCGGGCGAAGAGAGTTCGTTTCGCTCCACCTGCTCGTGCCGGGCGAGTGGACGGTAAAACGCGGCCACGACCTCGCCGAGCGGGTCGAGCGCGACCTGCGCGAGCGGCTCCCGTACGCGACAGTCTTCACGCATGTCGAACCGAGCGAAGACACCGCCTCCTTCGAGGACATTCGACTGGATCGCTCCCCTGACCGGCGCTCTAGCGCGGCCCGACCCGACCGAAACCCCGGCTCTCGCTCGAGCTAGTTGTCGGCGTATTCACTCGCTAGACCGGGAGCGGTCCGCGCTCCGGCTCCTCGCCGGTCGCGGGCTCGTCCGGGGCCGGGGGCTCCCGGGGCTCAATCGGCGGGGCGTCGTCGCGTCCGGCCCCGACGTGCGGCAGCCACTCGAGCCAGCTCGGCAGGTACCAATTCCAGTCGCCGAGCACCTTCATCGACGCCGGCAGCAGCACGCCGCGGATGATCGTCGCGTCGATCAGGACCGCGGCGGCCAGCCCGAGGCCTAGCTCCTTGAAGTCGAGGAAGGCCAGGGTGACGAACACCAGGAAGACCCCGACCATGACGAGCGCGGCGCTGGTCACCGTTCCGGCTGTCGTCGAGATCCCCTGCTGAACGGCCTGATCGGTCGACATGCCGCGGTCATGGAGCTCCTTGACGCGGGACAGGATGAACACGTGGTAGTCCATCGAGAGACCGAACAGGACCACGAACAGGAAGAGCGGCAGCCAGTTGGTCACCCCGCCGTTCGAGATGAAGCCGAGCAGCGACTCCAGGTTGCCCTTCTGGAAGACGAGCACGAGGACGCCGTAGGCGGCTCCGACCGAGAGCAGGTTGAGGATGATCGCCTTGATCGGGATCACGATCGACCGGAAGGTCACGAGCAGCAGCAGGAACGCCAGTCCGAACACGAAGGCGAAGATCAGCGGCAGCCTGCTGTTCAGCTTGTTGGCGAAGTCCTCCGAGCTGGCCGCATCGCCGGTGACGTTGACGGTGGTCCCCTCGACTCCCCCGACCGTCGCCGGGATGATCTCATCGCGCAGCTCGTCGAGGGCGTTCACCGACGCGGGGTCGTTTCCGTTCCCGGGGGTCGGAACGTTGATCTGGGCAACTGTGCCGTCATCGCTGTAGATGACCTCGGTTCCGGGCCGGAACGAATCCGAGCCGTTGACCTGGGTGCGCAGCTCGGCGATGCCGGCTGCGGCGGGACCGGAGCGCACGTCGTCGGCTTCCACGACCACGGTCGCCGTGACGCCCTCGGCCGGGAAGACCTTCTTGACCTTGTTGTAGGTCTGGATCACGGGCTCGTCCTGCGGGAACTCGTCAACCCCGCTGGTCACGATTTTCATCTGGAGCGCCGGAATCGCCAGCGCCACGAGGAGGCCGCCCGCGAGGAGGATCGACAGGCCGGGACGCCGCATCACGCGGCCGGTGAGCGCTGTCCAGAAGCGCGACTCGCCGGCCGGGCGACGCCGGCGGCCGAGCAAGGGGACCCGACCCTTCTCGACGCGGTCACCGAGCCAGGACAGCATCGCCGGCAGGATCGTCAGCGAGGCGAACACGGCGATCGCGACCACGAGGATCGTGCCTTCGGCGAAGGAGATGAACGCCTTGTCGCCGCTGATGAACATGCCTGCCATCGCGACGATCACGGTCACGCCGGAGATCAGCACGGCACGCCCCGAGGTGGCGGCGGCGGCTTCCAGCGCGCCTTGCTCGCTGCGCCCGGCGGCGCGTTCCTCGCGCTCACGCCGGAGGTAGAAGAGCGAGTAGTCCACACCCACTGCCAGCCCGATCAGCAGGACGACGGCCGGGAGGTTGCTGTCGGCCGGGAAGAGGTGGCTCGTGATCGCGACCAGGCCCAGCGCGGCCATCACGGAGGTCAGTCCGATCAGGAGCGGCAGTCCCGCCGCCACGAGCGAGCCGAAGGTGAAGAGGAGGATGATCAGCGTGACCGGCAGCGACAGCATTCCCGCCTTCCCGAGGTCGCCGTTGATCACCTCCTCGATCGCCTTGTCGGCGCTGGCGCCGCCGAATTGCTCGATCGCGAGATCGGGGTGATCGGCCTGAACGGCGGCGACGGCGGCGATCGTGGGATCGACGCGATCCTCAGCCTCCGTCGAGTCGCCCGCGATCACGAAGTTGACCAGAGCCGCGTGGCCGTCGGCCGAGACCTCGCCGCCACCGGTCAGCGGCGACTCAACGTTCTCGACGTACCGCACCTGTGAGAGCCGTCCGGTCACGTCCTCGACCGCCGCCTGGAACTCGGGATCCTCGACTGTGAGCTGTTCGCTCTGAACGAAGACCACCTCTTCGACCGGCCTCAGGCCGGCGTCCTCGAGCGCCTGCTCGGCATCGCGCGCCTCCCCCGAGAACTGGTCGATATCGGAGATGTCCTTCTGACCGACCACGTTCATTCCGACGTAGAAGGTGACGAGGACGAAGGCAAACCAGCCGAAGATGGCCTTCTTGCGGTGCTGGCCGCTCCAGCGGGCCATCCGGGCCGCCAGATTGTGCGCCGGCGGCGGCGAGGTAGGCGCGCCGTTCCCGGAGGTGTCGGACCGGGCCGGCTCTGGGTCGCGCTGGATGATGCGAGTCTTCATCGCTCTGCCTCTCGACTAGCAGGATGTTCACGGACGAAGGTGGGCACCGCGCGGTCGCCGGCGAGCATTGCTCTCCTGGCTTCCGCGGCGGCCTCGGGCCCTCCGGTCAGGGAGAAGGCCAGACTCGTGGGCGGGGCCATGGGGCGCCCGCCTCACGAGGGGGCGCGGCCTCCCGGCTCAGGCGGAGGCGCCTCGCGCGGTAGGTCGGCGTGAGGCCGCCGCTCAGCGCACCTGCCTCGTCAAGCCAGTGGAGCGCCAGTTCGACACTGCCGAGCCGATCGAATGCATCGGCCCGATCGAAGGCGGCCTCGATGCGCGCCTGGTGCTGCGCCTCACGCGCGACGCGCCGATCCCACAGCGACGATGACATCGACATCCCGACTCCTAAGGCCTCTCGATTCCGCGCCGACCACAGGGGTCGACACCTGTCCCGGCCGGATGCTGGAGCCGCGATGCGCCCGCCGTTTGGCTGGGGCGAAGCGTCCGCGCCAGGGTACCACCAACGAGCGCCGCGATCTAAATTGGGCCGTCCCCCCGAGCCGACGAATGAGCTATCGCGAGACGGAGCATCTGCGCGTGCTGATCGCGAACGGGCGAAAGGATCGGCTGGCCCTCGTGGCACCGATCGTCGCCGCACTCGGGCACGAGGTGATTGCCGGCGAGAGCTCCCAGCACGCCAGGCGCCGCGCCATCACCGAGCGCGGAAAGGGCATCCTGATGGAACGTCACTCCGCTGACGGAGGCCTGGGCGCTCAAGGAGGCGTTCCGCCGGGTCTACCGGGCGTCCGACCGCCGCGAGGCCGAGCGCCGGCTCGAGCGGTTCCTGGCCGCCGTCGAGCGCGCCCAGCTGCCGGCCTTCACCGCCTTCGCCGACGGCGTCCGGCTCTGGCGCTCCGAGCTGCTGGCCTACCTCGACGAGCCGACCACCAACCGCTACGCCGAAGGCGTCATCAACAAGGTCAAAATAATCAAGCGCCGCGCCTACGGAATCCCATCGTTCGGCGGCTTTCGGGAACGAGTACTGCTCGCCTGCGGCTAAACGATCGCGGACGCTCGCTGCCGCGGGCCATGGTCCGCGACGGCGGCTACGCTGCGGCTGTGGCCGCAGCCGACGGCAACTTCCTCGTCGCCCGCAATCCCGACCCCGACAGCTCGCTGGCCTACCTGCTGCGACTGCCGCTCGAAGGCGGCATCGAGCTCAAGGCCAAAGAAGCGTGGCCGGTCACAGCGCGCGTCTACTGCCACCCGCTCGAACAATGGCCACCAGACGCCGAGCTGGTCGAGGAGGTGGCGGTCCGCCAGTGCCAGCGCCGCGGCCGCGCGGTCGACCTCGTGCTCGACCGAGCGCGCAACAACCGCTCGCAATTCGTCTTCACCGAGCCGCAGCCCGGGCGTCGCGGCGGCCGGCCGATGATCTTCTGGCAGACAGCACGGACCGCCCGCCGGGCACGCCCCGGCCAACGCGCCCCGACGCGACGCGCCTCAGGGCTCGACGGCCTCACCATCGAAGTCGACTCGCGCGAGCGTTACCCCTACCGCTTCCAAGGCCGCGCCGTCGAGCGCCAGCGCCGCGCCCTGGCCTGCGGGGACTACGCCATCCTCGAGGACGAACGGGTGCTCGCCGCGGTCGAGCGCAAGACGCTCGAAGATCTCGTCAAATCGCTCGTCGATGGCTCGCTCGCCTACGCGCTCGCCGAACTGTCCGCCCTGCCCGCCGCCACGGTGGTCGTCGAAGCACGCTACTCCGCACTCGTCAACGCGCCCCGCGTCCAACCCGGCTGGCTCTGCGAACTCGTCGCCCAGCTACAGGTGCGCTACCCCACCGTCCCGGTCGTCTTCTGCGACTCACGCAAGCTCGCCGAGGACTACACCCACCGCTTCCTCGCCGCCGCACTCGCCCAGCACAGCGCCACCAACTGACCCGCCGCCCACCATCCCCCACAACGGGATCACGAGGCGCACCCCGCTCGATCGACGAGACCCCAGTTTTCGACCGGGCTTGACCCGGGCCGGCCAGCGCGGCTCGCACGCGGTCGTCCGAGCGGCTGTCAGGGCCAAGGGCGACGAGTTCGCCCCTGTCAGCGGGGCGCCACCGGAATCCCGACCGCTCGTCCGGC
>CAWGDF010000015.1:0-37011 GCA_963821275.1 uncultured Thermoleophilaceae bacterium
GCCCGAACCTGGTCATCAACGGTCGCCTGACCGACGAGCGCCTCGGACCGGGCGACCCAACTGAGCTCGTCACACGCATCCGCAACCGCGGCCCCGGACCGGCGCTCAACTTCCGTGTCTGCGTGACGGTGCCGGCCGGCCTCAGCATCGCGAGGCGCGGTGGAGCACGGCTGCGGAGCGGGAAGGCGTGCTGGCGTACCGACCGGCTCCGCGATGGCCGCTTGCGGCGCTTCCGGTTGGTGCTGCGCGCGGCGGATCTGGACAGCCGACGGCGGGTGTGCCTCAGGGTAACCGTCAGCAGCCGATACATACGCACGAGGCGGACGCGGGTCTGCACGCTCGTGCTCCCCGCCCAGCGGCGCCGCGGCGCGGTAACGGGCTAGCCGCGGCCGCCCTTCGCTCGCCGGGCCATTTGGGTTAGGCGCTTTATGTACCCATCTCGCGTCATAAGGCGCCTCACCCCCTGGGGCGGCGGGTCTGGCGCGGCAAGGCGAGCACGCGGATCCGGCGCGGCGCCCCGCGGCGCCGCGCCGTCCCGAACCGCTCAGCTACTCCTTACCGTCGCCCTCGCCCGGCGCCGGCAGGTCGGCGAAGTCGGTGAACGTGTCCGCGCCGTCTCCGTCGCCCTCGCCGAAGCCGAAGCCCTCGATCTCGCCGGAGTCGGTGAGGCCGAGCTCGGCCGCCAGCTCGTTCTCGTCGAGCAGGCCGATCTCCTCCGCCGTGTGGCGGCGGATGGGCTCGGTGGGCTCGATCTCGAGCCGCCGGTAGCGCCTGCAGGCCCGTGGCCGCCGGGATCAGCTTCCCGATGATCACGTTCTCCTTCAGGCCCAGCAGCCGGTCGGTCTTGCCCTCGAGCGCGGCGTCGGTGAGCACCTTGGTGGTCTCCTGGAAGGAGGCCGCCGAGAGGAATGAGTCGGTGGCCAGGGAGGCCTTGGTGATCCCGAGGATGATCTCCTCCACCTGGGCCTGCTCCTTCTTGCCCTTCTTCAGGTCCGCGTTGACGCCCATGATCTCGTTGCGGTCGACGAACTGGCCCGGCAGGTAGGTGGTGTCGCCCTTCTGGTCCACCCGGACCTTCTTCATCATCTGCCTGACGATGACCTCGATGTGCTTGTCGTTGATGTCGACGCCCTGCGACTTGTAGACCTTCTGCACCTCGTGCACGAGGTAGACCTCGGTCGCGGTGCGCCGCTCCAACGCGTCGGCGCCACCGTAGGCCAGGAGGTCGTGCGGGTAGATCGAGCCCTCGTTGAGCTGGTACCCCGGCTTGATCTTCTGGCCGGCCTCGACCAGGAGCCGCGTCCGGCGCGGGAAGGAGTAGGACTGCTCCTCGCCCTCGGAGTCGGCCACCAGAACCTTGAGCCCCTTCTCGGTCTCCTCGACCGAGACGGTGCCCTCGCCAGTGGCCAGCTCGGCCAGCCCCTTGGGCTTACGGGCCTCGAACAGCTCCACCACGCGCGGGAGACCGTGCGTGATGTCCGCGCCGGCGACGCCGCCGGTGTGGAACGTCCGCAGGGTCAGCTGCGTGCCGGGCTCGCCGATCGACTGGGCGGCGATGATGCCGATGGCGTCGCCGATGGCCACCACCTTGCCGGTGGCCGGAGCCACGCCGTAGCAGTGCTGGCACACGCCCTCGGCCTGACACTTCAGGACCGAGCGCACGGGCACCGTCACCTGCTCGTCGCCGTAGGCCTCGCTCATCTCGTCGACCTCGGCCGCCGTGATCAGCTGGCCGGCCTCGAGCAGGGCGCGGCCCCGCTTGGTGGCGAAGTCCTCCGCCGCGAAGCGGCCCTCGAGCTGCCCGTTGGCCGAGCCGTCGTCAGCAAACAGCGGCATCTGGATGAACTCCTTGGTGCCGCAGTCCTCCTCGCGCACGATCACGTCCTGCGCCACGTCCACGAGCCGCCGGGTGAGGTAGCCCGAGTCCGCGGTGCGGAGCGCGGTGTCCGCGAGGCCCTTGCGGGCGCCGTGGGTCGAGATGAAGTACTCGAGCACCGTCAGGCCCTCCATGAAGTTGGCCTTGATCGGTCGCTCGATGATCTCGCCCTTCGGGTTTGCCATCAGGCCGCGCATTCCCGCCAGCTGGCGGATCTGCTTGAACGAGCCCCGGGCGCCCGAGTTGGCCATCATGAAGATGGGGTTCAGGCGATCGAGGTTGCGCTGCATGGCCTCGCCGACCTCGTCGGTGGCCTCCTGCCACTTGTCGGTGACCGCCACACGGCGCTCCTCCTCGGTGATCAGGCCCATGTCGTACTGGTCCTGAACCTCGGAGACGTCGCCCTCGTAGCGCTCGAGGATCTCCTCCTTGTCGGGCGGTATCACCACGTCGTTCTTGGAGATGGTGATGCCGGCCTGGGTGGCGAAGTGGAAGCCCAGGTCCTTGAACGCGTCCAGAACCAGCGCCGTGGCGTAGGGGCCGTGCACGTCGACCAGGCCCTCGATCACCTGGCTCATGTCCCGCTTCTTCAGAGGCGTGTTCACGAACTGGTAGGTCTCGGGGTCGTACTCGTCCCCGAGGGCCTCCTCCAGCGCACGCTCCACGCGCTCGTTGAAGATGATGCGCCCGACCGTGGTGAGCACGTGCTCGGTGTGGTGCCGGCGCCGGTACTCGGACAGGTCGTGGAGCTTCACCACCTTGCTCTCGTAGCTGAGCTCGGCCTCCTGCGCCGACCGGAACACGTGCGGCCGCGGGCCGTTCTTCTTCTCGTTCCACTTGCCCTCGAAGAGCACGCTCTCCAGCTCGGCGAGCTCCTTCGCGTCGGGGCCGTAGGTGAGGTAGTACGACCCGAGCACCATGTCCTGCGACGGGGTGGCCAGCGGCTTGCCGTGCGCCGGCGACAGGATGTTGTTCGCCGACAGCATCAGCAGACGCGCCTCGGCCTGGGCCTCGGCGGACAGCGGCACGTGCACGGCCATCTGGTCGCCGTCGAAGTCCGCGTTGAACGCGTGGCAGACCAGCGGGTGCACCTGGATGGCCTTGCCCTCGACCAGCACCGGCTCGAAGGCCTGCAGGCCGAGGCGGTGGAGCGTGGGCGCGCGGTTGAGCAGCACCGGGTGCTCCTGGATGACCTCCTCGAGCACGTCCCAGACCTCGGGGATCATCGAGTCGACCATCTTCTTGGCCGCCTTGATGTTCTGCACCGACTTGCGCTCGACGAGCCGGGCCATGATGAACGGCTTGAACAGCTCGAGCGCCATCAGCTTGGGCAGGCCGCACTGGTGGATGCGCAGCTCGGGGCCGGCCACGATGACCGAGCGGCCCGAGTAGTCCACGCGCTTACCGAGCAGGTTCTGGCGGAAGCGGCCCTGCTTGCCCTTGAGCATGTCGCTGAGTGACTTGAGCGGGCGGTTGCCCGGCCCGGTGACGGGCCGGCCGCGGCGGCCGTTGTCGAACAGGGCGTCGACGGCCTCCTGCAGCATCCGCTTCTCGTTGTTGACGATGATCTCGGGCGCGCCGAGGTCGAGCAGCCGCTTGAGCCGGTTGTTCCGGTTGATCACGCGGCGGTAGAGGTCGTTGAGGTCGGAGGTGGCGAAGCGGCCGCCGTCCAGCTGCACCATCGGGCGCAGCTCGGGCGGGATAACCGGGATCGCCTCGAGCACCATGTCCTGGGGCTTGTTGTCGGAGTTGATGAACGCCGACACGACCTTCAGCCGCTTGACCGCGCGCGACTGCTTCTGGCCCTTGGCGGTCTTGACCTGGTCCTCGAGCTCCTCGCGCTCGGCGTCCAGGTCCACCTGCTCGAGCAGGTCGCGAACCGCCTCGGCGCCCATGCCGCCGCGGAAGTACTCGCCCCAGCCGAACGGAGAGCCGAAGCGGTCCTTCAGCTCGCGGAACAGCGTCTCGTCGGAGACGACCTGCTTGGGCTCCATCGTCTGGAAGAGCTCCCAGGTCTGGCGCATCCGCTCGATGCCGTCCTCGTAGTAGGCCTCGGTGTCGGAGATGTCCGCGTCGAACTGCTTCTTGAGGTCCTTCTCCATCTTCTCCCGGTCGTCGTCCGAGAGCTTCTTGAGGTTCACGTCGAGGGTGTCGGCCCACAGCAGGTCGTCGTCGGAGAAGCCCGACTGCCCGCCGGTCGAGAGGTACTCCACGCGCCGGTCGAGCGACTCGCGCAGCTCCAGCACCCGCTGCTCGCGCTCGGCCTCGTAGGCGTCGATCTGCTTGGTGACCTCACCCTCGAGGCTGCCCAGGTCCGCCTGGCGAGCCTCGTCGTCGACCCAGGTGACGATCGACGCGGCGAAGTAGAGGACCTTCTCGAGCTCCTTGGGCGCCATGTCGAGCAGATAGCCGATGCGCGACGGCACGCCCTTGAAGAACCAGATGTGGCTCACGGGGGCGGCCAGGTCCACGTGGCCCATCCGCTCACGGCGGACCTTGGAGCGCGTGACCTCCACGCCGCAGCGCTCGCAGACGATGCCCTTGTAGCGGACGCGCTTGTACTTGCCGCAGTAGCACTCCCAGTCCTTGGTGGGACCGAAGATGCGCTCGCAGAAGAGCCCGTCCTTCTCGGGCTTCAGCGTGCGGTAGTTGATGGTCTCCGGCTTGGTGACCTCGCCCGAGGACCAGGACCGGATCTGCTTGGACGACGCCAGTCCAATCTTGATGGCGTCGAAGTTGTTGATGTCAATCACGAATTTGGTCCCTTACTCCTCGATGTACTCAGCGTCTTGTTGCGCCTTGGTCTCGTCGGTCTGGCCGCCGGCGCCCTGGGCCTCGACCTTCTCCTCGCTCTCGTCCGCGGCCTGTCCGTCGGTGGCCCGGACTCCCGAGAGGTCGATGCCCAGCTCCTCGGCTGCGCGCAGGAGGTCGTCGTCCTCGTCGCGCATCTCCACGCCGGCGCCCTCCTCGGAGCGCACGTCCACGTCGAGCGCGAGCGACTGCATCTCCTTCAGCAGCACCTTGAACGACTCCGGGATCGAGGGCTCGGCGATGTTCTCGCCCTTGACGATCGCCTCGTAGGCCTTCACGCGGCCGACGGTGTCGTCGGACTTGATCGTGAGCATCTCCTGGAGGGTGTACGCCGCGCCGTAGGCCTCGAGCGCCCACACCTCCATCTCGCCGAAGCGCTGGCCGCCGAACTGCGCCTTGCCGCCCAGCGGCTGCTGGGTGACGAGCGAGTAGGGGCCGGTGCTGCGCGCGTGGATCTTGTCGTCCACGAGGTGCAGCAGCTTCAGGATGTACATGTAGCCGACGGTGACCTTCTCCTCGTAGGGCTCGCCGCTCCGTCCGTTGTAGAGCGTGACCTTGCCCGAGCACTGGCGTCCGGGGCGCTCGGAGGCGTCGACCTCGAAGTTGATGCCTCGCTCCGAGCCGTGCTCCTTCGACCAGCGCACCAGCGCCTCGTCCACGTCCTCGACGGTCGCGCCGTCGAACACCGGCGTGGCCACCTTGACCTGGCCGCCGTCCTTCTGCGAGAGCTCGTAGGCCACCGACCCGTCGTCGTACCAGCCGTTGCCCGCGACCCAACCGAGGTGGGTCTCGAGGATCTGGCCCAGGTTCATGCGGCTCGGCACCCCGAGCGGGTTGAGGATCACGTCGATCGGCGTGCCGTCCTCGAGGTGCGGCATGTCGGCCTCGGGCACGATCTTCGAGATCACGCCCTTGTTGCCGTGGCGGCCGGCGAGCTTGTCGCCCTCGGCGATCTTGCGCTTCTTGGCCACGTACACGCGCACGAGGTCGTTGACGCCCGGCGGCAGGTCGTCGTCGCCGGAGCGGCTGAAGGTCTTGACGTCGATCACCACACCGCCCTCGCCGTGCGGCACCTTGAGCGAGGTGTCGCGGACCTCGCGCGCCTTCTCCTTGAAGATCGCGCGGATCAGCTTCTCCTCGGCGGTGAGCTCGGTCTCGCCCTTCGGCGTGACCTTGCCCACGAGCAGGTCGCCCGAGCCGACCTCGGCGCCGATGCGGACGATGCCGCGGTCGTCGAGATTGCGCAGCGACTCCTCGGAGCGGTTCGGGATGTCGCGGGTGATCTCCTCGTCGCCCAGCTTGGTGGTGCGGGCGTCGACCTCGTACTCCTCGATGTGGATCGAGCTGAGCTCGTCGTCCTTGACCAGGCGCTCGGAGATGATGATCGCGTCCTCGAAGTTGTAGCCCTCCCAGGACATGAAGGCCACCAGGCAGTTCTTGCCCAGCGCCAGCTCACCGCGAGTCGGTGGAAGAGCCGTCCGCGAGGACCTCGCCCCGCTTGACCTTCTGGCCCGGACCGACCAGCGGCTTCTGGTGGATCAGCGTCCCCTGGTTACTGCGCATGAACTTCTCCAGCGGGTACTCGTCCCGGCCCTCGCTCGTCTCCACGACGATGCGCTCGGCGTCCACGTACTCGACCGTCCCGGCGTTCTCGGCCAGGGCCACGTCGCCCGAGTCCACCGCCGCGCGCGCCTCCATTCCGGTGCCGATGAGCGGCGACTCGGTCTTGAGAAGCGGCACGGCCTGGCGCTGCATGTTCGAGCCCATCAGCGCGCGGTTGGCGTCGTCGTGCTCCAGGAACGGGATCAGCGTGGTGGCCACCGACCAGATCTGGTTCGGCGACACGTCCATCAGGTCGACTTCCTTCGGCGAGGCGAGGATGTACTCACCCTCACGCGTGCGGCAGGTGACCTGGGGGCCGCGCAGCTTGTTCGTCTTGGGGTCGATTTCCGCGTTCGCCTGGGCGATCACGCGGTCCTCCTCCTGCGTGGCGTCGAGATGGACCACGTCGTCGGTCACGACGCCCTCGTTGACCACCCGGTAGGGGGTGGTCACGAACCCGTGCTCGGAGACCTCGGCGTAGCTCGACAGCGAGCCCATCAGGCCGATGTTGGGGCCCTCGGGGGTCTCGATCGGGCACATGCGGCCGTAGTGGGTGGGGTGCACGTCGCGCACCTCGATGGGTGCGCGCTCGCGCGTGAGCCCGCCCGCGCCCAGCGCCGACAGCCGGCGCCGGTGGGTGAGGCCGGTCAGCGAGTTGGTCTGGTCCATGAACTGGCTGAGCTGGGAGCTCCCGAAGAACTCCTTCTGGGCCGCCACAACCGGCCGGATGTTGATGATCGTCTGCGGCGTGATGGTGTCGGCGTCCTCGGTGGTGAGCCGCTCGCGCACCACGCGCTCCATCCGGTAGAGGCCGATCCGGAAGGCCTCCTGGATCAGCTCGCCCACCGTGCGCAGACGACGGTTGCCGAAGTGCTCGTACTCGTCGAGGTGGTCGGCGATCGGCTCGCGCGGCATGGTCACGGCCTCGGCGGCGAAGTCCTTGATCGGCTCGTCGCCCTCCGCGGTCTCGAACATGCCCGACTCGGGGATGCCGAGCATCTTCGGGAGCGAGATGAGCTCCTTGATCAGCTCGATGATGTCCCGCGGCGTGAGCGTGCGGGTGTCGTGCGCCTCGTCGATGTGCAGCCGGCTGTTCAGCTTGTAGCGGCCGACGCGCGTGAGGTCGTAGCGCTTGGGGTCGAAGAAGAGCTGGTTGAGCAGGTTCTTCGCGGCGTCGATCGAGGGCGGCTCGCCCGGGCGCTGCTTCTTGAACAGCTCGATCAGGGCGCCGTCCTCGGACTTCGTGACCTCGGTGTCGGCGTCGAGGGTCAGCCGGACGTAGAGGCTGTCGTCGAACAGCTGGAGGATCTCCTCGTCGCTGCCCGTCCAGGTCTCGGGCACGAACCCGCCCTCGCGCAGGGTGTCGCCCATCGCGCGCAGCAGCACGGTGACCGGCAGCTTGCGCTTGCGGTCGATGCGCACGTACACGCGGCCCTTCTTGTCGATCTCGAGCTCGAGCCACGAGCCGCGCGCGGGCATCAGGTTCGCGATGAAGACCTGCTTCTCGCGGTCCTTGGGCTCCATCACGTAGGCGCCCGGCGAGCGCACCAGCTGGGTGACGACCACCCGCTCGGTGCCGTTGATGATGAACGTGCCCCAGTCGGTCATCCAGGGGAAGTCGCCCATGAACACCGACTGCTCGCGGATCTCCCCCGTCTCGCGGTTCTGGAAGGCCACCTTGACGGTGAGCGGCCGCGCGTAGGTGAGGTCCTTCTCGCGGCACTCGGAGATCGGCGCCACCGGGTCGTCGAAGTGGATGTCCTCGAAGACCACCGCCAGGTTGCCGGTGTAGTCCTCGATCGGCGAAACGTCGTCGATCGTCTCGCGCAGGCCGCCCTTCTCGGTGTCGACCAGCCACTCGAACGAGCGGCGCTGGATGTCGATCAGGTTGGGTACGGCAAGGGTGTTCTCCAGGCGGGAGAACGAACGGCGGGAACGGGCAGCGTCAACGCGTGCCAAGGTGGCGACTCCTTCGACGTGGTGGTTCAGAGGGGAGGCGAGACGGGCGCAAAGCGCGACCCACCAGAATAGCAGACTGAGATCCGCCCCCTCAAGGGGCGGTTGCCGGCCCGCTCTCGCGGGCCCGCGCGGCCATCACGGACCCCGTTCCGAGGCGCCGGGAATATGTGCCGGCGCGGCTGTCGAGGAACGGCTACGGCTATAGGCCGAAGGAAAGAGTAGACGATCTCGAGCCGGCGTGCACGCCAGTCAAGCGCGCGCGGCGCGCAGGGCCAGCAGCGCCAAAGTTCCCGCGTACAGCGGGTACGGCAGCGTGAAGCTGCGCCGGCTGAGCGGCCGCAGCAGCGTCACTCCCGTGCCCACGGCGAGGTCGCGGGCGAAGTGGGCGAACCCGCCCGCGGCGGCGCCCAGGGCGTACTCCCGGGCCGGCCCGCGGGCGAGCGCGCCGATCAGGGCCGGCGGCGCGATCGCGAGCAGGCAGTGCGTGAGCGGCCGCGGGTCATCGATGTCCGGGTGCACGCGCGCGAGCGCCAGCGGCACGTGGTCGAGGTCGGGCAGCACGCCGCCGGCGAGAAAGCCGGCCGACCAGCGCGGCGACCGTGGCGGCAGGTTCAGCAGCACGAGCGCGGCGGTGGCCAGGTGAGCGGGCTCGTCGAGCAGGCCGACGAGGATCCAGCGCGGGCGCTTGTTTTGGATGGTCCAGTCGGCCGCCGCCACGGCCGCCAGGGACGCCAGGGCGATCGTCCGCCGCCTCACCGCTCGTAGGAGATGAACTCGAGCAGGCTGCCGTCCGGGTCGCGGAAGTAGACGCTGGTCCCGCGGCCGCGGCCCCATGGCGGGTGACCGGTCCCTCCTCGATCTCCACCCCGTGGCGCTGCAGGTGCTCCGCCGCCTCCTCGATCGGCCCGTCCCAGACCAGGCACAGGTCGGCGCCCCCGGGCTCCGCAGGCTTGGCGGCCACCGGGTGCGGGTCCATGCCCGGGCCGTGCACGTTGAGCTGCTGGTCGCCGAAGCGGTAGTGCCGGCTCGGGCCGCCGTCTCCCTTCTCCACCAGCTCGGCCCCCACCACGTCGCGGTAGAACGCGTTCGAGCGCTCCCAGTCAGAGATGTGGATTACGACGTGGTCGAGACGAGGCGGCACGGCGGAGATGGTACGGCCGGCCTCCACAGTGCTGACTTGACCCCCCAGTGGGGGGCAAAGTCATCAATGCACGCCTGAAGTCCCCTCCCGCGCCGGCTACTTCAGCTCGACCTCCGCGCCGGCCTCCTCGAGCTGGCCCTTCAGCGTCTCGCCCTCCTCGCGGTCCACGCCCTCGCGGACCGGCTTCGAGCTCGTCCACCAGCGCCTTGGCCTCCTTGAGGCCCAGGCCGGTGGCCGCGCGCACGACCTTGATCACCTGGATCTTCTTGTCGCCCGAGGACTTGAGCAGCACGTCGACCGTGCTCGACTCCTCCTCGGCCTCGGCGCCGTCGCCGGCGGCCGCGGCGGCCGGGGCCGCGGCGGCGACCGCGGTGGCGGACACGCCGAACTCCTCCTCCAGCGCCTTGATCAGCTCGGACAGCTCGAGGACGGACATCTTCTTGATCTCTTCGATCAGCTCTGTGGCAGTGGCCATCGGTTTACTCCTTGTTATCGTCGTCGCCCTCGGGCGCGTCAGTGGTCTCGGTCTCTTCGGAGGCGGGCGAGGACTCCTCGCTCGAGGATTCCGTCTCCTCACCCTCGGCCGACTGCGCGGCCTCCTCCTCGGCCTGGTCGGCCTGCGCGGCCTGGTCGGCCTCGGCGGGGTCGCCGCCGCCGGACTCACCGGCCGGCAGCAGACCCTTTTCGACGATCTGCTGCAGCTGGATCGTCACCCCGGCGATCAGCGCGTTGAGCGTGCGCACCAGGCCGGTGATGGGCGAGGCGATCACGCCCACCAGCTGGCCGTGCAGTACGTCCAGGGCCGGCAGCCGGCTGAGGGCCGTGAGCTGGTCCACGGTGAGCGGCTCGCCGCCCATCACTCCGCCCTTGAACTCGAGCACGTCGTGCTGGCGGCGGAACTGGGCGAGTGCCTTCGCGGCCAGAGCCACGTCACCGCTCTCGGCGGCGACGAACGTGAAGGCCGTGGGCCCCACGAGCGTCTCCTTCAAGCTCCCGGCCCCCGCCTGGTCGGCGGCGAGCATGGTCAGCGTGTTCTTGACGATGCGAAAGCGCGCCCCGGCCTCGTTGAGCTGGGTCCGCAGCTCGGCCGCCTGGGGCACCGAGATGCCCCGGTAGTCCACGGCGAACACCGCCTCCGCTCCCTCGATCTGGGCGGCGACCTCCTGGACGACCGCTGTCTTCTGTTCCTTGTTCATCTCGTTCCTCTTGACGAATCGAGCCCGCACACAGGCGGGCTCACGAGGAACGGCCGAGGGGCCGGTTTCGCTGTGCTCCACCTGTCCCGGACTTATTCGCGCGCCGGGGGTCTCGGGCAGAAACGCTTCTCCAGGGTCAGGCTACCTCGGCGGGCTCCTCCACGAGGTTGCGGGTGCGGGACGGGTCCACCTTCACGCCCGGCCCCATGCTGGTGGTGAGCGTGACGGTGCGCAGGTAGCGGCCCTTGGCCGCCGCCGGCTTCGCGCGCACGATCTCGTCGATCAGCGCGGCGTAGTTCTCCAGCAGCACGCGCTCCTCGAAGCTGTGCTTGCCGATGGGCAGGTGGACGATCGCGCTCCGGTCGGTCCGGTACTCGATCTTGCCGGCCTTGGACTCCGACACCGCCTTGGCCACGTCCATCGTGACCGTGCCCACCTTCGGGTTGGGCATCTTGCCCTGCGGGCCGAGGATGCGGCCGAGCCGGCCCACCACCGGCATCATGTCCGGCGTCGCGATGGCCACGTCGAAGTCGGTGAACCCGTCGTTCTGAACGCGCTCGGCCAGGTCCTCGGCGCCCACGAAGTCGGCGCCGGCCTCCTCGGCCTCGCGGGCCTTGTCGCCCTTGGCGAACACCGCGACCGTCATGTCCTTGCCCAGCCCGTGGGGCAGCGCGATCGTTCCGCGCAGCTGTTGGTCGGCGTGCCGCACGTTGAGACCGGTGCGGATGTGGACCTCCACCGTCTGGTCGAACTTGGTGGGCGGGAACTCCTTGATCAGGTGAACCGCCTCCGCGGGCGAGTAGGTCTGCTCGCGGTCCACCGTTTCGTAGCTCTGCCGGTAGCGCTTGCCGTGCTTGGGCATCAGGGCGAGACCTCCACTCCCATCGAGCGCGCCGTGCCCTCGATGATCTTGGACGCCTGGTCGACGTCGTGCGCGTTGAGGTCCGGCAGCTTCTGCTCGGCGATCTGGCGCACCTGATCGCGGGTGATGGTGCCCACCTTGTTGCGGTTCGGCTCGCCCGAGCCCTTCTCCAGGCCGATCGCCTGCTTGATCAGCACGGCGGCGGGCGGCGTCTTGGTGATGAAGGTGAAGGAGCGGTCCTCGAAGACCGTGATCTCCACCGGGATGATCGTGCCCATGTCCTGCTGGGTCTGGGCGTTGAAGGCCTTGCAGAACTCCATGATGTTCACGCCGTGCTGGCCCAGCGCAGGGCCGACCGGCGGGGCGGGGTTGGCCTGCCCCCCGGGCACCTGGAGCTTGATGAGTGTGAGGACCTTCCTGGCCATGGGCGACTGCGCAGCCTAGCGGGCGGCGCTACACCTTCTTGACCTGGTCGAAGCCGACCTCGACAGGCGTCTCGCGCCCGAAGATCGACACCAGCACCTTGAGCTTCGACTGGTCGTCGTTGATCTCGCTGATCTCGCCCGAGAAGTCCGACAGCGGGCCCGACACCACCTTCACCGACTCGCCGATCGCGAACTGGGCCCGGGCGCGCGGACGCTCGGCGGCCTCGCGGTGCAGCAGGCGGTCGACCTCGATCTGGGTGAGCGGGACCGGGTTGTTGGACGCGCCCACGAACCCGGTCACCCCCGGCGTGTTCTTGACCAGCTGCCAGGAGTCGTCGGTCAGGTTCATGTTCACCAGCAGGTAGCCGGGCATCGTCCGCTGCTCCTTCTGGATCTTCTGCCCGTCCTTCAGCTCCTGCACCTGCTCGGTGGGCACCACGATCTGGCGGATGCTGTTCTCCTGCCCCAGCGAGATGCGGCGGTGCTCGAGGTTCTGCTTGACCTTGTTCTCGTGTCCTGAATAGGTGTTGACTGCGTACCAGCGGAACATTTTGCTTAGAGAAGAGCCTGAATCAGTTCGGAGAAAATGGCGTCCAGCAGGCCGAGGTAGCCGCCCGCGATCAGGACGAAGCCGAGCACGACGCCGGTGAGCGTGACGAGAGCCTGGCGGTTCGGCCACTGGACTCGCTGAAGCTCGGCCCAGACCGCGATCAGAAACTGTACGACACGCGGCCTGTCCTTGTGCGCCTCGGCGTCCTCGCGGCCGCGCCGGCCACGGGCCTCGTAGCCCTCCTCGCCGGCGCCCGTCGCGGCGGCGTCAGGGTCATCGACCTCCCAGTCCTCGATCTCCTGGAGGGCCTCCTGCTCGTCCAGCGGCGGCTCGTCGGTGGGCGGAGCAACGCCGGGCCGGTGGCCGAAGATCGCGTCGGAGTGACCCTCGTCCGTCGGCGGGGCGCCGACCGCCAGCTCCGGCGAGACGGCGGGCGACGGCTCGACGGTCGTGGGGTCGTCGATCGCGAGGTCGCGGCGCGGTTGGCCCGGGGCAGCGTCGCCGTCGGTCTCGGCAGCCTCATCCGGGCGGCCGCCGGCCGCCTGCTCCTCGGCGAGCCGGCGGGCGCGGCGCTCGGCCTGACGCTGCTTCGACCTCTGGCGGTCTCGGGCCACGGCTGACTAAGCCTCGCGCGCGCGTGTAGAGAAGGAGCCCGTCAACGGGTCTCCTTGTGCGGGGTGTGCCGTCCGCACCAGCGGCAGTACTTGCGGAAATCGATCCGGTCGGGATCGTTCCGCTTGGACTTCTCGGTTTGATAGTTCCGCCGCTTGCACTCCTCGCACGCGAGGGTGACGGCGATTCGGACATCTCCGCGAGCCATGGCTCCTTCGGAAGGTTAGAACGGGACGGCCGGCGGCATCGCGCGGACGCGAAACGACCCCGCCGGGCCGCGAGGTCGCAATCCAGTCTAGCGGGGCTGCGCCGACGTGCGGCGGGCGTCGAGGAGATCGAGCACGCGCGCGTCCTCGGCTGTGTCGAACTTGCGCGCGAAGTCGGCGCCCGAGGCCACTGCGGGCTCGAGATCCGCCGTCGTGAGGGTGCGCGGATGCGGCGCGCCTGGAGGATCGAAGCTCACAAAGCGGCGGTGGTCGCCCTCGATGGTCAGTGTCGGGTCGTTCAGCAGCACCGTGGCGAAGAGCGACTCGCTGGGCACGGCCACCCGGCGGAAGAAGCGCATGAGCCGGCGGTCGTCGGCCGCTGTGAGCACGGCGGCGAGGGCGCGCGGGCCGAGGGTGAGCCAGTCGGCCGAGCCATAGAGCGGCCCGCTCCAGCTCCGAGCCCGGCGCACGCCCACGCGCGGGGGGAGGTCGCGCACGTAGACCAACGGGCGCAGCCGGTTGGGCAGGGGCGGAAGGGCGGCCGGGCGGCGGAGGTGCCGGTACGCCGTGCGCAGGAAGAACTCGTCGTCGACGCCGCCGGGCGGGGGCCTCGACTCGATCTCGCGGACCGAGCCCAAGAGGCCGTCGGCCTCGGTGGCCGCCAGCCGCTCCTCGATCTCCGCCATCGGACGCAGGGGATAGTCCTGGCCGGAGAGGATCAGCGTCCAATCGGGCTCGAGGCGCGCGGCGCGGCGCAGGCAGGAGAGGATCAGCTCGGCCTGGCTCCAGCCGCCCCACTCCATCTCGATGCGGTCCTCGAGCGGTTCGCCTCCGGCCGCCTCGATCTCGCCGGCCGCGAGCACCGAGTGGCGCTGGTCGTGCCGCACCAGCACCCGCGCCGCCGGTCCCTCCCGCAGCGTCCGGACGAGCCGCAGCACCTGCCCGGGGTTGCGGTGGGAGACCACGATGTAGGCGACCGTCACGGCTCTGGGTGATAGCGCACAATGCCCCGGTGGCCGACTACGGGCAGGAGCTTCGGTTCGGCGTGTTCATCACCCCGGCGGCCGCTCAGGCCGGCGACGTGGTGGAGCTGGCCAAGCTGGCCGACCTCACCGGCCTCGACCTAGTCAGCTTCCAGGACCATCCCTACCAGCCGCGTTTCCTCGACACCTGGACGCTGCTCTCGGTGGTGGCTGCTTCGACGTCCACCGTGCGGATCGCGCCCAACGTGGCCAACCTCCCCCTGCGCCCGCCGGCGGTGCTGGCCCGGAGCGTGGCGAGCCTGGACATCCTCAGCGGAGGGCGGGTCGAGCTCGGGCTCGGCGCCGGGGCGTTCTGGGACGGGATCGCCGCTCTCGGAGGCGAGCGCCTCACGCCCGGCGCCAGCGTCGACGCCCTGGCCGAGGCCATCGAGGTCATCCGCTCGTTGTGGGCCGGCGAGGGGGAGCGCGTGTCCTATGAGGGCGAGCACTACCGCCTGGACGGCGCACGGCCGGGTCCCTCTCCGGCGCACCCCGTCGAGATCTGGCTCGGCGCCTACAGGCCGCGGATGCTCGCCCTGACGGGCGCGACCGCCGACGGCTGGCTGCCGAGCCTGGGCTACGCCGACCTCGACGCCCTGCCGGACATGAACGCGGCCATCGACGAGGCTGCGCAGACAGCGGGACGAGACCCGGCGGAGGTTCGTCGCCTCTTCAACGTCAACGGCCGCTTTGGAAGCGACAGCGGGTTTCTGCAGGGGAGCCCCGCCGACTGGGCCGAGCAGCTCGCGGAGCTGACGCTGACCGTGGGGATGAGCACGTACCTCCTCGCCGCCGACTCCGATGAGCTCCTCCGGCGCTTCGCGGAGGAGGTGGCCCCCGCCGTGCGCGAGCAGGTCGAAGCGGCGCGCGCTTCCGGCGTCGAAAGCGAGCGCCCCTCCGCGCCCCTCACCGCACAGCCGACCCCCTTCGCGGTCACTCCGACCCCGGACGACGGCACGCGCCTGAGCGACGAGCGGCTGTGGGACGAGGCCCGAGCGGCCCAGCGGCCCCGCCCCGGACGGCGACCGGCTCTACAGCCCCCACGAGCAGGCCGCCGGCCGGCACCTCGTCGATGTCCACGACGCGCTTCGCGCCGAGATGGCCCGTATCCGCGAGCTGATCGAGCAGGTGGAGAAGGGCACGGTCGACCCGGCCGCCGTGCGTTCGCTGATCAACCGGATGACGATCCGGCAGAACAACTGGACGCTCGGGGCCTACTGCGAGGCCTACTGCCGCGCGGTCAGCGAGCACCACACGCTCGAGGACACGGGCATCTTCCCCCACCTCCGGCGGCGCGACAAGCGGCTCGAGCCGGTGATCCGGCGACTCGAGGAGGAGCACGAGGTGATCGCCGAGCTGCTCGACCGCATCGACGACTCGCTCGTCGCCGTCGTCGCATCGGAGGACGACGCGCTGGCCCGCCTGCGCGCGGCGATGGACGTTCTCACCGACGCGATGCTCTCGCACCTCTCCTACGAGGAGCGCGAGCTGGTCGAGCCGTTGGCGCGGCTCGGCTACTACTGAGACGACCGACCCATATGGGGGTTGTCGCAAGTCCCCTGGGGCTGCGAGACTGCCGTGCCCGGCACATGGACTCGCCCCGCCTTCAGCTGATCAAGAACGCCTTCCGCCTGTTCGAGGAGGAGGGCGTGGAAGCCGGCGTGGAGGGATTGCTCAGCATCTCCCACCCTCATTGCGAGTACCGCCCCTACTCCGCGACCGGGGGGATCCTCCGAGGCACGGAGGAGACGCGGGCCTTCTTTCTCCGAGGCGGCGGATTGAGCCGCTCGGTCCGGGTACGCCCCCAGCGTTTCCAGGAGGAAGGCGATCGCGTGATAGTCACCGGCTCGATCCGCGTGCACCACGACTCCGGCGGCTTCTCGGAGACCCAGGTGCGCTGGATCTACCGCTTCCGCGACGGGCTCGTCGAGGAGGCTTCCTGGGAGCCGCGCTACGGGTCGGAGGCGGGCGTCGCGCCCGCTCAGACCTCGCCGAACAGCCAGCGCACGCGCTTGGAGCCGCCGGCCCTGGCCGAGTAGCGGTCGACGTCGGGCCTGAGGTCGTCGGTCACCTGCCAGCGCCGGTAGCTGAAGCGCCTGATCCCGCTGGGCGGCGGCGTCATGCTGACCGCCTTGCGGGTGCTGCGGCGGGCCACCCGCCGGGCGGTGCGACACGAGACTCCCTGAGCCCGGATCCTGTAGACGTCGCCCTCGTCGGAGGTGCCGGCAAAGAGGTTCAGCACGGGCCGGCAGCGCTTGAAGTCGGCCTCGGCGCTGGCGACGGGGCCGGCGAGGAAGGCCAGGGCGAGGGTGGCTGTAACGAGGCGCTTCATGTGAAGCCGACGCGGGGACTCGAACCCCGGACCCCCTCCTTACCATGGAGGTGCTCTACCGGCTGAGCTACGTCGGCGCTGCTCCCGCTCATTGTGACGGGTTATGGGGGAATAGCAGACCTTGCCTGCAAACGGGCGGGTCGTGACTCAGGGCGTGGCACATCACGCCTCGTCGATCAGCGTGACGCGACCGGCGGGCGTGTCGATCACGAGATAGGAGCCCCCGTCCCTCTCCTGCACCTCGACGTCGATCCGGTCGACCTCGAGCACGTTCAACTGCGTGAAAACCCAGGACGCCGGATCGGTCTCGGCCCGTGCTGCGAGGTGCGCCCAACGCGCCACCCTAGCCGCGTCTGAGCGCCGCATAGCGTCGACTCGGGCTTGCGCCACGCCTGCCGAAAGAGCTCGCGCTCCCGCTCCGAGAGGTGCGCCGGCGGGTCGGGCGGGTTCGGGTGACAGACGCCCTCGACGAGCCGCAGCCGGCCGCGCGAAAACGCCCGTCGTCGGGCTTCGATCCCGTCGGCAGTCTCGCCGTCCGCCGCCGTTGCGAGTGGTGCCGCTGATGGCTCCCGGCGTTACGCTGCTCGGCGTGGCGACCGAGGAGCGACGACTCCTCCGCGCCCTGCTCGAACGTACCGGGGCGCGACCGTTCAGGAGGGAGGAGGTAGGCCGATATGGCGGCCGTTCGAATCGTCCCCTCTGATGACGACGCAGAGTTTCCCTACGCCGAAGCTCTGGTGTTGCTCCAAGCGATGCGAGGGGCCGTCGAGGAACAAACAGACATTCCGTCGGTAATCGCTGCCGGCAAACGCTTCGGGTGGCCGCAAGCACTCATCGACGTCCATCTCGAATACATGAAGAACGGTAAGTGCTTCGACTTCACCACAGACGCCGGCATCAGTTGCACGCTGTGGGAGGACAACATCTTCTTTCGCTTCGAGAGCGCCGAGCACGAAGCTCAGTGCATGCCCATCATCGAGGATCTTGCCGTACGTTTGTCGTGTCGGGTGATGCGTTACTGACCAAGGGCGAGCCTCGGCACGAATCGTCATCGCCCGAGGCCGACGTGGGCAGTCGAGGGCCGTCTGTATCGCCTGCGCCAGAGCCAAAAAGCGGCCGACGACGAGCCCACGCCCCCGCCATGTGAGAAACGCCCGGCGCGCACCACGAGGGTTAGTCCCGGAGGTTTCCGCTCGAAACGGCCGTTTCGTACATCACCGAGGTGATCAGGATCCCGGCCGCCGTGGCGCCCGCGATCCCAGGCCTAGAGCGGGATCGTGGCCCCTTGTGCCGCCTGGCCCCTGCTGGCCCTGACGGGTGGGAAGTGGGGGGAGCAGGATTCGAACCTGCGTAGGCATAGCCACGCGGTTTACAGCCGCGTTCCTTTAACCACTCGGACATCCCCCCGGGTGGGTCAGGGAGCCGATTGTAGAGGCGGGATTCAGCTGCCGGCCACGGCGGCCGAGCCGCCCGCCGTCACGGCCGCGTCGTCCTCCCCGAAGCGCCGCACCAGCCAGCAGGCCATCAGCAGCGGCAGGGCGTCGACCGAGGCGCCCTCCGCGACGCTCACGGCGACCTCCTGGCCGCTCCAGCCCGTGGTCTCGACTGAGGCCACCTCGTCCTCTCCGGACCAGAGCGCGTAGCGGTTGCGCCAGGCCGAGGAGGGCTTCAGGTCGAACCCCGACCCGTCCGCGACCTCGATCCGGCCGCCGCGCTTGAAGACCCCCTTGGGCTCGTAGCTCGCCGCCTGCCCGCCGGTCTCGTCCACGGCCTCCGCAGACTGCTTGAGGCCGCTCGTCTTCAGCTCCCAGCTGTGCCCGGCCGTGTCGCTGACCGTCGCGCCGCGCCGGTACCAGCTGCCGAAGCGCAGCTCACCCACCCCCTCGAGCACGTAGCGCTTCCGGTCGGCGTCGTCGCGCCTCAGCCGCAGCTCCGTCATGAGGTCCCTCAGGAAGCGTCTCGCAGGCGCTGCGCCTCGGGCAGGCCCTCGAGCTTCTTCAGCGTGTTGTTCTCGATCTGGCGGATCCGCTCGCGGGTCACGCCGAAGGCGCGCCCCACCTCCTCGAGCGTCCGCGCCTTCTGGCCGCGCAGGCCGTAGCGCATCTCGATCACCTCGCGCTCGCGGGCGGGCAGTGCCTCGAGCGCCGCGCGAACGTTCTCCCGGCGCAGGTTCTCGTTGGCCAGGTCGAAGGGCGACTCGGCGGCCTCGTCCTCGACGAAGTCGCCCAGCTCGGAGTCCTCCTCCTCGCCGATCGGCTTCTCCAGGGAGATGGGCAGCTGGGCGATGCGCAGGATGTCCTTGACCTCGCGCGTGGTCCACTGGAGCTCGAGCGCAACTTCCTCCGGGGTCGGCTCGCGGCCGAACTCCTGCACCAGCTGGCGCTCCACGTGGGCCACCTTGTTGAGCTTCTCCACCATGTGCACCGGAATGCGGATGGTGCGGGCCTTGTCGGCGATCGCCCGGGTCACCGCCTGGCGGATCCACCACGTGGCGTAGGTGGAGAACTTGTAGCCGCGCCGGTAGTCGAACTTCTCCACGGCGCGGATCAACCCGAGCGACCCCTCCTGAATGAGGTCGAGGAACGACAGCCCGCGGCCGAGATAGCCCTTGGCGATCGAGACCACGAGCCGCAGGTTTGCCTCGATCATCTGCTGCTTGGCCAGCATGTCGCCGCGCTCGATCAGCCTCGCGAGCGTCACCTCCTGGCCGGCCGTGAGCAGGTCCACGCGGCCGATCGAACGCAGGTAGAGACGCAGCGAGTCGAGGCTGGGCTCGACAGTCAGATCGATCTGGGGCTTCTTGATCCCGGCCTCCACCCGGGCGGCAACCGGATCGGACGCGGACGGGCGGCCGTCACGCGTGACCAGCTCCACGCCGCTCTCCACGAGGTGGGAGTGGAACTCGCTGACCTGCTCCTTGGTCACCTCCACCTCGTCGAGGGTGGAGGCGATCTCCTCGAAGGTCAGGTAGCCGCGCTCGCGGCCCTCGGCGGCCAGCAGGCGCAGCTCCCCGACATCGGAGAACCGCGCTCCGGTCGCTTCCTCCAGCAGTGCCAATGCCCCGTCCTTCTGACTCAAACCCATGCCCCTCCGACGACGTCCTGGCTCGCGTTCGCGCGAGGTCTCTGGTGTGCCGGTTGTCCTGGGTCGCAGCGTAGGCCGCGAGAGGCTGAGCTCAGTGGTGCGAAGTCCAAGGCGTGCAGCCGCGGCCAGTGTACAACGGGTTTGGGCGAATTGCCGGGCGCTCGGCCCTCGTTATCGTGGACGCAGCGATGAGCGAGCCATCCACGCTTCTCGGAAGCGACGTCCAGTCCCGCCGGCCCGCCACCCACCTGAGCCTCTCGCGCGTGGGGGTCACGGGGGTGGAGAAGGTCGTCCGCATCCGCTCCAACGGGAACGAGCAGCTCTTCTACGCCGAGCTGGAGTGCTTCGTCGACCTGGGGCCGGAGCAGAAGGGCGCGCACATGTCGCGCTTCGAGGAGGTCGTCAACGAGGCGATCGACGAGGTGATCCTGAGCGAGGCCTTCAAGGCCGAGACGCTCGCCTCGCACATCGCCGAGCGCGTGCGCGACCGCCAGGACGGCCGCCGGGCCGAGGTCACGATCGCCGCCCGCTATCCAGAGCACAAGCCGGCGCCGGCGTCGCGGGTGCCCACCCAGGAGATCTACACGCTGTTCGGCTCGGCCGTGGCCGCGCCCCACGGCACCCGCCGCCTCGTGGGTGTCGAGGCCCAGGGCATGACGGCCTGTCCGTGCGCCCAGGAGATGGTGATGGAGCGCTCACAGGAGCGCCTGCGCGCGGACGGCTTCACCGACGACGAGGTCGCGCGTGTGTTCGAGGCGGTTCCGGTGGCCACCCACAACCAGCGCGGCATCGGCACGCTCCACGTGGGCTGCCCGGAAGGCTGCGACCAAACCGTCGAGGCGGAGACGCTGCTGGAGATCGTCGAGTCGGCGATGAGCTCGGAGATCTACGAGCTGATGAAGCGCTCGGACGAGGTCGAGGTCGTCGAGAAGGCCCACCTCCGGCCCCGCTTCGTCGAGGACTGCGTGCGCGAGATGGTCCGCATGGCCGTCGAGCGCTTCGAGGGCCTAGGTGACGACGCGTTCGTCTCCGCTCGCCAGGAGAACCTGGAGACGATCCACAAGCACAACGTCGTGGCCGAGCGCCACGGCCTGGTCGGTGAGCTCGACCGGGAGATCCAGTCGGGGGAGCGGGCGAGCCACCACACGAGCACGCGCGAGTGGCTCGAGGCCGCCCCTTCCCGTTAGCTACTCGACGGTCGCCTCCGAGATCATGCCCTTGGCCGCGTGCGGCGGGCCGCCGGCGCGATCGGAGATGAAGCACAGGAGCGCGTACTTGCCCGACTTCAGCTCCAACTCGACGTTCTCGGTCGTCCCCCCGTCGATCACGCTGGTGCTCTGGGTCTCCTCGAAGACGATCGGCGGCTTGCCCTTTTCGGTCTTGAAGAACTTGTTCACGTCGGCGATCGTCGCGCCGGGCGTCATCGGCACCGCGACGATGTGATGCGGCTCCGCGCCGATGTTCTCGAACGCGATCTGATTCTTTCCGGCCTTCAGGCCGCTCGCGTCGAAGCTGTACTCCTTGGCGCTGACCGTGGCCGGCACGCTCGGCAGGTCGCCGGACGCGCCGCCCGACACCTTGAAGCTCGTGATCCCACCGCGGGTGAAGGCGGGCGCCCCTTCGCCCTCGCCCTCCGGCGTCTCGGTGTCGAGCGCGTAGTAGGTCCCGGGCACCAGCTCGACATCGACCGACGTGGACGTGCCCGGCTGGGTCGTGCCGGCTCCGCCGCCGGCGCGGAACCACTGGGGAATCGGCTTGCCCGAACCTGCTTCCTCCAGCGCCTTCAGCATCTCCTTCTCGGAGCGGTTGCCCTCGACACGAATCAGCTGCGCCTCGTGCGGCGACTTGCCCTCGTTCTTGAAGGTGATCGTCGCCGGCCCCGCCTTCGGCGAGCCAGACAGCTGCAGCGACACCTTGTCGCCCTGCTCGGTGGTGGTCAGCGAGATCGCCGTCGGCTTCTTCGCCGCCGGTTCGCTGCTCGGTTCCTCGTCGTCGCCCCCACAGGCGGCAAACGACAGGCTCAGGGCCAACACGCCAAGAGCCACGGCGCGGCTCGATCTCATCTCGCGAATCCTTTCGGTCTTTGGTCCGGCCCCCTGCCAGGAGCCCCACTCAGGGGCCGGAGTAGGTGCGGTTACGTCTCCGCGCCAGGTACTCCAGGCCGGCGGTGCTGCCCACGGGGCCAAGGGGCGACACCGTCGCTGCAAACAACGGCCAAGGGAAGCTCTTCTTCCAACAGCCGTACGCAACGAGCAGGCAGAGAATGATCCAGCCCACGCCGTGGGTCCAGCCGAGCACCTGCTCGGCGCTCTCGCCGAGCCCCCCGATGGCGACCACCAGCAGCGCGCTGAAGATGCACACCTCGATGAACGAGTAGATCCGGACCGCCCGGAAGTAGCTCACGTTCCGGCGGAGGCTGCACCGCGCTCGGCGACGAACTGGCGGCGAACCAGGAACGCACCGCCGAGCGCGAGGATCACCAGCAGCGCCACGGCCACGATCGCCTCCGGGGAGCTGGGGTCGCTCAGGCTGCCGCCGAGGGCCACGTAGGCGAACACCTTGGGGGCGGCGCCCACGACCGTGCCGGCCGCCATGTCGCGGTAGCGCAGGCGCGTCACGCCGGCGCTGTAGTTGACCACGCCGTAGGGCAGGAAGGGCACGATCCGCGACTCCATCACGGCCACGGCGCCGTTCTTCTCGAGAAAGGCGTCGAGGCCCTGAACCCGGCGGGGAATGAGCCGCGGTGCGTGCTCGCCCGCGAGGTGCCGGGCCACCGCCATCTGGGCGAGCGCGGCGAGCGTGACCCCGGCCAGCGCCAGCGGCGTCGCCGCCGCCGTACCGAACAGCAGTCCGCCCGCCCCGGCCAGGATCGGCCAGGTGATGAGGAAGTTGGCCAGCACGAACAGCGGCACGTAGGCCAGCACGGCCCAGCCGCCGAGCGACTCGCCGAAGTCACGTGCCTCGTCCGCGGAGGGCACGCCGCTTGTGGCCAGTACGACCACGAACGCCGTGCCCACGATCGCGGCGTAGACGCCGATCCGAAGCAGCGCGGCCCGCCGCGAGTCCATGCGGTTGAGGGTAGTGCTCAGCCGCAGGCGGGCTCAATGCGCGCGGCGACGTGGCGCAGCGCCGCCGCGGTGCGGCCGCGGACGCGGGTGGCCCGCGGCGGCGTCTGGCTGACCGGCCTCGTTGGAGCGTCGGGCAGTGCCGATCGCGCAAGGTCACGAGTGCGCTCGGAGGCGATGAGGGCGGCGATGGGCGTGTTCATGGGATCTCCTTCCGGGCTGTTTCCGACAATCCCTGCTTTAGTAGTAACCAGTTGCCGGCACCGCTAAACTCCGATTTGGTGGAAACAGGAATTTCGGTCTCCGACCTGCGACTCGACGGCGGCCACCTGGCGCTCGACTTCGTCAACTCGGTCGGCGGTCCGGCGGGCTTGGAGCCCGATCCTGCCTTCGAGGCCCTGCACGACTACGGCGACCTGCTGGATTGGGCTCGGTTTGCGGGCGTTTTTGGCGAGAGCGCTGTCGAGCGGCTTCGTCGCCGCGCCGCGCGCGATCCCGCGGGCGCCGGACAGGTCTTCGAGGGCGCTCTCGAGCGGCGCGCCCGCAACTACCGGGTGTTCCTGTCGCTTGCTGAGGGCGAGTCGCCCGCTGAGGCCGGCCTAGACGGGCTCCGCGGCGACGCCAGCGTCGCGCTCGCGCACGCCCGCCTCGAGGCTGAGCCGGACGGCGGGTTTCGCTGGAGCTGGCCCGAGGCCGACGCGCTCGAGGCGCCCCTGTGGCCCGTGGCTCACGCCTCAGCCGAGCTGCTCACCGATGGGCCGCTGGAGCGCCTTCGCCGCTGCGCCAACTGCCGCTGGCTGTTCCTCGACCAGAGCAAGAACCGCAGCCGGCGCTGGTGCAGCATGGACGACTGCGGCACCGCCGTGAAGAAGCGCCGCTACGTCGAGCGGCGGCGGGAGCGGCGGGCGCGGGCATGAACGCGCGTGCCTTGCGCGAGCTCTGCCTCGGGTTTCCCGGAGCCGTCGAGGAGTTCCCCTTCAACCCCTCGACCTCGGTGTTCAAGGTCGAGGGAAAGATCTTCGCCATCAGCCCGCTGGGCGCGCGGCCGCTGGAGGTGAGCCTCAAGTGCGAGCCACCGCTGGCCGAGCAGCTGCGCGCCTCCCACGCCGCCATCCGCCCGGGCTATCACTTGAACAAGCGCCACTGGAACACGCTCATCCTCGACGGCTCACTGGGCGACGCCATGGTGCGCGACCTGGTCGAGGACTCCTACGACCTCGTCGTCAGCGCCCTCTCGCGCGCGAAGCGCGAGGCGCTCGGCTGGTCGCCCGGGCCTGCCTGAGGTCAGACGATGATCGGCCGCCGCCAGCGCGGGGGCGACGGCCGGCGCACGAGCGGACCGGGCGTCCCGGAGGCCCCACTGCTGTCGAGCAGCACCGCGAACCCGTTGCGCCCCATGTCGTCGGGGTCCTGGTACTCGAGCACCGAGAGCCCGGCGTGCCGGCAGAGCTCGAGGAAGGTCTCGCAGGTCCAGACCGACCAATGGCGGTCCTCCGAGGACCTGAAGCCGGAGGCGTGGCGTTCCACCAGCTCCGGCACCGTCGACAGCGGCCGATCCCTGTCGAACGTGCGATCGCGGTGGGGGACGACCAGGAACACATAGCGCGCCGCGACACGGCACCACTCGTTGAGCGCGCGGATCGGGTCCGGCATGTGCTCGATCACGTGCGAGGCGAGAACGAAGTCGAACGAGTCGTCCTCGAACGGAAGCTCGTCTCCCTCGGCGACGACGTCGACCGGCATCGCCCAGCCGACCGCGCGCTCCTGCTCGCGCCGGTAGAACTCGTTGTCCGCTCGATCGACGTTGATCGTGTCGAGCCCGAAGGACTGCGGCGCCGCGCCGCCGATCTCGGCGCCGCGGAGGCCGTCGAGGCGATCGTGGGCAAAGCGCGAGTCGCGCTTCAGCGCTATCTCGACAAGGGCACGGGGATGCCGGACGACGAAGCTCAGCGGGTAGCGCTGATGCCCGAGCCTCACCTCGAGGAGCTTACGACCGCCGCCGATACGGGAGGGGCCCTTGCTACGTTCCTCGCCGATGCGAGCGAGGGGGGCGATCGCCCTGACCGCGGTCCTCTGGATCGCGCTGGGCGGGACGGCGCAGGCCGAGGACCTGGTGGTCAGGTCCTTCGACGGGACGCCGATCGTGGCCCACTGGTTCCCCAACCCGGCGCTCGGGAGCGGCGAGCGGGCACCGGTCGTGCTGAATGGGCCGGGCTGGAGCTCCCCCGGCGAGAAGGACCCCTCCCAGGGGGCGATCAAGCGCCTGCACGACCTCGGCTACAACGTCCTCACCTGGGATCCGCGCGGCTTCGGCGTGTCCGGCGGCGAGGCCACCATCGACGCACCCCAGGTCGAGGGCCGCGACGTCAAGGCGTTGATCAGCGTCATGGCCCGCCAGCCCGAGGTCCGGCTCGACCGCCGCGGCGACCCGCGCGTCGGCATGACCGGCGGCAGCTACGGCGGCGGCATCCAGTTCTCCACCGCGAGCATCGACCGCCGCATCGACGCCATCGTCCCCGCGATCGCCTGGAACTCGCTGGCCACGAGCCTCTACAAGGACCGCACCTTCAAGCGAGGGCTGGAACGACCTGCTCTACAGCGCCGGCCGCCGCGCCGCCCTGACAGGCGGCCTGGCCGGAGGCCCGGCCGGCGTCCAGACCGGCGGGCTCGACCCACACATCACCTCCACCTACGAGAGCAGTGCCGCGACCGGCCGCATCAGCGCCGAGGACGAGGCCTGGTTCCGCAGCCGCGGCCCCGGCGACGCCGGCATCCGCCGCATCACCGCCCCCACCATGATCGTCAGCGGCACCGTCGACACGCTCTTCCCCCTCGACGAGGCCGTCCGCAACTACCGGATCCTGAAGGCCCGCGGGGTGCCGGTGAAGCTGTTCTGGTACTGCGGCGGCCACGGCACCTGCGCCGAGGGCAACGGCGGCGAGCCGGGCGCCTCCCTCGACCTCAACTCGGTCATCCGCAGCGGCCCGATAGACCCGCGGCTCGCCGACGCCACCGCCCGCTGGCTGGCCCGGTACCTGAAGGGCGACCGCAGCGTCCGCACCGGCCCCGGATTCGAGTTCCTCTCCGACGACCGCCGCTACCGGGTCGCGCCGCAGTACCCGGTGGCGCCCGCGGAGCCGCTGCGAGCGCGCAGCTCGGGCCGGCTGAGGATCGCCCCGGACATCTTCGTGGGGGGCCCGTATGCGGCCTTCCCGGCGGCGTCGGGCGCTGTGGAGGTGCCGCTTGTGGTTCGCCGGCGCGCTCAGCTGCTCGGCCCGCCCCGGGTTGTTGTGCGCTATCGCGGCACCGGCGCCCCCTCTCGCACGCGAATCTTCGCGCAGCTGGTGAACCTGGACCGCGGCGTGGTGGTGGGCAACCAGGTCGTGCCGATCCCGGTGCGCCTGGACGGCCGCCGCCGCACCGTGTCCCGCCGCCTCGTGCCGATCGCCTCAACCGCGCCGGCGGGCGCGCGGTATGTGCTGCAGCTGGTGGCGGGCACGCGGGTGTGGGCGCGGCAGCGGACGACCGGCGTTCTGAATGCCGCCTCGGTGCGGGTCGAGGTGCCGGTGGCTTCGGCTCGCGGGCTCGGCCCGCGCGGCGTGACGCTGCCAGGAGGAGCGCTCGGTTCGGTTCCGCCTCCGCGGCTCCGTGGCGGGCGGCCGAGTGCTGCTGGGCGGCAAGGTCATCGGCCGAGTGCCGGACGGCAGCCGGACGGTCCGCGTGCGCTTCGACCGCCGAGCGTTGGGCGAGCAGCGGCTGCGGCTGGTGCTGCGCCGGGCCTCTGGGCGGCGGGTTGTCGTGAAGCGCACGCTCTGGCTCTGCGGCGCCGCCTGAGCCTTCGCACACGCCGCGCGTAGTGTCCACGCGGTGAGCGGCACCACCACCCGCGCCCGCTCGGGGCCGAGCACGGCCGCGTTCGCTCCACTCGACTGGGCACTGCTGGCCGCCACCGCGCTCACCTGGGGCTCGTCGTTCCTCTTCACCGACATCGCCGTCGACCACTTCAGCCCCGGGCTGGTCGCCTTCCTGCGCGTGCTCTTCGGGGCGCTGGTGTTGACGGCGGTCCCCGGCGCCCGCGCCGCGATCCCCCGGTCCGAGTGGCCGCAGGTGGCTCTGCTGGGCGTGATCTGGATGGCGGTGCCGTTCATCCTCTTCTCGGTCGCGCTGCAGTGGATCGACTCGTCGCTGGCCGGGATGCTCACCGCGTCGGCGCCGCTGTTCACGGCGGTCGTCGCCGCGCTCGTCGTGCGCGAGGCGCCCGGCCGCTGGCAGATCGTCGGCCTGCTGGTGGGCTTCGCGGGCGTGGTGGCGATCACGTCGCCCTCGTTCGGCGAGGAGCACGCGAGCGGACTGGGAATCGCGCTGGTGCTGCTGGCCGCTGCGCTCTACGGCTTCGCCTTCAACCTGGCGGCGCCGCTGCAGCGGCGCAACGGCGCGCTCCCGGTGATCTGGCGAGTTGAGCTGGTCGCGCTGGTGCTGCTCACGCCGGTGGCGGTGGGGTCGGCCCCGTCGTCCGGCTTCGGCTGGGGGTCTCTGGCGGCGGCGGCCTTCATGGGAGTGGCGGGCACCGCCCTGGCGTACGTCTGGTTCGCCACCCTGGTGGGCCGCGTGGGGTCGACCCGCGGCTCGGTCACCATCTACCTGCTGCCGGTGGTGGCCATCGTGCTCGGGGCGACCCTGCGCGACGAGCCGATCTACCTGGCGTCGCTGCTGGGGACGGCGCTGGTGCTCACGGGCGCCTGGCTGACGAGCCGCGATGGAGCGGGGCTCGGCCTGAGCGATCAAGCCACGCCCTGCTTGGCCAGCACGGCCTCCATCGCCGGCTCGAACTGAGCACGGAGCGCCGACCCCGCCGCCCGCTCCTCGCGCGCGATTCGCTCTGCGATCCGGGCCGTCTCCTCGTCGCCCGCCCGCTGGGCGACGCGCTTGAGCTGCTCGTAGGCGGCCACCTCGAGGTGCTCGAAGGCAAAGGCGAAGCCGGCCAGCTTGGCGGGCGTGTCCGGTTGGCTGCCGAAGAAGGCGCCGAGGTTCAGGCCGCCGATCCGCATCACGATGTTCTTGACCTTGGTCGGCTTCTCGCCCCGGGCTACGAGGCGAGCCTCCACGGCCGCCTGCTGCGCGCGCGTCTCCTCGAGATGGTCGGCGAAGACCTTTTGTAGGTTCGGCTCACCGCCGATCTTCTGTCCCTGCTCGAGCAATTGCAGGGCCTGCGACTCGATCGCGTGGGCGTCCGACAGGTACTTCCCCAGCTGCTGGTCGAGGTCGGCGGCGGGGACGTCCCGCAGCGAGGCTTCCACGGCGCGGTCGAACCCAGCCTCCAGCCGTTCGGCCATCGCCACCTCCTGCTCGCCGATCGACCGGGCTACGTCGACGGTCTCCTGATCACCGGCCCTGCGCGCGACGATCCCAAGCAACTCGTAGGCGGCTTGCTCCATGTGCTCGTAGGAGTAGGCGTGGGAGACGAGCTTGCCGGGCGTATCGGGCTGGGAGCGGGCGAAGGCCACCATGCCCACTCCCCCGGCGCGCGCGACGAGGTCCTTCAGCTTCGAGGGCGCCGCCTCGTGCGCCTCGAGCCGTCCCCGAACGAGCCGCTCCTGCTCCTGGGTCTCCGTGATGTGGCGGCGGAAGGCCTCGGCCAGCTCGGGGTCGTCGAGCCATCCTCGGCGCGACCTTCATCTGCAGCAGCGCCTGCTCCTCGATGGAGTGCACATCGGCCAAGTGCTTCACCAGCTGTTCCTTGAGCGTGTCGGGCATGGCGGACTGCTACCCCGGCCAGGGCTGACACACGCGGTCTCCGCGGTGGCGCTTCAGGGCACGGCGCGTTCACGCTCCCTCGTGGTAGAAGCCGTTTCGGCCGGGCGCCCACGTGGCGCTCCATCTTGGAAGGGACCCTCGTCCGGACCGACCGGCGGTCAAACCAGTCGCGGGCGTGGCCTCGCCGCGTCCCTTGACATCGCCGCCGGCCGCCGGTGACGATGGCGGCCCACTTCGCATGCTCATCGCTGGCCCGAACCTCACGATCGACCGCACGCTCACCATCGACGAGCTGAGGCCCGGCGAGGTCCTGCGGTTCGACGACGTCGCGGTGACCCCCGGCGGCAAGGGGGTCAACGTCGCACGGGTGGCGCAGGCGCTTCATGCCCGCGCCTTGCTCGTCGGCTTCACCCCCGGGCGCACAGGACAGGCTGCGGCGCGGCTGCTCACCGACGAGGGATTGGACATCGAGGCCGTCCCGGTCGGCGGCGAGCTTCGGTCGACCGCGGTCGTGCTCGAGCGCGGCGGCCGGGTGACGGTCATGAACGAGCCGGGACCGCGCCTCGGCGCCGGCGATTGGGAGCGCTACGAGCGCGCCGTCGCCGCGCAACTCGAAGGCCACGCGGTACTGGGGTGCAGTGGCAGCGCGCCGCCGGGGGCGCCGGACGACTGCTATGCCCGGCTCGTCGTGCTGGCGCGCGAGCGGGGCGCGCGCGCCCTGGTCGACGCGAACGGGCCGCCGCTCGCCGCGGCGCTCGACGCGCGGCCCGACGTCGTCACACCCAACCTCGCCGAGGCGGAGGGGCTGCTGCTTGGACGCGCCGACGAGACGGTCGAGGCCGGCGACCCCGCCAAGGTCCGGCAGCGAGCCGCCGCGGCGGCTGGAGGGCTCGTCGCGCGCGGCGCGCGCACGGCGATCGTCACCGCGGGCGCGGCGGGGGCCGCGGTGGTCGTCGAGGGTGGCGAGCCGCGCTGGCACGGGGCGCCGCAGGTGGAGGTCCGCAACCCGATCGGCGCGGGCGATGCCCTCGTCGGCGGCCTGTGCGTCGGGCTCGAGCGCGGCGAGCCGTTCGACAGCGCGGTCGCGCGTGGTCTTGCCACCGCCGCGGCGAGCGTCGAGACGGCGAAGGCCGGCGCGATCGACCCGTCCCGCGCGGAGGAGCTCGCCAGCATGGAGGTGCGGGCACCGTGAAGCCGGTCGTCCTGCCGCCCAACGGCATCGAGCGCTTCTACCGCGGTGGGCCGGCCATCGCGGCGTTGCGCGGCACCGAGCCGCCGGGCGGGCGCGTGCCCGAGGACTGGGTCGGGTCAACGACGACGGTCTTCGGGGAGGAGGAGCTCGGCCTGAGCCGCCTGCCGGACGGCGAGCTGCTGCGCGAGGCGATCGCCGCCGACCCGGTCGGGTTCCTGGGTGACGGCCACGCCGCCCGGTATGGGGCCGATCCCGCGTTGCTCGTCAAGCTGCTCGACGCCGGCGAGCGGTTGCCCGTCCACGTCCATCCCGACGGCCCGTTCGCGCGGGCCGCGCTCGCCGCGCCCTACGGCAAGACCGAGGCCTGGATCGTCGTCGGCGCGAGCGCGCCCGACGCTGCCGTGCACGTCGGCTTCCGCGAGGGCGTCTCGCCCGAGACGCTCAAGCGCTGGGTGGAGGAGCAGGACCACGCCGCCCTCCTCGGCGCGCTCAACGCCGTCGAGGTGAGGCCGGGGGACGCGCTCTTCGTGCCGGCCGGCGTGCCCCATGCGATCGGCGAGGGGC
The DNA here is from genome assembly GCA_963821275.1 of uncultured Thermoleophilaceae bacterium. Classification (GTDB taxonomy): domain Bacteria; phylum Actinomycetota; class Thermoleophilia; order Solirubrobacterales; family Thermoleophilaceae; genus JACVRW01. Next base: position 30,254 of record CAWGDF010000015.1, read on the forward strand.
TGTTGATCGTCGAGCTGCAGGAGCCAAGCGACCTCTCAGTGCTGCTCGAGTGGCAGGGCTTCGGCATCAACGACCCCGGCGAGGCCAGCCTCGGCCTGGGTTGGGAGAGCGCGCTCGAGTGCGTCGACCGCTCGCGGCGCGACGTCGCGCCCCTTCGCGGTCCGCAGCCCGACGGCCGGGTCGCCCGGCTGCTGCCCGCCGAGGCGGACCCGTTCTTCCGCGCGGACCGCGTCGCGCCTGCGCCGGAGGCCGAGATCGAACCGGGCTTCGCGGTCCTCGTCGTGCTGGAGGGTGATGGGACGCTCGAGCCCGAGGACGGCGAGCCGCTCGCGCTGCGCCGGGGTGACACGGTGCTCCTTCCGCACGCCGCCGGAGCATGCCGCGTGAGCGGCGAGGTCGTGCTGATCGTCTGCCGGCCGCCGTCGCCCGCCGCGAACGGAGCCGGCGCTTGACGGACCTGCTCGTCGGCATCGACGTCGGCACCTCCGCCTGCAAGGCCGCGGTTGTGGACGCGGACGGGCGCGAGCTCTCCCTCGGCAAGGCGCCGACCCCCTGGAGGCAGGTGCCGACCGGCGCCGAGGTCGACCCCGAGGCGCTGTTTGCCGCGGCCGTGGAGGCCGCTGGCGCGGCGGTCGCAGCCGCTCCCGAGGGCCGCGTGCGGGGCATCGGCGTGACCAGCATGGCCGAGGCGGGCGTGCTGCTCGACGCGGAGGATCGCGTGCTGTATCCCGCCATCGCGTGGCACGACGCGCGCGGTGCGGACGAGGCGGAACGGATCGCCGCCGAACTCGGGGCGGAGCGCTTCAGCGAGCGGACCGGCCTGCCCGCGAGCCCGCTGTGCACGCTGGCGAAGTTGCGCTGGCTCGTCGACCATCATCCACAGGCGCGCGCAGCGCGCCGCTGGCTGAACGTCGGGGAGTGGGTGGTCCGCCGGCTCGGCGGCGACGACGTGGCGGAGCTGTCGCTGTCATCGCGGACGGGACTGCTCGACCTGGCGGCGAAGGCGCCGTTCGCCGACGCTCTGGCGTGGGGCGGGATGCCGGACGATCTGCTGCCCGAGCTCGGTGCTCGCAGGCGCACCGGCCGGGCGCCGCCGACGGCGCGGCGTTGCCGCAGGCGCGGGGCGCGGCCCTCACCGTCGCCGGGCACGACCACCTCTGCGCCGGCGTCGGCGTGGGGGTCGTCGCTCCCGGCGACGTGCTCGACTCCTGCGGCACCGCGGAGGCGCTCGTCCGCGTGGTCGCGCCGCCGCTCAAGGCCGATGAGGTGCGCCGCAGCGTTGCCGCCGGGGTCACGGTCGGCTTCCACCTGTCCCAGGGCCGCCAAGCGCTGCTTGCCGGGGTCTGGTCCGGCATCGCCCTCCAGGAGGTTCTCGACCTCCTTGGCGTCGACGCCGCCGGCCGCTCCGAGCTCGCCGCAGGCGCGCTCGCCACCGTGCCGGATGAGGTTCCCGCGCTCGAGCTCGAGTTCCACTCGCTCGAGCGCCTCCCGCTGCGCCTGCCCGCCGGCGTGCCGGCCGAGCGCATCTGGCGCGCGGCGATTGACGCTGTGGCCGCCGAGGTCGACTCGCTGCTGCGGGCGATCGAGGAGGTTGCCGGCCCGCACCGGCGCATCGTCGTGACCGGGGGCTGGGCACGGGACGAGGCGGTGCGTGCCTCGAAGGCCCGCCTCGGCGCCGTGGAGGCCCCGCCGGTGGTCGAGGCCGGCGCCCGCGGCGCGGCGCTGCTCGCCGGCGTCGCCGCGGGTCTCTTCGCGGGCGTGGACGACCTGCCGTCCGTACCTTCTGCCGCGTCGAGCGGGGCGGCGGGCTAAAAGCACCCGCCGCCACCGCGGGTAGCTAGCACTCGGACTTGTAGGGGATGTCCGGGTTCTCCTTGAGGTTGTCCTTGGTGAGCGTCACCGAGCCGGTGCCGATCTTCTCCTTGGTCGGCTTGCCGTCGAGCGCCGCCACCGCCTGCTGGACGCCGAACTTGCCGATGTCGGCGGGCTTCTGGGCGACGAGCGCCTGGATCGAGCCCGCTCTCGAGGTCCTCTATCTGCTTAGGGCCGGCGTCGAAGCCCACGATCTTGACGTCTCCGCTCTTGCCGGCCTCGCGCACGCCGGTCGCCGAGCCCTCGGCCGCGAACAGGTTGGTCGCGAAGATGCCCGCGAGGTCGGGGTTCTTGGCGAGCTGTGCCTTGGCGATCGCCGCCGCCTTGGCCGGGTCGTCGTCGTTGTATTCCAGTACCGACGTAGCTCGAGGCCGAGCTTCTTGGCTTCGTCCTCGAAGCCCTGCGCGCGCGCGTCGGTGGTCGAGATGCCCGGGTTCACGTTGTTGACGAAGACCTTGCCTTTGCCGCCGATCAGGTCGGCCAGCGCCTTGGCCGCCTCGCGGCCGCCGGCCTCGTTGTCGGACGCGATCTGCGACACGGCAAGGTCGGGCTGCTCGAGCGTGGTGTCGACGAGCACGATCTTTATGCCGGCGTCGGCGGCCGCCTTGATCGGGACGTACATCGCCTTGGTGTCGGTCGGCGCGACCAGGATCGCGTCGGGCTTCTTCTGCGTGACCGCGTTGACGATCGGCGTCTGCAGCGAGGCGTCGAACTGGTCGGGCCCCTGGAAGTCGAGCTCGACGCCCTGCTTTCGGGCCTCCTCCTGAGCGCCGCAGTTCATCGTGATGTAGAACTCGTCGCCGCGGACGCCGGCGATGAGCGTCATCGTGTAGCCGTCGCCTCCGCCGCCTCCCCCTCCGCCGCCTTCATCATCGTCGTCGTCACCCCGCAGGCGGCGACGAATAGGGCGGCCGCGAGCGCGAGCACGGCAATGAATGTGAGCCGCGACCGCGGGCCTCGTGCTGTGCTTGCCATCAGATCTCCTCCTGTTGTTTGGGCCAATGGATCAGCGCCGGTAGCGAGCCCGGCGCAGCTGGTCGAGGTAGACCGCCACGATCAGCACGGCGCCCACCGCCACCTGCTGCCAGAACGGCTGGACGCCGACGATGACGAAGCCGTTGCGGAGAACGGCCGGGATGAAGACGCCGACGACCGTGCCGACGATCGTGCCGATGCCGCCGAAGAGACTCGTGCCGCCGATAACGACCGCAGAGATCGCGTCGAGGTTGTCGGTCGAGTGGCCGCCGATCGTTGTGGTGCCGAAGCGCGCGAGCGACATGAAGCCGGCGAGCCCGGCAAGCGTCCCGCCGATCGCATACACCTTGATGAGGTGGGCGTCGACGTTGACGCCGGCGCGCCGCACGGCCTCCTCGTTCGATCCGATCGCATACGTGTAGCGGCCAAAGCGGGTCACGGCGAGGATGACGCCGAACACGAGCGCGACAACCGCCGCGATCAGCACGAGGTAGGGGATCTCGTCGAATGCCCGTCCGCTGCCGACGGTGTCGATGAGCTTGAACGGCACGTCGCGCTGGTCGACGCCGCCCGTGATCAGAAGCGCCGAGCCGAGCGCCATGCCCAGCGTGCCCGAGCGTGACGATGAACGCGGGAATCTTCGCCTTGGCGACGAGGAAGCCGTTCAGCAGGCCCCATCCCAGTCCGGACGCTAGCGCGACCCCGAGGCCGGCGAGGATCACACCCCAGTTGTCGCCGCCTATCTCGTTCATGAGCTTCGCCGCCACGACGCCGGAGAAGACGAGCACCGCGCCGACCGAGAGGTCGATGCCGGCCGTGATGATCACGAAGGTCAGGCCGACCGCGACCACGAGCAGGACCGCGGCGTCGGTCGCGATGTTGCGGGCGTTGTTGACGTCGAGGAACTCCTCGGGCTGCAGGAACGAGAAGACGGCGATCAGCCCGACCAGGATCAGGGCGATCGCCGTGCTCTGGCCCGTGACGAGGCGCTGCCACCACGGCTCCCGCTCCTCCTCGAGCAGCTCCTCCGCCGCGACGTCTTCGGTTGGCGTCGGGGGGGTGGCCACCCCCTAGTCCTCCTTCTCGTGGAATGTGAGCGCGCCGGTCATCGCGGCGACCACCTCCTCCATCGACACGTCCGTCGGCCTCAGGCTCGCGACGCGCTCGCCGAGCCGCAACACCTCGATGCGGTCTGCCACCTCGAAGACCTCGGGCATGTTGTGGCTGATCAGGACGACGGACAGCCCGTGCTCGCGCACGCGCCTGATCTGGTCGAGGACGTTGCGGGTCTGCACGACGCCGAGCGCCGCCGTCGGCTCGTCCATGAAGACGATCTTGCTCGCCCACGTGACGGCTCGGCAGATGGCGATGCCCTGGCGCTGGCCGCCGGACATGTTCGCCACGCGCGCGCTCGTGTCCTGGATCCTGACGCCAAGTGAATCGAAGGCCTCGTCGCTGCGCCGTCGCATGGCCTTCTTGTCCAGGAAGCCGAGCTTGCCAAGCGCCCCGGAGCGCAGGATCTCCCGCCCCAGGAACATGTTCGCCGAGGGGTCGACCTCCGCCGCCAGCGCGAGGTCCTGATAGACGGTTTCGATGCCCAGATCGCGCGCGTCATGGGGCGTGTTGACCTTCACGGGCTTGCCCTCGAAGAGGATCTCGCCGTCGTCGGGAGGATGGACGCCGACTACCGTCTTCACCAGCGTGCTCTTGCCCGCACCGTTGTCGCCTACGAGCGCGACGACCTCCTGCGGGTAGACGGTGAGGTTCGCGCCTCGCAAGGCCTGCACACGGCCAAAGCGCTTTACGATCTGGCGCGCCTCCAGCACAGGCTCGGGCTCGGGCATGGCTTCAGCTCCTCCTCGTCGGCCGGCGCATGACTCGCGCGCCGCCGGTGAGTCTAACCCCGGCCGAGGACCGCATGGACCTCCGGCTCCGTGGGCATGCCGGCGCGCGCACCGCGGGCGCGTATCGCACAGGCGCCCGCCGCGACCGCGAAGCCCGCGGCGGAACGCAGGCTGTCGCCTTTCGCGATGCGGGTGGCAAGGGCCCCTGAGAACGTGTCTCCCGCGCCCGTGGTGTCCACGGCCGTCACACCGGAGGGCGGGGGCAAAGCAAGCGCCTCGGCGCCGGGCTCCTCGAGCAGCAGGGCTCCCTCTGAGCCGTCGGTAACGATGACCGGCGCGCCGGTCTGTCGAGCGAGCACGGCCGCTGCCCGCCGCTTGTCCGTCTCGCCGGTCAGCCGGCCAGCCTCGCCCGCGTTGGGCGTGAAGATCGGCCCGAGCGCGGCGAGCTCGAGGGCGGACGGGCGCGCCGGCGCGGGGTTGACGACGACCGGAATCCCGCGCTCTCGGCCTGCCACCACGGCGGCGTGCACGGCTTCGTGCGGGACCTCCAGGCTGACAAGCAGGCACCCGGCTCGATTCAAGACGCCTTCGAGCACGCGCCGGACACGATCGGGTGAGAGAGCGGAGTTGGCCCCGGCCCCGACGGCGATCTGATTGTCGCCGCTCCCATCGACCACGATGAGCGCCGCGCCCGTCGCCTCGCCGGACACCGTGCTCACCTCGCCGACGTCGACCCCCTCGCGGCCCAGCTCGGCGAGGGCGTCCCGGCCCAGAGCGTCGTCGCCCACGGCGGCGACCAGCCGCGCCTCCGCGCCCAGCCGCGCCGCGGCGACCGCCGCGTTGGCCCCCTTGCCGCCGCCGTAGCGTTCGAGGCGGCGGCCCAGCACGGTCTCGCCGCGACCCGGGAGCCGCTCCGTGGCCACCACCAGGTCGACGTTGACAGACCCGACGATCACGACGACATTCCCTCGCACCCGCTGCGTCACGTCGCGCGCGTCCGCTCGGCCCGAAATTGCGATGCTGCCGCGATCGCTGCCCTCACGACAGCCGAGATCGCCGCGCTGACGCGGATCTCCGACTCCCGCGGGCGGCTTTCCGTCATCGCCGCCGACCACGGCGACCCACTGGTCGAGATGCTCGAGGCGGCCGGGCTTCCGGCCGACGCCGAGGCGCAGCGCGCAATCAAGTACGACATCGTCGACACCGTAGGGCGCGGCGCCAGCGCAGTGCTCCTCGATCCGGACGTTTCCGTGGTGGACATCGTCGATCGCGGTGCCCTGGCCCGCGATGTGGGCCTCCTGGTCAGGATCGAGGCTGACGGCTTCGACACCGTTGGCGGGCTGCGCCGGTCGCGGTTGATCGACGGCCTCGGCGCGGCGGGGGCGCGTGAACGAGGCGCCACGGCGGCCAAAATCATGGTCTTCGTCCGTCCGGACCGTGAGGACCTCGACGGCTACACCGCCGAGCTGGTCCGCGCGGCGCTTAACGACTGCCGCAACGAGCACCTCCTGTGCGTCATCGAGGCGATGACCTACCGGCTGGGCGATGAGAGCCCGGCGGCGTTTGCGGCTCGGCGGGGCGATCTCATCCGTGACAGCGCGGTCTTGCTCGAGGCGTGTGGCGCGAAGTTGCTCAAGCTCGAGTACCCGGGCTCACTCGCCGCCTGCGAGGCGGTCTCATCGGCGATCGCCACGCCGTGGGCGGTGCTCTCGGCCGGCGTGGATCACGAGGAGTTCTGCGACCAGCTCGGCGCGTCGGTGCGGGGCGGCGCCGCGGGCTTCATCGCCGGCCGATCCTTGTGGAAAGAGAGCGCCCTCATGCCGCCCGAAGAGCGCCGCGCCTTCCTCAACGGCACGGTCCGGCGGCGTTTCGAGCAGCTCCTCGCGGTGCTTGACGCCCACGGGGACTCGGCGCGCGGCGTGGCCCCCTGGCTGCGCGCGTGACGACGGTGACGGATCTGGCGCACAGACTGACGGCCGACTTACTCGGCGCGATGCATGCGGCGTAGCTCTACTGCGAGGAGGAGCGCTCGCAGCAGGAGGTAGCGGAACGCCTCGATGTCTCGCG